>NZ_JAYRDZ010000019.1:0-1524 GCF_041909175.1 Aquabacterium sp. | reverse complement strand
TGCAAGAGATGGTGGTGGAGCTGCAGGCCAGCCACGAGCGCATCGACCTGAGCAACGAGGAGCTCACCGCCTCCAACGAGGAGCTGCAAAGCGCCAACGAGGAGCTCAAGTCCGTCAACGAAGACCTGTACGCCCTCAACCGCGAACTGCACGCCAAGAACGAGGAGCTCGCCGCGCTCACGCGCGACTACGACCACCTGCTCGACAGCACCGACATCGGCACGGTGTTCCTGGATGCGCAACTGTGCCTGCGTCGCATCAGCCCTGGGGTCGAGGACTACCTGGCCCTGCGGCCCACAGACATTGGGCGGCCCGTGGCCGATATCCACTATCGGCTGGGGCCGCAAGAGGTCTTTCTGGCCGATCTGCAGCGTTGTGCGCGCACAGGTGCACGCATCGAAACCGAGGTGCGCCTGCCCAATGGGCGCTGGGTGTTCCAACGCATGCTGCCCTTCAAGGAAGAGGGCAAGAGCGACGACGGCGTGGTGCTGACCTGGACCGACATCAGCGAGGTCAAACGCATACAGCACCTTGCAGACCAGTTGGCCAGCGACCGCTCGCGCCTGATGGCCATCATGGATGCATTGCCCGATGGGGTGTACATCACCAACCCGAGCTACGCCATTGAGTACATCAACCCTGCCATGCAGAAGGAGTTTGGCCCGGTGCAGGGGCGCAAGTGCTACGAGTACTTCCATGGCCGCCAGTCCCCTTGTGACTGGTGCAAGAACGCCGATGTGTACGCAGGCAAAACGGTGAATTGGGAATGGACCAATGCACAGGGCCAGTCCTACGAGCTGTTCGACATGCCGCTGCACAACGCCGACGGCAGCATCAGCAAGCTGGAGCTCATCCACAACGTCACGGCGCCCATGGAGCAGCGCCGCCGCATGGAGCAGGTGGCGCGGCTGGCCCACGTGGGGCATTGGGAATGGAGCGTGGCCAGCGGCGAACTGCGTTGGAGCGATGAAACCTTTGCGTGCTTTGGTTATGCGCCGGGGGCGGTGACTCCTTCCTTCGACCTGTTTTTGCAGCATGTCGATCCGCTGGACCAGGCGCGGGTGCGTGCTGCCGTGCAAAAGTCGCTCGATGACTGCAAGCCCTATGAGGTGGAGTTCCGCTTTCGGCGGGCCGATGGCCATGTGTGTGTGGGCCTGGCCATGGGGGAGGTCTCCTGCGATCCATCGGGCAAACCGGTGACAATGGCCGGTGCCATGCAGGACATCACGGCGCTGCGCGACACCGAGAAGCGGTTCACAGTGGCTTTCTCGGCCAGCCCGCTGGCGGCCTCCATTGCGCGAGCCTCCGACGGCATGTTCCTGGAGGTCAACGACAAATACGAAGCTTTCTTCGGCTGGACCCGCGATGACCTGGTGGGCCACACCACGCTGGAGATCGGCCTGTGGGTCGATCTGGCTGCACGCGAGGCTTGGCTGGAAGAGTTGCGTCTGCACGGCTCGGTGCTGGATTACGAATGCCAGTGGCGCAGCAAGTCTGGCGGCATTCACCATGTCAGCATTTCGG
>NZ_JAYRDZ010000018.1:0-1935 GCF_041909175.1 Aquabacterium sp. | reverse complement strand
CCAGCGCTGCGCTGGCAGTGTCCGGCATTCCGTTCAGTGGCCCCATTGGCGCGGCCCGCGTGGGTTACATCAATGGCGAATACGTGCTCAACCCCGGCCAGACGGCGCGCAAGAGCAGCCAGATGGACCTGGTCGTGGCAGGCACCGAAGCCGCTGTGCTGATGGTCGAATCCGAGGCACAGCAATTGCCTGAAGACGTGATGCTGGGCGCCGTGGTGTTCGGCCACGAGCAGGGCAAGATTGCCATCAACGCCATCCACGAGCTGGTGCGTGACGCTGGCAAGCCCGCCTGGGAATGGCAAGCCCCTGCCAAGGACGAGGCGCTGATTGCCAAGGTCACCCAACTGGCCGAGGACAAGCTGCGCGCCGCCTACCAGATCCGCAACAAGCAGGCCCGCACGCACGCCTGCCGCGAGGCCTACGCTGTGGTCATGGCCGACCTGAAGGAAGCCGGTGTCGAGTTTGACGCCGTCAAGGTCGAAGGCATGCTGTTCGACATCGAAGCGCGCATCGTGCGCAGCCAGATTCTGGCGGGCGAACCCCGTATCGACGGCCGCGACACGCGCACCGTGCGCCCCATCGAAATCCGCAACGGCGTGCTGCCGCGCACGCACGGCTCTGCGCTGTTCACCCGTGGCGAGACACAGGCGCTGGTTGTGGCCACGCTGGGCACCGAGCGCGATGCACAGCGCATCGACGCGCTGGCTGGCGAGTTTGAAGACCGCTTCATGCTGCACTACAACATGCCTCCCTTTGCCACCGGCGAAGTGGGCCGCATGGGCAGCACCAAGCGCCGCGAAATCGGCCACGGCCGCCTGGCCAAGCGTGCCCTGGTGGCCTGCCTGCCGAGCAAGGAAGAATTCCCCTACACCATCCGCGTGGTGTCGGAAATCACCGAGTCCAACGGCTCCTCGTCCATGGCCTCGGTCTGCGGCGGCTGCCTGTCGCTGATGGACGCTGGCGTGCCCATGAAGGCGCACGTGGCGGGCATTGCCATGGGACTGATCAAGGACGGCAACCGCTTCGCTGTGCTGACCGACATCCTGGGTGACGAGGATCACCTGGGCGACATGGACTTCAAGGTGGCCGGCACGACCAACGGCATCACCGCCCTGCAGATGGACATCAAGATCCAGGGCATCACCAAGGAAATCATGCAGGTGGCCCTGGCCCAGGCCAAGGAAGCGCGCATGCACATCCTGGGCAAGATGCAGGAAGCCATGGGCGAAGCCAAGGCCGAGATTTCGAGCTTTGCGCCCAAGCTCTACACGATGAAGATCAACCCCGAGAAGATCCGCGACGTGATCGGCAAGGGCGGCGCCACCATCCGTGCGCTGACCGAAGAAACCGGCTGCCAGATCAACATCGAGGAAGACGGCACCATCACCATCGCCGCCACCGAAGCCGCCAAGGCCGACGAGGCCAAGCGCCGCATCGAGCAGATCACGGCCGAAGTCGAAATCGGCAAGGTCTATGAAGGCCCGGTCACCAAGATCCTGGACTTTGGCGCGCTCATCAACCTGCTGCCCGGCAAGGACGGCCTGCTGCACATCAGCCAGATCGCCCACGAGCGCGTGGAGAAGGTCACCGACTACCTGAGCGAAGGCCAGATCGTCAAGGTCAAGGTGCTTGAGACGGACGAGAAGGGCCGCGTCAAGCTGTCCATGAAGGCACTGGCCGAGCGTCCCGCAGGCTTCAGCGACCGTCCGGCCCCTGCCGAGCGCCGCGAGCGCGAGCCGCGTGCTCCGCGCGAGGCCCGCGAGCCTCGCGATCCAGGTGCCGATCAGCAGCAACAGCAGCAGTCGGCGGGCTACCAGGACCAGATGCAGTCCTGATTCTTGGAATGAAATGCTATTAATTTGATAGCTGTTAGCGCTTCATTCATAAGCGCTAGAGGCCAAATATAGCATTTGTTTCATGCCATCCATGCAGGCC
>NZ_JAYRDZ010000017.1:0-2269 GCF_041909175.1 Aquabacterium sp. | reverse complement strand
CCATGGCCAGTGCGATCAAAAGGCCCGGCAAAAAGCCTGCCATGAACAGCCCGCCCACCGACACCTGCTCATCCTGCATGGCATAGATGATCATGCTGATGGACGGTGGAATGATCGGGCCCACGATAGCCGTGCTCGATGTCAGTGCCGCAGCATAGGCACGCGAGTAGCCGGCCTTGTCCATCATCTTGACCATCATGGAGCCTGGGCCGGCCGCATCGGCCAGTGCGGAGCCGGAAATGCCCGAGAACAGTGTCAGCGACAGCACATTGGCATAGCCCAGCCCGCCCCGCAGATGACCGACGAACTGGGCAGCAAAGCGCAGCAGCACCGCCGTCAGTGCGCCGCCTGACATGAGTTCGGCCGCCAGGATGAAGAACGGCACCGCCATCAGCGGAAAACTGTCGATGCCGGTGAACATCTCCTTGAAAACCACAAGCTGCGGATAGCGCCCACCAACGAACACCGCCAATGCCGCCGATATGGCCAGCGCAAAAGCGACCGGAAAGCCCAGCGCCATCAGCACGACGGCGGCAATGAAGAGAGTGAGAGTCATGGCCTGTCTTTGGTGTCGGTCGGTCAGAGGGAGGCTGCCGCCTCGGCATCCATTTCACCGGACTCGATATAGCTGCCATCGGCGATATAACCGCGCACGATGAACAGCAGGTGCACGAACATCAGCAAAAACCCCATCGGCATCGCAAGGTAGATGAAGGAGATCGGGATGTCAGTGGCCGCCGTGGTCTGGAAGCGCGTTGCCCAGACGTAGAGGACCGAAAAATAGGTCATCACCAGACAGAAAACACCGATGCCGACTGCCACCACCGTGCGCAGCCAGCGCGCGGAACGCGTGCTCACGGCCTGGTGCAGGTTGTCGATGGCGACGTGGCCACCAAAACGCAGCACCAGCCCCGCCCCCAGAAACGTGACCCAGATCATCAGGTGCCGCGCCACCTCCTCGGCCCAGACGATGGAGTCCCCGGTGGTGTAGCGCAGCACCACATTGGCAAAGACGATGCAGGCCATGGCCACCAGCAACAGGATCAGCAACCAGCGGTTGCAGGCCACAAGGATGCGTTCAATGCGGTTCAACATAGTTGGTGCAACACCAGGGGCGCCTGGCCATCAGGAGTGAAAACAAACGCCCGGGCGAGGCCGGGCGATCAAGGGAGAAAACGAGCAAGCGCCGCTTATTTGACCGCAGCGATCTGGTCCAGCGTCTTCTGCCCGTACTTGGCCGCATACTGCTTGTAGGCAGGGGTCAGGGCTGCCTGGAAGGGTGCGTTGTTCACCTGGGTCACCACATTGACACCGTGCGACTTGATCTCGTCCACACCCTTCTTCTCGACGTCATCCACGAACTTGCGCGACGCCTGGGCGCCGATCTTGGCACCCTCGATGAAGGCCGTCTTCTGGGCGTCCGTCAGGCTGCCAAAGAAGGCGGGCGACACCACCAGCGCGATCGGCGCATAGACGTGGCCGGTCAGTGTCAGGTTCTTCTGCACCTGCCACAGCTTGGCTGAAACGAAGACCGAGAGCGGGTTCTCCTGACCGTCGATGGTGCCCTGCTGCAGGGCACCAATCACCTCGGGCCAGGCCATGGGGGTGGGCGACGCGCCCATGGTACGGAAAGCCAGGATGTGCACCGGGTTCTCCATGGTGCGAATCTTCAGACCCTTGAGGTCTTCGGGCTTGTTCACCGGGTGCTTGTTGTTGCTCAGATGGCGGAAGCCCTGCTCACCCCAGGCCAGGGCAATCAGGCCGCGCTTCTTGAACTTGGTCAGCAGGTCCTGGCCAAAATCGCCATCGAGCACCTTGCGCGCATGGGCGGTATCGCGGAACAGGAAGGGAATGTCCACCACGCCGATTTCCGGCACGAAGTTGCTCAGCGCCCCCGTGGAAACGAGGATGGCTTCCACCGTACCCAGTTGCAGGCCTTCGATCAGCTCGCGCTCGCCACCCAGGGCGCTGGAGGGAAACTGCTTGAACTTGAAAGCGTTGCCGGTCGCCTTCTCCACATGGTCGGCCCAGGCCTGCGCACCGGCACCGTAGTGCGAGTTGACGGCCAGTGCGTAGCCCACCTTCACCTCCCGAGCTTGCTGCGCAAACGCCACACTGGTCGTGGCGGCCAAGGCCGAGACAGCGCAGGTCGCAAGAAGGGAGCGGCGGAAAGGCATCATGGGATTCATCCTTGTAAGGCGTTGGTGAGGAAAAGTGACGAAGGCATTGTAATTTTCTTGTAACAGGCTTGCTGACCATTCACCAACAG
>NZ_JAYRDZ010000016.1:0-3265 GCF_041909175.1 Aquabacterium sp. | reverse complement strand
CAATCTGCTCGATGATCTTGTCGCGAAAACGGTCGCGCGCCTGGTACAGATCCACAAAGTCCAGCGACTTGCCCACCGTCTTGAGCGCCTCGGAGAACTTGGCCGAGAACAGGTCTTCCAGAATCTCATGGTTGGAGGCACGTGCGCAGCCAATGCCCTGGGCCACGCGCAGCACGTCTTCAGCCGTCTTGTTCACACGCACGAAGAATTTCACCTTGATGTCGGCGCGGATGTTGTCCGCGCAGATAAGGCCCTGGTCGCCCGAGCGGTCGATCTCGATCGTCTTGACCGAGATGTCCATCAGCTCGGCCTTGTGGATGATGGGATAGACCATGCGGCCGGTGAAGGTGACCTCGGGTTCCGAGCGCAGGGTGTTGATGATGAGCGCGTGGCCTTGCTCCACCTTGCGGTAGAACTTCGCGAACATGGCGAACATCGCCAGGATCAGGAAGACGAGGACGCCAACTGCAATCAGGATGACCATGAAGGATTGCTGCATGAGAACGCTTTCTGCGGAAAGGGTGGAACCAATGGGGAAGATGGAAACAGAGAAATAGGGAGACGCCGCGGCTTGTCTGCACTCATTCAGGGGGCAGGGGCATGACCAGGTAACGGTGGCTCCCGGAGTCGTACTCGGTGATGAGTGCGGTATCGCCGCGCTTCAAGGGGTTGGGGCTGGGCGACCACACGCGGATGTTGATGCTGGCGCCGCGCTGTGCCAC
Source organism: Aquabacterium sp. (assembly GCF_041909175.1). Lineage (GTDB taxonomy): Bacteria > Pseudomonadota > Gammaproteobacteria > Burkholderiales > Burkholderiaceae_C > Aquabacterium. The sequence continues at coordinate 2,543 of NZ_JAYRDZ010000016.1, read as the reverse complement.
TTCGGCCCGGCCCTGGCGTTCGTCGACCACGCCGGTCAGTACCTTGCAGGTCTGGCCTACAAAGGAGGCGTTGCTTTGAGCGGTGTGGCTGACAAACAGGCCGCGCATTGGCCGCACGAGGCGTGCAGTGATGACGAGTGAGAGGGCTGCGGATACGCCCAGGATGAACAGGCCAGCCACCCAGCGCAGGATGTCTGTGGGGATCCAGGATTGCAGCGTGACGCCAGCCAGGCACGACAGCGTCCAGCCGACCAGCACCAGCAGGCTCACCACAATGGAGAATGGCACGCCGTTCAGGCCAAAGGCCACCACATAGCTGGCGATGGCGCCCAGGTCGTCGGCACTCGCGTCGGCGTGGGCCTCGATGTCCAGGTCAATGCCGCTGGATTCGAAGTCCACCATGCCCACGATGGCCAGCAGCCAGTAGACCAGCACCACGCCCAGCAGCACCGTGTAGATGCCGGTGGGAAAGCTGGTGGCAGTCACCAGAAGATTGGCAAACATGTGATTCCCTCCTATGCCCCGTTGAGTTGTTGGTGGATCGAGGCCATTTTTTTGTCGAAACGTGCGGCGGCTTTCAGGGCACCGTCTTGCTATTGCGCACGGTTCGCACTGATTTAGACCGTGTGTGGGGTGCTTGCTGCTGCACGAATGCAATCAGCTCACGCGTGGCCGCCTCCTTGATGCCCAGCCGGTCGTCGGGCGCCAGGCCATAGCGACTGGCCAGCAGTGCGTAGTCTGCGGCGTCCAGTGTCACCGTGAGGCGAGGGCGCTTGGGTCGCGCGGCCACGGGCAGGTCGAGCACGCTACGGATCTGCGTGGAGGTAGAGACATTGGCGTGAAACGCCGCCACGCGGATGGCCTCCATTACAGCCTCCTCCACATCAAAGGCGACCTGCACGGCTCGCAGCGCGGTCTCGGAGCCCTGCCAGCGCTCCGGTTTGCGCGGTCCAGGGCTCATGGTGTGGTGGGCAGCGTCGCGGCAGTGGGGCCAGCAGCAGCGGCGGCGTGCCGTGCTTTGAGCCGCTCCATCACCTGTGCAGCGCGCACCTTGTCGCTGTCACCAATGCCCGCGTCGGCCAGCTTGCGCTCCAGTGCGCGGTGGCCAAATTCCTGGTCCAGCTGCTCGGCTGCGGTCATGCGGTCGGCCAGGTCTTCGTGGCGCTTCTTGATGCGCTCCAGTGAATCGCGCGCGCTGGTCAGCTGCGACCCCGTGGCCCCAATGCTCTCGGAAATGCTTTGCGTGGCGCGGTACACGCTCTCGGTGGTCTTGGCGATGCCAATTTCGCGCTCGTGCTCGCGCACACGGGTCTCGGCTGCACGGATCAGGTCCTTGAGTCGCGAGACCTGCAGTGCGTAGCTGGCGTGGGCCTGGGTCTGCGCGGCCATCTCGGCTTCGAGTCCCGCCACGCGCTCGGCCACTTCCAGCGCAAGGCCTTCTTCGGCCTTGTTCAGTGCCTGCAGGGCCAAGTCTTCGTGGCGCAACAGGTCGGTCTTGATGCGCTCGATGTCGCGCGCCGTCTGCATTTGCTTGGCCATCACGCCGGTGAGCTCGGTTTTGGCCTCGGCGATGCTGTTCTTGGCGTCGATGATCTCCTGCTCGTAGATGCGCGTGGCGTTGCTGTCAACCACGCTCTGGCCGAGTTCACGGGCGCTGCCGCGCAGCAGGGTGACTAGTTTCTTGATGACTGACATGGTGCTTCTCCTGTCGAAGTCGGTGGTAAAGGGGTGAGGAGCTCAGCGAAGAAAGTCGGACAGTGCGTCCAACGCATCGAGTGCGTTGTCGCTCAGCACGGCCACTTCGTTGGCGATGTCGCTGGCGCTTGCGGTGCGGGCCAGTGCGCCAATCAGGACAAACCGGCCACCGACGCGGCCGAATGCCGACAGCGGCACGGAGGGGTTCAGGTCCAGCAGTGCTTCCATGAGCTCGGCCCTGCGTTCTGGCCGGACATCAGTATCGTTCCACAGATAACAAAGGCAGATGATCTGCATGTCCGAGCAGGTGATGAAGATGGGGAGCTCGTCCCGTCCCTCGATGCTCACCTGCACTACGGGAACATCTCCGGTGATGGGTTGCAGCTGCACCGCAATGCCGCCCATCAGTGACGACGTCAGCACATCGAGGTTGTTGAGTTGATCCAGCAGGGTGGCCACGGTGTCTCCTTGTCTTCACGCGGTGGGGCAGGCCATCGCGGAACCGCTTTGCCTGCATGGATCGCAGAATAGGTGTCTTGACATATCATGTCAACGACGCAGTTGTGGCCAATTGTTAAATTTCGCACGCCGATCTGATATGGCGTGCAAGGTTTGGCGTGCGGCGTCAGATCCCCAGCGGGTCCACATCCACCAGCCAGCGCACCAGGCCTTTGTGTTCTGGCTGCTGGCGGGTGCTGTGCAGCACAGGTTGCCAGGCGGCCAGGAAGCGTTGCAGCGCGGTGCGGTGGGGGCTTTCCAGCAGCATCTGGGCGCGTTCCACGTTGGCCACGCGCTGCACGGCCAGGGGGATGGGGGGGTAGAGCGTGACATGCTCCAGGCCGGGGAGT
>NZ_JAYRDZ010000015.1:0-43312 GCF_041909175.1 Aquabacterium sp. | reverse complement strand
GTTGATGGGGCCACTTGGTAATGTCCCGCCCGCAGAGTTCGAGGCAAACTACCACCAACAACGCGCTGGTCAGGCCGCGACCGTCTGACTTAAACCAACTGGCCTCTGCGAAACCCGGGGCGCTTCACATTGATGAACACCCATCTGGTCGAGCATGCCGTGGTGTGTGGTGATGGGCGTCACTATGTGACGGCCTTGCTGACCCTGATGCCCGACGCGCTGGCGGCATTCGCGAAGCACCACCACCTGTCTGGCGCCGACCTGTATCACCACCCCTTGGTGTTGGCCGAGTTGCAAAAAGGGGTTGATCACGTGAATGCCAGCAGTGCGCGGGTGGCGCAGATCCGCAAGTTCTCGGTGCTGATGCAGTCGTTTTCGATCGAGTCCGGTGAGCTGACGCCGACCATGAAGGTGAAGCGCCGCGTGGTGCTGGATCGCTACAAGGAGGTCATCGACACCATGTACAGCGAGACACCTCCCGAGCACGCCTGAAACGGGAGAACCCGCGGGTGCTGGCTGTGATGTTTTTCACACTTCATGTAGCCACCCTGCGGGGCGTTTTCAAACGCTCACAGTTCTTGCGCTTGTACCTCTGCCTGGCTTGTGGGGTGCTCCGATAACTTGAGGGTGTCGTCCTACCCTGTTGGAGTTCATCATGAGTGCAAATGGTGTCTGGTTCGGAGTGCTTGCTGTGACGTCCATGTTCGTACAGAGTTCGGCTCGAGCCGAGGTCATGGACGAGTCCCGTCGCCACTACGCGGCTGAGGTGTACAGCGCCTCGCCCGAGTGGGTGCACGACCGTCGTCCGCAACCGTTGCTGCGTGCTGTGGTGGTGCTGCGCAACAAGCTGGATGCCTCGGGCCACTGGCGCACCGAAGTCATGCGGGGCAATGAGCAGCAGCCTGAGATGGTGGCTCGTGCGATTGAATCAGCTCACCGCGTTCACCCGGAAAGGCTGCCTGACTCGGTGCGAGAAAAGCTCATGCGCGAGGGCGTCATCGAAACCTGGTTGTTTGATAACGACGGCCGCTTTCAGGTGCGCACACTCGCCAAGGCACAACAGTGAGCAAACGCTCGTAGACTCAGGGTTTTGCACCTGAGTTTGCGAGGGTTTTGTGGGTCAATCCGTTGTCCTCTTCAGTCCGGCCGGTATCGTTGCCAAGCCGCCCGCGGTCAGACGCGCCGCCAAGCGCCTGAAAGCGCTGGGTTTCGAGGCCAGCATTGACGAGTCGGCGTTGGCCCGCTCGCAGCGTTTTGCCGGTGACGACGAGGTGCGCCTGGCAGCCCTGCATCGCATCGCCGATGCGGCTCCTGACATCGCCTTGGCCACCCGGGGTGGCTATGGTCTGATGCGGCTGCTGGACCGCATTGACTGGAAGCGCATGGCGCGCAGCGTCGAGAAGGGCGCAGCCTGGGTTGGCCACAGCGATGTCACCGCCTTGCAACTGGCGGCACTGGCGCACGATGCCGCAGGCCCGGCGAAGGTAGAAGAGGGCGTGACAGCCGGTTTCTGGGCCGGCCCCATGGCCTGCGATGATTTCGGTCGTGATGACAGCCCGGAGGGCGGTGATGACGTCACCCAGGACTGTTTCGTTGAAGCCATGACCGGCGAATTGGAGGCCATTGGCTTCCGCACCGAGGCCGGTTTTGACGGTCTGGATGTGTCTGGTCGACTGTGGGGCGGCAACCTGGCCATGGTGCAGGCGCTGCTGGGTACCCCACACTTCCCCAAGATCAAGAATGGCGTGCTTTTCCTGGAGGACGTCAATGAGCACCCTTACCGCATCGAGCGGGCGCTGCTGCAATTGCATCAGGCTGGCGTGCTCGACAAGCAGAAAGCCATCGTGCTGGGGGCCTTCACGGACTTCAAGCCGTCTCCGCTGGACCATGGCTACAAGCTGAAGACCGCCATCGACTATCTGCGCACGCAGACCACAACGCCCATCCTGACCGGGCTGCCGTTCGGCCATGTGCCGGTGAAACTGTGCCTGCCGCTGGGCCGCAAGGTCGAGTTGGTGGTGCAGGGCCGCGACACCATGATGTTCTGGTAGCCTGTGGTGGTGCGAAGCGTGAAGGGTGTCATGGGGCGATTCGGTGTCTTGCGTTGGCTGGGCGTTGCTTTGCTGGCTTTGGCATGGCTGCCCGCGGCGTGGTCGGCCCATGCCTATGCGCAGTTTGGCGACATCAAATACCCGGCCGGCTTTCACCATTTCGACTACGTCAACCTGAAAGCGCCCAAGGGCGGCGACTTTTCGCTGGTGGCACCGGTCATCGCCAACAACTTCGACAAGTACAACCCCTTCACACTCAAGGGCACCTCGCCACCCGGCTTGACCACCCTGATGTTCGAAACCCTGCTGACGGGTAATTTCGAAGAGCCGAGCACCGCCTATGGCCTGCTGGCTGATGATGTGGCGGTCGCGTCTGATGGTTTGTCGGTGACCTTTCACCTCAACACGAAGGCCCGCTTCAACAACGGGGATGCGGTGCTGGCTGCCGATGTGAAGCATTCCTTCGACGTGCTGACGAGCAAGCAGGTGTCACCCCAGTACCCAGCCTATTTTGGCGGAGTGTCGGCGGTGAAGGTGCTGGATGAGCGCACCATCCGCTTTGAATTCAAGCGCCCCGACAAGGAATTGCCCCTGATTGTGGGCAGCCTGCCGGTGTTCAGCCACAAGTGGGGGGTGGTCAATGGCAAGGCCAAGCCCTTCGACGAGGTGGTGATGGAAGAGCCCATCACCTCGGGTCCATACCGCATCGGCCCTGTCAACTCGGGGCGAGACATCACCTATGTGCGCGACCCCCAATATTGGGGCGCTGACCTGAACGTGCGCCGTGGCCAGTACAACTTCGACCGCGTGACCTACCGCATGTATCTGGACAATGTGGCCGCGTTTGAGGGCTTCAAGGCGGGCGAGTTCGATTTCATCGAGTCCTACGTGTCCAAAGACTGGGTGCGGCAGTACAAGGGGGCCCGTTTCGACAGCGGCGAGCTGGTCAAGAAGACCTTGCCGCATCGCAATGCTGCCAATTTCCAGGGTTTCATCTTCAATACCCGGCTGGACAAGTTCAAGGACCCTCGGGTGCGGGAAGCCATCGGTCTGGCCATGGACTTCGAGTGGATGAACCGCCAGCTGTTCTACGGCATCTACAAGCGCATCAACAGTTTCTTCACCAACAGCGATTACGAGGCCAAGGGCTTGCCCGGGCCGGACGAGTTGGCGCTGTTGGAGCCTTTGCGGGCCAAGCTGCCTGCAGCGGTGTTCGCCCAACCGGTGCCACAGCCACCCAATACCAACCCGCCCGGGTCCTTGCGGGACAACCTGAGACGCGCGCGCGACTTGCTGGCCGCAGCCGGCTGGACCTACCGCGACGGGCAGTTGCGCAACGCCAAAGGTGATCCTTTCACCATCGAGTTTCTCGATAACTCACCTAACATGGGGCGGGTGGTCACCCCCATGATCCGCAACCTCGAAAAGCTCGGCATCCAGGCGTCTTACCGGGTGGTCGATTACGCCGTCTACGAGAAGCGGATGAAGAAGTTCGATTACGAGATGGAAAGCCTGGCCTTGCCAGGACAGGAAGTGCCAGGGTCTGAGTTGCGCCAGTACTACCACTCGTCCATGGCGAATGTGGAGGGTTCGGACAACCTGATGGGGGTGTCTGACCCTGCCGTGGATGCGCTGATCGAGAAGGTGACCACGGCCCGCAACAAGCCGGAGCTGATCGTCGCCACCCGCGCGCTTGACCGTGTGCTTCGGCACAAGCACCTGGCGGTGATGCACTGGTACTCGAACACCTTCCGGGTGGCATGGCGTGGCGGCCGTTTTGGTCAGCCAGCCGTGATCCCGCCGCATTACCGTCCCGAGGCCTGGGCCTTGAGCTGCTGGTGGAGGCAGTGACATGTTCGCCTACATCCTCAAACGCATCCTGTTGATGATCCCGACCCTGCTGGGCGTGCTGCTGGTGACCTTTGCGGTGATCCAGTTCGTGCCCGGCGGCCCGGTCGAGCAGGTGATGTCTCAGCTCAATGCCCGCACCACGGGCGGCGAGGGGGGGGCAGGGCCCAGCAGTGCCTATCGCGGTCGACAAGGTGTAGACCCGGCCCAGGTGGAAGAGCTCAAGAAGCTCTATGGTTTTGACAAGCCAGCGCCCGAGCGCTTTGTGCGCATGGTCATCAACTACGCGCGCTTCGACCTGGGGCAGAGCTTCGTCCACCACAAGGATGTGCTGGAACTGGTCAAAGAAAAACTGCCGGTGTCCATTACCTTGGGGCTGTGGACCTTCATCCTCAGCTACCTGGTGTCGGTGCCGTTGGGCATTGCCAAGGCGGTGCGGGCAGGCTCCCGGTTCGATTTCATGACCAGCCTGCTGGTGCTGATCGGTTTTGCCATTCCGGGCTTTGTGCTGGGGGTGGCCTTGCTGGTGTTGTTTGGCGGGGGCTCGTTTGTGCAGTGGTTTCCGCTGCGTGGCCTGACCTCTGCCAACTGGGCCGAGCTGAGCTGGTGGGGCAAGGTGACCGATTACCTCTGGCACATCACCTTGCCGGTCACGGCCAGCGTGATGGGCAGCTTTGCCATCATCACCATGCTGACCAAGAACTCGTTTCTCGACGAGATCCGCAAGCAGTACGTGATGACCGCCCGCGCCAAGGGGCTCGATGAACGCAAGGTGCTGTGGAAGCACGTGTTCCGCAATGCCTTGATCCCCCTGGTGACGGGGTTCCCTTCGGCTTTTGTCGGGGCGTTCTTCACTGGGTCGCTGCTGATCGAAACCCTGTTCACCCTGGACGGCCTGGGCTTGCTGAGCTATGAGTCGGTGATCCGCCGTGACTACCCGGTGGTGCTGGGCACCTTGTATCTGTTCACCCTGATCGGCCTGGCCACCAAGCTGATCAGTGACCTCTGCTATGTGTGGGTTGACCCCCGCGTGAAGTTCGACTGATGGGCACGCCGAGTTCTACCCCTTCCATCACGCCTTCGCTGTCGCCCTCGCGGCGGGCCTGGCTGCGGTTCAAGCAACACCGCCTGGGCTACTGGAGCATGGTGGTGTTCGTCGTGCTGGTCGTGCTCAGCCTGCTGGCCGAGGTGCTGTCCAACGACCGACCCATCCTGGCCCGCTACAACGGCCATTGGTATGTGCCCATCGTGCAGGACGTACCGGAAACCACCTTCGGTGGTGACTTCCAGACACCCACGGATTACCTCGACCCCTTCATCCAGGCGCAGTTCAGGAAGCCGGGCAATGTCGCCATCTATCCGCCCAACCGCTTCCATCACCGCACGATCAATTACTTTGCGTCGCAGCCCAACCCGGCTGCGCCGTCTTCCGAAAACTGGCTGGGCACCGATGACCGCGGGCGTGATGTGCTGGCGCGCTTGCTCTATGGCTTTCGGGTGTCGGTGCTGTTCGGCCTGGCGCTGACGGTCATCGGGGTTGTGGTGGGTGTGGTCACCGGGGCCCTGCAAGGCTTCTATGGCGGGCGTACCGACCTGGCCATGCAGCGCTTCATCGAGGTCTGGAGCTCCATGCCAGAGCTCTACCTGCTCATCATCTTCTCGGCGGTGTTCTCGCCCGGCATCGGTCTGTTGCTGCTGCTGTTGAGCCTGTTTGGCTGGATCGGTCTGTCTGACTACGTGCGGGCAGAGTTCCTGCGCAACCGCCAGTTGGACTACGTGCGTGCGGCGCGCGCCATGGGCTTGTCGAACTGGCAGATCATCTGGCGGCACATCCTGCCCAATAGCCTGACGCCGGTGGTGACCTTCCTGCCATTTCGCATGAGCGCGGCCATCCTGGCCTTGACCTCGCTCGATTTCCTGGGGCTGGGCGTGCCGGCCGATGTGCCGAGCCTGGGCGAGATGCTCTCGCAGGGCAAGGCCAACCTGGATGCGTGGTGGATTTCCTTGTCGACCTTCATCGTGCTGGTGCTGACCTTGTTGCTCTTGACCTTCATGGGTGATGCGCTGCGCGATGCCCTGGACCCCCGCAAGGAGATGCAGGAATGAATGCCAGGCAAGCCTTGCTGGATGTCCGTGACCTCTCCGTGCGGATTGGCGCCAAGGACATCGTCAAGCGTGTGAGTTTTCAGATTGCGCCCGGTGAGAAACTGGCGTTGGTGGGCGAGTCAGGCTCGGGCAAGACGCTCACGGCGATGAGTTTGCTCAAACTGGTGCCGCAGGCGCAGGTGAGCGGGCAGGCCGTGCTGGCTGGGCGTGGTGAGACTGCCGCCACCGACCTGATGCAGTTGAGTGAAAGGGCGCTGCGCGGCGTGCGCGGCCAGGACGTGGCCGTGATCTTCCAGGAGCCCATGACGGCGCTCAACCCGCTGTTCACCATCGGTGACCAGATTGCCGAAGTGGTGGAGTTGCATGAGCTGGCGTCGAAGGCGCAAGCGTGGGCACGTGCCATCGAGCTGCTGAGTCTGACCGGCATTCCCGAGCCGGAGCGGCGCGCAAGCAGCTATCCGCACCAGTTGTCAGGTGGACAGCGTCAGCGCGCCATGATCGCCATGGCACTGGCCTGCAAGCCCAGGCTGCTGCTGGCCGACGAGCCCACCACGGCGCTCGATGTGACCTTGCGGGTGCAGATTCTGGACCTGCTCAGTGAGTTGCAGCGCACACAGGGCATGTCGGTGTTGATGATCACGCATGACCTTCATCTGGTGCGGCGTTTCGCCGACCGCGTGGCCGTGATGGAGCAGGGCGAGTTGGTGGAGCAAGGCCCGGTGGCGGAGGTGTTTGCCAACCCGCAGCACGCCTACACCCGCAAGCTGCTCGACAGCCGTCCGGTGCGTGATGTGGTGGCTGCGCATGAGCTGGGCGATGTCAGCCCGGTGGTCCGCGCCGAGGGCTTGCAGGTCAACTACCCGGTTCCCTTGCATGGTTTCAAGGGCTGGTTCCGCAAAGGCCAATTCGAAGCGGTCAAGCAGGCCACTTTCGAGGTCCGTACGGGGCAGACACTGGCCCTGATCGGCGAGTCTGGTTCGGGCAAGTCCACCACCGCTCTGGCGGTATTGGGCCTGCAGCCCAAACAAGGCGAACTGCAGATTGACGGTCGGAGCTGGCAATACCAGGCCAAGGCAGACCGCCCCCTGCGCCGCATTGTGCAGGTGGTGTTCCAGGACCCGTTTTCTTCGCTGTCGCCCCGGATGACGGTGGAAGAAGTGGTGGGGGAAGGGCTGCTCGTTCATCGGCCCGAACTCGACGCGGCCGCCCGGCAGGCGCAGGTGGTCACCGCACTGGCTGACGTCGGTTTGACCGAAGCGCAGTTCCCGCGCTTGCTGAGCCGTTATCCGCACGAATTTTCAGGCGGCCAGCGGCAGCGACTGGCACTGGCTCGCGCACTGGTGGTCGAGCCACAGCTCATCGTGCTTGACGAACCAACCAGTGCCCTGGATGTGACGATCCAGAAGCAGATCCTGGCACTGCTCCAACGCCTGCAGCGCGAACGCCGCCTGAGTTACCTGCTCATCACCCACGATGTGGAAGTCGTCGCAGCCATGGCCCATGAGGTGCTGGTGATGAAGGACGGGAACATCGTGGAAAGGGGCGCTGTAGACCAGGTTCTGGAGCGTCCATCTCACCCCTATACACGGGCTTTGGTGGCGTCGAGCGCCCTGGTCAGTCCTGCTGCGCCGAACTGAGTCGGGCTGGTTGCGCTGTCGGCGGCACTGGCCATGAAGGCCAGCACCTCTCGCATGACCGCATCCATGTGCTCAAAGTGTTCATGGTCGCCCGGCGCCTCGATCAAGGTGACGCGTGCTGCGCCTTGATGGGCATGGATGGCGCGAGCGTCCTTCACGGGCACTGTCGGATCCTGCTGGCCGTGGACCAGGAGCACGGGGCAGGTGATGCGTGACACCGTGTGAATCGGCGCGATGTCATCAAAGCGCCATCCGATGACCTGCTCGACGTAGCGGTTGACCAACCAGCCCAACGGCATATAGGGAATGTGGCGCCCCTGCAGCCAGCGGCGCATCATCCACTCCGGATGGGCAAAAGCCGATACGCTGACGACGGCGCACAGATCGTGCCGACTGGATGCACTCAGCAGTACCGCCGCACCGCCAACCGAGTGGCCAAGGGCATAGACGCGAGCGGGGTCGATATCCGGTCTGGAAGTGACCCATGCCAGGGCCCGGTCCAGATCGCGGGCGAATCGCGGCATCGAGCTGTGGTCTTCCTCGTCGCTGCGTCCGTGGTTGAGCGCATCGACAGCCAGCACGGCGTAGCCCGCCTGGTGGAGCGCCTGCGCCGCCGGCAGCAAGGTGCCAGCATCTCCGCCCCAACCATGCAGCAGCACGGCAACCGGTGTGCGCTGCAAGGTGGTACGGACCGGTATCCACCAGGCAAACATCTTGCCGGGAGGTGTCGAGCCGATGGTGATGGCCTCGGCGGCAAGGCCCAACTCGGACGGCTGCATGCCATCTGCGAGGCGTGTGGGTGCCAGTCCTTTGTGCAAGCCCCAGCGAACCACCCCCAACAGCACCACGATCAACAGCAAACCCGAGAGGGTGACCAAGGCGCTCATCGGTAGGGCAGCAGGTACAGGTGCTCGAAGAGCCGTTTGGCCCAGTGCGCCAGGCGGGTGGCTGGCAGCATCACGTTGCGTCGCTCGGACCGGTAGATCACGGTGCCTTTCGACAGGCTGTCGACAATGCAGAACAGCTCTGTCTTGAACGTTTCGTTCGGGCTGGATCCATTCAGTTCGGCCAGCAGGTTGTGTGCGGCTGCCGTGGCCTGCAGGTCCGCCATGTGGGCTTGCTTGGGCATCCAGTCGGGACCAGGGTAGCTCCCCGAGTCACCCGCCACGTACACAAGCGGCTTGCCCACTACGCGGCATTGCGCGTCTGCCTGTAGCAGGCCTCCAGGCGAGCGGGGCAGATCGGTATGGTCGAACCAGGCATTGCCGGTCAGGCCAGGCATGAACACGATCAGGTCTGCGGCGAACTGACCACCTTCCGTTGTCACCGAGCGGGCATCAAACTGGACGAGCTTGTGGCCGAGGTGGATGTCGATGCCGCGGCGAGCCATGTCGGCCAGCAAGTGGGCCACGGCTTGACCGCCCAGGCGGTTGCCTGGCTCCTTGGCTGGGCTGAAAAAGACCAGTTTGAACTGTTCTCGTCGGCCCTCCCGACGCAACTGTTCGTCCAGCCCGAAGAGGAATTCAAAGATGGGCCCGCCTCGCACCGAGGTGGGCTCCTGGGGATTGCCGGCAAAGCCCAGTGCGATCGTCCCCCCTTGCATGGCGGCGACCCGATCGCGTATTTGCTCCGCCACGGTGATGCCTTCACAAGGGGTCAGCGCATGTTCGATGCCCGGAAGCTTCTTGATGAATCGGCCGCCACTGGCAATGATCAGACCATCGTTGCTGACTTCGCCACGTTCGGTGAGCACGGTGCGCCCATCGCTGCTGATCGTCTGAACCGTACCCTGGTGGAACTGCACGCGATGTCGCCCGAAAAAGGCGGTCAGCGGGATGACCAGATCCTTCCTGGTGCGCAGGCCGCTGGGAATCCAGATGATGCTCGGCAGGTAATGCAACTCTGCACGCGGGGCAATGAGCGTGATCTCGCAGTCAGGATCGGTTTCGCGCAGCACGCGGATGGCGCGCAGGCCGGCAAAGCCGGCACCTATGATCGAAATGCGGTGTCGATGGCGGGCCAAGGTCAGCTTTCAGTTAAGGCAGTCAGTGTGTCCACATCCAGGCGATTGCCAGCACGCACATCAGGGCGCAGGTCCAGCCGGAAAACAAGGCCCGCCAGACAGCGTGCCGGGGAATGAATCCGACCCCTCTGATGAAGCCGGCTGCCATGGCGCTCATCCACAAGGCCGCCAGCGTGTGGTCGGCTTGACCGTGGGCGTTGGCCAGGATGGGCGGGTAAACCGTGACCAGCACCATCACGGCCAGTGCACACAGCAAGGCCGGCCAATGCAGGCCGCCAGATGACGGGACGGTGTCCGTCATTCGCCGCTGTCGCCGGCGCGAGCTTCTTCATGCTCGCCCCACATGGCGTTGAGAATGGCCAGCAGCACGGCAAAGCCAATGCCGAGAACCCAGGCGAAGTACCACATGTGTCTTGTCCTTTCGTTCAGGCGGCCACGCCGTTGGCGTCTTCACCAATCAGCAGCCGGGTGGCGCTGAGGTAGCGGTGTGGCGGAATCTCGAGGTTGGTCGGAGCGGGCTTGTTCTTGAACACCCGGCCAGCCAGATCAAAGGTGGAGCCGTGGCAGGGGCACAGGAAGCCGCCTTGCCAGTTGGCGGGCACGCTCGGGTTGCCGCTGTTGGCCTTCACCATGGAGGGCGAGCAGCCCAGATGGGTGCAGATCCCTACCGCTACAAACACATCGGGTTCAATCGAGCGGTACGGATTGGCCGCGTAATCGGGCTGCTGCTTGCGCTCTGATCCCGGGTCGACCAGTTCAGGGTTCGCGGCCTTCAGGGCAGCGATCATGTCCGCAGTGCGGCGCAGAATCCACACGGGCTTGCCTCGCCACTCGACGATGCGCAACTCACCGGGGGCGAGGTTGGCGATATCGACTTCCACGGGCGCGCCAGCCGCTTTCGCGCGTTCGGACGGTGCCAGCGTGGACACAAAGGGCACCGCGGTGCCAATGGCCGCAGCACCCGCTGCACCGGTGGCCACCGTCAACCACAGTCGCCGCTGGGCATCGGGCTCTGAGCCCATGGGGGTCGGGCCCGGCATCACATGGTCATTCATGATGAACTCCTTGTTCAGTAGGCTGTGTGGTCGTTCGCCCGGATGTGAGCTACCGTCACCTTGCCGCGCATGACGCTGTAGGCCCAGCCGGTATAGGTGATCACGATCGGGGTGAAGATCATCGTGGCCCAGAACATGATGCCCAGCGTCAGGTGACTGGACACACTGTCCCACACCGTCAGACTGCTGCGTGGATCAGTGGAGGAGGGCATCACGAAGGGGAACATGGCGAAGCCCGCAGTGGTGATCACACCGGTCATGGCCAGCGAAGATGCCACGAATGCGCTCAAGGTCTTGCCACTGCGCACCAGCAGGGCGGCCAGCGCAGCACCCACGAAGCCCAGGGCAGGCAGCGCCCACAGCACAGGTGTTTGCTGGAAGTTGTGCAACCACGCGCCGGCTTCTCGCACCACGGTCTTGCTCATGGGGTTGGGCAGGGCAGCCTGGTTCACCGCCGAAGTGATACGGAAGCCATCAATGCCCTGAGTCAACCAGATACCTGCTCCGGCAAAGGCCAGGATCATCACCACGGCAGCCCAGGATGCAAAGCGGGCGGCACGTTGCTGGATCACCCCTTCCGTGCGGTGGGCCAGATAGACGCCACCGTGCATGGTGATCATGGCACTGCTGACCACACCTGCGACCAAGGCGAATGGGTTCAACAAGGCCCAGAAACTGCCGGTGTAGTACGACATCAGGTTGTCGTCGAAGTGGAATGGGACGCCTTGCAGCAGGTTGCCAAAGGCGACACCAAAGATCAGCGGTGGGACCGCTCCGCCGATGAAGAGGCCCCAGTCCCACGTCTTGCGCCACGTCGGGTTGGCAATCTTGCTGCGGTAGTCGAAGCCTACGGGGCGGAAGAACAGGGCCCACAGCACGGCGAGCATGGCCCAGTAGAAGCCGGAAAAGGCCGTGGCGTAGACCAGTGGCCAGGCGGCAAAGATGGCGCCGCCGCCCGTGATGAACCAGACCTGGTTGCCGTCCCAGTGCGGTCCGACCGTGTTGATCACGACGCGGCGTTCTTCATCGCTCTGACCGGCAAAAGGCAACAGGGTGCCGACGCCCATGTCGTGCCCGTCCATGATCGCGAAGCCGATGAGCAGCACGCCCACCAGCAGCCACCAGATGATCTTGAGAGTTGGATAGTCCAGCATGTTGGTGCTCCTGTTGATGGGGTCAAGCGTGGCCGTGGGCAGATTCGCCCTCATAACGGCCTGTTCCAAGGCTGGCGGGACCCAGCCGTGCGAACTTCACCATCAGGAACATTTCGACGCAAAGCAGCACGGTGTAGAAGCCGACGAAGCCGAACAATGAGCCATACAGGCTTTCGACCGTCAGGGTGGACACCGACATGTGGGTCGGCAGCACGCCATAGATCGTCCAAGGCTGACGGCCATATTCCGCCACAAACCAGCCCAGTTCACAGGCCAGCCACGGCGCCGGCAGCATCCACAGGGCCCATCTCAGCAACCAGCGGCGCTGCAGCAGCTCCCGGCCTTTGGTCTTGAGCGTGCTCCAGAACGACAGGCCGAACAGAGCCAGCATCAGGAAACCGAGCCCGACCATCAGTCGGAAGGACCAGAACATGGGGGTCACGCGGGGAATGGTGTCACGAGCCGCCTTGTCCATGATCTCGGGCGTGGCCTGGCGAACATCGATCACATACTTGCGCAGCAACAAGCCGAAACCCAGATCAGCCTTATGTGCATCGAAAGCGGCTTTGGCTTCGGCGTTGTCAGGCTGCTTGCGCAGGGCTTCCAAAGCGGTCACGGCCTGCACGCCGCGCTCGATGCGGGCACGGTTGATGGCCAGAATGTCCTTGATGCCAGGAATCTGCTTGCTCACCGAGCGGGTGCCGATCAGGCCCATGACCCAGGGCACTTCAACTTCCCAGTCATTCTTCATCTGCTGTTCGTTGATGCCGGCAACCAGCTTCAACCCGGCAGGTGCCGGCTCGGTATCCCACATGGCTTCCAGGGCGGCCATCTTGGTTTGCTGTGCTTCGCCTACCGTGTAGCCAGATTCGTCACCCAGCACGATCGCAGACAGGATGGCAGCCAGACCGAAGGCCGAAGCCACCCGGAAGCTGCGCAAGGCAAATGGCACATGGCGATGCTTGAGCAGGTACCAGGCCGAGATCGACAGCACGAACATGGCGCCTGTCACATAGCCGGCAGATACCGTGTGCACAAACTTGGCCTGGGCATCGGGGTTGAAGATCACCGCCCAGAAATCAACCATTTCCATCCGCATGGTCTCGTAGCTGAACTCTGCGCCCACGGGGTTCTGCATCCAGCCATTGGCCACGAGAATCCACAGCGCAGACAGGTTGGTGCCGATGGCCATGAGCACGGTCACCAGCAAATGCCGTGTCTTGGGCAGACGGTCCCAGCCGAAGAAGAACAGGCCGATGAAGGTCGACTCCAGGAAGAAGGCCATCAGGCCCTCAATGGCGAGCGGGGCACCGAAGATGTCCCCCACATAGTGTGAGTAGTAAGCCCAGTTCGTGCCGAACTGGAATTCCATCGTGATGCCGGTGGTCACCCCGAGGGCAAAGTTGATGCCGAACAGCTTGCCCCAGAAGCGGGTCATGTCTTTCCAGATGACCTTGTTGGTCATCACATAGACGCTTTCCATGATGACCAACATCCAGACCATGCCCAGAGTGAGGGGCACGAAGAGGAAGTGGTACAGCGCCGTGGCGGCGAATTGAAGCCGCGACAGGTCAACCAGTTGCTCTGAAATCATTGAGGGAGTCCTTTGACAGCAGTACGAGAGGGCTCGGGAGCTTGCCGTGTCGAGGCGGCGGGTGCATGACCCACCAGAGCGTTGGCGACATCCTGTTGTTCGACTTGAGCCCGTTCAGGGCGAACCAGCACAAACCACAACAGAGCGAGGACCAACACCTTCACCAACACGATGGATGTCAACTTGCGAAGCAGGTGACGGTCGTCTTTCAACACGGGAGGCTCCAGATTCCTTTTTGATCTAGACCAAGTTTCGTGCCAACCGCACCCTTTTGGAAAAGTACTTTTGAATCAAATGTTTACAAGCCCCTGACGGCAGCATTGGTATGTCGCTATGCTGTCATGTTTGTCAAAATGGCTCATTTGCTGCCAAAATGGCAGAAATTTGGAGCATTGCTGACACCATGGCCGATGAACTGCCGCCGCCCGCCGAGTTGATCTCGTTTATCGAGGGGTTGGCAGAGCCGCACATCCTGTTTGATCGGCACTACCGCATCCTGTCGGCCAATGCGGCCTATCGCAACCGCTTCAGCACCGAGCGCAGTGTCGTCGGTCAGACTTGCTACGCTGCGTCCCACCGCTACAGCGTGCCGTGCGACCAGGCCGGCGAGTCCTGCCCCTTGGCCAGGGCGCGTGAGTCAGGACAGAAGGAGCGCGTACTCCACCTGCATCACACATCGCATGGCGAGGACTACGTGAACATCGAGCTCACGCCCGTGCTGGATGCGCAAGGCGAGCAGGTCTATTTCATCGAGAAAATGGAGCCCCAGCCGCTGGCATCGGGTCGTTCACAGGCGCAAGGGCTGGTGGGGCGCGCCGAGTCATTTCAGCGCATGCTGGAGTTGGTTTCTCGGGTTGCCCCCTCTCGCGCAGCTGTCTTGCTCCAGGGGGAATCGGGCACCGGCAAGGAGTTGGTGGCGCGGGCCTTGCACGAGGCCAGCGAGCGGGCAGAGCGCCCGCTGGTGGTGGTGGATTGCACCGCCTTGCCTGAAACCCTCTTTGAAAGCGAGTTGTTCGGCCACGAACGGGGTGCTTTCACTGGCGCAACCACGGCCAAGCCCGGGTTGGTTGAGGCAGCCAATGGGGGTACCCTGTTTCTCGACGAGGTGGGTGACATCCCGTTGACCATGCAGGTCAAGCTGCTGCGGCTGCTGGAAACCGGCACCTACCGGCGTGTGGGCTCCACGGAATTGCGGCACTCTGACATCCGGCTGATCTCTGCCTCCCACCGTGACCTGCGACGCATGGTTGCCGACGGCACCTTCAGGCAGGACCTCTATTACCGGCTGAGTACCTTCCCCATTCGGCTGCCCAGTCTGCGTGAACGCCGCAGTGACATTCCATTGCTGGCGCAGACCCTGTTGCAGCGGCTGGCGCCCGAACGCCGCTTGCGCTTGTCCAAGGAGGCGCTGGACTACCTTCAGTCACGTCAGTTGCCGGGCAATGTGCGGCAGTTGCGCAACCTGCTGGAGCGGGCTGTGCTGATGTGCGATGGCGACACCCTGCAGATCCAGCATTTCGAGATACCAGGCTGGGAAGAAGAGGCGCAGCTTGCAGACGCAGGCGTCAGTACGGATCACGCCGCGCGCTTGGCGCCTGTGCCTTTGTCTGAGCTGGAAGAATCGGCCCTGCGTCAGGCCCTGGCTTCGCACCAGGGCAGCAAGGCCGATCTGGCCAGGCAGCTCGGTATCAGCGAACGCACGCTGTACCGCCGCCTGAAGGCCCTCTGAACCATTCAGGCCGAGAGCCGGGTTGGTCTGTCGTCAGGCGATGTCGCCCACGCCGCCCATCACCTGGCTGAAGCCTCCATCCACGTAGGTGATTTCGGCCGTCACCCCCGAAGACAGGTCGGACAGCAGGAAGGCTGCCACGTTGCCCACATCTTCAATGGTCACGTTGCGACGCAGTGGCGCGTTTTGCTCGACCACATCCAGGATCTTGCTGAAACCCTTGATGCCGGACGCGGCCAGCGTCTTGATCGGGCCGGCCGAAATGCCGTTGACGCGGATCCCCTTGGGGCCCAGGCTGGCAGCGGTGTAGCGCACGCTGGCTTCCAGCGAGGCCTTGGCCAGCCCCATCGTGTTGTAGGCCGGCACAATGCGCTCCGCGCCCAGGTAGGACAGCGTCAGCAAGGCGGCCTGTTCGTTCAGATAGGGCAGGGAGGCCTTGGCCATGGCGGGGAAGCTGTAGGCCGAGATGTCGTGCGCAATGCGGAAAGCCTCGCGTGACAGGCCTTCCAGGAAGTCGCCTGCAATGGCCTCGCGGGGTGCAAAGCCGATCGAGTGAACAAAGCCGTCAAACTTGGGCCAGACCTGCGACAGGTCGGCGAACAGTTTGTCGATCTGCTCATCGCTGCCCACGTCGCAGTCGAAAATCAGGTCCGAGTCGAATTCCTTGGCGAACTCGGTGATGCGATCCTTGAAGCGTTCCCCGACGTAGCTGAAGGCCAGTTCGGCCCCCTCGCGCTTGCAGGCCTTGGCGATACCATAGGCAATGGAACGGTTGGACAGAAGGCCCGTGATCAACAGGCGTTTGCCAGCGAGAAATCCCATGCAGTCTCCAATGAGAGGTCTAATCGAATCGCGGATTTTGGCACGGCGTTGCACGAAAACGCGAAATTCAGGCACAGCGCTTGCTGAGGGCGCCAGCTGAGGCTAGAATACCGGCTTCGCTGATATCGTAAGGTGGGCAGGGAACTTCCAGCCCATTTTTTTTGCTTGTCATTTTTTTGATCGGTTGTCACAGGCCGGTCTTCATGCTGAAACGCGTATCGAGTTGATGAGTTGGGTCAAAGCTGTTGAAAGCACCGTAACCGGTCTGGGTTATGAATTGGTGGACTGCGAACGCAGTTCCCAGGGCTTGCTTCGTGTGTACATCGACCGGCTTCCAGGTGGGGCCTACGATCTCCCGGGTGAGTTCATCACGGTCGACGACTGCGAAAAGGTGACCCGTCAGCTGCAATACGCGCTGGAAGTGGGCAATGTCGATTACAGCCGCCTGGAAGTGTCGTCCCCCGGGCTGGATCGCCCTCTGCGCACCGCTGCTCATTTCGAGCGTTTCGCGGGCACCGAGGTCGAGATCACCCTGAAGGTGGCATTCCAGGGTCGAAAGAAATACCGTGGCGTGCTCGAAGCCGTTGCTTCACCTGAAGGCGAGGCTGCCCCTGAAGGGGGTGCCTGGCAACTGGTGTTCAAGGTGGGCGAGGGCAAGAACGCTGTCGAGCAAGCACTGGGTTTCACGCTTGACGAGATCCGCGAGGCGCACCTGGTGCCCGTCGTCGATTTCAAGGGGCGTGGCCGCAAGGCTGACAAGCCTGCTGAAAAACAAGTTGCCGTAGATGAGGCGCAAGATCTCGGAGGTCAGAAATAAATGAACCGTGAACTGTTGATGCTGGTAGATGCGATTTCCCGCGAAAAGAGCGTGGATCGCGACATCGTGTTCGGCGCCGTCGAATCGGCCCTGGCCTCTGCCACCAAGAAGCTCTATACCGGTGAAGTCGACATCCGTGTGTCTATCGACCGCGAAACCGGTGATTACGAAACCTACCGTCGTTGGCACGTGGTGCCCAACGAGGCTGGCCTGCAACTGCCTGATTCTGAAATCCTGCTGTTCGAAGCTCAGGAACAAATCGCCGACATCGAAGTGGACGACTTCATCGAGGAATCGATCGAATCCGTGCCCATCGGCCGTATCGGTGCACAGGCTGCCAAGCAGGTCATCCTGCAAAAGATCCGTGATGCCGAGCGCGAGCAGCTGCTCAACGATTTCCTGTCGCGTGGCGACAAGATCTTCGTGGGCACCGTCAAGCGCATGGACAAGGGCGACGTGATCGTCGAGTCCGGTCGTGTCGAAGGTCGCCTCAAGCGCGGCGAGATGATCCCCAAGGAAAACCTGCGCACGGCAGACCGTGTGCGCGCCTACATCCTGGGTGTGGACTCTGCTGCACGCGGCCCGCAGATCATGCTGTCGCGCAGCGCCCCTGATTTCATGATCGAGCTGTTCCGTCAGGAAGTGCCCGAAATCGAACAAGGCCTGCTGGAAATCAAGAGCTGCGCCCGTGACCCCGGTTCGCGCGCCAAGATTGCCGTGCTGTCGCACGACAAGCGCGTCGATCCGATCGGCACCTGTGTGGGTGTGCGCGGTTCGCGCGTGACGGCCGTGACCAACGAGCTGGCTGGCGAGCGTGTTGACATCGTGCTGTGGTCGGAAGACCCTGCCCAGTTTGTGATTGGCGCGCTGGCTCCTGCCAACGTGCAATCGATTTTTGTTGATGAAGAAAAGCACGCCATGGACGTGGTGGTTGACGAGGAAAACCTCGCCATTGCCATTGGTCGTGGTGGTCAGAACGTGCGCCTGGCGTCCGAACTGACCGGCTGGCGCATCAACATCATGACGGCGGAAGAATCGGCCCAGAAACAGGCCGATGAAACCGACGTGATCCGCAAACTCTTCGTCGAGAAGCTCGACGTGGACGAAGAGGTGGCCAATATCCTCATCGCCGAAGGTTTCACCAGCCTCGAGGAAGTGGCGTACGTGCCGCTGCAGGAAATGCTGGAGATCGAATCCTTTGACGAAGAAACGGTCAATGAGTTGCGCAACCGCGCCAAAGACTCTTTGTTGACCATGGAAATCGCCAAGGAAGAAAAAGTCGAGTCGTTGTCGGAAAATCTCAAGGGATTGGAAGGGCTCAGTGCCGAACTGATCGCCAAACTGGCGGAAGCAGGCATCAACACCCGTGACGACCTGGCCGATCTGGCCGTGGACGAATTGACCGAGATCAGCGGCCTGACCGAAGAGCAGGCCCGCGCCATGATTCTCAAGGCCCGTGAGCACTGGTTCGCCTGATCCTCACCGCATCGCCCTCGACTTCATCGAACTCTGTAATAGCAAGACATCTCAAGGATTGAAACAATGGCCGTGACCACCGTCGCACAATTCGCTGCGGAGCTGAATCGCCCGGCTGCGACACTGCTGGAGCAGCTCCAGGCAGCTGGCGTGCCGAAGGCTTCGCACGAGGATGTGCTCACGGAGGCCGACAAGGAGCGCCTGCTGGACCATCTCCGCTCAGCCCACGGCTCAGCCGGGGCTGAGCGCAAGAAGATCACGCTGACCCGCAAGTCGACCACCGAAATCAAGCAAGCCGATGCCTCAGGCAAGGCACGCACCATCCAGGTGGAGGTGCGCAAGAAGCGCGTGTTCGTCAAGCGTGACGACGAGTTGCCGGGTTCGGCTGCCGCTCCTGAGGTTGACGAGGCTGAACTCAAGCGCCGCGAAGAGCAGGCGCGCCTGGAGGCTGAAGAACTGCGCAAGCAGGAAGAAGCCCTGGCAGAGCAGCGTCGCCAGCGTGAAGAGCAAGAGCGTGCCGAGCGTGAAGCCGCCGCAGCCAAGGCCAAGGAAGAAGCCGAACGCGCTGCAGCTGAAGCTGCCGAGCGTGAAGCTGTTGCACGTCGTGCAGCTCAGGAAGCTGCGGCGCGTGCCGAAGCTGCTGCGCTGACTGAGGCTGCACAACGCTCGTCCAAGGCCGCGAAAGCCGCTGCCGTTGCCGAAGTGGCAGCGGTAGAGGCGCCGGCTGCCGCAGCACCTGCACCCGCCCCTGTGGTGGCTGCAGAAGCTCCGAAGCCTGCTGCCGATGCGCCCAAGGCACCGACCGTGCGCGTGATCAAGGCCGGTGCGGCCGAGGCTGAAGAAAAGCAACGCCTGGCTGAGCTGGAGCGCCGCCGCAAGGCCGCCGAGGCTGAAGCTGCCGCGATCCGCGCCATGATGGCGGCTCCCCGCAAGGTCATGACGGCTCCCAAGAAGGAAGAGCCGAAGCCTGCAGAAACCGCATCCAAGGACGGCATCAAGGGCACGATCCACAAGCCCAAGGCCGGAGCCCCGGGGGCGCCTGGTCAAGCGGCAGCACCTGCTGGTGGTGCCGGTGCCAAGCCTGGTGACAAGAAGTCGGTCAAGTCCGAGAAGCTGTCGTCGAGCTGGGCCAATGAAGACAAGAAGCGTGGTGGCACGACGCCTCCCAAGGGCCGTGGCGGCAACGATGCTGCTGGTGGCCGTAACGCCTGGAAGGCTCCGGGCGGCAAGGGTGGTCGCCGTGGCGACCGTGGCGACAGCCATTCCAACTTCGTGGCACCGACCGAACCTCAAGTGATCGAGGTGCACGTGCCTGAAACCATCTCTGTGGCCGATCTGGCTCACAAGATGTCGGTGAAGGCATCCGAAGTCATCAAACAGCTGATGAAGCTGGGTCAGATGGTGACCATCAACCAGCAACTGGACCAGGAAACCGCCATGATCGTGGTGGAAGAAATGGGCCACAAGGCATTTGCCGCCAAGCTGGATGATCCGGAAGCCTTCCTGGTGGAAGAGCATGAACAGCAAGCCACCGAGGCCCTGCCACGTGCGCCGGTCGTGACCGTGATGGGTCACGTTGACCACGGCAAGACCTCGCTGCTGGACTACATTCGCCGTGCCCGTGTGGCTGCTGGCGAAGCCGGTGGCATCACGCAGCACATCGGTGCGTACCACGTGAACACGCCGCGCGGCATGATCACCTTCCTCGACACCCCGGGTCACGAGGCCTTCACGGCCATGCGTGCTCGTGGTGCGAAGGCCACCGACATCGTCATTCTGGTGGTGGCGGCCGACGACGGCGTCATGCCGCAAACCAAGGAAGCCATCCACCACGCGAAGGCAGCTGGCGTGCCCATCGTGGTCGCCATCAACAAGGTGGACAAGCAAGGCGCCAACATTGACCGTGTGACCCAGGAGTTGGTCGGCGAGCAGGTGGTGCCGGAAGCCTACGGTGGTGATTCTCCGTTCTGCCCGGTGTCGGCCAAGACAGGTCAGGGCGTTGATGAGTTGCTGGAAAACGTCCTGCTGCAAGCCGAAGTGCTGGAACTGACCGCACCGAAGGATTCGATGGCCAAGGGTTTGGTGATCGAAGCCAAGCTGGACAAGGGCCGCGGCCCTGTGGCGACCGTGCTGGTTCAATCCGGCACGCTCAAGCGCGGTGATGTGGTTCTGGCTGGCGCCAGCTACGGCCGCGTGCGCGCCATGCTGGACGAAGATGGCAAGCCCGCGACCGAGGCCGGCCCGTCTATCCCGGTGGAAATCCAGGGGCTGACCGAGGTGCCTGCTGCTGGTGACGAGTTCATGGTGCTGGGCGACGAACGCCGTGCCCGTGAAATCGCTACCTTCCGTCAAGGCAAGTACCGCGACGTCAAGCTGGCCAAGCAACAAGCCGCCAAGCTCGAAAACATGTTCGAGCAAATGGGTCAGGGCGAAGTGCAGACGCTGCCCCTCATCATCAAGGCCGACGTGCAGGGCTCGCAGGAAGCATTGGCTTCTTCGCTGCTCAAGCTGTCGACCGACGAAGTCAAGGTGCAGATCGTTCACGCAGCGGTCGGTGGCATCTCCGAATCCGACGTCAACCTGGCCATTGCCTCGAAGGCCGTCATCATCGGCTTCAACACCCGTGCTGACGCCAATGCCCGCAAGGTGGCTGATGGCAACGGCGTGGATGTGCGCTACTACAACATCATTTACGACGCCGTGGATGATGTGAAGGCAGCGATGGGTGGCCTGCTGGCTCCCGAGCAGCGCGAAGAAGTCATCGGTACCGCCGAGATCCGCCAGGTCTTCATGGCCTCGAAGATTGGTGCCATCGGTGGTTGTATGGTCACCAGCGGTTTTGTCCGTCGCAACGCCCGACTGCGTGTGCTGCGCGAAAACGTGGTCATCTACACCGGCGAGCTCGACAGCCTCAAGCGCTTCAAGGACGACGTCAAGGAAGTCAAGGAAGGCTTCGAGTGCGGTCTCAACATCAAGGGCTACAACGACATCAAGGAAGGCGATGTCCTGGAGTTCTTCGAGATCAAGGAAGTGGCCCGTACGCTGTAAGTCGCTGTACTGGCTTCTCCCCCACGCAACCCCGCCTGAGCCCAGGCGGGGTTTGCGCTTGAGAGGGCCGACAGTCAACATGGCAGGAATTCACCATGCGCCATAAACGTTCCATCCCCAACCGCGGCGTGCGCGTCGCGGACCAGATCCAGCGCGATGTCTCCGAGCTCATCCGTGAGTTGAAGGACCCTCGCATTGGCATGGTCACCATCACCAATGTGGAGGTGACTCCCGATTACGCCCACGCCAAGGTGTTCTTCTCGCTGTTGGTTGGCAACCCGCAAGACACCGAAGAGGGTCTGAACGAAGCCGCCGGTTTCATCCGCAATGGCCTGTTCAAGCGGTTGCAGATCCACACGGTGCCGACGCTGCACTTCCACTTTGACCGCACCACCGAGCGTGCGGCAGAGTTGAGTGCCTTGATCAACCGCGCTGTGGCGGACAAAGCCAAGGACGACGACGAGGGTGCTGCTTCGTGAGCAAGCCGCCTCGTCAGCCTCGTCGCCAATTGCACGGCGTCATCTTGCTGGACAAGCCGCTCGGTCTGTCCAGCAATGACGCTTTGCAGAAGGTACGCCGGCTGATGCGTGCAGAAAAAGCAGGCCATACCGGCACGCTTGACCCGCTGGCCACCGGTTTGTTGCCGCTGTGCTTCGGTGCTGCCACCAAATTTTCGCAAGTCTCGCTGGACGCGGACAAGCGCTACACCGCCACGCTCAAGCTGGGTCAGACCACGACCACGGGCGATGCCGAGGGCGAACTGGTCCAGACCCGTCCGGTGACGACCGAGGCCGTGAACCCCCAATCTGTCCGTGCGGCCTGCGACGCATTTCTCGGCGATATTGAACAGATTCCCCCGATGCATTCGGCGCTCAAGCACCAGGGGCGGGCGCTCTACGAGTATGCTCGCGAAGGTGTGGAGATCGAGCGCGCCGCGCGTCAGGTCACGATTCATGCCATTGACATCCTGCGCTGCGACGATGACGTTGTCGAGCTGGATGTGCGCTGCAGCAAAGGCACCTACATTCGCACGTTGGCTGAAGACATCGGTGAGCGACTTGGATGCGGTGCTCACCTGATCGCCTTGCGTCGCACCGGCAGTGGTGGTGTCACCCTGCAAGGCGCAGTGACCCTCGAGGTTTTGCAAGGCATGTCAGAATCCGACCGTGACACGTGCTTGTTGCCGGCAGATGTGCTGCTGAGTGACTGGCCCGTGGTGACTTTGACCGAACCCGAGGCGGCGCGGTTTCTCACGGGCTTGCGTCGCCGGGTGAAGTTGCCCGATGCCGCGCAGGTGCGTGTTTATGGCCCGCATCCCGTCCATGGTGACGACCCTGCCTGGCGCGTGTTGCTGGGTAGTGCCCATATCAAGGCAGGCGAGTTGATCCCGACGCGCTTGCTCAGTCCGGCTGAAGTGCAGGGCATGCTGACGCAGTCGGCGCCTGTTGCACCGGAAGCCGAGGCTTCCCCCGCTATTTGATTTCAGACCAGAGAGCTTTTCATGAGCACCCAAATCCGCAACATTGCGATCATCGCCCACGTTGACCATGGCAAGACGACCATGGTGGACCAACTGCTGCGCCAGTCGGGCACCTTTGCCGAACACGAGAAGGTGGTCGACACCGTGATGGACAACAACGCCATCGAACGTGAGCGTGGCATCACCATCCTGGCCAAGAACTGCGCCGTGAGCTGGAAGGGCACCCACATCAACATCGTGGATACCCCGGGGCACGCGGACTTCGGTGGCGAAGTGGAACGTGCACTGTCGATGGTCGACGGCGTGGTGCTGCTGATCGACGCGCAAGAAGGCCCGATGCCGCAAACGCGCTTCGTGACCAAGAAGGCGCTGGCCCTGGGCCTCAAGCCCATCGTGGTGGTCAACAAGGTGGACAAGCCGGGTGCCAAGCCGGATGCCGTGATCAACGCTGCTTTCGACCTGTTCGACAAGCTGGGCGCGACCGACGAGCAGCTGGACTTCCCCGTGGTGTATGCCTCGGGCATCAACGGCTGGTCGTCGCTGGAAGAAGGCGAGCCGGGTGCCCAATGGGGCCCCGACATGTCGGCTCTGTTCGAAACCATCCTGAACCACGTGCATCCGCACAATGGCAGCCCTGAAGCTCCGCTGCAACTGCAGATTTCGGCTCTGGACTACAACAGCTTCGTCGGCCGTATCGGCGTGGGTCGCATCAACGCCGGCAAGATCAAGCCGGGTATGGACGTGGTCGTGATGGAAGGGCCGGAAGGCAAGTCCATCAAGGGTCGCATCAACCAGGTGCTGACCTTCCAGGGTCTGGACCGCGTGCAAGTGACCGAAGCCGGTCCCGGCGAAATCGTGCTGATCAACGGTATCGAAGACATCGGTATCGGCGTGACCATCACCGACCCCGCCAACCCGACGCCGCTGCCCATGCTGCGTGTCGACGAGCCCACGCTGACCATGAACTTCTGCGTGAACACCTCGCCGCTGGCTGGCCGTGAAGGCAAGTTCGTGACCTCGCGTCAGATCTGGGACCGCCTGCAAAAGGAACTGCAGCACAACGTGGCCCTGCGTGTGAAGGAAACCAGCGAAGACGGTATCTTCGAAGTGTGTGGCCGTGGTGAACTGCACCTGACCATCCTGCTGGAAAACATGCGTCGTGAAGGCTACGAACTGGCTGTGTCCAAGCCGCGCGTGGTGTTCCAGGAAATCGACGGCGTCAAGTGCGAGCCGATGGAACTGGTGACCGCCGACGTGGAAGAAGAACACCAAGGTGGCGTGATGCAGGCCCTGGGTCTGCGCAAGGGCGAAATGGTCAACATGGAACCCGATGGCCGCGGTCGCGTCCGTCTGGAATACCGCATCCCGGCCCGTGGCCTGATCGGTTTCAGCAACGAATTCCTGAACCTGACCCGTGGCTCTGGCCTGATCTCGTCGATCTTCGACGGTTACGAGCCTTTCAAGGGTGAAATCGGTGGCCGCAAGAACGGCGTGCTGATCTCCATGGACGACGGTGAAATCTTCACCTACGCCCTGGGCAAGCTGGACGACCGTGGTCGCATGTTCGTGAAGGCCGGTGACCCGGTCTACGAAGGCATGATCGTGGGTATCCACAGCCGCGAAAACGATCTGGTGGTCAACGCCACCCGTACCAAGCAGCTGACCAACTTCCGTGTCTCCGGCAAGGAAGACGCGATCAAGATCACGCCGCCGATCGACCTCACCCTGGAATACGGTGTGGACTTCATCGACGACGACGAACTGGTCGAAATCACGCCCAAGAGCGTTCGTGTGCGTAAGCGCTTCCTGAAGGAACACGATCGCAAGCGCGCTTCGCGCGAATCTCAGGCCTGATTGGTCTGAGTCCGTCGATCTGTGTGGTGGCCCTGAAGTTCACGGGCCCCGCAGCAGATCGATGAATGAGGCTGCCTGTTTCAGGGTAGCCATGTCTGACAGTGTCTTTCCGTGGCAGATATCGCGGGCAAGATCTCTGTCAGCCAGTCCGCTTGCACGAGGTGGGCCGCAATGGCCTCCATGCCCATGAACATGGGTCACACGTGGCGGCAGACTTTTCCAGAACAAGATGACGGTTGGCTCGGCTTTCGGCCATGGCGCGTCAGCGCCGTTGGCGGTCTCGGTTATGCTCGACCGCCAAGTCTTTTGTCTTCCGTTTTAGTTCGTGGAGTTTCTGATGCATCAAGGCAATGCCAGTCCGATTCTGACCGAGGTGGCCGGTGGCTTGGGCGTGATCACGCTCAACCGTGCCAAGGCGCTCAATGCCTTGTCGCTGGAAATGGTGCGTGAGTTGACGGTGGTGCTACGCGGTTGGGCGACGGACCCGGCTGTGCAGGCCGTCTTGCTGTGCGGTTCGGCGCGTCCAGCCGTAGAAGGCAAGCAGTCGGCGACCCACTTCTGCGCCGGGGGCGATATCCGCTACCTGCACGATGCATCGCTGGCGGGTGATTTCGGGGTGGACGACTTCTTCACGGAAGAATATGCCCTTGATCATTTCATCCACACCTACCCCAAGCCCACCATTGCCTGGATGGAGGGGATCACGATGGGTGGCGGCATGGGCCTGGCCCAGGGCTGCAAGCTGCGCGTTGCGACTGAAACCTTGCGCATGGCCATGCCTGAAACCCGCATCGGCCTGTTTCCTGACGTCGCTGGTGGCTATTTTCTGTCCCGCTGCGCAGGTTCTGTAGGCGAATACCTGGGCATCGTGGGGCCTCATCTGCATGTCACCGATGCCCTGACGCTGGGCCTGGCCGATGCGCACGCGAAAGGGGGCAGCCTGCAGGGGCTGCTGGATCAGTTGCGGCAGGTGCCCTCGCATGGGGCCGATGAACTGATGGGGCGTGTGCATGCCTATGTCGATCAGCAAGGGCTGACGACCCTGCCTGATGCCACCATCACGGCCCACCTGGAACAGATCAACCGCCATTTTGGTCAGGAGACTGTTCAGGATATGGCGGCTTCATTGGCCGAAGACGCGAGTGACTGGGCCCGGCAAACGCTGGCGCAAATGGCAGGGCATTCACCACTGATGATGTGCGTGACGCTGGAGCAGATCCGCCGCGCGCGCAGCATGCCGCTGGCTGATGAGTTCCGCATGGAGCGCTCCATGGTGCGCCACTGTTTCCAGCTGCGCAAGGGCGCGGCCAGTGAAACGGTAGAAGGTGTGCGCGCCCTGGTGGTAGACAAGGATAATCAGCCCCGCTGGAACCCGCCAAGCCTGGCCGAGGTCGAGCCCGCCATGGTGGAGGCGTTTTTCGAGCCTGCCTGGCCAGCTCACGCACACCCCCTGCGTGATCTGATTGATCCCAACTGATGATTCATGACTGCACAACTGATTGACCCGGCAACGGGGCTGAGCCCCTGGCGCGCTTGCGTGGCGCCGATGCTGGACTGGACTGACCGCCATTGCCGCTACCTTCACAGGCTGCTGAGCCCGCATGCACGCCTGTACACCGAGATGCTGACTACCGGTGCGCTGGTGCACGGCAACATGCTGCGGTTTCTGGAATACAACCAGGAAGAGCATGCCGTGGCCTTGCAGCTGGGCGGCAGCGAGCCGGCAGATCTGGCCCATTGCGCCAAGCTGGCTCAGCAGTGGGGCTACGATGAAGTCAATCTGAACTGCGGTTGCCCAAGCGAGCGCGTGCAGCGCGGTGCCTTTGGCGCATGCCTGATGAACGAAGCCACGCTGGTGGCTGATTGCGTCAAGGCCATGATCGATGCCGTCGGGGGGGACCCGAAGGTGCCCATCACGGTCAAGCACCGCATTGGCATCGATCAGATCGAGAGCTACGACTTCGTTCGCGATTTCGTCGGCACCATTGCCGATGTGGGTTGCCAGGTGTTCATCGTGCATGCGCGCAATGCCTGGCTCAAAGGTTTGAGCCCGAAGGAAAACCGTGAGATCCCGCCGCTGCGTTACGAGTTCGCACACCAGCTCAAGCGCGATTTTCCGCATCTCACCATCGTGCTCAACGGTGGGCTGGCTGACAACGCCGCGTGCGTGTCACAACTGCAGCCTGATGCTATGTTGCCTGGCGTGACGCTGGATGGGGTGATGGTGGGGCGCGCCGCGTACCACACCCCCTGGATGATGGCCGATTGGGATGAGTTGCTCTTTGGGCAAGCGTCTCGCGAGGTGCCGCTCACCCGTGAGCAGGTCGAGGAGGCCATGGTGGCTTACACCGAACGAGAGATGGCACGGACCAAGGGCTGGGAGCACGGTGAGGTGCGTTGGCCCCAGGTCATTCGGCACATGTTGGGTTTGTATAACGGCTTGCCCGGGGCGCGCCGTTGGCGTCAGGTCTGGTCGGACCACAAACTCAAGGACCTGCCGCCCTCCGAGGTGATGGCCATGGCGAGGCAACGCCCGCCTGGCGGATCACGCAGCCCCGAGTGAGGTGTGGTTCTGCGGAGCCTGATCGATCGAATCCTGCTGCATCTCGAAGCTGAAGAAACGATCACGTCCGCGGGTCTTCGACAGGTACAGGGCCTCGTCGGCTCGCATGAGCATGCTGCGTGCCGAGGTGTCGTCATCTGGCACGCAGGTCGTGATGCCACCTGAAATGGTCACGTAGCGGCTTGTCGGTGAATCCGGGTGAACCAGTCCGCGGTTGCGCAGCATCTGCTGCAGTGCGCGCACAAAGGTCATGGCGCCTGATTTGGGCGTATTGGGCAGCACCAGGCCGAACTCTTCCCCGCCGTAGCGCGCGGCATAGTCTGTCGGGCGTCGGCAGCACGCCTTCAGTAGCGCGCCGACTTCCCGCAGGCATGCATCACCGGTGACGTGCCCGGCGGCATCGTTCAAGCGTTTGAAATGGTCAATGTCGCAAAGGATGAGCGTCAGCGGCTGGCCGGTGCGTTTGGCCTGTCCGATCTGTCGGTGCAGTTCTTCGTTGAAGCCACGCCGGTTGGCCAAGCCTGTGAGGTCATCATGCGTGCTGATGTGTGCCAGCCGTTCATTGGCCTGGCGCAATTCCTCGGTGGCCTGGATCAGCTCGTTGCGCATGGCCAGCAGGCGGCTCATGGCGTGCACCTTGGCGCGCAGCACCACCTCTGAAACCGGTTTGACCAGGTAATCGTCGCCGCCGGACTCGATGCCTTGCCATAGATCCAGATCCTGGTCCTGGCCGGACAGGAAGATGATGGGTGTCCAGCGGCCGCCTTCCATGCCGCGAATCTGGCGTGCGACCCAATAGCCATCCTCGTCGGGCAGGATCACATCCAGCAGGATCAGATCAGGTTTGAACGCCTGGAATTGAGCCAGGGCCTCTGCCGCATCGGCGGCTTCAATGACTTCGTAGCCGTGGGTTCGCAACTGGAGGCCCAGGGCCTGCCTCAGCGATGACTGGTCGTCGACCACAAGAATGCGCATGACTGTTCGCCGTCTGTACAACTGGAACAGTTATCGACCGCCGATGTGTTTACTAAAGAAAAAAGGACACCAAAGGTGTCCTTTTGTCACACGAATGTGAAGACGTCGATCAGACGCGCTTCTTGTACTCGTGGGTGCGGGTGTCGATTTCGATCTTGTCGCCGTTTTCGACGAACAGGGGAACCGAGATTTCGAAGCCGGTGCCGACGATGCGAGCGGGCTTCATCACCTTGCCGGAGGTATCACCCTTGACGGCCGGTTCGGTTTCGATTTCACGCACGACGGAGGTCGGCAGTTCAACGGAGATGGCGCGGCCATCGTAGAACACCACTTCGACTTCCATGCCGTCTTGCAGGTAGCTGATGGCGTCGCCCATGTTCTCGGCTTCGACTTCGAACTGGTTGTATTCGGAGTCCATGAACGCGTACATCGGGTCGGCGAAGTAGGAGTAGGTGCACTCCTTCTTGTCGAGGATGATCTGGTCCATCTTGTCGTCAGCCTTGAAGACCACTTCGGCGCCAGCGCCGTTCAGCAGGTTCTTCATCTTCATGCGGACGGTGGCAGCGCCACGGCCGCCGCGGCTGTATTCAGTCTTCAGCACGACCATCGGGTCCTTGCCCTGCATGATCACGTTGCCAGCGCGGATTTCTTGTGCGAGTTTCATGGTGGAGTCCCGATGTCTGATCTGGGGGAAATATCCAAAGCTTTCGATTCTAGCTCGACTGGGTGACAAAATCACCAAGCTGGGTGACCAGATCGGGCATTTCTGCCAGGGTTTTGACAGACTGGCGCCCGAATTCCGCCCACCTGGGGTCATCCAGCAAGGAAATCAAGTCCTGCAGGTCATTGGCCGGGCCGAGCGCATTCCATGCCTTCCACACGCGGGTGAGCCGGCTTTGGAGGTCTGGTGGCCAATGCGCTGTCCAGCGCTCCAGAAAAGCATCGAGCTTGTAAGCGTGCACGCCATCGTCTTGCGGATAGATGTTCCAGATGTGCGGGCGGTCGGCCCAGATGGCGCGCACGGCCGAGTCTTCTCCGCGGACCAGGTTCAGATCGCAGGCCCAGAGCAGCTTGTCGAATGCCGTCTGGGGCAGGTGGGGCAGGTAATGCAGATGAACGGCCCCGGTGTCCGCCCGGCCGTCTTGCCAGGCCTGGGCCAATTGGCTGGCAGGGCCCGGTGTCAGCATGACCCGGTAAGGCGTTGGCGCGGCCGCCAGTTGGTCGAGCAGCGATGCCATCGGCGCGTGGTCGTAGCAAAACACCGAGACCAGTCGTTCGCCATCGGCCAGCGGCGCTGCACCGAGTTGCCGAAGCCAGTTGGCTTTGGCTGAGGCAGACTGGGTGAAGGCCGCGCGTTCTGCCAGGAGCCCTGGTTCACGCAACAGCCCGCCTGTGGCGCGAGTGAAGCCAGGGTAGTAGAACCATTTGGTCAGGCCGACGCCCGGACCGTTGAAGACGGGCGAGGGCAGGGCATGACAGCGCTCAACCCAGTCTTCTGCGCTCAGGTATTCCAGGTTGATCCACTTGGGGGCGTCTTCACGCAGCAGCATGGCGGCCACGAAGGCATCGGGCGGGTTGCAACCAAAGGCCTCGATCACCACTTCACCCGGGGTAACTTCCACAGGTTGCCCTTGCTGGTCAAGGTAGCGCATGTCCTGCGCATCAGCCCAGTCCAGTACCGAGATCGCAGACGGGCGGCTTTCTTCCGGCGCCATCCAGCTCAGTGCGCAGGCGTCGTCCACCCACAGGCGCACGGTGTGCCCTCGGTCGGCCAAGTCGCGACACAGGCGCCAGCACACGCCAATATCTCCAAAGTTGTCGATGACTCGACAGAAAACGTCCCACAGCATGGTGTCGATTATGGTGAGTTGTCCGCGACAATCGCGGCATGACGTCATCAGTCGAACACGAATCTGATTCCGGCGCCACACTGCCAGATCAAACCAGCGCAGAGGAGCGCGCCAAGGTCTGGGAGCGCCTGCTCACCGAGGTGGCAGCCTTGCCTGGCTTGCCGGGGGTCTACCGCTATTTCGATGCCCGCGGCGACGTGCTCTATGTCGGCAAGGCCAAAGACCTCAAGCGCCGGGTCTCCAGCTACTTTCACAAGAATCACGGTGGTACCCGCATCGGCCACATGGTGTCGCGCATTGCGCGCATGGAAACCACCGTGGTGCGCAGCGAGGCCGAGGCCTTGCTGCTTGAAAACAACCTGATCAAGACGCTCAATCCGCGGTTCAATATTCTGTTTCGCGATGACAAGAGCTACCCCTATCTGAAAATTTCAGGGCATCAGTTTCCGCGGTTGGCTTACTACCGTGGGGCGGTCGATCGCAAGCACCTTTATTTCGGCCCATACCCCAACGCCTGGGCGGTCAAGGAAACCATCCAGTTGCTGCAGAAGGTATTTCAGCTGCGCACCTGTGAAGATTCGGTTTTCAATAACCGCTCCCGGCCTTGCCTGCTGTTTCAGATCAAGCGTTGCAGCGGCCCTTGCGTCGGCATGATCAGCGACGAGGACTATCGCCGCACCGTCGGGCAGGCTGAGAAGTTCCTGCTGGGCGAGCAGCAGGAGGTGATGGCAAGCCTGCAGGCACAGATGATGTCGCACGCCGAGCGGCTCGAATACGAGAAGGCGGCCGAGATCCGTAATCAGATCAGCGCGCTGTCTGCCGTGCTGCACCAACAGTCCATTGAAACCGTCATGGACAAGGATGTGGATGTGCTGGCCGTCAAGGTGCACGGTGGCCGAGCCTGCGTCAACCTGGCCATGGTGCGCGGTGGGCGTCACCTTGGTGACCGCGCCCATTTCCCCGTGCATGTGCAAGACCATGTCGCGGTGCGCGATGACCTCGATGGGGACATGCCGGCCGAACCCGCTGTGTCAGGTGATGACTTGGTGCACGCCACCGAGGTCAATGTGCTGGAGGCCTTCCTGGCGCAGCATTACCTGGGTGGCGCCGTGCCGTCCTTGCTGATTCTCAGCCATCCGGTTGACCCGGAGCTCGTCGAGGCCCTGAGCGAGGAAGCCGGCCACAAGGTTCACATCGTCACCCAGCCGAGGGAGGAGCGCCGAGCGTGGCTGGACATGGCCATCAAGGGGGCAGAGCTGTCTCTGGCCCGACTCTTGAGCGAAGAAGGTTCGCAGCAGGCGCGCACCCGCGCCTTGGTCGACTCGCTGGACCTGGCGCTGGAGCCGGACGGGCAGGGCGGTGACCCGCTTGCAAAGCTTCGTATCGAATGTTTCGACATCAGCCACACGGCCGGCGAAGCAACCCAGGCATCATGCGTGGTCTACGAACAGCACAGCATGCAGCCCTCTCAATACCGCCGCTACAACATCACAGGCATCACGCCGGGCGATGACTACGCTGCCATGCGGCAGGCGCTGGAGCGGCGCTACGGCGCTATGAAGCCCGAGCAGTTGCCCGGGCTGGTGCTGGTCGATGGTGGCAAAGGGCAGGTGGCCATGGCGCGCGAGGTTTTCGAGTCGCTGGGCCTGGATCTGTCCATGATCGTCGGCGTGGAAAAGGGCGAAGGTCGCAAGGTGGGCCTGGAAGAGCTGGTCTTTGCCGATGGCCGATCCAAGCTTCAACTTGCACCGACCTCTGCGGCGTTGATGCTCGTGGCCCAGATTCGAGACGAGGCGCACCGGTTCGCCATCACCGGCATGCGGGCGAAGCGAGCCAGCGTGCGCACCGGCAGCAGCAAACTGGAAGAAATTCCTGGGGTTGGCCCCAAGAGGCGAGCCAAGTTGCTGCAACGCTTTGGTGGTGTGCGTGGCGTTGCATCGGCCAGCGTGGATGAGCTGGCCACTGTCGATGGCATTTCAAAAGATTTGGCTGAGGAGATATACCGTGCCTTGCGTTGAAACTTCTTCGTGGCGCCGTGCGCTGGTCGTGGCATCGACCGTGCTGGTGTCGGGCGTGTCGGGTTGGCTGGCGGGCTGCGCCACCCAGGAAACCCCGGCGGGTACGCCGGCAGGCAAAGGCGTTCAGAAAGAAAGCCGGGACACCGGTTCCCGGGCGGCTGGCGGCGGCATCCTGCCTGCGCCGGCTTCGCCTCGCAGCATGGCCGATGCACGCTTGCAGGCGGCCAAGCGTCTGGTTGCAGCCAACCCGGACATGACCTACACCGGCAAGCCGCCCGATATCCTGAAAGCCATTCCCGTGCTGACCATCGAACTCAACGGCGATGGCAGCATTCGGCATATTGAAGTGATGCGCTACCCAAGCCAGGCACGCGAAACCGTGGACATGGCCATCAAGGCGGTCAAGCGTGCGGCGCCGTTTGGCGACGTGTCCCGCCTGCCCAAGCCATGGCGCTTCAATGAGACCTTCCTGTTCAACGATCAATACAAATTCAAGCCCATGACGCTCGATCAGCGTTGAAGCATGCACGCTTCACGGCACAATGGGGGCATGTTTCTGACCTTGCCAACCTTGCTCACGTGGGCGCGCATTGTGGCGATCCCACTGATCGTCGGGCTGTTTTACCTGCCCCTGCCCATGGCCCAGATTAATCTGCTGGCCTGTGGTTTGTTCATCATCGTCGCGCTGACTGACTGGGCAGATGGCTGGTTGGCTCGGCGGCTCAACCAGACATCGTCATTCGGGGCATTTCTCGACCCGGTGGCAGATAAATTCCTGGTATGCGCGTCCTTGTTGATCCTGCTGCAACTGGGGCGGGTCAATGCCCTGGTGGCGCTCATCATCATCGGGCGTGAAATTGCCATTTCTGCCTTGCGGGAATGGATGGCTCAAATTGGCGCCTCACGCAGCGTGGCTGTGCACATGCTGGGCAAAGCCAAGACGGCGGTGCAGATGGCAGCCATTGTGTTGCTGCTTTACGACGCACCTGTCCTGGGTTTGATTGACGCCCATGTCTGGGGTACCTGGCTGATATACGCTGCCTGTGGGTTGACCATCTGGTCGATGGTGTATTACCTGCAGAAAGCACTTCCGGCTATCCGTGCCAAAGCGGGTTAATCAAGCGAATTCATCAGCTTGTGTCAAGCGTGCATACACGCTGCACCTGAGAGCAGAAGCGGTCTAGATTCCGCATAGAATGAACTTTCGAATTCCTGCAGTGGAGATTACGGTGAGGCCATTCCCGGCTTCGTCGCTGTGAGTACACACAGGTTTGTGGAACAGGTTTTGTGGCACCTTCAAGAGGGGATTTTTCGTGAACAAGTCCGAGTTGATTGAACACATTGCTAAGCAAGCTGACATCTCCAAGGCAGCAGCCGGTCGCGCACTTGACGCGGTGATCGGTGGCGTGCGCACCACCCTGAAGAAGGGCGGCACGGTTTCTCTGGTTGGTTTCGGCACTTTCGCCGTGACCACCCGCGCTGCGCGCACGGGTCGCAACCCCCGCACGGGCGCTGCCATCAAGATCAAAAAGGCCAAGGTGCCTAAGTTCCGTCCGGGCAAAGCCCTGAAGGACGCCGTGAACTGAAGTAGAATCTCGGTTTCCGGTCTGTCGGGTGCTTAGCTCAGTTGGTAGAGCGGCGCCCTTACAAGGCGTAGGTCGGGGGTTCGAGCCCCTCAGCACCCACCACCGATAGAACAAGAAGCAAAGGCGAACACAGGTTCGCCTTTGTGCTGTTTGCCTATCGGTTTTTTGAACCAGCCAGCCGGTTCGCCCGGCGTCATCTCATGTTTGATTTTGTTCGCAAGCACAACCGCATCCTCCAGGGCGTTCTGTTGCTGCTGATCCTGCCCTCGTTCGTCGTTTTCGGTATCCAGGGCTACTCCCGCTTCATGGATGACCAGGCGACCGTGGCGAAGGTGGCAGGGCAGAGCATCTCCCAAAATGAATGGGACCAGGCTCAGCGCCGCATCGTCGAACGCGAGCGTGCACAGCGCCCTGACGTTGACGCATCCTTGTTTGACAAGCCCGAGTTCAAGCAACAGGTGCTGGACTCGCTGGTTCGTGAGTACGTATTGAGCGTGTCTGCGCGTGACCAGGTTCTCGCGGTGCCTGACTCGCGCATGATGCGTCTGTTCTCGCAAGACCCGCAATACGCGTTCTTGCGCAAGTCTGACGGCAGCCTGAACAAGGCCTTGCTGCAGGCCCAGGGGATGAGCGCCGCGCAGTTTGCTGACCGTCTGCGCCTGGACCTGTCGGTGTCGCAGGTGCTGGGTGGCGTGGCATCCAGTGCGCTGCCCTCCAAGGAGGCCAACCGCCAGGCTGTGTCGGCCCTGCTGCAAACCCGCGACGTGCAATGGGTCAAGATTGATCCGAAGTCGTTCGCTGCACAGCTGAACCCGACGGTGGACCAGTTGAAGGCCTTCTTTGCTCAACCGGCCAACGCCAAGCAGTTCACCATGCCTGAAAAGGCGGATGTCGAATACGTGGTGCTGGACGTGGACTCCCTGAAGTCTCAGGTGACGGTCAACGAAGATGATCTGCGTCGTTCGTATCAAGAGAACATTTCTCACTACACCACGGCAGAAGAGCGCCGTGCCAGCCACATCCTGATCAAGGCTGAAAAGAGTGAGCCGGCTGCCAAGCGTCAGGCTGCCAAAGCGAAGGCCGAGCAACTGCTGGCCGAGCTGCGCAAGAACCCAGGCGAGTTCGCCGAGCTGGCCAAGCGCAACTCCGATGACGAAGGCTCGGCTGCCAATGGCGGTGATCTGGACTACTTCGGTCGTGGCGCCATGGTCAAGCCGTTCGAAGATGCCGTCTTTGGCATGAAGAAGGGTGAAATCAGCGGCGTGGTGGAGAGCGACTTCGGCTACCACATCATCAAGCTGACCGATGTTCGTGGCGGTCAGGCTCAGCCCTTTGAAGCTGTGCGTGCGCAACTGGAAGAAGATGCACGCAAGCAACTGGCTCAACGTCAGTACGCTGACGCTGCCGAGAAGTTCACCAATGGTGTGTACGAACAGTCTGACTCTCTGAAGCCGATCGCTGATGAGCTCAAGCTGAAGGTGCAGGTCGCCAAGGATGTGCTGCACAACCCGGGCAAGGCCGATCAGGGCGTGCTGAGCAACGCTCGCCTGTTGCAGGCCTTGTTTGACGAAGCCAATCGCGCCAAGGGCCGCAACACCGAAGCGATTGAAGTGGCCCCGAACAAGATGGTGTCGGCCCGCATCGTGAAGTACAGCCCGGCAGCCGTGCCGTCTTTCGAGCAGGTTCAAGCCCAGGTGCGTGAGCGCTGGATTGCTGCCGAGTCGCTGAAGCTGGCCCGAAAGGATGCCGAGCAGAAGATGGCTGCCTGGAAGCAGGCGCCTGACAAGGCCGTGCTGCCTGCTGCGGTGCAGATGTCTCGCCGCACCATGTTCGCTCAACCGCCCGCTGTGCTGGATGCCGTGCTGCGCACGCCTGTGCCTGCTCAAGGCCCGGCCTGGACGTTGGTGGACCTGGGCGCCGAGGGTACGGCGCTGGTGAAGATCAACAAGATCCTGCCGCTGCAACTCACTCCGCAAGAAGTGGCCGAGAGCGAGAACCAGTACGCTGCCTACTGGGCACGTGCCGAAGCTGAGGCCTACTACCAGTCGCTCAAGACCAAGTACAAGGCCGAACTGTTGCACGAAGGCAAAGCCATCAACGACAAGGTGCAATCTGCACAAAAAACCGCATCGGCCTCGCAATAAGCTGAAAAACGCGCTATACTTTATGTCTCTTCTGCGGTGGCTGTAGCTCAGTTGGTAGAGTCCCAGATTGTGATTCTGGTTGTCGTGGGTTCGAGTCCCATCAGCCACCCCACCGCATATTGACCTCGTGTCCAAGTGCCTGATTTCTAACGGAATCAGGCACTTTTTGTTTTGAGCTTCCCATAAGTTGTCACACAGGCTGCCACACAGCACGGTGTCACAACTGCAATGAAAGCTATCGGCGAACTCATCTACGAACGCGGCCAACGCGCTACCAAGTACCTGCGCATGCGCATCCCCGCCGATGTCCGCTCAGGCTTTCCTGTCGGCAAGACCCATATCACCCGAAGTCTGGCCACCTCTGACCTGCATCAAGCCAAGCAGCGTGCGCGCCTGCTGCTGGCCACACTCGAGCAAGACTTCAGCCGAATTCGCTGGCAACAGACCCAGCGAGCCCAGCGCTTGATCTCTCCAGGGCTGACCTCAGAAAACCATCGGCAGCCCCTGCCTGAGTGCCTTGCCAACAGCTCAACCGTGCATGCCCCCAACCAGGGGCGCTGGCCCCTCTTGGCGGCGCCACTCATACAGCCCTCGCCACCGCCAAGCACCCACGAGCCTGCATCCAACGCCTTGTGTGCTCACGTCATGTCCTTGATGCAGCAAGCTCGGCTGGCTGAGGCGCTTGAGGTTCTCCAGAGCGCACTTGCGCCACCGACCGCGCCCCCCGCGCCCGTGTTGCACCTGAGCGCCCCGGCTTGTGTGCCTCCCGATCCTGCTGCACAGCAGACGTTGCCCGCTGAACCTACAGTGCCGCCTGGCTGGGATGAAGTCTTCGCGAAGTGGCGCGACTTTGTGCCAGAGCGCCCCCGATCAACTGCCATCGCCGCACAAACGCCATGGAGAGCGCTGCAGCGCTTCATGGATGAACGGCTACCGTCAAAAGCCTGTGCTTCTCCAACCCTGGTGACCGCCGAGGACACGACAGCCTTTGCAGAGCACATGCGCACCAGCGGCCTGGCCGTGGACACCATCAACGAGCGACTCTCCAAGATCAAGGCAATCTACAAAATAGCCGTCGGCCGTCATCTGCTGCCTCACAATCCGGCAGCGAATACGCTGGGCTTCAAGGAGAGTTCTGCCCAGCGACGCCGCAAACGCCGCCTGCCCTTTGACGTGGCCGACCTGCAGTTGATATTTGGCTCAGCTATCTACACAGAGCACGTGCGCTCATCCGGTCAGTCGGGCGAAGCCAGCTTCTGGCTGCCACTGCTGCTCTTCTACACCGGGGCTCGCCCCGAAGAGGTGGCCGGTCTGGCCATAGCCGATGTGGTGCATGACAAAGCGCATGGTTGGTACTTCAACATCATCGACCGTCCCACGTCGGAAGATAGCCAACTCTTCGATGCCGTGCCGGTCAGCCATCGACGTACCCTGAAAAACGGTCACTCGATCCGCCGCGTGCCAGTCCGCAGAGCACAAGGCGCTGTTCGAGCCGTGGTGCGACTCAATAACGAAAAAGCCCGCGATGTTTGATTTCGCGGGCTTGATGCAGAGTGGATGAGCATCCTGTGCTTCAGGATGCTTTGCACATGGGGTTATTCACCATCAACTTGTGCAACTTGCTTTGGCTTTTCATCCTTGGAGGCCGGTGCCTTTACCCCAACCGCAGTGAAGATTGCGGGCATCTTGCCGGCGATGCTAGATGCGGTCGACACTTGATTGGTCAGGCTGGACATCGAATCCTTGACGCCGCTTACCTTGGACATATTCATCGGATTAGATGAAAGGCTGCTGACCAGGCCTTGCCCCTGCTCAAGCAGTGCTTTGTCCTTCAAGAGTGCCAGCATGAAGTTGTAAGCGGAAGCGGCCAGCGTGTCTCGTTGTTGGCCCCCCATCTTCTTGATGTTGGCATCCGTGTTGGAGTTGTTCATGGCCTCATTGACCGCGGCGGCTTCGGACTTGTGCAACTCAGTCATCTTGGCCTGCTTTTCGGCAGAGTCTGTGACAGCGTTTGCAGCCTTGCGTTGTGCCTCAAGTTCAGCAGCCTTTTCCTTGGAAGAGAGTGAAACAGCGAGCAACGCCAGTGAGTTGTTCATCAGCTTCTCTGCGGACTGAGCGGACTTGATGAATTCTTGGGGATCCGCGGAAGCGGTTGTACTGCTGCTGTTACTGCTTCCACCAAGGCCGCCCATCATCTTGCCCAACTGAGCATTGGCAGAAGAGGTCGTCAATACGCCCAGGGCACTTGCGACGAGAATGGCCAAAACCTGTTTTTTCATAATGTGCGATCTCCTGTAATAGGATCATTGAGGGGGGAGTGAGAGTTTGTCGACAGCTTTTTCAAGAACACCGCGTGCCTCATCAAGCACATCTGCTTGGAACAAGCGGTTGGTGTCATCGGGCGAAGTAGTCGTCGCGTAATAGCCAGTGCTCTTGAACTGACTTTCGAATGTGATTCGGGCTTGAACTTCTTCAGCTTTTTTCACGCGCAAGGTATAGCGGGAGACGATGGGGCGTTCGCACTGTTGGCTGCATTGCTCAGCGCCAACATTCACCCGCTCGACAGGCTGAATGCAATAGGTGACGGCAGGGACATCCCAAGGAAACCGCCCAGAGAACCCGCTTTGAAGTCCGATGATGCCTTCTGTCAGCTGTGATGCATCAGGTGCGTACAGCATTGCTGGCATCTTCTGCCCCAATAGCCAACCAGTCAT
Source organism: Aquabacterium sp. (assembly GCF_041909175.1). Lineage (GTDB taxonomy): Bacteria > Pseudomonadota > Gammaproteobacteria > Burkholderiales > Burkholderiaceae_C > Aquabacterium. The sequence goes on along the minus strand of NZ_JAYRDZ010000015.1, from coordinate 4,768 downwards.
CTCCATCAGCGCTGGCGTGCGCATGTTCCCAAGCGTTTCGACAGGCCCACATGCAGCAACCGAAACAGCGCTTCGTGCCGGCGTGCCTAATTGCTGCACTTCAAACAGATCACCGGCGGCAACCTTGTCATGCCCTGCATCAACCGGAAGCCCCTGCTTGAGCGTCGTCGGAGACTGGCCTGTGAATATGTCAACGCTGGCCTCGACCGTTGGCAGGAAGATGTCTTTCGTTTCCTTGCCGAGGCGTGCCTTGGACTTACGCAAGATCACGCCTGACTGGTGTTGACCATACACTCGTCCTTGGCTGTTGACCTGATAGGTGTCGCCACTGCTACCAACAATCTCTGCACGAACGCGCTTGAGCTCCCCGACATGCGCGAGCTTCTTGGCCAGGTCAGCCAAGGCATTCTTGATGCTGACTTCGCGGCGCTCCTCGAACCCAGCACCAATTCCTCGGATGATCTTGTCGTTAATGACATCGACACCAACAGCGCTAAAGACAATACGGCCGCTGTTGTCAATCACGTCCGCAAATGCTCGGGTCTCGTAGCGGCGCAGTTTCTCGAAATCGAGGTTGGTGCCTGCTTCGTAGTAAAGCGTGTCGGGTATACGCACGCGCACGATCAAGCTCGGTGGGCGGCGCCCTGCAGACTGTGATGTGCTTAACTCGACTCCGTCTTGCTCACGTACGGTCTGCAGCAACTGTGTAAATCCGGTATTGATTTGCACGACCGATAAGGGGGCCACATCCCCAAGCAACTCTGAGAACAGGCGGGCGATGTAATCCTTTGCATAGCCAGTCGGAAGCTTTTCGACCATGACTGCGACACTTGGACGGTCCTGTCCAGAGGCTGGATGTGCACTGAACTTGTGAAAGGCCGCGCCCAGGTTCAGGTTGGATGCAAGTACCGGCTTCGCTACCGAGTAGTTCTCAGCTGCATAAACGACCTGAATCAAATTGTCTGCACTGTCCTCAATGCTGTCGCCTGCAGCCAGTCCCTGACGGTAGCCTGCGTCTAGTACCAGCAATTCGCCAGAGCGGTCGGTTAGATGGGTCTCAATCGTTACCGGTTGGAACTGCTTGGGGGCTGCTGACATCAGGTCCTTGATCAGTGTGTCCAGTGCTTGCTGAAACAACTGACTCCGTTCCCCATTCAGATCACTGTTGTTGGCTGCCACCGCTCGGCTGATGATGGTGCGTGTCAGCGTAGTCAGGATCTCACCTGAAACCACATTTGTGAAATACACACTACCAGTGAGCGTGGCGACAACGTCGCTATTGCCATTGCCTTTGTCGACCACGAAGCTGTTGGCGCGTGTGACGTGAAACGACACTGCAAAAGTGTTGCCTGCGGTGCTCTGATTGAGGTTGCCTACGCGCGGACCGAAAGCCTGGGCCAGCGCATCATGGATCTGTCCACTAAGTGCTCCAGCAGATTGCCCTTGGACCAACTGTCGAAACAGTGGATCCAGCTTGGAGTCGGTGCTGGCGTCGTAGAAGAATCCACGCACAGGGAATACCTTCGCTTCCTGCCCACTCATGCAGGTAAGTGGAATCAAGATGGCAAGCGAACTCAGCAAACGCGGGTAGGTACGCATGATCAGATATCCACTGTGGACTTACTTTTTGCCTCGGGCTGGTGCAGGGGCGGCGCAGCTGTTCAGGCACAGAACCACGGTCTCACCTTGTGTTGTTCCGTCCAATGTTCTGGCAGCAAAGGCGGGTTGGCTTGAGACAGCGCCGTAGACCTGCTCCATTGCGTCGACCTTGCCCTTGAGGGTTAGCGTGGCGCTGATGAGAGCGTCAGAACTTTCCTTGGTTTCAACGTCGGTTGCGCCAGGGATCTGCTGAAGTGCCTTGGCAAAGGCCATCCGCAGTGGCAGAGTGAGTCCCGGGCCCTTGAATTCGACTGTGTACTGGCGTCCTCGTGCTGCGCGGTCGGCCCAGTAACCCAGGGTGCGGTTCGCAAACTCTGGGGCCAACATGTTCGCAATTTTTGTGGATGCGCTGGCAGCGCAGTCTTCGATGTTGCGGCCTGCAGCTTCGGTGCTTTGTGCTGCTGAGGAGATTTGTTCAGAGCCGGCTGTCGCAAAAACTTTCAGTTCAGCTGTCACCGTGCATGTCTGCATTCCCGTTGCTGGATTGATCTCTCCACCGACCACAGTGGACGAGCCCACCATCAGGAAGTCTGCTTTTGACTTGCGAGCGAACTCCGCAAAATTCGCCATTTCAGCGCTATTGCTGAGGGTGCTCAGCGTAATCTTTCGATCACCAAAGAACTTGCTTCGGGTGATGGATGAGTCGAGCAAACGCATGTCGTAGTCACGCAGATGCCCGCTGAACGCGGCCAAGAATACCGAGTTTGGCGTAGGCTTCGAGGTGTCTTGATATTCGACCAGCTTGCGATAGGACTCCTTCTCATGGCTTTGCGCACTGACGTTCGCTTGATAGCTTGACGCGCTTGCTGATTTCGCCGAGGAAGATGCAGCTAAGCTGTCTTTGGCGTTGTAGCTGGCCGCGTTGGAGCTCTTGCCATTGAAGTTGCTACTGGCGGAAGCTGCACCCGCGCCATAGGAATCCTGAACGGCAACTGCGCTTCTCGATGCACCTGCGACCTGAGTAGATGACGCTTGCGCTGCGTTCACACTTGAAGAGGCCGCTACAGCAGACTGACGCGAAGCGGAGCTTGCGCTCGCGGCGCGAGTCGTGTCTTTGTATGAGGTCCCGGCATCATATGAATACTCGGTCAGCTCACGGAGGGGTACCTTCAAATCTCGAGTACTGGTGACGAACTCGTCAACCAGCATCAGAATTGAAAAGCTACGGTCATTGAGCTTGTCTAGCTCGGTGCCGCGAATAGCATTCTTGATCTGGCGACGGTCGACATTGGCCTCAATACGGGTAACAAAGTCAGCCCCTTCGCGGACTTCTTCGCGCACACGCACATCGCGCAATTGCTTGGCTACTTCGTTGACAATTGGCGCGTAGCGGCTGTCACTTGCATCTAGTGCGGTGGCATCTTTGATTGCCTTGATGACCGCGTCACGCATGGCCTCTTGCTTGGCAGCATTTCGGATCGATGCTGCGTCGCCTGCACCAATAGCCGTACGGCCCTCGCCAACGACCAGATTCTGCGCTATAGCGGAAACTGAGGCCAAGGTTGCAGCCAACGCCAGGCTGAGTGCATGTAGGGGCATTTTCTTCATGGCTTTTTGTCCTGTTGGTTACTTATTCGCAGGCATCTGAATAACAACGTCACCTGCGCGCAGAACTTGCTGCCCGTCCTTTTCTTGGATGGACACTTCCGCTGTGTCGCTTTTGACCTCCTGCGCGCTCTCCTGTTTGGCTTTGCGATCAGGGAAGTGGGTTTTCATCAAGGACTCGTAAGCAGACATCCCCTTGATCGGCTCGAGGTTTGTGTTGCCGTCAATCTGCGTGTCGTCCTTGAGGCCCTTATTGATGGCTTTTTCAAGTGCGCCTAGCGCGGCGTTCTTGTCGCCAGCCTGTGCCTGTGCTTGTGCCAATACGAAGAATGCTTCGTAGTGGTCAGGGGCTTTCTCGCTCCACTTCTGTGCAATCTGTGCTGCGCTGCTGTAGTTCCGGGCCGTCAAGGCAGCGGTTGCATCTGTCTTGAGTTTGTCTGCGCTAACGAACATGTCGCAGGCACCGAGCGCGAAGCACAGGCAGAGCACGGCCGCAGCGCGGCCAACGATACGTCCGGAGACGTCGTTGAAAGAGTATTTCATGGGGGATCCTCAGTGAGGGAACAACTGGATGGTGTAGGCGCGGCCGTACTGGCTCTGGCACACGCCGGACAAGGTCTGCAAGCCATAGCCCACAGCGGTGTCGTTGCGCACCGGCACGATACAACTCAGGGTTGCACCAAATGCCTGAAGGCGCCCGTTGATCGTGAAGCGGCGTTCGCAAGCGGCACTGGGGTCATCCCGGCATTCATCTGGCTGGACATGCAGTCGTCCTGCTGTCGAGCCATCTGCCCTGTTTACTTCAAATTGAGCTTGCCCACGCGCGAACTGCGCTTGCAGTTGCAAGGGAAGTTCACTCTGTCCGGCATTCTGTGCATATAGCTCAATGCGCACGTACGGCGACAGATCGGGGGTAGTCGAGAGAACCGGCCCAGGTGGCGCAGGAGGAGGTGCTTGCACCTGCGGTGCGGGAGGGGTAGAACATCCCGCCCCAAAAACGCTGAAGGCGACAGCGGTTGCCAATTTGAATTTCATTTTTTCCAACCTGATTTCATTTTTTTAGTGGTGAAAATGTAAGCGACTTTCACAACTGGAAACAGTCAACTAGTTCACATTTTTTGTCTTTTGCGATGTCAGATGACCTGGTGAATGCTCCTTTGTCCGAATTTGCGACATGTTTCGTTGAGGAAAGACTCTTGAAGTACTTCGTTGAATTGCGCACACGGCTAAACGTCATTTGCGCTCGTTTATAGGCAATGCGGATGCCTGATTTATCGCTTATCAGATTATTTGATTTTTAATCATGGCATACGCGTAATGTTGTGTAAAGGTAGGGTTGCTTCGCTATGGCTATTTGCTTCTCAGATGTACTACTTTGACCAAGATGACTGAATTTCCGAATCTGTCGTGCTGATAAGACTCATCTCTGAGTCGCCATGAAGCGCCCCGGGTTTCGCAGAGGCCAGTTGGTTTAAGTCAGACGGTCGCGGCCTGACCAGCGCGTTGTTGGTGGTAGTTTGCCTCGAACTCTGCGGGCGGGACATTACCAAGTGGCCCCATCAAC
>NZ_JAYRDZ010000014.1:0-64921 GCF_041909175.1 Aquabacterium sp. | reverse complement strand
CCATGGACTTCCCCTTCCGGATGAAAAACAGATGAGTTATTCGCACTTCCCATCTTGGTCATTTCAGACCGGTTGCCAAGCTCACCCTTGGCTAGTTCGGGACGGGGAAGTCCCTTTCATTCGTTAGCCCTCAGGCACAACACGCCTACGCCGAGGCAAATGGATTGAATACTTCCAGCCCCAACGCATTGAAATCGCTGACGTTTCGCGTTGCCACGGTCAGACCGTGCACTTGGGCTGTCGCAGCAATCATCGCGTCCTCATAAAGCGTATCGGACTTCCTGTGCATCAATCGCGCCCACGCTCGGAAGGTTGCCGCATCCATCGGCAGCACGTTGTAGCTGCCGGCAACCAGCTCAAGCCAGCCTTCAATCTCTTGCGCCTTGCTGGCGTCTTGTTCGCGCGTCAGCTCAATGCCGGCTTGAATCTCTCCCAGGGTCACTGCGGACACATGGAGCTGAGCATCGTCCAACGATTGCAGCCAGGCCACCACGCCGCCATGCGGGCGTTGCCTGCGTAGTTCCGAAACCACATTGGTGTCCAACAGGAACTTCCTCGTCACAGCATGGGCTCCACCTTACGGCGCGAGGCCTGGCCACGAGCAGGCAGCGTCAGATCTGTCCGCGCATCGTCAGACAGCAGGAGCTGCTTGAGCGAGGGGCGCGCCGCCGACTGGAGCCTGCGCCACTCTTCCACAGGAATGAGCACGGCGGCTTCGGCGCCTCGTCGTGTCACCATCTGTGGTCCTTCGTGCAGGCAAGCATCCAAGAACTCGCTGAAACGTGCTTTTGCATCCTGAACTGGCCACGTATGCATCACCATCCCCATCGAACTAGTCATTCAACTAGTCTGCATCACTTATCAGCACAAGTCAAACAACCTCTGGTGGCCCAACCCGGGCTAACAGGTCGATGCACGCGGACGCCAACACTAGCCATGCCTTCGGCATTCTCATGGCCTGTATTGGTACCCTCCGCACTTCGCGCTCCGGCGCCAGTTAACTAATACGTAATACCGCGTTAATAGTGGTACCGTAACTGGGCAATCAGCATTGAATCGCCGTCAATTTTGTAAACCATGCGGTGTTCGTCGGTGATTCTTCTAGACCAATATCCAGCCAGCGCGTGCTTCAAAGGCTCGGGCTTGCCAATCCCGGCGAAGGGTTCGCGCTGCGCCTCTTTGATCAGCTTATTGATGCGCTCCACCATTCGCCTGTCTTGTTGTTGCCAGTACAAATAGTCATCCCATGCCGCATCAGCGAAGATCAACTTCATTCGGCCAGCTGTCGTTCCGTGCCTGCACCAGCATTCAGCCGCTCAATGGCGCCCATCAGCCGTTTGGCATTGGCAGGGCTGCGCAGAAGGTAGGCCGTCTCTTCAAGGGCAGTGAAGTCCTCAAGAGAGATCATCACAACGGACCGTTGGCCATTGCGAGTGATGATCAGTGCTTCATGGTCTTCGCACACGCGATCCATGGTGCTGGCCAAGTTGGCGCGCGCAGACGAGTACGAGATGGCATCCATGATTGGAGGGCTCCAGTGTTGTACGCAATATTGTACAAGTGCACTATTACGACTGTCCAGCGCTACGGCCAGGCTGCCCGGCAATCATTGCATCCTCATAAAGCGTATCGGACTTCCTGTGCATCAATCGCGCCCAGAATCACTGCGGACAAATGCAACTGAGCATCATCCAACGATTGCAGCCAAGCCACCACACCGCCGTGTGGGCGTTGTCTGCGCAGTTCCGAAACCAAGTTGGTATCCAACAGGTACTTCCGCGTCACAGCATGGGCTCCACCTTGCGGCGCGTGGCTTGTCCACGAGCAGGTAGCGCAAGGTCTGTTCGCGCATCGTCAGACAGCAGTAGCTGCGTGAGCGAGGGCCGCGCCGCCGACTGGAGCCTGCGCCACTCATCCACAGGAACGAGCACTGCGGCTTCTGCGCCTCGTCGTGTCACCATCTGCGGCCCTTCGTGCAGGCAAGCATCCAAGAACTCACTGAAACGTGCCTTTGCATCCTGAACTGGCCATGCCTTCCTTCGGCCCCACACAATTCCGCCATGCTTTATCTCAAGTGCACCCAAGAAGTCCAAAAGGTTGTCGGCCTGCATAAGGCGAACCTCGCTTCGCCAGAGCCATCCGAGGCGCCCTTGGGCAATTGGTACGTCAATCGATTCAATCTTGGGCGTCGCAAGGCCTACATCTTCATGAGTGAGACAACGCTGTTGTCATTCATCCTGTTCCAAGGCAAGAAGCCCGTTACCATCGAGTCATTGCCGAACATGTTGCTCGCTGGGCTTGAGCAGTTGCTTCAAATGAAGGGGTTGCCTGCATCAGCCATCGACAAAGCGTTCAAGCATTACGACGCAGGGCTGTATGCCAAGACCGATAGCCGCTCAGACCTCGGTTCGTTGAATGATCTCGTCAATCACTATCAGTGGCGCGTCGAGAGTGAAGGCGGGTTGTCGCACTGTGACCTGACTGGCATCATCATGAGCATTAACGACATGCCTCAAAGGCGTATCGGGTGGCAAACATCCTGGGATGCCGTTCAAAGCAGGCTATGCCCACCCAATTAAAAGCATGGCCGTAGATTGACACGTGAAGTGCAACACCATGGCCAGTCAATCACCACCTAGCGTGCACAAAGCTTGGCTGGGCTCTCACCCTAGACAGCAGCTAGCGAACAACCCCGACCAATCGCTTGGCACGTGACACGCCACGCTTTGTCCCTGCCGCGATCAAGCCAAGTACACGGCCACTCACCCCCACACGCCCGCCATGCCGCGCAATGCTGTCGAGTGTGTCAATGGAGTTATCGGATGGCGATGGTTTGTAGGCGTTGTAAACCAGCTTTTCAGCCAGAAACCAGCGCGTCTTCTTGAAGGCTTCGACGTTGAATGAGGGCGCCAGCGCATCCAGGCAGCCCATGGCTTCCGCGCGGAACAGCAACTCGGAGCATTTTTTGCACTGCCCACAGTTGATGAAACCACCTTTGCGGTCAACCGAACGCAAACAGGTGTTGAGGTAGCCCATCAACTCCGGATGTGTCAACAGCAACTCGAATTTACTGGAGCGGGTGTGTCGGAACCCGGATGAATAGATCTCCAAGCCACTGTTGCTCATCATGGGGAAGGTGATGGGGTCAAAGGCGCCCATGTCGGCCATCTGATCCAGGCACCCCATGTGAACATAATCGGTGCCTGAGGCATAGGTGACTTTGCGTGCCACGCCCCCCTTGAGTGCCCACGCCGCCGCGGCACCCCGACACGAGTATGCATTCGGGTAAGCAGGCCCCCCGAATTCCCCCATATTGGAGGTCAGCCTGACGAGCGGCAAAGCGCGGTCTTTTGCGAATCGCTCAACCAGTTCAAGGTCATGCGCTTGTTTGGCTTCGCCCCTTCCAAAAGCACCTATGTCATTGAACAGCAGGGCCTCGGGCTGCAATGCGGGAGGCGAGTCCGGGCCGGACAACTCGGCGTAGGCAGTCAAGGCGTCCAGGCCGCAGCTCATGGCCAACACATGGCGCCCTATCGCCACGTCCGGATGCACGAACGATTTCGTGGGCGCCATGATCTTGACTGGCTTCAAGCTGCTGTAGCGGCTGCAGAGAAATGGAACCAGCTGCGTATTGAGGTTGTAGAGCAGTTGTCCATCCACTGGCGCTTCGCATACCAGGTTCTGGCCTGTAGCCATGCATGGCATGAGCAAGGCCAGAACAAACGCTTCTGGCTGGGCCTCTATCTCGTCGAGAGACAAGGTGTCGCACTCCACCCGAAAGCTCAGTGCGCGTTGCGTGAGGCCGTCCAGAACGAGTGCCGTATGCTCAACAGCATGCAAGTCGCGGCGAATTGTCGTTATTTGACCTATTTTCAATACTTCTGAAGTCATAAATTCGCCAACACTGGCCATTTCCACTTGTTGAGATGCAATCGCATTGCCACAATGTTACCGACTGTGTATGAACGGTAACAGCACGTGTACGAAGCAGTATTCATTCACCACCGCCCGCCTTTGCGGAACATCGGCGACGAATTGTGCTCCCCCCGGCACTACTTCCGCTTTGTGGCGTCAGAGCGCCCCGTCACCGTCATGGGGGGTGGCGTGTTCCAGGACCTTGGCGAAAAAACAGTCGCTCGCCTGGGGCTGGTGCCCGAGCAGGTTGTGTTGTGGGGTGTGGGCCGCTCCAACAAACGAGCGGCATCACGGCTGATACCGATCAATGATCTGCCCTACCCGGCGTGGGGTCTGCGAGACCGTGATGGCGTGACCGATGAAGCGCATTTTCTGCCTTGCGTCAGTTGTCTACACCCCATGTTGGACCAGTCCATTGCGGGCGATGGCACGCTGTTGTTCGTGAATGCCGACCCTCGGGTCACCCGACCTCATGACACCCGTGCCTTGCAGCGCCTGGCCAAGGCCAAAGGTTGGCAGTTTCTGCAAAACAGCTGCTCGGACGAAGACATGGCCGCGGCGCTCCAAAGCAACCGACGCGTCATCACCAACTCGTTCCATGGCGCCTACTGGTCTCTGCTATCCGGCCACGAGGTGCAAGTGGTCGGCTACTCGTCAAAATTCGAAAGCCTGCTGAGCACCTTGGGCGCCAATGCCCACCAAATGCTGCGCTATCAGAAGCCTCGCAAATATGCCCTTAGACGCTGGCTGGCCCGGCTGAGTCAGGCTGGCAGTCTGGTGCACCAGATTCAGCGATGCGCCACGGCCGATCAATGGATTCGCCTGGATGATGCCAAGGCGGTCCGGGAGCGCTTTCGTCGGATCAATCTGCGGTTCGCCGAAAAGCTGACTTCTGCGCAACTTTTCAAGCGTGTAGAGCTGATCCAGCCCGTTGACTGCTGAGACCGGGCCATTCCTTGTGCAGGAATGGGCGTCCGCCTCTTTTTCGTCAGGGTGAACGCCTGCCCTTATCCTGAAAATCGCCGATAGAGTGGATTCACAACACCGGCGCCAGGCCTAGGACTGGCATTCAGGAGGGTTTCTCGAAATGAGTCCCGATAGCCACATTCGGGCCGGGCAGACAACTCTGTCGGACTCCATTGCCGCAGTTCGGGCATTTCATTGCGCTGTGCACCAAACCCAAATGGCGCTGGTGGTGTTCTTCTGTTCGCGCAGCCACGATCTGGATGTGGTCGCACGCGAAATGGCGAAGCTGTTTGGCACGGTTCCCGTGGTGGGTTGCACTTCCGCCGGAGAAATTGGCCCTGTCGGTTACACCGAACATGCACTGTCGGGGTTCAGCCTGGGGCAGCGGGCCTTTCAGACCGCTGTGGGCTGCATAGAAGACGTCAGAGGCGTCGACTTGCCGGAGGGGCGGCAGTTCGTAGCCGATCTCCAGCAGCGGTTGCATGCCCAGCCGCATCACTCCAAGGCCAGCAACCACTTCGCCTTGATGCTGATCGACGGCCTGACGATGCGGGAGGAAAGAGTCACACGGGCCATTCAAACAGCACTGGGACACGTTCCCTTGCTTGGCGGCTCGGCTGCCGACGGCATGGACTTCCAGCGCACCGAGGTGTATGCCAATGGCCAGTTTGGCACCGGCCGTGCGGTGGTGCTGCTGATTGCCACCGCATTGCCCGTTCAGAGCTTCAAGATTCAGCACTTTGTGCCCACAGCCCAGCGCTTGGTGGTCACAGAAGCTGATGCCCCCAACCGGCTGGTCAAGGAAATCAACGGGCGACCTGCCGCGCAGGCGTATGCCGACCTGATTGACGTCGACATAGGCGCGCTGGACGCCCCCCAGTTTGCCGCCGCCCCCTTGATGGTGCTGATCGATGGCTCCGCCTATATCCGCTCCATCCAGAAAGCGAACCCGGATGGCAGCCTGACCTTCTTTTGTGCCATTGAGGAGGGCATGGTGCTTCGGGTTGCACGCGGATGCGACCTGCTTGGCAACATGAGGCAGTCCTTCAATGACATCCGCCACGTCATTGGCGATCCGCTGTTGACCATTGCCTTCGACTGCATTTTGCGCAAACTCGAGAACATCCGCACAGGTTGTGCCGACGAGGTCGCAGACGTGTTTCGAGCCAACCGCGCTGTGGGGCTGAACACCTATGGAGAGCAGTATTGCGGTGTCCACGTGACGCAGACCCTGACCGGCGTGGCCATTGGAGCACCTCGTGGCTGAGCCAGGCCCATCCTCGACCACACCCCACACCGATGAGGCCACAGCGCTTCGAGCGGAAATTACCCGACTGAACAAGATGGTCGAGGCACTGATGAACCGCGTAGAGCAATGCGCCCACGCCCAGGGCTCCGACTTCGGCCTGCTGCAAACCACCGTGATGCTGGAAGAACAGGTGCAACGACGCACCGCCGACCTGGAGGCAGCGCTGCGCGCGAACGAGGCCATGAACCAGGAGTTGAGTCGCTCGGAAGCCCGGTTCCGGGGGCTGGCCAATCAGTCCATGGTCGGCATTGGCGTGGCGGAACAAGGGCTTGTCACCTACATCAACCCGCGACTGGAAGAGATGTACGGCTACTCGCTGGAGGAGCTTCAGCAGATGGACCCGCTCAGCATCGTCGTGGAAGAAGATCGCCCGCTAACGGCTGAGCTGGCGCGCAAGCGCTGGCGGGGCGAACTGGATCAGGTTCATCACACCTTCCGTGCGCGCCGCAAGGACGGGGCAGTGGTCAACGTGGAAATACACGGCAGCACCATGCGGCTGGACAGTGGCATTGCCCTGATCAGCATGGCACTGGACATCACCGAGCGCGTGCGGGTGGAGAAGGAAGTCCTGGCCCTGCAAAGCTTGCTGCGCGAGCAGTCCATCAGAGATGCCTTGACCGGCCTGTACAACCGCCGACATCTTGAAGAGGCGCTGGCCAGAGAGTTGTCAATTGCCCAGCGCTACCAGCGCCCGGTCAGCCTGGTCATTGCCGACGTCGACCATTTCAAGGCGGTCAATGACCAATTTGGTCACCCCGCAGGCGATGAGGTGCTGCGACAGGTGGCAGGGCTGCTCAAAAGCCATGCGCGCACCAGCGACATCTTCTGCCGTTACGGCGGAGAAGAATTCATGATGGTGATGCCCGGCATGCCCAAGGAGGCGGCTGTCATCCGCGCCGAACAGCTCCGCCAGGACATCGCGGCCAGCGCCATCCGTTATGGCAGCGCATCGATTCCGATCACCTCGTCTTTTGGGGTGGCCAGCTATGCGGTGGACGGCCACAATGTGGAGCAACTCATTGCCGCAGCCGACAAAGCTTTGTATGCGGCCAAACACCGCGGACGCAACCAGGTCTGTTCAGAGGACAATGGCTGACCGCCCTGCAGCCCATAACCCTCTCCACATGGATGCCACGATAACTGCCGCGTTGCGCAAGCTGGTTGATGACACCGTGCATGCCTCGCTGTCGACCCTGCACAAAGGGGCACCCGCTTTGTCGATGACACCGTTTGCTGTCATGCCTGACGGATCCGGGTTGGTGATCCATGTCAGCCGGCTGGCCACACACACGAACGACATGCTCGCGCACCCTCAAGTGGCGATGATGGTGATGGGGCAGCCCGGCTCTTCTGAGTCGCCCCTGTCTCTGCCGCGCCTGAGCCTGCAAGGGCTGGCTCACCCCTGTTTGCCGGACGACTCTGCATATGGTGCTGCCAAAGCGGCTTATCTAAGGCGCCTGCCTGATAGCGAAGAGCTGTTCTCCTTTGGTGACTTTTCGCTGTTCACCGTGACCGTGCAGTCAGCCAGACTGGTTGCAGGATTCGGACGGGCACATGCCATCTCTGCGGCACAATTTGCCCAAGCCTTCGCTGCCAGCGACAATGACCAACCCCTCGGAGTTTGATTCGCCGAGGCTTCCTTTCCTGCTTCCATGCAAATCAGCAAATTCAACCTTGTCATGGGCGCGCTGGTGCTCGCCCTGATCGCCACAGCCATTGGCGTTCTCATTGGTCTGTCCGTGTTTTCCAATCCCATGGAAAAGTGGCAGGCTCAGTTCACAGAGACCTATGTGCCTGCCCAGGCAGAAGCCCTCCAGGGCTTGAATCAGGGCCAACCAGATAAAGCCCGGCAATACCTGCAAAAAGCGGCCGCCGTGAGCCTGGCCACAATGGGACAACAGCGCAGCGAAGGTACGGGGGCAGCCCTGTCACCCAAGATGCGAGATGCCGTGCAATACCTGTGCGACAACCTGCCTGAGCAAGCCAGCCGCGCCCCATCCAGCAAGGTGTCTGTGGGCGAGGCATGTGTATTGCTGCTGGTCAAACGCTGATTTCCCCAAACACCTGCATCTGACAGACCATGACCATTCGCATCCTGAAAGAAGCGGCCACCGAGCCGGAGCACTACTTCGTTGCAGAAGAAAAGCTGATTGAAGGCAACCCGCGCCAAACCGTGTGGATGCAGTACAGCGACCCCACCGGCAAATTTTTCGCCGGCACCTGGGCCAGCGACATCGGCAAGTGGAAGATCCGCTACACGGAAGAAGAGGAATGCCTGATGCTGGAAGGCACCTGTGTCGTTACCGACACCCAGGGCCAAGCCGTGACGCTGACCCAGGGAGACCGTTTCGTCATCCCCCGCGGATTTGAGGGTACATGGGAAGTCGTTGTCCCTGCGAAAAAAACATTTGTCGTGTACGAAGCGGGCGAGTCAAACCAGGCCTGATCCGGTCGAGCCATGCGCTTCCTGTCAAGAACCCAGGCCACCAACCTGCTGCGCCGGCGCATTGAACGGGCGTCCTACCCTCGTATCCAGATGATGCTGATGGTGATGCTGACCGGCGCATCAGGCCTGCTGTGCTCGTTTGTCTTGCTGCACCTGGGCCTGGAATCCATGCCCTGGCGTTATCCCATGGCCCTGCTTGGCGCCTACCTGTTCTTCCTGTTCATGTTGTGGGTCTGGCTGCGCTTCAAGGCCGACGACCTCGCTGATGCAGTAGACATGGTGGGTAACACGGCAGACCAGCTCCCGGACATCTCCTCGTTCAAGCTGGGCCCGTCCGTTCGCAGCGGCGAGGGTGGTGATTTTGGTGGCGGTGGCGCGAGTGCATCTTTTGACGGCCCAGCGGAAGCCGAAACAGCTTCGCTGATGCAGACAGCAGAAGACACGACCAGCTCATTGTCAGATGCAGGTAACGCCCTGGACGGTGTGGCCGATGGCGACGAGCTGGTCATCCCCCTGCTGGTGATTGCGCTGCTGGTGAGGCTGGCGATGGCCTCACTCTATGTGGTGTACACGGCCCCTGCCCTGATGGCCGAGGTCGCACTGGACGGGGCGCTGTCCTACACCTTGTACCGCAAGCTGAAAAAAAGTGACCAGCAGCACTGGCTGCAAACAGCCGTCAGGCGCACAGTCTGGCCATTCCTGCTCACAGCCGTCTTTGTGACCCTGACCGGCTACGGGCTCCATGTGCTGGCTCCTGAAGCACGCACCATCAGCGAAGCGCTGCATCGCCCTCACTGAGGCTGTCCTGTCATGTTTCTTGAGTTGCTCCTCCTGCTGCTTGTTCTGGCCGGCATGGGCTGGTATGTTGTGCACCGCCAGCAAGCCATGAGCCGCGAACTGACCGCGGTTCGCATGGCCATCACCGAGCTTAACGAACAAGGGCAACTGACGTTCTCTGGCGCTACTGCACTTGTGCTGTGGGAAAGCACTACCCGAGGCGGAGATGCCAACACAGGACCCTGGCAGACGGGCTTCTTTTTGTGCCGCATGCCAGACGCCCACACACATTACTGGCTGGAGATCGCGTCGACACGAAAAGGCCAGCCCGCCCGATACAAGCTGGAGCAGCTTGGCGAGCTGGAACTGGCCTGCATCCGGGCCTTGCACCCGGATGCCATGAGCTGACCTGGAGGAGGCTTAACCGACCTTGGGCAGACGCGCCAGAGCAGCCTCAATGGCCTCTTGCGGGTACTCGTAGTCTTCCAGCTGACCGGCAAAATACTTGTCGTAGCTCGCCATGTCGAAGTGGCCGTGGCCTGACAGGTTGAAGAACAGCACTTTCTTCTCGCCTGTTTCCTTGCAGCGCAAGGCCTCGTCAATGGTGGCGCGAATGGCGTGGCACGACTCAGGCGCCGGGATGATGCCTTCGGTACGTGCGAAGGTCACCCCCGCATCAAAGGTTGCCAACTGAGGCACCGCCACCGCTTCGATCAGCTTCTCGTGATAGAGCTGTGAAACGAAGGTGCTGGCACCGTGGTAACGCAGGCCACCTGCGTGGATGGACGGCGGCATGAAATCATGCCCCAGCGTGTACTGCTTCATCAGCGGGGTGAGGCCCACGGTGTCACCAAAGTCGTAGGCATAGTGACCACGCGTCAGGCTTGGGCACGAGGTGGGCTCGACCGCCACCAGTCGCACCGGCTTCTTGCCCGCTGCCGTATCGGCGAAGAACGGGAAAGCCACACCACCGAAGTTCGAACCACCACCACAAGGCGCAAAGATCATGTCGGGCCAATCACCCGTCATCTCGAATTGCTTCTTGGCCTCCAGACCGATCACACTCTGGTGCAGCAGCACGTGGTTCAGCACGGAGCCCAGCGCGTAATTGGTATCAGGCCGGCTGGCAGCCTCTTCCACGGCCTCGGCAATCGCCAGGCCCAGCGAGCCAGGGTTGTCGGGGTTCTCGGCCAAAGCGGCCCGGCCTGCATTGGTCAGGTTCGTGGGGCTGGCCAGCACCTCGGCACCCCAGGTTTGCATCATGGAGCGTCGGAAAGGCTTTTGCTGGAAGCTCACCTTGACCATGTAGACGCGCACATCCACGCCAAACAACTGGCCAGCCAGGGACAGCGAACTACCCCACTGCCCTGCCCCGGTCTCTGTCACCAGGCGTGTGATGCCAGCTTGCTTGTTGTAGTAGGCCTGCGGCAGGGCCGAGTTGAACTTGTGCGAACCAGCCGGGCTGATGCTCTCGTTCTTGAAATAGATCTTGGCCGGCGTACCAAGGTGCTGCTCAAGCCGGTGGGCACGCACCAGCGGTGTCGGTCGCCATTGACGATACAGCTCACGAACCGGCTCAGGAATAGGCACCCAGCGTTCACGGGTGACCTCCTGCTCGATCAGCGCATCGGGGAAGATGGCCGACAGTGCATCAGGCGTGACAGGCTTGCCATCAGGGCCCAACACGGGCTCAGGTGGGCTGGGCAGGTCTGGAACAATGTTGTACCAGTGGGTCGGGATGTCGTTCTCGGAAAGCAGGAACTTGGTTTGCGGCATGTCTCAATACCCATGACGAGCGATAAGCCAGCAAACTTATCGAGTTTTGACCGTATGGTCAAACCCGCCCGCCGAGAAAACGACAGGACGTTGGCTCAGATCAACGGCGAGCCTTGTCGAGAGCCTGCTCCAGCGTGGCCTGAGTTCGCAGATCGGCACTCTGCGCCTGCCACTCGGCCACCGCGGTAACCACCTTGCGCTGCGCTTCTACAGCCCGCTCCTGGGTCTGCATGGCTTGCTCATCATCGGGCTGGCCAATCTGGGAGATGAAGCGAGCCATCATGGACTCGATCTGTTGCTGCCGCTTGGCTTCATCGGGCTCCACCTCTGCCAGCAAGACCCCAGCCATCAGATTGGCTTCGGCAGGTGTGAATTCGTTGCGCGACACCCGATCAGGCAACTCGGCCAACAGGTCCTTGGCCAATTCTTTCCGGTGTTGAACGTCCTTGGTCCCGTCCAGCCCCTGCCATGCCTCGAAGTGCCGCTGGTAACCCAGGTAGCTCACGACACGCTGCGCTTCAGCATCAGGGAACCCTGCCTTCTTCATGGCGCCTTGAATGGCCTTCCAGTCATCAGGCCTGACACTGTCTGATGGCATCGCCGTGCTTTGTGCCGCATGTCCAGCCGATTGGGGTGACACGCTACCAAAAGGCGAGGAGCCATCAGCCGGAGCCGAGGTTGACGTGACCGCATCAGACGAAGGTGAGCTCTGACCAAACCAGGCCCAGGCAGCCACACCCAGCACACCGGCCCCCACGACGCTGATGAAAAGCGGCTGCTGCCAGAAACGAGCGTTGTTGTAGACGATCATGAAACTAACGGAGTTCAGAAAACAGAAAATCCGTCAGATCGCTGACCAGACAAACTGGCCAACCGATCTGCCGGATATAAAGCGTATATCAGTTCGGGTTATTGAGCAGGCACGTATGCCTTGGTCGACACCGGCTTGCGCAGCTTCAGGGCGACGTCGATCAGGATCTTGCCGAAATCGGTGTCCTTCATGATGTATGGAGCGAACTTGGGCAGAGCCAGTGCAGTGGCCATGGTGGTGATGGCGTCGTCTGTCAGATAGAGGTTGCCCAGCTCTTCGTGGCCCGTCACACCCAGCGGGAAGATCTTCACAGACAACTTCAGTGCACTCAGCACGTCGAAATTGTAGACAGCGGCCTGGGCTTGCGTCACGCCACCGATGGGGGTGACGTCGGCCAGCACCTGGCCGGTTGCAAAGTTGATGGTGAAGTTGGCCAGTGTCAGGCCAATCTTGGTGCCGTCGGTCTTCACACGGGCGATTTCGAGGGCCGAACCCTTGGCTGCACCAGCGGTGATCTTCAGGCTGGAGTTGACCGTGATGCTGGTCACGGGCAGGTTGAAGGCACCTTCAGTCGACGTGGCGCTGGCATTGCCAAGCGGGGTCACGTTGATGCTGAACAGGCCGAATTGTTCGAGCGCGTCTGCCGAGAAGGCCTGCACCGAGTTGGCCTGAATGGCTTCAGTCGGGATGGTCAGAGCGCTGGCAGAAGCGGCACCGGTGGCCAGAACAGCGGCGACAGCGAACGAACGGATGGACATCTGCATCTCGGAGCTCCTAAGTGTGTCTTGCTCAGCGCAAGTTGTGTTGATGTGTCTCCATGTTGCCGCCCCTCGTTATATGCAAGCCCCCCTTGTTTGGGGGTTAAACCACATCAAACGCATCGCGTTCAGGGTAAGTGCTAGGCCATGCTGCAACAGATGAATTCGGGTTCGCCCGAGGAACTGGTAACAACCCGACAAAGAAAAAGCCGCCGGGCTTGCACCTCGGCGGCTTGCGCTGTCAGCAGCCGGTTCACACCGGCCAGCCAGATCAGTTCTTCGACTGGTCAACCAGCTTGTTCTTGGCGATCCAGGGCATCATGGCGCGCAGTTGGCCGCCAACCACTTCGATCGGGTGCACGGCGTTCAAACGACGACGAGCAGTCATGCTCGGGTAGTTGGTCTTGCCTTCCAGGATGAACATCTTGGCGTATTCGCCAGTCTGGATGCGCTTCAGAGCGTTGCGCATGGCTTCGCGCGACTTCTCGTTGATCACTTCCGTACCGGTCACGTACTCGCCATATTCGGCGTTGTTCGAGATCGAGTAGTTCATGTTGGCGATGCCGCCTTCGTACATCAGGTCGACGATCAGCTTTAGCTCGTGCAGGCACTCGAAGTAGGCCATTTCAGGAGCGTAACCAGCTTCGGTCAGGGTTTCGAAGCCCATCTTCACCAGTTCAACCGCGCCACCGCACAGAACGGCTTGCTCGCCGAACAGGTCGGTTTCGGTTTCTTCACGGAAGTTGGTTTCGATCACGCCACCCTTGGTGCCGCCGTTGGCAGCAGCGTAAGACAGAGCGATGTCCTTGGCCTTGCCAGACTTGTCCTGGTACACAGCGATCAGGGAAGGCACGCCGCCGCCCTTCAGGTACTCGGAACGCACGGTGTGGCCAGGGCCCTTCGGGGCAACCATGATCACGTCCAGGTCAGCGCGAGGCACGACTTGGTTGTAATGCACGTTGAAGCCGTGAGCGAAAGCCAGCACAGCGCCTTGCTTGATGTTGGGCTCAACGTTGTTCTTGTAGACCTCGGGGATGTTCTCGTCAGGCAGCAGGATCATGACGACGTCAGCGCCCTTGACGGCTTCATTGACTTCAGCGACCTTGATGCCAGCGGCTTCCACCTTGGACCAGGATGCGCCGCCCTTGCGCAGACCGACCGTCACGTTGACGCCGGAATCGCGCAGGTTTTGAGCGTGAGCGTGGCCTTGCGAACCGTAACCCACGATGGTGACGTTCTTGCCCTTGATCAGGCTCAGATCAGCGTCCTTGTCGTAATAGACCTTCATGTTGTTGCTCCGTCAGATAAACGTGTGAAGTGTGCTTGGGGGCCCAAGCGTGATGTTGATGTTGCGGGAGTTGCAGCCTGATGGATGAACCAGGCCTTAGACGCGCAGAATGCGCTCGCCACGCCCGATCCCGCTGGACCCGGTGCGCACGGTTTCGAGGATGGCCGCACGATCAATGCCTTCAATGAAGGCGTCGAGCTTGGATGCGTCACCCGTCAATTCGATGGTGTAGGTCTTGTCCGTGACGTCGATGATGCGACCACGGAAGATGTCGGCCATGCGCTTCATTTCTTCGCGCTCCTTGCCGACAGCTCGCACCTTGATCAGCATGAGTTCGCGCTCGGTGTAGGGGCCTTCAGAGAGGTCCACCACCTTGACGACTTCGATCAGGCGATTGAGGTGCTTGGTGATCTGCTCGATGATTTCATCGGACCCATTGGTCACGATGGTCATGCGCGACAGCGAGGCGTCTTCGGTCGGAGCCACGGTCAGGCTCTCGATGTTGTAGCCCCGGGCGGAAAACAGGCCCACCACGCGGGACAGCGCGCCGGGTTCGTTTTCGAGCAGCAATGCAATGATGTGTTTCATGGTGATCGTCCTTTCGGGCTCCTGGGCCGGGAGGCGGTAACCTGCCGGCTTTGGCCGCGTGGTGCGATAGGAAATGTGTCGGGTGTGATCTGCCGCGCCGAGACAGACTGCCCGCGCAGACACCGGCAAGCGTCTGGCTGCAGCCTGCCCCGCCGTGGCAGGGCTGTGAAGTCCTTACCGGATCAGAGCTCCTCGGAGCCCAGCAGCATCTCGGAGATGCCCTTGCCGGCACGCACCATCGGCCAGACGTTTTCGGTCGGGTCGGTACGGATGTCCAGGAACACCGTGCGGTCCTTGATCTTGATGGCTTCCTTCAATGCGCCTTCCACGTCTTCCGGACGCTCGATCAGCATGCCGACGTGGCCATAGGCCTCGGCAAGCTTCACGAAGTTCGGCAGCGCGTCCATGTAGCTGTGCGAGTAGCGGCCGGAGTATTCCAGCTGTTGCCACTGACGCACCATGCCCAGGTAGCGGTTGTTCAAAGACAGGATCTTGACCGGCGTGTTGTACTGCAGACAGGTCGACAGCTCCTGGATGCACATCTGGATGGAGCCTTCGCCGGTGATGCAGAACACGTCCGAATCAGGCTTGGCCAGCTTGATGCCCATGGCGTACGGCAGGCCCACACCCATGGTGCCCAGGCCACCGGAGTTGATCCAGCGGCGCGGTTCTTCAAACTTGTAGAACTGCGCAGCGAACATCTGGTGCTGGCCCACATCGGAGGTGATGTAGGTGTCACGCCCCTTGGTCAGCTTGCACAAGGTCTCGACCACGAACTGCGGCTTGATGACTTCATCCGAGTTCTTGTAGTGCAGGCACTCGCGCTTCTTCCACTCGTTGATCTGGTTCCACCAGGCGGCCAGCGCATTCTGGTCCGGCTTCTGCTGGGATTCCTTCAACTGGGCCATCAGCTCGATCAGCACGTCCTTGACATCGCCCACGATAGGGATGTCCACCTTCACGCGCTTCGAGATCGAAGACGGGTCGATGTCGATGTGGATGATCTTGCGCTCGACCTGGGCAAAGTGCTTCGGATTGCCGATCACGCGGTCGTCGAAGCGGGCGCCGATGGCGATCACCACGTCGGCGTTCTGCATGGTCATGTTGGCTTCGTACGTGCCGTGCATGCCCAGCATGCCCAGGAAAGTCTTGTGCGAAGCCGGGATGGCACCCAGACCCATCAGGGTGCTGGTGCTGGGGTACCCCAGCATCGTCACCAGGTCGCGCAGCTCCTTCGTGGCCTCGGCCATGATCACGCCGCCGCCCGTGTAGATGTAGGGGCGCTTGGCGTTGAGCAGCAGTTGAACAGCCTTGCGGATCTGACCGCCGTGGCCCTTGCGCACCGGGTTGTACGAGCGCATTTCAACCGTTTCCGGGTACTTGAAAGCCGTGGTCTTGAGCGACACATCCTTCGGGATGTCGACCACCACCGGACCGGGGCGACCGGTGCGGGCAATGTGGAACGCCTTCTTCAGGGTCTCGGCCAGGTCAGCGACATCCTTCACGAGGAAGTTGTGCTTGACGATCGGACGGGTGATGCCCACGGTATCGCATTCCTGGAAGGCATCCAAGCCGATGGCCGTGGTCGGCACCTGGCCGGTGATCACGACCATGGGGATCGAGTCCATGTAGGCGGTGGCGATACCGGTGATGGCGTTCGTCACGCCAGGGCCGGAGGTCACCAGGGCCACACCCACATCGCCAGTGGCGCGGGCATAGCCGTCGGCAGCGTGAACGGCGGCCTGTTCGTGGCGCACCAGCACGTGCTCGATGGAATCTTGTTTGTAGAGCGCGTCGTAGATGTAGAGGACGGCGCCGCCGGGGTAGCCCCAGATGTACTTCACACCCTCGGCTTGCAAGCAGCGAACGAGGATCTCGGAACCATTGAGGACTTCAGGATGAGTAGGAGAGGACATATCCATGAGTAAAAAAGAACCTTTCGGAATTTCTCTGACGAAAAACGATCGGTGCCCCTCCTCAAACAGCAACTGCGACAACGGATTGCCTGCGTGCTCGCCCTTGTGAGGCGGATTCGGAGCCTGCGCGGTCTGCCACTGATACCTTGTTCCGGTTGCAGCTCAAACCAGATCGAAAATGGCGCAAAGACGAACATTATCGCACCCCTTGGGAAAACTGCCAATGTCGCAGCGCAGCAAGATGCAGCATGCGCGGCAATGCCATAATCCGGCCGCGCAAAAAACTTTACTCCCGAGCGACTTGTTCGTTCCGCGTTTTGACACCGCTGCCCACTCCTTCCCCTGCCGAAGAGCTCAACAGTTTTCTGATGAGCGTTGAGCGACGCGCCTTCAAGCGCACTGCCTATGCCGTGCGTGACGATGACGCTGCGCTGGACATCGTGCAGGACGCCATGATCCGCCTGTCTCAGAGTTACGCGGATCGCCCCTCGAACGAGTGGCCGATGCTGTTTCAGCGCATCCTCTCCAACGCCACGCTGGACTGGTTCCGCAGGCAGAAGGTGCGCAACGCGGTTTTCCAGAACATGGGCGACATCGAGGCGGCTGTTGGCGACGAGGACAACGACTTCAATCTGCTGGAAGCCCTGCAGATTGACGAACCAGGCACGGAAGGTGCTGATGATTCAGCCAGCAGGACCGAAATCCTGACGCTCATTGAAGAGGAAATACAAAATTTGCCAGCTCGTCAACGAGAAGCGTTCCTGCTGCGTTACTGGGAGGAACTGGACGTTGCCGAAACGGCTGCGGCCATGGGGTGTTCCGAGGGCAGTGTGAAAACGCACTGTTCCAGAGCAGTCCAAGCCCTATCCAAAGCACTCAAAACCCGCGGTATTACATTGTGAAAAATCTTCCAGAAACCCCGCTGAGCGCAGCGCAAGTCGAGGCGCTGCAGGCCCGATTTGCCAAGCGCGTCAGTGCGCGCCTGGATGATGCTGCGCAATCGCTGCCGCACGACATCTCCGAGCGCTTGCGCGTTGCACGAGAACAGGCCATCAGAGCAGCCTTGAGCCGACAGGCTCAGGCGCAAGTGGTGGTCGCACCTGTCAGCGACCTGGTGGTCGCGCCTGCGCTGGTGCCCGCCGGTGCGCCGGGCATGACAACAGTCGAATCACAAGGCGATGCTGCCCCGAGCCTGGTTGACGAATTGGCCGAATGGTCGATCCAGCTGGTACAAGGGCGCAAGCACCCCACCAATCGCACCGGATTGGGTGAAGACAAAACCCCATGGGGATGGCGACTGGCTTCGCTGGTGCCAGCCGTGCTGCTGGTGGCAGGCTTGTGGGGCATCCATGTGTGGTCTCGACACGAACGCGTCCAGGCTGCTGCAGAAGTGGACATGGCGCTGCTGACCGATGACCTGCCGCCGGCAGCCTACACAGACCCAGGGTTTGAGGAATACCTCAAGGCCGACAATGCCCCCGCCCAGGCTCAAAGCCTGCCCGGCCAGGAGAAGGATCTGGATACCCCAACCCTGACAGACGACGAAGAGATCGATCCGAAGGGGGCCACTCAGCCATGAGCAAACATGCTGAACGAGGTCTGTCAGCATGTGTCTTGTGTCTGCTTATCCTGATCTGGGCAGCAGCACAGCATGCCCCTGCGCATGCGGCGCCGCCGGCGCATGCCACCCCGCCCAAAACGGCCTCTGCCCCTGATGCACCTGAGTGGAACGAGTTGACACCCGCACAACGGCAGGTGCTGCAACCGCTGGCCCACAGCTGGGGAAAAATGGACGATACGCGTCGCGAAAAGTGGATCAGCCTGGCCAACGGTTACAAGAACCTGTCTCAAGCTGATCAGCAAAAGATGCGCGATCGCATGATCCAGTGGTCGCAGCTACCCGCCAAACAGCGCGGGGAAGCTCGGCTGCGTTTCCAGGAAACGCGCCAGTTGACACCTGAAGAGCGACGCCAGAAATGGGAAGCGTACCAGGCGCTGTCACCAGAAGAGCGCAAGTCACTGGCTGATCAGGCCAAACGCAAGCAGGACCCTGTGTTGCTGCCCGACGACGTGCAAGGCCCACGCGAACAGGCGCAACAGGCACTCAACAAGCGCCGCGCCGCAGCCAGGGCTGACGGCGTCAAGACCAATGAAGTTCCTACGGCCGTACACGGCTCTGCCACGCCAACGGCTGTGGCACCATCCGTGATCAAGGCCGGGCAAGGCGCCACAACCAGCCTCGTCAACCAACGCCCGCAGCCACCTCTGCACCAGCAAACGGGGCTGCCCAAGATCAACGCAACCAGTGATTTTGTCGACCCGGTGACCTTGATGCCCAAGAAAGGTGCCCAAGGTGCCGGCATCACACCGGTATCGCCGTCGACGCCCTCTTCCCGCTGATGTTTCTCAAGAAATCTGCTGCCCCGACCTATGAAGCCGCAACGCCGGACATGTGCGTTGCCCGAGCCCAGGCTCCAGCACCTTCCCTGCGCCGCCGAATGGCGGCTTTTCTCTATGAAGGGGTGTTGTTGTTCGGCCTGGTGATGGCCGTCGCCCTGGTGTTTGGGATTGCCGTAGGGCAGCGACATGCCATGACCCACCGCGAAGGCCTGCAAGCCTGGCTGTTCCTGTCTTTTGCCCTGTATTTCATCTGGTTCTGGACACACGGTGGCCAGACCCTGGCCATGAAGACCTGGCACCTGCGCATGGTCAGCCAGGACGGGGGCACCATCAGCATGCCGCGCGCGCTGGCACGATTCCTGGCGTCATGGGTATGGTTCATACCCTCGCTGGCAGGATCCTGGCTGGCCGGATGGCACCAGTCCAAGCTGCTGTACGGTGCCATGGTGGGCTGGGTGGTGATCTATGCACTCAGCGCCCTGCTCAATCCCAAGCATCTTTTCTGGCACGACATGCTGTGCGGCACCCGCCTGATCGACAACCGAGCCAACCCCACGCCATGAGCCGTTTTTCCGTTTGTGTCTATTGTGGTTCCCGCATGGGGAACGAAGCAGCTTTTGAAGCTGCAGCCCGCGAAGTGGGCAAGCAGATCGGTCAACGTGGCTGGCAGTTGGTCTATGGCGGTGGCAGCACCGGGTTGATGGGCGCGGTGGCAGATGCCACCCTGGCGCACGGTGGCACCGTGATCGGCGTGATCCCTGAACGGCTGATGAACCGCGAGATGGGCCACAAGGGCCTGACTGAGTTGCATGTGGTCGACAACATGCACCAACGCAAGCACATGATGGCCATGCATGCCGATGCCTTCCTGGCGATTGCCGGCGGCATTGGCACGATGGAAGAGATCTTCGAGGTGTGGACCTGGCGCCAGTTGGGGTATCACCACAAATCGCTGGGCCTGCTCAACACCAACGGCTATTACGACGACCTGCTGCGCTTCATTGACCGCAGCCGTGAGAGCGGCTTCCTGTGGCCGGATGTGCAACAGCTGCTGATGGTTGACACCACGGCGAGCACCTTGCTCGACCGCCTGCACCACGAAGCACTGGCCCTGCAAAAACAAACGCCGCCAGACTCGGCTACAGCGAGCCCTGGCGGCGTGACGCCGGATATCTGAATCAGACGGCCGATTCGTCGGTCTCGCCGGTACGGATGCGCACGACCTGATCAACCGAGGTGACGAAGATCTTGCCGTCACCGATCTTGCCGGTCTTGGCTGCCTTGATGATGGCTTCAATGCAGCGATCGACATCGCCGTCCTTGACCACGACTTCGACCTTCACCTTGGGCAGGAAGTCCACCACGTATTCGGCGCCACGGTAGAGCTCGGTGTGCCCCTTTTGACGACCAAAGCCCTTGACTTCCGTCACGGTCAGCCCCGTCACGCCGACCTCGGCCAAGGCCTCACGCACTTCTTCGAGCTTGAACGGTTTGATGACGGCGGTGATCTGTTTCATGGGGGAACTCCGAAATGGGTCAGATAGAAGTCAATGACCTTGATTATCAAGGATCAATACACAATCGACGTGATTATCGTCACGCGCGGAAGCGGGAAGTGATGGGATAACGCCAATCACGCCCGAAAGCACGGTGCGTGACACGGATGCCGACTGGCGCCTGGCGGCGCTTGTACTCGTTGATTTTGATCAGACGCGTCACTTTGTCAACATCGGCGGCATCAAAACCTGCCGCAACAATGGATTCAATGGGCTCGTCGTGCTCCATGTAGCGCTCAAGAATGGCGTCCAGCACCTCATAGGGCGGCAGGCTGTCCTGGTCTTTCTGGTCTGGGCGCAACTCGGCTGACGGTGGCCTGGTGATGATGCGCTCGGGAATCGGCTCAATTTGCCCCTGGCGGACTGCTTCGCTGTTGCGCCACAGCGCCAGCTTGTACACCAGCGTCTTGGCCAGGTCCTTGATGACCGCGAAGCCCCCGGCCATGTCGCCATACAGGGTGCAATAGCCGGTTGCCATCTCGCTCTTGTTGCCCGTAGTCAACACGATCGACCCAGTCTTGTTGGACAGCGCCATCAACAAGGTGCCGCGGATACGCGCCTGGATGTTTTCTTCTGTGGTGTCTTCTGGCAAGCCGGCGAACATGGGCGACAGCGCCTGCTTGAAGCTTTCAAACGTGGGGGCGATGGCAATTTCTTCGTGACGCACGCCCACACGCTTGGCCATGTCCTCGGCATCGATCCAGGAGATGTCTGCCGTGTAGGGCGACGGCATCATCACGGTACGCACCTTGTCCGCCCCCAGCGCATCAACCGCGATGGCGAGCACCAACGCCGAGTCAATACCCCCCGACAGACCGATGATGGCCCCCGGGAAACCATTTTTGCCCACATAGTCGCGCACGCCGCAGACCAGCGCAGCCCAGATCTCGGCTTCGGGTGACAAACCCGGTGCCATGGGCCCGGACACACTGCCATCAGCCGACACCGACACATGCAGACAAGCCGCTTCGAAGCTGGGCGCACGCGCAGTCACGCCACCACCCGCATCGACCGCAAACGAGGCACCGTCGAACACCACCTCGTCCTGACCGCCCACCTGGTGGGCATACAGCAGCGGCAAACCGACACGGCGGGCCCGGTCACCCATGCGCGCCTCACGCTCGGTACGCTTGCCGGCGTGGAAGGGCGAGGCATTGATGACGGCCAGCACTTGTGCACCCTGCTCTTTGGCCGCCTTAGCGGGCTCATCGAACCAGGCATCTTCACAGATCAGCAAGCCCACCCGGTGGCCCTGCACATTGAATACCAAGGGGGCCAGGCCCGCTTCACGCCCGCTCACGAAATAGCGGCGCTCATCGAAGACCTGGTAGTTGGGCAACTCGCGCTTGGCATAGTGCCCTTCGATCTGCCCGGCGCGCAGCACCGAGGCGCCGTTGAGCAGGCGCGGCGCCGAGAACGAACGTGAGTGCAGATCTGGCACCCCGCCTTGCAAGGGGTGCCCCAGCACCAGCGCCAGATCGGGCAAATCAGCCAGCGAGGCGGCCACTTGCTGCAACACCTGCTCACAGGCCAGCAGGAAGGCCGGACGCATCAGCAGGTCTTCCGGCGGATAGCCGCAGATGCCCAACTCTGGGGTCAGGATCAGGCGAGCCCCGTCGGCATAGGCCTTGCGAGCCCCTTCGATGATCTGCCGTGCATTGCCCGCGAGATCACCCACCGTGGGGTTGAATTGGAGCATCGCCACGGACAAATCCGAGGTGGCAGACACTGTCGACACTGCAGCAGGTGATTCGAGACTCATGGGAAACATGGACAACGGTAAGGACGCTCAAGGCAGCATGGTAGCCGCCCTGGAGGTGTTTCATCACACCGAGGGTGATGCAAGCTGGTCCGAGCAGTGGCATGCCAGCCCGGCCACACTGCCCGAAGTGGCATGGGACAGCCTCGCTGCAGGTCAGGAGGGAGGCTCGCCCTTTCTACGCTGCGCGTTTCTGAGTGCCTTGCATGACAGCGGCAGTGCCTGCCCCGAGACAGGCTGGTCACCGCAGTTTCTGACCCTGCATGATCAGACAGGAGCGCTGCGCGCAGCCTGCCCCTTGTATGCCAAGACACACTCCTACGGTGAATATGTGTTCGACTGGGCCTGGGCCGACGCGCATGATCGGGCGCTGAGGTCTGCAGGCCTGCGCTACTACCCGAAGCTGCTTTCGGCCGTGCCCTTTACCCCAGTGGCGGGGCCACGCTTGTGCAGCGACCAGCAACTGCCACCAGAGGCCCGGTCGCGATGGCGAACACGCTTGCTGCAAGCGATTGAAGCACGTGTGGCCGCACAAGGCTGGTCATCGGCGCATGTGTTGTTTCCGCCTGCACAAGAGGCTGTCGAATCGGCGCCACGCGGCTGGCTGTTGCGCGAAGGGGTGCAGTTCCATTGGCACAACCGCTCCACAGGGCCATACCAGGACTTTGATGACTTCCTCAACGCCCTGCACCGGGACAAGCGCAAGAAGATCCGCCAGGAGCGGCGTAAGGTGGCCGAGGCCGGCGTGGTGTTCAAAGTCAAGGAAGGTGCGCAGATCACCGCGACAGACTGGGCCTTCTTTTACCGCTGCTATGCCCAGACCTACCAGGAGCGGGGGCAGCACCCTTATCTGACCCCGGCATTCTGGGAAACCGCAGGCGCGGCACTGACGGACCATTGGGTGTTGTTTGTGGCCGAGCGTGCGCAGCAGCCCATCGCCTGCGCCCTGCTGGCCGTTGACCGATCACACCGGCGCGCCTTTGGCCGCTATTGGGGGGCGGTGGACAACGTGTCATGCCTGCACTTCGAGGCCTGCTATTACCAGCCGATTGAATGGTGCATTGCGCAGGGTTTTCTCGACTTCGAGGGTGGAGCCCAAGGCGAACACAAGCTGGCGCGCGGGCTGGAGGCTGTTCCCACGCGGTCACTGCACTGGATTGCGCAACCTGACTTCAGGGATGCGGTGGCCGACTTCTTGCAACGAGAGCGCCATCACGTTCACTCGTACATCGACGAACTGGACGACCGGAGACCGTTCAAATACCTAGACGATGTAAATTAAATGAGTGGCAGACTTCCTGCCACATCAATAAACAAACACAGGCAGGCTCTTTCATGTCAACTCCAAACTCCCCTCCAAGGGCGCCCGACCATCCGCCATCCATCATGGACATCGAGGCCTCGGGCTTCGGTCTGGGCAGCTATCCGATCGAGATCGGCATCGTCATGCCTGACGGGCGTGCCTGGTGCAGCCTGGTCCGCCCAGAAGCCGACTGGCAACACTGGGATCCGAATGCGGCGGCCATGCACGGCATCACCCGCGAACAGCTGCAACTGTATGGGCGCAGCCCGACTGAGATTGCAGACATGCTCAATGAGTGGCTGCACGGCGAGGTCATCTATTCAGACGCCTGGGCGCACGACTTCACCTGGTTGAGCAAGCTCTACGACGCCGCCGAACGCACGCCGCATTTCCGCCTGGAAAACCTGCGGCTGCTGCTGTCCGACGACGAAGCGGCCTCCTGGCACGAACTCAAGCGCCAAGTGGCATCCACCCTGGCGCTGGAACGACACCGGGCCAGCGCAGACGCCCGGCTGCTGCAAACCACGCTGATGGCACTGCGGCAGGCGGAAGCAGCCTGATCAGTAGCTGCGGTTGCGGTTGGCGTCTTCCATGTCGCGCATGCGCTTGCACTCAGCATGGCCCTCGTATTCAGGGCGTGAGCAATGGCGCTTCATGCAAATGGCCAGACTGATGAAGGTCCGGTCGCCACAAGCCAGACGGGGGTTGAGCGGCTGACGCGTGGCCGCCGAGGCAACAGCCGACGCTTGGCTCGCCTTGCTGCTGGCTTTGGCAACGCTGGCTTTGGGAGCCGGAGTCGAGGCGGCCACTGCCGTCGAGGCTGCCGACGCCACGGCCGATGCCTCGCCCACCGGTGCCGCCTCGGCCGCATGGCGGTGCTTCCACCACCCGGCAAGGGCCAACACCACACACGTGGCGACGAGCGCCCCTCGCCACCACGTCCGTCCAGATTGCCCTGCTGTGGCGACCGAGTCCGCTGCCAAGGCATCTTGGCTGCTTGACGGCGCCTCGACGGGCGCCGTGGGGTCCGGTATCGGGATCGTGACGGGCATGGGCGCGTGGGCCGGTCGTTCACTGTCCGGTGTGGGCACGCGGTGCGCAGGCACGGTGGTCATGTAGGCCGCAGCCTCAATGGCCACGTGACCCTCGGGCCGCTCGCCTGACTCCGGACGGACAAGAATGGTAGGTTGAACCGCCGGGCTCGACTGAGCTTCCGCTTGGGCAGAAACCACAATGCCCGACAACTCCTGGCGCCATGCGGCCACCGACTCAGGGCGATCTTGAGGACGCACCGCCAATGCATGGTCAATGGCCAGCACGAAACTGTCGCTGAAGGAGCAGCCAAACCCGCTGTTGAGGCCTTCGCGGAGTTGCGCGAGCATGGGCATGTCATCGTGAACCGCCCGTGCGCTGGCCGGCACAGGGGGCCGACCGGTGATGCAAAAGTGCACCACCGCAGCCAGCGCATAGAGATCGGTCCATGCCCCCTGACGCAATTGAACCGTTTCGGCGTATTGCTCGATCGGGGCAAAGCTGGGCTTGAGGATCGCCGTGAGGGCCTGTGTCTGGTCGCCAATCACCCGGCGAGCGGCCCCCAGGTCCAGCAACACCGGGCATGGCCAGTCACCTCGGTCATGCTCCAGCAACATGATGTTGTCTGGCGCGATATCGCGGTGGTAGATGTGTTCGCGGTGCAGCAAATCAAGCGCACCCAGCAAGGGGTTGACCAGCTGCCGCAGCCAGTTTTCATCAGGCGGCGCGCTCATCTCTCGGCGAGCCTGCTGCAGGGTCCGGCCTTTGTAGTAGGGCATGACCATGTAGGCCGTACCCTGCTCTTCCCAGAACCGGTAGACCTTCACCAGCGCCGGGTGATCAAATCGCGCCAGCAAGCGCGCTTCGTTGATGAACGATTTGAGGCCCAGTGCGTAGGTTTCCGCATGCGCCTGAGAGCGCAAGGTCACCCGGTGCTCAGCATCTCGAACAGCCAGCGCACCCGGCATGTACTCCTTGATCGCGACCTGGCGCTCCAGCGCATGGTCCATGGCCAGGTAGACGATGCCGAACCCACCTATCCCCAACACTTGCAGGATTTCGAATTCGCCAAGTCGGCTTCCAATGGGCAGGGTGTCGTGATCGACAGCAGCGGGCATGAACGGACAAATTTCAGAATGTGGGGTAGAGCTTAACCGAGACACTTGGCAACATCTGTCAGGGACATCGGCTCCCCACCCACGTAGCAGAAGAGACTCCAAATAAGTCTCAATTTGCAGGGGGAGTCCGAATAACTTGACGCGTATCGGTCACAGATTGTCTGTTTGTGTCATATCCCCGCAAGGTGGGGGTGCACCAAGCCGGTGCAAACGCCATGACCCGTTGAATGCACTGGTATAACCCCTTGGTGCCAGGTGTCATCAGCATGAAAAAACACAAACTCGATACGACCAACCTTCCCCGCGTTGTGATCATTGGCTGTGGCTTTGGCGGCTTGGAAGCCGCCAAGGTTTTGTCGCACGGCCCCGTAGACATCACCGTGATTGACCGGACCAACCACCATCTGTTTCAGCCGCTGCTGTATCAGGTGGCGACGGCCGGTCTGCCAGCGCCAGCCATTGCCGGGCCCATTCGACATATCCTGCGCACGGAAATCGCCCGTGGCAACACCACGGTGCTCATGGGCGAGGTGATGTCCATCGACTCGGCATCGAAATGCGTGGTGCTGGATGGCGGTGAGCACATCCATTTCGATTTTCTGATCCTTGCAGCAGGTGCCACCCACAGCTATTTCGGCCGCGATGACTGGGCGAAATACGCGCCGGGCCTGAAAACGCTGGGGGATGCCTTCACGATCCGCCGCCGCGTGTTGACCGCCTTTGAAAACGCAGAACGTGAAACCGACCCGGTGCGGCGCGAGCCCTGGTTGACCTTTGCAGTGGTGGGCGCAGGGCCCACCGGCGTCGAAATGGCCGGCACGCTGGCCGAGATCGCCCAGCAGACGCTGCGTGCGGAATTCCAGCGCATTGACTCGCGCCGTGCCCGCGTGGTGCTGCTCGAGGGTGCGCCACGCGTGCTGGGCACCTTCCCGGAAGATTTGTCCGAGCGTGCCAAAGAGCAGCTCGAAGGGCTTGGCGCCGAGGTCCTGCCGGGCGCCAAGGTCACCAACATCAATGCCTTTGGCATCCACTACGACATGGTCGAGGTGGGGCCGGATGGCAGCAAGCAGACGGTATCGCATTTCCTGCCCACACGCACCGTGGTGTGGGCCGCAGGGGTCGCGGCCTCGCCGCTGGGCAAGGCACTGTCCAAGAGCACAGGCTGCGAACTCGATCGGGCCGGGCGAGTTATCGTGCAACCGGATCTGTCCATCCCCTCGCACCAGAACATCTTTGTGGTGGGTGACTTGGCCTCGGCCAAGAGCTATCTGGACCCCGACAACCCGACGCTGGTACCCGGCGTGAGCCCCGGAGCCAAGCAGATGGGGCGCAAGGCTGCCCGCAACATCCTGCGGCAACTGGCCGGACAGGAAACCCAGGCATTCCGCTATTTCGACTACGGCGCACTGGCCACCATTGGCAAACGTGCGGCTGTAGCCTTGGTCGACATCCCCTTCACCAAGAAGAAGATCAAGTTCAGTGGTTTCCCAGCCTGGCTGTTCTGGCTGTGGGTCCACATCTACTTCCTGATCGGGTTCCGCAACCGCACCGTGGTGTTCATGGACTGGGCCTGGGCCTATTTCACCTCGCAGCGACACGCCCGCGTGTTCCCGGACCCCCACGCACTGGAGCCCAATGCCGTGGTGGTGCACAGGGATCCGAACGCACCGTCACCCGACACGAAGTGAGTCGTGGCAACATTGGGCGGTATCCAATCCGACCCATGTTGCGCTGATGTCCGACTCCCTTGCTGCCTCTGCCCTCTCCTCCGTGCCACAACGCCTGGCAGCCCTGCGTCAGCGCATGGTTCAAGAGGGCTGGCAAGCCTGCCTGATCCCCTCGAATGACCCTCACTTGTCGGAATACCTGCCGCCTCGCTGGCAGGCGCGCGAATGGCTGAGTGGCTTCACCGGGTCTGCCGGCACGCTGCTGGTTGGCGCCGAACATGCGGCATTGATGACCGACAGCCGCTACTGGGAGCAGGCTGAGCGCGAGTTGCAGGGCTCAGGCATTGACCTGGTCAAGCTGGACGGCCCGCCCACACCGACCATCACCAGCTGGCTGCAACGCCTTGGGCGCCCGGCCGAGGAAGTGAAAGTGATGGCCGCCGACGGACTGGTGCTGGGCCTCGCCCAAGGGCAGGCCCTGCGCGATGCTCTCACGGATGCAGGCTGGCTGCTGCAAACGGACCGCGACCCTGTAGACGGTATCTGGGCCGACCGCCCGTCCGTGCCCATGAACCCGGTGTCCGAGCATGCCGCCCCCTATGCCTCGACACCACGTGCGGACAAGCTGGCAGCCTTGCGGCTGGCCCTGCAGGACAAAAGTGCCACCCACCACTGGATTGCCACGCTGGACGACATTGCCTGGCTGCTCAATCTGCGTGGCAGCGACGTGGACTACAACCCGGTGTTTGTGGCGCATGCCCTGGTCGATGCGCACCAGGTGACCCTGTTTGTCGACGCCGAGAAGGTATCGGCTGAGCTGGCAGGCCGCCTGCAGGCGGACCACATCGTCTGCCGCCCCTACGAAGAGGCACTGACTGCCGTGAAGGCCCTGCCTGCGGACGCCACACTGTGGATCGACCCCAAACGCATCACCTGGGGGCTGCGTGAGGCCGTGCCGGCGAGCGTCAAGGTGATCGAAGCGCTGAACCCGACGGTGCGGGCAAAGTCTCGCAAAACAGATCAGGAGGCCCACTTCATCCGGGAAGCGATGGAGCGTGACGGGGCCGCGATGGCCGCGTTTTACGCCTGGTTTGAGTCGGCGCTGGGACATGAGTACATCAGTGAACTGACCGTGGACGAGCGCCTGTCCGCCGAACGGGCAGCTCAACCCGGCTTCGTGTCGCTGAGTTTTCCGACCATCGCGGGCTTCAATGCCAACGGGGCACAGCCCCATTACCGCGCCATGCCGGATGCGTTTGCAGTGTTGAGCACGCCTCAGGGTTTGACCGCCCAGGGGCTGCTGCTCATCGACTCGGGCGCACAGTATGTGGGCGGCACCACGGACATCACCCGTGTGTGGGCCATTGGCGAGCCCACCGCCGAACAGAAACGCGACTTCACGCTGGTCCTCAAGGGCACCATGGGTCTGTCGCGCATGGCCTTCCCGAAGGGGACGTTGGCGCCGATGCTCGATGCGGTGGCGCGCGCCCCACTGTGGGCGCAAGGCATGGACTTTGGCCATGGAACTGGACATGGCGTGGGGTACTTCCTCAATGTGCACGAGGGGCCCCAATCCATTTCAAAAGCCATACCCACACCCGATCACGCCATGCAAGAAGGCATGGTGACGTCGATCGAGCCCGGCTTGTACCGGCCTGGCCAATGGGGCATCCGCATCGAAAACCTGGTGCTCAATGTCGCGCGTGCACCTGCCGTGCCGAGTGCACCGATTGGCACGCCCGAATATGGGGAATACCTCGCCTTCGAGACACTGAGCCTGTGCCCCATCGATACGCGCTGCATCGACCTCAAGCTGCTGCGCCCGGACGAGATCGACTGGTTGAACCGCTACCACGCCGAGGTGTGGCGCCGGGTCAGCCCGCTGGTCGAAGGCCCGGCCAAGGCCTGGCTGGCCCAGCGCACCCAGGCTCTGTGAAGGGCCGCACCGCAGCGGTGCACGCCACCCGCTTTTCCACTCAAAAAAGCTGGCACTCTTATTGCATGTAGTCAGGCATGAGAGGAGCGATGTCTGATCGTTTCTTCGACAGGGTAGCTAGGGTTCCGGCCTCGCGCAGTTTGGCGAGGTGACTGGTCCGAGAGCTGCCGGCCTGGTGTCGGTATCGACTGGCTCAGGCTCCACGGCGGGACAAAAGCCCGGGAGGTTCGCTTCATCGTACAGACGAAGTGTCCTCTCTCATTTGTCCAATCTGCCTGGAGCTCTCTATGCGTCGAATCACCCGCACCCCGCTGTCAGCCCCGTCTTCCCATGAGGCGTGCTCTGCTCGCCTGACAGGGTCTTCGCTGTCCCAACGACTGAAGACCCAGGTGCTGAGCGCCATGGCCGCGGTCGCCGCCGCCATGGCCCTCTCAGCACCCTTGCCTGCTGCCGCCGAAGTCAAGGTCGGCGTGTCCGACTGGCCAGGCTGGGTCGCCTGGTATGTGGCCGAACAAAAGGGCTTCTTCAAGAAACATGGCGCCGACGTGAAGCTCGTCTGGTTTGCCAACTACACCGATTCGATTTCTGCCCTGTCGTCCGGCCAACTGGATGCCAACTCGCAGACTTGGTCGGACACCATGGGCCCGCTGGCCAAAGGTGTGCCCGTCAAGACCATCCTGGTCAATGACAACTCTGCCGGCAATGACGCGGTCGTGGTGTCGCCCAAGATCAAGTCCTTCAAGGACCTGAAGGGCAAAACCGTGGCGCTGGAACAGTACAGCGTGTCGCACTTCGTGCTGGTCAATGCACTGGCCAAGAATGGTCTCAAGCAAAGTGACGTCAAGATCGTCAACCTGAGCGCCGGCGACGCTGCTGCTGCCTTCATGGCTGGCCGGGTCGATGCGGCCGTGGTGTGGAACCCCTGGATCCACCAGATCGAAGTCAGCGGCAAGGGCAAGGCGCTGTTCACCTCCAAGGACATGCCCGGCCTGATTCCCGACTTGCTGGTCGCGCAGGACAAGGCCATCAAGGCCAAGCGCAAGGACCTGGTCGGGATGATCAAGGCCTGGTTCGACACCGTGGCGTTCATCAAGGCCCAGCCCGATGAGGCCGCCAAGATCATGAGCAAGATCGTCAGCCTCAAGCCCGACGAATACAAGGTGCTGTTGCCCGGTACCAAGTTCTTCGACGCAGCAGCCAACAAGGCCGCCATGGATGCCAAGGACCCGCTGTCGCTGATTGCCGTGGCCCCGACCGTGACCAGCTTCTTGTTGGACAACAAGCTCATCGACGGCAAGCCCGATGTGAGCAAGGGCGTGGATGCCAGCCTGCTGGCCGAAGCCCTGAAATAAGTCTCTCACTGCGCCATCAGAAGGACGCTCCGCATGCAGGCATCAAGCAAGCCCCCCTCCCGCCCCAACCGGTTGCTGGCCATTCGCCAAGGCATTCCTGGCTGGCTTTACTGGACTCTCGCGGTGGCAGGCTTGCTGCTGCCTGTGCTGGTCTGGATCATCGCCACCTCGATAGGTCATGTCGACCCGGTCTTCCTGCCCAGCCCGGCCAGCGTGCTGGAGCGCACCAAGGCCTGGTGGGACGATGACCTGCTGGGCGACATCGGCATCAGCGTGATGCGGGTGGTGGTGGGCTGGGCCTTGTCAGCCCTGCTGGCGATGCCCCTGGGGCTGCTGATCGGCACCTGGCGAGGCTTCCAAGCCTTGATGGAACCGCTGATGGACTTCATCCGCTACATGCCGGCCGTGGCCTTCATTCCCCTGGTCATGGTGTGGGTGGGCATCGATGAAAGTGCCAAAGTGGCGGTCATCTTCATCGGCACGTTCTTCCAAATGGTGCTGATGGTGGCCGAAGACGTGCGGCGCGTGCCAATGGCCCAGATCGAGGCGGCACAGACCATGGGGGCCACACGCGGAGAAATCATCGAGAAGGTGATCGTCCCCTCGGCCAAGCCGGCCCTGCTGGACACCCTGCGCGTGACCATGGGCTGGGCCTGGACCTACCTGGTGGTGGCCGAGCTGGTGGCCGCCAACTCGGGCCTGGGTTACGCCATTCTGAAAGCGCAGCGCTTCCTGCAGACCGACAAGATTTTTGCCGGGATCCTGCTGATCGGTGTCATCGGTCTGGTGATCGACCAGCTCATGCGCTTTGCCCACCGCAAGGCCTTCCCCTGGATGTATGCCCGCCACTGAGGAGTCAGACCATGAGCATCCAATGTGAACACCTCTTCAAGACCTACCCCGGCGCCACGGCCCCTGCCCTGCAGGACGTGAGCCTGAGCGTTGCGCCCGGTGAGTTTGTGGTCCTGGTCGGCGCGTCCGGCTGTGGCAAATCGACTCTGCTACGCACCATGGCCGGCCTGGAGGACTACAGCGAGGGCACGCTGATGACCGATGGCCAGCCAATTTGCGGCCCCGGCCCGGATCGGGCCATGGTCTTCCAGCACTACAGCCTCTACCCCTGGCTGACCGTGCAGCAGAACATCCGCTTTTGCCGACAGCTCAAGGCCCACACGCGCGACCGCAGCAGTGCAGACGTGGAAGACGCCGCGGGGCGCGCCGATGCCCTGCTGCGCCTGATGGGCCTCACCCATGTGGCCGAGGCCTACCCCAGCCAGCTCTCGGGCGGCATGCAGCAACGTGTGGCCATTGCCCGCGCGCTGATGAGCAAGCCGCCCATCTTGCTGATGGACGAGCCCTTTGGTGCGCTGGACGCCCAGACACGCGAAGTGATGCATGACCTCATCAAGTACGTGCACCACCTGGAGCGCACCACCATCATCTTCGTGACCCACGATGTGGAAGAAGCCATCTACCTGGGTGACCGCGTGGTGCTGATGGCGCCACGCCCAGGACGCATCGACTCGATCCACACCGTGCCGCTGCCGGCGAAGCGCTCGCAGGACATGCGCATGTCGCCCGAGTTTCTACAGCTCAAGCGCACCCTGCTGGATCGCATCCGCGAGACCTCCGGCATGAAAACCGATTTCGAACTGCTCGACAAGCTCAGCCGCTCGGCCGAGGCCGTTGCCTCTGGTGCGCAATGAGGCGCGAAGCTGTCGACAAGGAGCCCCACATGACCTCGTCTTTCCTTTTTGAAGTTCCCGACAACCCACCTGTGGCCAACCCGGTGGATGCCCCTGCCTTCTGGCGCCGTTTTGCGGCTGATCTGCCCGAGGACCGCGTCATGTGGTCGGAGATCGTGCCCGGCGGCTGTCACTGGTCGTATGTGATGCCGCGCGGCAGCCGCCTGCGCATGGTCGCGCTGGATGCGGGTGCCAACCTCAGCATGGTGCTCTACCACGCCCGGGAAAAGCTGGAGCGCTACAACATGCCCGACTCGCTCAAGGCCCAGCACACTGCGCACTACACAAGGGGCCATGTGCTGATGAGCGACATGGGCCGCTCCCTGGCCAGCATCACGGCAGACACCGTGGGCTGGCACGACCCGCTGGGCGCTCTGCTGGACCACGAACGCATGCTGGCGAAGTACGGTGACCACAGCTTCCACGACTACCGCAACGGCATGTTCCGCAGCGGCAAGGATGGCCTGCTCATCGAAATTGGCAAATATGGCCTGAGCCGCCGCGACCTGATCGCCCCGGTGAACTTCTTCAGCAAGGTGGCCGTCGACGCCGAAGGCCGATTCCAGTTTGCGCCCGACCATGCGCCCGCCGGCAGCATGGTGGAGCTGCGCTTCGACATGGACACCCTGATCGCCCTGTCGACCGCACCGCACCCCCTCAACCCATCGCCCAGCTACGCACCCGGCAAGGTGGGCCTGGCGGCCTGGAAATCAGGCCCTGCGCCGGCAGACGACTACTGCCGGGCATTCCGCGGCGAATGCGCCCGGGCCATGCACAACGCCGACATGCTCTACCTGTGAGCCGCGAAGGAGAACCCCGATGACTGCTGCTGCCATCCGCATCCAGGAAAGCGCCCTGCAACCCGAACAGGCCGTGGTCAACCACGTGCTGCCCTCCGGCGAGCCCTACCTGCTCCAGTTCAACCAGGGCCAGACCCTGCGCATTGTTGACCTCGAAGGCAACCAGGCCGTCGACGTGCTGTTCTACAACGCCAACGACCTGGCCGAGCACTACAGCGCCACCGACACCATGCTGGCCCAAAGTGGCATCTACCTGACCACCGGTTCAGTACTGATGTCCAGCGAAGGCAACCCCATGCTCACCATCGTGGCCGACACCTGCGGCCGCCATGACACGCTGGGTGGTGCCTGTGCAGCCGAAAGCAACACCGTGCGCTACGCCCTGCAAAAGAAGTTCATGCACAGCTGCCGGGACAACTACCTGATCGCACTGCAGCATGCCGACATCGGGCTGGGCAAGCGCGACCTGGTGCCCAACATCAACTTCTTCATGAATGTGCCCGTGACCAGCGATGGCGAACTCACATTTGCCGACGGGGTATCCGGACCGGGCAAATACGTCGAGCTGCGCGCAGAGATGGACATCCTCATGCTGGTCTCCAACTGCCCGCAACTCAACAACCCGTGTAACGCCTACAACCCCACCCCAGCCCAGTTCCTGGTGTGGGACCCCGTCTGACGCAGCTCCCCTGACCGGGGCATGTGCCCCGCCCGGCAGGACGACCTGCCGCGTGCCATTCCCTCACGCAGGACGACCTGCATGCGCTGCTGAAAGCCCGCCCTCATGACTTCCGCTGCTGCTCCTCGCTTCGACACGGTCCTCATCGCCAACCGTGGCGCCATTGCCTGCCGCATCATCCGCACCCTGCGCAAGATGGGTCTCAAGGCAGTGGCCATCTACTCGGAGGCCGATGCCGATGCGCGCCACGTGTCCCTGGCCGACGCCAGCGTCTGCGTGGGCCCGGCCCCTGCTGCCCAGAGCTACCTGAATGTCGAGCGCATTCTGGAGGCCGCCCGCCAGACCGGCGCGGGAGCCATCCACCCCGGCTACGGATTCCTGTCGGAAAACCCGGGCTTCGCCCAAGCTTGCGAAGAAGCCGGCATCGCCTTCATCGGGCCCTCGCCCGAGCAGATGCGGGCCTTCGGCCTCAAGCACACAGCACGCGATCTGGCTCAGCAACACCAGGTTCCGCTGTTGCCGGGGACCGACCTACTGCACGATGTGGTGCAGGCCAAAGCCGAAGCCCAGCGCATTGGCTACCCCGTGATGCTCAAGAGCACGGCCGGTGGCGGCGGCATCGGCATGCGCCTGGTGCGCACCGACGCCGAACTCGAAGCCGCCTACGACGCCGTGGCCCGTCTGGCGCAGTCCAATTTCAAGGATGCCGGCCTGTTCCTGGAGAAATTCGTCGAACGCGCCCGTCACATCGAGGTTCAGCTGTTTGGGGATGGGCGCGGCCAAGTCGTCGCCCTGGGTGAGCGCGACTGCTCGGCCCAGCGCCGCAACCAGAAGGTCATTGAAGAGACCCCCGCGCCCGGCTTGTCGGCCGACACCCGCAGCGCCCTGCTCGACTGTGCCGTGCGCCTGGGCCAGGCGGTCAGCTACCGCTCCGCCGGCACAGTCGAATTCGTGCTCGATGCCGATACCGGTGCCTTCTACTTCCTGGAGGTCAACACCCGGCTGCAAGTCGAACATGGCGTGACCGAACAGGTCACCGGGGTGGACCTGGTGGAGTGGATGGTGAAACTGGCCCGCGGTGACGTGTGGAAGCTGGAAGCGCCGTCTCCCCAAGGGGCCTCGATTCAGGTGCGGCTCTATGCCGAAGACCCCGCCCGCAACTTCCAGCCCAGTGCCGGCGTGCTCACGGAAGTGGTCTTCCCCGACAACGTGCGCCTGGATGGTTGGGTCGAAACCGGCTCGGATGTCCCGCCCTACTACGACCCGATGCTGGCCAAGCTGATCGTCACCGCCCCGGATCGGGCACAGGCCGTCGCCAAACTCCAGCAAGCGCTGGCGGACACCCGTCTGGCCGGCATCGAAACCAATCTGCGCTACCTGCGTGCCGTCACGGCCGCACCGGTGTTCGTGCAAGGCGAAGTCGTCACCCGCACCCTGGGGCAGTTCGCCTGGCAACCGCGTGCGCTCGAAATCATGGAAGGTGGTGTGCAGACCACCGTGCAGGACTGGCCGGGCCGCACCGGCTACTGGGATGTGGGCGTGCCACCTTCCGGGCCCATGGACGACCTGCACCTGCGGCTGGCCAACCGCCTCATTGGCAACGATGAAGGTGCAGCAGCGCTGGAGTGCACCGTCGGTGGCCCCACCCTGCGCTGCCATGCGGACACCGTGATCGCCCTGACCGGTGCGCCCATGCCCGTCACCCTGGACGGCCAGTCCCTGCACCACGACCAGGTCTTCAACCGTGCGCTGCCCCTGAAAGCTGGCAGCGTACTGAAGCTGGGCACCGCGCCGCTGGCCGAAGGCGGCGCCCGTACCTACCTGGCCGTGCAAGGCGGGCTGGACGTGCCCCTTTACCTGGGCAGCCGCAGCACCTTCACCCTGGGGCAGTTTGGCGGACACGCCGGCCGCACCCTGCGCACCGGCGACATGCTGCATGTGCACCCGGCCCCGGAAGGCGCCCTCGCATTCGCCGACCTGGGGCTGGATGCGCCACGCCACCCGGCACATGCCCTGCCCCAGCAACTCACGCCCACGCTCAGTCGCCACTGGGATATCGGCGTGCTATACGGCCCGCACGGCGCTCCAGACTTCTTCACGCCGGAAGACATCACCACCGTCTTCGCCACCGACTACCAGGTGCACTACAACAGCAGCCGCACGGGCGTGCGCCTGATCGGCCCCAAGCCGCAATGGGCGCGCACCGATGGTGGCGAGGCAGGCCTGCACCCATCCAACATCCACGACAACGCCTACGCCATCGGCGCCATCGACTTCACCGGCGACATGCCCGTCATCCTGGGGCCTGATGGCCCAAGCCTGGGCGGCTTTGTCTGCCCGGCCGTGGTGGTATCCGCCGAGCGCTGGAAACTGGGCCAATTGAAGGCCGGCGACACCGTGCGCTTCCACGCCATCAGCCATGAACAGGCCGAGGCCATGCAGGCCGCACAAAACCGCCTGCTGGCAGCCGTGGGCCAGACCGTGGTGCCCGATGCCGTCAGTGCCCCTGCACTGCCCGAAGGCACACCGGCCGATGAGGTGGCCAGCACGCTGACGCCTGTGCTGTCTCGCCGAGAAGCCAGCCAGAGCGAGCACGACCTGCCCGCCCGCTGTGTTCGCCAAGCCGGTGACCGCTACATCCTGGTTGAATACGGCCCGCTGGTCCTCGACCTGGAGTTGCGCTTCCGCGTGCATGCCCTGATGACGGCGCTGCAAGCGCTGCGTGATGCCGGCAGCCTCGTCGGCATCATCGACATGACCCCTGGCATCCGCTCGCTGCAGATCCACTTCGAGCCAACCCAACTATCTCGTGGCGACTTGCTGGGCGCCATTGATGCAGCCGAAGCCAGCCTGCCCGCCATCGACGACATCACCGTGCCCACCCGCACAGTCTGGCTGCCGCTGAGTTGGGACGACAGCGCCACCCGCCTGGCCATCGAGAAGTACATGCAGTCGGTGCGGCCTGATGCACCCTGGTGCCCCAGCAACATCGAGTTCATTCGCCGCATCAATGGCTTGGACAGCATCGAGGAGGTCAAGCGCATCGTCTTCGAAGCCCGCTACCTGGTCATGGGCCTGGGCGATGTCTACCTGGGTGCACCCGTGGCCACGCCCCTGGACCCCCGCCATCGCCTCGTCACCACCAAGTACAACCCGGCTCGCACCTGGACCCCCGAGAACGCCGTGGGCATCGGCGGTGCCTACATGTGCGTCTACGGCATGGAAGGCCCCGGCGGCTACCAGTTCGTCGGGCGCACAGTCCAGATGTGGAACCGCTGGCGCGACGAGCGGGGCGGTGCAGCCGACTTCGAAGCCGGCAAGCCCTGGCTGCTGCGCTTTTTTGACCAGGTGCGCTTCTACCCTGTCGGCGAGAAGGAGTTGCTGCAGATGCGCCGCGACTTCCCGGCCGGCCGCATGAAGCTGCGCGTCGAACACGGCACCTTCAGCCTGGGCGAATACCGTCGATTCCTGGCCCACGAGGCCCACAGCATCGCAGCCTTCAAGGCGCAGCAGCAACAGGCCTTCCATGAAGAGCGTGAACGCTGGAAAGCGTCAGGGCAGGATGGCAGCCTGAGCGAGCCCGACATGGCTGAAGGCGTGCCGGAAGAGGCCCTGCCGGAAGGTGCCACAGCCGTAGGCAGCCCCGTACCCGGCAGCGTCTGGAAGGTGCTGGTGACCGAAGGGGACACCGTGACCGAAGGTCAGACCGTGGCGGTCGTGGAGTCCATGAAAATGGAATTCCCGGTGCTGTCCCCGGTTGCAGGCCAGGTGCTGAGTGTGCGCTGCAAGGAAGGCAGCGGCGTCACGGCTGGGCAGCAGGTGGTGGTGGTGGGCTGAGGCCCGCCCTCCTGCTGAAACCAGCTGCGGGGATGCGGCTTAGCGCAGGCGCCCCACGTAACGCTGTTCGACCTGGCGCATGGCAGCCACGTTTTGCTGCAACGACGCCAGCACGCTGTCAGGCCAGGTTGAGACCTCGGCTGTCGGGGCCGGTGCGGCCGGTGCTGCCACAGCAGCTGGCGAAGCCTCGACAGGCTTCGCATGGCGGCGCGGACGCAGGTCATCCAGTGCAGCCTCCAGCTTGTCTGCCCAGGAAGCGAGATCGGGGTCGTTCTCCGCACGGCAGACCCGGATGATCTCGGTGGCGTACTCCAGATTGCAGGCCATCCACTCGGTATCCGTGACACGTCCGAGCTTGCGACGGATCAGCACATGGATATGAGCAGCAATGGCCAGGCGTGAACTTTCTTGACTCATGTTCGGGGTACTCCTTCTTGGGGATCACCCGTATGCAACATGGATGCCAGACCATTTCAGCTGCTGACAAAGAGGCAGAGCAAATTGATCAGGTAGCAGCGCACCACACCGGTGCGCATGGCGCCCAACTCACTGCCCGATCAACACCGGACCGCCCTTTGCCAAGGCCTGCTGGTAGGCTGGCCGGGCATGCATCTGGTCGCGATAGCGCAGCAGATTGGGCGTCTGAGACAGATCGCCCCCGCGCGACAGCAAGGCCTCGACTGCAAAGCTCATCTGGAAGTCGGCCAGGGCGATCTGATCCCCCGTGAACCAGGCATGTGTCGCCAGGTGCTTTTCAATGAAGGCCGTGGCATTGGCCAGATTGGGATCGATCAGCTTCTTTTGAACCTGTGCACACAATTGTCGGGCGATCGGCCTGACGAAAAAAGGCATGGGCTGCGTCGGAATGGTCATGAACACCAGTTTCATGACCAGCCAGTTCATCAGCGAGCCTTCGGCATAGTGCATCCAGAAGCGCTGCTGGAAGTGGGCGTCAGCACCGGCAGCCGGCACCAGGTTACCCAGCGATGCAGGCGCCTGCGCCCCATAGCGCTCGACCAGATATTCCAGAATGGCGGCCGACTCGGCCACCACCAGATCACCATCGGTGATAACCGGCGACTTGCCCAGCGGATGCACCTGCTTCAACTCAGGCGGTGCCAGTTTGGTCTTGGGGTCTCGCTTGTAGACCTTGATCTGATACGGTAGCCCCAACTCTTCGAGGAGCCACAACACGCGCTGCGAACGCGAAAATTCCAGGTGGTGTACGGTGATCATGCAACGGATGATAGATGAAGCCGCATCACTGCGCCGAAGGGCTCAACATGTCCCCACCCAGCGCCTGATACAGCGTCACGGCGTTGTTCAGGCGGTTCAGACGGTTTTCTGCCAGGCTGTTTTCCGCCGTGCGGCGAGACTCCTGTCCATCCAGCCAGGTCTTGAGCGGAATGGCACCTGCGCGGTACTGCACCTCATACAGGCGCTCGACCTTGCGCGCAGCAGCCAAAGCGATTTCGAGCTGCTCAGCCTGCGCATCGTATTGCTGGCGAGCCGACAAGGCATTCTCGACATCAGCCAGCGCCTGATACCAGGTCTGGCGGAAGGCCACGATGGCCACATCGGCGTCGGCCTGCGAAACCGCCACATTGCGCTGCATGTCGCGCCACTGCACGAAAGGCAGCACCAGCCCCGCACCCAGGGTGCCGATCGGGTGTGCCAGCACGTCAGACAAGGCTGAGCTGCTGCCCCCTACGCTGCCGGTCAATGTCAAGGTCGGGTAGTAGCCAACCCGAGTG
The DNA here is from genome assembly GCF_041909175.1 of Aquabacterium sp. Taxonomy (GTDB): domain Bacteria; phylum Pseudomonadota; class Gammaproteobacteria; order Burkholderiales; family Burkholderiaceae_C; genus Aquabacterium. Next base: position 25,433 of record NZ_JAYRDZ010000014.1, on the reverse strand, counting down.
GCATCGACCGTGGCCACGTTCTCGCGCAGGCGCAATTCAGCCGCCTTCAGATCCGGCCGACGGGTCAGCAAGGACGCCGGCAGTCCAGCCTCCACTGCTGGCAGCCCTGCATCCGGCAACCGCGCCAATTCCGGGAAGGCCGCACCGGGTGGGCCATCAAACAGAATGGCCAAGGCATTGCGTGCCTCCACCCGTTGCTGAATCAACTGGGTATGTGACGCCAATTGCGACGTCAAGGTCTGGGTTGCTTCGGCTTCTTCCAGACCGGAGGCACTGCCCGCACGGTGCTGAGCCTGCACCAGCTCCAGCGTCTTGCGCGCATAGGCAATGCTTTCCTCGCTGGCCACAATGCGCTGGTTCAGATAGGCAATCTGCCAGTACAAGTCCGTGACGGTGCCCACCAGAGACAAGCCTGCCGCCTGCCGGTCTTCTTCCGTGGCCTGCGCCTCCCAATCAGCCACATCGCGCAAAGCGGCCAGACGCCCCCAGAGATCCAGCTCCCAGCTGACCTCGGCAGCGGCCGTGTTGGTCCGGGTGGTCGATCCGCCCGACAGGCGACGGCTGTTCGAACTGCTGGCCGACACGCTCACGGTCGGCAACTGGTCACTGGCTGCCAGGCCCGCCTTCAACTGGGCCTTGCGGACCTTGATGGCCGCCTGAGCCAGATCCCCATTGCGTTGGAGCGCTTCCGCTACGAGCTTGTCGAGTTGGGCATCTCCAAAGCGGGTCCACCAGCGGTCAGCCGACTGCGCATCTGGCTGGGCCGTCGTACCGGCTGCTGCCGAAGCTTGCTGCCAGGATGCCGGCACCCTGACATCAGGACGCTCGAAGGCAGTGCGCTGGCTGGCACACCCAGCCAGCAGGCTCATCGACACCATCAGGGCCAGGGGAATCAGGCGCGGTTGGTCCATGTTCATCTTCAACACTGTTTCACCACTTTCACTGACGGGCCAGCGCCTCGACAGGATCAAGACGCGCGGCACTGCGCGCCGGCAGGAAGCCGAACATCACCCCGATCAAGGAGGACACGGCCACGGCCAACACGATGGAAGCCACCGAATAGACCATCTGGAACGAGCCCCCGACCAGGGTAAAGACTTCACCAATCAACAAGGCCAGGGCAATGCCGAGGATCCCGCCAAGCAGACAGACCAGCACGGCCTCGATCAGGAACTGACGCAGGATATCGCTCTGACGCGCCCCCACCGCCATGCGCACCCCAATCTCCTGGGTCCGCTCGGTCACCGACACCAGCATGATGTTCATCACCCCGATGCCGCCCACGATCAGCGAGATCACGGCAATCGACGAGATCAGCAACTTCATGGTTTGCGTGGTGCTCTCGATGGTCTGCCGGATGCTGTCGCTGTTGCGCACAAAGAAGTCCTGAGAGCCATGTCGCTGCGTCATCAGCTTGGTGATACCTTGCTCGGCTGCAGCCGATGACACGCTATCACTGACCCGCACCGTGATGCTGCGCACATAGGACTGCCCCAGCAAACGGCGCATGCCTGTGGTGTAAGGCACCCAGACATTGAGGTTGTCGCTGGCCATGAAGGCGCTGTCCTGGGGTTTGGTCACCCCGACCACTCGCACCGGCACACTGCCCAGGAAAATCACGGCCCCGATCGGGTCCTCCCAATCCGCGAAGAGCGCCTTGAGGGTGTTCGGGTCGATCACGGCTTCCTGACCTTGGCGACGCACGCTCTCGGCATCAAAGGCCTGGCCCAGATCCATGTTGTAGCCCTTCACCCGGAAGAACTGGTCTCCCACCCCGGTGACGTTGGCTGTGGCCTCCAGGTTGCCACGTCGAGCCGTCACGCTGGTGCTCACGCTGGGCGACACGCTGTCGACATAGCTCAGCTTGGCCAGCGCCTCGGCATCGCGCGGCACCAAGGTGCGGATCTTGCTCGCCTGCCGGTCACCAAAGTTCTTGCCCGAGAAGATGTCGATCGTGTTCGTCCCCATGGACGCGATGTCCTTGAGCACCCGCTGCTGCGAGCCTTCACCCAAGGCCACCATGGACACCACGGATGCGATGCCAATGATGATGCCCAGCATGGTCAGCAGCGTGCGCAAACGATGCCCGGCCATGGCGCGCAAGGCCATGACAAACGCTTCCTGGAACTGATCCCAGCGCGCCCGCCAGGGGTGTGGGTCTGCCGGCGTGTGTGACGCGCGGACCTGGCGGGACGTGTCCGCCCCGTCCCGCACGCGGTCTGAAACGATCTCGCCATCGGCAATCTCGATGATGCGCTGCGCGTGCTCGGCCACCTTGGCATCGTGGGTCACGATGATCACGGTATGGCCCTCAGCATGCAACTCACCCAGGATCTTCATCACCTCGGCACCGCTGGTGGTGTCGAGCGCCCCGGTCGGTTCGTCCGCCAGGATCACGTCACCCCCGTTCATCAGCGCACGTGCAATGCTGACGCGCTGCTGCTGGCCGCCTGAAAGCTGGCCAGGCCGGTGGTGCACGCGGTCACCCAGCCCCAAGCGGGTCAACAAAGCCTTGGCACGCTCGTCACGCTGAACTGCGCCGTAGCCCGCATAGATGGCCGGGATCTCGGCATTGCCAAGGGCGGTCAGGTCCCCCAGCAGGTGATAACGTTGAAAGATGAAGCCGAAGTGCTCGCGACGCAGCCGTGCCAGATCATCCGGCCCCATCAGGCTGGTCTCCTGCCCGGCCACCTCGTAAACGCCACGCGTCGGCCGATCCAAACAGCCGAGGATGTTCATCAAGGTCGACTTGCCCGACCCCGATGCCCCCATGATGGCCACCATTTCGCCGGCATGAATCGTCAGGTTGATGTTCTTGAGAACGGCAACTGTGCCTTCCCCGGAAGGGAATTCACGCCAGAGGTCCTTGACCTCCAACAGTGCTTGGGTCATGGTCTGCCCCTGTGATCAGAACATCGGAGGGCCACCGCGGCGCGAACTGCTGGACGATGACGAGCCTCCGCTGGCTTCGCCCACCACCACCTTGTCACCCTCTTTCAGACCTTCCAGCACCTGAGCCTGCACGCGGTTGTTCAGCCCCACGCGCACCTTGCGGGCGACCAGTCGCTGAGCCTTGCCTTCCTCACCTTCGAGGACGCGCACCGTGTAGCGGCCATCCTTGCCTTTCTCGCCCAGCGCGGTCGCCGGGATCACCAGGGCATGGTCGGCCTTGTTCAGCACGATGATGACCTGGGCCGTCATGTCAACACGCAACTTGCCATCCGGATTGGGCACCTGGAACAGGCCGTTGTAGTAGATGGCCGACGTCGTGCTTGAAGACGAAGACGACGAAGTGGATGTCGAAGAACTGCTGGACGTCGACGTGCTATCGGTCTGCTCAGAATCCGGAGCCGGCTCAATCTGCTTGAGCGTCGCGTCGTAGCGCTTGTCTGGTTCACCCATGATGGTGAAATAAACCGGCAGACCAGGCTTCACGCGCACCACGTCAGCTTCGGAAATCTGGGCCTTGATCTCGACCGTGTCCAGCTTGTTGATCTTGATGATGGTTGGCGCCGACTGCGAGGCATTCACCGTGCGCCCCTCTTCGGCCAGCACGGCAATCACCACACCGTCAATCGGTGCCACGATCTTGGTGTAACCCAGGTTGGTCTTGGCGGTGTCCACAGCAATGTGGGCCTGCTTGATCTGCGCCTCGATCTCGCCGATGGCAGCCTTGGCTGTCAGCATGGTGGCCTCGGCATCTTCGTAATCGGCGCGCGAGCCCGCATCCTGGTCCAGTAACTCTTTTTGCCGCTTGTAGGCCAGCGTGGCCTGGTTCAAGGTGGCTTGCTTGGCGCGCAACTGTGCTTCATACAAAGCGACATCCGCCTCGGCGTTATGCAAGCTGTTGGTTTGCGTGGTGGAGTCAATCTCTGCCACCAACTGGCCCTTCTTGACGGTGTCGCCCACATCCACATACAGACGCTTGATCTGACCGGAAGCCTGCGCACCCACCTTCACTTCGGTGGCAGCCTGGATGGTGCCACTGGCCAGCACGGTGTCTTCCATGTCCTGGATGGAGGCCTCCGATGTGATCACCGCCGGCAGAGCTGGCGGCGTGAAGAAGTATTTCTTGATGCCCCACGCCGCAGCGACCAGCACCACCAGGATCACCACCAGACGCCCAGGGGTGAACCACGCAACAAACTTGTTTTTGTTCATGAGGTCAAATATCTTCCGCAAACGTTTACGTAACGTAGTCAGCGGGTAAAGCAAAAGTAAAGCCTACCTGAAACCGGGCCATTGTGCCGTGCGCAATTTGAATGCCGATATGCCAATTTGGTTCCCCGGGCTGTCATGAGCCCGTCATCTGTCTTGCCTAAACTGCCAGCTGTCCCGAGGAACAGGCTCTGAGAGGCCATCCGAGGATGAGGGTTCACTCCGGCCCGTCGGACACCGCAGTCGACTTGTGAGCCTTCAATCCTCCGCAGGGACACCTAATAACTCCAGCATCAGGGCGACTCTGGCCTGCGCAACGGTGACATCGCCAGCCGCAGGCCAGATATCACCGTCCCGCCGCTGGACCCCGCCCCTGGCGACGCGCGTACTGCGCCACACCTGCACCCCCAAGCGTTCGGCATGAAACAGCACCTGCTCCAGTTGATGGTGCACCGTGCCATGCCCTGTACACGCCACCACAATGCCATTCGGCATGGTGTCGGGCGAGCGCAGGGCTGCATCCAGCAAACGCCCATCGGCCCCCGCATGGCTGACCACGATATCGACACGGGGCTGAGCATGGTCCAGCAAAACAGACCACCCAGCGCCACAGGCCTGCGGCCAGGCTGCCAAGCTACCCAGCGGGCCGTCATGCCCCATCAAAGCCAGAGGATCTTGCCCGCCGCCATCGAACGCGTCATCGATGTGCCAACTGTGGGCCTTGCGTACAGCACGTGCCGACCAAACCCGCCCCGCCATCACTGCACAGACGCCGTGCACACCGGTACGCGCAGCCTCGTTCACCAGCCGAACAGCATCCAGCAGATTACGCGGCCCATCAGCCTGCGCTGAAGTGGCCGGCCGCATCGCCGCCGTCAGCACCACCGGCTTGGCCACATCAACCAAGCGATGCAGCAGGTACGCGGTCTCTTCCAGGGTGTCGGTGCCGTGGGTGATCACCACGCCAGCCACATCATCTCGGGCCAGACCTTCGCGCAACGCACGTGCCAGCACCTGCCAGACAGCCCAATCCATGTCCTTGCTGTCGACCTGCGCCACCTGCTGCACATCCAGGATGAAGTCAGACAGCGCCGGCACAGCGGCTACCAGTTGCTCGACGCTCAACTGTGCCGCGGCATAGCGCAAGGCATCCGGCCCATCTCCGACACCGGCAATCGTGCCGCCGGTGCCCAGCACCAGCACGGTCTGTCCCATCAACTGTCTCCAACGCCTTCAAAAAGTACTGGACAAATCAACAGCCCTGTATAAAATGACAGCAAACAGCCATCCAGCAACTGCGAGATGAACGATAAACCCAAACTCACGCCGCGCCAGCAAGAAATTTTCGAGCTGATCCAACGCGCCATCGCCCGCACGGGCGCGCCGCCTACACGCGCCGAGATCGCGGCCGAGTTGGGCTTTCGCTCTGCGAACGCGGCTGAAGAGCACTTGCAGGCACTCGCCCGCAAAGGGGTCATCGAACTGCTCGGTGGCACCTCCCGCGGCATCCGCCTGAAGGCAGGCACGCTGCGCACCGTCAACGAAACACGCAAGAAGGTGCCCGCTGCCGATGCCATGCCTTTCAGCATGACCCTGCCTGGGCTCGAGCAACTGGTCTTGCCTCTGGTGGGCCGTGTAGCCGCAGGTCACCCTATCCTGGCCCAGGAGCACATCGAACAGTCTTATGCGGTCGAGCCCAGCCTCTTTGCCAAACGCCCTGATTACCTGCTGCGCGTACGCGGCATGAGCATGAAAGACGCGGGCATCCTCGATGGTGACCTGCTGGCAGTGGCCCGCGCACGCGAAGCCCGCAATGGCCAGATCGTGGTCGCGCGCCTCGGTGACGAGGTCACCGTCAAACGATTCAAACGTACCCCTCAGGGCATCGAGTTGCTGCCCGAAAACCCCGATTTCGAACCCATCCTGGTGTCACCCGACCACCCCGACTTCGAGCTGGAAGGCCTGGCAGTCGGGCTGATCCGAAACCAGCCTCTCATGTAAATCCACTGCCCTTGTGGCAACGCCCCCGTACGGGTGGCGGGCATTCGCACGCCTGTTCAAGGTCGTGCAGTCCCGTACGCTGGCGTCCGTCTGGAATCCTGCCGAACTTCCTCAGTCTGTTACGGAGTTCAACATGATCCATTACCTCGCTCGTGCCTTGTTCCTCCATCCATCGCCTTCGGCCCGCCCTATCGTGGTTCGAACCGAACCCCAGATGGCCGCGGAACGCACCACACCCGTGCGCCCAGCCAGCCCGCTGCGCATCTGCAGCGATCCGAGCGATGCCCGCCGCACAGTCATCACCGGCCGCTTTGCCGATGTGTGCGCGGCGCTCGACAAACTGGTGATGGAACAGGAAGCGCAGTCCTGCTGAGCATGAAAAAAGCCCCGGGCCAATGGCGCGGGGCTTTTGAGTTGAATTGGCTGCACAAGGCAGCCAGGTATCAGCCCATGTGCAGACCACCGTTGACGGAGAAGTCTGCCCCGGTAGCGAAACCGGACTCCTCTCCGGCAACCCAGGCCACCATCGAGGCGATTTCCTCGGGCATGCCCAGACGCTTCACAGGAATGGTGGCCACAATCTTGTCCAGCACGTCCTGACGGATGGAGCGGACCATGTCGGTGCCGATATAGCCAGGCGATACGGTGTTCACCGTCACACCCTTGTTGGCCACTTCCTGGGCCAGCGCCATGGTGAAGCCATGCATACCGGCCTTGGCAGCCGAGTAGTTGGTCTGACCAAACTGGCCCTTTTCACCGTTGACCGAGCTGATGTTGATGATGCGGCCCCAGCCACGCTCAACCATGTCATCAATGACCTGCTTGGTCACGTTGAACAGGCTGTTCAGGTTGGTGTCCATCACGGCATCCCAATCGGCCTTCGTCATCTTGCGGAACATGCCATCGCGGGTGATACCGGCGTTGTTCACCAGCACATCGATCGGGCCATGCTCGGCTCGGGCCTTCTTGAAGGCCTCCACGGTCGACTCCCACTCCGACACATTGCCCACCGAGGCGAAAAACTCATAGCCGAGCGCATGTTGCTCGTTGAGCCACTTTGTGAAATCCCGGCTGGGACCACAACCCGCAATCACCTTGAAACCATCTTTATGCAGGCGTTGGCAAATGGCGGTACCGATACCGCCCATGCCCCCTGTCACATAGGCGACTTTCTGACTCATGTTTCTCTCCTCTAAATGAACATCGTTAATGTGGTTGAGCGTAAGCCCTTAATCAGCGTTCGACTGTCAGGGCAACCCCCATCCCCCCCCCAATGCAAAGGGAAGCGATCCCCTTCTTGGCGTCGCGCTTTTGCATCTCATGCAGCAGCGTCACCAAAATCCGGCAGCCGGAAGCACCGATCGGGTGACCAATGGCAATCGCGCCACCGTTCACGTTGACCTTGCTGGTGTCCCAGCCCATTTCCTTATGCACGGCACATGCCTGCGCAGCAAAGGCTTCGTTGATCTCCAGCAGGTCCAGATCGGCAGGCTTCCAGCCAGCACGCTCCAGCGCACGGCGCGACGCGGGAACGGGGCCCATGCCCATGTAGGCGGGGTCGAGCGCGGCATTGGCGTAGGAAGCGATACGGGCCATGGGCTTGAGGCCCAACTGTTGCGCCTTGGCAGCAGACATCACCATCACGGCAGCGGCCCCGTCATTGATGCCGGATGCATTGCCAGCCGTCACCGAGCCGGTCTTGTCAAAGGCCGGGCGCAAGCCAGCCAGCGCTTCAGCGGTTGTCTTGCGGTTCGGGTATTCGTCGGTGTCAAACACCAGCGGATCGCCTTTGCGCTGTGGGATCACCACCGGCACGATTTCATCCTTGAAGCGCCCACCGTCAATCGCGGCAATGGCCTTGTGCTGGGAAGCCAGCGCCAGCGCATCCTGCTCTTCGCGGCTGATGCCGTACTTCTTGGCCACATTCTCAGCGGTGATGCCCATGTGGTACTGGTTGTAGACGTCCCACAGGCCGTCGTTGATCATCGAGTCAACCAGTTGCCAATTGCCCATGCGCTGACCATCGCGCGAAGCAGGCAGCACGTGCGGCGACAGGCTCATGTTTTCCTGACCACCGGCAATCACCACTTCGGCATCGCCATCACGGATGGCTTGTGCAGCCAGCATCACAGCCTTGAGGCCAGAACCACAGACCTTGTTGATGGTCATGGCCGGCACGGCCTGCGGCAAACCGGCCTTGATCACGGCCTGGCGCGCCGGGTTCTGACCACAACCTGCTTGCAGCACCTGACCCAGGATCACTTCGCTGATCTGATCACCCGGCAAGCCCGTGCGCTTGAGCAGATCCTGAATGACCAACGCACCCAACTCCGCGGCCGGGCTCTTGGCCAGGGTTCCGCCGAATTTGCCTACGGCCGTCCGCGCGGCGGCAACGATCACGATGTCAGTCATGGTTAGCTCCTTATGTGGGTGCAATCTGTCGAGAAAAAAGGGCCCGCGCCTTGTGGGCTCAGACCTTGCGAAGGACGTAGCGACCGGGTGCCGGCTCGATCACCGGATACTGCCGGCTCCCCAACTGCTTGGGTGCGGCCACCTGGGCACCGCCCTGATCCGCCAGCCAGGTCGACCAGGTGGTCCACCAGCTGCCGGGGTGTTCTTCTGCCGTGGCCATCCATGCCTGCGCGGTAGCTGGCAGGGCCTGGCCTTCGGGTGTCGTCCAGAAACTGCGCTTGCGCTTTTCTGGCGGGTTGATGACCCCTGCGATATGCCCGGAAGCACCCAGCACGAATGTCTTCGGGCCGCTGACCACGCGGGTTGAGGCATAAGCGCTGTCCCACGGCACGATGTGGTCTTCGCGCGAGCCATAAATGAAGGTGGGCATGTCCAGCAGGCGCAGGTCCAACGGCTCACCGCACACGGTCACGGCATCGGGCTTGACCAGGTTGTTTTCCAGATAGGTGTTACGCAGATACCAGCAGTACATGGGGCCCGGCAGGTTCGTGCTGTCGGCATTCCAGTACAAGAGGTCGAATGCCGGCGGCTTTTCCCCTTTGAGGTAGTTGCCCACCACATAGTTCCATACCAGGTCGTTGGCGCGCAGGAACGAGAAAGTGGCAGCCAGCTCGCTGCCCTTCATCAGACCGCCGCCTTGCGGACCGCGCTCGCCAATGGTCACCTCGCGCAACTGCACCATGGGCTCGTCAACAAACAGATCCAGCGTGCCGGTGTTGCAGAAATCAAGGAAGGCCGTCAGCAGGGTCAGGCTGGCCAGCGGCTTCTCGCCTCGGCGCGCCAGCACCGCCGCCGCTGTGGCGACCAAGGTGCCGCCAATGCAGAAACCCAGTGCGTTGATCCGTTGAGACCCGCTGATGTCCTGCACCACCGACATGGCCTTCATCACGCCTTGCTCGATGTAGTCATCCCACGAGGCCTTCTCCAGGCTTTCGTCGGCATTGACCCAGCTGACCACGAACACGCGGTGGCCTTGCGAGACCGCATAGCGGATCAGGGAGTTGTCCGGCTGCAGATCGAGGATGTAGTACTTGTTGATGCAGGGCGGCACCAGCAGGAAAGGCCGCTCGTAGACCTTGGCCGTCAAAGGCTTGTATTCGATCAGTTGGAAGAAGGGGTTTTCGTAGACCACCGCCCCTTCGGTGGTGGCCACATTGCGTCCCACCTCGAAAACCGACTCGTCGGTCTGAGAGACATGCCCTTGACGGATGTCGTTGAGCAGCAGTTGCATGCCTTGTGTCAGGCTCTCACCATGGGTATCGAGCGCCTTCTTCTGGGCCTCGGGGTTCAGGGCCAGGTAGTTGGAGGGCGAAGCCGCGTCCACCCACTGCTGGACCGCGAAACGGATGCGCTCGCGCGACTTGAGATCACCCCCTGTGACGCTGTCGGCCATGCGCTTGAGCGTCTGGGCATTGAGCAGGTACATCGACGCCATGAAGGCGCTTGCTGGGTTGCTGCTCCACTCAGGCGCAGCGAAGCGGCGATCGCTCGGGTGCAACTGATCCGGCTTTTCCAGGGCCTGATTCCACAGGGCTGTGGCCTGCTGCAGGTAGTCCTGCTGGATCTGCGACCATTGCTCGACCGGCACACTCAGACCGGCCATCGACTGCAAGGCCTCGCCCATGCTGTGGGTCAGTGCGGCCAGTTTGGGGTCTTCCTGCACGGCTTCTGTCGTGCTGGCCGTTTCTGGCCCCTTCTTCTCGCTCTTGCTTGTGGTTTTTCTGGTGCGAGAACGGGTAGTGACTGACATATCTCTCCTTGCTTGTCTGTTTGGATCATGCAGCGGGAATTTGACAGTTCCATGTTGCTGCAATCAATGCACAGTGTCGTTGAGCCACGGACAATATCAAGCAAACTTCAGGCCCCAAACCCACCAAATTAAGGAAAACCCTAGGTCATGTGGATGTGGATCATCGCCATCGGCTGGATGTTCGTCGTCGTCATCGCCGCCCTTGTGGAAGCCTTCGGCACGCCCGGATCCGTGCTGGGTGGCATCGTCACCCTGCTCTTCTATGGCGTGGTGCCACTGGGGCTGCTGATGTATGTGCTGGGAACGCCGCTGCGACGCAAGGCGCGGCTGGCTCAGGAACAGTTGGAACGCGAAGTGACGCCTGCCGACACGACGCCATCAGTCGAGCAGCCAGATACAGGCGGCCTGCCGACCGGTGACCCGCTCCCGCCGATAAGAAAAGAACCGTGAACTGTCGCTGACGGTGCACAGCGCTCCTCCACTGACCTGCTGAACGCCGAGCACCGCCAGACGGTCTCTCGCGAGACCAGGCAAGTCAGCCAGCCACCGAGGCACGCCATCAGCGCCACGCACTGGCTTGAAATGGGCATGGGGCTCAGCCGGATCGGCTCCGAAACCGATCAGCACATCAGCCCCCACCTCGAAGGCGGTCGGGCCAATACAGGGCCCCAACCACACCCGCAGGTCGACGGGGTCTACCGAGGCTGCCTCGCACAGTGCCGCGACCCCTGTTTCCAGAATGCCCCGCCCCGCCATGACGCCCGCACCAGCCAGCCCTCGCCAGCCCGCATGCAAAGCGGCCACACCACGGGCATCGGGCGCCGCCACCAACACGGGCAGGCAATCAGCCACCATGGCCGTGCAGACCACACCAGGCTCGGTTGTCAGCGCCCCATCGGCGACGGGTTCGTCCACTCGCCCCGCATCGTGCGCAGTGAGTCGAAGCACATCGTGGCCATGCACCTGCTGCATCCAGACGGCACCGGCTTCGGTCAGCCCGGCCAAGGCGGCACGGTTCGCCAGCACATCATCCAGCCGATCCCCCACATGGCTGCCCAGGTTGAAGGCATCGTAGGGTGCAGTGCTGCCGGCCCCCACCCAGCGACGGGTCGTCATGACCGCGCCCACACCGGGGCCCATGTCGGGGTGCAGCCAATCAGCTGGCCAGGAAGGTGAAGTCAGGGATATCATCGCGCCCCGATGCTACCTCGTCGCACAGCCGTCCGCCCTGCTCGTTCATCGCGTCCACGCGCGCCCCGCCCTGTCCGGCCGGTTGACCCGCGCGCGCAGGCCTGGCTGACCGCTCCCGGCTCCCTGACTGCTCGCCTGCGGGCCCACGGCCATGTCGATGTGGTCGTGCTGTTTCAGGGCAGTCGTCGGCTGTGGCCGATCGAGTCGCGCGACTTGTGTCAGCCCAATGGCCATGTGCGGGAAGTGATCTTGCGCATCGACGGCCGACCTGCCGTCTGGGCACGCAGCACCACACCGCACCGTGCCTTGCGCGGCCCCTGGAAGGCCTTGTTGGGCCTGGGTTGCAGGCCCCTGGCCGAACTGCTGTTTCAGCGGCGCCATGTCTGCCGCGACCCGCTGCAATCGCATCACCCGAAACGCCACAGTCTGGCCATGAGCCATCTGCAAACACAGTGGCAACCATTCGCCCCGCACGACCGACCTGGCCAAACGCCCTTGTGGGCCCGCAGTTCCGTGTTCTGGCGCAGCGGACAACCCTTGCGCGTACTGGAAGTCTTTGCCCCCTGGGTACTGGCGCTCGATGCCCACGAAGTTGCTCGCCAGCGCTGAATCTGCTGTCCTTCATGCCCTACACTGGCGGCATGTTTTTCTCACGCCGAATCGAGCACTGCCAGGTGTGTGGCACCCGGGTTGAATACCGGATTCCCGCTGACGACAACCGCGAACGTGCGGTCTGTCCGGCCTGCCAGCACATCCACTACGTCAACCCGTTGAACGTGGTGGGCACCTTGCCGATCTGGGAAGACAAAGTCTTGCTCTGCAAGCGCAACATCGAACCCCGCAAGGGCCTGTGGACCTTGCCTGCTGGCTTCATGGAGCTGGGTGAGACCACGGAAGAAGGTGCCGTACGAGAAACCGATGAAGAAGCCGGTGCGCGCATTCAGGTGCTCGGGCTCTACTCGGTGCTCAATGTGGTGACAGCCGGTCAGGTTCACTTCTTCTACCGTGCCAAGCTGCTCGACACCGACTTCAACCCCGGACCGGAAACGATGGAGGCCCGCCTCTTCACGCAAGCCGAGATCCCGTGGGACGAATTGGCGTTCCGCACGGTCCGCATGACACTGCAAAACTACTTTGACGACCGGCGCGAGGGTCAATTCGGCATCCACTGTGCCGATATACGCTGAGTCGGCCTCTTTGGGCCTTGCTCTGCCGGTGCAGCCCCTGCACATCGCCGGACACTGTCCATGAACACACCCGATTCGGATCAAGCCCCCGCACCCGCCACGCCAGACGACATTCATCTGCGTGAAGACCTGATTACACCGGACCCGTTGCTGGACTGCCTGATCGAGGTCTGCCGCATCCATGGCCTGCCTGCTTCTCGGGCATCCCTGTCAGCCGGCTTGCCGGTGGCCAAAGGCCCCCTCCCGCTGAATCTGGCCGAACGAGCCGCCCACCGCGGTGGCCTGGCTGCCAAGGTTCAGCGTGTGGCCCTCAAGGACATCGACACCAAGGCCTTGCCCGCCATCCTGCTGCTCAAAAACAAGCAGGCCTGCGTTCTGCTCAAGCACGATGCACAGGGTGTAGCCCATGTGCTGTTGCCACAGACCGGCCAGGGTGAAGTCACCCTCACACCGGAAGAACTTGCTGACCGCTATACCGGCGTGATGCTGTCGGCCCGCCCCTACTTCCGCTTTGACGGTCGCACGCCAGAGGTGCGCGCCACCCGACAAGGGCACTGGTTCTGGAGCGCTGTTTTCGCGCAACGCTTCGTGTACCGCGATGTGCTGTCGGCGGCCCTGCTGATCAACATCTTCGCCCTGGTCTTCCCGATGTTCTCCATGAACGTCTACGACCGGGTGGTACCCAACCATGCGGTGGAAACGCTCTGGGCCCTGGCCATCGGGGTGGTGCTGATCCTGTGCTCGGACCTGCTGATCCGCATCATGCGCAGCCATTTCGTGGACGAAGCCAGCGCGCGCATTGACCTGAAGATCTCGGCCACCCTGATGGAACGGGTGCTGGGCATGCGCCTGGAGTTCCGACCGCAATCGGTCGGCTCGTTTGCATCCAACCTGCGAGGCTTCGAGCAGGTGCGCGACTTCATTGCATCGAGCACCGTGACGGCATTGATCGATCTGCCGTTTGCCATCCTGTTCATCGTCGTCATCGGCTGGATCTCGCCCTGGCTGATCCTGCCGGTGCTGGCCATCTTCGCGATCATCCTGATTGCCGGCTATGTGCTGCAACACCGGCTGCACGAGCTATCGGAAGCCACCTACCAGGCCGCAGCCCAGCGCAATGCGACGCTGGTCGAAGCCTTGAGCGGCATCGAGACCATCAAGACCCAGGGGGCAGAAAGCACCATCCAGTCACGGTGGGAGCGCGCCAACCAGTACCTGTCTGCACTGAATGTACGCATGCGACGCCTGTCTTCGGGCGCCATGTACTTCACAAGCATGATGCAGCAGGTGGTGTCGGTCAGCATCATCGTGATCGGTGTGTACCTCATTGCCAACCGCGACCTGACCATGGGGGGCCTGATCGCCTCCACGATGCTGGCGGGGCGGGCCCTGGGCCCAGCGGGGCAGATCGTCGGGCTGCTGATGCAGTACCAGAGCGCCCGGACCGCGCTCGAATCGCTCAACAAGATCATGGCGCAGGAGATCGAGCGCCCCGATGGCAAAACCTTCATCGAGCGGCGCGAATTCAAGGGTGAGATCGAATTCCGCCACGTTTCCTTTGCCTACCCGGGGCGCCGTGATGCGGCCCTGCATGATGTGAGCTTTAGGGTTCAGCCCGGCGAAAAGGTAGCCCTGATCGGCAAGGTGGGCTCGGGCAAGACCACCCTGCAGAAGCTGATCATGGGGCTCTACCGGCCAGCCGAAGGGGCGGTGCTGATCGACGGCATCGACCTGCGCCAGCTGGACCCGGCCGACGTCCGCCGCAATGTGGGCTATGTCTCGCAGGACGTGAACCTCTTCTACGGCACGCTGCGCGACAACATCACCTTCGGGATGCCCCATGCACAGGATGACGCCATCGTCTCTGCCGCCGACCAGGCTGGCCTGAGCGAGATGGTCCACCGTCACCCGGAAGGCTTCCACATGCAGGTGGGCGAACGCGGCGAGTTGCTCTCGGGCGGCCAGCGCCAGGGTGTCGGCATTGCACGGGCCATCCTGCACAACGCGCCCATCTTGCTGCTGGACGAACCCACCAGCGCCATGGACTTCTCCACCGAAGCCTTCGTGACCCAGCGCATGAAGGCCTTCTGCACGGGCAAGACCGTGGTGCTGGTCACCCACCGTACGTCCATGCTGTCCTTTGTGGATCGCGTCATCGTGATCGACCAGGGCAAGGTCGTGGCCGATGGCCCGCGTGACCAGATCATGCAGGCCTTGTCCTCTGGCCGCATTGCCCGCGCATCCTGACAGGAGCCACACCATGAACATGAACAAGCTCATGAAGCTCGGTCAGATCTCGATGGCCGCGCTGGAATCGATCCGGGTTCGCATCGCCCCGTTTACCGACAAGGTGCTCGACAAACTCGCCGGCCCCCGTGTCACCCCCACCGTGGCGGTCGAGGCCGGCATGCCCGCCTTCGAGCAGGAAGTCGACGCCGTGATGTCGACTCAGCAGACCTACCGCGCCCAGACGCTGGTGCGCACGGCACTGATTGTGACGATGGGGCTGCTGGTCTGGTCGGCCATTGCCCAAATCGATGAAGTCACCAAGGGTGATGCCAAGGTGATCCCGTCACGCCAGTTGCAGATCGTGCAATCGCTAGATGGCGGCGTGGTGTCGCAGATCCTGGTCAAGGAAGGCCAACAGGTCGAAGCGGGCCAGTTGCTGCTGAAAATTGATGAAACCCGCGCGTCTTCAGGCATGAAGGAAAGCGAAGCCCAGACCTTTGCGCTGCGCGTGCGCATGGCTCGCCTGAAAGCATTGGCCGAAGGCACCACCTTCATGCCGCCTGTGGCCGACTTGGACAGCCCTGAAGACCAGCGCGTGGTCGATGAAGAGCGCCAGCTCTATGACAACAAGCGGGCCGAACTGTCCGCCATGGTGTCCATCAACCAGCAACAACTGATGCAGCGCCAGCAGGAGTTGACCGAAACCCGTGCACGGCGTGATGCAGCAGCCCGTTCGCTGGATCTGTCCCAACAAGAGCTGAACAAAACCCGCCCGCTGCTGGCTTCTGGCGCGGTGTCCGAAGTGGAAATCTTGCGGCTTGAGCGGGATGTCACCCGCGCCAGAGGCGACATGGAACAAGCCGCGGCCCAGAGTGGCCGGGTGATGGCTGCCATCGGGGAAGCCCAGCGCAAGATCCAGGAAACCGAACTGCAGTTCCGCAATGACGCCCGCAAGGAACTGTCCGACGTGTCGATCAAGCTCAATGCCATGAGCGAAGGTGCCGTGGCGCTGGCGGACAAGGTGGACAAGTCCCAGGTGAAGTCACCTGTCCGGGGGCGTGTGCAGCGCCTGCTGGCGAACACGGTGGGCGGTGTGGTCCAGCCCGGCAAGGACATTGTTGAAATCGTGCCGCTGGACGACGCCCTGGTACTGGAGGCCCGCGTGCAACCGCGTGACATCGCCTTCATTCACCCTGGGCAAGCGGCCACCGTCAAGCTCACCGCCTACGACTTTTCCATCTATGGCGGCCTGGACGCCGTGGTGGAAAACATCAGCCCGGACACGGTGACCGACGAACGCGGTCAGAACACCTACTACGTGGTGCGGGTGCGCACGCACAAGAGCAATTTCAGCGAGAAGATGCCCATCATCCCCGGCATGACGGCCGAGGTGGACATCCTCACGGGCAAGAAGTCCGTGCTGTCCTACCTCCTGAAGCCAGTGCTCAGGGCCAAGGCTTACGCCATGACCGAGCGCTGATCAACTAGGCAGCTTGACTGCGGGACCGGTGACACCATCGATACCGCAGTCCATCAGGGCAGACAGATCCAGCTCGTCAGACACGCCTTCGGCATAAACATGCAGCCCCAGGCTGTGCAACATGCTCACCGTGCGTGACACAAACGCCGCGCGGGCAGGGTCAAGGGACACCCCCTGCACCACGGACGCGTCCAGCTTGATGTAGTCCAGCCCGGCCTCGAACAGGAACTCGATGCGCGCCAGACGCTCACCCGCGTGCTCCAGGCCGATTTTCACCCCCAGCGGACGGAGCTGCTTGCACAGCTCGCGTACCAACTCGAAGCGGTCGACCGCAGCCACCTCGGCCACCTCCAGCCACAAATGGCTCGCGGCCCCAGGTGCAGCAGTCAGCAAGGCACGCAAACGTGGCACGAAACCGCTGTCAGCCAGCGATGCCGGCGCCACATTGACTCCACGCGGCCGACCATCTTGCGCAATTTGCGCCAGCGCCAGCGATGCAGCAGCCTCGTCAATGCGGGCTGTCAGCTTGCAGCGCAAGGCCATGGGCAACCACAAGGCTGCCGACTCGAACGCGCCAGAAGGCTCCAACTGCATGCGCATCGGGCACTCCAGGTGCACCAGCTCAGAGCGGCGCCCCAGCACCGGGAAGCCCGTCAGACGGATCCGCTGCTGGCTCAAGGCATCGCTCAGGCGTTGACGCCATTCGTCTTCGCCCAGGACACGGGCCTCGCTGAGGCCCAGGCCCACCCGCTCCACAGCAAACGCGCCACGGCACTCGGCGCGGGCCAAGGCCGAGTCAGCTGCCGCCAGCACCTGGGCCATCGGGGTACCCCGCTCCCAGCGGGTGGTACCCAGCACCACGGAGGCATCCACCGCCATCTCGACAAAAGCACGCTTGATGGCATCCGCAAAGTGCTCTGCATCGGGCAGCGGCACATCCGAACTGGTCAGGCAAACCGCGAAATCGCCCCCATTGAGCCGGCCAGTGGCCACACCGGGCACACCCACCGACACTTCCTTCAGCACCGCTGCCAGCTTTTGCAGCAGCACGTCGGTCTGTCGGTGCCCCATCACCCGGTTGACGGCGCCCAGATCGACCACGCGGATCATGTAGAGAGAGCCACGCCCCGAGCCTTCGTCATCAGCCAGGGCTGCCTGCAACTGCGCCATGAAGTGCGTGCGGTTCGACAAACCGGTCAAGGCATCGCAATGCGCCTCCTGGCGAAGCTGCTCCACCTGAAACGCCTGCTCGTCAAACTGGAAGCGCAAGCGCTCGACCACCGCATTCATGGCCTGACTCAAGCGGGCCAGCTCAGGCACGTTGGGCTCTTCCACCGTGATGAAGCGCCGCTCCATCAAGGCCTGCGCCTGCCCCACGGTGGCGTCCAGTGGTCTGCGGATACGGCGGACACCCAAAGTGGCCACCACACCAGCCAGCACGCCCAGGCCCAGCAGCCACACCAAGGTGCGCATCGTGCCTGACCACAGCTGGTCATAGGCATAGGCAGAGTGGCTGACCACCTCGACCGAACCGAGCGCACGCCATCCGTCTGACACCTGGGCCAACCCCGGCGCCGATTCGATCGGGACCAGCTGCATGAACCACTGCGGCGCACGTGGGCGGGACACAGACGGGTCAGCCTCGTGCTCGGCGATCACCTGTCCGGCAGGGTCTTTCAACACAATGCGCTGGTAATAGCCCGTGTCGAACTGCGCCGCCACAGCCAGCTCCATCAACGCCTGATCGCCCTTTTGCTGCGACAAGGTCAAAGCCAGCGCCTGTGCGTTATCGGCGTTCTTGACCCTTAACTGGGTCTCAACGTAGCCCCTGGACGAGGCCATCCACACAGCAAAGCTGCCCATGAAGGCCATCAGCAAGGTTGCCAGCAGCAACACCCAGATTTGTCGAATCAGAGACATGGGGTCTCGGCTCCCATATGAATCACCACCATCCTTCGGCACGCACCTTGGCCAGCAGATCTCGCCAGCGCGACAAGCGTGCCACAGGGTCTCCCGCGGAGGCGCCCGTCACCCCCTGCCAAAGACCCTCTGCATTGAAACTGAAGACCGGCGCCAGATCGGGTCGACGCGAAGCCGGCCGAATCTCGCTGATCAGATTATCCAGAATGACCGGTTCGCCATTCGGCTCTGCATAGTACGCCAGCACCATGTGGGCGACGGCACTGCCCCCCAGATCGGCGCGCACATACACCAGCCGCATGCGCGCCGGCGGCGTTCCTGCAGCAATGAGCGCCAGGTACTTCGCTATGGCGTAGTCTTCGCAATCACCCGCGCCCTTGCCAAGCGACTCCAGCGGTGTTGCCCAGTAGTCGGGCACACCCCACACATCACGGTCATCCCGGTATTCGATGCGGCGGTTGAAAAACGCATTGACGGTTTTGAGCCGGGCGTTGTCAGGCTCATTGGCCGCATCGGCAATCATTTGGACCATGGCTTGCGCCTGAACCAACGTGGCGGGCCCCATCTTCTGAGCCGCCCCCAGCAAGCGCTGAGATTCCCAGGCATCGCCACGGCCAAGCAAAAGCAGCACCGCGGCGCACAAAACAAGCCTGCCAGCAACCAGAGCGCCCCGACCGGTACATGCGATCGCCAATGCACGTACCACACACAACATGGCACGAGCAGGAGGAACCGACCAAAGGGTAAGGACAAATGATGGCATTCGGACACCGATGGGCTTGAATCGGCGGATTCATGCAAAACTTGACCTAATCTGTACATCTCCAACCAAATCGTGAAAAACCCCGCGACCCGGGGACCCCTTTTGAAACAATTGGTGACAGAATCCCAGGGTTTCGCCTTAGGCTATCCGGACACCCGAACACAAGAGAGACAAGGTCGAGCATGAAATCCGTGCAGTTCCAACTCTGCCTGACCGCCATCACCCTGGCTGTGGCAACTTTCAACAGCGTCGCCCAAACCACCCCCACAACGGGCTTGAGCGCAGCAGCTCAAAAAGCCATCGACAGCAACCCAGACGTCACCGCTCGCCTGAATGCCCTGCGTGCGGCCACCAATGAAGTGGATGTCGCGCGTGGCGGCTATTTCCCACGCGTAGATGTCGATGGGCGCGCTGGCCGGGTCAGCGAAGGCTACTCCGGCAGCACCAGCGCCAAAGACTTCTCGGCTACCGGCATCTCGATTTCGGCCAAGCAGATGCTGTGGGATGGCCTGGCCACCCGGCACGAGGTCGAGCGCATGGGCCACGCCCGCCTGACCCGGTACTTTGAATTCCTGCAAGCCACCCAGGACGCATCCCTCGAAGCCGCGCGCGCCTATCTGGATGTGCTGCGCTACCGCAAGCTGGTTGATCTGGCCGAAGACAACTACATCCAGCACAAGTATGTGCAAGGGCAGCTGCAATCGAAGGTCAAAGCGGGTGTGGGTCGCGGTGTCGACTTCGAGCAAGCTAACGCACGGCTGGCCTTGGCCGACTCGAACCTGACAACCGAAGTCGCCAACCTGCACGACGTCAGCACCCGCTACCTGCGGGTGGTGGGCGAAGCGCCTGCCAAAGACATGCCTGCGCCAACCGGCCTGGACAGAGGCCTGGCCGCTACGCAGACCGAGATGACCAACCAGGCCGTCGCAGTCAGCCCGACCGTGGAGGCTGCCGTTGAAAACATGCGCGCAGCGCGCCTGCAGGCGCAACGCCAGGAGGCGGCCTACCAGCCGACCGTTGAAGCCCGCATCCGCTCTGGCGTGGGTCACAACTACGACACCAACCAGGACATGCGACGCGAAACGGTCGCCGAGCTGGTCTTGAACTGGAATCTGTTCAACGGCGGCTCCGACCGCGCCCGTGCACGTCAATATGCCGACCTGATCAACCAGGCCGCCGATGACCGGGACAAGGCCTGCCGCGATGTGCGTCAGACAGCTTCCATTGCGTACAACGACATCCAAAAACTGAAAGACCAGTTGCTGGCCCTTGACCGCAACGTGCTGGCCATTGAAAAGACGCGCAACGCCTACCGCCAGCAGTTCGACATTGGTCAGCGCAGCCTGCTGGACCTGCTGAACGCTGAAAACGAGCTCTACACCGCCAAGCGCTCTTATGCCAATGCGGAGTTTGATCTGCAACTGGCTTACGCCCGCACGCAAGCCGCCCAAAGCTCGCTCACCACGGTGCTGGGGCTGAGCCAGGGCCAGAACAACGAGACCTCATCCCAAGCGACCGGGGAAGACGGCGCCCAGCGCTGCCCGGCCACGGTGATCGAGTTGCCTGAAGTCAACCGTGATCGCCTGGCTGCCGAAGCCACCAAACTCGAAGGTGCTGCCCGTCCAGCGACAGCCCCGACGCCAGCAACCGACACGCCTGCCACACCGGCCCCGAGCAGCGCCACCCCACCCAATACCCATGTGGTGGCTGACCGCCTGCGTGCCTGGGTCGCAGCCTGGCAAGCCAAGGATGTGGCAAAGTACCTGAGCTTCTACAGCAGCGACTTTGCCCCCAAGGCCAGCACCCATGCCCAATGGCAGGCCAGCCGCCAGCGCGCGTTGAGCAAAGACGGCACCATTGAGATCAAGCTGAGCAACATCTCGGCTGAACGGCGCGACGATCAGGTCATCACCACCTTTGACCAAACCTACAACCACGCCACCTACCAGGACCACACGACCAAGGTGCTGACCTGGAAGAAGCAGGCTGATCAGTGGGTCATCGTGGCAGAAAGCAACCGCTGACCCGTTCCTGCCCCCTTAGCCCTTAGCCCTTGGCCTGCAAGGCCAGAGGGTTGGGGGTGGCCTCACCGACCTTGTGCAAGGTATTGCGGTCCGTGTGGTGGAACAACTCCTCTTGCCCGCGAATGCGCATGACGGTGTCCTCGTCATAAGACCAGGTGCCATCGTCATGGACGGTCACCTTGATACGGAACTCCACCGTGTCAAAAGCATGCAGCAGGAACGGCGCCGAACAGATGCCGTTCGACTCAGCGCCCTTTGTCGCCACCAGCTCGAACGAGCGGGCATCTGCTGACGCCTTGCCCGACGCCATCACCACCTGCGCACGCGGAATGGTGAGCGTGTGGATCACCGTCTCGGTAGCCGGCTCCCACAGCCAGTAGCCAACCTGGTCGTGATAAGTCTTGACCTGCTCAGGCTTGGTCACGTGGGTGTGATAACGCAGACCGTAATAGACCTGAGGCCCGTTGGTCTGTGGGTCAATGGGCTGCAGTTCAATCCGTTCGACATAAGCCTGCTTGCGTGGGCCATCTGCCTTGGGCTTCACATCCAGACCACGCACACCTTCCCAGATGCCAGCCATGCCACTCAATGGCCCCAGGTTCTTCAACGTGTCGACATCCAGACCCTTCGGCTCGGTGTAAATGTCTTCAGGAAAATCTGCCATCCGCGTGCTCCAACTTCGGGTTTGTCACAGTGTGCAATCAGTTTAGCTGCTTGCTCACAAAACCCCTCAAACGGGCGCTCGCTGGCCTCTATTGATGGGCGTAAAGTCATTGTCACACCGGCGTCTCTTTCCTTTCGTGGGCAGCGGTGCCTGCTGTTTCTCATCACGAAAGGAATGGAGTACCACCATGCACAACGACGACCGTTCCGAGCAAGCGCGCAAGCAGTTGCTGGAGATGCAAGCGGCGTTGTTCAACCTGCGCGACGGGTTGATGAACCTGAGCATGTCCCTGCGTGATCTGGCCTGCCTGACCGACGAACACGGTCAACAGCAAGCCTCGATGGAAGCCGAACAACTGCTGGGTCGACTGCGGGGCTGATACACCCCCTCACACACGCAGGTCAACCAGCCGTGTACGGCGGGCGTTTTCTCCTAACCTACTTGCATTCAGGAGCGAACGCCAGATGCTCACCATCCGTTTCCGGTCTCGTGCCGCACACCTCGTCTTCGTCACGCTGGCTCTGGTCGGCTGCGCGACCGACCAGGCCGTCATGGCCCGCGACTACGACAACGACTACGATGGCCCGGCCCGAGTCGGCCGCCTCAGCTACATTTCGGGGCGCGTTGACGCCTACACCGACGAGCAATCTGCCTGGGGGCCGGCCTACCTGAACCTGCCGGTTACCAGCAACACCGGTATCTGGACAGGCCGCGACGCCAAGGCCGAGGTCACCATCGGCAGCACCAGCATCCATATTGATGACGACAGCGAAGTCGACTTCGATGAACTCGACGATGACGGCATCGAGATCGACCTTGAAAACGGCAATTTCGTCCAGCGCGTGCGACAGCTTCCTCGTGACGAGCGCTGGTATGTCCACGCAGGCGACACCCGCATCCAGTGGACTGGCCCTGGTAGCTACAGCGTGGCCTACAAAGAGCACGCCCATGTTGTCACCGTGAAGGTGTTCAGCGGCTCGGCTCGCGTCGACAGCCGCCGTGGCAACTACACCGTGTACAGCGGCCAGCAGCTCACGCTGGATGAAGACGACGGTTCGAGCCAGATCTCCAACCGCGTGTCGAGCACCAACTTTGAAGAATGGGCTGAACGCCGCAACCGGGCCTTCGACCAGTCAGATGCCAGCCGCTATGTCTCGCCTGAAATGACCGGGGCAGAGCAGCTGGGCAACTATGGCCAATGGTCTCAGGATGTCACCTATGGCGCCGTCTGGTTCCCCACCCAGGTGGTGGTCGGCTGGGCACCTTACCGCTATGGTCACTGGGCATGGATTGCACCCTGGGGCTGGACATGGGTGGATGACGCCCCATGGGGCTTTGCACCCTTCCACTATGGCCGCTGGGTACAGGTTCGTGGCCGCTGGGCCTGGTGCCCGGGCCCACGTGTCGCCCGCCCCGCCTTTGCGCCAGCCCTGGTGCGCGTTCAGGAACATGACAACCACCGCCCGACACGCTGGGTGCCCCTGGCGCCCAAGGAACCATTCCAGCGCGACTTCTTCAAGCCAGTGCCGAAGCCTCAACAGCCCGTGCAACGCCCTGGCAGTGAGTGGAACCGCAACCAGCAACAGACCGCGCCACGTCGACAAGACGACCAACGCGACCAGCATGGCTGGAATGACCGCAGTGGTCAGCAGGATCGCAACCGCGACCGAGACGGGGACAGAAATCAACAGCCCAACCAGGGTAACACCCGCCCGCCCGTGGTCCAGCCAGTGAGCCCGAGCCGCCCGGCTCAGACCCAGCAACCGGTGCAAACGCAGCCGAGCAACCAGCCAGGCCAGTCATCCGACCGAGATCGTGACCGCGATCGAGACCGTGACCACGATCGGAGCAACAACAAGCCCATCTCATCGCCCCGAAGAGACGAGCAGCCCGCCAATGCGCCGGCTGTGCAAACACCGAGCAAGCCGACGCAGCAGCAGGCGCAACAGGCCCCTCAATGGCGCCAACCGCAGGCTGCACAGCAAGCCGGTGACACGGCCAACAGCCGCAACAACAACGAACGTGGTCGTGAACGGGAACGCCAACAGCTGCCGCAACAACAGCAACAGCAAACGGCCCAACAGCCGAATCAAGCAGGCCAGACACCCTGGCAGCGAGGCAAATCACGCAACCAGGGCGATGATCAGCCAAACTGATACAAGCCGATATCCATCCAACGAAAAGGCAGCCGAATGGCTGCCTTTTTTTGATGCAATGAAAGGCTTCCCCTGGGGGATGTGAAGTTCCTCAACGTTTCCCAACAAGGTTATCCACAGATTTTGTTGATAACCTGGAGAGTCAGATCAGGCCGCCACTTCGGCCATCACATCCCATGCCTTTAACGCCTCGGCCGCGTACATCAGGTTGGGCCCGCCGCCCATGTAAACACAGACCGAGAGCATCTCTTCCAGCTCGGCACGGGTGGCACCCAGCTTGTGCAACGCCTTCACATGAAAGCCGATGCAACCCGAGCAATGCTGACTGACCCCGATGGCCAGGGCAATCAACTCCTTGTTCTTGGCTGAAATGGCACCATCGGCCATTGCAGACTGGGCCAACTGAGAAAAGCCCCGCATGGCCTCGCTTTGCGACTTGCGAAACGGCCCCAGGCATGCGTTGATGTCGTTCATCAAGCTGGCGTGGTCAAACGTGCTCATATTGATATGTCTCCTCGGTAAGCTGAAAGTGATGTGCGTGCCACGCTCATGACTTGCGGGTGGCATCCAGCAAATGACGCAGGTGGAAGCCATCGGCATCGGGCTTCAAACCCTCCTGCTCTCGATGCGCCTCAACGATCTCGGCCACATCTCTTGTGGCGTCCAAACCCAACTCGGCCAGCATCCTGGCCATGAGGTCGCACCGCAGAGCCAGCAGCCCTCGCAACTCTTCCCACTCACGGGCAATGCGCCGCCCATGAGCCCCCAGCACTGCCGCATCCAGCGCCGCATGGCGAGCAAAGAATGGATGAGTGCGATCCAGAATGTGCTGCACCGTAGCCTCGGTGGCGAGATCTGCGCCCAGGACACGTGCTAGCGTGCCGATGCGGGCGTTGAGATCCTCCAGCGCATCAGCGAAATGCGCGCCACGCCGCAAATGAGCAGACTGACTGTCTTCGCTGGCCATCGTCATGCTGAACCCTCACTGTGATGTGAACAGCTTCAGCATAGCAAAATACCCCCATAGGTATATGACACAGATCAGACCTTGATGAAGCCCGACATGTGCCGTCGAGGCTCATGTGCCCGCCAAGCCCCCCAAAAGAGGGAAGTGGGCTGTTTGACCACCCTTGGTGGACTGCGTATGCTTACGCAGAACATCTTGTTACTGAACCAACAAGTGACGCATAACCTGGGAGGAATGGCCATTGAAGAGCCAAAAACCAATGCGCGACAAGCACTTAGGCCCTGATGTAGTTAATGGGTTAGGCCTCACTTTGCGCCTGAAACCACTTTGTTATGCGTCAGTATTGACGTCTAAATTACGTTAGGCCACGCATTACATGCGCTCAGACATTCGTAAGACTTAAGCAATCGAGATCCCAATGAAGGCAACAGACTTCCCTCCAATTCAAGAGACGTTCTCAGAGGTTTTCAT
>NZ_JAYRDZ010000013.1:0-65226 GCF_041909175.1 Aquabacterium sp. | reverse complement strand
GCGCAGTGGTCTTTTCGCTCTGAAGGCGCAGGCCAAATGGACGAACGTCGATGAGCTGGCCAGGAGTTGTGTGTGGGATTGCCATGTGCACAGTATGCGTCGCTGACGCTTCCTCCGACGCCTAACGTAATTTAGACATCACCCAGAAATCCATATCTAGCCAGAAATGGCTACATCTATCCACATCTGGATAGATATGGATTCCACATGTATCCATGTTCTGGTGTGTCTTCAAGCCGCTTCTCCCTGTCGTCCGTGTGCCCGGACCATGGCTCGTTATGTTTGGCACAAGCTTACACACACGGAAACATTTCGCAAGCCCTCAAGCCGGCATCACCTTCCTCGGTATCACGGCTCGCGCGCCTGCTCCTTCCAGTCTGCAGCGTTGCATCCCGCGCCTTCTGAATCGCCACACCGTGCATTGCTTGCGTGCGGCGTCCGAAATTCCAGATGGACAACATATCAATATTTCAATCATAATTGAATGATGGAAGAAAACGACGTCATCACCGCCCTCTCTGCCCTGGCCCAACCCGTTCGCCTGCGTGTGTTCCGGGCGTTGGTGGTGGCCGGGCCCCAGGGCTTGACCCCGAGTGTGCTGTCCGAGCAATTGGCCGTGCCAGGCACTTCGCTGTCCTTTCACCTCAAGGAACTGACGCATGCCGGCCTTGTTTCGCAAGAGCGCGAGGGCCGCCACCTGATCTACCGCGCGGCGTTTGACCGCATGAATGGCGTCATTCACTACCTCACCGAGCACTGCTGCCAGGGCCAGGCGTGCGAAGCCTCTGCGCCAGCAACAACCCGCCAATGCACCACCTGCTGATCGGAGCCCACCATGAAGCGCTTTCACGTTCATATCCACGTTGATGACCTCGACCGCAACATCGCTTTCTACTCGGCCATGTTTGGCGCCCAACCAGCTCGGGTGGAGTCTGACTACGCGAAGTGGATGCTGGACGACCCCGCCGTGAACTTCGCCATTTCCACGCGCGGTCAGGGTCAAGTTGGTTTGGACCACCTCGGGTTCCAGGTCGACAACGAAGCAGACCTGGCTGCCATGAAGGCCCAGGCTGCACAGGCTGACATGTCGCTGATCGACGAAGGCCAGACCACCTGCTGCTACGCCCGCAGCGACAAGCACTGGCTGGTCGACCCCCAAGGCCTGCCCTGGGAGCATTTCCGCACGCTGGGCAACATTCCCGTGTTCCGTGAAGGTGAAGCAAGCGCTGCTCCGGCACAAGCCGAGGCTCAGGCCTGCTGCACGCCCAAGGTGAGCGGCAAGCCCATCTCCATTCCCGTCAAGTCTGCCCCGTCCCGTTGTTGTTGAACGCTGTACCACCATGACCACCCACGTCCTCATCCTCTGCACCCACAACTCGGCGCGCAGCGTGCTGTCTGAAGGCATGCTCAACCACCTGGCTGGCAAGCTGGGCAAAGATGTGCGCGCCCACAGCGCCGGCAGCGCTCCCAGCGGTCGGCTCAATCCCTTTGCGCTGGAAGCCTTGAACTACGCCGGCATCGACACCACCGGCTACCGCAGCAAGAGCTGGGACGAGTTCACCACGCCTGAGGCACCACCCCTGTCCATCGTGATCACGGTGTGCGACAGCGCGGCAGCAGAGGCCTGCCCGGTGTTCTTCGGTGGCAATGGCCAGCCGGTGAAAGTGCACTGGGGCTACCCGGACCCGAGCAACGCCGAAGGCGGCGACGATGGCAAGCGCCGCGCTTTTGAGCTGACCCGTCAGGCCATTGGCTACAAGATGCTGCAACTGCTGGCCCTACCCCTCGACACCCTGAGCAAGCCAGCACTCGCGGCTGCGCTCGAAGCCATCGCCCGCAGCTGAATCGGATCAACCCCATGTCGCAGTCCAACACCTCGTCCATGAGCGTCTTCGAACGCTACCTCACCGTCTGGGTCTTTCTGTGCATCGTGGCCGGCATTGCCCTGGGCCAAGTCGCCCCCGGGCCCGTGCAGGCCATTGGGGGCATGGAAATCGCCCAGGTCAACCTGCCGGTAGGCCTGCTCATCTGGGTGATGATCATCCCGATGCTCATCAAGGTCGACTTCGACAGCCTCTCGCAAGTGAAGGCCCACTGGCGCGGCATCGGAGTCACGCTGTTCGTGAACTGGGCGGTGAAGCCCTTTTCCATGGCCTTTCTGGGCTGGCTGTTCGTGCGCCAGGTGTTTGCGCCCTGGCTGCCCGCCGAGCAGCTTGACAGCTACATTGCCGGCCTGATTCTGCTGGCAGCAGCGCCTTGCACGGCCATGGTGTTCGTGTGGAGCCGCCTGACCAATGGCCACCCGCTCTTCACGCTGAGTCAGGTGGCCCTCAACGACACCATCATGGTGTTCGCCTTTGCGCCGATCGTGGGTCTCTTGCTGGGTTTGTCGTCCATCACCGTGCCGTGGGCCACGCTGGTGACCTCGGTGGTGCTGTACATCGTCATCCCGGTCATCCTGGCGCAACTCATCCGCCAGGCGCTGCTCAAGAAGGGACAGGCCGCTTTCGATGCCGCCCTGGCCCGCATCGGCCCCTGGTCAATTTCTGCCCTGCTGCTCACCCTCGTGCTGCTGTTTGCCTTCCAGGGGCAAGCCATCATCGAGCAGCCGCTGGTCATCGCCATGCTGGCTGTGCCCATCCTGATTCAGGTGCTGTTCAACTCGGCGCTGGCTTACTGGCTCAATCGCAAGCTGGGTGAAGCCCACAACGTGGCCTGCCCCTCGGCCCTGATCGGCGCCAGCAACTTTTTCGAGCTGGCCGTGGCAGCCGCCATCAGCCTGTTCGGGTTCAAATCAGGCGCGGCGCTGGCCACCGTGGTGGGCGTGCTCATCGAGGTGCCGGTGATGCTGCTGGTCGTGCGCGTGGTCAACCAGAGCAAGGCCTGGTACGAAGTCAAAGCATGAGCGCGCCCGGGGCCCACA
This sequence comes from Aquabacterium sp., assembly GCF_041909175.1. Classification (GTDB taxonomy): domain Bacteria; phylum Pseudomonadota; class Gammaproteobacteria; order Burkholderiales; family Burkholderiaceae_C; genus Aquabacterium. The sequence continues at coordinate 62,303 of NZ_JAYRDZ010000013.1, read as the reverse complement.
CCGCTCAGCCCTGTCTCATGCAGGCCTGGCACCAACACGAACGCGAGCTGCGTGCCTGGTTGCGCAGCCGCCTCGACGAGCCCGATGTCTGCGAAGACCTGATGCAGGACACCTTCATCAAGGCCTTGCGTCAGGGCCCGCGCTTTTGCGACGTCGACAACGCCAGAGCGTGGCTGTTCGAAGTCACACGCAACGCACTGGTGGACCATTGGCGCCAGCACCGTCCATCGGAACCGCTGGACGAGGCCTGGCCTGCCGTCGAGCCAGACGCCCCACCGCCCGTTGACAGCCTGGTCACCTGCCTGCCTCGCGTGCTCGAAGAATTGAGCGAAGCCGACCGCGATGCCATCACCCACTGCGACCTGCGGGGCATGAGCCAGGAAGACTACGCCCGGCACCTGGGCATCTCGCTGCCTGGCGCCAAATCTCGCATCCAGCGGGCCCGCAAACGCCTGCGCGCCCAGCTGATGGTCTCCTGCAAGGTGGTGCTCGACGCACAGGGGGCAGTGTGTTGCTTCACGCCTAGAAAGCACTGACCCCTGCATCTTTTTGGCCCCACATGCGTCTTCTTGTGTGAACAGACCTCACTACCAAGGAGATGCTCATGTGTGTTGGTTTTGCCAAAGAGATCGCCAACTGGGCCTGCCCCCAGGAAAACAGCCGCCGCGAAGCCGTGTTGTCGCAATGGGGTGCGCTGTTGCATGACAGCACACCCACGGCTCCTGCACAGTCAGCACCCGCCACATCGCGCGGCGATGCCGAGCATGCTGGCGTCATGCAGTCGCTTATTGCGCCATCGGCTTGACAGCCCTTCCAGACATTGAAATGCTGAAAACATGATGAGTTCTGAGCGGATGCCTGTCACCAACCGCCCGCTGCTGTGGTGGCTGCTGGCCCTGGTCGGGCTAGTGCCTGCCTGGTGGTGGGCCTACACCCATCTCACTGACTTTGCAGATGCTGTCATCGGCATGTTGGGCCTCAGCAGGCAGACCGCGCTGGGTGAGTCGCTGCACTTTTTTGCCTATGACACCCCCAAGGTCCTGCTGCTGTTGACCGGCATCGTCTTCGTGATGGGCGTGGTGCAAACCTTCTTTGCCCCCGAGCGCACACGAGCCTTGCTGGCCGGCAAGCGCGCCGGCGTGGGCAATGTGCTGGCCGCGCTGCTAGGGGTGGTCACCCCGTTTTGTTCATGCTCGGCTGTGCCGCTGTTCATCGGCATCCTGTCTGCGGGCGTGCCGTTGGGCATCACCTTCTCGTTTCTGATCTCGGCGCCCATGGTCAACGAGGTCGCTTTGGTCATGCTCTTTGGCCTATTTGGCTGGAAAGTGGCTGCGCTCTACATGGGCTTGGGCCTCTCGGTGGCCATTGTGGCGGGCCTCGTCATGGGCCACCTGCGCCTGGAGCGCTATCTGGAAGACTGGGTTCAAGACATCGCCAACGGCCCTGCTTCGACCAGCTATGAAGGCGATGGCCTGGACTGGGTAAGTCGCTTCGAGGCCGGCGGACACCATGTCAAAGACATCGTCGGCAAGGTCTGGCCCTATGTGATCGCCGGCATCGCCCTGGGCGCTGGCATTCACGGCTATGTGCCGCAAGACTTCATGGCCAGCATCATGGGCCGCTCAGCCTGGTGGTCTGTGCCGGTTGCGGTGGTGCTCGGCATCCCCATGTACACCAACGCGGCGGGCATCATCCCCATCGTGCAGGCGTTGCTGGGCAAAGGGGCTGCACTGGGCACCGCCTTGGCTTTCATGATGAGCGTGATCGCCCTGTCTGCACCGGAAATGATCATCCTTCGCAAGGCACTGAAGCCGCCATTGATTGCCACGTTCGCCGGCGTGGTGGCCGTCGGCATCCTGCTGGTCGGCTATGTATTCAACCTGGTGCTGTAAGCACCCCTATTTGACAGAGAGCACAACATGAAAGACATCAAGGTACTGGGCTCTGGTTGCGCCAACTGCCGCAACACCATCGCCCTGATCGAGAGCGTGGCGCAGGAAGTGGGCACGGCCATCCAGATTGAAAAAGTGCAAGACATGCCCAGCATCGTGCGCTATGGCGTGATGTCGACGCCCGGTGTGGTGGTTGATGGCAAAGTGGTGCATGCCGGCGGCGTACCCGCACGTGACAAGATTCGAACCTGGCTGATCTGACCTGATTGCAAACGGCACCATGAAACTGCTGGACCACCCCACCCGCTTCCTGTTTTTTACCGGCAAAGGCGGGGTTGGCAAGACCTCCTTGTCGACCGCCACCGCCATCCAGCTGGCGGACAGCGGGCTGCGGGTGCTGCTGGTCAGCACCGATGCGGCGTCCAACCTCGACGAGATGCTGCATGTGGCCCTGCACAACACGCCCACGCCGGTGCCCGGTGTGCCAGGCCTGTCGGTGCTCAACATCGACCCCAACACGGCGGCCGAGTCCTACCGCCAGCGCGTGCTGGCCCAGATGATGGGCCACAGCAGCGAGCAGGAACGCGCCACGGTGCGCGAACAGCTCTCGGGCGCCTGCACCACCGAAATCGCCACCTTTGACGAATTTGCCAGCCTGCTGACCGATGGCGCCCAGGCCTACGACCACGTGGTGTTCGACACCGCCCCCACGGGCCACACCCTGCGCCTGTTGAGCCTGCCCAAAGCTTGGAGCGGCTTCCTCAAGGACAACGACCGCGGTGCCTCCTGCCTGGGCCCGCACTCGGGCCTCAAGATGCAGGAAGCGCGCTTCAATGCGGCCCTGGCCGCCTTGAGCAACAGCGCACAGACCACCGTGGTGCTGGTGTCGCGCCCAGACAAGGGGGCGCTGGCTGAAGCCGCCCGCACGGCTGATGAACTGCGTGAACTGACCCTGAGCCACCAGCGCCTGGTCATCAACGGGGTGTTCCACGCCACCGACCCGCAAGATGCGGTCGCACGTGCCATCGAAGCCCAGGGCCAGGCCGCCATCGAGGCCCTGCCCGCCGCATTGGCCGCCCTGCCATGCACCCATGTCCCCCTGCGCGCCTTCGACACCGTGGGGCTGGATGCCCTGCGCGCGCTCTTGTCCGACACCCCTGCCCCGATCAGCACCGTCAGCAGCCAGAATGACGAGCAGCCCCTGCCAGCCAAGCACTTCGCGTCCCTGGTGGACGAGCTGGCGGCATCTGGCAAGGGCCTGATCATGGTGATGGGCAAAGGTGGCGTGGGCAAAACCACCATCGCGGCCGCTCTGGCGCTGGGCCTGGTCGAACGGGGCCACGCCGTGCACCTCAGCACCACCGACCCGGCCGCCCATCTGGCAGCCACGCTCGATGGTCAGGTGCCCGGTCTGGACGTCAGCCGCATCGACCCCAAGGCCGAAACACAGCGCTACATCGACAAGATCATGGCTTCACGTGGGGCGCAGCTTGACGAGCAGGAAAAGGCCCTGCTGCTGGAAGACCTGCAGTCCCCCTGCACCGAAGAGGTGGCCGTGTTTCATGCGTTTTCGCGCACCGTGGCGGCCGCGCGCAGCGCCTTTGTCGTGCTCGACACCGCCCCGACAGGCCACTCGCTGCTGCTGATGGACGCCACCGGGGCCTACCATCGCCAGATGGCACGCGAGTTCGAAGGCAAGTCGGCAGCGCACATCGTCACCCCGCTGATGCGGCTGCAAGACCCGGAGTACACCCGCATTGTGTTGGTCACCCTGCCCGAAACCACGCCGGTTTCGCAAGCCGCCGCCCTGCAGGACGACCTGCGACGCGCCCACATCGAGCCTTATGCCTGGGTGATCAACAAATCGATTCTGGCTGCAGGCACACACGACCCGCTGCTCAAGACCCGCCTGCAAGGCGAGCGCCAGCAAATGGAGCGCATCAGCCAAGGGCTGTCACAGCGCACAGTCACGCTGCCCTGGTCACCCGAGCCGCCGGTAGGCGTGGCCGGGCTGAAGCGTCTGCTGGAAGATTGAAAGTGGCGGGTGCGGTGAGATTCGAACTCACGGAACGCGCTAACGTTCGCCGGTTTTCAAGACCGGTGCCTTAAACCGCTCGGCCACACACCCTGTGGGCGCCATTGTAAGGGCGCTTTGTGTCGAATTCAGGCCTTGCCTGGCTTTTGGGCCTGTGGACACTCGATCTGGATGACTTCGCGTCGTCCGCCGTCCACACGCACCGCCGTCAACTGCCCGCCCCAGATGCAGCCGGTGTCCAGCGCCATCAGGTCCGGACGGTTGATCAGGCCCAGCGTGGACCAGTGCCCGAAAGCGATCGGCGTGCCCTCGGTGCGGCGCCCAGGCACATTGAACCAGGGCATCAAGCCTTCAGGGGCCGAGTCAGCCCCTTCCTTCACAGCAAAGTCCATCGTCCCATCCGCCGTACAGAAGCGTAAGCGGGTGAAGCTGTTGATCACACAACGCCAGCGGTCGGCCCCCTCAAGGCGCTCGTCCCACTGCGGGGGGTGGTTGCCATACATCACCGTCAGGAAGCCATGCAGATCCGGTCCGGCCAGCATCGTTTCCACCTCAGCGGCCAGTCGCATCGCTTCTGCGGCATCCCACTGCGGCAGCACGCCCGCGTGCACCATCAACCAGCCATGCTCGTGCACCGCCAGGCGGCGTGCTCGCAGCCATTCGAGCCAGGCGTCACGGTCTGGCGCATCAAGGATGGCATCCAGCGTGTCGCTGCGGTGCGCCTTGCGCACCCCGTTGGCAACGGCCAGCAGGTGCAGGTCATGGTTGCCCAGCAGGCACACGGCCGCATCACCCATGTCGCGTAAACGCCGCAGCACGCCCAGCGAGTCCGGCCCCCGGTTGACCAGGTCCCCCAGGAAGTAAACACGGTCCCGCGAAGGGGAGAAATCGATCGTTGCCAACAGCCGCTCAAGCGGGTCGCAACAACCTTGCAAGTCACCAACCAAATAGATCATGGCATCGATTCTGCTACGCTTCGCCCATAGAAACTGACGGCCCGGCCGAGCCCGGTGCCACAAATGGACGTTGCGCTTCTCGTATTTCTGACCATTCTCAACGGCATTTTTGCCATGTCTGAGATGGCCCTCGCTTCCAGTCGCAAAGCCCGACTGCAGGTCATGGCGGAATCCGGTGACTCCGGTTCCAAGGTTGCCATGGAGCTGCACGATAACCCGACTCAGTTTCTTTCAACCGTTCAGATCGGCATCACATCCACCGGCGTGCTCAACGGCATCGTGGGGGATGCGGCCTTCTCAGGTGGCCTGTCCATCTGGCTGCAAAGCACCCTGCATCTGCATGAAGATGTGGCCAAGGTGACTGCCACCGGTCTGGTGGTGATGATCATCACCTTCGTCACCATCATCTTTGGTGAGCTGGTGCCCAAGCGCGTGGGTCAGGTTCACCCTGAAACCGTGGCACGCCTGGTGGCCAAGCCCATGAAGCTGCTGTCGCAGCTGACGCGCCCCTTCGTGCGCTTTCTGGCCGCCACGACAGACACCATCTTGAGCCTGCTGGGTGTCAAGGACACCGACCGTGGCGTGACCGAAGAAGAGATTGCCGCCAGCCTGGAAGAAGGCCTGGATGCCGGTGTGATCGAAGCCAATGAGCATCAGATGGTGCGCAATGTGTTCCGCCTGGATGATCGCCAGGTGGGCTCGATGATGATCCCCCGCAGCGACATCGCCTGGTTGAACCTGGAGGCCCCCCTCAAGGAAAACCTCGCCGTGATCGCCTTGCATGGCCACTCACGCTACCCTGTTTGCCGTGGCAGCCTGGATGATGTGGTGGGTGTGATCACGGCCCAGCAGTTGCTGCACCAGATCACCCAGGGGCAGGACAACGACCTCACAGCCGGTCTGCAGCCTGCCGTGTTCGTGCCTGAGACCCTCTCCGGCATGGAGTTGCTCGACCACTTCCGCGCCTCTGCCGTGCAAATGGTCTTCGTGGTGGATGAATACGGTGAAGTGCAAGGTGTCATCACCCTGCGTGACGTGCTGGAAGCCATCACTGGCGAGTTCACCACCGAAGAGGCGTCAGACAGCTGGGCCATCCAGCGCGAAGACGGTTCCTGGCTGATCGACGGGTTGATTCCGGCGCCTGAACTGAAAGACCGCCTCGAGCTCAAGAACCTGCCGGACGAAGACCGTGGTCGCTACAACACCCTGGCCGGCATGGTCATGATGCTGTTGGGCCACCTGCCGGAAACCACCGATGCGGTCGAGTGGGAAGGCTGGCGCTTTGAGGTGGTCGACATGGATGGCAAGCGCATCGACAAGCTGTTGGTGACACGCCTGCCTGCCGACTATCTGGCCGACTGATCAGTCGGTGCGGCTGGCTGGGTGCCAATAGCGGCGGGTTCCAACTCGCCAGCAACGCGCCGGGCTGCCATCGCTGAACCACAGATAGGCCCCGCAGGTGCTGGACTGCAGCACCTGCAGGCCCAATGCCTCGTAACGAGCCACCACAGACGGTGCAGGGTGTCCGTAGCGGTTATGCAGCCCTGCCTGCACCAGCACCTGCCTGGGTGCCACCGCTTTCAAGAAGCCCTCGGTCGACGAGGTCTTGCTGCCGTGGTGGGGTGCCACCAGCAAGGTACTGGTCAAGCGCCCTGCCTCACCCTCCCGATGCAGCAAGGCAGCCTCTTGCGGTGCCTCGACGTCGCCGGTGAGCAAAACCGCCTTTGGTGCGTGACCGTGGCGGGCCTGTGCTACCACCCGGATCACGCAAGACAAAGCGTTATCGGGCACATGGCTCCGCCCTGCCAGCTCATCCGCTGTCGGGTGCAGCACCTCAAACAACACGCCATCCCATTGCCACCGCTGACCAGCCTGGCAAGGCACATGCGCACGAAGCGGCTGAAGCGCCGCCAGTTGCACCCGCACCGGGTCGTCTTCGGCCAGTGTGGTTCGCCAGACACTCACCGGGATCGCCGCATCAACCGACAAGGCGCCACCCGTGTGGTCGGCATCCCCATGGCTGAGCACCACTTCATCGAGCCGCGTCAAGCCAACCGACCGCAATACCGGCACCACCACCCGTTGCCCGGCATCAGACCGCTCGCCCAACTTCGGTCCGGTGTCAAACAGCAGGGCATGGCGGGCGGTATAGATGACCACGGCCGTGCCCTGCTCGACATCGGGCGCCAGTACCCCGAACTGCCCCACGGATGGCTGAGACAAGGTGCCCCAGGCAAAAGGCAGGTGCAAGACAGGCAACAGCAAGGGCAAACCCAGCCAACGCCAGCCGCGGGGCACCGGCATGACCAGCAGGCAAGCTGAGCCGATGGCCAGCGGCCCCAGCCACGCTGGCCAGGCCGCGGTGTACCAGACCGCACCAGGCCACGCCGCCATGCCTTGCAAGATGCCCAGACACCCGTGCAGCACCCAGGCTGCCACATGCCAGAGCGGCGACCACACCATGCCTGCCAGTGCCAAAGGCGTAACCAGCAAGGTGAACACGGGTATGGCCACCAGATTGGCCAGAAAGCCCACCACGGACACCTGCTGGAAGATGAGCGCCCCCAGTGGCAACAAACCCAGCGTGGCCAGCCATTGCGTGCGTACAGCCTCCCTGGCGGCCCGCCCCCAGCGCTGGGGCCAGGCCACAGGCTCGTCCCCTCGCTGTACAGAGGGCCCACTGGCCAGCAACACGCCCACCGCCACAAACGACAGCCAGAAACCGGCTTGCGCCAGCGCCCAGGGGTCCCAGGCGGTCACCACGGTGGCGCCGATCAACCATTGCAAGGGCCAAGGCCATCGCCTGCCAGACAGCCGCAACAAGGACGACACCAGCAACATGCACACAGTGCGCTGAGCAGGCACCCCCCAGCCCGCCAGCACGGCGTAGCCCGCGGCACCCAGCACCATCGACCAGGCAGCCACCTCCGCTGTCGGACGCCGCCAGATCAGCTTGGGGCTGCGTCGCCACACGGCGGACACCGCGCCGGCCACCATCCACCCAACCATGGCAATGTGCAAACCACTGATGGAAATCAGGTGTGCCACGCCCGTCTGACGGAACACGTCCCAGTCTTCGGCATCAATGGCCGACTGGTCACCCACCGTGAGCCCGGCCAGCACACCCGCCAGGCGGGGGTCGATGACCACCCCCGCAATCCGCTCGCGTACGCGCTGGCGAAAGCGGTCCAGCGACCCTGTCCAGCCACGCGCTGGCTGAATCAGTTGCGCAAGCTCTTCGCCCTTGGCCCGCACTGTCGCGGTCGCTCGCATGCCGTGCTCCAGCAGCCACAAGGCCTGGTCAAAGCCGGCCGGGTTGCCAGGCCCCTGAGGCGACCGAAACCGCACAGGCCATGACCAGACCTGGCCGGACTCGACATCGGGAAGCCCCTTTTCAGCCTGGCGCCAGTAGAGCATCACCCGAGCTGGCCACTGCGGGCGAGGCATCTCGCCGTCCAGCCGACGCACAAGCACCTCCAGTTGCCAGGCATCACCGCGCCGAACCGGCAGGCCGTCAATCTGGCCTTCAAGGCGCACGGTACTGGCCTCCCAAGCAAGTGGCACCTGCTGTTCAACCAGCGCCTGAGCGCGCCAGCAAGCCTGCACCCACGCGAGCAAGGCCACGGCGCACAACACACCCAGGCATCGGTACCAGGCGACCCAGCTCCGCGCACGCACCACGGCCGCCATCACCAGCAAGCCCAGCACCACTGCAGCCAGTTGCCCGGTGCCAGACGGCAAGGCTGGCATGCCCTGCGGCAAGGCCACGCCCAAGAGCCAGCCCAGCATGGCTGACACCCACATGGCCATGGTCCGGTTTCCTATCCCTGTTTCTGTATTGATGTGGCGGGCAGTGTAGGATCTCAAACCATTGACAGGCCCCACATTACGGGCGCCCCAGGAAGAGGGAACCTCCGGCGCCAAGCCCTGTCCAACCCCTCACTCCATCGCACCGCATTCCGATCATGTCAATTCAAGACCGCCTGCAAGCTCTGGGCATCAGCCTGCCCCCTGTCGCCGTTCCTGCTGCTGCCTATGTGCCGTTCGTTCGCACCGGCAATCTGGTGTTCATTTCGGGCCACATCGCCAAGAAAGATGGCAAGGTCTGGGTGGGCCAACTGGGCAAGAACCTGAGCACCGAAGAAGGCAAGGAAGCCGCCCGCGCCATCGCCATCGACCTGATGGGCACCCTGCAGGCCGCAGCCGGCAGCCTGGACAACGTGGTACGCATCGTCAAGGTCGTGAGCCTGGTCAACAGCACCCCTGATTTCACCGAGCACCATCTGGTCACCAATGGCTGCTCCGAGTTGCTGGGTGAGGTGTTTGGCGAAGCCGGCAAGCATGCCCGCAGCGCCTTCGGTGTGGCACAGATTCCGCTGGGCGCTTGCGTCGAGATTGAACTGGTTGCGGAAGTTCGCTGAGATGTCTGCCTTGTCCATGCTCGGCCGTCTGAGCAGCCGGCAGGTGCTGGGCCTGGTCGCCCTGGCCTGCCTGGCATCGGTGGGCTTCGCCCTGTTTGCCCAACACAAGCTGGGCATGCAGCCTTGCCCCTGGTGCGTGCTGCAACGGATCCTCTTCCTGCTGATCGCCTTGCTTGCCGGGCTCGGCGCACTGGCAGGCCGCCGCTGGGCCACCGTCCCCACGGCCGTGCTGAGCATCCCGCTGGCGGGCGCGGGCATCGCCGCGGCGCTCTATCAGCACTTTGTCGCCGCCAAAACCAATTCGTGCAACCTGACGCTGGCTGACCGCATCATTTCCGGCCTGCAGCTGGACCTGCATTTCCCCGAAGTCTTCGAGGTGCGTTCGTCCTGCGCGGATGCCGCCGTGAACCTGATCGGTGTGCCCTTCGAGTTCTGGAGCGCGCTGCTGTATGCGGTGGTGATCGTTGCCGCACTGTGGAGCCTGCGCCGCCCGCGCGGCTGAGTCAGGCCGCCACCCGTTTGCCATGACATCGCAACCCGTGGTGGCCACCGAGCCCGTCGCCCTCATCGATTTCCCGGCCGATCTGCGCTCGGGCTCGCCTCAGCGTGAGCGTCTGGCCTTCTCCCAGCCTCGCCAATGGCTGATCGCCACCAGCGCGGCGCAGGTGCGCCCCACGCTCGACCAGGCTGAAGCGCTGGCCCGACAAGGCCTCTGGTGCATCGGCTGGGTGGCCTATGAAGCCGTCAGCGGCCTGCAAGCCATCCTGCCCTGCCACCCCGCCACGCCAGGCCAGCCCTTGGCCGTTTTTGCCGTGTTCGACAAGGCTTCCAGCTGGCCTGACGAGCCCCTTGCCGCTGCGACCTGGTCAACTGCTGACTGGCAAGCGTCTGGGTCGGCTGACGACTTTGCGGGCCGCATCGAGCGCATCCACGAGCTGATCCGCGCAGGCGAGGTCTACCAGATCAACCTGACCGCGCCCTATCGGGCAGAGCTGACGCCCCCTCAAGCAAGCACCCCACGGGCCTATTTTCACGCGCTGCATGCCAGTCAACCCCTGGGCTTCGGCTGCTACTTCGACATGCAGGGATTGCCAGCCGGGGCACCCAGCCATGTGCTGAGTGTCTCGCCCGAGTTGTTTTTTGACTGGCAGGCTCAGCGCATCACCACACGCCCCATGAAGGGCACAGCACCGCGCCACGCCTCGCCTCAAGCTGACGCAGCCGCCGCTGAGCACCTGCGCACCAGCGACAAGGAAAAGGCCGAAAACCTGATGATCGTGGACCTGCTGCGCAACGATCTGTCCGTGATTGCCGAAACCGGCAGCGTGCAAGTGCCCGCCTTGTTCGATGTCGAGCCCTTGCCCACCGTCTGGCAAATGACCTCGACCATCACGGCCAACACGCGCGCCGGCACGTCTTTGTCAGATGTGTTCACAGCACTGTTCCCGTGTGGCTCCATCACGGGGGCCCCCAAGCGGCGGGCCATGCACCACATCACGCAGCTGGAAGACGGCCCCCGTGGCGTGTATTGCGGTGCGGTCGGCCTCATCCGCCCAGGTGGACATGCCACCTTCAACGTGCCCATCCGCACCGTGACGCTGCAGGCGGCTCCATCCGGCTGGGCAGCGTCTTGTGGCATTGGCAGCGGCGTCACCATCGATGCCCAAGCTGCGGCTGAAGCCCATGAGTGGTGGCACAAGCAAGCCTTCCTGCGGCGTGCCGCACGCCCATTCGATGTGCTGGAATCACTCCGATTGGACAACGGCGCCGTGGCGCGGCTGGATGCACACCTGGCCCGGCTGAGCCGCAGCGCACAGCACTTTGGTCGACCTTGTGATGTGGCGCGCGTCACCGCTGCGCTGCAGCAACTGGCCACACGCCACCCGCAAGGCGTCTTCAAGGTGCGCCTGTTGCTCGATGCCGATGGAGGCGTTCGCTGCGAAGCAGCCCCACTGACCGCCACCCACACCCCGGTACGGCTGCACCTGGCCCGCAAGCCCATGCCGCCGGCAGACGAGTTCATCACCCACAAAACCACCCGGCGCGAGGCCTATGCCCCCTTCGCTCCCCCAGCGGGTTGTTTCGACACCTTGCTGTGGAACGAAGCAGGCCAGTTGACCGAATGCACCATAGGCAACATCGCCGTGCAGCTTCATGGCGAGTGGGTCACGCCGCCTCTGTCCTGCGGCCTGCTGCCCGGGGTGATGCGCGAGACCTTGCTTCAGCAAGGTCGACTGCAAGAGCGCATCATTGAAACCAATGATTTGTGGCGCGCCACTGGTGCGGCCCTGCTCAACAGCGTGCGCGGCTGGCTGGAGGTCGATCTGGCCGACTTGCTGGCCCAAGCCGCCATCCACCCCCATTCATCCTGAGTCCCCATTTTCCAAGGAACCCCCATGCGTCTCTTGCACACCATGCTCCGCGTCGGCAACTTGCAGCGTTCGATCGACTTCTACACCCAGGCCCTGGGCATGAAGCTGCTGCGCACCACCGACCGCCCCGAACAGCAGTACACCCTGGCCTTTCTGGGCTATGGCAGCAACCCCGAACACGCCGAAATCGAGCTGACCTACAACTACGGGGTCGACAGCTACGAGCTGGGCTCGGCCTATGGCCACATTGCCATTGGTGTAGACAGCGCCGCCGCCGTGTGCGAAGCCGTCCGAGCCAAGACGGCTGAACTGGGTGGTGCCGTGACACGTGAAGCCGGCCCGATCAAGGGCGGCAACACCATCATCGCCTTCATCACCGACCCCGACGGCTACAAGGTGGAGCTGATCGAGCGCCCCGAGGCTGCGTCCGAACTGAACTGATCCTGCCGGCCTGATCCGGCCATGAAAAAGGGCCCTCCACGTGGGGGCCCTATTTTTATGTACCAGGCGAATCAGCGTTGCGCCGGAATCTTCGGTGTCGACACCTGCACATCCGCACACTGGGCACGGTGGCGCAGCGCATGGTCCATCACCACCAGAGCCAGCATCGCCTCGGCAATCGGGGTGGCGCGGATGCCCACGCAGGGGTCGTGGCGACCAAAGGTCTCCACCGTGGCGGGCTGACCGTTCAGGTCGATCGACTGGCGGGGAATGCGGATCGAACTGGTTGGCTTGATGGCGATCGACACGCGCAGATCCTGCCCGGACGAGATGCCGCCCAGCACGCCACCCGCGTGGTTCGAGGCAAAGCCTTCCGGCGTCAGCTCGTCGCCGTGCTCGCTGCCCTTTTGCGACACGCAGGCAAAACCGTCGCCAATCTCCACGCCCTTGACCGCATTGATGCCCATCATGGCGTAGGCGATGTCGGCGTCGAGCTTGTCGAACAGCGGCTCACCCAAGCCAACCGGCATGCCCGAGGCCTCAACCGTCAGGCGGGCACCGCAGGAGTCCCCCTCCTTGCGCAGCGCGTCCATATAGGCTTCCAGCGCATCGATCTGGCTGACATTGGCCGCGAAGAACGGGTTGTTGTGCACATGCTCCCAGCCCTCGAAGGCAATGGGCAGCTCGCCGATTTGGGTCATGCAGCCCCGGAACTCGGTGCCGAACTGTTCACGCAGCCACTTCTTGGCCACCGCCCCTGCCGCCACCATCGGCGCGGTCAGGCGCGCAGAAGAACGACCGCCACCACGCGGGTCGCGGATGCCGTATTTGTGCCAGTAGGTGTAATCGGCATGCCCCGGGCGGAAGGTCTGCAGGATGTTGCCGTAGTCCTTGCTGCGCTGATCGGTGTTGCGGATCAACAGGGCGATCGGCGCCCCCGTGGTCTTGCCTTCGTAGACTCCGCTCAGGATCTCTACCGAATCAGGCTCATTGCGTTGCGTGACGTGACGCGACGTGCCAGGGCGGCGACGATCCAGATCGGGCTGGATGTCAGCTTCCGACAGGGCCATGCCCGGAGGGCAGCCGTCAATGACGCAGCCGATGGCCGGACCATGCGACTCGCCGAAATTCGTGACCGTGAACAGATGACCAAAGGTGCTGCCAGACATAGCGCCTACCGGGAAGAATGAAACGGGAAAACCGATATTGTCCCCCATGACGACAACGCCCGGCTGAACCGGGCGCTTTCTGGGGGCATCCTGAAGGATCAGGACAGTGTCGGCGTCCTGTTCGGCTCGTTGTCTTCAGCCGGCCAGTCGCGGATATAGGCCTTGAGCATGCGGTTCTCGAAGTCCTGCGCATCGACCACCGCCTTGGCCACGTCGTACAGCGAGATCACGCCCATCAACGTCTTCTGGGTCATCACCGGCATGTAACGGGCGTGGCGGCTCAGCATCATGCGGCGCACTTCATCAACGGCCGTATCAGGGGTGCAGGTCAGCGGGTGATCGTCCATGACGGAACGCACACGGGTTTCACCCACCACGCCGCCATTGCGAACAACAGCCTGCAGCACCTCGCGGAAGGTCAGCATGCCGACGACATCGCCGTGCTCGACGACCACGAGGGAGCCGATATCGAATTCGGTCATCGTAGCCAAGGCTTCGGCCAAGGCCTGTTCGGGGTGAACGGTGTAAAGCGTGCTGCCTTTGACGCGCAGGATGTCACTGACTTTCATGGTCTCGTCTCCTCTGGTTCAGGGTTGGCAAAAACGACGGGCCGGGGGACAAATATTGCCCCAACATGACCGAATCGCCAATGCCTACAAGGCCCAGCCCCCTGCAAAAACAAAGCTTTTCAAAGGGCAAGCCATGATTGCTACCCAACAGAGGTCACTGTTAAATAGGGTTAGCCCTCACAGCCTACCATCGGTAACAAGACATGCCAACCTCTGCAGTTGATCCGCGTCAGTTCAAGAGCTTTGCCGAGTTCTATCCCTACTATCTGGGCGAGCACAGCAACCGCACCTGCCGTCGGCTTCATGTGGTGGGCTCGTTCATGGTCCTGTGCATCGTCACGGCCAGCATCGCCAGTGGCGCGGCCAGCGGCCTGCTGCTGGCCTTGCTGACGGGCTACGGCTTTGCATGGGTCGGCCATTTCGTCTTCGAGAAGAACAGACCCGCCACATTCATCCGCCCCCTCTACAGCTTCATGGGCGACTGGGTCATGTTCAAGGATGTCCTGACTGGCCGCATTCCCTTCTGATCGACGCCTGCTCAGCGCAAGGCCTGCCCCACGGTCACACCATCCATCCGTGTGGATATCCAGAAGCCCGAGGTCAGTGCGTCGGGTTTGAGCAGCAACTGCTTGACCAGCGGTGCCAGGCAGGTGGTATCAGGATCACACAGCAGCACAAAGCGGCCACCGCCCTCGCGGCCTTCTTCCTGAAGCAGTGCCACCCAGTCCAACGCCACCAGGGTCTCGATGATGGGCTCGATCTGCAGCGGATCGGTTTTCAGCAAGTGCGCCAGCGTTTCAGCAGAATGCCCCCGCTGCGCACCATGCTGCACGGCGCACAACTCTCTCAAGAGCGCCAGGGCGATCTGGAAGCGGTAGCCGGGCGTATCCGGCCAGCGCTTCACCTGCGACAGCAAACTCGGTGTGTAGGCCACGATCACGGCGCCCAGCAGCACGATCACCCAGCTGAGATAGATCCAGACCAGAAAGATGGGTACGGCAGCAAAAGCGCCATAGATCGTGGCGTAGATCGGGTACTTGCCCAAGTAGAACGCCAGACCCCGCTGCCCCAACTCCAGCGCGATGCTCACAAAAGCAGCGCCCCCCCAGGCATGCTCCCAGCGCACATAGGTATTGGGCACATAGCGAAACAGCGCAGCGAAGCCTGCCGTTTCCAGCAGGAAGACGACCACAGACAGCAAGAAACCCACCCCACCCGGCAGCTCATTGACCAGCCCCTTTGACGCCGACAACACATAGGACGTCATCGACAGACTGGCCCCCAGCAGCAACGGCCCCAGGGTCAACGCAGCCCAGTAGACCAGCACGCGCTGTGCGAAGGGCCGTGGCTGACGCACCCGCCAGATGGCATTGAGCGTGTGGTCAATGGTCAGCATCAGGGCCACTGCCGTCACCCCCAGGCCAATCAGCCCTACCCCCCCAAGCTGGCTGGCCTTCATGGCGAATTTGGTCAACCCCAGCAGCACAGGCTTGGCAATGGCATCCGGCACGAACTCCTGCAGGAACTGCTTTTCCAGCACCGCGCGAAAGCGGGCAAACACCGGAAAGGCGCTGAACAAGGCCAGCATCACGGTGAACAGGGGCACCAAGGCAATGGTGGTGGTGAAGGTCAGGCTACCTGCCGTCAGCCCCAACCTGTCTTCACGGAAGCGCTGGCGCAAGGTCAGAAAGGTCTGACCCCATGGCCATTGGTGCAAGGTCTGCGCCAACAGCGCCCAGCGCTGCCGCAGATCTGCCACCAGTTTCACGAGTTTCGAAATCATCTGGCTATGATGCCAGCATGTCTGACCTGAACACGAATCAGGATGCCCAACCTTTGGGCATCCACCCTCCTGAGCGCATGCAGCGTATCCAGCTGCTGCGCAGCCTCACCCTGAGCACGCTGATCCTGTTGATTGGTCTGGGCCTGGCCTGGGAGCTCAAGCTTGCCCCCTTGCAGGGCGGCACTGGCGCACTGGCGCTCAAGGTCCTGCCCCTGACTCTGGCGCTCAGTGGCGTTGCCAGTCACCGGCTCTATACCTATCGCTGGCTGTCTTTGCTGGTCTGGCTTTACTTCACCGAAGGTGTCGTGCGGGGCACCACCGATCATGGCGTCTCGCAGGCCCTGGCCTTGGCCGAGCTGGCTCTGAGCGTGGTGTTGTTTGTGGCCTGTGCCGTGTACGTGCGCCTGCGCCTGAAGGTGCTGCCCCCCAAGCCAGGCAAGAAAGCCCCGCAGCAGGAGGCCTGACATGAACCACCCCGTGGTCGATGCCCTGCGCCTGGTGCTGGACGCCAGCGGGCTTGTCGACATCTCGTCCCCTGAGCAGGCCGAGCGTCACCTCCAGGACTGGCGAGGTCGCTACACCGGTCAAGCCCTGTGCATGGTCCGACCTGCCACAACCGATCAGGTCGCCGAAGTCATACGGGTATGCCGCCAGCACCGCGTGTCGGTGGTACCGCAGGGTGGCAACACAGGGCTGGTTGGGGGCTCCATCCCGGACAAGTCAGGTCAGCAGGTGCTGCTGAGCCTGCAACGATTGCGTCAGGTGCTGGCGGTCGACCCCGCGAACCTCACCATCACGGTTCAGGCGGGCTGCCTGCTGGCCGACGTGCAGGAAGCGGCCCGCGCCGCCGGCCTGCTGTTTCCGCTCAGTCTGGCATCTGAAGGGACTTGCACCATCGGTGGCAACCTCGCCACCAATGCGGGTGGCACCCAGGTGCTGCGCTACGGCACGGCCCGCGACCTGTGCCTGGGTCTGGAGGCGGTCACGGCCAGCGGCGACGTCTGGAGCAACCTCAAAGGGCTGCGCAAGGACAACACCGGCTACGACCTGCGGGACCTCTTCATTGGCAGCGAAGGCACGCTTGGCGTGATCACCGCCGCCACATTGCGCCTCTACCCCCAGCCGCGAGGGGAAACAGCGGCACTGGCCGCATGCGACTCGCTGGAAGCTGCAGTCGACTTGCTGAAACTGGCGCGCAATGAACTCGACGCGGGGCTCACAGCCTTCGAGGTCATGGCCCAGTTGCCCCTGAGCTTGCTCGACAAGCACCTGCCTGAGGTGGCCCGCATCCTCGCTCCCCTGCGCAACGAGGGCGGTGCGCTACCTGCCTGGCTGGTGCTCATTGAAAATGCCAGCGCCGAATCGGCCAGTCACGCAGAAACCAGGCTGGATCACTTGCTGCAGCGCGCCCTCGAACTCGATCTGATCAGCAATGCCATGGTGGCACGCCAATCCGCTCAGCACACCGCCATGTGGCAGGTGCGCGAGGGCATCCCCCTGGCTGAAAAGGCAGAAGGGCTGATGGTCAAACATGACATCGGCCTGCCCACGTCAGCCATTCCTGAGTTCGTGCGCGACATGGCTGAGCGCATTCATGCCCGATGGCCACAGGCCCAGATCGTCTGCTTCGGGCATCTGGGCGATGGCAATCTGCACTACAACGTGCAAGCACCTGACGGTCAACGGCAGGGCGATGCCCTGCTGGCGTTCGAGGCCGACGTCAACGAACTGGTCTTTGGTGACGTCGTCGCCCGCCAGGGCACCATCTCTGCCGAACACGGCATTGGTCGCCTGCGCAAGG
Source organism: Aquabacterium sp. (assembly GCF_041909175.1). Taxonomy (GTDB): domain Bacteria; phylum Pseudomonadota; class Gammaproteobacteria; order Burkholderiales; family Burkholderiaceae_C; genus Aquabacterium. The sequence goes on along the minus strand of NZ_JAYRDZ010000013.1, from coordinate 44,864 downwards.
CGGAACTGGCTCGCCGTCAATCGCCAGTGGCCAACACCCTGATGCGTGCACTCAAGCAGACACTGGATCCGGACAACATCCTCAACCCTGGTCGGGTTGTCTGACAGAGCTGCTACTGCAGCGGCCCCTTGAGGTTGTCGGGCACAGGCAAGGTGAAAACATCAATGCCCTCTTCCTTGAGGGCTTCCACCTCTTCGGCATCAGACTGCCCACGAATGGGACGCTGCGGTGCATCACCATGGTGGATACGCCGCGCTTCGTCAGCGAACTCGGTGCCCACGTCCTCGGTCTTGTCGAGCACCTCTCGCACAGCCTTGAGCATCAAGGCCTGGAAAGCAGCCTGAGGGTCGGTGGGCAACTCAGGCGTGGCGGGTCTGGCCGAGCCCCCCGCAGGCCGATCCGACTCCTGGCGCGCATGCGATGTCGAGCGCCCCTCATCACGGATGCCTGAGACATTCAGATGCGGCGCAGACGGACGCCGCGTCACGTCAGACGAACCACAAACCGGACAACTCAAGAGCCCACGCTCACGCTGGCTATGCATGTCATCAGCCGAGGCAAACCAGCCCTCGAAATGGTGTCCGTGCTCGCAGTGCAGATCAACGACCAACATGTCCTGGTGTCCTGATCAGGCTGCGACCCAGTCGAGCTGGCACTGACCTGCACGCCACTGGCGCAGCCACATCATGCCGACGATGGTCTTGGCATCGGTCAGCTTGCCAGACAGCATCCACTGCTCCAGCTCATCCTGGCTCGCAGCAAACACATCCAGAAACTCGCCTTCGTCGAGGTGCCGGTCACCCAGGGTGAGCCCATCGGCAAACCAGATCTCGATGACTTCCGTGGCATAACCGATGACCGGATGCATCACCCCTGCGCGGGCCCAGCGAGCCGCACGGTATCCGGTTTCTTCCAGCAGCTCACGCTGTGCACACGCCAGCCCGCCCTCGCCCGCATCGAGCTTGCCTGCCGGAAACTCGATCATCGTCAGACGAACGGGATAACGGTACTGACGCTCCATCACAAGGCGCCCATCCGGCAGGATGGCGATGACCATCACTGCACCCGGATGGATCACGTACTCACGAAAAGCCTGGCCGCCATCGGGCAGCTTGATCTCGTCGCGTCGCATCTCCAGAAAGCGACCTTGGTAGACCGTCTCGGAATGCACGCACGTTTCACGCAGGTGCGTGTCGTCGTCCTTGGAGTCGTTCATGGCTTGCTGTGCCCGGTGAGGCCGGCTCAGGCGCGCCGACGGCGCAAATAGCGCCAGACAAAGCCCGGGAAGGCCAAGGTCAGGAACACGCAGCACCAGACCGCGACAAACTCCCAGCGGATCGGCGTCGCCTGACCAAGTTGCATTTCGATGACGCGCCCCAACCCACCGACCAAGGCGGCATACACCGCCAGTTCGAGCAGGCGAAAAGCCACCGCCTTGGGATCCCGTCGAGGGCCGACCACAAACAGCCGCTCGTTCGCAAAAGGCAAATTGGCCGCGATCAACGCGGCCAACAGGATCAGGGTCACCGCCCAGCCGGGCACCAGGCCCGTGCTCATGCGGTTTCCCTTTGTTCTTCGATCTGTCGAAGCATCATGCTGATCAGCCTGCCAGCGACTGGGTAATGGCGCGGGCGCACAGTGCCATCAGGCCACCGGGCAGGATGCCCAGGCCCAGCACGGCCAGTGCATTGACCGACAACAGCGCACGGGCCTCGCCGCCAGCTGCGATCGGGGTGGTATCGACCGGCTCGTCGAAGTACATGACCTTCACCACACGCAGGTAGTAGAAAGCACCGATCAGCGACATCATCACGGCGAAGATCGACACATACATCAGCATGGCCGAGTTGGTCGTGATCAGCGCTTGAAGCACCGCCAGCTTGGCGTAGAAACCCACCGTCGGCGGGATGCCGGCCAGCGAGAACATGAAGATGGCCATGGCAGCAGCCAGCATCGGGCTGCGCTTGTTCAGGCCGGACAGGTCAGAGATCTGTTCCGACTCGAAACCCGGGCGAGCCAGGAACATCACCATGCCGAAGGTACCCAGTGCAGTCAGCACATACGTCAGGACATAGAACAGCGCCGAACCGTAACCGTTACCGGCCGACACGGTGTTGCCTGCCACCACGCTCGGCACGAAGCCCAGCAGCATGAAACCCAGTTGAGCGATACCCGAGTAAGCCAGCATGCGCTTCAGGTTGGTCTGGGCAATGGCGGCCAAGTTACCGATCGCCAGCGACAGCACGGACAGGATCAGCAGCATTTGCTGCCAGTCGGTTGCCATGTTGATCAGACCTTCAACCAGCAGACGCACCGTGATGGCAAAGGCAGCCAGCTTGGGCGCACCCGCAACCATCGCGGTCACGGCAGTCGGCGCCCCCTGGTACACATCAGGCACCCACATGTGGAACGGCACCACACCCAGCTTGAAGGCCAGACCGGAGACGATGAACACCAGGCCAAAGGCCAGCACTTGCTTGTTGATCTGACCGGTCAGCGTGGCACGATAGACCTCGCCCAGGTCCAGCGAACCCGTGGCGCCATACATCATGGACAGGCCATACAGCAGGAAACCAGAAGCAAGCGCACCCAGCACGAAATACTTCATGGCCGCTTCGGTCGAACCAAAGTGGTCACGACGCAGTGCCACCAGGGCGTACAGCGACAGCGACATCAGTTCCAGACCCAAGTAGATGGTCAGGAAGTTGTTGCCGATGATCATGATCGAGATGCCCAGCAGGGTCATCATCGACAGGGAGAACAGCTCCCCCTTGAGCATGTCGCGCGATGCGGCATAGGTGTGTGCGTAGACCAGTGCGGCCATCACGGCCAGCGTGGCGCACAAGGCGAGCAAGTGCCCCATCGGGTCCACCACCACCATGCGCTGCATGGCAAAGGCCGACACGCTGGAGTCCAGTGCCCCGATGTGCAGGCCAGCCACTGCCGCCAGCGAGGCCAGCGTCAGCAGGTACGTCGGCATGCGCTTGGGACAGGTCACGAACAGGTCCACCAGCGCGACCAAGCAGGCCATGCCCAGCAGGAGAATCTCGGGGGCGACCACGAGCCAGTTCATATCAGTCATCTTGTGTCGACCTCAGTTCAGCTTGCTTTGAGCCACGTGCTTGAGCAGCTCGACCACCGACACGTGCATGGCATCGGTGAAGGGCTTGGGCTGGATACCCATCCACAGCACGGCCACGGCCAGCACGGCCAGCATCAGGAATTCGCGGGCGTTGATGTCGGTCAGTTCACGCACGTGATCGTTCGTCACATCACCGAAGTAGACGCGCTTGTACATCCACAAGGTGTAGGCAGCGCCCAGAATCAGCGCGGTGGCAGACAGCAGGCCGATCAGGAAGTCGTACTGCACCGCACCCAGGATCACCATCCATTCGCCGATGAAACCAGCGGTACCCGGCAGGCCGCAGTTGGCCATCGAGAACAGCAGTGCAAAGGCAGCGAACTTCGGCATCACGTTGACCACGCCACCGTAAGACGAAATCTCACGCGAGTGAACACGGTCGTACAGGACGCCGATCGACAGGAACATGGCACCCGACACGAAGCCGTGGGAGATCATCTGGACCAAGCCACCGGCCACGCCGAGCTCGTTGAAGATGAAGAAACCCAGGGTCACGAAGCCCATGTGGGCGATGGACGAATAAGCCACCAGCTTCTTCATGTCCTGCTGGACCATCGCCACCAGACCAATGTAGATCACGGCAATCAGGGACAGCGTGATGACGACTGGCGCGAATTCGCGGCTGGCGTCCGGCACGATCGGCAGCATGAAGCGCAGGAAGCCATAGCAACCCAGCTTCAGCATGATGGCTGCCAGCACCACGGAACCACCGGTAGGCGCTTCCACGTGGGCATCAGGCAACCAGGTGTGCACCGGCCACATCGGGACCTTCACGGCGAAGGCGGCAAAGAAGGCACCAAACAGCAGCGCTTGCGGCGTAGCCGGCAGCGGCAACTTTTGCCAGGTCAGGATGTCGAAGCTGCCACCCGACTTGTAGTACAGGTAGACCAGCGCGATCAGCATCAGCAGCGAGCCCAGCAGCGTGTACAGGAAGAACTTGAACGCTGCGTACACACGGCGTGGACCGCCCCAGATACCGATGATGATGTACATCGGGATCAGCGTGGCTTCGAAGAACACGTAGAACAGCATGCCATCCAGAGCGGAGAACACACCGATCATCAGACCCGACAGGATCAGGAAGGCACCGTAGTACTGGTGCGGACGGTCTTCAATCACCTCCCACCCGGCCAGCACCACGATGATGGTGATGAAGGCAGTCAGCGGGACGAACCACATGGAGATGCCGTCGACACCCAGGTGGTAGAACATGTTGAATCGTTCCACCCACGAGGCGTTTTCGACGAACTGCATCGCTGCGGTGCTCGTGTTGAAGTCGAGCATCAGCGGGATCGTCACCAGAAAGCCCACGATCGAACCGATCAGGGCAATCCAGCGTGTGGCAGCGGCATTTTCCTGACGGCCGATGGCCAGCAGCAGGAGACCGAAGGCCACCGGGATCCAGATGGCAAGAGACAGGATGTTGGACATGGTTTGCATGGACTGGTCCTCGCGCTCAGGGATGCATGAACACGAACCACGTCATGAGGGCGAACACCCCCAGGATCATGACCAGCGCGTAGTGATAGAGGTAACCCGTCTGGAACAGACGCACCAGGGAGCCTGTCAGGCCGACCAGCTTGGCCGAGCCGTTGACGATCAGCCCGTCGATCAGGCCGACGTCACCAACCTTCCACAGGCCACGGCCCAGCAGGCGTGCACCGGCGGCGATGATGTTCTCGTTGATCCAGTCCATGAAGTACTTGTTCTCCATGACCACGATCACCGGGCGCAGCACCTTGGCAAAGAAGGCCGGAATCTGCGGCGCCACCATGTAGAACACATAGGCGCACACCACACCCGACAGAGCCAGGATGAACGGCAGGCTGGTGAAGGCGTGCAGTGCCATGGCGGTTGCGCCATGGAACTCATGCGCCAGCTCTTCCATGGCGGGGTGACGTTCCAGATTCAGGTGGACGGCACTCTTGAGGAAGTCACCGAACAGCATCGGCTCGATGGTCAAGAAACCGATCACGACCGACGGGATGGCCAGCAACAGCAGCGGCACCGTCACCACCCATGGCGACTCATGCGGCGTGTGGGCGTGGCCATGATCGTCGTCATGGTGATCATGCTCGCCAGGGAACGGCTTGTGATGGAAGTGTTCCTTGCCGTGGAAGACCAGGAAATACATCCGGAAGCTGTAGAAGGCCGTCACGAACACGCCGACGATGACGGCGAAGTAGGCGAAACCGGCAGCAGGCAGGTGGCTGGCGTGCACGGCTTCGATGATCGAATCCTTCGAGTAGAAGCCAGCGAAGAACGGCGTGCCGATCAGCGCCAGGTTACCCAGCAGCGACGTGATCCAGGTGATCTTCATGTACTTCCACAGACCACCCATGTTGCGGATGTCCTGATCGTGGTGCATGCCGATGATGACCGAACCCGCGCCGAGGAACAACAGCGCCTTGAAGAAAGCGTGGGTCATCAGGTGGAACACGGCCACGTTGTAGGCCGACACACCCAGCGCCACCGTCATGTAACCCAGCTGAGACAGCGTGGAGTAAGCCACCACGCGCTTGATGTCGTTCTGGATGATGCCCAGGAAGCCCATGAACAGCGCCGTGATCGAACCGATGACCAGCACGAAGTTCAGCGCGACATCGGACAGCTCGAACAGCGCCGACATGCGGGTCACCATGAAGATACCAGCCGTCACCATGGTGGCGGCGTGGATCAGCGCGGAGATCGGGGTCGGGCCTTCCATCGAATCAGGCAGCCAGACGTGCAGCGGGAACTGAGCCGACTTGCCCATCGCACCGATGAACAGGCAGATACAGATCACGGTGATCAGCGACCAGTCCGTCTTGGGCAGCGTGGCGGCAGCCAGTTCGTTGGCCTTGGCGAAGATCTCGGTGTAGTTCAGCGTGCCGGTGAAGGCGACGATCAGGCCGATGCCGAGAATGAAGCCGAAGTCACCCACACGGTTGACCAGGAAGGCCTTCATGTTGGCGAAGATGGCCGTGGGCTTCTTGAACCAGAAACCGATCAGCAGGTAAGACACCAGACCGACTGCTTCCCAGCCGAAGAACAGCTGCAGCAGGTTGTTGCTCATGACCAGCATGAGCATCGAGAAGGTGAACAGCGAGATGTACGAGAAGAAGCGCTGGTAGCCCGGATCTTCTTCCATGTAGCCGATCGTGTAGATGTGCACCATCAGTGACACGAAGGTCACGACGCACATCATCATCGCCGTCAGGCCGTCGATCATGAAACCGACTTCCATCTTCAGCGTACCCAGCGTCATCCATTCGTAGACCGTGCCATTGAAGGTGGCACCGTCTACCGCCACGGCCTTGAGGGTCATGGCGGAGATGATGAAGGCGACCAGCACACCCAGGATCGTGATCAGGTGGGCACCGCGACGACCAACAGCCTTGCCGAACAAGCCGGCGGCAATCGAGCCGACCAGCGGGGCCAGGGGCACCGCCAGCAGCGAGTTGAGAGAGAGCTCTGACATTCTTGTGGTTCTCCTAGCGTCGCTCGGTCAGCCCTTGAGGGTGTCCAGCTCGTCCACGTTGATCGAGGAGCGATTGCGGAACAGCACCACCAGGATGGCCAGACCGATGGCCGATTCGGCAGCCGCAACGGTCAGGATGAAGAAAACGAACACCTGACCGTCCATGTCGCCCAGGTAATGGGAAAACGCGACGAAGTTCAGGTTGACCGCCAGCAGCATCAGCTCGATGGCCATCAGCAGCACGATCAGGTTCTTGCGGTTCAGGAAGATACCGATCACCGACATCGCGAAAAGAATCGCGCCCAGCGACAGGTAGTGTCCAAGGGTGATCGAGGTCATGCCTGGCCTCCAGCCTGTGTAGACGCTGCCTCTTCGGCAACGGGAGTTTCAACCTGGGGTGCCACCTTCACGATACGCAGGCGCTCGGCCTTGGTGACACGAACCTGTTCAGACGGATTCTGGTACTGCGAATCCTTGCGCTTGCGCAGCGTCAGCGCGATGGCGGCAATCATGCCCACCAGCAAGATGGCTGCAGCGATCTGAACCGGGAACAGGTAGTGCGTGTAGAGCTCGATACCCAGTGCCTTGGCGTTGGCGACCTTGGCCACTTCTGGCGGAAAGGCCTTGGCTGTAGGCAGATCGAAGCCGCGGACCAGCACGAAAGCCATTTCCAGCGCAATCAGCACACCGATACCGGCGGCCAGCGGAAAGTGCTTCCAGAAGCCCTGGCGCAGCGAGTCGACATTGATGTCGAGCATCATCACGACGAAGAGGAACAACACCATCACAGCACCGACGTACACCAGCACGAGCGAGATGGCGAGGAATTCAGCCTGCAGCAGCATCCAGATGCAGGAGGCATTGAAAAACGCCAGCACCAGGTTCAGCGCTGCCGCCACCGGGCTTTTCGCGGTGATCACGCGGAAGCCGGCAAACAGCAGGACGAATGAGAAGAAGTAGAAGAGCGCGGTTGTGGTATCCATGTTCAACGGTACTTGGCGTCCGCCTCCTTGTTGGCTGCGATTTCCTTTTCGTAGCGATCGCCCACGGCCAGGAGCATGTCCTTGGTGAAGTACAGATCGCCACGCTTTTCGCCGTGGTATTCGAAGATGTGCGTTTCGACGATCGAATCGACCGGGCAGCTCTCTTCGCAGAAACCGCAGAAGATGCACTTGGTCAGGTCGATGTCGTAACGGGTGGTACGGCGCGAACCGTCTTCACGCTCACCGGCTTCGATGGTGATGGCCATGGCGGGGCAGACCGCCTCGCACAGCTTGCAGGCAATGCAGCGCTCTTCCCCGTTTTCATAACGGCGCAGGGCGTGCAAACCACGGAAACGCGGCGACAGCGGGGTCTTCTCTTCCGGGAACTGCACAGTGATGTGCGGCTTCAGGAAGTGGCGGCCGGTCAGGGCCAACCCCTTGAAAAGCTCCAGCAGGAAGAAGCTGGAGACAAAGTTCTTGATGGACGTTGTCATGTCGGCAGCCCCTTATTTCCAGATGTTCCAGGGAGACATCATCCAGACACCCACCACGATCAGCCAGACCAGTGTCAGGGGGATGAAGATCTTCCAGCCCAGACGCATGATCTGGTCATAACGGAAGCGGGGGAAGGACGCCCGCACCCACAGGAACATCGTCACGATGATGAAAGCCTTCAGACCCAGCCAGATCCAGCCCGGAATGAAGCTCAGGGCTTCGACCGGAGGCAGCCAGCCACCGAAGAACATGATGGCGCACAGGGTGGACACCAGGATCATGTTGGCGTATTCGGCCAGGAAGAACATCGCGAAGGCCATGCCCGAGTACTCGATCATGTGACCAGCCACGATTTCCGACTCACCTTCCACCACGTCAAACGGGTGGCGGTTGGTTTCAGCCAGACCGGAGATGAAGTAGACCACGGTGATAGGCAGCAGCGGCAGCCAGTTCCAGGACAGGAAGTTCCAGCCCGCACCAGCAAACATGCCCTTGTTCTGACTCATCACGATGTCGGTCATGTTGAGCGAACCAGCCGTCATCAGCACGATCACGAAGCAGAAGCCCATCGCGATTTCGTAGGACACCATCTGAGCCGATGCACGGATGGCACCGAGGAACGCGTACTTCGAGTTCGACGACCAACCGGCGATGATCACGCCATAGACTTCCAGCGAGGTGATCGCCATCAGGAAGAGCAGCCCGGCATTGACGTTGGACAGCGCGACTTCGGGGCCGAAGGGCACCACAGCCCAGGCGGCCAGAGCCGGCATGATCGTCATGATCGGGCCCAGGAAGAACAGGCCCTTGTTGGCCGCCGTCGGCACGATGATTTCCTTGAAAATCAGCTTGACGGCATCGGCGATCGGTTGCAGCAGACCACCAGGGCCCACACGGTTCGGGCCCGGACGAATCTGGGACCAGCCAATGGCCTTGCGCTCCCACAAGGTCAGGTAAGCCACGCACCCCAACAGGGGCAGCAGCAGCGCCACGATCTTGATCAGCGCCCAGACCACGGGCCATGCGCCGCCCAGAGACTGGGCACCGGCGTTGTACAGGGTTTCAATCATCTTGTGTTCCCTTCCCCGCTCAGGCTTTTTCGACGCGGATCGCGCCGAACTGTGCGCCCAGCTTGGACGTCAGGACGTGGCCGGTCGGCACACGCACCACGTTGGCTGGCAGGCTGGCATCCAGTGCAGCAGGCAGCACCACCGCAGCGTCGTCTTGCGAGACCTTCACCTGGGCACCTTCGGTCAGGCCCAGTTCGGACCACAGCGCCTGCGAGAGGCTGGCCACAGGGGCCTTGGCGTCAGCCGTGGCCTGCAGAGCCGGCGAGCGACGCACCAGGGCGTCGGCGCTGTAGATGGGCACATCAGCCAGGCGCTCCAGACCACCGGTGGAACCGGTCACCACGATCGCAGCGTTCGTGCGATTGGACAGCTTGGCAGGCAGTGCGGCCAGGTCACCCAGAGCGCGGGCCTTCACCTCTTCAGACGTTTCAAAGTCGAAGCCGGCAACACCCAGCATGCTGCCCAGCACGCGCAGCACCTTCCAGGCCGGACGTGCGTCGCCTTGCGGCTTGGTCACGCCATGGAAGCTTTGCACACGGCCTTCGGCATTCACGAAGGTGCCAGAGGTTTCAGCAAACGGCGCGATCGGCAGGATCACATCGGCGTACTCAAGCGCCATGGTCTTGAAGGCCGACAGGGCCACCACCATCTCCGCACCGTCGACAGCCGCGCGGGCCGCTGCCGGGTTGGCTGCGTCGAGCTCAGGCTCGACATTGAGCAGCACCACAGCCTTCAGCGACTTGCCATTCAGCATCTGGGCAGCGTTCAGGCCGCCTTGCTTGGGCTGGGCGCCAACCAGTTGGGCGCCCACGGTGTTGGCCGACTCGGTCAGGAAGCCCACGGTCGCACCGGTCTGCTCGGCAATCCATTGAGCCAGCGCTTGCAGCGTCGAGGCTTGCGGATGCGCCACAGCGGCGTTACCCAGCAAAATGGCCTTGCGTTCACCGGACAACAGCGAAGCGGCGATGGCTTGCGCCGCATCGGATGCCTGGCCATTGCAAGGTGCAACTGCACCAGTCTGCGCAGCCACAGCGACCGCCACGTCTGCCAGTGTCTGAGCCCAGGCGCTTGGCGCCACGGTCACGCGTTGGGCCAGGGGCATCAGCCAATCATCAGCAACACCGCCAATGGCCGAGATCTTGGCACCATGCTTTTGCGCCTGACGCAGACGCGAGGCAAACAGTGGGTGGTCCTTGCGCAGGAAAGAACCCACGACCAGCACGCGGTCCAGGCTCGACAGGGATGCCACCGGCATACCCAGCCAGCGAGCGCCCTCGCCTGCTGCGAAATCAACCTGACGCAAGCGGGTATCGACGTTGTCGGAACCCAGGCCGCGCATCAGCTCGGCCAGCAGATACAGCTCTTCGACCGTCGAGTGTTCGGTACCCAGCGCGCCGATCGAGGCTGCGCCGTGGTCGTTCTTCACACCCTTGAGGCCGTTGGCCACGTATTCGAGTGCCGTCGTCCAGTCGACTTCACGCCATTCGCCGCCTTGCTTGAGCATGGGCTTGGTCAGACGCTGGTCACTGTTGAGCGCTTCGTAGCTGAAGCGGTCACGGTCAGCCAGCCAGCATTCGTTGACGGCTTCGTTCTCGAGCGGCACCACGCGCAGCACCTGGCCATTCTTGACCTGAACAATCAGGTTGGCACCGGTGGAATCGTGCGGGCTGACGCTCTTACGGCGTGACAGCTCCCAGGTACGGGCGTTGTAGCGGAAAGGCTTGCTGGTCAGCGCACCCACCGGGCAGATGTCGATCATGTTGCCCGACAGCTCGGAGTCCACCGAGTGACCCACAAAGGTCATGATCTCGGAGTGCTCGCCACGGTGGACCATGCCCAGTTCCATCACGCCGGCGATTTCCTGTCCGAAGCGCACGCAGCGGGTGCACTGGATACAGCGGCTCATCTCCTCCATGGAGATCAGCGGGCCGACATTCTTCGGCATCACGACGCGCTTTTCTTCCTTGTAGCGCGAAGCCCCACCGCCGTAACCCACGGCCAGATCCTGCAGCTGACATTCACCGCCCTGGTCGCAGATCGGGCAATCCAGCGGGTGGTTGATCAGCAGGAATTCCATGACGCCTTGCTGAGCCTTGATCGCCTTGTCGCTCTTGGTGCGAACGATCATGCCCTGTGTGACCGGGGTCGCACAGGCAGGCATGGGCTTGGGCGCCTTCTCGATGTCCACCAGGCACATGCGGCAGTTGGCCGCAATGGACAGTTTCTTGTGGTAGCAGAAGTGCGGGATGTAGGTGCCGGCTTGTTCGGCCGCATGCATGACCATGCTGCCTTCCTGCACCTGGACTTTCTGTCCGTCGATTTCGATTTCAACCATGTGTCTTGCCCTGCTCAGATGTAGGCCGGGACCATGCAGGTCTTGTGTTCGATGTGGTACACGAACTCATCGCGGTAGTGCTTGATGAAGCCGCGTACCGGCATGGCAGCTGCGTCACCCAGGGCACAGATGGTGCGCCCCTGGATGTTGTCAGCCACGGAGTTCAGCATGTCGATGTCTTCTGGACGGCCTTGACCGTTTTCGATGCGATCGACCATGCGCCACAGCCAGCCCGTGCCTTCGCGGCAAGGTGTGCACTGACCGCAGGATTCGTGCATGTAGAAGTACGACAGACGTTGCAGGCTCTTGACCATGCAGCGCGTCTCGTCCATCACGATGACCGCGCCCGAACCCAGCATCGAGCCGGCCTTGGCGATGGAGTCATAGTCCATCGTGCAGTCCATCATGATGTGAGCGGGGATCACCGGCGAAGACGAGCCGCCGGGGATGACAGCCTTGAGCTTCTTGCCGCCGCGCACGCCACCAGCCAGTTCCAGCAAGGTGCTGAAAGGTGTGCCCATGGGGATCTCGTAGTTGCCAGGGCGCTCGACATCACCGGAGATCGAGAACAGCTTGGTGCCACCGTTGTTGGGCTTGCCCACGTTCAGGAAGGCTTCACCACCGTTGCGGATGATCCACGGGACGGCCGCAAAGGTTTCGGTGTTGTTGATGGTGGTCGGCTTGCCATACAGACCGAAGCTGGCGGGGAACGGCGGCTTGAAGCGCGGTTGCCCCTTCTTGCCTTCGATCGATTCCAGCAGCGCTGTTTCTTCACCGCAGATGTAGGCGCCGAAGCCGTGGTGCGCATGCAGCTGAAAGCTGAAGCCGCTACCCAGGATGTTGTCGCCGAGCAGGCCTGCGGCACGAGCCTCTTCCAGGGCAGCCTCGAAGCGGTCATACGCCTCGAAGATTTCACCGTGGATGTAGTTGTAGCCAGCCGAGATACCCATGGCATAGGCTGCAATGGCCATGCCTTCGATCACGATATGCGGGTTGTAGCGCAGGATTTCGCGGTCCTTGCAGGTGCCCGGCTCGCCTTCGTCCGAATTGCAGACGAGGTATTTCTGGCCCGGGAACGCGCGGGGCATGAAGCTCCACTTCAGGCCGGTGGGGAAGCCAGCGCCGCCACGACCACGCAGGGCCGATGCCTTGACTTCGGCGATGACCTGATCAGGGGTCATGCCTTCGCCGCCATCCTTGCCCAGCACCTTGCGCAGGGCTGCATAGCCACCACGGGCTTCGTAGTCCTTCAGGCTCCAGTTCTGGCCGTCCAGACCGGCATAAATCTGAGGGCTGATGTGACGACCGTGAAACACGGTTTCGAGACCGGTCGCCTGGAATTTGGAGAGATCCAGCATCTGTTTACCTCACTTGGCCTGGGCCTTGAGCACGTCGACCAGCTCGTCGAGCTTGTCGTTGCTCATGAAGCTGACCATCTGACGATCGTTGACCAGAGCCACGGGTGCATCGGCGCAGGCGCCCAGGCACTCGCAGTGCTGCACGGTGAACAGGCCATCGGCAGTGGTACCACCGTCTTCCACACCCAGCTTCTCGCACAGGTGCTGCAAGGCCTTCTGGCCATCACGCAACTGACAAGGCAGGTTCGTGCAGACGTTCAGCTTGTACTTGCCGACCGGCTTCTGGTTGTACATGTTGTAGAAGGTGACCACTTCATGCACTGCAATGGCAGGCATGCCGATGTAGTCGGCCAGTTCCTGTTCGCTTTCAGGCGACACCCAGCCAAGTTCCTGCTGGATGATGGCCAGACAAGCCATGACGGCCGACTGACGCTGATCAGCCGGGTACTTGGCGAGTTCGCGATCGAAGCGCGCTTTGGTTTGTTCGCTGAGCATGGTTCGTCAGTACTTATCGGTCAATTTCGCCGAACACGATGTCCATCGTGCCGATGATCGCCACGGCGTCGGCCAGCATGTGGCCTCGTGCCATTTCGTCCAGGGCCGCCAGATGCGGGAAGCCCGGGGCACGGATCTTCATGCGGTATGGCTTGTTGGCACCATCCGAAGCCAGATAGATGCCGAACTCACCCTTCGGATGCTCCACAGCGGCGTAGGCTTCGCCTTCCGGCACGTGGAAGCCTTCCGAGAACAGTTTGAAGTGGTGAATCAGCTGTTCCATCGAGGACTTCATCTCGACGCGCGAGGGCGGTGCAACCTTGTGGTTGTCGGTGATGACCGGACCAGGGTTGGCACGCAGCCAGTCCACACACTGCTTGATGATGCGGTTGGACTGACGCAACTCTTCCACACGCACCAGGTAGCGGTCGTAGCAGTCGCCGTTCTTGCCCAGCGGGATGTCGAAGTCGACACGGTCGTAGACGTCGTAGGGCTGGTGCTTGCGCAGATCCCAGACCACGCCGGAGCCACGCAGCATGGCGCCGGTGAAGCCCATTTGCAGGGCGCGCTCGGGCGACACCACGCCGATGCCAACGGTACGCTGCTTCCAGATACGGTTGTCGGTCAGCAGGGTTTCGTACTCATCGACCAGCTTGGGGAAACGCTGCGTGAAGTCATCGATGAAGTCCAACATGGAACCTTGACGGTTCTCATTGAGCTTCGCGATGGTCTTGGCATTCTTGATCTTGCTGACCTTGTACTGCGGCATGGTGTCCGGCAGATCGCGGTAGACGCCACCCGGACGGAAGTAAGCCGCGTGCATGCGGGCACCCGACACAGCCTCGTACAGGTCGAACAGGTCTTCACGCTCGCGGAAGCAGTAGATGAGGATGTTCATCGCACCGCAATCCAGGCCGTGACAGCCCAGCCACAGCAAGTGGTTCAGCACCCGGGTGATTTCGGCAAACATCACGCGGATGTACTGCGCACGCACAGGCACTTCGATGCCTAGCAGCCGTTCCACAGCCAGACAGTAAGCGTGCTCGTTGGCCATCATCGACACATAGTCGAGACGGTCCATGTAGGGCAGCGACTGGATGAAGGTCTTGGACTCCGCCAGCTTCTCGGTGGCACGGTGCAGCAAACCGATGTGCGGGTCAGCCCGCTCGATCACTTCACCGTCGAGTTCCAGCACCAGACGCAGCACGCCGTGAGCGGCAGGGTGCTGCGGACCAAAGTTCAGGGTGTAGTTTTTGATTTCAGCCATGACTCGTACTCAGTGCAGACCGCCGTAGTTGTCTTCGCGGATGACGCGCGGGGTGATTTCGCGGGTTTCGACCGTGACCGGCTGATAGATGACACGCTTTTGCGTCTCGTCGTACCGCATTTCGACATAGCCCGTCGTCGGGAAGTCCTTGCGGAACGGGTGACCGATGAAACCGTAGTCGGTCAGGATGCGGCGCAGATCGACGTGACCATCGAAAATGATGCCGTACAGGTCGAACGCTTCGCGCTCGTACCAGTTGGCAGCATTCCAGATGTCGCTGACCGACGCGACCACAGGCAGGTCGTCGTTAGGCGCAAACACCTTCACACGCAGGCGCCAGTTCTTCGTCACCGACAGCAGATGGCTGACGACACAGAACCGGGGGCCTTCGGCGTAGATGCTGGCTGCGCCGTCCTTGTAGGTGGAGTAATCCATGCCGCACAGGTCGATCAACTGCTCAAAACGCAGGTCTTCGTGATCGCGCAGGGTGAGGCACACGGCAGCATAGTCGGCAGCCGAGACCGTCAGGGTGAGCTCACCCTTGACGTTATCCAGGCGCTTGACCTTGTCGCCCAGCACGTTTTGCAGGGCAGCTTGCAGGATGGCGAGTTTCTGGCTCATGAGCACGTTTCCTGATCAGCGGGCAATGGTGTATTCACGGCGGATCTTGGCCTGCAGTTGCAGGATGCCGTACAGCAGCGCCTCAGCGGTAGGAGGGCAGCCAGGAACATAAACGTCCACCGGCACGATGCGGTCGCAACCACGCACCACCGAATAGCTGTAGTGGTAGTAGCCCCCACCGTTGGCGCAGGAACCCATGGACAACACCCAGCGGGGCTCGGCCATCTGGTCATACACCTTGCGCAGTGCCGGAGCCATCTTGTTGCACAGCGTGCCGGCCACGATCATCAGATCGGACTGGCGGGGACTGGGGCGGAACAACATACCAAAACGGTCGATGTCGTAACGGGCTGCGCCCGCATGCATCATTTCAACCGCGCAGCACGCCAAACCAAACGTCATCGGCCACAACGAACCGGTCTTGGACCAGTTGATGAGCGAATCGGCCGTGGTGGTGATGAAGCCCTCTTTGAAGACGCCTTCGATACCCATAAATTGCTTCCTCTTCAGATGTCTGTGTCGCCCAGCGTCATTCCCAATCCAGGGCACCCTTCTTCCATTCGTAGGCGAAGCCCACGACCAGAATGCCCAGGAACAGCATGACCGCGGCGAAACCAACCACACCCACCTCCTTCAGGGCCACAGCCCAGGGGAACAGGAAGGCGATTTCCAGGTCGAACAGGATGAACAGAATGGCTACCAGGTAGTAGCGCACGTCGAACTTCATGCGGGCATCTTCAAATGCCTCGAAGCCGCACTCATAGGGAGAGTTCTTTTCCGCGTCAGGACGACGGGGGCCCAACAGAAAGCCGAGCAACTGGGGTGCAACGCCGACACCCACGCCCACCAGGATGAACAGGATGACAGGCAGGTAGTTTTCAAGATTCATCATGACCGGCAGTTCTCACTCAGGACAAACGGCGTGATTGAAACACACTCAGAAAGCAAAAAGCGCGTTGAGTTGAAAACTCAGACGCGCTCACCTTAGGTTTTCACACAACGCCCCCATGGGCCAGGCCCTTGACCAGCTTCGAAACTTCCTTAACCAGAGAAAAAGAAGCCAGGCTGGTCATAGGTGGGCTGTGTGATCACAAACATTCTTATTGGTGCCGACGGCGAGACTCGAACTCGCACAGCTTTCGCCACTACCCCCTCAAGATAGCGTGTCTACCAATTTCACCACGTCGGCATGGACCACATTGTCCACTTCAACTTCGGCTTGCTTGAGGCTTGCTCACCGAAGACTTGAATTCTAACCTGAAAAACCAAACTGTTTGATACAGACCAAAGCAAAAACCAACAGTGAGGGCGAAACGCCCTCACCTGCCAGCATCACTTCGTCGGAATCAGGGCCGAACCCGACGCCGGCTGAGCCGGCACCACGGCAGCCGACGCGGCCACAGAGGCAGACTCGGCAGCCGCACTGGCAGCCTGATCAAACACGGAAGGCTGATCCGCCTGTGCGGCACCGCGGTAGTTGCCGGCGTAGGCCAGACCCAGGGTGCACAGGAAGAAAACCGTCGCAGCCACAGCCGTGGAACGCGACAGGAAATTCGCACTGCCCGTGGCACCAAACAGGCTACCGGAAGCACCGCTACCAAAAGAGGCACCCATGTCGGCCCCCTTGCCGTGCTGCACCAGCACCAGACCGATCATGGCCAGGGCCGACAGAACCTGCAGCACCTGAACCAGCGTCAACAAGACTTGCATTCGTCCAAACTCCTCAAGAACCAGACCGCGCGATCAGGCCGCGCGGGCAATGGCGACAAAATCTGCCGCCTTCAGTGCGGCACCACCAATCAAGCCGCCGTTGATATCTGCTTGCGCAAACAGTTGGGCTGCATTATCGGGCTTGACGCTGCCGCCATAGAGCAACGGCACACCCGCCGCAGCCGCCTGCGCAGACACCAGTTGTGCACGCAAGAATGCATGCACGGCCTGAGCCTGCTCAGGGGAAGCCGTCTTGCCGGTGCCGATAGCCCACACAGGCTCGTACGCCACAACGATGTCGACCAACTGCGCACCCAGCAAGTCAATGACCGCCTTCAGCTGACGCCCCACCACTGCTTCGGTAGACCCCGACTCGCGCTCAGCCAGGGTTTCACCCACACAAACGATGGGAATAAGGCCAGCAGCCAGGGCCGCCTTGGCCTTGTCAGCCACCACCTGATCGGTTTCACCATGGTAGGAACGTCGCTCGGAGTGCCCAACGATCGCGTAACGCGCACCCAACTCACGCACCATGGGCGCGGCCACCTCACCGGTGAACGCACCCTGCGCTTGCGCAGACACGTCTTGCGACCCCACACCGATGGCGCTGCCACTCAAGGCAGACACCACTTCACCGAGGTAGACGAAAGGCGGGCACACCGCCACGTCGGCACGGGGTGCCGTGGCAGCCAGATCAGCCGCCAGCAGCCCCTGGATCAACTCGGCGTTGAACGCACGGCTGCCATGCAGCTTCCAGTTACCAACAACCAGCTTCTTCATGACCGCAATCACTGTTGCTGCTGTTGCTGGGAGTGGCCTTCAGCAGCGCCTTCGGCCACATCACCTGCAGGTTGCTCTGCACGGGGGGCGCGCTCACGGCGCTCGCCACGGTCACCACGATCGCGGCGGTCACCACGGTCACCGCGGTCGCTACGCTCACGGCGCTCGCGAGGCTGCTCTTCAGGCATACCCTCAGGGCGCTCCAGCAGAGCCTTCATGGACAGCTTCACGCGGCCCTTTTCGTCGGTCTCGAGCACCTTGACCTTGACGATCTGGCCTTCATGCAGATAGTCCGACACCTTCTCGACGCGCTCGTGGGCAATCTGGCTGATGTGCAGCAGACCATCCTTGCCTGGCAGCAGGTTCACCAAGGCACCGAAGTCGAACAGCTTGGTCACGGCGCCTTCATAGACAGCACCGATTTCGACCTCAGCGGTGATTTCGTTGATGCGCTTGATAGCGATGTCAGCCTTGGCCGCATCGGTCGAAGCGATGGTGATGACACCATCTTCGGCGATGTTGATCTGGCAACCGGTTTCCTCGCACAGGCCACGGATGGTGGCGCCGCCCTTGCCGATCACGTCACGGATCTTCTCGGGGTTGATCTTGATGGTGTACAGGCGAGGTGCGAACTCGGACACCTCGGTGTTGGCACCAGCCATGGCTTCGGTCATCTTGCCCAGGATGTGCAAGCGAGCTTCCTTGGCCTGAGCCAAAGCCACTTGCATGATTTCCTTGGTGATGCCCTGGATCTTGATGTCCATCTGCAGAGCAGTCACACCGGAGGTGGTACCAGCCACCTTGAAGTCCATGTCACCCAGGTGATCTTCATCACCCAGGATGTCGGTCAGCACAGCGAACTTGTTGCCTTCCTTGATCAGACCCATGGCGATACCCGCCACGTGTGCCTTCATGGGCACGCCGGCATCCATCAACGCCAGGCAGCCACCGCAGACGGAAGCCATGGAGGACGAACCGTTGGACTCGGTGATTTCCGACACAACACGCACGGTATAGGCGAAGTCTTCCTTCGGGGGCAGCAGCGGCACCAGCGCACGCTTGGCCAGACGGCCGTGGCCGATTTCGCGACGCTTGGGCGAACCCACGCGGCCGGTTTCGCCGGTGGCGAACGGAGGCATGTTGTAGTGGAACAGGAAGCGATCCTGGTATTCACCAGCCAGCGCATCGATACGTTGAGCGTCTTGCTCGGTGCCCAGCGTGGCCACGACCAGTGCCTGGGTTTCGCCACGGGTGAACAAGGCCGAGCCGTGCACACGCGGCAGCACGCCGGTACGGATTTCGATGGGGCGCACGGTGCGGGTATCGCGACCGTCGATACGGGGTTCGCCAGACAGAATCTGGTTGCGAACGATGCGGGCTTCGACTTCGAACAGCAGACCGTCAACCTTGACGTCATCGAATTCGATGCCTTCGGCCTTCAGGGCAGCCTTCGCGGCAGCGTAAGCTTCGCGACAAGCCTGGGTACGGGCTTGCTTGGAGCGGATCTGATAAGCGGCGCGCAGGGCCTCTTCAGCCAGTGCAGTGACCTTGCCAATGAAAGCTTCGTCCTTGGCGGGCGCTTGCCATTCCCAGGCCGGCTTGCCGCCTTCACGCACAAACTCGTGAATGGCTTCGATGGCCACCTTACCCTGGTCGTGACCGAACACCACGGCGCCCAGCATGACATCTTCAGACAGCTGATCGGCTTCCGATTCCACCATCAGCACAGCGGCCTCGGTACCAGCCACCACCAGGTCCAGCTTCGACTGAGTCAGCTGAGCCGGGCTCGGGTTGAGCACGTATTCACCGTTGATATAGGCCACACGAGCGGCGCCAATCGGGCCGTTGAACGGGATACCCGAGATCGACAGCGCAGCGCTGGTAGCGATCATGGCAGCGATGTCGGCCGACACTTCAGGGTTCAGCGACACCACGTGGATCACCACCTGGACTTCGTTGTAGAAACCTTCAGGGAACAGCGGGCGAATCGGACGGTCGATCAGACGCGAGGTCAGGGTTTCCAGCTCGGATGGCTTGGCTTCACGCTTGAAGAAGCTACCAGGGATCTTGCCGGCGGCATAGGTCTTTTCAAGGTAGTCAACGGTCAGGGGGAAGAAATCCTGGCCGGGCTTGGCGTTCTTGGCGCACACGACGGTGGCCAGCACCACGGTGCCTTCGATGTCGACCACCACAGCACCCGTGGCCTGACGGGCCACTTCGCCCGTTTCCATCTTGACGGTGTGTTGACCCCATTGGAAGGTCTTGGTGACTTTGTTGAACATGGTCATGGAAATGATCTCCGTTTCATTGGTCGGCGAGCAGTTCGCCTTGTGGTGCCGTCACTCATTTCGCGATGCCATTCCAGCGAGCCTGAGGGCAACCTCGTTGGAATGACACAGCGGTCGCTTGAGTCGAGTGGTCGGCGTCAAAAAACAAAAAGCCTGTGCTGGAGGCGTCCAGACAGGCTTTTTGTCGTCATGGGGTGCTTACTTACGCAGGCCCAGCTTCTGGATCAGTGCCACGTAGCGGTCAGCGTCCTTGGACTTGAGGTAGTCCAGCAGCTTACGGCGACGGCTCACCATGCGCAGCAGGCCGCGACGACCGTGGTGGTCCTTCTTGTTGGCCTTGAAGTGGGGTGTCAGTTCGTTGATGCGAGCGGTCAGCAGGGCCACTTGCACTTCTGGAGAGCCGGTGTCGTTTTGGCCACGTGCGTTGGCCTTGATGATCTCGGCGGTGTTGATGTCTGCGACGGACATGAGTGTTTCCTGAAAAACAGATGCAGACCTCAGGCAGCAAGGCCTGGCGGTTTCTGCGTTGAACTTGCGGCACCCGGTGAAACCAACCTGGGCCGTGCGAACACCCCAAATGGTTTCAGCCATTCAAGGTAGCCGCACAGTATAGCAGCAACTCAGATAGCGGACAAATCCCATCGCGGGCGCACATCGAACACCGGCTCGCGGGTCAACTCGGCCTTGCCCGCCTGCAAGCGCATGGCTGCTGCCAGCGCAATCATGGCGCCGTTATCGGTGCACAAGTGCAATTCGGGATAGTGCACCCTGATGCCACGCCGCCGGCAAGCCTCGTCGAGTTGGGCACGCAAGGCCTGATTCGCCCCCACGCCGCCAGCCACCACCACACGCTTGAGCCCCGTTTGCTTGAGCGCTGCCAGCGTTTTCTTGACCAACACCTCCACAATGGCGGCCTGTGTAGACGCTGCCAGATCAGCCAGGACCGGCCGCGCCTCGTCGCTGAGCAGCAAATCTTCTCGATCAAGCCAACCCTGACGCACCAGATGTGTGCGTACAGCCGTTTTCAGACCGGCAAACGAAAAATCGAGGTTACCGCTGTGCAGCATCGGACGCGGCAATTCAAAAGCGCCCGGGTTGCCTGTCTGAGCCAGTCGAGACAGGTGCGGACCACCGGGGTATGGCAACCCCATGAGTTTGGCCGATTTGTCAAAGGCCTCACCGGCCGCATCATCGACTGTCTCACCCAGCAATTCGTAGTCACCCACCCCATTGACCCGCATCAGTTGGGTGTGCCCGCCAGATACCAGCAAGGCCACAAAGGGGAATTCAGGCGGGTCAGTCGACAGGAACGGCGACAGCAGATGCCCCTCCAGATGATGCACACCCAGCAATGGGCGATCGAGCGCCGTACCAAGGGCACAGGCCACGCCCGCCCCCACCAGCAGCGCCCCGGCAAGCCCGGGACCACGGGTATAGGCCACAACATCCACTGCCTGCAAGGTGCACCCGGCATCGCGCAAGACCTGGCGAGCCAGGGGCACCACCCGCCGAATGTGGTCTCGCGAAGCCAATTCAGGCACCACACCACCATAAGCCTGGTGCATGTCGATCTGACTATGCAGCGCATGTGCGAGCAGGCGAGGCACGCCGGCACCATCTCGCCGCACCAAGGCCACCCCGGTTTCATCACAGGATGACTCGATCCCCAGGATCAGTTGCCCCTCCCCCACACCCCCACCGGGAATAGAGGACACAGAATGAATTTCAGACATGTGAGAAGTTTAGGGCCGGCGCAGTTGTTGCATGATCAAAGCCATGACGAAAGATGCACGCAATCTTCGAGTCGTGATTGTCCTGCCCGCACCCGTGTCCGCAGACCTTGATGACACGGAGCAGGCGGAATTGGAGCGTTCGCGCATCCTTCGCATTGGACTGCTAGAAGCTGGCTACAACGTGGTTGCGACTTTCCCCGGGGACAGCTTTCTCCCGGACCGGATTGCGCAGATCCAGCCGGACATGATCGTAGTCGACGCCGAATCACAAGGGCGAGACATCCTTGAGCACGTGGTGATGGCCACACGCGATGAGCGGCGCCCCATCGTGATGTTCTCGGATGACGAAGACACCAGTTACGTGCGCAAGGCGATTTCCGCCGGCGTCTCAACCTATGTCGCGGCGGGTACGCCTCAAGAACACATCAAGACGGTGATTGATGTGGCACTGGCGCGATTCGAGCACGAAGAACAACTGCACCAGGAATTGGCCAACGCGAAGAGCCAACTGGAAGAGCGCAAGCTCGTCGACCGCGCCAAGGGCCTCCTGATGTCCAGACAGGGGCTCTCTGAGCAGGACGCCTACCAGCGACTGCGCAAAGCCGCCATGAACAAGGGCATTCGGGTGTCCGAAGTGGCGCAGCGCCTGATCGATGCAGCCGATTTACTGGGCTAAAACAGCATATCGCCCCAAGGTGGACTGGGGTTTGCCCCAAATTGCATCAAAAACAGGCAAAAAAAGCTGGCACACCCTTTGCATTAACCAAGGCAAGCAAAGTCAACGGCGATTTTGCAAGTCTTAGGTTCCCAATGTTGGGGCCTGAGCTTTCCGACAAAGGTGTCTTCGAGATGACCACGCAGCAGTGCTGGTTCTCTCGACGGCACCTTTTTTGTTTTTCTAAACAGGAATGCCTCACACCATGAACTCGCAGGACAACAAAATGACCCGCCGCTCGATTCTGAAAACCGCCGCAGCCGCTACGGCTGTGGGCGTGGTGCCCGGACTCCAGTCGGCCGTGTGGGCTGCAGGCTCCGACAAGCCTGAGCTCGAAGAGGTCAAGATCGGCTTCATCCCCCTGACCGACTGCGCTTCCGTGGTGATGGCATCGGTGCTGGGCTTCGACAAGAAGTATGGCGTCAAGATCATCCCGACCAAGGAAGCATCCTGGGCCGGCGTGCGCGACAAGCTGGTGAACGGTGACCTCCATATGGCCCACGTGCTGTATGGCCTGGTTTATGGCGTGCACCTGGGCATTGGCGGCCCCAAGAAAGACATGGCCGTCCTGATGACCCTGAACAACAACGGTCAGGCCATCTCGCTGTCCAAGAAGCTGGCCGAAAAGGGTGCTGTGGATGTCGCTTCGCTGGCCAAGCTGATGGCCACCGAAAAGCGCGAATACACCTTCGCGCAGACCTTCCCGACCGGCACCCACGCCATGTGGCTGTATTACTGGCTGGCTGCCGGCGGCATCAACCCGATGAAGGATGCCAAGGTCATCACCGTGCCGCCTCCTCAAATGGTGGCCAATATGCGCGTGGGCAACATGGATGGCTTCTGCGTGGGCGAGCCCTGGAACCACCGCGCCATCATGGACGGCATCGGCATCACGGCCGCCACGTCTCAGTCCATCTGGAAGGATCATCCTGAGAAGGTGCTCGGCTGCACCGACGAGTTCACCAAGAAGTACCCCAACACCGCGCGCGCCGTGACGATGGCCGTACTGGAAGCCAGCCGGTGGATTGACGCCGGCCTGCAAAACAAGCTGAAGATGGCCGAAACCATTGCAGCCAAGTCTTATGTGAACACCGGCGTCGATGCCATCAACCAGCGCATCCTGGGTCGCTACCAGAATGGCCTGGGCAAGACCTGGGACGACCCTGACTACATGAAGTTCTTCAATGACGGCAAGGTCAACTTCCCGTACCTGAGCGATGGCATGTGGTTCCTGACCCAGCACAAGCGTTGGGGCCTGCTGAAGGATCACCCCGACTACCTGGGCGTGGCCAAGCAGATCAACAAGATTGACCTCTACAAACAGGCCGCCAGCGCACTGAACATCGCTGTTCCAAAGGACGTGATGCGGACCAGCAAGCTGATGGACGGCGTGGTATGGGACGGCAAGGACCCGAAGAAGTACGCCGACGGCTTCAAGATCCACGCCTGATTTTGCTTTCCTTGACCACTGAGTCCCGCTGAGACCGGCCTCGGAGCGCCCACGAAGGCACCAGACGAAGCCCTGCTTCGATCCAGGTCATCCCCTGATGGATGGCTCCGAGTGACCACCTTTTCCCCAAAGCCCCGCTGCTCCGGCAGCAACATGTTCAACGAAGCCAGATCAGGAGTTCACCATGGTCAGTGCCGTCTTCCACAGCCCCACCGAAGCCAGCGAAGCCCTGAAGGCTTCACCCCCTGCCGCGCCTCAAGCCGCCAAATCCATGCCTGCAGCCACCCCAGCGCCAGCACCCACCCCCGTTCAGCCCAAGATCCCGTTCGACTGGGCCGGTCTTGCACTGAAAACCCTGTCCCCGATCGCCGGCCTGGCAATTCTGATTGGCATCTGGGCCCTGTTGACCATGAAGGAAGGCGGCGCCTTCCCGACCCCGCTGGCCACGTGGAACTCGGCGGTCGAACTCTTCGCCCACCCGTTCTACCAGAATGGCCCCAACGACCAGGGCATTGGCTGGAACATCCTGTTCTCGCTCAAGCGCGTCGCCCTGGGCTTTGGCCTGGCCGCACTGGTCGGCATCCCGATGGGCTTCATCATCGGCCGCTTCACCGTGGTCAGCAACATGCTGAACCCGATCATCAGCCTGCTGCGCCCTGTGTCGCCACTGGCCTGGCTGCCGATCGGCCTGCTGGTCTTCAAGTCGGCTGACCCCGCCGCCATCTGGACCATCTTCATCTGTTCGATCTGGCCCATGATCATCAACACGGCTGTGGGCGTGCAACGCGTACCAGAAGACTACCTGAACGTGGCCAAGGTGCTGAACCTGTCCGAGTGGAAGGTTGTCACCAAGATCCTGTTCCCCTCTGTGCTGCCCTACATGCTGACTGGCGTGCGCCTGTCCGTGGGTACGGCCTGGCTGGTGATCGTCGCAGCAGAAATGCTGACCGGTGGTGTCGGTATCGGCTTCTGGGTCTGGGACGAGTGGAACAACCTGAACGTGCAACACATCATCATCGCCATCTTCGTGATCGGCATCGTTGGTCTGCTGCTGGAACAAGCCCTGGTGTCCATCGCCAAGCGCTTCAGCTTCGAATAAGCCCACCCACCATTCACGGAGAACTGTCATGGCCCGTTTCATCGACATCCAACAAGCCGAAATGGTGTTCAACACCAAAAAGGGGCGTTTCCATGCACTGCATGACGTCAACCTCGGCATCGACAAAGGCGAATTCATTGCACTGATCGGCCACTCAGGCTGCGGCAAATCGACCTTGCTGAACCTGATTGCCGGCCTGCTGATGCCCAGCAGCGGCGGTCTGATCTGCGACAACAAGGAAATCAGCGGCCCTGGTCCTGAGCGGGCGATGGTGTTCCAGAACCACTCGCTGCTGCCCTGGTTGACCTGCTTCGACAACGTCTACCTGGCAGTCGAGCGCGTGTTCGGCGGCAAGGAAAGCAAGGAACAACTGAAGAAGCGCACCAACGATGCACTGGAACTCGTCAACATGGGTCACGCAGCGCAGAAACGCCCGAACGAGATCTCAGGCGGCATGAAGCAGCGTGTCGGCATTGCCCGCGCACTGGCCATGGAGCCCAAGGTGTTGTTGATGGACGAACCCTTCGGCGCACTGGATGCACTGACCCGCGCCAAGTTGCAAGATGAGCTGCTGAAGATCGTGGCCCGCACCAAGAGCACCGTGGTGATGGTGACCCACGATGTCGATGAAGCCGTGCTGCTGTCCGACCGCATCGTGATGATGACCAACGGCCCCGCTGCCACGATCGGCGAAATCCTCACCGTGCCGCTGGCGCGCCCCCGCAACCGTGTCGAACTGGCTGAAGACCCGACCTACATCGCCTGCCGCAAGGCCGTGCTGGACTTCCTCTACACCCGTCACGGCGTGTCAGACAAGCACGCCGCCTGATCTGCGGCCGGACCCTGATGCACCACCGCTGAGCTGGCACACCACTTGCATACAGTTTTGAAGATCGCCTGATTCGCCAGAGCCAGGCGGTCTTCCTCAGCGGGGGTCAGTGGGTCCGCGAAAATCCACAGACCTCTTCACGCCTTCCGGTCCCTGGATCGGAAGGCGTCTTTTTTTGCCATGACCCAAAACAGTGCGCCCAGAACGATCATGGGGACGCACAACCACTGCCCCATGCTCATATTGAGGGCGAGCAACCCGAGGAAGCTATCAGGCTCGCGGAAGTATTCGGCAATGAAGCGGAAGCAGCCGTAGCCAAACATGAATGCCGCCGCCACAGCACCTTGCTGACGAGGCTTGCGGGCATACCACCACAACAGCACGAAAAGCAACACGCCCTCCATGCCGAATTGGTACAACTGAGAGGGGTGGCGGGGCTCCATGGAGCCTGACTGCGGAAACACCATGGCCCAGGGCAGGCTCGGATCCGCCGCCCGGCCCCACAACTCGCCGTTGATGAAGTTGCCGATGCGCCCGGCAGCCAGACCAATGGGCACACATGGCGCGACCAGGTCAGCGATCTCGAAGAAGGGGCGCTTCTGGCGCCAGGCGTACAGCAACATGGCCGAGATCACGCCAAGCAAGCCACCATGGAAGGCCATACCGCCTTGCCACAGGGCCGCGATCTCTGCCGGGTGAGACAGGTAATAACTCGGCTTGTAGAACAACACATAGCCCAGCCGCCCACCCAGCACGACACCCAGCACGCCAAAGAACAGCAGGTCTTCCACCATTTGCCGGGTCCACCCTCGGTCTACAAATGGCGGCTTGGCAGCACGGGCAGTAGCCAGCAGGTAAAACAGCGAGAAGGCCGCCAGATAGGTCAGACCATACCAGTGGACCTTCAGTGGTCCGATGGCAATCGCAATAGGGTCAAATTGAGGATGGATCAGCATGGCGCGAACGATACCCCAAGTCAGTGACAAGCTGGCGCCCGCAGGCTGAATCTGGCAGTGTCCTGATAGGATTGGACAAATGAATCCAACCACCATCCAGTTGATCGGCGGCATTATTTTTGCCGTCGCCTTGCTGCACACTTTTTCGACCAAGTTTTTTGAACGCTTGGCGCACGCCCGACCAGCACATGCAGGCTTATGGCACTTGCTGGGTGAGGTCGAAGTCGTCTTCGGGTTCTGGGCGCTTGTTCTCGTGCTGGTGATGTTTGCCATTGAAGGCAAAGAAGCCGCCACGCACTATCTGGACAGCCGCAACTTCACCGAGCCCCTGTTTGTCTTCACCATCATGGTGGCGGCAGCCAGCAAGCCTATCTTGCAACTGGCTGGCTGGGTGACACGCCTGCTCGTGCGTGTATTACCCTTGCCTGCAGGCTGGGCCATGCCTTTAGTCGTGCTCTCTCTGGTGCCGCTGATGGGCTCGTTCATCACCGAGCCGGCTGCCATGACCCTGGCCGCACTGCTGCTGCGCGACAACCTCTACAACCAGCCACTGTCGACCAGGTTGCGGTATGCCATGCTGGGAGTTCTTTTTGTGAATGTGTCGATCGGTGGCACCTTGACCCCTTACGCCGCACCACCTGTCCTGATGGTCGCCACGGCATGGGGCTGGGATCTGAGCTTCATGATGCATCACTTTGGGTGGAAGGCTGCACTGGCGGTATGCATCAATGCGGTAGGTCTTGTCGCGGTCTTTGCGCGCGAACTGCGCCACGTTCAACCTGGCGGTAGCGAGCCCGAAGCACCGCCACCGCTGCCTGTCACAGCCATCCATTTGATGTTCCTGGCGGGCATCGTGGTGTTTGCGCACCACCCGGCCGTGTTCATGGGGATGTTTCTGTTTTTCCTCGGCTTCACGGCCGCTTATGAACGCTACCAGGCCCCTCTCATCCTGCGTGAAGGCTTGCTGGTGGCTTTTTTCCTGGCGGGGCTCGTGGTGCTCGGCGGCCAACAGCAGTGGTGGCTCGAACCCGTGCTGATGCACATGAACGCCGACAGCGTGTTTTTTGGGGCTACCGCACTCACTGCAGTCACAGACAACGCAGCACTGACCTACCTCGGCTCATTGGTGGATGGTTTGAGCCCCGAGTTCCAATACGCGCTCGTCGCCGGTGCCGTGACAGGGGGCGGTTTGACCATCATTGCCAATGCCCCCAACCCAGCCGGCGCATCGATCCTCAAGGGCTCGTTCGAAGATCAGGCCATCCATGCCGGCGGTCTGCTGTTGGCTGCGCTGGTCCCCACCCTGGTTGCCATGACCGCATTCATGCTGCTGTGATCTGATCCGGCCTATGGTGACGACATGGCTGCTCTTTGTTGCGTGTGCATGTGTCATCGGCTCGATCCGCATTGGTCGGATTGACATGATCCTGGGCAACCTGGTCGGCAGCAACCTCTTTGATGCCTTGATCCTCACGGTGGATGACACTGTCTACCAGGCCGCACCGCTGTTCGAGCAGCTATCCGGGGCCCACATCGTTTCTGCATCCATGGCACTGGCGATGACCAGCATCACCTGGCTTGCGGCTCGCGACAATCCTGAAACGCGAACGAAGTGGGGACGCTGGTCCAGGCCAGGCACAGCCTTGTGTGCAGGCTACCTCATCCATGTCGGCACGCAACTGATCCTCATGCAGCGGCCACCATCTTGAGCTGCTCGCGCACATTGCGCATCAGCAGATCATCAAAGGTATAAAAGCCCTTCTCACACGCGCTCAGCTGGCTCAACGCAAATGCCGCGCCCGTTCCAAATGCTTCCCGCTTGATGGACTCATGGGTGATGCGAACCGTCTGGTATGGAAACCCGAAAATGACCTCGTGGTGGCCGACGATGCCCCCCAGCCGCAGCGACGTGATGCGTTCATCTTCCAATGACAGGCTCTCTGCAATCTTGCGCGCCGTACCTGAGACCTCGGGCTTGTCACGGAAATGCTGCTCCAGGATCTCGACGTCCGCAAACGGAGCGATCTGGCGCAACAAACGTGCAGCCAGAATCAGAAAATTGATACCGATGGTCATGTTTGGGGAAGCGAGCACCTTGGTATCTGCGCCCAGACTTTGAACATACGCCAACTGCTCGTCTGAATAGGCTGAAATCGCGCTCACCAAGGTGATGCCGCGACTGCGCAGGGCCTCGCCATACCCCATCACTGCCTCTGGCGTGGAGAAGTCAACCAAAGCATCTACCGGGTAGGCATCCAGCATGTCCTCCATGGAAACCTGATCCAGCCCGACAACCGGAATATCGGTTCCCGGAACGCGCTCATCAGGGTCCCGGACATGTGCCCGCGCAACCCAGGCCAGACCCAATCTCTCGTCAGTCTTGAGCACTTCGGCTACGGCCTGTCCTGCTTTACCGTACCCCAGCAGTCCCACTTTGATCATGTCTGTCTCCTCGTTCTTGTCCCATCTGGATCATAGCATTTGCATTTGTGCAAATGTAAATACATCTGGGGGGCAAGCACCGCGGCAGGCAACTCAATCAGTGGGGCTACGGCTCAGACCTTTGACTCGAGCCAACTGCAACTCGGCCATCACACCATACATCGGCGGACTGATCAGACGGGACACTGCACTGGCAACCATGGCGCAGGCCATCAGGCTCAGTACCAGCGAATGGCCCTCGACCATTTCCATGACAATGATGAAGGCCGTGATGGGTGCCTGGGTGGCCGCAGCCAGGAAACCCGCCATACCCAGCGCTATGAGCGCCGGGCTGTTGGCATGGTGCGTCCACTGGGAAATGTCGTTACCGATGCCAGCACCAATCGCCAACGACGGCGCAAAAACCCCACCAGGCACCCCGCTCCACTGCGACAGCCATGTCGCCAGAAAGCGCAGCGTCACATAGAAGCCACCCGTGGG
This sequence comes from Aquabacterium sp., assembly GCF_041909175.1. Lineage (GTDB taxonomy): Bacteria > Pseudomonadota > Gammaproteobacteria > Burkholderiales > Burkholderiaceae_C > Aquabacterium. The sequence goes on along the minus strand of NZ_JAYRDZ010000013.1, from coordinate 15,156 downwards.
GTCCTGCCCGTCGAGCAACTGCTTGGTGGCGGTGTACCCGCTGCCGAACGTGGCACCCTGACTGATGATGCCAATCAAGGCAATCACGAAACCGCACCCTGCAGCAAAACGAATCGGATAGCTGGCCCGCCAGCGGCTGAAGATGTCCTTGCCGCCACGTGTCGACTCGATCATCAACTTGGAAAAAAGCCCTCCCAGTACCCCTGTCGATAGCGCAATCGCCAGACCAGGCAGCAACTCCGCCAGAGAAACACTGGCAACTTGGATGTGCCCAAAATAGCTGCCATTGCCGTAAATCGATATCGCCATCAGGCCCGACAGGACGATGCCCGCAATCAGGATACCGCTCGAACGATGCTCGGGGCGGCGCGACAGCTCCTCGATCGCGAACATGACCCCTCCTAGCGGCGTATTGAAGGCTGCGGCGATCCCGGCGGCACCACCTGCCACGATCAAGCCATGGTCTCCCACACTGGAGCGTGCGGGCAACCATTTGCGGGCGTGATGCATGATCCCCGCGCCAACTTGAACCGAGGGGCCCTCACGACCGGTCGACAAACCAGCCAGCAATCCACCCACGGTCAACACCAATTTGGCAAGCGACAAACGCAGTGAAATAAAGTGATGGCGCCCCTGTGGGGGTGTACTGGTATCAAGGGCTGCCAGCACCTGGGGAATGCCAGACCCACTGGCACCCACAAAATACTTGCGCGTAAGCCACACGATGGCGGCCGTCACGGCTGGCGTCCACGCCAAGGCCAACCAAGGCGAGTATGCTGTGATAACAAAAAACAAAGACAATGCATGCTCGCTCAACCAGGTCATGAGCACCACACCCAAGCCGGCCAGCACCGCAAAGCTCATCACCACGGCGCGAGCTGCCCAGCGACGCCAGTCAGACAACTCGGATTTGATTTCTTCGACCGGAAACTGCGAAGCCCCCTGCTGTTGATCCATGAGCCTACCTACCCCATCCGCAATGAGTGATGACGCCGCCACCGTGCTGCGTCAATTTCGAGTGGTCTTCAATGCCGTGAAAACCCATTTCCAGCAGATTGAACGGCTTTCCGGCTTGGGCGGGGCCCAGCTCTGGGCGCTGAGCCTGGTCGCCGAACGCAAGGGATTGGGCGTCGGCGATCTGGCTGAAGCCATGGACATCCACCAATCGACTGCCAGCAACCTGGTGAGAGCCCTCGTCAGCAAGCAGTTGCTGCTGTCCACCCGTGACGTGCATGACAAACGGGTAGTGCATCTGGAAATCAGCCCGGATGGCATGGCCATCCTGGCCAACGCCCCTGGCCCGTTCTCGGGCATCTTGCCTGACGCGCTTCAGAAGTTGGATGGAGAAACGTTGCAACGCTTGCATGGTGATCTGGACAGGCTGATCAATGTGCTGGGCATCGACGGCATGTCGAAAGCGGCGCAAACGCCTCTTGCAAATCTGTGACACCTGCATTTGTTCAAATATAATATACCGTCTGTAACGTCGTTCTGAGCAAACCGTTGCATACGTGTGAATAGGAGTGTGTTCAAGGCCCTGCCCAACCGGCAGGGCCTCTTTTTTTGGGGTCGGCGCTACAATACATTTGTGCAAATCTTTTAACCGATTTGGAGATGGCTCATGGGTGGCATCAACAATGTGGATCTTGCTGGTCTGTTCACGCTGGCCCCGAATGACTCCGACGGCGCAATGGTCTCGATGATGCGAATTGGCCTGATCATCGCGCTGGCGTGGGTTGCCGTCGCGGTCGCCCACAAGGTGATTCGAACCTTTCGAGCCAGGCTCACCGCCAAAATGGCGGACCGCGAATCCATCCAGCGCGCAGAGACCGTTGGCCGGGCGGCGCGCCATGCCATCACGGTCATCGTCTCTTTGCTGGCCTTGTTGCTGATATTGTCCGAGTTGGGCATTTCTGTGGCGCCGTTGCTGGGTGCCGCTGGTGTAGCCGGCGTGGCCATCGGTTTCGGCGCACAGAGCCTGGTGAAAGACCTTTTCGCGGGTCTCTCCCTCCTGATCGAAAATCAGATCCGGCAAGGTGATGTCGTCACGCTGGGCGCGCATACAGGTGCAGTCGAGGAGGTCACCTTGCGCTACGTTCGCCTCCGCGACTATGACGGCAACGTCCACTTTGTACCTAACGGGTCCATAGACAGCGTGATCAGCATGAGTCGCGGCTATGCGTATTCGGTTGTGAACGTGAACGTCAGCTATGACACCGACATCGAACGCGCCATGTCCATCATGGCTGACGTCGCAGAAGGCATGCTGCGAGACTCCGCCTGTCGAGACCGCCTGGATGGTGAATACGAGCTGGTCGGGGTCGACCAATTGGCCGCCTCGGCCGTTGTCATTCAGATCCGCTTTCGCGTCAAGCCACTACAACAATGGGCTGTCCGGCGCGCCTACCTGAAGCTGGTCAAACAGGCATTCGAGCGGCATCACATTGCCATCCCCTTCCCTCACCTGACCGTGATCAGAAAATCTGCGCAAGCGCCCAATGACAAAGGGGCCGACATGGTTTCCCACGCCAGCCCCTTCATGGGAGATCACACCGCTCAGCGCTGAACTTGCGTGACGTCACGCACCGCGCCGGTATCGGCGGAGGTGGTCAGCGCAGCATAGGCTTGCAGGGCAGCCGACACATAGCGCTCGCGATTGACTGGCTTCCAGGCCTTCGCACCCTTCGCTTCCATGGCTGCACGACGTGCTGCCAACACCTCCGGACTCACGGCCAGATGAATCTTCCGGTCCGGAATGTTGATCTCGATGGCGTCACCGTTTTCAACCAGTGCAATGGCACCGCCACAGGCTGCTTCAGGTGAAGCGTGACCAATGGACAGGCCAGATGTGCCGCCGGAGAAGCGACCGTCCGTCAGCAGCGCACACTGCTTGCCCAAGCCGCGGCTCTTCAGATAAGACGTGGGATACAGCATTTCCTGCATGCCCGGGCCCCCCTTCGGGCCTTCATAGCGCACGATCACCACGTCACCGGCCTGCACCTCCTCGTTGAGGATGCCTTCCACTGCGTCTTCCTGGCTCTCATACACACGGGCCTTGCCGGTGAATTCCCAGATGGACTCGTCCACCCCGGCGGTCTTCACGATGCAGCCCTTTTCAGCGATGTTGCCGAACAGCACGGCCAGACCACCGTCCTTGGTGAAGGCATGCTCGACGGAGCGAATCACCCCGTTTTCGCGGTCGGTGTCGAGGGCCTTCCAGCGGCTGTCTTGCGAGAACGCCACCTGGGTAGGCACCCCACCCGGCGCCGCACGGTACATCGTGCGGACGGCTTCATCTTCAGACACGGTCACATCCCACTGGGCGATGGCGTCTGCCAGCGTCGGGCTGTGCACCGTCGGCACGTCGGTGTGCAACAGACCGCCGCGAGCCAACTCGCCCAGGATGGACATGATGCCGCCAGCACGGTGCACGTCTTCAATGTGCACATCCGGCACAGCAGGCGCCACCTTGCTCAGGCAAGGCACACGACGCGAAATGCGGTCGATGTCCTGCATCATGAAGTCCACACCAGCCTCTTTGGCGGCCGCCAGCAAGTGCAGCACGGTGTTGGTCGAACCGCCCATGGCCACATCCAGGCTGATGGCGTTCTCGAACGCCTTGAAGCTGGCGATGTTACGGGGCAGAACCGATTCGTCATCCTGTTCGTAATAGCGGCGGGCCAGATCGACAATGCGACGCCCTGCCTCGCGGAACAGCTTTTCACGGTCTGCGTGGGTGGCCACGATGGTGCCGTTACCCGGCAGCGACAAGCCCAGTGCCTCGGTCAGGCAGTTCATCGAGTTGGCCGTGAACATGCCGGAACAGGAGCCGCAGGTCGGGCAGGCCGAGCGCTCGACCGCGTCCACTTCCTCATCGGAACAGTGCTTGTCTGCGGCCTTGACCATGGCATCAACCAGGTCCAGCGCAATGACTTTGCCTTCGAGCTTGACCTTGCCGGCCTCCATCGGGCCACCGGACACGAAGATCACCGGGATGTTCAGGCGCAGCGCAGCCATCAGCATCCCCGGGGTGATCTTGTCGCAGTTCGAAATGCACACCAGCGCATCGGCGGTGTGGGCGTTGCACATGTATTCAACGCTGTCGGCGATCAGGTCGCGCGAAGGCAGCGAATACAGCATGCCGCCGTGACCCATGGCAATGCCGTCGTCCACGGCGATGGTGTTGAACTCTTTCGCTACGCCGCCGGCAGCCTCAATCTCGCGCGCAACCAGTTGACCCAGGTCCTTCAAATGCACGTGCCCTGGCACGAACTGGGTGAAGCTGTTGGCAATGGCGATGATCGGCTTGTCGAAGTCGCCGTCCTTCATACCGGTTGCACGCCAGAGAGCGCGTGCACCGGCCATATTGCGGCCGGCGGTAGAGGTGCGGGAACGATACTGAGGCATGGATGGCTCCGGGCTGTAATCGAGTCAGACTGCCGATTTTAGCGCCGCCGCCTCAAAGCAGCACACCCTGCCCGCCAAGAAGGGTCAATGCTTCTTCTTGTTCTTGTCGTTCAAACCGAGCAACTCGAGGTTTTTCTGACGACGCGCCTCGCGCTTGTCGTCGATCTTTTCCATCTCTTTCAGCGTGGTGCGACCTGATGCATCGGACCACCACCACCAGATCAGCGCCAGACCAAATGGCGACAACATGACCCACCACTTCTCGGCCCAGGTCCATTCACCTACCGGGCCGATACCCAGAAAGTTCATGACCAGCATGGCCACCCCAATCACGATGAACCACATATGAACGCTTCCCTTTGGCTTGACTAGCACCTGCCCTACCCACGAGGGCTTCATATACGCGAATGTACCGCAGCACATGGCAGACGAGATGAACGCATTCCTCAACGTGCAAGCGACTGCTGGCTACGCCACAAAAAAGCCCCGCCAAGGCGGGGCTTTGTATGGGAATCGACTGGTCAGACCTCAGTCACCAGCGTAGATGTCCACATCCTTGGTTTCGCGAACAAACAGCAGGCCAATCACGAACGTGATGGACGCAATGATGATCGGGTACCACAGACCGTTGTAGATGTTGCCCGTCTGAGCCACGATCGCGAACGCGGTGGTGGGCAGCAGACCGCCAAACCAACCGTTACCAATGTGATACGGCAGGCTCATCGAGGTGTAGCGGATGCGGGTCGGGAACATTTCCACCAGCATGGCTGCAATCGGACCGTACACCATGGTGACGTACAGCACCAGCACCGTCAGGATAGCGATGATCAGCGGCTTGTTCATCTTGGCCGGGTCAGCCTTGGCAGGATAGCCAGCGGCCTTGATCGCGCCCACCACGTCCTTCTTGAAGGCCGCATCGGCCTTCTTGGCATCATCAGGCGACAAGCCCTTGGCAGTGTAGGAAGAGATGACTTTGTCACCCACTTTGATCTGCGCCACACCGGTACCAGCTACGTTCTCGTAGTTCACCGAGTTGGCAGCCAACACTTGCTTGGCGATGTCACAAGAGCTGGTGAACTTGGCCGTGCCGGTGGGGTTGAACTGGAACGAGCACTCGGCTTGATCAGCAACCAGAGTCACCGGAGCAGATGCCTGAGCCTTGGCCAGATCAGGGTTGGCTGCTTCCGTCAGCGCCTTGAACAGCGGGAAGTAGGTCAGCGCCGCGATCAGGCAGCCTGCCAGGATGATGGGCTTGCGACCGATCTTGTCAGACAGCGAACCAAACACCACGAAGAACGGCGTACCGATCAGCAGCGAGATGGCAACCAGGATGTTGGCGGTAGCGCCATCAACCTTCAAGGCTTGCGTCAGGAAGAACAGGGCATAGAACTGACCTGTGTACCAAACCACGGCCTGACCAGCAACCAGACCCACCAGAGCCAGGATCACAATCTTCAGGTTCTTCCATTGGCCGAAGGATTCGGACAGCGGTGCCTTGGAAGTCTTGCCTTCAGCCTTCATCTTCTTGAAGGCCGGGCTTTCGTTCATGCTCATGCGAATCCACACGCTCACGGCCAGCAGGGCCAGCGAGACGATGAACGGCACGCGCCAGCCCCAGTCAGCGAAAGCCTCCTCGCCCACGGCTGTGCGGGTACCCAGGATGACCAGCAACGACAGGAACAGGCCCATCGTCGCAGTGGTTTGAATCCAGGCCGTGTAGGCACCACGGCGACCATGCGGCGCATGCTCGGCCACGTAGGTGGCGGCGCCACCGTACTCACCGCCCAGCGCCAGGCCTTGCAGCAGACGCAAACAAATCAGGATGACAGGGGCGGCAGCACCAATGGCCGCATAGTTGGGCAGCACACCGACGATGAAGGTCGAGGCGCCCATGATCAGGATGGTGACCAGGAAGGTGTACTTGCGACCGATCATGTCGCCAAGGCGACCGAAAACCAGTGCGCCGAAGGGACGCACGATGAAGCCAGCGGCAAAAGCCAGCAACGCGAAAATGAATGCCGAAGTCGGATCGAGACCGGCGAAAAACTGCTTGGCGATGATGGCTGCCAAAGAACCATAGAGATAGAAGTCGTACCACTCGAAAACAGTCCCAAGACTGGATGCGAAGATGACTTTCTTCTCCTCCGATGTCATTGGCGCATTGGATGCCGGGCTACTGGCCATGATGTGTTCTCCTCTTCATGAACGTCGAAGGCTTTTGACCTTTACACCCCGCAATCTAGGGGGCGCGACGAGCATTTGTAATGAGGGTGAACGCTAGGAAAGTCGGACAAACAGCCCAAACCAGCCCAAACATGGGAATGTCCTGATAGGGTTCCTACCTGGTTTTCGGAACGTTATTCAAAACCCCACAATTTCGCGTAACGTGTACTGTTTTGCAGCATACGATTCAAATTTCTCCATCGATCATCTGAATCAAAGCTGGTGTCATCACCCAAAGCATTCCAGCCAAGCCCCAATCGCCCGCCCTGAACATCAAATCCCAGAAATTCAAGGATGCTGGGGAACAGGTCGTAATAGGCAATATCACGCCCAGTCAACCCAGGTTTTCCAGGAGTCCAAAACAAGTTGAATGGCGACCGGTCTTTAGCGCGAGCCAAATCTGCAGACAGCGGATTTTCCATGGCCAGATGGTCTCCAACAACAACGACCTTGATCCGATCCTCCCAGCCCTGCTCACGAACGTGGGCCAGCAGACCAGCCACCAGGCTGGCCGTGCAACTCACCGTATCCTTGAAGCCCCACACCGCCGCCCTTGGGCGACAACTCTGGCTACGAAACCCTGCCGGCCCATGGGTATCAATGGTCAGCAGCGTCAAGTTGAAAGGCTCTCCTGCTGACATCAGCTCGTTCAGTCGGCGTTGCGCCTGCAACATCAACTGATCGTCAGGCAAGCCCCAGGTATGCATGTCTTGAGTGCGGTATCCCGCACTCAACCATTCTTGCCGCCCCAAACGCTCCTCATATCCATGAGTGGACAAAAACCTGCCCACGCCGGAAAACTGGAGGTCAGCGCCATTGAGAAAAACATTCCGGTAGCCATGCTGCGCCAGCAAATCACCCATGCAGGTGGCATGTGGCAAAAACTGCTCGAAATGCTCACCCTGTCGGTTTTTGTTCCACAAACCGAACACCTTCAAGGGCACCCCACACTGAGAGGCCACCAGGCTGGCCGTGGTCCACCCGGTACCGGGCGTTTGCCTCAAATGCGCAAAGTGACGACCCTCTGCCTCAAATGGTGACAGTGGGGCGAGAAGATTGCGATCAAATACCTCGGCATTTTCGTAGGTTCGCTCCAGACTCTCGACATAAATCAACAAGAGGTTCTGGTATCTCGGTGGCGGGGACAGCTTCACGCTGGCCGGGTCGACATACATCGTGGCAAACACATCCGGGCCGGCAAGCGTAGTCAAGTACGCGGGCACATTCAAGCTCACAACAAGCAGCCCCAGGCCAACCACCCAGGACACGGCCAAACACCCCCATCGAACGAGGGCACCACTTCGACACAGCAGCGTGCTGACAAACACGGCCAGCAGAGCCGGGCTGACCACACACTCACGCACAAAACGCCGGATAAGCCGCTGATCTGCACAAAAGAGACTGTCAACACCAGACTGAAGCTGGAAGACAACCTGATCGAATCCGACCTGACCGAAATGGCGAGCCAGCCAGAACGGAAAGACGCACAGGGCAAAAGCCAGCGTCAGCAAAAGCCACACGAAGACAAACCGCAAGGCGATACGCCACCCTGCACACGGCTCTCGACCAGCACCCCACACCACAAACCACCCCTGAACAAGCCTGGAAACAAACAACCGGCCAGTATGGGCGTAAAAAAAGCTCGGTCGATACCGAGCTTTGGGGATGGGATGCGGACAAATGTCCGCATCACGCCAATCAGTTGGCCTTGGACAGTTGATCCAGGATCGCGGGGTTTTCCAGCGTGGAGGTATCCTGGGTGACGGTCTCGCCCTTGGCCACCACACGCAACAGGCGCCGCATGATCTTGCCCGAGCGGGTCTTGGGCAGGTTGTCACCAAAGCGGATGTCCTTGGGCTTGGCAATCGGCCCGATCTCGTGGCCAACGTGGTTGCGCAACTCAGTGGCGAGCTGCTTGGCCTCGTCCCCAGTCGGGCACGGCCGCTTGAGCACCACGAAGGCGCAGATGGCTTCGCCGGTCAGGTCGTCTGGGCGCCCCACCACTGCAGCTTCGGCCACCAGCGGGTGTGACACCAAGGCCGACTCGATCTCCATGGTACCCATGCGGTGCCCGGACACGTTCAGCACGTCATCAATGCGCCCGGTGATGGTGAAGTAGCCGGTCTCGGCATCGCGGATGGCGCCATCACCTGCCAGGTAATACTTGCCACCGAAGTCTGCCGGGTAGTAGCTCTTCTTGAAACGCTCAGGGTCACCCCAGATGGTTCGGATCATGGACGGCCAGGGCTTGCGCACCACCAGCACCCCACCCTGACCCCACGGTACTTCCTTGCCCGTTTCGTCGACAACAGCGGCATCAATACCAGGGAAAGGCAAACCGCAAGAGCCCGGCGTCAGGGCATGCGCGCCCGGAATCGGCGTGATCATGTGCCCACCGGTTTCTGTCTGCCAGAAGGTATCCACAATCGGGCAACGACCGCCGCCGACCTCACGGTGGTACCACTCCCAGGCCGCAGGGTTGATGGGCTCACCGACGGTACCCAGCAGACGCAAGCTGCTGAGGTTGAAATTGCGGGGGTGAACGGCTGCATTCGACTCGGCCGCCTTCACCAACGCACGAATGGCTGTCGGAGCGGTATAGAAGATCGTGACCTTGTGGGCCTCGATCATGCGCCAGAAGCGCGAGGCATCCGGATAAGTCGGCACGCCTTCGAACACCACCTGAGTGCCCGCGTTGGCCAAAGGACCATAGGCCACATAGGTGTGCCCCGTCACCCAGCCGATGTCAGCCGTGCACCAGAAAACGTCGTCAGGCTTCAGGTCGAACGTCCACTTGGTGGTCAACGCTGCATGCAGCAGATAGCCGCCGGTGCTGTGCTGAACACCCTTGGGTTTGCCGGTTGAACCAGACGTATAAAGCAGGAACAAGGGATGCTCGGCCTCCACCCACTCGGGGGCGCACACATCGGACTCCGACGCCATCACGTCACTCATCCACAGGTCGCGGCCAGCCGACCATGGGATATCGCCGCCGGTCCGCTTGAACACGATCACATTGCGAACCGAATCACAGCCGCCCAGCGCCACCGCTTCATCCACGATGGCCTTCAAGGGCAGACTCTTGCCGCCACGCATCTGCTCGTCCGCCGTGATCACCAGCACTGCGCCAGCATCTTCGATGCGATCACGCAGGCTCTGCGCAGAGAAACCACCGAACACGACCGAGTGGATTGCGCCAATGCGGGCACACGCCTGCATGGCCACCACACCTTCAACCGACATCGGCAGATACAGCACGACGCGGTCGCCCTTTTTCACGCCTTGCGTCTTCAGCGCATTGGCGAGACGCGAGACGCGCGACAGCAGTTCCTTGTAGGTAACGCGTGTGACTTCGCCGCCATCGGCTTCAAAGATGATGGCAACCTTGTCACCCAACCCTGCTTCCACATGGCGATCGAGACAGTTGTAGGATACGTTCAGCAAGCCGTCATCGAACCATTTGAAAAATGGTGCCTGGCTTTCATCCAGCGCCTTCGTGAAAGGCTTTTGCCATGTGATCAGTTCGCGTGCGAGACGCGCCCAGTAACCGGGATAGTCGGCCTGGGCCTCAGCACAAAGCTGGTCATATGCGGCACGGCTGCCAATGTGCGCCGTGCGGGCAAAGGCCTCGGGAACGGGATAAAGCTTGGAAGTGGTCGTCTGGCTGGAACCAGTCATGTCATTGCTCCTGGGTACCGGTACCGGCGCTTTTGGCACCTGTGTTTGAAATCATCGGAACGTCCACTCATGGATGGACACTTCGACAGACCTTAAAGATGCCAACATCTTTAACATTTGGAACTTCGGACATTCCCCTAGAAACGAAAACAATTGAATGCAGATCAACAAACGCCCCAACTTCATTTCGTCCCTGATTTTTGCCAGCAGATGGCTGCAGTTGCCGCTTTATCTCGGCCTCATCCTGGCTCAGGGCGTCTATGTCTTCCATTTCTGGGTCGAACTGGTTCACCTGGTTGAGGCAGCCTTCGGCAACCAGAATGCACTGCAAGCCATCTATGCAGCATCTGGTCAGCACGCTGACACCGTGCCAACGCACCTGACTGAAACGACCATCATGCTGGTGGTGCTGGGGCTCATTGACGTGGTCATGATCTCCAATCTGCTGATCATGGTGATCGTGGGCGGCTATGAAACCTTTGTGTCGCGCATGAATCTGGAAGGCCACCCCGATCAACCCGAATGGCTTGACCATGTGAATGCGTCCGTACTGAAGGTCAAGTTGGGCACGGCCATCATCGGGATCTCGTCCATTCACCTGCTCAAGACCTTCATCAACGCAGAAAACTACTCGGAGAAGGTGCTGATTGCGCAGACGGTGATCCACATCGCGTTCCTGCTGTCGGCCATGGCCATTGCTGCCGCTGATCGTATCCTTCACCCAGCCAGTGGGCATTCGGACGAACACCATTGAACACAGGGGGCCAGACCTTGGCACAATGTCGGTCTCATCCCCCACTGACCGCCCCAAAAAGGCCTAGCCATGACGACCATTCGTTACGACGACCTCGTTGAAAGCGTCGCAGCCGCGCTGCAATACATCTCCTTCTACCACCCCACTGACTACATCGCTCACCTGGCGCGCGCTTACGAGCGCGAGGAAAGCCCTGCAGCCAAGGACGCGATTGCGCAGATCCTGACCAACAGCCGCATGTGTGCCGAAGGTCACCGCCCCATCTGCCAGGACACCGGCATCGTCAACGTGTTCCTGAAGATCGGCATGGAAGTGAAGTGGGAAGGTTTTGGCGCCCGCAGCATCCAGGAAGCCATCGACGAAGGCGTACGCCGTGGTTACAACAACCCGGACAACAAACTGCGCGCCTCTGTGCTGTCCGACCCCATCTTCGAACGCAAGAACACCAAGGACAACACCCCTGCCGTGGTCTTCATGGAGCTGGTGCCGGGCGACAAGGTCGATGTGACCGTGGCAGCCAAGGGCGGCGGCTCGGAAAACAAGTCGAAGGTCTACATGCTCAACCCGTCTGACAACATCGTCGACTGGGTGCTGAAGACCGTACCGACCATGGGCGCGGGCTGGTGCCCACCCGGCATGCTGGGCATTGGGGTGGGCGGTACCGCCGAAAAGGCGGCCCTGCTGGCCAAAGAGTCGCTGATGGACGACATCGACATGTATGAGCTGCTGGCCCGCGGCCCGCAGAACAAGCTGGAAGAACTGCGCATCGAGCTGTATGAGAAGGTCAACGCCCTGGGTATTGGCGCACAAGGCCTGGGTGGTTTGACCACCGTGCTGGACGTCAAGATCAAGACCTACCCGACGCACGCGGCTTCGAAGCCCATCGCCATGATCCCGAACTGCGCTGCCACCCGCCACGCCCACTTCGTGATGGACGGCTCGGGCCCCGTGTATCTGGACCCGCCTAGTCTGGACCTGTGGCCCGATGTGCACTGGGCACCGGACTACAACAAGTCCAAGCGCGTGGACCTGAACACGCTGACCAAGGAAGAAGTGGCCAGCTGGAAGCCCGGTGACACCCTGCTGCTCAACGGCAAGATGCTGACCGGTCGTGATGCTGCGCACAAACGCATTCAGGACATGCTGGCCAAGGGCGAAAAGCTGCCCGTGGACTTCACCAACCGCGTCATCTACTACGTTGGCCCGGTGGACCCCGTGCGCGACGAAGTGGTGGGCCCCGCAGGCCCCACCACCGCCACCCGCATGGACAAGTTCACCGAGATGATGCTGGCTCAGACTGGCCTGATCTCGATGGTGGGCAAAGCCGAGCGCGGCCCCGCCGCCATCGAAGCCATCAAGAAGCACAAGTCGGCTTACCTGATGGCTGTGGGTGGCTCGGCCTACCTGGTTTCCAAGGCCATCAAGGCCGCCAAGGTGGTGGGCTTTGCCGACCTGGGCATGGAAGCCATTTACGAGTTTGACGTGGTCGACATGCCTGTGACCGTGGCAGTGGATGCCGGCGGCACCAGCGCACACATCGAAGGGCCCAAGACCTGGCAAGCCAAGATTGGCAAGATCCCAGTGACCGTGGCCTGATGACTCGCTCCGTCATCTGATCCTGAGAAAACCCCGATGGGCTTCGGCCCCTCGGGGTTTTGTTTTTCAGCTCGCCCATTCATGCGCATGAAGAACCCCTACTTCAACCCTGCCAAAAAGCACCATCGACCAGACGGGTTTCAGAACAACTACATGTCGTTTCGGGGAAAGCGCTGGCACGAGATCTTGCGCTGGCGGTGGCAGGCCTGGCGGGCGGGCCACCCCAAGCCCATCACCACCCCCATCCCGGTTACAGCACCTGATTTGACGTTCATCCAGGCCAATGCCAAGGCCGGGCTCATCATGCAGCCCGCGATGACCTGGATCGGACACATCACCGTTCTGGCTCAGATCGGTGGTCTCAACATCCTCACCGACCCTGTGTTCTCAGAGCGGTGCTTCCCGGTGCAGTGGGCAGGGCCCCAGCGACAGACACCGCCCGGGCTGACGCTGGAACAGCTCCCCCGCATCGATGTGGTCCTGCTGTCCCACAACCATTACGACCACATGGACGAAGCCTCGCTGACGGCCCTGGCTCGACAAAAAGGGGGATCACCGCTGTTCATCACCCCTCTGGGCCACAAGGCCTGGTTTGCGAAACGGGGCATACATCACGTGGTGGAGCTGGACTGGTGGGACGAGCATGTGCTGGAAGCCAGCGACCATAGCTTGCGCATCCCGGTGACGCTGACACCAGCACAACATTGGTCAGCCCGAACGGCCACGGACGCACTCCGCAGCCTGTGGGGCGGCTATGCCGTGCTGTCGCCCGACTGCCACCTGTTCTTTTCGGGGGACACCGCCTACTCAGCCGACTTTGTAGACATTCGCCAGCACTTCGCCCATGTACAGAGCCCGGCGCAAGGTGGTGGCTTTGACATGGCACTGCTACCCATTGGGGCCTACGAGCCACGTTGGTTCATGAAAGACCAGCATGCCAACCCGGCAGAGTCGGTTCAGATTTTCCAGGATCTGGCTGCCAAGCGAGCCATTGCCGTGCACTGGGGTACGTATCAACTGACCGACGAGGCCCTGGATGAGCCGCCCCGCGAACTGGCCGCAGCCTTGCGGCGCGCCCATGTTGCACCAGAGCTGTTTGACGTGCTGGCGATTGGTCAGACGCGCCTGGTACCTCGGCGCACCTGACGCACCGCTACACCCAAGGCGCCCAAGCCCAAGATCTGCAGCATGGCCGTTGAAGGCTCAGGGACAGGTGTCGACATGACCTGATCATGTCCAGACCAATGCGGCAAGTGCCCAGCCCCATCGCCATCCGACCAGCCACTGGTAGGCGAATGGCCGTGTGTACCCCAGAAGGCCTCACCATGTCGGTCCTGCTTGAACCCGACCACCCGCTCACCCGACAAGTGAGCGAAAGAAGCGGTGGCGTCAGCAATTGAATCGGTTTCAGCCGGGACAAGGTCGGCTGATATGAAGTCTGATGAAGAAGATGACGTAGCGTGCGCCAGGCCTGTCGCGAGCATCAATGCATGCAGCACCATGCCAATAGCGAGTTTTTTCATCATTCCCCCCCAAGTCATTGCTGCATCAAATACACGCGCGACGGTAGGTGCCACGATCGAGTCATGCGAAACAAACAGATGTACGCCCTGTTCGCAACCGGAGTTGTCCAGCATGTGCTTGACAAGAGCATTCGCAGCCTCAGACGGGTCGGCCATCCCAGGCAACGCGCCCACTCCCGAAACAAGATGTTTGATCACACCATGGTTGCCTTTAGCCAGCCAGTTGTTCCAGGCAATTTCTTCGTCGAGTACATAGACGCCCGGTGCACCCAAACGCCTATCCAAATTGACGGCTTTATCCACGTCAGCAGCTTGGCAGAGCAACTCAGCTGTTTGCACACACCGGAGTACCGGGCTTGACCAGGCGGATCTGATCCTCCCCGTCAGCGCTTTACCTAACTCATGGCACATGCGGACACCCAACTCATTCTTCGTGAATTTTTTCACGAACAAGACCCGACCTCAACCCCCAAGATTGACATTGACACTGTCAAAAAATCGCAAAAAAAAGCCCCAGCCCTTTCAGGCAGAGGCTCGGTCGACAGTGTGGCTGACGGGTGTGTACCGCGCAGCCACCCGATTACATGGATTCCTTGATAACGCGCCCGTTGAGTGGTTGCAGTGGGCGGGCGTTGAATTTGATCATGCGCTGAAAGGACTGAATCTGAGCGCGGCTCAACTCAATGGGGCTCTTCAGCACCATCCAGTTCACCCCTTCCGAACACGGCGGCGTTGTCAGGGAGCCCTCGAAGTTGTAGTAACCACGCTCTGATGGGAGCACCGCAGCCATGTCCAGCGAGAGGTCATCAACCGAGATCTTTTCACCCACCCGAGGCAAGTGATCAAAAATTGAAGCGCCCCGGGTTTTGCGGAGGCTCCAACACTGGAGAATGGAGCCATGAAGAAGTCCGCAAAGTTTTCGCCAGAGGTCCGTGAGCGCGCTGTGCGCATGGTGCTGGAGCACCGCTCAGAGCA
>NZ_JAYRDZ010000012.1:0-75740 GCF_041909175.1 Aquabacterium sp. | reverse complement strand
ACGAAGGCCTTCAGGACTTGATGCGGCGGTCGAGCTCCGCCTGGGCGAAAAACGCGCTGGCCAGCTTCAGGATCTCGTTGGCCTTGCGCAGTTCACGGTTCTCTCGCTCCAGATCTTTGATGCGTTGGGCATCTGCGGTGGTAACGCCGTCACGTTGACCAGCATCCACCTCGTGCTGTCGCACCCAAGTGTGCAGGGTTTGCGGCACGCAGCCAATCTTCTCGGCAATCGATTCGATGGCCGCCCATTGCGACGGGTGCTCTGAGCGGTGCGCCAGCACCATGCGCACGGCGCGCTCACGGACCTCAGGCGAAAAATTCGGGGACTTCTTCATGGCCCCATTCTCCAGTGTTGGAGCCTCCGCAAAACCCGGGGCGCTTCAGTGCCGCCATCGAAAGCCAAGAAAAATCGAGGCTCGTTGGGTCGCTGGTTGGCAGGCGCCCCTTCTTTCGCCTGGGCACGCTTCGTTGCCACTCAAAGCAAAGGCTTGTTTCACCTGCGGCCACGTAGGTCAACGCGTGAAATGCAACCCCAGACTCATGCCATGACCGCGCAGGTGTGCCAGCCCTTGGTGGTGCAGATCAGGCTCAGTGCGCAACCGACTTTGAAAACACGTTGATCACCACAACGCCAACAAGAATCAGCCCCATGCCAACAAGCGCAGGGGCGTCCAGCGACTGACCGAAGATCACCCAGCCAATCACCGAAATAAGCACAATACCCACGCCAGACCAAATGGCGTATGCAATACCTGTTGGCAGGACGACCAGCGCCAAGGACAAAAAGTAAAACGAAATGCCATACCCGGCAAACGTTGCGATGCTTGGCACCAGCTTGGTGAAATTGATGGACGCTTTGAGAAAGCTGGTCGCCACCACTTCAGCGCAGATGGCTACAGCCAAGAATAGGTATGCCTTGTTCATGCCTTCACTCTAAATGGATCCATGGCGGGCACCCAAATCAGACACAGTGCCCTTGTTGTTCTGCCTGGCCAATGTCTTGACGAGGCCCAAACAACGTGAACTCGGCGATGCTGAACTGCTGAACCTCAGGCCGCGCGCAATCTGGCCCGCAAGAATTGCCCCGCCACAAAGATGTCCTTCTCCACCGCACGGCGCACGCCTGCGGTGTCTCCCCGCTTGAGGGCCTTCATCACATCTTCGTGCGCATCATTGAGCACGGGGGCTGAGGCGGGCGTGTCAAACAGCTGGTTGGAAATGGGACCGGCTTTCAGCCACAAGGTGTCAATCAGGCCCCACAGGGTGGGCGAACCCGCTGCACGGTAGAGAATGACGTGAAAGTCTTCATTGGCGGCGAGGTAGTCGTCTCGCCGGCCTTGCTGCAGCGACTGCGCCATGCGGTCACACAAAGCCTGTAGCGCCTGCACTTGCTCCGGTTGCAGGCGTCCCGCCCCGCGCTCGGCGGCCTCGCCTTCGAGCAGCATGCGAATTTGCAGCAGGTCGTCAAACTCGGCCACGCTCAGGCGCGGCACGGCCACACCGGCGTTGGGCACGTTCACCAACGCACCTTCGGCCGCCAGGCGTTGCAAGGCAGCGCGCACAGGCATCAGGCCCACACCCAGTTCGGCGGCCACATTGCGAATCTTCAAACGCTCCCCAGGCAGGAAGCGCCCCACCGTCACCCATTGGCGCAGGTGGGCATAGACCGCGTCCTGCTGTGTTGCTTCAAGGGGGGCGGCGGTGGTGTCGTTCATGCGCTGGTCAGGTCCTGCAATGCACTGTCCATGGCCTCGATCAGGCGGGCCACATCAGCGTCGGTAGTATCAGGGCAGATCAGCATCATGTTGTGGAAGGGTGTGATCAACACGCCGCGGTTGAGCAGGTACAGATGCAGTGCATGCTCGAGCTCGGCATCCATGGCTGCACCGGCTTCGGTGCCGTTGCGCGGCGGCACGGGGCAGAACTGGAATTCGGTACGCGCCCCCACCTGTGTCACGCACCATGGCAAGCCATGGCGCGCGATGACGCCGCGCAAGCCGTCAGCCAGACGAGCCGCACGTGCATGCATGGGTGCAAACACCTCCGGCGTGAGCAGTTGCTCCAGCGTGGCGCGCATGGCTGCCATGGCCAGCAGGTTGGCCGTCAGGGTGGTGCCAATACCGGAATGCCCAGGAGGGGCCGCCAGCTTGGCAGCTTGGGCCCGCTCGGCCACAGCCGCACTGAAACCATAGGCGGCGCAGGGCATGCCACCGCCCAAGGCCTTGCCCACCACCACCGCGTCCGCCTCGATGCCATGGGCACGCGCATAGCCGCCCGGGCCACTGCTGAGGGTGTGGGTTTCGTCCATCACCAGCAAGGCACCGTGGCGCCGGATGATCTGCTGTGCTTCGGCCCAGAAGCCGGGTTCAGGCATCACCATGCCGATGTTGGTCATCACCGGCTCGGCCAGCACGCAGGCCACGTCGCCCGGGGCCAGTGCTGCCTCCAGCGCCGCCAGGTCATTGAACTCGACTACGCGGGTGGTGCCAAGCAGCTCATGAACCTGCCCCAGCAGGCTGGGCCGTTGCACCGCTTGCCCGTCGATCAGATCGACAAACACGTCGTCGACCGTGCCGTGGTAGCAACCATTGAATACCAGCAGCACCTTGCGGCCCGTGGCCGCACGCAACCAGCGCAGCACGAAGCGGTTGGCATCGGTGGCCGTCATGGCAAATTGCCACTGAGGCAGCCCAAAGTGCGCTGCCAGCAACCGCCCCACCGCGGCGCCGTCTTCACTGGCCAGCATGGTGGTCAGGCCCTGTGCGGCCTGGCGTTGCAGGGCGGACGTCACGGGCGCGGGCGAATGGCCGAACATGGCCCCTGTGTCACCCAGGCAGAAGTCAACCAACTGATGGCCATCCAGATCGGTCAGCTGTGCCCCCTGGGCATGGGCCACCTGAAGCGGGAACGGCGTACCCCAGTCGTTCATCCAATGCAGAGGAACCCCAAACATCAGGTGCTCGGCTGCATGAGCTGCCAGCTTCCTGGAACGGGGGTTGTTCTGCTCGTACAGTGCACGTTCACGCAGCAACAGCGAGCGAACGCGTTGAGGATCAATGCCGGTATCAGGGCGGGCGTGTTGGGCATGGGCGCTCATGTTGGGCGTCGTCTCCGTGGCAATTCAGTTCAGACCAGCAACAGCAGGTGCTCGCGCTCCCAGCTGCTGATGACTCGGTTGTAGGTGGCGTACTCCAGTTCCTTCACTGCGCAGAAAGCGTCCACAAAGGTGTCGCCCAGCACGTCTTTCATGGGCTCGCACACACGCATGACCTCGATGGCGTCTTCCAGATGGCGCGGCAGTTCGTGGCTGACGTTCCAGGCGCTGTCTTCCGTGGGGTCAGACGGCTGCAGGTGGTCACGCATGCCCAGCCAGCCGCAAGCCAGCGTGGCTGCCATGGCCAGATAAGGGTTGGCATCGACACCCGGCACGCGGTTTTCCACGCGGCGGTTGGCTGGCCCTGACTTCGGCACACGGATACCGCAGGTGCGGTTGTCATAGCCCCAGCGCACGTTGATCGGTGCAGACATGTAAGGCGCCAGCCTGCGATAGGAGTTCACATAGGGCGCAAACATGGGCATGACCTGTGGGATGTAGGTCTGCAGGCCGCCGATGAAGTAATGAAACAACTCCGATGCCGTCCCGTCAGGCCGACTGAAGATGTTGTGTCCATCGGCGTCTGAAATGCTCTGGTGGATGTGCATGGCACTGCCCGGCTCGCCTTCCATGGGCTTGGCCATGAAGGTGGCAAACACCCCATGACGCAGCGCCGTTTCACGCACTGCACGTTTGAACAGGAACACGCGGTCAGCCAACTCCAGCGGGTCGCCGTGCGTGAAGTTGATCTCCATCTGACCAGGGCCCGCTTCGTGGATCAGCGTCTCGACACCGAGCCGATGCTGGGCGCAGAAGGCGGACAGCTCCATGAAGAACGGGTCGAAGTCATTGACCGCATCAATGGAGTAGCTTTGGCGCCCTACTTCCGGCTTGCCCGTGCGGCCCAGGGGCGGCTGCAGAGGCTCATGCGGGTTCTGCTGGCGAGCCACCAGATAGAACTCCATCTCGGGCGCCACCACCGGCTTCCAGCCCTGACGTTCGTACAAGGCCAGCACACGGCGCAGCACCGCACGCGGCGACAGTTGCACCATGCGGCCATCCCACTCTTCGCAGTCGTGGATGACCACCGCCACCGGCTCGGCCGCCCACGGCACGATCCGCACGGTGGCCCCATCGGGTTTGCAGACCATATCAGGGTCGGTGTCGCCCACGAACGGTCCGTTGTCCGGCTGCTGGCCGTTCACCGTGTTCAGCAGCACGCTCTTGGGGATGCGCATCTCGCCGCTGGCAAGGAACAGGTCACGCGGCAGGATCTTGCCCCGCGCTATGCCCGTCATGTCCGGAATCACGCACTCCACCTCGTGGATGTGGTGGCGCGTCAGGAAGTCTTCGAGTGATGTGTCCATGGACGCAGTGTAATCCAAACCGAGATTTGTGATCACAAATAAGCAACATTCAATCAATTTGCGCAAATTGATACCAATCATTGATCACATGATTGACGATGTCGTTTGGGCGCCATAGTTGGCAGCAGCTCTTCCCAGAACACGCGAACATGACCGACACTAGGGCCAAAGCAACAATAAGCAACAAAGGGAGCCTGGGCTCGCATGAGTCACACAGGGATTCTTCGTTCATGGAACGATGACAAGGGTTTTGGCTTTATCGCCCCGACACATGGCGGGCGCGAAGTGTTTGTGCACATCAGTGCCTTTCCGAGAGATGGCACGCGCCCCACAGTGGGCGAAACCCTGTCATTCGAGCTAGACCAAGGCAAAGATGGGCGACCTCAGGCCATCCGAATCACCCGTGCAGCCATTGGTGCAAATCAACCTGTGCGCAGCCGTCCCCAGCGAATCGAGAAACGTGGTTGGGGCGGCCCCATAAGAACCGCGTTGCTGCTTGGTCTGCTCCTCACACTGGGTTTGATCGGCTACCAGCACTTTCAGGCCAGCCTGCACCGCAGAGAATTGGCTCAAATGCCACCAACAGTCTCGCCCACCTCACCCCATGAGCACGCCGACACGGCTCCAGCCACATCGGCAGGGTCGTTCCGATGCGATGGCCGCACGCACTGCTCACAAATGACGTCATGCAGCGAAGCCAAGTGGTTTCTCAACCACTGCCCCGGAACCAAGATGGATGGCAACAACGATGGCGTGCCCTGCGAACAGCAGTGGTGCACCAATTCTTTTCCCCGCTGAACACGCTTACGGAGCAGCCCCATGACATTCCGCCAGATGGCAAGCGCCGCAGTCATGATGACATTCATCTGCACTGCAGCCCTAGCCGACCCACTGACCACAGAAAAGCGAGCAGACATTGAGAAGCTTCTGAGCATGACCAATGCCCTGGCGCTCAGCAAGCAAATGGCCACGGCCACAGTGGGCAGCATGATGAACAGCCTCAAAAAAGCGCGCCCCGACATCCCTGAAAAGGTGCTGAACATGCTGCCAGCCGAGGTCGAAGCGGTCTTTGAGGAAAACATGGGCTCGTTCAAAGAGGCCATGATCCCCATTTACGACAAGCACTTCACCGATCCAGAGTTGAAGGAGTTGATTCGCTTTTACTCAACCCCCCTGGGCACGAAGCTGATCGCCACCATGCCAGCCCTGATGCAGGACGGCATGATCGCAGGCCAACGCTGGGGCATGGGGCTGGCACCCAAAATCAACCAGCGCATTTCGGCCAAGCTCAAACAGGAAGGCGTGAAGATCTGAGCGCCACACACACACGCCCCAAAACAGAAAACCCCAAGTGATTTCTCACTTGGGGTTCTGTTTTTTGGCGGAGACGAAGGGATTCGAACCCTTGATGCAGGTTTTGCCCACATACTCCCTTAGCAGGGGAGCACCTTCGGCCTCTCGGTCACGTCTCCAGCAACAGCGCGCATTCTAACCCGAAAACTCAGGCTTTCAGCGCGTTGCGCTCAAAACAACACTGAATCAGGCCTTGGCTTCGTCCAGGCCGAAAGCCTTGTGCAGCGCGCGCACAGCCAGCTCCATGTACTTCTCGTCGATCACGACGGAAGTCTTGATTTCGCTGGTGGTGATCATCTTGATGTTGATACCCTCTTGCGACAGGGTGCCAAACATCGTGCTGGCGATGCCCACGTGGCTGCGCATGCCGATACCGACGATCGACACCTTGCAGATCTTGTCGTCACCAATCACGTCCGCAGCGTTCAGCTCGGGCTGCACCTTGCTCTTGAGCAACTCGATGGCGCGGGCATAGTCACCACGCGGCACGGTGAAGGAGAAGTCGGTCTTGCCATCACGCGAGACGTTCTGGATGATCACGTCCACATCGATGTTGGCCTCGGCAACCTTGCCCAGGATCTTGAATGCGATACCAGGGGTGTCAGGCACACCGACCACGGTGATCTTGGCTTCGTCGCGGGTGAACGCGATGCCGGAAACAACGGCTTGTTCCATTTCTTCGTCTTCCTCAAAACTGATGAGCGTGCCAGACTTGGCTTCTTCGTCCAGGGGGATGTCCCAGGGCGTGAAGCTGGACAGAACACGCGTAGGCACGCGGTATTTGCCGGCAAATTCCACCGAGCGGATCTGCAGCACCTTGGAGCCCAGCGAGGCCATTTCCAGCATTTCTTCAAAGCTGATGGCCTTCAGGCGGCGGGCGTCGGGCACCACGCGCGGGTCGGTGGTGTACACACCGTCCACATCGGTGTAGATCAGGCATTCGTGGGCCTTCAGTGCCGCTGCGACTGCCACGGCAGACGTGTCGGAACCACCACGACCCAGCGTCGTGATGTTGCCATTGGGGTCAACACCCTGGAAGCCCGTGATGATCACCACCTTGCCAGCATCGAGATCGGCACGGACCCGCTTGTCGTCAATGCTCTCAATACGTGCCTTGGTGAAGGCCGAATCGGTCTTGATGGGCACTTGCCAACCCGCGTAGCTGACGGCATCCATGCCTTCAGCCTGCAGGGCGATGGACAGCAAGCCCACCGACACCTGTTCGCCGGTGGAAGCGATCATGTCGAGCTCGCGAGGGCTCGGGCGATCGGATAACTCTTTGGCGAGACCGAGCAGTCGGTTGGTTTCACCGCTCATGGCCGAAGGCACGACCACGATTTGATGACCAGCCCGCACCCACTTCGCCACGCGCTTGGCCACGTTGCGGATGCGCTCCGTAGAGCCCATCGACGTACCGCCGTATTTGTGAACAATCAGTGCCATGTCAGATGTCGGAGAAACGATCGCGCCCGAAAACACACAAAGACACTCGCGCGATCAAACATTCAATTTTAGCGTGGAATGCGGACAATCAAACAGTCCGTTGTGGCACCCAGTGCAGGACGAATTGCACATCGTCCGTTTTTGCCCAGGCTCGCGCATCCATACCCAGCCCGGGAACGAACAACAACTGCCCAGAGGAGCCATACACCAGCGGCCCCAGCCGCTCCCATGCGGGCACATGCTCCGACTGGTATTGCTTGCGCAGCGCCCTCACCGGCCTGTTGCCCGCCAACTGGAAACCTTCACCACCCTCGCGACTGCGCAACTCCGCCTGGCGCAGGGCAGCAGCCGTTACCCCACCCTGATCACAAGGCAGCACATGCAGCGAGCCATTCCACTGGGGAACAGGGTAGATGCCCGGCTCACTGAGGTTGATGCTCACCGACGCCACAGCGTGCACCGAAGCATCGGCGCGGCGGGGCTCGCAACGCAACAGCCCCTTGTAAAGCGAGACAGTCCACAGGCCGGCGGACCAGTGTCCGGGACGCCCCTGAGCCAGCAAGCGCGGCAGCTCCTCGGTCAGACGCGCAACCAGGCTGGAAGGCATGGTGCGCTGGCTGCATTGAGCAAACCAGTGGCGCAACAATTCCCTCTGCATGGGCAAGCCTTCCACGATCAGTTGTGCGGCGTCCAGATCAACACGACCAGCCCCCTCACCCAGGGCGATGCTTGCCAGTTTCTGATCGGCCCATTCAGCCAGACAGGCTTGCGCATCAGCCGCACGGCTGGCGGCATGCGCCAACGCGGTCTCTGCATGATCAAACGCCTGCGTCAACGCGGGCCATACAGATAAGCGCAACCGATTGCGTGCATAGCGCTGATCGGTGTTGGAGTCGTCGTCGACATAGCGCAGTTGATGCAGGTCGACATAGGCCTCGATGGCCTCGCGGCCATGGCGCAACCAGGGGCGCACCCATTGGATGCCGGCCCGATCGACCTCCACAGGCATGGCGGCCATGCCAGCCAGGCCGCCACCACGCAAGGCCTGCAGCAACAGGGTTTCAGCCTGGTCGCGCTGATGGTGCGCCAGCAGCACCATCTCGGCCCCCTGCTCTCGCGCCATCTCCGCCAACGCCGCATAGCGCGCGGTGCGAGCGACTGCCTCCAGGCTCTCACCCGGCTGCACCTGCAGAGACAAGCGCCTGAAGCTGAATTGCACTGGAAGACCGGCTGCCGCCCAGGCATCACATTGCTGCGAAGCCAGTGCGAGCCAGTCATTGGCCTGGGCGCTCAGACCATGGTGTACATGCAGCGCGGCCACCCGCACATCACCACGTTCGGCGGCTGCGCGCAGGGTGGCATGGAGCAGCGCGGTCGAATCTCGACCCGCGCTGTAAGCCACCGCGACGACGGTGCTCAATGCTCCTTGGTGTCGTTGAAACGACCGTAGCTCTGCAGGCGATCGTAACGATGCTGCAGCAACTCCTTGACCTTCAGGTCACTGATCTGGCGCAGCGCATCATTGAGCCCACGCTTCAGGTTGGCTGCAGCCTGCTTGTGGTCGCGATGGGCACCACCCACCGGTTCGCTGACGATCTTGTCGATGAGGCCCAGGGCCTTCAAGCGGTGTGCCGTGATACCCAGTGCTTCAGCCGCATCAGATGCACGGTCCGCCGTCTTCCACAGGATGGAGGCGCAACCTTCCGGCGAGATGACCG
This sequence comes from Aquabacterium sp., assembly GCF_041909175.1. GTDB lineage: Bacteria > Pseudomonadota > Gammaproteobacteria > Burkholderiales > Burkholderiaceae_C > Aquabacterium. The sequence goes on along the minus strand of NZ_JAYRDZ010000012.1, from coordinate 66,766 downwards.
AGTACACCGAGTACTGCATCATCAAAACCTGATCGGCCACGCTGATGGCCAGCGCGCCACCCGAGCCACCTTCGCCAATGATGGTGGTGATGATGGGCACTTCGAGACGGGCCATTTCGAAGATATTGCGGCCAATGGCCTCGGACTGGTTGCGCTCTTCCGCGCCAATGCCAGGATACGCCCCCGGGGTATCCACAAACGTGAACACCGGCAGGCCAAACTTTTCAGCCAACTGCATCAGGCGCAGGGCCTTGCGGTAGCCCTCAGGACGCGACATGCCGAAGTTGCGGGCAGCGCGTTCCTTGGTGTCACGCCCCTTCTGGTGACCCACGACCATGCAAGGCTGGCCGTTGAAGCGCGCCAGGCCGCCGACGATGGACAGGTCATCCGCAAAATGGCGGTCGCCGTGCAGTTCCTGGAAGTCGGTGAACAGTTCGTTCACGTAATCCAGCGTATAGGGGCGCTGCGGGTGACGGGCAATCTGCGTGACCTGCCATGGCGACAGGCTGCTGTAGACGTCTTTGGTCAGCTGCAGGCTCTTCTTGCTCAGACGGTCGATCTCTTCCGAGATATCGACCGCTGATTCACTTTGAACGTAGCGCAGTTCTTCGATTTTGCTTTCGAGCTCAGCGATCGGCTGCTCGAATTCCAGGAAATGTCGTTTGCTCATGGCAAGTCATCCTCTATCACTACCGCACTGCGAAAGGTGCTCAGTATTCCACGGGAACCGGATCAAGGCTACGCCACAGATACCAGGTTCCCACTGTTCGATAAGGCGCCCAGGCCTCGGCCAGTTCACGTGCTTCAGCACGCGATACCGGCTCACCACTGAAATAACTCTGGCTGATGGCCTTGATGAGGCCCAGGTCATCCAGCGGCAGCACATTGGGCCGCATCAGGTGAAAAATCAGAAACATCTCGGCCGTCCAGCGACCGATTCCGCGGATGGCAACCAGCTCGTCGATGATGGCCTCGTCGTCCATCTTCTCCCAGTGGGCCACGTGAACCTTGCCTTCCACAAAGTGGCGGGCCAGGTCCTTCATGTATTCGACCTTGCGGGCAGACAGCCCCACGGCACGCAACTCCTCTACCGTCAAGGCGAGGATGGTTTCCGCGGGCAGCACGACACAGCTCTCGGACACCAGTTCAAGCCGCTTCAACAGCTTGACCCAGACAGACTGCGCGGCCTTGACAGAAATCTGCTGACCGACGATGGAGCGCGCCAGCGTGGTGAAGGCATCGCGACGGCTATAGAGCCGCGCATGCCCGAAGTCGGCAATCATTTTGCGCAGCACGCGATCGCGCTTGGACAGGTGCTTGCAGGCATCGTCCCAATAAGGCGGCGTGACCAGACTGGTCACGGTAGGGGTTTCAGCAGACATCAGGCTTTGACCCAGGTGGTGCCCTGCGGGCTGTCCTTGAGCACAATGCCTTGCGACAGCAACTCGTCGCGAATGCGGTCCGCCTCGGCAAAATTGCGCGCCTTCTTGGCTGCCGCGCGATCAGCAATCAGTGCCTCGATGGCTGCTGCATCCACACCACCTTCCGCCGACACATCACCCTGCAGATAGGCCGTAGGGGCTTGTTGCAGGATGCCCAGCACCGACCCCAGCGCCTTGAGCTGGCGGGCCACCTCGATCGAACGCGAGCGATTGAGCTCGGCCGCCAGATCGAACAGCACCGACAAGGCAATGGGCGTGTTGAAGTCTTCATCCATGGCCGCCTTGAACTTGGCTGCAGGTGCCTGCGACCAGTCCACATCAGCCAGACTCACCGTTCCCACATCCAGCCCATCCAGTGCGGTATAGAGCCGGCGCAGGCCATTGCGCGCATCGTCCAGACCGGCGTCACTGAAGTTGAACGGGCTGCGGTATTGGGTGCGCAGCATGAAGAAGCGCAGAGTTTCGCCATCGAAGTGCTTGAGCACATCACGGATGGTGAAGAAGTTACCCAGCGACTTCGACATCTTGACGTTGTCGACGTTGACGAAGCCGTTGTGCAGCCAGTAATTGACGAACTGCTGACCAGTTGCGCCTTCGCTCTGGGCGATTTCGTTCTCGTGGTGCGGGAACTGGAGATCAAGCCCACCGCCATGGATGTCAAAGTGCTCGCCCAACAGCGAACAGCTCATCGCCGAACACTCGATGTGCCAGCCAGGACGGCCAGACCCATAAGGCGAGTCGTACTTGGCGTCGGCAGGTTCTTCCGGCTTGGCAGACTTCCACAGAACAAAGTCCAGCGGATCCTGCTTGCCGTCGTCTACAGCCACGCGCTCACCGGCACGCAACTGGTCCAAGCTTTTGCCTGACAGCTTGCCGTAACCCGGGAATTTGCGAACCGCATAGTTCACATCACCATTGGGGGCGCGATAAGCCAGCCCGTTGGTTTCCAGCTTGCCGATCAGATCCAGCATCTGGCCGACATACTCGGTGGCGCGCGGTTCGTGTGTAGGCGGCTCGATACCCAGCGCTGCGATGTCGGCATGCATGGCCCGGGTCATCTCGTCGGTCAACTCACGGATGGTGATGCCGCGCTCGACAGCCCGACGGATGATCTTGTCATCGATGTCGGTGATGTTGCGAACATAGGTGACCTCGTAGCCACTGGCCTTGAGCCAGCGCTGCACGACGTCGAATGCCATCATCATGCGGGCATGGCCCACGTGGCAAAGGTCGTAGATGGTCATGCCGCAGACATACATGCCCACGCGGCCAGGAACCATCGGAACAAAAGACTCAACCTGGCGTGACAGGCTGTTGAAGATACGCAAAGTCATGGACAAACTTCAGAGGTCGGGTCGGGCTGAAACACCCATGGCACCGGCTTTCCGGACACCAAAGCACCGGGCCGTACGCGACGTGACGCAACAGGGGAACACACCCACCGTGCAACTCAGAACGCTCAGATACAATCTGCCGAGTATACCGGCCCGCCCGCGTGGGAGGATGACAAGGATGGCCAGACGACCTGAGGGCCACTCGGGATCATGGCTTCTGGCACGCGAAGTTGGCCGCCTTCAAACTGATTGATTGCAAGAAACCCATGCAAGCTGTTGCCCACCGTTCCGGCGCCCGACTCACGACGCTGGCTATCAAGCTGATGGCCGTTGCTGCCATCTCGATGAGTGCCCTGTCGGCCAGGGCCGACGAGGTTGCAGAAGTGCAGAAGCTGCTCGCCGCAGGCAAGAACGTTGAGGCCATGCAGCGAGCCGATCAGTTTCTGAACACCAAGCCGCGCGACCCCATGATGCGCTTCCTCAAGGGCATCAGTCTGTCGCAGGCTGGTCGCGCACCGGAGGCCATCACTGTCTTCACCAAACTGACTGAAGACTACCCAGAGCTGCCTGAGCCCTTCAACAACCTGGCCGTGCTCTATGCACAGCAAGGTCAGTACGACAAGGCGCGCACGGCACTGGAAATGGCCATTCACACCAACCCGAGCTATGCCACCGCCTACGAAAACCTGGGCGATGTGTATGCCAAGTTGGCCAGCCAGGCCTACTCGAAGGCACTGCAGATCGACACCCGATCGGCCGTGGCCCCCAAACTGGCCATGATCCGCGACATCTTCCCGCGTGAACGCAACTCCATGGTGGCGGCAGCCAACCCGATGGTGGCTGCGCCCACGCCGCCCGCTGCACCTACCCCCAAGCCGACACCAGCCCCCGCCACACCAACCAAGCCCGCTCCGGCAGCGGTGACACCGCCGCCAGCCCCGGAGCCCAAGCCGGTTGCAAAGCCTGAGCCCAAGCCTGAAGCCAAACCTGCCGCCAGCGACAACAAGGCCGAAAAGGACGTGGAAGCCGCGCTGCGGGCCTGGGCCTCGGCCTGGAGCCGCAAGGACATGAACGATTACTACGCGTCCTACAGCCGTGATTTCGATGGCGGCAAGTCTCGCAAGGCGTGGGAGCAAGAGCGTCGTGATCGCATCATGGGCAAGCGCAACATCTCCGTGAAGCTGTCCGACGTCAACGTGACCATCAAGGACAACAAGGCCTCGGTCCGTTTCCGCCAGGAATACAAGGCCGACAGCCTGAACATCAGCAGCACCAAGCGCGTCGAGATGGCACGCTCGGGTGGCAAGTGGGTGATCGTGAAGGAAAGCGCTGGCTCGTGATCAAGGTAATGCGACGTGGGGCCGAGGTCGTGCTCACACGTCTTCTCGGAAGCCATCTGATGGCAGCGGCCATCGCACTGGGGCTGGCAACACCGGCGTGGTCGGCGGGAGAGCCCAAGCTTTCCCCTGAAGCCCGTCTGATCGAGGTCTACAAGCTGATCGGCGCAGGCAACACGCGCGCCGCGTTGCAAAAAGCCGAAGCGCTGACGCAAGACGTCCCGACATTCCAGTTGGCACAACTGGTCTACGGCGACCTGCTGATGGCGCAGACCGGGGCCATCAGCAGCATGGGCAATGCACCAGCCGGCCTCGTTGCACGCGCACCCCAAAAGCTGGATCAACTGCGCACCGAAGCCAGACGGCGCCTGTCGGCCCTGCAAGAGCGCCCGCCTACCAACGCGGTGCCCGCGCAATTCGTGCAGTTGCCCAGCACGACGCGGCACGCCATTGCTGTCGACGCCAGCCGGTCACGCCTGTACCTGTTCGAAAACGGCCCCAACGGGCTCAAGCTCGTGTCCGACCACTATGCATCGATCGGCCGCCTGGGTGCAGACAAGAGCGTGCAGGGTGACCAGCGCACGCCACTGGGGGTGTACTACATCACCAGCAGACTCGAAGGCAAGCAACTGACCGACTTCTATGGCAGCGGTGCCCTGCCCCTGAACTACCCCAACGAGTACGACCGACGCCTTGGGCGCACAGGCCATGGCATCTGGCTGCACGGCGTGCCGTCTGACAGTTTTGCCCGCAGCCCGAACAGCACCGATGGCTGCGTGGCGCTGTCCAACCCCGAGCTACAAGGCTTGCTGGAGCGCGTCGAGCCACGTACCACCCCGGTCGTGATTGCGAAGAACCTCGACTGGGTCGCCCCTCAGCAGTCTCAACCCCAACAGCGCAGCCTTCACAATTTGCTGGAAGGCTGGCGGGTCGCCCGCGTCACCGGCGACATGGCTCGCTTGCTCTCGTTTTACTCGGAAGCATTTGCGGGCAACGGCGTCAAGGACCTGGGTCAATGGCGCCAGACGCTGCAACGCGAGAATGCCGGCCAGCGCAACAAGTCGCTGGAACTGAAGGATGTCGCCATCCTCAAATGGCAAGACCGGGGCGACGTGATGGTGGTGACCTTTGGCGAGCTGACCAACGGTCAACGCAATGGCCCCATCAAACGTCAATACTGGGGCAAGGAAAACGGCCTCTGGAAAATCTTCTACGAAGGAGTGATCGGATGATGAACACAACCCGAGTGATCCTCGCGGGCGCCCTGGCGGCCACGCTGGCCGCCGTCCCGGCCTGGGCTCAGAAGGTGCGACTCGCCACCACCCAAGGCGACATCGTGGTGGAACTGAATGCTGCCAAGGCACCCAAGACGGTCGACAACTTTGTCCAATACGTCAAAAGCGGCCAGTACAACGGCACCGTGTTTCACCGCGTGATTGACAACTTCATGATTCAAGGTGGCGGCATGACACCTGACCTGAAGGAGAAACCCACGCGCGCGCCCATTCCGCTTGAAAGCCGTAACGGCTTGAGCAACCTGCGCGGCACCATCGCCATGGCACGCACCAACGTGCCCGACTCTGCCACCGCACAGTTTTTCATCAATGTGAAGGACAATCCCTTCCTGGATGCTGCACGCTCGCCTGACGGCAACGGCTATGCCGTGTTCGGCACTGTGGTGCAAGGCATGGATGTCGTGGACAAGATCCGCAAGGTCGCCACGACCCAGAAAGGCATGTACGGTGACGTGCCGGTGCAGCCCATCGTGATCAAACAAGCCACCATCGAGAAATAAATATGACCAAGACCGTTGAACTGCAAACTTCCGCCGGCAATATCCGCATCGAACTGGATGACGCCAGCGCACCCGTTACCGTCGAGAACTTCCTGGGCTATGTGCGCAGCGGTCACTTTGACGGCACCATCTTCCACCGCGTGATCAAGGGTTTCATGATTCAAGGCGGCGGCTTTGAAGTCGGCATGAAGCAAAAGCCCACCGGTGAGCCCATCCAGAACGAAGCCAACAACGGTCTGAAGAACGAGCACTACACCATTGCCATGGCCCGCACACAGGCCCCGCATTCGGCCAGCGCCCAATTCTTCATCAACACCAACAACAACGAGTTCCTGAACTTCAAGTCGGAATCGATGAGTGGCTGGGGTTACGCCGTGTTCGGCAAGGTGGTGGCCGGCACCGAGGTGGTTGATCAGATCGAAAAGGTCAAGACTGGCCGCAGCGGCTTCCATGATGACGTGCCGGTGGAAAATGTCGTGATCAACAAGGCCGTCGAGATTGCCTGATCTGACTGCGGGGGCCCTGCCCCCCTTCCCTGGCGCTCAAGCCATCCATGCACCGCCCTCGTGGCGGTGTATTGATTTTGTGTCGGACCTGCACCTGCACGCCGAACTGCCCCGTACCACGGCAGCATTTGTCCATTACCTGGCACACACCCGAGCCGATGCCGTCTTCATCCTGGGTGACCTGTTCGAAGCCTGGGTCGGTGACGACATGCGCCACGAGGCCTATGAGGGCGCCTGCACCGCGGCCCTGGCCGACTATGGTCGCGGCCATTGGCTCGGCATCATGGTTGGCAACCGCGACTTCCTGCTGGGCGCCGACATGGCCCAGGCCTGCCACGCACACCTGCTGGATGACCCCGCCATGCTGATGGCGTTCGGGCAATCACTGCTGCTGACCCATGGAGACGCCCTCTGCCTGGCCGACACGGACTACCTGCGTTTTCGCGCACAGGTCCGCACACAGGACTGGCAAGCCGCGTTTTTGACCAAGCCACTGGCAGAGCGCCTCGCGATAGCCGCACAGATGCGGATGGCCAGTGCCGCACATCAGCAGCAACAAGCCCCCGAGACCTGGGCCGACGTCGATGCTCAGGCTGCCCTCAGTTGGCTGACTTCAGCCGGCACCCAACTGATGGTGCACGGCCACACACACCGGCCCGGCATGTTCCCCCTGAATGCGGAAGGCACGTCGCACCGCGTTGTGCTGAGCGACTGGGGTCTCGACCATACCCCAACCCCCAGGGGTGAGATTCTCAGGCTCACACCAGATGGCCTGAAACGCATACCGCTCTCCGACGCGTGAGCAAGCAATCCACCCCGGAATGAAAAAGGCCAGCAGATTTGCTGGCCTTTTGGGTGATGGAGGCCCCAAGCCCCCTGGCATCACTCGGCTGTAGCCGGTTCAGCCTTGGGCTTGTCGCTCTTCTTGTTCGACTGGATATCGAGCTTCACCTCGGCTTCGCCAGAAGTGTTTTCTTCGATATCCACCGTCAGGCGGCCGCCGTCGACCAGGCGACCAAACAGCAACTCGTCGGCCAAGGCACGACGAATCGTGTCCTGGATAAGACGTTGCATTGGGCGCGCGCCCATGAGCGGATCGAAGCCCTTCTTGGCCAGGTGGCGACGCAGCGCATCGGTGAAGGTGACCTCCACCTTCTTCTCGGCCAACTGGCTTTCCAGCTGCAGCAAGAACTTGTCGACCACCCGCAGGATGATCTCCTCGTCCAGCGGCTTGAAGCCAACGATGGCATCCAGACGATTGCGGAACTCGGGCGTGAACATGCGCTTGATGTCACCCATTTCGTCGCCCATTTCGCGCTGACTGGTGAAGCCGATGGTGGCCTTCTGCAAGGTCTCCGCACCCGCGTTGGTGGTCATGACGATGAGCACATTACGGAAGTCAGCCTTGCGACCGTTGTTGTCCGTCAAGGTGCCATGGTCCATGACCTGCAGCAGGATGTTGAAGACATCCGGGTGGGCCTTCTCGATTTCGTCGAGCAGCAGCACGCAGTGCGGCTTCTTGGTCACAGCCTCTGTCAGCAGGCCGCCCTGGTCAAACCCAACATACCCCGGAGGCGCGCCAATCAGGCGGCTCACGGCATGGCGCTCCATGTACTCCGACATGTCGAAGCGGATCAGCTCGATACCCAGGATATAAGCCAACTGCTTGGCCACTTCCGTCTTGCCGACGCCCGTAGGACCACTGAACAGGAAGGCGCCAATAGGCTTGTCGGGCTTGCCCAGACCAGAGCGGGACATTTTGATGGCCGCAGACAGCGCATCAATGGCCGCATCCTGACCGAACACCACGCTCTTGAGGTCGCGGTCCAGGGTCTTGAGCTTGGAGCGGTCATCGTTCGACACACTGGCCGACGGCACGCGGGCGATGCGGGCGACGATGTCCTCCACCTCGGCACGGGTGATGGTCTTCTTCTGCTTGCTCTTGGGCAGCACACGTTGAGCCGCACCAGCCTCATCGATCACGTCAATGGCCTTGTCGGGCAGATGACGGTCATTGATGAACTTGGCAGACAACTCAGCCGCAGCTTGCAAGGCGCCCAGTGCGTATTTGACGCTGTGGTGCTCTTCAAACCGTGACTTGAGCCCCTTGAGGATCTCGATGGTCTGCTCGACCGAAGGCTCCACGACCTCTACCTTCTGGAAACGGCGAGACAGCGCAGCATCCTTCTCGAAAATGCCGCGGTACTCCGTGAAAGTGGTGGCGCCGATGCACTTGAGCTGACCAGAGCTCAGCGCTGGCTTGAGCAGATTACTTGCATCCAGCGTGCCGCCCGATGCCGCACCAGCACCAATCAAGGTGTGGATCTCGTCGATGAACAGAATAGCGCCCGGCTGCTCCTTGAGCTGCTTGATGACAGCCTTCAGGCGTTGCTCGAAATCACCACGGTACTTCGTCCCGGCCAGCAAGGCGCCCATGTCGAGCGCAAACACTTCAGCGTCGGCCAGCACCTCGGGCACATCCTTTTGCGTGATGCGCCATGCGAGGCCTTCCGCGATAGCGGTCTTGCCCACGCCAGCCTCACCCACCAGCAGCGGGTTGTTCTTGCGACGGCGGCACAGCACCTGGATGACACGCTCCACTTCGGACTCACGGCCGATCAGTGGGTCGATCTTGCCTTCGAGAGCCAGGTGATTGAGGTTCTGGGTGTACTGCTCCAGAGGCGAGGCCTTGGACTCGCCCATTTCCTCACGCTCACCTTCGGGCGCCCCGCCTTCTGAAGACGACTTCATCGGTTCAGGGGGATCCGCCTTGCGGATGCCGTGCGCAATGTAGTTGACCACGTCCAGGCGTGTCACACCCTGCTGGTGCAGGTAGTAGACGGCGTGCGAATCCTTCTCGCCAAAGATGGCCACCAGCACGTTGGCGCCGGTCACCTCTTTTTTGCCGCTGCCAGAAGACTGGACATGCATGATGGCGCGCTGGATAACGCGCTGGAAACCGAGTGTCGGCTGGGTGTCAACCTCGTCGGTACCGCCCACCGTCGGCGTGTTGTCACGCACGAACTGATCCAGGTTCTTGCGCAACTCATCCAGATTGGCGGCGCAGGCTTTCAACACCTCGGAAGCAGAGGGGTTGTCGATCAAGGCCAACAGCAAGTGCTCCACGGTGATGAACTCATGGCGCTGCTGACGGGCCTCGACGAAGGCCATATGCAGACTCACTTCCAACTCTTGCGCGATCATGCGGTCTCCAGAATGCACTGCAGGGGATGCCCGGCGCGCCGGGCGGCGGCAAGAACGAGTTCGACCTTGGTGGCCGCGACGTCTTTGGTATAGACACCGCACACACCACGACCTTCGTGGTGGATTTTGAGCATGATTTGCGTAGCTGTCTCAATGTCGTGCCGGAAGTATTCCTGCAAAACAGCAACCACGAACTCCATAGGGGTGAAGTCGTCGTTCAACATCACGACCCTGTACAACTTGGGCGGCTCCAGACTGACTGCCTTCTTCTCGGCAATGGCCAAGCCGTCCGAGCCCTCGCCGGGAACCTGGCCCGGCGTGGAAGCATGAGGATGTAACGGTCTGGTCATGAACTCATTCTAAGAGACGGATTCCGCTCATGTGTGCCATGTTGAGGTATCCCACCATTCTTCAAGGGCGGAAATCCGGCAGGGTTGTTGGATTTTTCCGCTTACTCACCGGGCACACCCTCACAACACACAGCGCACCTGTCGGCTACCATGCAATCCGCGGGCCAATCTCATTTATGATTCAAACCCCAAACTGAGGGAAAGCACCCCCAGGTGGTTGCTTGACACTGTCCGAAGCAACGCTCAAAAATGTGAACAAATTAACAGGAGGGGTAGCATGGCTACAGGCACCGTCAAATGGTTCAACGACGCCAAGGGATTTGGTTTCATTGAGCCGGACCAAGGAGGCGGAGACGTCTTCGCTCATTTCTCAGCGATCCAGATGGAAGGGTTCCGCACCCTGAAGCAAGGCGCCAAGGTTCAGTACGAACTGGTAGCCGGCCCCAAAGGCATGCTGGCGCAGAACATCCAACCCATTGAAAGTGGCTCCGCCACAGTCAAGCAGGCAGACCCGATGCCCGAGTTGCACTATCGGGAAACCGCTGTCGCAAGCGGCACCAGCCTGTCGCACTGAGATCTGATCATCGCGCGCATGTAAGCCCGACAAAGCGTACATGGGCGCAACAATCCCGACACAGCCGACAGAAACAAAAAACCCGCCATCACTGGCGGGTTTTTTTATCTGCGATCGGCCCTGACGGGCCCGTGATCACATGTTGTCGATCATGACCTGGCCAAAGCCCGAGCACGACACCTGGGTTGCGCCCTCCATCAGGCGGGCGAAGTCATAGGTGACCTTCTTGCTCTGGATGGCGCCGTTCATTGAGCTGATGATCAGATCAGCTGCTTCGAACCACCCCATGTGACGCAGCATCATTTCAGCCGACAGGATTTCGGAACCAGGGTTCACATAGTCCTTGCCAGCGTACTTCGGTGCAGTGCCGTGGGTAGCTTCGAACATGGCCACGGAGTCAGACAGGTTGGCGCCCGGAGCGATACCGATACCACCAACCTGAGCTGCCAGCGCGTCAGAAATGTAGTCGCCGTTCAGGTTCAGCGTGGCGATCACGCTGTACTCTGCAGGGCGCAACAGGATCTGCTGCAGGAAGGCGTCGGCAATAGCGTCCTTGATGACGATGGTCTTACCGGTCTTCGGGTTCTTGAACTGGCACCACGGACCACCGTCGATCAGCTCTGCACCAAACTCGGTTTGAGCCAGGGCGTACGACCAGTCACGGAAGCCACCTTCAGTGAACTTCATGATGTTGCCCTTGTGCACGATGGTCACGCTGGGCTTGTCGTTGTCAATGGCGTACTGGATGGCCTTGCGCATCAGACGCTCAGTGCCTTCCTTTGACACGGGCTTGATGCCGATACCGGAGGTTTCGGGGAAACGGATCTTCTTCACGCCGAACTCGGTCTGCAGGAAGCTGATCAGCTTCTTGGCCTTGTCGCTCTGGGCTTCGAATTCGATACCGGCATAGATGTCTTCCGAGTTCTCGCGGAAGATCACCATGTCGATCTTTTCGGGTTCCTTCACAGGCGAAGGCACACCCTTGAAGTAGGTCACGGGGCGCAGGCAGACATAAAGGTCGAGCTCTTGACGCAGTGCCACGTTCAGCGAACGGATGCCACCACCGACAGGCGTCGTCAACGGACCCTTGATGGACACAACATAGTCCTTCAGGACTTGCAGGGTCTCTTCAGGCAGCCAGACGTCGGGACCGTACACGCGGGTCGACTTTTCACCAGCATAGATTTCCATCCAGTGGATCTTGCGCTGACCGCCATAAGCCTTGGCCACTGCAGCGTCAACCACCTTGATCATCACGGGCGTGATGTCGAAACCGGTGCCATCCCCTTCGATGTAAGGGATGATGGGGTTGTTGGGAACATTGAGCGAGAAGTCCGGGTTGACCGAGATCTTCTGGCCACCTTCGGGCACCTTGATGTGCTGGTACATGATTGTCGTCTCCGCGTTTGGCGTTTCCGTGATTGCGATGCCATGGATGTCGGCAGCGCGTGGCAACGATTCTAAGCGAGCCCGTTTATCCGACGTAGCAGTAAGGACCGTAAATACGGGTTTACGTTGCCAATTGGCGCCGCCCCGATGCGCAACATGTCATGAACGTTGCGTCACATCAACGCCACGGCCGCCTCACTCAGGCGCACCAGGCATTCCATTGGTCGACCAGTCGGTGGTACACCGCCCAGCCAGCCATGATGGCCAGCATCAGGCCTGCAAAGCGAATAGCCCAGCGCGGATCGGTCAAGCGCAACACCAAACCCTGCCAGCCCCCCGGCAAGGCCTCGGCCGAATCAAGCGAATTGGGCTGCTGCCGATAGAACACCAATGGCATGGAGCCGTCACCTGCTCCTTGCGCGACGGCTGGCGCGCTCACGGGTTGATGGCGTGCTTTGGCTACCAGCCAGGGCATGGCCCACAACCCCACCGCACTGGGCACCGCGAAAGACACCATGACGAGCGCGCCGTCCAGCGGCGTGTTGCCCAGCGCAGCCACCGTGACCGCACCATAGAGCAGGCCACAGGGCAGTGCCGCCCAGGCCATCCCGCTCAACAACGGTAGCAACATGCCGGCCCAACCACCAGACGACGATGCAGGTTGACGCCCTGCTCGCACCTGAACCGCACGATAGGCGTCATGCGCCCACTGCTCGAGCATCACTGGCATGCGTGCCGTGAAGAGCAGCCACAAACCCAGCATGCACGCCGCCAATTGCGCCAGCACCCACAGTGGCTGAAGCATCGCAATCTGCTTGCTCCATTGACCTGCCAGGGTGGTGGCGGTGGCCGCCACGGCACCCAGCATGGCATAACCAACAACCCGCCCAACGAGGGCAGCCATCGGCAACGGCTTGCGCAACAGTGCAGCACAGGCCGTGCCGCACATCGCAGCACAGTGCGGTATGCCTGCCAAGCCCATGAGAAAGGCCGTGAGCATCAGACCAGACAACATGCCTGGCTCCCCTTCAAGGCCGACGAATCAGATGATGCGCGAGAAGCGCTCGACCGTCTTGTCTGCCTGCAGATGGCGATCAAAGACCATGGCGATGGCACGCACAAAGTACCACCCCAGCGGCGTGACGCGAACACCATCCGACTCCATCTGCACCAGCCCCAACTCGACGAGCGGCTCCAGCTGACGCAACTCAGAGGCGAAGTATTGCTTGAAATCGATCAGGTAAGCCAGATCGATCGATTCGAAGTCGACTCGCCCCTGGCACATGATGGCCATGATCACGGCCCGCCGAAGGATGTCGTCGTGGCTCAAGGTCAGGCCACGGACGATCGGGAACTCCGAGCGCGACAAGGCGTCGTAGTACTCCTCAAGCGTCTTGGCATTCTGGCTGTAGTGCGCCCCGACACGACCGATGGCCGAGACGCCCAGGCCGATCAGGTCGCTGTCCGGATACGTGCTGTAGCCCTGAAAATTGCGATGCAGCAAACCCTGACGCTTCGCCACAGCCAGGCTGTCGGTGGGCAAGGCGAAGTGATCCATGCCGATGTACTCGTAACCAGCATCACGGAAGACTTCAATGGCCATGGCCAGCATGCCGATCTTGTCGGTCGGCGCCGGCAGCAATGCGGCGTCAATGCGACGCTGAGGCTTGAAGCGCTGCGGTAGATGGGCGTACGCGTACAATGCAACCCGCTCGGGGCGCAACGAGATCACTTGCTCCAGTGTCCGACGGAAACTGGCCAGGGTCTGACGCGGCAAGCCGTAGATCAGATCCGTGTTGATCGAGTCAAAGCCCTCGGCACGGGCAGCCGCCATCAGCCCAGCAACCTGATCGTAGGGCTGCACGCGGTGCACGGCCTGTTGCACATGTGGATCGAAGTCTTGAACACCAAAACTCAATCGATTGAAGCCCATCGCCGCCAGACGCTTGAGGCGTTCAACATCAATGGTGCGCGGATCGATTTCGATCGAATACTCACCCCCCGGAGCGAAACGGAAGGCCGACTGCAGCATGCCCAGCACGCGCTCCAGTTCGTCGTCGGTCAGAAACGTCGGGCTACCGCCGCCGAAGTGCAACTGAGACAAGCTCTGGCCCCGCCCGAGTGCCGACACGTGCAGATCGATTTCCCGTTGCAGTGCGTCGAGGTATTCCGCCGCACGCTCATGGTGCTTGGTGATGACCTTGTTGCACGCACAGTAGTAGCAAACCGATTCGCAAAACGGAATATGCACGTACACAGACAAGGGCATGACCGCGCCCCCCACGGCGCTGGCGCGCTGGGACAAGGCCGTCGCATATTGATCCGGGCCAAAAGCCTCTACAAAGCGATCAGCCGTCGGGTAAGACGTATAGCGGGGGCCACTGACGTCCAGACGCGAAAGCATCTCCCGTGTAACGACTGGTGGCTGAGAATGTGCGAGGACCTGTGTGCTCATGGGCGGGGACTGTGCCAAACTTGGATATTGAAGGGTTGACATGGCTCAAAGTCACGTAGACCGATCTGGCAACAATCGGGCCACCTTTGAGGTTTCTCATGTCGAACAGATCTACGCCCAACCTTGACGCACAATGCGGGGACACCGTTGTCAATGTCCCGAGTAACAAACCGCAAGCCGACTCGAGCGGCCACGATCCCTGTTCCATGAAATACGAAGCCTTCAAAGTCGCCTGCTCCAGCTGCAACCTCCGCGAGTTGTGCCTGCCCGTCGGTCTGACCGAACCGCAGCTTTCGCATCTGGACACCCTGATTGCCTCACGCCGCACCGTCAAGCGTGGCGAGGCCTTGTTCCACACCGGGGACCCCTTCCGCTCGGTCTACGCCGTGCGCACGGGCTTCTTCAAGACCGCCATTTCATCCGAAGATGGCCGAGACCAGGTAACGGGCTTCCAGATGGCCGGTGAATTGCTTGGCCTGGACGGCATCAGCACAGACCGGCATGCCTGCGATGCCATCGCACTGGAAGATTCTCAGGTTTGCGTGATCCCCTACTCCCAACTGGAAGACCTGTCGCGCGAGTTCTCTGACCTGCAGCATCAGTTCCACAAGATCATGAGCCGCGAAATCGTGCGCGACCATGGGGTGATGCTGCTGCTGGGCAGCATGCGCGCAGAAGAGCGCCTTGCGGCCTTCCTGCTCAACCTGACGCAACGCCTCCATGCACGCGGCTTTTCGGCCTCTGCACTGGTGCTGCGCATGACGCGCGAAGAGATCGGCAGCTATCTCGGCCTGAAGCTCGAAACGGTCAGCCGTACCTTTTCGAAATTCCAGGAAGAAGGCCTGCTGGAGGTCAAGCAACGCGACATCCGCATCCTCAACGAAGATGGCCTTCGTGCCCTGGTCAACAGCGTGAAAAGCTGATCAACCTGCTTTCTTCCCTTTCACCAAAGAAAAAGCCCACCGATTGGTGGGCTTTTTTCATGGGTGAGCCAGCTCAGCGTTCGGCAGGCTCGTTGGCTGAGGTTTCAGCTGCATGGTTGCGCCCCTGCACTGCTGGCATCAGGCCCTTGTTGCTGGTGTTGTCGACGTTCAAGACAGGGTCAACGTGCTTGACGGCCACCACCACGGTGGTCAAGGCGGCGACCACCACGATCAGCGGGCCACTGATGACCATCCAGACGATCGGGAACTTCCACCAAGGCTTGCCCTTGTCCTGGTGTTCCGCTGCGGGTTGCTCGTTCACTTGGTTTGACGAAATTTCTGACATTGTGTTTTCCTCACAGGAGCCCGTACATCAACGGGGCACCATGAATGTCGAGTGCTCACGCACATCCAGCTGCGGCTGGTCACCGCTGCGGGTTTGTTCGACGACGATCATAAACGGATGTTGCCCTGTACCCAAGCGCGCCGCAGCTTCCGGCGGCACACGCACGGCAATCGGTACCCAACGAGCCTCGGCCGGGCCAAGAACCACATCCTCGCCACCTTGAACAGAGCCGGCAGGCAGCTGCTCAACGCCCACGCGATAACGTTGCTTTGACTCGGTCGTATTCATGATCTGAATGCGGTAGACATTCTCCACCACACCCTCGTCCACCACGCGGGCCAACACGCCACGGTCGCGCACCACGTCCACCTTGAAGGGGCTGCGGTTGTACAGACTGACCACGAAGGCCACCACGATGGCCACCAAAATGGCGGTGTAGATCAGCACACGGGGACGCATCACCCGGTTGACGATGTCCTTGGTACTCCAGCCGTTGTCCAATGCATTGAGGGTCGAGTAGCGGATCAGGCCGCGAGGCGAACCAATCTTGTCCATGACCTCATCACACACGTCGATACAGGCTGCGCAGCCAATGCACTCGTATTGGAGGCCCTTGCGGATGTCGATGCCGGTTGGGCAGACCTGAACACACAAGGTGCAGTCCACGCAGTCCCCCTGCCCCAGCGACTTGGCGTCACTCTTGCGCGAGCGCGAACCGCGAGGCTCGCCACGCTTGCTGTCATAGGTGATGATCAGCGTGTCGCGGTCAAACATGGCGCTTTGGAAGCGGGCATACGGGCACATGTACTTGCAGACCTGCTCGCGCATGTAGCCTGCGTTGCCGTAGGTGGCGAAGCCATAGAACAGCACCCAGAACGTTTCCCAGGGGCCAAAACTCAACGTCACCAACTCCTGCATCAACACGCGAACCGGCGTGAAGTACCCCACCAACGTGAAGCCGGTCACCAGGCCGAACGCGATCCAGGCAATCTGCTTACCTGTCTTGCGAGCGATCTTTTCTGCACTCCAGGCTCCCTTGTCGAGCTTCATGCGGCGACCACGGTCTCCCTCGAACTTGCGCTCGATCCACATGTAGATCTCGGTGTAGACCGTCTGCGGGCAGGCATAGCCACACCACAGACGGCCTGCCACTGCCGTGAACAGGAACAACGAATACGCACTGACCAGCAGCAGGCCCGTCAGGTAGATGAAGTCCTGTGGATACAGCACCAGATTGAACAGGTAGAAGCGCCGAGAGCCCAGGTCAAACAAAACGGCCTGGCGGTCGTTCCACGTCAGCCAAGGCAGTCCATAGAACACGATCTGGGTCAGCCAGACCAGCACCCAACGCCACTTGATGAACAGGCCATGCACCTCGCGTGGGTAGATCTTTGCTGTCTTCTTGTACAAGGACACGACCTCTTCACGCACAGCCTGAGACTGTGGAGAAGGAGATTGGACCGGGGCCTGGGTACCAGTGCCTTGTGCCTCGTTGCTGGGGGTATCGCTCATATCAGCTCTGTAATGAAAAGCGGCTGCGCCTATACCCTGTAGGGTATCAGAGCGCAGCCGCATCAGGGTGGGTTTCCACCTGTCACTTGACTCGCATCAACTCTTCAGTTGTACGCGTCAAGAAGCGATCAGCTTAGTTGGAGGCAGTCTTGTCCACGTTGGAGAGGCTCCACACGTAAGAAGCCAACAGCTTGATCTGGTCAGGCGTATAGCGGGCCTCTTGAGCCGGCATCACGTTGTGCTTGCCCTTGCTGACCATGTCAATGATGGCCTGTTCGCCCCAGCCATGCAACCAGATCTTGTCGGTCAGGTTAGGTGCACCGATGGCCTGATTACCCTTGCCGTCCGGACCGTGGCAGGCAGCACACACACTCTTGAACTTGGCTTCGCCGAGGCCAGCCAGGATCGAGTTGTGAGCCGAACCCGACAGGCTCAGCACATAGTTGGCAACCTGACGAACTTCTTCGGGACCGCCCACTGCCGGCGCCATGATCGGCATGGTGCCTTGGCGACCGTGGGTGATGGTCTCGATGATCTTGTCAGGGGTACCACCATACAGCCAATCGCCGTCGGTCAGGTTGGGGAAGCCCTTGGCACCGCGAGCGTCAGAGCCGTGGCAAGCTGCGCAGTTGTTCAGGAACAGACGCTGACCAATGTCGTGAGCCTTGGGGTCACGTGCCAGATCTTCCACCGAACGACCCTTGAAGGCGTCATAGACCTTGGCTTCTTCAGCAACAGCCTTGGCATTTTCAGCTTCCAGCTGGCCGACCGAAGTCCAGCCCAGGGTGCCCTTGTTGGTACCCAGACCCGGATACATGGCAAAGTAAGCCACAGCGAACACCAGGGTGATGATGAACAGCATCAGCCACCAGCGCGGCAGAGGGTTGTTCAACTCCTGGAGGTCACCGTCCCAGACGTGACCAGTGGTCTTGTCCACATTGCCTTGGGCATCGTAGATCACCTTGTGGCGGCTTGCGCCGAGCAGAACGCCCACACAAAACACCAACCCGAACACAACGATCGCGACGACGTACCACGCCCACGCACTCGAAATGAAGTCGCTCATAGCTGAGACTCCAGATTAATCATCAGCGAGGGGCAGTTTGCCTGCCTCCTCAAACTGGGCACGGTTGGAGCGGGCGTACACCCACGCAACGATGCCCACGAAAATGCACAGGCTTCCCACCGTGAAGGCGATGCGAAAGTCATTGACGTCCATGTGCATTACTCCTGTTTCTTACTTGACGTAGGTACCCAGCACCTGCAGATAGGCGATCAGGGCTTCCAGTTCAGTCTTGTCCTTGACTTCATCGGCAGCACCAGCCATATCGGCATCGGTGTAAGGCACGCCCACCATGCGCAGGGCCTTCATACGAGGCGCGATACCAGCGGCATCGACCTTGTTTTCCTTCAGCCATGGGTATGCAGGCATGTTGGATTCAGGCACCACGTCACGAGGGTTGTTCAGGTGGTCCATGTGCCATTGGTCGGAGTACTTGCCACCGACACGGGCCAGATCAGGACCGGTACGCTTGGAGCCCCATTGGAAGGGGTGGTCGTACACGAACTCACCTGCCACAGAGTAGTGCCCGTAGCGCAGGGTTTCGGCGCGGAACGGACGGATCATCTGCGAGTGACAGTTGTAGCAACCCTCACGCTGATAGATGTCACGGCCAGCCAGTTGCAGTGCGGTGTAGGGCTTGAGGCCCGGCACCGGTTCAGTCGTGCTGTGCTGGAAGAACAGCGGCACGATTTCGACCAGGGCGCCGAAGGACACGACGATCAGCACCAGGACGATCATCAGGAAGTTGCTGGTCTCGATCTTCTCGTGCGAGAAGAGAGCGGGCTTGTGGTTGTTAGCCATTCTTGTTCTCCTACTCTCAGGCGTGTGCAGGTGCGGGGACCGGGGTCGTGGCAGCACGGCCAGCCACGATGGTCATCACCACGTTCCACAGCATCAGGATCATGCCGCCGAGGTACAGCAGACCACCGGCCACACGGATGATGTAGAAGGGCTTGGTCGCCTTCACGCTTTCAACGAAGGTGTACACCAGGGTGCCATCGGGGTTGATAGCGCGCCACATCAGACCTTGCATCACACCGGCAATCCACATCGAAGCGATGTACAGCACGATGCCGATGGTGGCAGCCCAGAAGTGAACCGAGATTGCCGGCACGCTGAACATCTGGGTGCGACCGAACAGGCGGGGGATCAGGTAGTACAGCGAACCGATCGAGATCATGCCCACCCAACCCAGGGCGCCGGAGTGCACGTGACCCACGGTCCAGTCGGTGTAGTGAGACAGCGAGTTCACGGTCTTGATGGACATCATCGGACCTTCGAAGGTAGACATGCCGTAGAACGACAAGGCCACGATCAGGAACTTCAGGATGGCGTCATCACGCAGCTTGTACCAAGCACCCGACAGGGTCATGATGCCGTTGATCATGCCGCCCCAGGAGGGAGCCAGCAGAATCAGCGAGAACACCATGCCGATGGATTGCGTCCAGTCAGGCAGAGCGGTGTAGTGCAGGTGGTGAGGACCCGCCCACATGTAAGTGAAGATCAGAGCCCAGAAGTGCACGATCGACAGGCGATACGAGTACACGGGCATGCCAGCTTGCTTGGGGATGTAGTAATACATCATGCCCAGGAAGCCTGCCGTCAGGAAGAAGCCCACAGCGTTGTGACCGTACCACCATTGGACCATGGCGTCCTGCACACCGGCGTAAGCAGAGTAGCTCTTCCACAGGGTCACAGGCACTTCAGCACTGTTGACGATGTGGAGCAGTGCCACAGCAATGATGAAGGCACCGTAGAACCAGTTGGCCACATAAATGTGGCGGATCTTGCGGGTACCGATGGTGCCGAAGAAAACGATGGCATAAGCCACCCAGACCAACGTGATCAGGATGTCAATCGGCCATTCCAGTTCTGCGTATTCCTTGCTGGTCGTGATACCCAGCGGCAACGTGACCACTGCGGCCACGATCACCAGGTTCCAACCCCAGAAGGTGAAGGCAGCGAGGGGGCCTGCAAACAGACGAGTCTGGCAGGTACGCTGAACCACGTGGTAAGACGTGGCAAACAGAGCACAACCGCCAAAGGCGAAGATCACCGCGTTGGTGTGCAGAGGTCGAAGACGACCGTAAGTGAGCCAGGGAATCCCGAAATTGAGTTCCGGCCACGCCAACTGGGACGCGATCAGAACGCCGACTAGCATGCCAACGACGCCGTATATCACGGCGGCTATGGCGAACTGCCGTACAACGGTGTCGTTGTACGTCGCAGAGTTGGTGGTTGCCATCTCTTTTTCTCCTTTGTTACGGGTGCTATTGTCTGTGCAAAGGCTTGGTCAGTCTTGACGCCGCTCAACATTTTGACCGTCGGTGTCGTCTTCGCGCAAGATTCGAAGCCCCTCCTGATCAATTTCTTCAAACTGCCCGCCGAATATCGCCCAGCCCAATACCGCCAGGATGGCGAGCACCAGCAGAACAGACACCGGAATCAGGACATACAGGATTTCCATGGCAAATCTTTCTTGATTTCCATATTCAATTAGCAGGCGACACCTTCGACAGACGCAAGGCGTTCAGCACCACGCCGAGGGAACTCAGGGCCATACCCAGACCAGCCAGCCATGGTGGCAACCACCCGACCAGGGCCACCGGGATACAGATCAGGTTGTAGGCTGCAGCCCACACCAGATTCTGGCGAACGACAGCAGACGCCCGTCGACTCACCTGAACAGCCAAGGGTATACCCTTGAGTCGCCCACCGAGGATCAGAAGGTCAGCCTGCGACTGCGCCAGAGCCGAGCCTTGATCCAGCGCAATCGACACGTCCGCCTTCGCCAGAACGGGCGCATCGTTGATGCCGTCACCGACAACTGCCACACGGTGCCCGTGCTTGTGCATCTCTGCGATCACACGCAACTTGGTTTCCGGCGTTGCTTCGGCTGCAGCGACATCCACGACTGACGCGCCTCCCAGCAAGGTCACGGCGGCATCGACCCGATCCTGTCGGTCGCCAGACAGGATGGCTGAACGCACGCCCAGTTCATGCAGACCGGCCAAGGCAGGTGCCGCATCCGCCCGCAACGACTCATCAAACACAAATCCAAGCACGTTTTCCAGGGATTGCTCATCGTCAACCGGCCCAAACCATACGCGAGCCAGCGCCGCATTGGGCAGTTGCGCTGCCTGAGCAGCGGATGATTCGCCCAATACCCAGGAGGCAGCCCCCAGCTTCCAGCGCCGGCCGGCAACGTCGATGCCGACCACACCTTTACCCGCCTCTTCGCGCACGTCATGCCAGGCGAATGCAGGAACCTGTCCATCCTCAGCATGACGCTGGGCTGCTTGCACCAGCGATCTCGACAAGGGATGCTGAGAATGCATGGCCAGAGACACTGCAGCATGCCAACTGTGCACGCGAGCGCCCTGCTCGACCGAATGGGTCAGGTTGTTGACACCTTCAATGACCCCGATGAGATGCAATTCGCCCTCTGTCAGGGTACCGGTCTTGTCAAAATAGAACTGCTGCACACTGGACAGAGCCTCCAGCGCGTCCAGATGCCGGACCAGCACCCCATGGCGCGCCATGGAGCCAGCCGCTGCCAGCAAGGCGGACGGCGCTGCAAGCGACAAGGCGCAAGGGCAAGTCACCACCAGGACCGACACGGCCACCCAGATCGATCGCGCCGGATCGATCCACAACCACGCGAGCGCGCCAAGCGCTGCCAGTGCAAGCACAGTCCAGAGGAAGGGGCCGGCAAACCGGTCGGCAGCACGCATCCAACCGGGCTTTTCAGTCAAGGCCTGGTGAACCAGCGACACAATTTGCTGATATCGCGTGTCCGGCCCCAGGCGCTCAACCGCGATCCAGACCGATGCCCCGAGGTTCACGCTGCCGGCCACCACCATCTGACCCTGCTGGCGCGGCACGGCCCGAGATTCACCAGTCAGCAAAGCCTCGTCCACCTCGGTGCGCCCCAGCAGAATCTGACCGTCAGCCGGAAACGCCTGACCAACTGCCACGCGGACCAGATCCCCGTGCTGGAGACTGGAAATAGGGATGGACTCCACCTGCGCCGCAGCCAGGGCGTCGGCCTCGGTACCCGCGACAGCCCGCTCGACCGACTCGGGCAAGCGCGTACACAGCGCTTCCAGCGATTGCGTCACGCCCTCTCGTGCACGACTTTCCAGCCAACGCCCCCCCAGCAGGAAGGTCACGAACATCGTCAACGAGTCAAAATAGGCGTCGTGCCCAAAAATATCGGTGGCGCCAAATGAGGCCCCCATGCTGACCACAAACATCGCCACGATGCCCAGGGCGACGGGGGTATCCATGGCCACACGCCCTTGACGCGCCGCTCGCCAGGCGCCCACAAGGAAAGGCCCGCACGAAAAGAACAGCACCGGCAAACTCAAGACCCAGCAGGCCCAGTTCATGAGGTTCCACAGGTCTGGCGGAATCTCACCCGGCCCAGCCACGTATTGCATGGTGGTGATCATCATCACCTGCATCATGCAAAAACCGGCAACAGCGAGCCGCCACAACAGCTTGCGGCGGTCTTTCAGGCGCTCATTGCCCGCACGTGCAGCGGCATCTGGCCACGCCCGGTATCCCACCCGCTGAACAGCCCTGACCAAGGTCGACAGGGTCGCTTTTCGGGGATCGAACAGGATGCGCGCCCGTTGCGTGGCCGCTTGCACACGCACCTCTCGCACCCCCGGCACACCCATCAAGGCATCTTCGATGGTGATGGCGCATGCGGCACAGTACATGCCCGACAGACCGAGGCCAATTCGCCGCACACCTCCCGGCTGACGCCCTTCGACCTCACACTGTGCGAGCAGTTCGGGATCGTCCAGACCCGCCACCTGGGCGGCGGTCAAGTCAGGTAAAGGTGGAAGCAGTCGAACGTCTTGGGTTGTGGTCTCAGGCACGATACTCATTCGAACATGTGCGGGGCCAACCCCACACCCAAACTACCAATGTTGTGAATAATGCCGAGGCAAAGATCGCCATTGTCTTTCAAGAACCCCAGCAAATGATGACCAGTCTGTCGAGAAAATGGGCCGCATGGCTCGCCACAGGTGCGCTGACGCTGTGCACCAGCATCACCGCCAACGCCCAGGATGCGGCCCAACCGCCACTGCCTACCGTGACGCTGGGTGCCAGCTTCATCAACATCAAGGCAGAAGTCGCCTCCCGCCCACGGGAGCATCAGATCGGACTGATGTTCCGCACCAACATGGGCAACAACGACGGCATGATTTTCGTGTTCGAGCAGCAGTCCAAGCAGTGCTTCTGGATGAAAAACACCCTCATCCCGCTGCAGGTTGCGTTCGTCGATGACGACGGCACCATCGTCAATCTGGACGAAATGAAGCCTCAAACGACCGAACCACACTGCTCCAGCAAGCCCGTTCGTTACGTGCTGGAAATGAATACCGGCTGGTTCACGAAGCACGCCATCAAGCCGGGCATGAAGCTCACCGGCGCACCCTTCGGCACGCCTCGGTAAGCGAGTCGCCCCGCCTCAGCGGGTTTTGGCAGCGATCTTGGCCTTCAGCTCCGCCAATTCGGACAAGGCCGCTTCACGCCCAGCCAGAATCGACAGCCGGCGGGCACTGAAATCTGCACTGCCGACACCCGCCAGCTTGGGGCGCATCACGACATCCGCTTCCTGCAACTCATATTGACTGATGCTGTGCCCCATGATGTTGAACGTCTGGAGCAGGATGTCGATGGGACCTTTGGTGGGTTGCCCCTCCGGGATGGCAGAGATATCGACCGCAATGACGATATCCGCCCCCATGGACTTGGCATAACGCACCGGCACGGGCGACACCAGCCCTCCATCGACATACTCCCGCCCACCGATTTTCACGGGCTCGAACACGGCCGGCACGGAACTGGACGCCCGCACGGCGACGCCGGGGTCACCCCGCCTGAACAAAATGGGCTGCCCGTTATTGAGGTCCGTGGCGACGATGCCAAGGGGAATGCGCATCTGTTCGATCTGGCGCCCACCTGTATGACTGCGAATGAATTTGGCCAGCGCCTCGCCCTTCATCACCGAACGGCCGGGAAAGACCCAGTCCGTGATGGAGGACTCATCCATGGTCATGGCCATGTTTCCCAACTCGGAAGGCGACTTGCCTGCTGCGTAAAGAGTTGCAACCACGCTGCCTGCAGACGTTCCCACAATAAGATCGGGCTTGATGCCCTGCTCTTCCAGCACCTGCAGCACCCCGATGTGCGCAAAGCCGCGCGCAGCACCGCCGCCCAGAGCCAGCGCAATGCGCGGCGGCTTGGCTGGCGTCTTGACCACGGGCTGAGCAGGGGGTGACGACGCTGGGGCTGGACCGATCGCCGAGCAGGCCGACAAAGCCAGCGCCAAGGTGCCCAGGACACTTTTGCGAACAGAATATTCCAAATAGTTATTAACAACTTTCAAAAATGTTCTTCTCATTTATATAGAACTTTTCTACAGTTCGACTTCCTTCAAACTGCTCGTTATGAAAACGAGCGTCTTCAGAAAAGCAAAGAATTTCAATGACCATCGACTGGCAAGCCATCGCAGCAGGCGCAGGTGTGGGCTCCATTGTGGGCCTGACTGGCGTCGGTGGCGGATCATTGATGACACCATTGCTGATATCGGTGTTTCATCTTGACAAGGCCGTCGCCATTGGCACCGACCTCTGGTTCGCCGGGCTCACCAAGGTGTCCGGCTCTGTAGCACACCACCGTGAAGGTCATGTGGACTATCACATCACCTCGCGCTTGCTGATGGGCAGCATTCCGATGTCGATCCTCACCATGGTGTTCATGCACGTGGTGGGCATCAGCAAGAGCAAGGACAGCATGCTCGCCTACGCACTGGGCATTGCCCTGTTGCTGACGGCAGTGACGGTTGCTTTCCGGCCGGTCTGGTTCCGTGTGGGCATCTGGCTGGAGCGCTGGATCACCCGCGACAACCGCCCCACCCTGACGGTGTTGTGCGGTGCCATTCTGGGTGTGATGGTGTCCCTGAGCTCCATCGGCGCAGGTGCGCTGGGTGCGACCATGATCCTGTTGCTGTACCCCCGCGTCGACATGAAAAGACTGGTTGGCAGCGACATCGCCCATGCCGTGCCACTGACCATTGTGGCCGGCATAGGACACGCCTCGCTCGGCAACGTCAACTGGATGCTGCTGGTGGAGCTGCTGATTGGTTCCATCCCTGCCATCTGGCTGGCTGCCAAGCTGACCCGCCATATGCCGGAGGCTGTGACCCGCATGGCACTGTGTCTGTGCCTGCTGTTTGCCGCCCAGAAGGTCTTGCTGACCGCCTGATTTCCCGACCCTCGCTGAGGGCGGCCTGCCCCCAACCAACAGGCTGCCGCCATTTTTTGACACATTGACACCGGTCTGACCGGATTGATGCCATGTATCAGTACACCGAATTTGACAAACAGTTCGTTCACGCCCGTGCGGCGCAGTTCCGTGACCAACTTGAGCGGAACCTGGCCGGCAAGCTGGGCGATGATGAATTCCGCCCCCTGCGCCTGCAAAACGGCTGGTACATCCAGCGTCATGCGCCCATGCTGCGCGTGGCCGTACCGTATGGCGAAATGTCTTCAAAGCAGCTCCGACAGCTGGCACGCATCGCCCGCGAGCTTGACCGCGGCTATGCCCACTTCACGACCCGTCAGAACGTCCAGTTCAACTGGATTCCGCTGGTCAAGAGTGCCGACGCCATGGACCTGCTGGCCGAGGTCAACATGCACGGCATCCAGACTTCAGGCAACTGCATCCGCAACATCACCTCGGATGCCACCGTGGGTGTCGCCGAAGACGAAGTGATCGACGCACGCCCCTACGCCGAAGTGCTGCGCCAGTGGTCGACCCTGCACCCCGAGTTCGCGTTCCTGCCTCGCAAATTCAAGATTGCGATCAGCGGCGCCAAGGAAGACCGTGCAGCCATCTATTGGCACGACATCGGGCTGCAGTTGGTGCACAACGAAGCCGGCGAAGTCGGGTTCACCGTGATCGTGGGCGGTGGCATGGGCCGCACCCCCATCACCGGCACCATCATCAACCGCTTTGTCCCGTGGCAGCAGATCCTGGTCTATCTGGAAGCCATCGTGCGCGTCTACAACCGCTACGGTCGCCGCGACAACATGTACAAGGCCCGGATCAAGATCCTGGTCAAGGCTGAAGGTCAGAAGTTCTTCGACCAGGTGAATGCCGAGTTCAAGGCCATTCT
Organism: Aquabacterium sp.; assembly: GCF_041909175.1. Lineage (GTDB taxonomy): Bacteria > Pseudomonadota > Gammaproteobacteria > Burkholderiales > Burkholderiaceae_C > Aquabacterium. The sequence continues at coordinate 40,339 of NZ_JAYRDZ010000012.1, read as the reverse complement.
CGAGCGCGACGTGGACGGTGCTGCTCACCTGATTCCGCAGGCCGAATTCGACCGTGTCAACGCCAGCTTTACCTATCCGGCTGGCGTGCAGGCCCATGCTGCTGCTGGCAATGGCCTGCCGGCAGAGGCATCGGAAGCCGATCGCAAGCAATTCGGCAAGTGGCTGGAGCGCAACGTCAAGGGCCACAAGGTGCAGGGCTACAAGAACGTGCACCTGTCGGTCAAGCGTGTTGGCCAGGCGCCCGGCGACGTGACCGACACCCAGATGGAAGCGATTGCCGACATGGCTGACCGTTTCAGCTTCGGTGAGTTGCGCGTCACGCACGACCAGAACGCGCTGCTGCCTTTCGTGCGCGAGGAAGATCTGTACGCCGTCTGGCAAGCAGCCAAGGCCGCCACACTGGCTTCGGCCAACATTGGCCTGCTGAGCGACATGATCGCCTGCCCCGGCGGCGACTTCTGCGCCCTGGCCAACGCCCGCTCAATCCCTATTGCCAATGAGCTGATCGAGCGCTACCAGGATCTGGACGAGCTGTACGACATCGGCGAGATCGATCTGCACATCTCGGGCTGCATCAACTCCTGCGGCCACCACCACACGGGCCACATCGGCATCCTTGGTGTCGACAAGGACGGCAGCGAGTGGTACCAGATCACCCTCGGCGGCTCGGATGGCTCCAGCCATGCCCCGACCAGCGTGGCTGGCAAGGTGATTGGCCCCTCGTTCTCGGCAGACGAGGTGTCTGATGTGATCGAAGCCGTGATTGAAACCTACCGCGCACAACGCGAGTCTGGTGAAAAGTTTGTCGACGCGGTCAAGCGCCTGGGCCTGGAGCCCTTCAAGCTGGCCGCCAATGCCGTGCGCCGCACCACCGCCAAGGCGGCAGCCTGAACCGTGCCCAGACAGGAAGGAACAGCATCATGAAATTCATCGACATTCAACAAGACGCCTGGCGCACGGTGGGTGGAGAAGACGGCCCCGTGCCGCACCCACCGATCAAGAGCAACAGCCTGCTGACGCTGGCCCAATGGCACGCCGTGCGAGATCAATGGCCGGCACGCGACGCTGCCGACTACAAGCCTGTGGGCGTGATCCTGCCCAACGATGCCGACGTGGAAGTGCTGGCCAACGATGCATGCAAGCTCTCGCTGGTCGTGCTGAATTTCCCGAAATGGGTGGATGGCCGCGCCTACAGCCAGGCACATATTCTGCGCGCCCGTTATCGTTTCAACGGTGAAATCCGCGCAACGGGTGAGGTGCTGGTTGACATGGTGCCCTTGCTGGCGCGTACAGGCTTTGACGCAGCCGCGCTGCGGGCAGACCAAGACCGGGCTGCAGCAGAACGTGCGCTGGGCTTCTTTGCGACCACCGGCCACTATCAGGGCGATGTGGTTGAGACCAAGCCTGCTTTCGGGCGCGCTGCCGCCTGAATCGGCCAGGAGACGCAAGATGAGTGAAGTGTCCTCTCTCTTCGGTGGGCCCGCCCCAGCGGGGTCGGCCATCAGCCTGTATAACCAGCCTAGCAAGGACTACGCTGACAAGGTCCACGCCACGATCGAGTTGCTCAAGGCTGCCGCGATCGAATTCCCCGGCAAGGTGGTGCAGGCCACCAGCCTAGGCGTGGAAGACATGGTGCTGACCGACCTGATCGCCCGCAACCAGTTGCCGATCGCCATCGGCACGCTCGAAACCGGCATGCTGCATGCGGAAACGGCCTCGCTGATCGGCACCATCGAGACCCATTACGCCGATGCAGGCATCAAGGTGGAGGTCTACCACCCGGCACAGGAAAGCGTGATCGAATTCGTCTCGAAGCATGGTGACAAAGCCATGTACGAGAGCATCGACCTGCGCAAGGCCTGCTGCGGTATCCGCAAGCTGGAACCGCTCAGCCGCATGCTGGCCAGCCGTGCAGCATGGGTCACCGGCCTGCGCCGCGAACAGTCAAACAACCGTGGCGGCATGCTGGCACGCGAGCAAGACGACCAAGGTCGGGCAAAATTCAACCCGTTGATTGAATGGACCTGGGGCGATGTGTGGCATTACGTGGCGGTCAACCACGTGCCGTACAACCCGCTGCACGACCAGTTCATGCCCAGCATCGGCTGCGCACCCTGCACACGAGCCATCGCCGTTGGCGAAGATTTCCGTGCAGGTCGCTGGTGGTGGGAAGACGAAAAGGCCAAGGAATGTGGCCTCCACGTCCACAAGTGATGCCTCAACGACACGTCCCCACGTGCATTGAAAGAGAACAAGATGAGTGAAGTGAAACAACTGCTGGCGGAAGTCGACCACCGCCACCTGGATGCGCTGGAAGAGGAAGCGATCTTCATCCTGCGCGAAGTGGCTGCCAGTTTCGAGCGCCCTGGCCTGCTGTTTTCCAGCGGCAAGGATTCGTGCGTGGTGCTGCATTTGGCCGAAAAGGCCTTCAAGATGAAGAACGCCGAAGGCAAGCTGGAAGGCAAGTTGCCCTTCCCGCTCGTCCACGTCGACACCGGCCACAACTTCCCTGAAGTGATCGCGTTCCGCGAACAACGCGTCAAGGAAATCGGTGAGCGCCTGATCGTGGCGCACATGGAAGACTCGATCAAGCGTGGCACCGTGCGTCTGGCTCACCCGCTCGAGTCGCGCAACGGCCACCAGACCGTGACGCTGCTGGAAGCCATTGAAGACAATCGCTTCGACTGCCTGATTGGCGGTGCCCGCCGTGACGAAGAGAAGGCCCGCGCCAAGGAGCGCATCTTCTCGCACCGCGACAGCTTCGGCCAATGGCAGCCCAAGGAGCAGCGTCCCGAACTGTGGAACCTGTTCAACACCCGCATCAAGCCGGGCGAGCATTTCCGGGCTTTCCCGATTTCGAACTGGACCGAGCTGGACGTGTGGCTCTACATCGCCCGCGAAAACATCCCGCTGCCCAACATCTATTACAAGCATCCCCGTCAGGTGATCCGCCGCAAGGGCCTGCTGGTACCGCTGACCGAAGTCACCCCGGCACAGCCTGGTGAAACTGTGGAAACCGTCGATGTGCGATTCCGCACTGTCGGCGACATGACCTGCACCTGCCCGGTTGAGTCGACCGCCACCAGCGCGGCCGACATCGTCGCCGAAACCCTGCACGTGACCGTGAGCGAGCGTGGCGCCACCCGCATGGACGACCGCACGTCCGAAGCATCCATGGAGCGCCGCAAGAAGGAAGGTTATTTCTGATGAGCACCCTGAACCACAACGAAGCTGGCAACGAACTGGCTCACAAGGCCCTGCGCTTTCTGACTGCAGGCAGCGTGGACGATGGCAAGAGCACCCTGATCGGCCGCCTGCTGTTCGACAGCCGCGCCATCCTGGCTGACCAGCTGGATGCGCTGGAAAAGCGTGCAGCTGGCGCACCGATCGACCTGTCTTTGCTGACGGATGGTCTGGAAGCCGAACGCGAACAAGGCATCACGATTGACGTCGCCTACCGCTACTTCGCGACCAAGACCCGCAAGTTCATCATCGCCGACGCCCCTGGCCACGAGCAATACACCCGCAATATGGTGACCGCTGCGGCAGGCTCCGACGCCGCCGTGGTGCTGGTCGACATCACCAAGATCGACTGGAAGGCCACACCGGTGCCGCTGCTGGCACAGACCCGCCGACACAGTCTGCTGGCTCATCTGCTGCGCGTTCCGTCCATCGTGTTTGCCGTGAACAAGCTGGATGCCATTGAAGAAGACACCGAGGCTGCTTTCAACAATGTGAAGGCCTCGCTGGAAGGGTTTGCCGAGCAAGCCGGCATCAATGTGAAGGGCGTGATCCCGGTGTCTGCGCTGCGTGGTGACAACGTGACCACTCCGAGCGCCAACTGGACCTGGTACAACGGCCCGACCCTGCTGCAGGTGCTGGAGCAACTGCCGGTCACCACCGAAAGCCTGAACGGCCCGCTGCTGCACCCTGTGCAGTACGTGACCCGCGACAGCGTGGGTGAAGGTGAAGCCGCCGCATCCGGCACAGGCCATCAGTACCGCACCTTCTGGGGTCGCATTGCCCAAGGCGCCGTCAAAGCTGGCGACGAAGTGCAGATCTTCCCGAGTGGTGAAACCGCCATCGTCGCCGAAGTGCGTCACTCGGCCGAAGTGGTTGACAGCTGCGAGGCTGGTCAATCGGCCGGTATCGTGCTGGACCGTCAGGTCGACATCTCTCGCGGCGACTGGATCTTCGCCCCTGGCAGCACAGCGCCGACCGCCACCTTCAGCGGCACGCTGGCCTGGCTCGACACGGAGCCGGCTGTCGTGGGTCGCAAGTACTGGGTTCGCCATGGCAACCGCTGGGTGCAAGCCCGTATCACGGCCATCGACAGCCGTCTGGACATCCACTCGCTGGAAGACACCGACGCGCATGAACTGGCTGTGAATGAAATCGGTCGCGTGCAGATCCAGACCCAGCAACCGCTGCCGGTCGAGCCTTACGCGAAAAACCGCGTGGGTGGTGCCCTGATTGTGGTCGACCCGACTACCAATCGGACGAGTGGGGCCTTGCTCGTCAAGGCTGCCTGAACGCCTATCATTCGGGCATGACGGAACCACAACACATCGCTGAGACTGCTGCCTCGACGGCTCGTATCGTGTTCATCGGTGCGGGCCCGGGGCAGGCCGATCTGATCACCGTGCGCGGCGCACGCGTTCTGGCGCAAGCCAAGGTTGTCCTGTTTGACGCCCTGGCCGACCCTGAGCTGCGTGACCTTGCGCCGTCTGCCGACTGGATCGATGTGGGCAAGCGCGGCTTTTCTGGCAAAGAGGGCAGCGACTTCAACGGACAGACGCGCATCAACCGTCTGCTGGTTGAGCACGCCCAGGCCGTCGGTCGGCAACACGGGCCTGACGCCATCGTGGCACGGCTCAAAGGGGGCGACCCCAGCATCTTCGGCCGCCTTGAGGAAGAGCTTCATGCCCTGCGCGAGGCGGGTATCGCTTCCGAGGTCGTGCCTGGTGTCACATCTGCCCTGGCTGCTGCGGCATCGACACAGCGCCCATTGACCCGCCGGGGCACCGGGCGCAGCGTGAGTTTCACCACAGCCATGACGCGAACCGGTGACCTCCAGTGCGGCATGGGCCCCGGGCAACGTGCGGACACCGAGGTGTTCTACATGGCTGGGCGACAGTTGGCGCCGCTGTCGAAAGGCTTGCTGGATGCAGGCTGGCCAGGCGAGACAACAGTGAGTGTGGTGTCGCGTGCCGGTTGGCCTGATGTACGCCATTCCCTGCATACCGTGGCGTCACTGGACGATGCCAGTGTGGTTCACGCGGGTCGCCCGACCCTGGTGATCGTGGGGGCTGGCGCCACTGAAATTCCCGATGAACCTTTGACCCATGTCGCAATTTGTGGCGAAACTGGTCGGTTCGAGCCGAAACAGCACCCGTAAAATCGCGGTCAATATTCTTCAACCTGATTTCCAAGAGACCTGACATGACTCACGTCGTCACCGAAGCCTGTATCAAGTGCAAATACACCGACTGTGTGGACGTGTGCCCGGTGGACTGCTTCCGCGAAGGCCCGAACTTCCTGGTCATTGACCCGGATGAGTGCATCGACTGCGCTGTCTGCATTCCCGAGTGCCCGGCCAACGCCATCCTTCCCGAAGAAGATGTGCCTGGCAACCAACAGGAATTCATCGGTATCAACGCCGACCTCGCCAAGGTGTGGCCCAGCATCACCAAGCGCAAGGATGCGCTGCCGGATGCCGATGAGTGGAAGGACAAGACCGGCAAGCTGCCTTTGCTGGTTCGCTGATGCGACAGACCCTGCATGATCCAGACTGATGTGCTTGTGATCGGGGCAGGCCCCGCGGGCCTGTTCCAGGCGTTTCAGCTGGGTTTGCTGGGTCTGCGTGTGCAGGTGGTCGATGCGCTACCGGAGGCCGGTGGCCAGTGTGTGGCGCTCTACCCTGACAAACCCATCTACGACGTGCCGGGTATCCCGGTATGCACAGGACGGCAACTGAGCCAGCAACTGCTGGAGCAGATCCGTCCTTTTGTTCGTCTGGGCGAATCACTGCACCTGGGTGTGCGGGTGGATCACGTGGTGGCGAAAACAGGTGGTGGCTACGAGGTCCGGACACACGACGGACAGGCTTTCACCACCAGCGCCATCGTGGTTGCCGCTGGTGCAGGAGCTTTCACACCCAAGGGGCTCAATCTGCCCGGCCTTGACGAAGGCACATCTCACCTGCACTACCACCTCCCCGCCGAAGAAGCGATGGCGTCGTGGCGAGGCGAACAGGTGCTGGTTGCAGGTGGTGGCGATGAAGCACTGGAGGCCGCAGAACAGCTGATCAAGCTGCCTGAATCACATCGTCCGTCACGGGTGACGCTGATGCACCGCCGCGATGTGTTCCAGGCCGAAGCCGAGCTGGTGGAGCGCATCAAGGCATACATCGCCTCTGGTGAGCTGGGGTGGGTGCAAGGCGTTCCCCAAGAAGCTTTGATCACTGAAGGTCGTGTGCATGGCCTGGCCCTGGTCAATGCCGACGGTACGCACATCGTGACGTTTGATCACCTCCTCGTTCGGCAAGGCATGAGCCCCAAGCTGGGCCCATTGACCGACTGGGGGATGGCCCTGGACCGCAAGCAGGTGCTGGTGAATCCGGTGACTTTTCAGAGCTCGCTTGACGGGGTGTATGCGGTTGGTGACATCAACACCTACCCTGGCAAAAAGCGGCTGCTGGTTTGCGCGTTTCACGAAGCCACGATGGCGGCACATGCCCTGCAGGCCTATCTGAAACCCGACGAGTCGCAACTGCTGCAATACACCACCACCAGCACCCTGTTGAAGCAGCGCCTGGGCGTGCTGTGACGCGGATGATGCGTGAATCAGACAGCATTGTTTGATTTCGCCAACAAGGCGCAAAAACAGGGCCCCACTTGCGCACTTTTGAAAAAAGATGCTATAGTTACGTTCTCGGTTGACGACAGCAACGAAACAAACGAAGCAGTCAACAACTGAACCGACATATTCCCCGATAGCTCAGTCGGTAGAGCGCCGGACTGTTAATCCGTAGGTCCCTGGTTCGAGCCCAGGTCGGGGAGCCAAACAAAGCAAAAGAGCCCGCTTCACGCGGGCTCTTTTCATTTCCGGATGCCGGATGTGGTCACAACTTGGGCAATTTGCCCATGCGGTCGCGGGCATCGTCGTCGCGAAGCCGATGTGGCAAGGGGGCCGACACCAGCAAGGCCACCAGCCCCCCAATGACCGTGGCAAACAAACGGTGTTCAGAGTTGATCACCGGACCGCCCTGCCCGATCGACACCAGAAACACGACCGACATGGTGACGCAGGCGGAAAAAATCTCGTAGCTGGCCTTTTGCAGGGTATAGCTCAGGGCAATGGCCACCACGGCACCCAGTGCCAGCGCGTGGTGGTTGTCAGCAAAGCCAAGCCCCCAGGCGATTGCCAGCAGGCTGCCACTGGCGGTACCCAGCAAGCGAGCCCCCCCACGCGCACGGGTATCGTGCAAGCCAGGCTTGAGCACGATCAGCGCCGTGATAGGTGCCCAGTAATCAAAGGTCAGGCCAATCATGCGGGCCACCATGAGGCTGATCAGCACTGCAGCGGCGGCGCGGCATGCGTGCGCGGTGGTGATACCTGGCTGAGGTGGCTCCCCCAGGGCCAGCGGCAGACGCTGCACCGGCCGGGTGAACAAGGATGCCACGCCAATGGCCACGATGATCTCGGTGGTGCCGCCGATGAGCACCGCCAGGGCCCGTTCCATGGCCACGTTGACGCCACCCGGAAAGTAACCGGCCATCATGAAGGCGATGACCAGTTGCAGCGCAACCCACCACAGATCTTCATTGAGCAGAGCCAGGGCCGCGCAGACGGCCGCCAGCAGCGCCGACACCAGCGCAGACAGCGGGAACCATTGCCCCACCAACGTACCCAACGCCCCGCTCACGCTCATGCCCAGCATGGCTGCTGCCATGGCACCCCAACGCATCCCACCCAGGTCGCGAGACAAGCCAAACCCGACCGAGAAAGCGGCCCCGGCAGCCACCGCCGCATGATAAGGATCGGTCATCTGCCTGCCCACAAACAGAATCAGCGCGATACCGGGCACGCCGACCGCGGCCAAACGCCAGTGACGTGGTGTGAACAGTTCGCTCAGGCGCTTCATGTCGTGGTGGTACAGGGATAGAGTCCACGCTCATTTTCAGCGAGTCAGGCCACAAACTGAAAAGGCCTTGCACGCATGCAAGGCCTTTGTCGAGTGGAAGATACACGCCTCAGCGCATCTCGAACAACTCGCGATGGAAAGCCGCTTGTGGCAGCCCATGCGACTTGAAGTTCTGCCACAAGCTTGCACCGAAGCCGGATGGCCCGCAGAACCAGATGCTGGATGCCTTCCAGCCCGGTACCAGCGCCCTGATCTTGTCCGCATCGAGCCGGCCATTCGTGGCATCGTGGAACAGATGCAGGCGCACCCCGGCAGCCTCGGCATCAGCCTTGAGCTGGTCAATCGCCGCCGACTCATACACGGCCGTGGCATGGAACAGGTCGATCGGTTTGTCTGCCCCGCCTTGCTGCGCCAGTTGCTTGAGGCGGGCGATGAACGGTGTGATGCCGATGCCGCCGCCCACCCAGATCTGGCTGGCCTGCTGGTCTTCGAAATTGAAGCAGCCGTAGGGGCCCTCCACCGTCACCGGCAAGCCAGCTTCGACGAGGCCCGGCATCGCTGCGGTGTGATCGCCCAAGGCCTTGGTGATGAAGGTGAGCTGCCGCGTCTGTGGAGACCAGGCAGACGCGATGGTGAAGGGGTGTGCACCCTCGCGCTGGTCAAAGGTGACAAAGGCGAACTGACCTGCCTGATGCCCAGCCCAGCCAGGTTGCAGTTCGATGCGGGTTTCAAGCACGTGTGACGCTGGGTAGGACTGGACAGCTACGACTTGGCCGCGCACTTTGCGACGCGACCCCACCCGGCCAGTCAGTACCAGCACCGCACAGATGCTGCCAACTGCCATGAGGCTGGCCATGAGCAACCCCACCGGTTGAAGCCAATAGCTGAACTGCAGCAGGATGACGGAGTGGAAAACCAGCCCCAGGTAAAGCGCAGCCAGAACCGTGTGGGTTTTCGCAAACCACCGGTAAGGGAAGCGCTTGACCAGCGCCAGCACCAGTAAGACGGCCGCCGCGTAAAAAGCCCACTCACCCACGGTTTCTGCCAGACCGCGCTGGCTTCTGAACAGTCCTTCCAGGGTCGCGAGATCAGGCCCGCCTGCGCGTGGACGACGTGCGGGACGCACCAGCCACCCCCAGCCCACCATCCATTTGGTGCCCTGCCCCAGCCACCAGTGGGCCACCGAGGTCACCAGCGCCGTGATGCCCAGCCACTTGTGCAGGCGGTACATCTTGTCGAGGCCGTCCAGATGGGGTTCAAGCCAACGTGGGCGCGCAGCCAGCACCAAGCACAGGCTCATGGCCCCGATGGCCAGCACGCCGGAGAACTGCATGAACTTGGCGCGGAACGCAAAGTAGCTGAAAGGCTGAGGCACCAGGGTATCTGCCATCAACCACAGGCCGGCCAGCAGCACCAGCACAACGGCAAGCGCACGGGAAATCTTCGTCATCACTCTACCTGTCAAGCCAGCCGGAACAACTCGGCTGCATTGCCACCAAGGATAGCGCCCTTGTCCGATTCGCTGATATCCAGGGATTGGATGTAGCTCACCCCCTCGAGGAACCAGTCACGGCGAATCGGATAGGAACCACCATAGAGGATGCTGTTGGCACCGAGCACCTTGACGGCACATTCAAGCTGGGCCTTGCCCCACTGCGGCGCACCGGAGATGTCGAAACGGATATTGCGGCGCAGCTGTTCGCGCAAGCGCCCACCCTGCGACTCAAAGCGGTCCACCTCGTCATGCAGCTCGGCCTGGGCGCTCTTGGGCGGGAACAGCATGTCGACGAAGGCAAAGAACCCTCCACCCAGCATGGAATGGCTGAGGATCAGGTCGGGCACGTCATCAAACAAACCACTGAAGATTTCGCGCCCCACAGCGGTTGCCTGGGCGACGCAACGACCATACTGGCGGCGCTGGTTGGTGTAGGGGACGATGGAAGCGAAGTCAACCGGCAAAGGCGTGTGGTGCACCACCGCCGGCACGCCGAGTGCCGCAACGGCCTTCAGGTGGGGGCGAAATGCCATGTCGTCGAGATAGAGGTTGCCGTAGTGAGCCGCCATCTGCACGCCACTGAAGCCCAGCTCCTTGATGCAGCGTTCCATCTCGCGGACGCTTTCACGGGTGCCCCAGGGCGGAACAATCGCCAGCGCAGCAAACCGTGTCGGGCTGCGCCGGATGTGGGCGGCCATGGCATCGTTGACGAGCTTGCAGGTGTCCAGGTCCAGCCACTCCTGCCAACAAGGCATGCGAAACACCGCCCGGTCGATGCCAGCCTTGTCCATGTCGGCCAGTCGGCCTTCGTGGCTGTACTGGTTCTCGGCATAGTTCAACACCTCGTAGCCTTCTGGCTGCTCGATGATGATCTGACGCTTGCCCGGATCGCCGGGAATAGGTGTCAGCTTGGCATGGATGCCGTATTGGCGTGGCACGGCACCTGTAAAGGCTTCGAGCAGGCGCTCGTTGGAAAACAGATCCTCTGGCAGCCAATGCATATTGGCATCGATCACAGGGGTATTCATGGTCTGTCCTTTCATTCGACTCGCTTACAGAGTCATCAATGCATACGGGCTTGATAGGGGCTGAAAAAGCCCTCACCAGCCCACGAGGGTGTGGCTTCCAGCGTCAACGGCATACCCTTCACAAAGCTGCTGGCCAGATTCGGGTCACCTTGGCCGTCATAACGGGCCACGGCCGGATAGGGGTAAAGGGGGCGGCTGCGCTGCACGGTGGAAGCGCTGTCCAAACTGGGGGGGCGCATGGCGGCCAGGTCACCCTTGGGTGGTGCCCCATTCGGCATACCAAAGCCGCTAGGGCGTTGACTGGGTTGGGGCGTGCTGGCCTCGACACGGTCTGGTGCCTGGCCTTGTTCGACCCAAGCCAGCATGGGTGTCAGGAAGTCCACCGCGCTGGGGCCTTCTCCGCCGCTGCAGTGGTTGACCCCGGGCAAGAGATAAAGACGCTCGGAGGCCGCCACCCGGTCGGAACCGACTGTGCGCAGCAGGGCCTCGTGGTATGCGATGGAGGTACGCGGAGAAATATGAGGATCACTCCAGCCATGCCAAAGGATCAGCTTGCCGCCCCGAGCAAAGAAGCGGCGCAGATCCGGGTTGGTGGCATCGTTCAGGGGATGCAGCACCTTGAGACGCACCAGATCCTGCTCCGTAAAGGTCAGATCGGACAGCTTCTTGATGGATGGTGAATCGTCTGCGTAGAGCACCGGCAGGGCCCCTTGTGCAATCGACTCACTGGCAACCGCCTGATCCGCACCAAAAGGCACAAAAACCCCTGCCCAGGCTAACTCCGACCCGTATTGAGGCCCACCCACCAACAAGCGCACACCCGTGGTTGGGTCCCGTGGCCCTTCGTAGATTCGCCGGGCTGCCACAACCTCGTCAGCGCGCAGGCAGGTACTGGTTTCCGTGGCAGAGGCAGGGCACTGTATGGAGGCGGGATCGAAATGGCAGACGCGCGGGTCCGTGATCAGCCCATCGTGCACACCATCGAGCTCGTCACAAGCCTTCAGCACTGCCTCGTGCAGCACAGGCAAACGGCTGGCGACCAGCACAGCCTTGCCGTCGGCGCCACGGTTACTGGCTGCCACCCAGGCGTGATAAAGCCCGTTTTGTGACTGGAAGTTCATGGCTGCGGCGCCCGCGATGATGCCGTCGAAGTCATCAGGGAAGCGCTGCGCTTCCATCAGGGCTTCGCGCCCGCCATCAGAGCAGCCACTGAAATAGGCATGGCGCTGAGCCTGACCGTAAAACACCTGGATGAGGCGCTTGGCCGCCAGCGCTGTCAGATGCTGGGCTCGATAAGCGAAGTCAACACGCTTTTGCGGATCTTTGGCAAAGCTGCCATCCATCCCGCCTTGGTGTCCCATGTCCGTTCCGGCAAGGACAAAGCCATTGGCCTTCAAGGGCACACAGCCATCGGCTGCCCCGACTTCCAGAGAAACACGCCCACACAGGCCACCACAGCCCACCTGAAGGAAGCGCTGCGTCCATCCCTGCATGGGCAAGGACACCTGAAAGGTGATGCTAGGGGCCAGCACACCGGTGACCAGGCACACAGCAGCAGCGCCCTCCCCACGCCTTTCAGCCGTTTGGACTTTACTGCCCCGCCCGCCGACAGCGACCAAGTTCACCTTGACCAGACGCTCGCAAGAGGTGACCGGCGTCACGGATTGCAGATCCCCGCTGACACCTGTCGGTTTGGCCAGCACACCGGACCATGGGGTCAGCGTGCATGCCAACAAGAGCAACAAATACGCACTCACGCGCTTGCACAACATGACCATGCCCTCATCTAAGATGATCTGGTCGGCCTGTGCCTTACACGTCTACACAAACCAACCCAATTGGTTGATAATGTCATCCATCATGCGCAACAAAGTTGAACTTGTCAACCAATCCGGCGGAGACACGGCCCACGCGGTCTTTGAGGCCGTGCATTCGGTCATGCACGCACTTCGTTCTAAGCAGTACCGCGCGCTGAAAGACAGCCCCTATGACCTCAGCCACCTCGAAGGCAAGGCGCTGGCGTTCTTCGCACACCACCCCGGCGCTACATTGAGCGATCTGGTCGCTCGCTCGGGGCGAGACAAGGGGCAGACTGCACGCCTGATTGCGGCCCTGCGCGACATGGACTTGCTGACAGCACAAGCGGATGAACGGGATCGCCGCAGCACCCGCCTGACACTGTCTCCGCAAGGTCAGACCGTGCATGCGCTGCTCGAAGCACAGGAGCAGCGCCTGTCCGCCGCAGCGATCGATGGCATGACGGCCGAAGAATGCGCGCAACTGATTGCCCTGCTGGGCAAGGTCAGGGCCAACCTGGATGAGGCTGCCTGACCAGAGCTGTGCAGTTCAGCGTGCCCAGCCGCCACCGAGGGCCATGAACACGGCCAACTGGTCTTGCGCCACTTGCACGTTGGCCCGCGCTACGGCCAGTTGAGAGGCGGTCACACTCTGGTCCGCATCGAGGCGGACACGAACCGGCATCCGCCCAGCCTGAACCATGCGGCGGTTCTGGTCGGAAACCGTTTGCAACGCCTGCCTGGAAGCCTGCACCGACTGCCGCTGCTCCAGGTCATGGGCGTAGGCGGACAAAGCCGTCTCGGTTTCACGCAGCGCATTGAGCACCACGCCATCAAATTGCGCGAGGGCGGCCGACTGATCGGCTTCAGCCGCTTGCACACGGGCACGGGCGCCGCTGTCCGGGATATGCCAGCTGATGAGGGGCCCGATCGACCAGCGCTGCGTTGGTGCCTGGCCCAGGTGGTCCAGGATGCCCGTCAACCCGACGCCGGCACCCAGCGAAATGCTGGGGTAGAGATCGGCCGTGGCCACACCGATACGGGCCGTCGATGCCGCCAGCAGCCGCTCGGCCTGCCGGACATCAGGGCGACGCTTGAGCAGGGCTGCCCCATCGCCCACAGGCAAGGGCTGCTTGAGGGCGGGCATGGCCTGACACACCGGGATGGACTGTGTCATCGCTTGCGGTGGCTGCCCGGCCAACTGGGCCAGACGGAAAGTGGCACGATCACGCTCGGCCTTGTACCGAGGCAGTTCAGCCTGCCAGCTGTTGACCAATGCCTGTGCACGCTCCACATCGGTGACCGACCCACGGCCGGCCTGGTACATACGGGATGCAAGGCCCCATTGCTGCTGCTGGAGTACCAGCGCCTGCCGGGTGACCTCGCTGAGGGTGTCGGCCGCGCAGACCTGCAGATAGGCGCGCACGGTTTCACCCACGACCGAGACCCGCACCAGGTCCATGGCCGCTTCCGTGGCCTGCACATTCGCCTCGGCCGCCTCACTGGCTCGCGCCAGCTGACCGAACAGGTCGAGCTGGTAAGACACATGCGCACCAACGTCGCCCAGGTTGAACACCGGCACCTTGGTTTCCAGCAGATAGGCTTCACCGGCCACCTGCGCCCGCTCTACGCTGGCGGACACCGCCGCATGCGGGCCACCGATATCCTTCACCTCATCGGCTACCGACAAGGCACGCTGCAGATGCGCTTGCGCCACCCTCAGATCGGTGTTGGCGGACAGGCTGGACGCCACCAGTTGATTCAACACAGCGTCGTCATAGAGCTTCCACCAGCCCTGCGGCACATCGCCGAGCGACACCACGGCGGGGTCCTTTACCAGGAAGGCACCTTGCGCCTTGGGGTGCTGATAGGCGGCTTTTTCCGGAAGCTGATACTGCGGACCGACCGTGGTGCACGCCGCCAGCGCCAGCGTGAGGGCTGACAACGAGGCCGGCAGGAAAGCAGGCAGCCGCGAGCCTGACATCATGGACTTCACTTCTGCCCCCCCTGCTTGCTTGCCCCGCCCTGCTGCTCCACCACGGACACGGTAGCGGTGCGACCGGCAATCAAGCGGATGTCAGATGGCTTCTCGTCCAGCACGATGCGCACCGGGATGCGCTGAGCCAATCGAACCCAGTTGAAAGTGGGGTTCACATTGGGCAGCAAGTTGCTGCCATTGCTGCGGTCACGGTCTTCAATGCCGGCAGCGATGCTCTGCACATGCCCCTTCAGATCACGCGGCGCCCCCATGATGCGCACCAACACGGGCTGGTTGGGTTGCACCCGCTCCAGCTTGGTCTCCTCGAAATACCCGTCCACATGAACTGAATTGGCATCGACCACGGACAGCACAGGCTGACCGGAGTGGACGTAGTCACCCTGGTGTGGTGCACGGTCATTGAGGTAGCCGTCTACCGGGCTGCGCACCTCGGTACGCTCCAGATTGAGTTTGGCCAGCCTGAGAGCGGACTCGGCCCCGTCGACGGCAGCCTGCAATTGCTGGACCTTGGCATCGGCTTCTTCGAGGCTTTCCTTGGCGACCAGGTCAGACAACCCGCGGCTACGTGTCGCTTCACGGCGGGCCTGGGCCAGACTGGCTTTCTGGGCAGCCAGGTTGGCCGTGGCCTGTTCCGCAGCCAACTGGTAGCGCGCATGGTCGACCACAAACAGCACATCGCCGCGCTTGATGGGCTGGTTGTCCTTGACGCGCACGTCGGTCACCAGCCCGCCCACATCAGGCGACACCTGCCAGACATCGGCGCGGACATGCCCGTCACGGGTCCAGGGCGAGTTGATGTAGTACTCCCACAGATGGTGAACCACAACCAAGGCGGCCGAGACGGCCACCAGGGTCAGCACGACGGGAAAGATCTGTTTTGCTTGCAGTTTCATCATGAATGCCATCAACGCGTCAGAACGACCATGCCACCCAGCACGACCACATACAGCGCCAGGTTGAACAGGGAGCGGTGCCAGATATGGCGGTAGGCGCCGAGGCGGTCCAGCACACGCCAGATCACGCTGGCCGCCACAAATGCCAGCAAGGCCGGCGCAAAAAAGGCGGGGAAATAGATGCCGTAGAACTCGAACTCACCAATCATGTGAACCTCTTCATGCGGGCTTGGTCTGTGTCGGTGCCAGCGTCAAACGCAACTCGACCAGGGCGTGCGCGGCCTGCGTGGCTGCCTGGCTGTCTTCCTGGTGCACGTGCGCCAGCGCCGTCTGAATGAGTGTTCCCAACGGCTCTGCCGCCTGCGCACGAGCGCGCCCCAACAGGGCCAGGTAATGCGTCGAGACCGCCTCCAGCACACGCTGCACGGCGGCTCGAGCTACCGGGCCCAGGAACTTCTCGTCCTGCTGCAGATCCAGCACACTGAAGCCCACCCGCAACTCGCTGAAACCGTCGGTAGGCTTGTCGTCACCGCTGGCCGACAGCCTGGGCACCAATTGCCCCAGTCGATCCAGCATGCGGGCATTGAGGACCGCATGGTCATCGGAGTGCTCTCCGGCCGCCATCCGGGCCAGGTCGTCCCAGCTGGAGTGAACCAGGCGCCGCATGGCCAGCTTGGCACCGAACGGGCGCGTCACCAGGGTCCACACCAGCGCGTACAGAATGCCCACGACACTGGCCAGACTCATGTTGAAGTAGCTGGGGAAGTCGGCGTTGTAGGCGCCGGACAAACCCATCACCGATGCCATGGCCACGGTCAGCGTCATGGCGATCATCGTGAACTGCGGCCGGGTGGCCAGCAGACCGCCCAGGATGAAGGGCGCCATCAAGGACATCACCAGGGTTTCGTACTCGTGTGCCAGCGGGATGATGAGAAACAGCAGCGCCGCAGCCACCACGATCAGGACGGTGTTCCAGATGAAGAAGGACTTCTGTGCGCGTGCCGGCTCGTCGAGGGCAGAGAAAAAGCACGAGGCGATGGCCGCCATGGAGACCAGGCTGCCCTTGTCATCCCACCCCATCCACATCCACCCCAGGCAGCACAGGAAGATGGCGACACAGACCGAGGTGGCAGAAAAGGTCACGATGCCAAAGTCATGGTGACGAGCCTGGCTGCCAACTTCCCAGCGGTCGAAGTAAAAGGCTCTGGCCGGTTGAGGCAACTGTTGTGCAATGGTGTCGCGCAGCATCTGACAGTCCAGCCACAAGCTCACCAGGGCATGCAGCCGAGTACGCAGATGCCCCAGCACGGCTGCGCGTGAAGGGTCCGTTGCCTGCGCCTCTGGCAGAGGCTTGTCCAGCAGCCCGAGCAAACGCTGCCCTTCATCGTGCATGGCGGGGCCAGACGGCAGCGCAAGCCAGTCCGCAACGGCTTGCATCTGGCCTGCCTCGTCAGCCGGCACCCCACCGTCTTGCTGTTTCAGCTCGGACAAGGTCACGGACAAGGACGACAGGATGGGCAGCAGCATGGCCAGACGGTCACGCAGCCCGCGGGTGTGTGCCACCAGACGGGTGTTGATGGTGTCGTACGACAACTGCAGGATGAACTGATCAAGTGCCAGGATGTCGGAGGCGAGCTGGTGCCGGGTGAACACCTTGACAGGCTGTGCACCATCTGAAGTCGACAAGATGGCGGCAGCCCAGCCTGCAGCATCTTTCAGCCAGGCATGGAGCTTGGCCTGCAGCAGCGGCAAGATGCGGGTGGGAAACACCACGGCAGACACCACGCTGGCACACAGGATGCCCAGCAGGATCTCCTCGCTGCGCGCGATGGCAATGTCGAAGATCTGCTCCGGTGTGGTGATGGCAGGCAAGGCAATCAGGCCCAGGGAATACGCCGCCAGCATGTACAGGTAGCTGCGAGGGGTGCGGTCCAGCAGCGCGAAATACATCAACAGCCCGGTCCACAGCGCCAGCACCAGGCTGAACAACACGGGCTCACTGCCCAGGGTGGGCACGATCACGACCGACGCCGCAGCCCCCAGCAAGGTACCCAGTGCACGGTAAACGCCCTTGGAGCGCGTCGCACCAGACAGTGGATGCGAGACCACATAGACGGTGGCCATCGCCCAATAAGGACGTGGCAAGCCCAGCGCCAGCGCACAGTACAGTGCGAGCATGGCGGCCACAAAGGCTTTCACCGAAAACAGCCAATCTCTCCAAGTAGGCAATACCATCTACCGCCGTCCGTCAGATGCCGAGAGACAAAGTGCCCTCGTCACCTAGTTCATGTTTGTATTGTTCATTAATGTATCATCTAGTTTGTTTGCGTGCACAACAGGATCAACATGTCCGACGACGCCATCCCTGAAGAAAAACGACTGGAACTGATCGCGGGCCGCTACCCTGGCTACCCGAAGCAGGCTGCTTCCGTGATCCGTTCTGCCAAACTGATCGGCAAACGCATCCAGGACTCGGCCAATACAACCCTGCACCCCACGGGGTTGAGCCATCCTGAGTTCACCATCTTGCTGATGTTGTACGGGTCGGAGGCCTTCACCTTGACGCCTTCCCTGCTGGGGGCGGCCGCAGGTGAAAAACTGGCCAATGTCACCCGCCTGACAGACCAGTTGAGTGCCAAGGGCCTGATCGTGCGGAGACAGGCCGAGGACGACCGCCGCAAGATCGAGGTCACACTGAGCCCCGAGGGCGTCCAGCAGATTGAACAATTGCTGCCCATCGTCAGCGATGACATTCGCGCTTTGACGGCCGGATTGACCGACGAGGAACTCAGCCAACTGGCCAAACTGCAGCGCAAGCTCCTGCTGACCGCACCAGAGCACCTGCGCGGCTGAACTTGACCAAGCCATGTATGTGACTTAGTTCACACCTGACATGGCAGATGGTCTCAGCGGATGTAGGGGTCTTCGTCCGCCTGTCACACACCTTGGGAATAGTCCGCTGCGTCGAAGGTGGACTTTCAAGAGGTGTGACGTGGAATTGAGCATTCCCTACTCGAAGACGGACAAGGGCTGGGAGGTGATCCGCGAGCGCAGCGCAGGTCTGGCGCCTGCCATGCGGGCGCTGCTGATCATGATGGATGGCAAAAAGCCCCTGCTGGATGCGCTGCCCGCACTCAAGGCACTGTCGCTCAAGGTCGAGGATGTCCACGCGCTGGTCGACAAAGGGCTGCTGATGCCGGTGGCCAAAGCCGCCTCTGCCGTGGCCGCCAAAGCTCAACCGGCAGCCAGAGCCACCGTGGCATCCGCTGTACAGGAAACACCGGCCGTCGCAACACCAGCGCCCGCTGCACCGAAAAGCAACCGTTCGCTGGCTGCCGCCAAGTTTTATGCACTGGATCAGTTGGGCCGCATCCTGGGACACCGCGATGAACACCTGCGGGTGGCCGCTCGCGAGGTCATTGACCACCCCAGCCTGATGTCATGGCTCGCCGTATGCGTCGAAGAACTGCACCACATCGCCGGCCCGGACCGTGCCGAGCTCTTTCACAGCAAGACCATCGAGTTGCTACCTGACGAGTTGCTGCCGCAGTGCTGACCCGATGCACACGGGGGATCAGATAGCCTGCTGAGTCATGTCTCCACCCCGTGGGGAATGGCGCTCCAGCGCAGTGACCCGCTCCACGTCCACCCGTGCCGCCCGCCCCTTGTAAACCTGGGCTTTCAGCCACGCGCACTCGGCCGTCAAGGCGTCATCGTCAGACACGGTGGTATGCCACACCTTGCGCTCCGCATCCCAGCGGTAACCACGCTCCTTGAGCACATCCTTGGACTCGAAGGGTGACCCCGTCGCCATCACGCGGTAGCTGACGCGCTGGGCCTTGTCCCACAGAGCTTTCAAGCCTGTCACGCCAGTCAGCGGCAGCGGTGCCATCAATACGGCCAGCAAGGCATGGCAGTCCATCTCGGCACGGTGGGCATCATAGAAAAAACCCAATTCGGACGCCAGGAACTCCAGCTTGGCTGAGCCACGCCCTTCAGCTTGCCAGTCGACCTCGCTGACCGAGCACGCCCACGGAACCTCTGCGAAAAAGGGAAACCGGGCTTCTACGAAGCCTCGGTCGAATCGGGCATTGTGGGCGATGACCAGATGCACCCCATTCAGCAAGCCTTTCACCTGTTCATCGTCGAGTCGCTTGCCAGCCACCATCTCATCGGTGATGCCAGTCACCCGCCGGGCTGGTTCAGGAATCGGCATGCCCGGGTCTTCGAGCTCGTCGAAGACCTCCACCACCTTCACCGCCTGCCCCGTGCTGACATCCACATCGACCAGCACCATGGCCAACTCGATGATGCGGTCGCGGCGGGCGTCCAGTCCGGTGGTCTCGGTATCCAGCACAGCAATGCGACGCACGGCATCACGCGGTGCCTTGTGCCCGAATTGGCGGGCAGGCTGAAGACGACGCAACACCCGGAAATCAGGGTGCGCATCAAGAATTTTCGCCAATGACTCGGGCGCGTCAAAAACTGGATCAAGCAAGGGGGTATCGTTCATGCAGTGCAGCATAGCGCCTCCCGGAAGCCCCACATGACGGATACCGCGTCAAACGACCGCCCCGAGTTGAACCAGTTCTGGAACCAGAGCCCTGACGACCTGGGCAAGGCCTTGGAGAGCAGCCCTGAGGGGCTGAGCATGCAGGAGGCTGCCGACCGCTTTCAGCGCTACGGCCCCAATACCGATGAGCACCACCGCCCGGAAGGCACCATGCGGGCGATCGGGCGACGGCTGCTGGAACCCCTCTCGATGATCCTGCTGGCCGCCGCGCTGGTGTCGATGTCGACCGGTGACGCCACCGGCGGCGCGATCATCGTCGTGATCCTGGGCCTGTCTATCGGGCTGGACACCTTCCAGGAGGGCCGTGCACGCCAGGCGGCCGACATGCTCAAGGCTTCCGTGGCCATTCAGGCCGAAGTGCGACGTGACGGGCAATTCCGCACCGTCCCGGTCGACGAGGTGGTGCCCGGTGATGTCGTGCGTGTCCGCGCCGGCGACATCATCCCCGCTGACGCGCTGGTTTTGAGCAGCGATGGTTTCACCGCAGGCGAAGCCGCCCTGACCGGTGAGCCTTACCCAGTCGAAAAACTGCCTGGACAGGTCGCAACCACCGCCCCGGCGGAAGCGTCCAACGCCCTGTTTCGCGGTGCTGTGGCCGAAACCGGCGAAGCCCTGGCCATGGTCGTGGGCACCGGCCGACAGACTGTGTTCGGCGCAGCAGCGGCCGCCATGGTGGAGACACAGGCGCCATCCCCCTTTCAGCGAGACCTGCACGCATTCAGCCTGGCCATGGCCCGGCTGACACTGGGGCTGGTCGTGGTGGTGCTGAGCGCCCACATGATGTTCGGTCGCCCCTTGCTCGAATCACTGATGTTTGCCGTGGCCCTGGCCGTCGGGCTGACCCCCGAGTTGCTGCCCATGATCACCACCGTGACGCTGTCCAAGGGCGCCCTGCGAATGGCCCGGCAGAAAGTGATCGTGAAACGCCTGGCCTCCATCCACGATCTGGGTGCCATGACCGTGCTGTGCACGGACAAGACTGGCACTTTGACGGAAGCGAATATTTCGGTCGCCAGCAGCCTGCTGGCCAATGGCGACGCCCACCCGCAGCCGGCCTTGCTGGGCGCCGTTGCTGCCGACCTGGGCGGCGACCGTGGCGCGCTCGACAACGCCCTGCAGCAAGTTCACCCTGACGCGGGCAAGGACTGGACGCTGCTCAGCCGACAGGCTTTTGACTTTCACCGTCGTGTGGGATCCGTCCTGGCTCGCTCACCGCAAGGGCAGGAATGGCTCATCGTCAAGGGCGCCCCCGAGGCGGTCTTTGCCCTGTGTACCCAGGCTCGACAAGCTGGCGATGAGTGCAGCACCTTTGACGACCAGGCCATGCAGGCCGCCATGGCGCGCGTTCATGCCCTGGCAGAAGACGGCCTGCGCACCGTGGCCGTGGCCTCCCGACCCTGGGCAGGCGCAGCACATGAACTTGATGCCGCAGACGAAACCGGCCTGACCCTGGAAGGCCTGTGTGCCTTTGTCGACCCCCCCAAGGCCACGGCGGCCGCCACCATTGCCCGACTGGCTCGCGCCGGCATCGGGTTGAAGATTCTCTCTGGCGACGACCCGGTGGTGGTGCGGCACCTGGCGGCTCAGGTGGGGCTCAAGGCAGACCGTGTGCTCACCGGCGCCGACATGGCCCAGCTCAGCGATGCGGCGCTGGCCGTGCAGGTGCAGCAGGTTGACGCCTACGGCCGGCTGGCACCTGACCAGAAGTCGCGCATCGTGCGCGCGCTTCAGTCGCGCGGCGCAGTCGTGGGCTTTCTCGGTGACGGCATCAACGATGCCCCAGCGCTGAATGCAGCCGACATCGGCCTGTCGGTGCAGGGAGCATCCGGCGTGGCCCAGGCAGCGGCCGACATGATCCTGCTTGATTCAGGACTGGATGTGGTGGCCGACGGCGTTGAAGAGGGCCGCCGCACTTTCGTCAACATCCTCAAGTACGTGCGCATGGGCGCCAGCTCCAACATCGGCAACATGCTCTCGATGGCCGTGGCTTCGCTGTTTCTGCCTTTCCTGCCCATGCTGCCCATCCAGATTCTGCTCAACAACCTGCTGTACGACTGCTCGGAAATCGGTATCCCCTTCGACTCCGTTCGCCCCCAGGCCACAGCCAGGCCGCAGGTCTGGGACATGCACGGCCTCGTCCGTTTCGCCGGGGTGATGGGGCCGCTGTCTTCGGTGTTCGACCTGCTCACCTTTGGCGGCCTGCTGTATCTGTTCCGCGCCGGTGAAGAAGCCTTCCGCACCGCATGGTTCATCGAGTCCATGGCCACGCAGATTCTGGTGATCTTCGTGATCCGGACGGCGGGCCGCCCCTGGCGAGACCTGCCCAAATGGCCACTGACGCTGTCATCACTGGCAGCCTTGGCCGTGGCGCTGATCCTGCCGCTGAGCCCCTTGGGCAGCTGGCTGGGTTTCGCACCGCTCAGCGGCGGCGTGCTGCTCGGTATCACCCTGCTGGTGCTGGCCTACCTGGCCTGTGCCGAAGCGCTCAAGCACTGGGCGATGCGGCCTCCTCGCCACCGCCATCCGCACCCGAATCACCCCCCGCTTGCAATTTAAGACGACTGGTCATATTATTTAAAAACCATGGCACGCACCGCAGACAAGACCGACATCCCCAAGCGCCTCGCGAAAGCGGGCTACGAGCTGTTCAACCAGCACGGCTACAACGCCACCGGCATCCAGCAGATCACGGATGCCGCGGGTGTGCCGAAGGGGTCGTTCTACAACCACTTCGACAGCAAGGAAGGTTTTGCTGCGGTCATCATCGGCAACTACATCCAGTGGATGGGTGAGCAATGGGCACTCTGCCTGGCAGATGCCCCGAGCGACCCGCTGGAGGCCCTGCGCCACGTGTTTCAGCGGTTCACGGCCTATCACGAGCAATCGGCCACGCCCGGCTGCCTCATCGGCAACTTTGCCGCCGAGGTGTCCGAGTCCAGCCCTAAATGCCGTGAAGTGCTGCAAACCGGCATGAACCACTGGCGGGACCACCTCGCCACACTCCTCGCACGCGCCCAGCAAGCTGGCCAGGTTCGCACCGACATGGATGCGACCACCCTGGCGGTGCTGTTCTGGGACATGTGGGAAGGCGCCCTGCTTCGCATGAAAGTGGAACAGGACAGCCGAGCGCTGAAAGAAGCCGTGAGCGCCATGCTCGACCACTTTCTTCAACCCTGACACGCAACCGGAGCCGCATTCAACATGGCAACGAACCAACCTGACGCCCTGTTCCAACCCTTCAAGCTGGGCGACATCGAACTGGCCAACCGCATGGTGATGGCCCCTCTGACGCGTAACCGCGCCGACAAGGGCAACGTGCCCGCCGACATGGCAACGGAATACTACGCACAGCGTGCTTCCATCGGTCTGATCATCGCCGAAGCCACCCAGGTGTCAGCCCAGGCCCAGGGCTACATTGCCACGCCTGGCCTGCACACCCCCGAGCAAATCGAAGGCTGGAAGGTTGTGACGAAGGCGGTGCACGACCGTGGCGGCAAGATCTTCGTACAGCTGTGGCACACCGGCCGCATGTCGCACACGGTGTTCCAGCCCGGTCATGCCGCGCCTGTGGCCCCGTCGGCCATCCGCGCCAATGCCAAGACCTACATCCCGGGTGAGGGCTACGCCGACACCTCGGTGCCGCGCGCCCTGGAAACCAGCGAAATCGCCGGCATCGTCAACGATTTCCGCACCGCTGCACGCCACGCGATCGAAGCCGGCTTTGATGGCGTGGAAATCCACGGTGCCCACGGCTACCTGCTGGACGCCTTCCTGCGCGACGGCGCCAACAAGCGCACCGATGAATACGGTGGCAGCATCGAAAACCGTGCCCGCTTCCTGCTGGAAGTGATGGCCGCCGTGATCGGTGAAATTGGCGGCAAGCGCGTGGGTGTGCGCATCTCGCCGGTGTCGCCGGTGAACGATTCCAGCGAAAGCAACCCGCAACCGCTGTTCGAGCATGTGGTGCGCGAACTGGAAAAGCTGCACCCGGTCTACATCCACGTGGTGGAAGGTGCCACCGGTGGCCCGCGCGACATCGCCCCGTTCGACTACGAAGCCCTGCACCGCCTCTACAGCGGTGTCTGGATGGTCAACAACGGCTACACCAAGGAAATGGCTCAGGAAGCGATCGCCTCCGGCAAGGCCGATCTGGTGTCCTTTGGCCGCGCCATGATCACCAACCCGGACCTGGTGCGCCGCTTCAAGGAAAACGCCCCCCTGAACGAACTGTTCAAGGATGCGCCCCTGTACGGCGGCCAAGGCCCGCACGGCTACATTGACTACCCCGCTCTGCCCGCCTGATATCAGTCGGCTGAACGCATGAGGGAGTCGAGCGTCAAGTCGTAGGCAGCGCCAAACTGGTCGAGGAAATAACGCAATTCAGGCGTCATCGTCTCTTCCAGCTTGGCGTGAATCTGCTGCGCAGCCTGCTCGAACTCCCGGTTGCCATAGCGCAACTCGGCCTGGCACTTGAGCCAGGCCGCCAACCTGTCTGCCGTCTTGATGAGCCGAGCCTCATCTTCCGGCCACTGCCGATGGTCAAGCGCCCGCTCGATGGCCGGACGCACCGCAGCAGGCAACAGCGCGAGCATTTCGCCGCTCACTTCGTTTTCCAGATTGGCCGATGCATGACGCATCGCCGGAGAATATTTCACCGGCGTGGGCAGATCCCCCGTGATGGCCTCTGTCGCATCATGAAAAAGTGCGCGCGTGGCCACCGAATTGGGGTCACAGGGCAATCCCAGCACATCCCGCCGAATCACCGCCAGCGCGTGGGCCAGGATGGCCACTTCCCAGCTGTGCTGAGCGACGTCTTCCTCCACCGCATTGCGCATCAACCCCCAACGCTTGATGAAGCGCAAGCGGGACAGGTGGGCATAAAAAGGGCTGCTGGAGGCCATGACAGTGACAACTTTCCAAGATAGATCAATACCGGGGGGTGTATCTTCGCGCGACAATCCGGCCTCATGAGCGGCGATTTGGGAAAAATTCTGTTGATCGGCTTCGTGCTGTTTTTCGGCACGCTGGCTTGGCACGCCTGGCGGGATCGTCAGGCCAGCCAGTCCTGGCCGTATGTTGACGGAGACATCACACAATCCCGCCCACGCACCCATAACGTCAGTGAAAGCCAGGTCGCCGTACCCAATCATGATTGGGATGTCGAGCTCAGCTACCAATACGTCGTCAATGGTACGACGTACACCGGCCGCCGCCTGAAAGCGATGGGA
The DNA here is from genome assembly GCF_041909175.1 of Aquabacterium sp. Taxonomy (GTDB): domain Bacteria; phylum Pseudomonadota; class Gammaproteobacteria; order Burkholderiales; family Burkholderiaceae_C; genus Aquabacterium. The sequence continues at coordinate 15,180 of NZ_JAYRDZ010000012.1, read as the reverse complement.
CCGCGCTATTTCTCCGAACAGGAAGCGGCTCAAGCCCTGCAGCCCTTCCCGGTCGGCGCCAAGGTGAAGGTCTATTACGACCCCGCCAATCCGCAGTCCAGCGTACTCATACCTGGCTGAGTCGCACCCCATCACCGTCACGCGCCATGGCCACACTCGACGACAAGCACCGCACCGACCTGCTCAATCGGCTCAAGCGAGCCGAGGGGCAGTTGCGAGGCATTCAGCGCATGATCGAGTCAGGCGAGCCCTGCATGCAGATTGCCACCCAGATGGCCGCCGTACGCAAGGCGCTGGAAAGCACTTACGTGCGCATGACGGTGTGCTACATGGAGCAGCAGCTGCAAGCCTGCCACGGGGCAGACCGCGAGAACCACCCCGAAGACATGAAGACCGTCCTGGAGGACGTGGAATCCCTGCTCGGCAAGCTGCGCTGAGCCCTGTTGCACTCAGTTGAACCGCCAGGACCAGATCAGGTCAAGCGCATTGTCTTCACCCGCTTGCGCCCGCAAGGTCACGCGCTGGGCCAGCCGATAGACCAGTTGCCAGCTACCCGTTGTCGCGTTGAGGCTGCGCTCATATCCGACATACCAGTGCCGCGATATCTGCTTGCCGACATTGACCACGGTGGTCTGCACGTCTCCGCTGCTCTTTTGTTGAACTGACAAGGTATCGAGGCCAATGGCCGAGAGCACCGAGTCCTTGGGCGAGCCGTTTTCCCCCACCAGCAAGGCCGATGCCGCCGTTTGCAGCAAGCCGATGTCCGCACCAGCCAAGCCGGCAGGACCGCGCCCCAGCACCAGCCAGGACAGCTTTTCAGTTTCAGACATGGAAGTGTCCGAATACAGCCGCACACGAGGCTCCTGTGCCGTGCCCGATATCTGTACACCTACCTTGACCTCGGTTTGAGCTGATGGGGACTGGGGACGCAGCGCCAGGATATCGAGACGGGGGTTCTCAACGGGGCCGTTGAACGTGATCGAGCCATGGTCGATGGTCAGCTTCTGCCCATACGCCGCATATTTGCCCGATACCGTGCGGACCACGCCGTTCAGGGCTGGTCGCCCATTGGGGGTGGTCAGGCGCAGATGGCCTGCCAGCAAGGTCTCCAATCCTCGCCCCTTGAGTTGCAACTTGCTCCCCAGATCAACCGTCAGATTCACCTGCAGCTTGCGTTTGGCGCCCTGTGCGGCCTCGACATCCTGAGCCGCGTCATCCGACGCCACCTCGCCGGGCCGGTTGATCACATTGACGTCGTCACCCAAAGTCGGTGCGTCTGAGCGACTGATGTCGACCAGCCCCTCATCAACCGTGAACTGGCCATCCACCTTCAGGTCGTCCTCGCCCATCTCGATCACACCCTGGCCCGATACCAAGGCACGGCGGTCAATGCGCTGCAGCAAGGCAAACCGATCAGCGCGCACATTGAGCTTGACCTGAGGCGACTCGTTCGATGCCCCGAGCCGAGCATCGCCGGTCACCGACACCAGCCCGCCGCTTTGGTCTGACGCACCATGCGCAGCCAACTGCGTCAAGGTCACGTGGTCACCATCCAGCGACAGGTCGAGCACACCATCGGCCAGATTGACGCCCAGCAAGGCGTTCCCGACTGACAGCGCCTGCCCCTTGACCGACCCTGTCAGGCCTGGGTGCATCAAGGTGCCAGACATCGCCACATGCGCCTGTACCTGCCCACCCAGACGCCAGCCCGCAGGCATCCACACGCCCCACGGACGCAGGTTGCCAATGTTGAGATCCAGCGCACCAGAGACCGCATCACCACCAGCTGGCAGGCGAGACGGGTCTTTCACCACCACCTGTTGGGCACCCTTGACGGTGCCGAGCACCCGCCCTTCAAACTGCTGGGACAAGCTCCAGACCCCCTGCCGCCCGGTCAGACTCACCACCGCCACTTTGATACCCAGGCTCTGCCGTGTGTTGCCCTGGATGGAGGGCTCGGACAAAGACAAGTCACCTGATTGCCGCTCCAATCGGCCGTCAGCCTGCCATGATTCGCCCGGGCGATGCACCAGTTGCACATGCCCCGCGACCATCAAATCGCCGCCCCACCCAGCTTGCGGCTGCCAGCGCGCCAGCACATCGGCCAGGGCGAAAGGTGTGATCTCCATCGCCAGGTTGATCTGCGACTGCTCGATGCCGCCCCCCTGCCGGGGATAGGACAACACGAACTCCTTGACACGTGTCTGGGCGCCAGCGAGGTTGAGTGCAGATGCACCGACCTGCGCATTCAAGGCCTGCTCATCCAGTCGCCAACTCATGGGCATGGTGTCTGCCACCAGCATGTCCTGAGGCTTGCGTTCCACCGTACGCAGTTGCAGGTGGCTCACCTCGCCTCGCCAACCCAGCACGCCACCACCCAGCCAGCCACCCTGAGACAACCAGTCCAGGTGCGCAGCCCTCACGGTGGTGCGCGGGTGGGCTCCTGACGAGGTGGTACTGAGCTGTACATCACCCTGAGCTTTCAGCCTGTGGCTGGCAGCCGAGCCCGAGAGTTGTGCGACAAACTGATTCAGCCGGACGTTGCCAACCCGGCCCGCAGACAGATTCACGGAACCGGACACGGGCGCATTGCTGGAGGCCATCTGCCAATCCCACTGCCCCACCGTCTTGCTCAGCTCCATCGGCACTTGCTGGGGCGATGTGGCTTTCAGACCATCCGAATGCAGATTGCCATGCACACGCCATGCGGGCCAAACGCCCTCGACACCGACGTCTGCAGCCAACTGTCCCTGGACGTCGCGCCAGCCCAACCAGGCCAGCAAGGGCTGCCACGACCCAACAACCGGCGCCTGCAACGAAGCGGCCAACTTCACCGAACGTTGCGCGGACCAGCGCACCTGTCCGGCCTGGCGCTGAACAGGAACGTCACCCGCCAGCGTGAAGCGGTTACCAGCCAGCTTGAGGTCTGACTGAACAGACATGTCAGCGCGCCCGGCCGGCGCCACCCAGTTCACGCTGCCGTCCAGAGCCAGTCCGGACAGCATGCTCTTGTCCAGGTGAGCGGAAGCCTGCCCCTGCAGCAAGCCATCCACATCCAGGCGGACACTGCCTTGCAGACGATGCGGCCCGGGAGGCAGCCACGTCGATGGCAACCAGGCCAGGGGATCGAACTCTTTGAGATCAACCTGCGCCTGCACCTGCCAGACCGGATGCTGAGGCGGCAACAGCACCTTGCCGGTCACGCGCGCCTGTACGCCACCGGACAGCAGCCTCAACTGCCGAACCAGAACCTCCCCAGGCGTCCAGCTGCCATCCAGGTCTGCAGAAACCGGTCGGTTGGCAACGGCACTGCTCGAATCCGTTCTCACGCCAGACAGTTGCGCAACAACGGACAACTTCTGCCAGTTGGGATGACCGTCCTGCGCGGCATCGGGCTGCACCCGCAGTTCGCCACCCACACGCAAAGGTGGCGCGCGACCATCCATCGACTTCAGGTCAATGGCGGTGAGTCGTGCCTGCACGCGCGTCTGCCCTGCAACAGCCAGATTCCACGGGCCTTCCAATTCCAGCCGCGCCTTGGCATCAGGCGAAGGCAACACGGCCCTGGCTGACAAGCAGCCCTTTTGCCACCACGCGGACGATGTCGTACCAGCCAGGCTGGATGGGCTGTCCAGCCAGACATCGCCATCCAGTTGCGTGAGTGGCACCCTCCCTGCATCCCAGGGGCCTGAGGCCGGATTGCGCACATGTACCACGCCATGCAGGCTGGCCGTGCGGCTGCCTTTGGGCTGTTCGTGGATGATCTGAATCTGTCCAGTCACCGCGGTACGCGGAGCCTCTGGCCAGACTCGAGCCAGATCCAGCCCCTGGGACTGAACCGACAAGGTGTGTACCGGCCAAGCCGCAAAAGGCGCCAACTCGCCCTGCCAACTCAGGGACTGCGCGCCGGTTTTGCCACCCGTCAGACTGATCGCCCCCTGCGCTGACAGCTGCGATAAAGGCCCTCGCAAGCTCAAAACCGCTGCGCCGACGGGCACCTGTGCCGCAGTGCCACCATCTTGCTGCTGCGCCTTCAGATTCAGTTGGGTCTGTTTGAGCCCGTGCACGCCCAGATCGGCTTGCCCCTGAAGATGCCAGCCGGCGACATCCAGGCTCGTCAATTGGAGGCTATGGCCACGCCCCCCCACAGCTGAAGACGGGCGCTGCAGGCGCAGGGACGCCACCAGTTGCGCAACCGTCTGCGTGCCCAGCAGGTTGCTGGCAAAGCGCCCCACCTCCACCCGCTTCACATCCAGCGAAAAAGGCACCGAGAGTGCAGGCTCGCCCTGAGCCGGCGTTGCTACCGGGTTGCTGACCCATTTGAGTTCGACCTCTCGCGCCTGCACACGATCGGCCCGCAGGCCGAACTGCCACAGCACCCCAGGGTCATAGGCCACGCTCAGCTTGCTCCAACTGGGCTCAAGCAGCGTCAATCGGCCCCCTCGGGGCATGTCTATCTCGATTCGTGCCGCAGCGAAGTCGCCCAGGAGTGCCCCGCTAGGCGCCACCACACGCACGCCGGGAAGCCAGTCCAGCACCTGAGCGGTGCCACCGGGTGTCCGCAATATCCACCATGCTGCCCCGGCTGTGAGCGCAATCGCCAGCCCCCCCGCCGCCAACAAGCCGAGCACGGTTCGCCAGACCACACGGCCCACCTGACGCATGCGCCCGTGCCCGTCACTCACAGCGCGATCCCCACACTGAAATGCACGCGCCATTGGTTCGCATCCACACCACGTGCAATGTCAAAACGCAAAGGACCGACCGGGCTGCGCCACCGCAAGCCCACACCCAAGCCCTTCACGAAACTGAGGTCGCTCAGGTGGTCGGACACCGCACCGGTATCGACGAAGGCCGCCCCCAGCAAGCTGGGCATCCGGGAGGACAACACATGGGCCAACTCGATGCTGCCCGTCGCCATCGCACGCCCCCCCACCGTGGCGCCGTCCTTTTCAATGCCCAGGCTGTTGTAGTCATAGCCACGCACCGAGTTGTCACCGCCCGCATTGAACAGCAAGGTGTCTGGCACGCTCACACTGCCCCTGGCCAGCACCTGCCCCACCTCGGCCCGCGTGGTGGCGTACCAGCCCAAAGGCAGCGGCTGATACCAGACCACCTTGCCGTAAGCACGGCCGAAACCACCGCTGCCACCGATGCGCGCAAAACTCTGCCCCAGCGCCAACGTGGTCGTCAGGGCAATGCCTTTGGTTGGCAGCAATTGATTGTCCACATCACGCCAGGTCCATTGCGTCGTGGCATCGACGGCGGATGCGTCAGACACATGGTCACCACTGCTGTTATCTACCTTGGCATGGATGTATTCAACGTAATGGGTCCGCTCCAGGCGATCACCTTCCTGCAGTTGACCAAAACGTGCGCCTTCACTCGTCTTGACCGAATCGTCCGACTGAAGCTCACGCGCCAACTGGAGCGCCGAAGTCCAGCGTCGACGGCCTTTCAACGGCGCGGAGGTGAATGTGGACTCAAAAGACGAGTCGTCTTGGCCCAGCTGGAGCTTCAACTTCGACTGCCAATCGGTTCCAAACACATGACGATGCACATGTTCGGCTGATACGCGCGGCCCGGTGTCACTGCTGATCCCCACACCCAGCGTGGCCTGCTGCAGCAACATCTCCCGAACCTGCACCGACACGACCGCGGCATCGGCCTGACTTTCGTCAGGGGTCAGCGTCACGAAGACGTTGTCAAACAAGTCGAGCTTCTGGATGCGCTCCTGAAAATCCAGCAGTTCTTTCTCGGTGACCAATTCACCTGTGGTGAAGGGCGACACATTGAGAATCGTGGACGCACTGTGGTACTTCAGGCCCTCGATGTCCACATGGCTGAATCGAAACGCCGGCCCGCTGTCTGCCACGACAAACAACTTGGCCGTGTGCGCCTGCGCATCGACGGTGGCAGCTGCACCACTCCAACTGGCCATCGGATAGCCCTGTGCCCGCAGTCGTGCCAGCAAGGCGTTCTTGGCTGCAGCCCACTCGTCCTGCCGGAAATCACTGCCCACCGGCAGAGTCCACTGCTCCGCCAACTGGGTCTCGAGTGCCAATGCCGCCTTGTCGCCCGCATCGGCCTTCACATCCAGGGTGCCTTCAAACATCAATTGGACCTGAGTGACCCTTGTTTTCGGACCCGGATCGACCACCAGCGTGATCACCAGCGGTTGGCCCTCGACCTCATCGCCCACACTGGTGGTGATGGTGGCAGCAAAATAACCCTGAGCTTCGATCAGATCCCGAGCCTGATCAGGCATGGCTGCTACCAGGCGCCGCAACTCGCTGCGACTGATGGTCGTGGTTGTCATGAGAGGAAGCGTGGCGGCCTCAGAGGCTGAATTAGCCGGTGCGTTGGCCGCAGATTGGGCTTCTACCCGGTAGCGGGCCAGATCCAGATAGCTCGACAGCAGCTGGCGAATATCGTCGGGCGCCTTGATTTCCAGCCGCCAGTCCGGTGGCGGACGCCGGACACGCGATGGGGCACTGGCAGCAGCGTCGGGCGCCATGGCAGCCACAGCGCCCCCCTCTGCCGAACCTGGCACCGATGTGGAAGGCGATTGTGCACAAGCACAAGCGCTGACCAGCAACAAGCCCGCCGCAGCCAAGAAACCAGAGAGCAACCTCGCCATGGATCCGCTTTATTTGCTCAGCAGCCGCATGGCACCATCAAGCCCCTGCAAGCTGAGCGGGAACATGCGGTTGCCCAGCAACTGACGCATGACCGACACGCTCTGACGGTACTCCCACACACCCGGCGGTTCAGGATTGATCCAGGCGAAGTGCGGGAAGGCATGGGTCAGGCGTTGAATCCACTCGGCACCCGGCTCTTCGTTGTTGTATTCGACCGAGCCATAGGGCTGCAGAATCTCGTACGGACTCATCGTCGCATCACCAACAAAGATCAGCTTGTAATCCTTGTTGTACTTGCGGATGACATCCCAGGTCGGGATGCGCTCGGTATAGCGGCGGTGGTTGTCCTTCCACATGAAGTCATAGACGCAATTGTGGAAGTAATAGAACTCCAGGTGCTTGAACTCGCTCTTGGCGGCCGAAAACAGCTCGGCCACGCGGTGGATGTGGTCGTCCATCGAGCCACCGACATCCATCAGCAAAAGCACCTTCACCGTGTTGTGACGCTCGGGCACCATCTTGATGTCCAGCATGCCGGCGTTGGCCGCGGTGGCATGGATCGTCTCATCAAGTGCCAGTTCTTCTGCTGCGCCCTGCCGCGCGAACTTGCGCAAACGGCGCAAAGCCACCTTGATGTTGCGGGTGTCGAGTTCGATCGAGTCGTCGTAATCCTTGAACTCCCGCTTGTCCCACACCTTCACCGCACTGCGATGACGTGAGCGATCCTGACCAATGCGGATGCCTTCGGGGTTGTAGCCATAGGCGCCAAAGGGCGAGGTGCCACCGGTGCCAATCCATTTATTGCCCCCCTCGTGACGCTCCTTTTGCTCCTCGAACAGCTCCTTGAGCCGCTCCATGAGCTTGTCGAGTCCGCCCATCGCTTCGATGGCAGCCTTCTCTTCGGGCGTCAAATCACGTTCGAAGCGCTTGCGTAGCCACTCGGCAGGCAGATCGCGTGTCAGGTCGAGCGCCTGCGTGGCGCCATGGAAATAGGCCCCGAACGTGCGGTCAAACTTGTCGAAATGGGTCTCGTTTTTCACCAGCGACATCCGCGCCAGATGATAGAACTGGTCCACCGAGGGTTCAATCACACCGCGTTTGAGCGCATCGAGCAAGCTCAGATATTCCGGAATCGTGACCGGAAGACGAGCCGCGCGCAAGGCAAAGAAGAAATCAATGAGCATGTGAAGTCCTGCCAACTATGTCGTATTTTGGCCTGTTATCGGGTGACGTGCAGTAACGGGACGAACAGAAATCAGGGTTGCCCCGCTCATCTCGCGCACAGAGTCCGCCGTTAAATTGACAACATGGATGTTCACCACCTCTTGCTGTCGGTTGTCGTGCTCACGCATGCCCTCATGGCGCTGACCTGGTGGACTGCCGGGGCCTGGCTAGGCTTGTCTCGCAAAGCCGCCATGCACTGGTTTGTGTCAGCTCTGGCCAACGGGGCCGCGCTGGCCCTGATGGCCGCCAACACCCGCGCAGCCGATGACACCACCCTGGTGCTACTGGCCGCTGTCTGCGGCCTGTTTGCCCAGGTCTCCACACGCCGCGGCCTGCAGTCCTTCCTGCGCATACACCGCACCGACCTGGGACACGTGCTCGCCGCGCTGGTGACCCCCCTGTTTTGCCTGGCCATCTGCATCCCCTTGAACTGGAAAGCCGCCGGCATCACAGCTTGCGCGGCGATCTATGCGTGGGGGCTGGTACAGACAGCCCGCGAGTGCCACCGCCCGCTGATCATGGAGTTCGAACCAGGCATTTCTCTTGCGCATGGCATCCTGCAGTCCACCGCCGGACTGATTTTTGCCGGGCTGAGCCTGAGTGAAATGATCCCATCGAGCCTCTGGCCAACGGGCTGGCCAGACCGCACTTTGACGCAGTATGGTGTGGTGTTTCTGGGCATCGTCGCCTCGATCCTGTCGTGCTTCGTGCTGGGCTACATCGTTGTGCGGCGCCTGGTGATGAAACTCGAACACCTGTCTCATCATGACGCCCTGACCGGCTTGCTGAACCGGCGCGCCTTCGAGCACCTGCTGGACCGCGAAGTGGTGCGCATGCAGCGCTACGGCGAGCACTTCACCTTGCTGATGCTGGATGTGGACCACTTCAAGCGCATCAACGACTGCTACGGGCATGCTGCCGGAGACGCCGTGCTGTGCGCCGTATCGGCCACGCTGAAGGAGCATGCCCGCGAAGTGGACCGGGTGGCCCGCTTTGGGGGAGAAGAGTTCTGCCTGCTGTTGCCACAAACCCTGCACGAAGGTGCCCTGCTTGCCGCGGAACGACTGCGTCAGGCCGTCAGTCAGACCAGCGTGGCCTGGAACGGAGAACTGATCAAGGTCACCATTTCGACCGGGCTGGCTACTTCACAAGGGCGTGAAGAGCCCTTGTCTGCGCTGCTGCACCGAGCCGATGAGGCGCTCTACCGTGCCAAAGCAGAAGGGCGCAACCGTGTGGTGTGCGCCCCTCTATTGCATCTGGCCTGACCGCCTCGAAGCTTATCGGTTGTTGCGGGCCATCTGCACCAGTTTTTCAAACAGGCTCAAGTCCTGCTCGTTTTTCAGCAAGGCACCCACCATGGGCGGCACACTGACCTTGTCACCCTCGCCATGCAGCACTTCAGCCGGAATCTCTTCGGCCAGCAGCAGTTTCAGCCAGTCAATCAACTCCGACGTGCTCGGCTTCTTTTTCAGGCCCGGCAGATTGCGCACCTCATAGAAGTGGCGCAGGGCCGCACTGACCAGATCATTCTTGATGTTCGGGTAATGCACGTCCACGATCTGCTTCATCGTGGTCGCATCTGGGAAGCGGATGTAATGGAAGAAGCACCGACGCAGGAAGGCATCAGGCAGATCCTTCTCATTGTTGGAGGTGATGATCACCAGCGGGCGATGCTTGGCCTTGATCATCTGACGGGTCTCGTAAACGTAGAACTCCATGCGATCGATTTCACGCAGGAGGTCATTCGGAAACTCGATGTCGGCCTTGTCGATTTCGTCAATCAGCAGCGCCACGGGCTGCTCGGCTTCAAAGGCTTGCCACAACACGCCCTTGACGATGTAGTTGTGGATGTCCTTGACCTTTTCGTCACCTAACTGGCTGTCGCGCAAACGGCTGACCGCGTCGTACTCATAAAGGCCTTGCTGGGCTTTGGTGGTCGATTTGATGTGCCATTGCAGCAAAGGCATGCCAAGGGCTTCGGACACCTGTTCAGCCAGCATGGTTTTGCCCGTACCCGGCTCACCCTTGACCAGCAAGGGGCGCTGCAGGGTCAGCGCTGCGTTGACGGCGAGCTTGAGATCGTCTGTGGCAACGTATTGGTCGGTACCTTGAAACTTCATGGGGCGTCTGCGCTAGGAAAGTGGTCAGTTGCGACGAGTATAGGCCGAACCCCGAAAAGCTTCAGCCGGTCAGATTGACGTGATCCAGCGCTGAACTGAATCAGAGATCAACAATCAGATTGCCAGTACTCAGCAGCCGGGCAATAACCTGGGTGTCGGGTGCATGGCTGTCCAGCCCCATCGCCAGACGCAAGTCCACGCCTTCCAGCACGATGCGCTGGGTTTCCTGCGGCAACTCTGTTGGCGTTTCGCCGAACCCGCCGGTGGCACTGATGCGCACGATGGTCGAACCAGCCGACGAGGTGGTGTCGAAATCCAGGAAATGGTCGAGTTGGCCACCTGATCCGCCCTGCCCTGCAGTCAACACATCTCGCAGATCAAGCACATCTCCCCCAGCCGCTGGCGCGGCGGGGTTGAAATCGGCGATGACTTCGGACTTGACGGCAGGGGCTGACGCTGTAGAAGCGTCAGCCAATTGCCATTCAAAGGTGCCCGGGTCAGAAGACGGAAAGTCACTCATGGGGTGGATGGTCAATCCGTCTTCAAATTACCGTTGGTCAGCAACGTCTGGATGATGGATGCATCAGTACCAGCCCCCAGATTCACACCCGTCAAGATGATTTGCTGGTCTTCAGCTGTGTAATTGCCCGTTGTGAAACCACCAGCCGTGCTGATATGGATGGTCGTTGTCCCACCAACTGTTGTGAAATGCAGGTAGTTCGTCAGGTTGCCCACGGCCGTACCAGTGTGCAATTCGCCTTGCAACAGGTCTCGCAGATCCAGGACATCGCCGCCACTGCTGGCGGCAACCGTGCTGAAACGTGTCACCGTGTCCACAGCCGCGCTACCTGCCGTTCCTGCATCAGCCAGTCGCCAGACGAAAACGTCCGTAGTCGAATTTTCAGTCGCAGTTGTGGTGTTCCCTGTCAGGGTGTCGTTGCCGGCTCCCCCCCACAGCACGTCAGATCCAGCGCCACCAACGAGGCTGTCATTGCCATCTCCGCCAATCAGCACATCATCACCATTGCCTCCATTGAGGGTGTCATTACCACCCAGACCCAGGATTTCATCGTCGCCGGTGGTACCGGTCGTCGAGGCGCTGGCACTGGTACCAATGGTGTATGTCGTCGTCGAAGAAGTGTCCAGGGTGACAGTGGAGGTCGTCGAGGCCGTACTGCCGTTCGAACTTTCTGTCGCCGTTGCTGTCACCGTCAGCGTCACGCTGTTGTCAGCTGACGTGCTGCCACCCAGGATCGTCAGATCATGGAGATTCCAACTCGAAATGTCCGTTGAGGTAGACGAACTGGTTGCCGTGAAGGTATGCACCCCATCGGTCAAGGTGTAGCCCACAGGCACACCGCTGGCGGTCAATGCCAGCGTCTCGGACCCGTCTGTGTCAGTCAGGGAGGCCGTCACGTTGGCCAAGGTCAGCTTGGCATAGCCAGAAGCAGGGTAATACCCGCCATCACCAATCGACACCAGCGAGCCTGCCACCGACGAGAACGAGGTCGTTGATGTGTAGAGATTGAAGTTCGAGGTACTCAAGTCGACTGATGTGGCACCATCCACCGACACATTCAAATCGAGTGCGGACGCACCATCACCGTTGTAGTAGTCAACCTCGATGGTGTAGTAACCCGACACGGTCACCGTGTAGGCGGTGTAGGTTGAGACATTGTTTCCATTTGTCCCCGTCCCCGTTGTAGCCGAACTCAGATCACCCCAGTTGTTGTACCCGGAGGCAACCACCGTCGTGCCACCAATTTTCACGACCAAGGTGTCATCTCTGGTACCGGTAATCAGATAGGTGTGCCCAGCCTCCAGATAGATGTAGCCGTAATAGCGCTGGGCCGTATCAACCGCCACGGTTGATGTCACTGCCACATTGGTCACGGTAGTTGAACTCGTGGCCGTTGCAGCCTCGACACCAGCCTCAAAATTGGTCGGTGACGACGCCACCGTGGTATCCACAGTCGAAATATTGGTGTAGGTGTAGCGCGTCAAACCAACGCTGGTCGGTACCGTGATGGAACCGGCAGAAGTGGTTGTGGTGATGGCCAACGTCGGGGCGTCAGCAACCGCTGTGACCTTGATGGCGCTGGTGTCCGTGTCCGTCAGCGTGCCGCCAGAGCCGGTGTTGCCACCGTCGCTGGTCGTCATCGTCAGCGTCGCCGTGCCGTTCGCATTGGCCACCGGCACATAGGTCGGTGCCGTCGTGCTCGACGCCAGATAGCTGTTGATGTCAGACAGTGTGCCAGTCAACGTGACCGTGCTGGTGCCCGTGCCCGTCACCGTGACTGAGCTCGAGCTCGTAGCTGTGAGCGTGCCGGTATCAACCGCCAGCGTCACCGTGATCGTGCCGCTGCTGGCATCCACGTCCGTCACCGAGATGCCCGTCAGCTTGACGGATGTGTCTTCGTTGGTCGTGAAGCTGCTCGGCAGTGTGTTCACCGGTGCGTCGTTGACCGCACTGATCGTGATCACACTGGTATCAATATCCGTCAGCGTGCCGCCAGAGCCGGTGTTGCCACCGTCGCTGGTCGTCATCGTCAGCGTCGCCGTGCCATTGACGTTCGATGCCGGCACGTAGGTCGGTGCCGTCGTGCTCGACGCCAGGTAGCTGTTGATGTTGGCCAGCGTACCAGTCAAGGTGATCGTGCCCGAGCCCGAACCACTCACAGTCACCGAGCCCGCGCTCGCTGCCGTGATCGTGCCGCTCGTCACCGCCAGCGTCACCGTGATCGTGCCGCTGCTGGCATCCACGTCCGTCACCGAGATGCCCGTCAGCTTGACGGATGTGTCTTCGTTGGTCGTGAAGCTGCTCGGCAGTGTGTTCACCGGTGCGTCGTTGACCGCACTGATCGTGATCGTGCTGGTGTCCGTGTCCGTCAGCGTGCCGCCCGTGCCGGTGTTGCCACCGTCGCTGGTCGTCATCGTCAGCGTCGCCGTGCCGTTCGCGTTGGCCACCGGCACATAGGTCGGTGCCGTCGTGCTCGACGCCAGGTAGCTGTTGATGTCTGTCAGCGTGCCGGTCAGCGTGACCGTGCCTGTGCCCGAGCCGCTCACGGTCACCGAGCTGGTGCCCGTCGCCGTGATCGTGCCGCTCGTCACCGCCAGCGTCACCGTGATCGTGCCGCTGCTGGCGTCCACGTCCGTCACCGAGATGCCCGTCAGCTTGACGGATGTGTCTTCGTTGGTCGTGAAGCTGCTCGGCAGTGTGTTCACCGGTGCGTCGTTGACCGCACTGATCGTGATCGTGCTGGTGTCCGTGTCCGTCAGCGTGCCGCCCGTGCCGGTGTTGCCACCGTCGCTGGTCGTCATCGTCAGCGTCGCCGTGCCGTTCGCGTTGGCCACCGGCACATAGGTCGGTGCCGTCGTGCTCGACGCCAGGTAGCTGTTGATGTCTGTCAGCGTGCCGGTCAGCGTGACCGTGCCTGTGCCCGAGCCGCTCACGGTCACCGAGCTGGTGCCCGTCGCCGTGATCGTGCCGCTCGTCACCGCCAGCGTCACCGTGATCGTGCCGCTGCTGGCATCCACGTCCGTCACCGAGATGCCCGTCAGCTTGACAGATGTGTCTTCGGACGTCGTGAAGCTGCTCGGCAGCGTGTTCACCGGTGCGTCATTGACCGCACTGATCGTGATCGTGCTGGTGTCCGTGTCCGTCAGTGTGCCGCCTGAGCCGGTGTTGCCTCCGTCGCTGGTCGTCATCGTCAGCGTCGCCGTACCGTTTGCATTGGCCACCGGCACATAGGTCGGTGCCGTCGTGCTCGACGCCAGGTAGCTGTTGATGTCTGTCAGCGTGCCGGTCAGCGTGACCGTGCCCGTGCCCGAGCCGCTCACGGTCACCGAGCTGGTGCCCGTCGCCGTGATCGTGCCGCTCGTCACCGCCAGCGTCACCGTGATCGTGCCGCTGCTGGCGTCCACGTCCGTCACCGAGATGCCCGTCAGCTTGACGGATGTGTCTTCGTTGGTCGTGAAGCTGCTCGGCAGTGTGTTCACCGGTGCGTCGTTGACCGCACTGATCGTGATCGTGCTGGTGTCCGTGTCCGTCAGCGTGCCGCCCGTGCCGGTGTTGCCACCGTCGCTGGTCGTCATCGTCAGCGTCGCCGTGCCGTTCGCGTTGGCCACCGGCACATAGGTCGGTGCCGTCGTGCTCGACGCCAGGTAGCTGTTGATGTCTGTCAGCGTGCCGGTCAGCGTGACCGTGCCTGTGCCCGAGCCGCTCACGGTCACCGAGCTGGTGCCCGTCGCCGTGATCGTGCCGCTCGTCACCGCCAGCGTCACCGTGATCGTGCCGCTGCTGGCGTCCACGTCCGTCACCGAGATGCCCGTCAGCTTGACGGATGTGTCTTCGTTGGTCGTGAAGCTGCTCGGCAGTGTGTTCACCGGTGCGTCGTTGACCGCACTGATCGTGATCGTGCTGGTGTCCGTGTCCGTCAGCGTGCCGCCCGTGCCGGTGTTGCCACCGTCGCTGGTCGTCATCGTCAGCGTCGCCGTGCCGTTCGCGTTGGCCACCGGCACATAGGTCGGTGCCGTCGTGCTCGACGCCAGGTAGCTGTTGATGTCTGTCAGCGTGCCGGTCAGCGTGACCGTGCCCGTGCCCGTGCCGCTCACGGTCACCGAGCCCGCGCTCGCTGCCGTGATCGTGCCGCTATTGACTGCCAGCGTCACCGTCATCGTGCCACTGCCCGCGTCCACGTCCGTCACCGAGATGCCCGTCAGCTTCACCGACGTGTCTTCGTTGGTCGTGAAGCTGCTCGGCAGCGTGTTCACCGGCGCATCATTGACCGGCGTCACGTTGATCGTGCTCGTGCCCGTCACCGTCGATGTCCCGTCGCTCACCGTGTAGGTGAAGCTCGTGCTGGTCGCGCTCGCCAGGTCCGCCGGCGCGTCGTATTGCAGACCCGCCAGATCGGCGCTCGTGAGCGTCATGCCGTTGCTCACCGCTGTGCCATCGGCCAGCGTCACCGTGCCCACGCTCGGCAGGCCCGTCACCGTGATCGTCAGGCTCGTGCTGTCCACATCGGTCGGTGCGCTCAGGCCCAGACCCGTGTTTTGGCTTTCTTCGGCCACCGTGATGCTCGACGAACTGGCCACCGGCGCATCATTGACCGGCGTCACGTTGATCGTGCTCGTGCCCGTCACCGTCGAAGTGCCGTCGCTCACCGTGTAGGTGAAGCTCGTGCTGGTCGCGC
>NZ_JAYRDZ010000011.1:0-78854 GCF_041909175.1 Aquabacterium sp. | reverse complement strand
TCCGCCGGCGCGTCGTATTGCAGACCCGCCAGATCGGCGCTCGTGAGCGTCATGCCGTTGCTCACCGCTGTGCCATCGGCCAGCGTCACCGTCCCCACGCTCGGCAGGCCCGTCACCGTGATCGTCAGGCTCGTGCTGTCCACATCCGTCGGTGCGCTCAGGCCCAGACCCGTGTTTTGGCTTTCTTCGGCCACCGTGATCGTGCTGCTCGACACAATCGGGGGGTAGCCTGCCACCACATTGATCGTGGTCGATCCAGGCACAGTGACGGTCCCATCAAACACCGAATATGTGAATGTCGATGATCCAGTAGCCGCAACCGGGGCATCGTACTGGAGACCAGCCAACTCAGTCGCGCTCAATACCTGACCTACGGTGACGGCCGATCCATCAGCCAAAGTCACAGTGCCCCCACTCGGTAGTCCAGTAACTGTGATGATCAAGGCATCATTGTCTTCGTCAGTCGGAGCGCTCAAACCAAGGCTAACGTTTTCGCTTTCTGTCTTGACGGTAATCGCAGTTGATGAAACAACCGGCGCATCATTGACGTCGACGGTGGTAGGTACGGTCACCGACTCGGTGTCCGATGCCAGACCGTCAGTGACGGTCACGTTCACTGCCGGCAGATCACCGCCCGCGTTAACCAGGTCCGCACCTGCTTGCGTCAGTGTCACCACGCCGGTGGTGGCATCGATGCTGTAGTAACCGTTGGGATCGCTGCCCGCCGTCAGGCTGAAGGTCAGCGTGTCGCCGTCTTCGTCTGTCGCAGACGCTGTCGTGATCACGGTGCCCACGGCTGCCGTGCCTTCGGTCAGTGCCGTCGGCGTCGTCAGGCTCAGAACAGGGGCCGAATTCGGCGTAACCGCCTGAGTGCTGTACAGGCGAATCGAATCGGTAGCGCTAGCGCCACTTCGCTCCGTACTGAAATCAAAAGTGAGTTGACCACCGGAGACGGCCTCGGAGACGCGCTCGACACGCAACCCTTCTTCCAGACTGCCGGCAGAGCCGCCATTCAGGCCCGCCGCGGTTTCGACGTCAATCTCGTTGTTGTTCAAAGCCGTGATGACCCGATCGACCTCGCCAGCGGGTTCTACGTTTGGCTTCAGCTGAACAACACCACCTTCGTCGGGCGAAATCTGAACAATGCCGTCCTGCGTCGTGAGGATTTCCGCTCCCTGGTCAACGTGGTCACCCACCTTGACTGGCACCACTTTCCCATTCGGCAGAAGAAGGAACGCTTGGCCCCAGACAGCGGTAACAACACCGGCAGACTTGGTCAGGATCGGCATAGAGCTAGCCCAATACTACAGTTAGTAACAAGGCTCAGTTTACCGGTCATTGGGGGCGCTTAAGTCAGCCAGCGGCATATTTATTGGCGCAATAAATCACACCTTACCCGTATTGCAGACCACTTAAGGGCAGCTGCATCGAGCCGCAAGCAGACGCAAGTCGGCCTCCCCCAAAACGAGAGATCGGTCATTCATCGACAAACTTGAGGGGAATGACTTAACGCGTTGCCCGGGACAGCACACGATCAATGTAGGCCTGCCCATCTGGCGGACGCCCTGATCGCTGAGATTCCCAAATCATCTCGCCGAGACACTCCATCACCTCGTGATGGGCCTCGTGCAACGAGGACCGGCGTTGCGCCAGTCTTTCCACTGCCGCGCGAATGCCGCGAGGCTGGTCAATGCTCACCTGCTCGGTGATGGACAGGTGCATCGACAGATGGAGAAAGGGGTTTGTGCGCCCCTCCTCCACCGTGTAAACCGCTGCCAGTGCAGCGTCCACGTCCGACAGGTCGGCGTGGTATTCCGGATGTTCAACCATCCAGCCAGCCGCCTGAGTCTCAAGCGGCGTCAACGGCATCCCGTCCTGGTGCTTGGACCAGGTTTCACAAAAAAACCGTCGGACGTCTTCCTGGCTGGGGGCGAACATGGATCAAACTTCCAGCAGATCGACTTCGAACAGCAGCGTGGCGTTGGGAGGGATGACACCACCGGCACCGCGGGCGCCATAGCCCAGTTGTGGCGGGATCACCAGAATGCGGCTGCCGCCCACCTTCATGCCCTGCACGCCCTCGTCCCAGCCACGGATCACATGGCCAGCGCCCAAGGGGAAAGAGAAAGGATCATTGCGGTCCTTGCTGGAATCGAACTTGGCACCGCGCTCGCCGTTTTCATACAGCCAGCCGGTGTAGTGCACCTTCACATACTTGCCAGCCTTGGCTTCTGCGCCCGTCCCCAGGGAGACGTCTTCATATTGCAGGCCGGAAACGGTGGTGATCACAGGCATGACGGGTCCTTTCGTCGAAAAAGGGCTCGCCACGCATCAGCCGCGAGCCGGAAATGAAAAAGAGGCCCGAGTCTACCGCGTAGACCCCGGCCTCTCAGGCGCAGGCTTATTCGCCCTCAAATGGACATCAGTTGACGCACGCCGTCGTCTTCCATGTCGGCACCACGGCCTCGCTTGATGATCTCGCCTCGCTCCATGACGAGGTACTGGTCTGCCAGTTCGGCAGCGAAGTCATAGAACTGCTCGACCAGCACCACCGCCATCTTCTGCCCATTGAGACCCTCATCGGCCAGCTTGCGGATGGCCCGCCCAATGTCCTTGATGATGCTCGGCTGGATACCCTCGGTCGGCTCGTCGAGAATCAGCAACTTGGGCCCGGCAGCCAAAGCCCGCGCGATGGCCAACTGCTGCTGCTGCCCTCCAGACAGGTCCCCGCCCCGGCGATGCAACATCTGCTTCAGCACAGGAAACAGCTCAAACAGCTGTTCTGGCAAGGGTGTGCCGCCTGGTTTGCTCGCCAGCCCCATCTGCAAGTTTTCTGCAACGGTGAGTCGGCCGAAGATTTCGCGGCCCTGCGGCACATAGCCCACACCCAGCCGCACCCGCTCATAGGGCTTGAGCTTGTCGATATCCTGGCCATCCAGCTGAATGCCCCCTGACCGGATCGGCACCAGCCCCATCAGGCTCTTGAGCAGTGTGGTCTTGCCCACACCATTTCGCCCCAGCACCACCGTCACCTCGCCCACCTGGGCCTCGAAACCCAGGCCCCGCAAGATGTGCGAACCGCCATAGTACTGGTTGACCGCTTCTACCTTCAACATCGTGTGTGTCCTCGCTCAACGGCCCAGATAGACTTCAACAACCTTGTCGTTAGCCTGCACTTCAGCCAGCGTACCCTCCGCCAGCACAGACCCTTCGTGCAACACCGTCACCTTCTTGGTGTCTGCAGTGGCACCATTGGTCGTGAGCTCATGGATGAACTTCATGTCATGCTCCACCACCACCAGCGAGTGCGCCCCTTCGAGTGACAGAAACAGCTCGGCCGTGCGCTCGGTTTCCTCGTCAGTCATGCCGGCTACCGGCTCATCGAGCAGCAACAGCTTCGGGTCCTGCATCAGCAGCATGCCAATCTCCAGCCATTGCTTTTGTCCGTGGGACAGCAGCCCGGCGGTCCGTTGAGCCTGGCTCTTGAGGTGAATCAGTTCCAGCATCGCGCCGATGCGGTCCAACTGCTCGCCGGACAGCTTGAAGAACACCGAGGCACGCGCCCGACGGTCGGCCTTCAGGGCCAGCTCGAGGTTCTCGAACACGCTCAACTGCTCGAACACCGTCGGCTTCTGGAACTTGCGCCCGATGCCGATCTGGGCGATCTCATTCTCGCGGCGCGCCAGCAGATCAATGGTGGAGCCAAAAAAGGCGGATCCGGAGTCCGGACGGGTCTTGCCCGTGATGACATCCATCATCGTGGTCTTGCCTGCCCCGTTCGGCCCGATGATGCAGCGCATTTCACCCACCGAAATATCAAGACTGAGCTTGTTGAGGGCCTTGAACCCGTCGAAACTCACCGAAATGTCGTCGAGATACAGGATGGAGCCGTGACGAACATCCAGTTCGTCGCCCTCGACCACCCGTCCATAGGCCGCTTCCCGACCACCCGATTCACCCGCGTTGGTGGGCAAAGCATAGGCTCGAGCCAAGGCCTTGCTGCCCTCTTCCATCAATTCCGGAGTCATGCCTTCACCTCAGCCTTCTTGTTGAACAGCTTGCGCACACCACCCACGATGCCATCGGGCAGGAACAGGGTGACCAACACAAAGAGCAAGCCCAGGAAATACAGCCAGAACTCGGGGAACGCCATCGTGAACCAGCTCTTGGCACCGTTCACAAAAAACGCCCCAATGATCGGCCCCAGCAAGGTGGCACGCCCACCGACCGCCGCCCAGATCGCGATCTCGATGCTGGCCGAAGGGGCCATTTCGCTGGGGTTGATGATGCCGACCTGTGGCACATACAGTGCGCCGGCAATGGCGCACATCACGGCCGACAGGGTCCAGATGGCCAGTTTGTAAGCCAGGGGGTTGTAGCCACAGAACATGACGCGGTTTTCAGCATCGCGAATGGCCTGGAGCACGCGTCCGAACTTGGTGTTAACCAGCCAGCGTGCCATCAGGAAGAAGCCGATGAGCGTCAAGCCGGTGACCACGAACATCACCATGCGGGTCGATTGCTGGGCGATGGGAATATCCAGAATGCGCTTGAAATCGGTGAAGCCGTTGTTGCCGCCGAAACCGGTTTCATTGCGGAAGAACAGCAGCATCGCCGCGTAGGTCATCGCCTGGGTGATGATCGAGAAATACACGCCTTTGATGCGCGAACGGAAGGCGAAGAAGCCGAACACGAACGCCAGCAGCCCCGGCACCAGCAATACCAGAATCATCTGCCCGACGAAGGACTGAGACCAGGCCCAGTGCCAGGGCACCTGCTTCCAGTCCAGAAAGACCATGAAGTCAGGGATGTCGGCACCATAGCTGCCGTCATGGCCAATCTGGCGCATCAGGTACATGCCCATGGCATAGCCACCCAACGCAAAGAACACACCATGCCCCAAGGAGAGGATGCCGGTGTAGCCCCAGATCAGGTCCATGGCCAGCGCACAGATCGCGTAGCACATGATCTTGCCGACCAGCGCGACAGCGAAGTCCGACATGTGCAGCGGACTGGTGTCTGGCACCAGCATGTTCAGCACGGGCGCCACGGCCGTCACCAGCACCACGGCAATCAGGACAGTGGACCAGCCCTTGGCCCCGAGGGCACTGCGTGGCACGGTCACTGCCGCAGAAGAGGAAGAATTCATCACAGCACTCATTTCGTCGTTCCTCAGGCTTCAGCGCTACGGCCCTTCAGGGCAAACAGACCCTGCGGACGCTTCTGGATGAAGATCACCACGATGACCAGCACCATGATCTTGGCCAGCACGGCACCAGCCCAGCCTTCGAGCAGCTTGTTCACCAGCCCCAAGCCCAGTGCGGCATAGACCGTCCCGGCAATCTGCCCGACGCCACCCAGCACCACCACCATGAACGAGTCCACGATGTAGCTTTGACCCAGATCCGGGCCCACATTACCCACCTGGGACAAGGCACATCCGGCCAGACCGGCGATCCCGGCACCCAGTGCGAACGCCATGGTGTCGACCCGTGCGGTGTTCACACCCATGCAGGAGGCCATCGGGCGGTTCTGGGTGACGCTGCGCACAAACAGGCCCAGACGCGTGCGGGCAATGAGCAAGGTCATACCCAGCAGCACCGCAGCCGCAAAGGCAATGATCACCAGACGGTTATAGGGCAGCGTCAGGTTGCTGAGCACGTCATAGCCGCCAGACATCCAGCTCGGGTTCTCCACCTGCACGTTCTGCGCACCAAAGGTGGAGCGCACAGCCTGCATCAGGACCAGGCTGATGCCCCAGGAGGCCAGCAGGGTTTCCAGCGGACGGCCGTAGAGGAAGCGGAAGACAGCTCGCTCCAGGATGGCGCCCACCAGGGCCGACGCCAGAAAGGCCATGGGCACGGCCAGCACGATGTACCAGTCAAACGCACCTGGCAAATAGTGGCGAAACAGGTTCTGCACCACATAGGTGGCATAGGCCCCCACCATCATCAATTCACCGTGGGCCATGTTGATCACGCCCATCAGGCCATAGGTGATCGCCAGGCCCAGCGCAGCCAGCAACAGAATCGAACCCAGGCTGACACCGGTGAACAGCACACCGGCATATTCGCCCCAGGCCAGCTTGCGGTTCACGGTGTCCAGTGCCGCAACCAGCGCCCCCTTGACGGCAGGATCTGCCTCGGCACCGTCCTGAAGACGCTCCATCAGCAAAGCGCGCGTCTCCGGGTTGGCATCCAGGCTCAGCGCCTTGGCCGCTTCAATCCGGTGAGTGGCGTCGGAGGAGCTCAACAAGGCGCGGTTGCGAACCACCTTGAGCTTTGCCTTCAACTGCGGATCCTGTTCGGCAGCCAAAGCCTTGTCGATCACCGCAAGCTTGGACTCATCGGCCGCCTGGGCCAGCGCATCAATGGCCTCAGCCCGGGCGTCACGGTCTGGCGAGGACAGCTTGCCAGCCGCCAGGGTGGCATCGATCTCACTGCTCATCCGGTTGTTGTTGACCACGTCCTCGGCGTCATCAGGCAACTTGGCAGCCTGCCCGGTCACCGCATCCACCGCCGAGCCGTCGTCTTGCACAATCAGCACCCGTTTGCCTGCCAGCTTCACACTGTCAGCAGCCAAGGCCTCGAGAAAATGGGGCAAAGCCGGATCGCCCTTGGCGGCCAGCTTCTGTAATGCGGCAATGCGGTCATCGTTGTCGCCTGCCGAGATGGCATAGGCCTCATCAGCCGTCAGCGCATGGGCAGGAAACGAACTGATGGCGGACGCCATCACGGCGGCAAGCCCCAGATTCGATAGCCAGGATAGTGGTTTCACAGGCAGGTGCTTTCTACTGAAAGAGTGGTGCAGCGGGAAAAAAGGCGCCCCTCTGGGTATTACCCCAGCGGGGCGCACCGCTCTGCTTCAGGTCATGCCCACCAGATCGAGGGTGGGCGCTCGCTGATCAGGAATCAGGTGAGCTGAATCACTTGGATTCCGGCTCGTCCTTCTTCTTGTCGTTGCCGGGGATGTAGGGGCTCCAGGGCTGAGCCTTGATCGGGCCAGGCGTCTTCCACACCACCTTGAATTGACCATCAGCCTTCACTTCGCCGATGAACACGGGCTTGTGCAGGTGGTGGTTCTTGGCGTCCATCTCAGCCACGAAACCGCTCGGAGCCGTGTACTTCTGGCCGGCCATCGCAGCAATCACCTTGTCGGTGTCGGTCGACTTGGCCTTTTCCACAGCCTGGGCCCACATGTGGATGCCGATGTAGGTGGCTTCCATCGGGTCATTGGTCAGCGGCTTGTCCTTGTGGCCAGGAATGTTCTTGGCCTTGGCATAAGCGCTCCACTTCTTGATGAACTCGGCGTTGGTCGGGTTCTTGATGGACATGAAGTAGTTCCAGGCAGCCAGGTGACCGACCAGCGGCTTGGTGTCCACACCACGCAGCTCTTCTTCACCCACCGAGAAGGCCACCACCGGCACGTCCTTGGCCTTCAGGCCTTGGTTGCCCAGTTCCTTGTAGAAAGGCACGTTCGAGTCGCCGTTGATGGTCGAGACCACAGCGGTCTTCTTGCCTTCAGAAGCGAACTTCTTGATCTTGGCGATGATGGTCTGGTAGTCGGAGTGACCGAAGGGGGTGTATTCCTCCATGATGTCCGAATCAGCCACGCCCTTGGACTTCAGGAAGGCGCGCAGGATCTTGTTGGTCGTGCGGGGGTACACATAGTCGGTACCCAGCAGGACGAAGCGCTTGGCCGAACCGCCGTCCTTGCTCATCAGGTATTCCACAGCGGGAATGGCTTGCTGGTTGGGCGCAGCGCCGGTGTAGAACACGTTCTTCTCGAGTTCTTCACCTTCGTATTGCACGGGGTAGAACAGCAGACCGTTGTTTTCCTTGAAAACAGGCAGCACGGACTTGCGGGACACGGAGGTCCAGCAACCGAACACGGCGGCCACCTTGTCCTGGGTCAGCAGTTGCTTGGCCTTTTCGGCAAACAGCGGCCAGTTCGAAGCGGGGTCAACCACCACGGGCTCGAGCTTCTTGCCCAGCACGCCGCCCTTGGCGTTGATCTCGTCGATGGTCATCAAGGCCACGTCCTTCAGGGAGGTTTCCGAGATGGCCATGGTGCCGGACAGCGAGTGCAGGATGCCGACCTTGATGGTGTCAGCAGCCAGAGCCATGTTGCTGAATGCCAGACCGGCAACGCCCAGTGCCACGGCGGACAGGGACTGGACGGCAGTGCGACGAGAGATCTTCATGTGATGACGCTCCTTTGAAGCGATGGGGTGAGGTGCAAGAAAGGTTGCTCGTTCACCGTCTTGATCAGCCTTGTCGGCTGGTCTTGATCGGATGGATTCAGTGTGCCGACGGGCCACTTTTCGAGAAATACGCCACATGGCGTATCGCGGCGTATGGACGACAGGCCACCCGTGCGAGACTCGCGGCATGAGCGAACGACCGCACCTCCACCGCAACCGCCAGACCTTGTCCCTGAGCCTCGATTCGAGCCTGATCCAGAGCTGCATGAGCCTGTCCGACCCGGTTGAACTGGTGCTTGACTACACCCGCACCATGATGGGGTGCCTGCTGCTGAACCCGGCCCCGCGGACGGTCCTGATGATTGGCCTCGGTGGCGGTTCGATGCTGAAGTACCTCTACCGGCATTTGCCGGATGCAGACCTCACCGTGGTGGAGATCAACCAGGGCGTCATCGACATGCGGCACGACTTCCACATCCCGAACGACGATGCGCGCCTGCGCATCCTCTGTGCCGATGGCGCAGCCTTCGTGGCAAAGCCCCCCCATGCGTTTGACCTGATTCTGGTCGACGGCTTCACCGGTGCAGGCATGCCCGAGGCCCTGTGCTCGCGCAGCTTCTATCAGCGCTGTCGAGACGCCTTGAGTGACCAGGGCGTGCTGGTTGCCAATGTGCAGGCAGAAACCACCCAGTCCCGCGCAATTGGCCAGCGACTGTCCAAGGTGTTCGAGGGAGCCGTCATCCACGTCGAGTCTGACGAGGGTGGCAATGACATCATGACCGCAGTAGCAAACCGCCTATTGATAGATGACGCCGCCAGCCAGTTTGCCCAGCGCTGGAAGGATCTTGCCCCAGCACACCAGCAGACTCTGGCGGTCACCTCCACCCGGCTGGAAAGAGCCCTGCTGAAAGGTCGACGCGCACCATGACTTACCGATACTGCCCCCAATGCCGACAGGCCCTGGTCGAGCGCCACGAGGGCGAAGCCTGGCGCCAGGCCTGCCCGGACGAGCAATGCGGCTATGTGCACTGGGACAACCCGGTGCCGGTCGTCGCGGCCGTGGTCGAACACGAAGGCGACCTCATCCTGGCACGCAACAAGGCCTGGAGCACCCCGTTTTACGCCCTCATCACCGGTTTTCTTGAAAAGACCGACCCCAGCCCGGAAGAGGCAGTGGCCAGAGAAGTCAAGGAAGAACTGGGGCTGGAAGCCCTCTCTGTGCATTTCATCGGGCACTATCGGTTCGAGCGCCAGAACCAGCTGATCCTGGCCTATCACGTGCCCGCCACCGGGATCATCACCCTGGGGGACGAACTGGCCGACTACAAGCGCATTGACCCGGCTCGCGCCAAATACTGGCCCGTGGCCACCGGGCTGGCCTTGCGAGACTGGCTGGTCTCCAAGGGCCACCAGCCCGAATCCTTCGAGGTGCCTCGACCTTGACGTCTGTTCAGCGCGCCTTGAGCTGACTCACCCGGCTCATGGCCAGGCCCGCCGCAGCCGTTCGGGTTTCAACACCCAGCTTGGCGAAAATGTGTTCCAACTGCTTTTTCACGGTAGCCGGGCTGCTGCCGAGGATGTCTCCGATGTCCCGGTTGGTCTTGCCCTTGACGACCCAATAAAGCACTTCGCCCTCACGCGCCGTGAGCTTGAACTCGGTGCACAAGGCATCCATGGCGGCCTGATCGGAGCTTTCCTGCATGACCAGCAACCACTCGTCTTCACCCGTCGGTTGGTGCAAGGCAAAGCTCAGGCGCCGTCCACCCTGGTTCACCACCCAGGCGGGCGCCGATACCGGTGCCACGCCACTGGCCTGATCCTGCACAAGGCGGGGAACCGCGACCAGAAGCCACTCAGCCAGCTCGGCCGGCGCGACGGATTCGGGCGTGTCGAAATACGCCTGCAAGAGCTTGCGGGCCAGCGGGGTCTGCCACAGCACCCGGCCGTCGCTGACACGCACGGTCAACGAGGCATGGCCAAACGCGTCCAGCGCATTGCGAGCCTGGCGCGCCTGGCGGGCACTCTGCATGTGCGCCACGATGCGCGCCATCACTTCCTTGGGACGAATCGGCTTGACCACATAGTCGACACTGCCCGCCTGAAAAGCCGCCACCACATGCTCGGTCTCACTCAGACCTGTCATGAAAATGATGGGGATATGGCTCGTTTCGGGCATGGCCTTGAGTCTGCGCGCCACCTCGAAACCATCCATGCCGGGCATGATCGCATCCAGCAAGATGATGTCCGGAACCGACTGGCTTGCACGCTGCAAGGCGGCTTCGCCATGCGTGGCCACCAGCACGGTGTAGCCAGCCTCGTCCAGCGCATCGTGCAGCAATGACAGGTTGTCAGGCACATCGTCAACGATGAGCACGACATCGGTTTTGCTGCGATCGAGTCTCTCGAACATGGGGGTAATCAGCTACGGACAGGCCGGATTAAGAACGCGATTGTGCCTGCGCCAGCGCATCCTTGAGCAGACGGGCCAGCGCATCCAGCTGGAACTGCCGGGCCAGCTGGCGCACACGCTGGATGAAAGCTTCACAACCGGGCTCGTCCTGAGCGATCTGATCCAGCACCTTGTGCACCCCGCGCATGTAGCCGGCATGCACCTGGTCCTCGAGGCTGCGCAAGGCCTCCTGAGAAGGCAGGGACTCGCTTGCACCAGAAGCCTCGGCAGCCGGTGCCCCAGCCAGGGCCTCCTTGGGCCGGGCCACCTCGATCCATTGCAGCGACAAGCGCCGCCCCAGCCAATCCAGCAGCTCATTGACCCGCACCGGCTTGACGATGAAGTCGTCAGGGGTGATGCCGACGTCGTTGTCCAGCGCCTTGTCAAAGGCATTGGCCGACACGATGGCCGCCGGTGCCTGGGACAGCCCCTCCTGCTGGATCGCGCGCAGGGTGGCCCAGCCATCCAGGCCCGGCATGGCCAGGTCCATGAACAGGGCATCCGGCAGCTGCGCGGGCGGACACAAACGCAGAAGGCTGAGGCATGCCACGCCGGAAGGCAGCGGCGTCACCTCGAAGCCCAGCGGCTCCAGGATACGGACCAGCAGCCCGCGGTCCGCTTCCTCGTTGTCGACCACCCAGATCCGCCTGCGGTCACCCACATAGCCCTTGCGCACCCCGCGTTCAATGTGGCGCGGCAGGTCATCGCCACGCACGGTTGGCAGGAACAGCCGAATCCGGAAAGTGGTCCCTTCGCCTGCCTGGCTGCTCACGTTCATTTCGCCCCCCATCAGGTCGGTGAGCATCTTGCTGATGGTCAGACCCAGGCCTGTGCCACTGGCGGAATTGCCGGCCGCAGACGAGCCACGAGCAAAGGGTTCGAAGATCCGCGCCAGTTCGTCGGCATTGATGCCTGGCCCGGTGTCGCTGATCTCGATCTGGGCAATTTCTCGGGCGTAACGCACTTTCAGCGTGACCTGCCCTTCCGAGGTGAACTTCACCGCATTGCCCAAGACGTTCAGCAGAATCTGCCGAACACGGCGCTCGTCCGCACGGACCACCTCGGGCAGATTGGGGTCCAGGTCGGCCACGAAGCGCAACTGCTTGGCACGCGCCTCGTTTTCGATCAGCGACGTGATCTGGTGGAGGATGTCGGCCAGCCGCACCGGCTTGACCTCCAGCCGCAGCTTGCCGCTCTCGATGCGCGCGATGTCCAGCGTACCCTCGATGAGCGACAGCAGATGGTCGCCCCCCCGCTTGATCACACCCACACCATGGCGCACATGCTCAGGCAGTCCGGTGTCTTCGTCCAGCAACTGCGCGTAGCCCAGGATGCCATTGAGCGGCGTGCGCAACTCATGGCTGATGGTGGAGATGTAGCGGCTCTTGGCCAGGTTGGCCTGCTCGGCAGTCTGCTTGGCCAATTGCAGCTTCTCATCGGTGATGCGGTGCAGCTCGATTTCACGCACCAGCAGATGGGTTTGGCGGTTGGACTCTTCCTGCGCAACCTGTCGGCTCTTGTGCGTGAGCACCACCCACCAGGCCACCACCCCCAGCACCAGCAGCAAAGCGGCAAACACCTTGGTGAAGCCCTCGCGCATCATGCTGGACGCCAGTTCGGGCGACGCCATCACCAGCCCCTCCAGAACACGCAACTGCTGCTGGAAGACGATGCCGAACAACCCGGCCAGCATGGCACCCATGCCCAGCATCACCATCAGGAACTGGCCCAACTCGGTATCGATGCGACGCCAGATCACCTGCGGCACCAGCTTGCGTCCGAACTCGCGCCATTGACGGGCCCAGCGTGCCTCCGGCTTGCACAAGTCCTGACACCGTGCGTCCAGCGAACAACACAGGGAGCAGATGAAGCCCTGGTAGGCCGGGCACTGCGCCACATCGTCCGCCTCGTACTCGCGTTCGCACACGGTGCACCGGTGCAGCGCCTGAATGCGGATGACCTTGCTCAAAGGCTGTCCCACATCGGTATCGGGTTGCCGCGCCAGGTAATAGCGGCCCTGGGTGGCCCACGCAATCAGCGGCGCCGTCACAAAGGCCACAACCATGGCAATGACCGCAGAAAACGCCTGCGCCATGGCGCCCAACCACCCGACATAAGCCAGCACCGACACCAGCGAGGCCAGCCCCATGGCCCCGACACCGACCGGGTTGATGTCATAGAGATAGGCCCGCTTGAACTCGATGCCCTTGGGCGACCAGCCCATGGGCTTGTTGATCACCAGGTCGGCCACCACCGCCATCATCCAGGCGATGGCGATGTTGGAATACAGGCCCAACACCTTGCCCAGGGCCTGAAACAGATTCAGCTCCATCAACAGCAGTGCGATGACCGCGTTGAACACCACCCAGACCACCCGCCCCGGGTGGCTATGGGTCACCCGGGCAAAGAAGTTCGACCACGCCAGTGAACCCGCATAGGCGTTGGTCACGTTGATCTTGACCTGCGAAATCACCACAAACAGGGCCACGGCGGCAATCGCCCAGGTCTGCTGAGGGAAGACCAGTTCCCACGCCACCAGATACATCTGATTAGGGTCGACGGCGCGGTCCACCGGCACGAAGTAGCTGATGGCCAGGTAGGCCAGCAAGGCACCGCCCAGCATTTTCAGCACACCCGGTATCACCCAGCCCGGCCCGCCAATGAACACCGCCGACCACCAGCGCGCCCTGTGCCCGTCACGGGGCTCAGGCATGAATCGCAAATAGTCGGCCTGCTCGCCCATCTGCGTGATGAGGGCGATGCCCACCGTGGTGGCCGAACCAAAACCCAGCCAGTCAAACCCGGGGTGGTCGCCATACTGCCCCGGGTACGTTGACAGGCTGTGCAGGATGTCAGGGTGGGCACGAAACACATACACGAAGGGCAGCACCAGCATCGCCAGCCAGATGGGCTGGGTGATGAGCTGCAGGCGACTGATGATCGTGACCCCATGGGTGACCAGGGGCACCACCACGAGCGCGCAGATCAGGTAGCCCCACACCGGCGGGATGTCGAAGGCCAGCTCCAGGGCATAGGCCATCACCGCGGCTTCCAGCGCGAAGAAAATGAAGGTGAAGGACGCGTAGATCAGCGAGGTGATGGTGGAGCCGATGTAGCCAAAGCCGGCCCCGCGGGTCAGCAAATCCATGTCCACGCCATGGCGGGCGGCATACACACTGATCGGCCAGCCGGCCAGCAAGATCATCAAACCGGTCGCCAAGATGGCCCAGAAGGCATTGACGAAACCATGCTCGACCAGCAGCGTCGCGCCCACGGCCTCCAGCACCAGGAAAGACGCCACGCCAAATGCCGTGTTGGCCACCCGCCACTCGCTCCACCGTCGGGCCGAGCGTGGCGTGAAGCGCAGTGCGTAGTCTTCCAGGGTTTCCGAAGCCACCCAGGTGTTGTAGTCTCGCCGAACCTTGATCACCCTTTGCAGGGCCTGGCCCGACGATGCATCATCGGCATTGTTGTTTTGGTCTGTGTCTTGCATGCTGAGCCATCAATCTCGGGTCAGAATCGCAATTTCAATGCCGCGGCACTGACTCCCTACCGAGTTCCCGAACGCACCCATCATGGAACTGACCCCTCGCGAAAAAGACAAGCTGCTGATTTTCACCGCTGCCTTGCTGGCCGAACGCCGCAAAGCCCGTGGTCTGAAGCTGAATTACCCTGAAGCAGTGGCCCTGATCACTGCAGCCATCATGGAAGGTGCCAGAGACGGCAAGACCGTCTCGCAACTGATGAGTGACGGCAAGACCGTGCTGGCACGCACCGACGTCATGGACGGCGTGGCCGAGATGATCCCCGAGATCCAGATCGAAGCCACCTTCCCTGACGGCACCAAGCTGGTGACGGTGCACCAGCCCATCGCCTGAGCCCCTTCACCCCATGACACAGCACCATACTGGTGCAACCATGGCTGATCAAGCAGCCCGGACCACCAGGTTCCCGCTGTATCAGCCTCATCCTGTGAGGATCCCGACATGATTCCCGGAGAACTGCTGACCGATGGCCCGGACCTGGAGCTCAACCCTGGCCGGCGCACCATCACCCTGGTTGTTGAAAACGCGGGGGACCGCCCCATCCAGGTCGGTTCGCACTATCACTTTGCAGAAACCAACGGCGCCCTCCAGTTCGATCGGGCCGCAGCCAAGGGCATGCGTCTGAACATCGCCTCGGGCACGGCCGTCCGTTTCGAGCCAGGCCAGCAGCGCACGGTCGAACTCGTCGACTATGCAGGCGAGCGCGTCGTCTTCGGTTTCCGCGGCCTGACACAGGGCAAGCTGTAATTCACCCAGATTAGGACATCCAAGATGGCAAGCATCCAGCGCCGCGCCTATGCGGAAATGTTTGGCCCCACGGTGGGCGACCGCGTCCGGCTGGCCGACACCAACCTGGTCATCGAGGTCGAAAAGGACCTCACCCTGCAAGCCGGTGGTTACGGCGAAGAAGTGAAGTTTGGCGGCGGCAAGACCATCCGTGACGGCATGGGCCAAAGCCAGCGCACCAATGGGCCTGGCGCCATGGACGCCGCCGACTGCGTGCTGACCAATGCCCTGATCCTCGACCATTCGGGCATCTTCAAGGCTGATATCGGCATCAAGGCCGGCCGCATCGTCAAGATCGGCAAGGCCGGCAACCCCGATGTGCAACCCGGGGTGGACATCGTCATCGGCCCCGGCACCGAAATCGTCGCCGCCGAAGGCATGATCGTCACTGCGGGTGGCATCGACACCCACATCCACTTCATCTGCCCTCAGCAGATTGATGAGGCCCTCTACAGTGGCGTGACCACCATGATCGGTGGCGGCACAGGGCCGGCCACGGGCACTTTTGCAACCACCTGCACCCCCGGTCCGGACAACCTCGCCCTGATGCTGAAGGCGGCAGAGGCCTTCCCGATGAACCTGGGTTTTCTGGGCAAGGGCAACGCCAGCCAGCCTGAGGCGCTGCGCCAGCAGGCACAGGCCGGCGCCATCGGTCTGAAGCTGCACGAAGACTGGGGGACCACGCCAGCCGCCATCGACACCTGTCTGACGGTGGCTGAAGAGACCGACATCCAGGTCGCCATCCACACCGACACCCTGAACGAATCGGGCTTTGTGGAGGACACAGTGGCCGCCTTCAAGGGCCGCACCATCCACAGCTTCCACACTGAAGGTGCGGGTGGCGGGCACGCGCCTGACATCATGAAGGTGGTGGGTGAAGCCAACGTGCTGCCCTCTTCCACCAACCCGACCCGGCCCTTCACGGTCAACACCATCGACGAGCACCTCGACATGCTCATGGTGTGCCATCACCTGGACGCTTCGATCGCAGAAGACCTGGCCTTCGCCGAAAGCCGCATTCGCCGGGAAACCATCGCCGCCGAAGACATCCTGCACGATCTGGGCGCCATCAGCATGTTCTCGTCAGACTCACAGGCCATGGGCCGTGTGGGCGAGGTCATCATGCGCACCTGGCAGACGGCCCACAAGATGAAGGCGCAGCGTGGCAAGCTGCCGGGCGACTCCGACCGCCACGACAACGCCCGCGTCAAGCGCTATGTGGCCAAGTACACCATCAACCCTGCGCTGGCCCATGGCATCAGCCATGAGGTGGGCAGCATCGAAGAAGGCAAATGGGCCGACCTGGTGATCTGGCGCCCTGCCTTCTTTGGCGTCAAGCCCAGCATCATCATGAAGGGGGGCTTCATTGCCGCCGCCGCCATGGGCGACCCCAACGCCTCGATCCCGACGCCCCAGCCGGTGCATTACCGCCCCATGTTCGGTGCTTTCGGTGGCGCCACGGCCCGGACCTCGCTCACTTTCATGAGCCAGGCAGCGGTGCAGGCGGGCTTGCCAGAACAATACGGGCTGAAAAAGACCGTGTCTGCCGTCAAGGGTTGCCGCAGTGTGAAAAAGGCCGACATGGTCCACAACCACTACACCCCCGTCATGGAAATCGACGCCCAGACCTACCAGGTGCGAGCCGATGGTCAATTGCTGGTGTGTGAACCGGCCACCGAACTGCCCATGGCGCAGCGATACTTCCTGTTCTGATCGATTTCGCGCGCCTTTCATCATCATGATCACTGTCAACAAACTCCTGCCCCAGGGGCAGGGCCTGGCCTCCGTGCTGCTCAAACGAGCCGCCTCTGTCGAACTCGACTGGGACGTGCGCCAGAAAAGCCGCTTCGATGCCACCGACAGCACAGGTCGCCAACTCGGCGTCTTCCTGCCCCGAGGTACCCTGGTCCGCGGGGGTGACGTCCTGGTAGCCGAAGATGGCTCGCTTATCCGCGTGCAGGCCGCAGCGCAGCCCGTGCTGGTGATCACACCCTGCTCTCAGCATGGCAGCCCGTTTGACCTGGTCCGTGCGGCCTACCACCTGGGTAACCGCCATGTGCAGATCGAGCTGCAACCCGACCACCTGAAGATCGAGCCGGACCATGTGCTGGCCGAGATGTTGCGCGCCATGCACCTCACCGTCCAGGAGCAGATAGCGGCTTTTGAGCCTGAAGGTGGTGCCTATGCCAGCGGCGGCGGTCATGGCCATGGACACAGCCACGACCACGGTCATGCACATGAGCACGCGACTGAACACACCCATGCCCCGGCGCCCAGCCGCGGCAAGCCCATTGGCATCGCGGTCAAGCCTGCCCCCCATGTCCACGGCCCTGGCTGCGGTCACGATCACTGAGCCATGCCCATCGTTTCCCGCCGGATGACCGAGCCCCCGCTGGGCACGGCAGCGCGACTGCAGCTGATGTGGCTGGCCTCTCCGGCACTGCCGGTTGGCGGGTTCAGCTACTCGGAAGCACTCGAAGCGGCCGTCGAGGCTGGCCTGGTCAGCAATGAGGCGCAGGCTGCCACCTGGCTCAAGGACCAGTTGCACCTGAGCCTCGCCAGAGCCGACCTCGCCGTCGTGTCACGTGCCATCGGCGCATGGCTTCGGTCCGACCTGCCCCGGCTGACCGAACTGAACGACTGGGTTCGCCTCACCCGTGAAACAGCGGAGCTGCGTCTGCAGACCGAACAGATGGGCCGCTCGCTGGTCGAATGGCTCAAGACACGCCAGAGCACACAGCCCCAGCCCGACCCACGCATCGACCAGTGCGCAAGCTTGAAGCCGGCGCCCACATGGCCTGTGGCCTTTGCCCTGGCCGCGGCCCAATGCCTGCCCAGTGGCAGCCAAACGCAGGGGGCCGCCGTGAAGGAAGCCTTGCTCAGCTTTGCCTTCGGTTGGGCGGAAAACATGGTCCAGGCCGCCATCAAGGCAGTGCCCTTGGGCCAAAGTGCCGGGCAACGCATCCTGCAGTCACTGACGGAACACATCCCGCCGGCGATAGAGCAAGCCTTGCAACTGCCCGACAGCCAGCGCCAGGCCTTCACCCCCATGCTGGCCATCCTGAGTTCGCAACACGAAATTCAGTACTCCCGCTTGTTCAGATCCTGATCAGATCTGCGGGTTTTCCGCCCACATGAGCCAACGATTCCGGCCAAAAATGACCGGAATTCCCCCCAATTTCAAATCACCGAGAAAAGGGGACACCGCCTAGACTGGGTACAAACGGTGATCAAGTCCTGATCACTGTTGACCGCTGACAGGGGCGGATCGAGTAGTCATTCCTGTCACCTCCAAGAAATCCGCATAGGGAGTTGTGCATGCGCTCGAACCTACCCGTCATTGACGAGGAATACCCGTTCCCCGAAGGGGAAATGCTGATGTCGACGACCGACCTCAAAGGTCGGATCCTGAACTGCAACCCTTCCTTCATTCGGGTCAGTGGCTATACACGCGAGCAGTTGCTGGGACAACCCCACAACATGATCAGGCACCCGGACATGCCCGAAGAAGCCTTCCGGGACATGTGGGCCACCATCCAGGCAGGGCATCCATGGTCCGGCCTGGTCAAGAACAGGCGGGCGGATGGCCGCTACTACTGGGTGCAGGCCAATGTCACCCCCTTGCTGGAAGGCGGTCAGCCAATCGGCTTCATGTCTGTACGCACGCAGCCGGACCAGCAGGAGGTCGCACAGGCCGTTCAGCTGTACGCACGGATGCGTGAAGAAAAAGCCTCGGGCAAGCCCATCCATACCCTGCGCAGTGGACAGTTGGTCACCAACACCATGGTGGGCCGCACCAGCCGGCTGTTGCACTTGGATCTGGCCGGCGAGTTGACGGCTTGTGCCATGGTCCTCGCGGTACTGGGCTTCGTGCTCGGCGTCAGCCTGTCAGGCGGCTGGAAAGAAATCGCCACATGGGAGTTGCTGGTGATCGCGTTGGCTGCCGGCGTCATGACCATGGGGGTGCGGGTTCTCTTCATCCATCTGGCCATCTCGCCACTCAAAGAATTGCTGCGTGTCGCCAACCGCATGGCCGCGGGCGATCTCACCGTGTCTGTGAAATCTCAGCGTCGAGACGCCATCGGGCAGCTCACCCGTGCCCTCAACCAGCTCAAGGTGAACCTCTTCACCAT
This sequence comes from Aquabacterium sp., assembly GCF_041909175.1. GTDB lineage: Bacteria > Pseudomonadota > Gammaproteobacteria > Burkholderiales > Burkholderiaceae_C > Aquabacterium. The sequence continues at coordinate 59,738 of NZ_JAYRDZ010000011.1, read as the reverse complement.
CGTGCGAGATGCCCGCACCGAGGTGGAACAGATGCAGGTGGCCACTCACGAGATCGCCACTGGCAACCAGGACCTCTCCAGCCGGACGGAGGCCCAGGCCGGCAGCCTGCAGCAGACAGCGGCCTCCATGGAAGAGATCACCGGCACGGTACGACACAGTGCCAGCACCGCCGAAGAGGCTGCGACGCTGGCGCAGCAGGCCATGGCCATCACGTCCCGCAGTGGCGAGGCAGTCGACCACCTCACCGAGACCATGAAGGGCATCGAAGCCTCATCCACCCGCATCACGGACATCATACAGGTCATCGACAGCATCGCCTTCCAGACCAATATCCTGGCGCTCAACGCCGCGGTGGAAGCTGCCCGAGCCGGCGAACAAGGTCGAGGGTTTGCTGTGGTGGCATCAGAAGTACGCGCCCTGGCACAACGCACCGCCACGGCCGCACGAGAGGTCAAGCAACTGATCACGGAGTCCTCCGACAACGTCAAGGCTGGCTGCGGTTTGACCGGTTCGGTGCAAGAAACCATGCAGGAAACGCTCTCAGCTGTGCGCAAGATGGGTCAACTGGTTGAAGACATCAGCCACGCGGTGTCCGAGCAGTTCAAGGGCCTCTCGCAGATCAATTCGGCCGTCTCCCACCTGGATGGCATCACCCAGCAGAACGCTGCAGCCGTAGAGGAAATTGCCGCAGCGTCCATGTCGCTGGCTGGACGGGCCCAAATCGTGGCCACCTCTGTGCAGGTCTTCCGTCTCAGCGACAAGGACCGCATGGATCAGGGCGATGCGGTGGCTTTGCGGCGCCAGAATGGAGATCGCGCCACAGCCTGAACGGCAGGCCGGAAATTTGCTCATGACGGGGTGATACTTCGTGCCTTGGCACCCAACCCCGTTACCTGACTGAAACATGAGCAATCTGCACAATATCCCTGGCCGAACCAAGAAGTTGCCCCCGCTGCGCGTGGGCGTGGGCGGCCCCGTGGGTTCCGGCAAGACGACCCTGGTCGAAATGCTGTGCAAGACCATGCGCGACACCTATGACCTGGTGGTCGTGACCAATGACATCTATACCAAGGAAGACCAGCGCCTGCTGACCGTGGCTGGTGCGCTGGACCCCGACCGCATCATGGGTGTCGAAACCGGTGGCTGCCCGCACACTGCCATCCGCGAAGACGCGTCGATCAACCTCGAAGCGGTTGATCGCATGCTCACCAAGTACCCCAACGCCGACATCGTGTTCATCGAATCGGGCGGCGACAACCTGGCGGCGACCTTCAGCCCGGAGCTCAGCGACCTCACGATCTACGTGATCGACGTCGCCGCCGGTGAGAAAATCCCTCGCAAGGGTGGGCCCGGCATCACCAAGAGCGACCTGTTCGTCATCAACAAGACGGATCTGGCGCCCTATGTCGGTGCAAACCTCGACATCATGAGGGCGGATACGCAGCGCATGCGCCCCACCCGCCCCTTCGTGATGACCAACCTGAAAACCAAGCAGGGCCTGGATGAAGTCATTGGCTTCATCGAAACCAAAGGCCTGCTCAAAAGCTGAGGATTGCATTCGTGTTCAAGAACCTGACCGTGTTCCGAATCGGAACACAGTGGCAGCCTTCGCCTACCGATCTTGAAAACGGCCTGGACAAAAGCCGTTTTGTACCTTGCGGAGCCTCCCAGCCGCAGTCTTCCGGCTGGGTCGAGCCACGGGGTTCCGCCCACGCTCCACTGCTGGAGTCGATCGACGGCCAATGGCTGATGAAGTTCAAGATCGAGCAGCGCGTGCTGCCTGGTGCCGTGGTCAAACGTCGCACCGAGGAAATCGCGCGCCAGATCGAAGAAGAAACTGGACGCAAGCCGGGCAAGAAGCTGACCAAGGAAATCAAGGAGCAGGCCACTCAGGAACTGCTCCCCAAGGCCTTCACCAAGCAGTCCGCAGTGAACGTCTGGATCGACCCCAAAAATCGCTTCCTCGTCCTCGACTGCACCAGTCAGAACAAGTCCGAAGAGATCATTGCCAGCCTGGTCAAGCACGTTGATGGCTTTGCCGTGTCGGCCATCCAGACGGCCCTGTCGCCCTCGGTGGCGATGACGGAGTGGCTGCTCAGTGGAGAGCCGCCGGCTGACTTCACGGTTGACCGGGAATGCGAACTCAAGTCGACCGACGAGATGAAGTCGGTCGTGCGCTACGCGCGGCACCTGCTCGACACCGAAGAAGTACGCCAGCACATCATCAGCGGCAAAGTGGCCACGCGCCTGGCCCTGACCTGGAACAGCCGGGTGTCCTTCATGTTGACGGAATCGCTGCAAATCAAGAAACTGGCGTTTCTCGATGTGGTGTTCGAAGGTCAATCAGGCAGCTACGCCGACAAGGACGAGGCATTCGATGCGGATGCCGCCATCACGACAGGGGAATTGCGCGAGCTGATCCCCGATCTGCTGGACGTTCTGGGCGGCGAGTTGCCGAGCATGGGCAGCGAACCCGCTCCAGCCACCATTCAACATGAGCCTGCCCCCACTTCAGCCACCACGTCCGCCAGTGACGACAGCCCTCCCTGGTGAGCCCGCCCAATGCCTGATGCAGCTGGAAGCGCCCGGCAAACCACTGCAGCAGGTCTGGCGTGACCAAGCCCCGCGGCCGGGCTCTGGCCAGGTCGGTATCCGCGTGCTGGCCTGCGGCGTCTGCCGCACCGACCTGCACATTGTCGATGGCGAACTGCCCTTCCCTGGCCACGCCGTGGTGCCGGGGCATGAAATTGTCGGTACCGTGACGGCGCTGGGTGAGGGTGTGACTGGTTTCCACTTGGGCCAGCGGGTCGGCGTACCCTGGCTGGGCTGGACCTGCGGCAGTTGTGAGCACTGTCTTGCCGGCCGTGAAAACCTGTGTGAATCGGCGCGCTTCACCGGCTACCAGATTGACGGTGGCTATGCCCGCCACACCGTGGCGGATGCCCGCTACGTGTTTGCCATTCCGGACATCTACACCGATATGGAGGCGGCCCCCCTGCTGTGCGCAGGTCTGATCGGCTATCGGGCCTACGCCATGGCAGCCGATGTCTTGCGTGGCCCCATCAAACGCATTGGTCTGTATGGCTTTGGTGCCGCCGCCCACTTGCTGGCACAGATTGCCAGGCACCAGGGCTGCGATGTCTATGCGTTCACCCGTTCCGGCGACGTAGCGGCTCAGGCCCTGGCCATGAGCCTGGGGGCCGTATGGGCGGGCTCGTCCGACGACAGTCCTGGTGTGGCACTCGATGCGGCCTTGCTGTTTGCCCCTGATGGCGCACTGGTGCCCAAGGCCCTGCAGGCCATCCGCCCTGCCGGCAAGGTGGTGTGCGCCGGCATCCACATGAGCGACATCCCCAGCTTTCCGTATGCCTGGCTATGGCGTGAACGGCAAATCGTGTCGGTCGCCAACCTCACCCGAGCGGATGGCGATGCCTTCATGCGCATTGCAGGGGAATTCAAACTGCATGTGACCACGCACCCCTATCCACTGGACCAGGCCAACCAGGCGCTGGATGACTTGCGCGCGGGGCGCTTCAGTGGGGCAGCCGTTTTGCTGCCCGGTGGGTGAACTGGCGGCTCCAGCAGGAATCGAACCTGCACCTGCCCCTTAGGAGGGGGCTGTTCTATCCATTGAACTATGGAGCCCGGGCTGCCGATTGTGCCTCAAGCCGAGGCACGCAATTCTTCAACGGTATAGCCCTGACGTATCAATGCATCACGCAACCATGGCGGCTGCGAGCCGATGCCATCCCAGGTTTCTCCAGAAACGGGATGTCTGTATTTAGCGGTGAGGGGCGGAGGCTCGCTAGGCTCGACGGGTGGCGAAGAGGCAGGCACGTCCGCCAGTTCATCTGACGTGATGCCCCAGAAATCAACCAGCTTCCGAATCGAGCGCAGGACGGCTTCTTGTTCTGCGGTCATCGTCATGGGTGGGCGCGCAAACAGCACAGTCTTGCTCGCATGAGGTATGACCGATTTTACCAGAATGAGTTCAACGCCATCAGGGGGCAGTCCCTTGTGTTCACCCCTCGGTACACGGCCTAGACTCTTCAGGTTGGAGATGTCCCGTTCATGAAAATTGCCCTGTTATCCGACCTGCATGCCAACCGCCAGGCCACCGAGTCTGTGTGGGCGCACGCCCAAAGCGAAGGCGTAGACCAACTCGTCTTGCTGGGCGACTATGTTGATTACGGCGCCGACCCCGCTTGGGTCATCGACTTTGTCAGAGATCAGGTCGCCCACGGTGCCATCGCCGTCAAGGGCAACCATGACGATGCTGTCGTCGCCGACGAAGACAACCCCGACATGGCTGGCCACGTGCTGCCATCCCTCAAGTGGACGCGCCAGCAACTCAGCGCTGACCAAAAGGCATTTTTGGCGGGCTTGCCACTCACGGCCACAGTGGGGCCCTGCCTCGTTGCCCACGCCAATGCCCACGACCCAGCCAACTGGGGCTACATCATGGGCCGACTGGAGGCCACGCGCAGCCTGTTTGCCAGCGACCACCAATTCGTGTTTTGCGGGCACATGCATGACCCTGCGCTCTACCACCTGACCCTGACGGGCAAAGGCGGGAACTTCACACCGGTTCAGGACGTGCCCATCGAGTTGTCATCGGCTCGCCGCTGGCTGGCCATTCCGGGTTCGGTCGGGCAACCGCGTGACGGCAACCCAGCCGCCTGCTACGCCATGTTCGACACCGACACCAGCACCCTGACCTTCCACCGGGTGCCCTACGACCACGATGCGGCCGCGCAGCGCATCCGCGATGCCGGCCTGCCTCCCCAACAAGCAGAAAGGCTGTTGCATGGCAGATGACATCACGCTCCCGCAGAAGCTCGAAGAAGGTCAGATCATCGACCGTTTCCGACTGGAAAAGCGGGTACACCAGGGCGGCATGGCAGCGTTGTGGTCCGTGACCGATCTGGACAACCAGCAAGACATCCCACTGCTGATGAAGGTGCCCCGCATCAAGGGCGGAGAAGACCCGGCCACCATCGTCGGCTTCGAGGTTGAACAGATGCTGATGCCCAGGCTGACGGGGCCTCATGTGCCGCACTTCGTGGCCAAGGGCGACTTCACCCGGCAACCCTATATCGTGATGGAGCGCATCCAGGGTGAAACCCTGCGCCCCCGGCTGGACGACGCCCCGGTCCCCGTCGATGAGGTGGCTGATTTCGGCGCACGGGTGGCCCAGGCCCTGCACGCCCTGCACTGCCAGCATGTGGTGCACCTCGACATCAAACCCAGCAACATCATGTTCCGCGAGACCGGTGAAGCCGTGCTGGTCGACTTCGGTCTGTCGCGCCACGACCAACTCCCCGACTTGCTGGAAGAAGAGTTCGAGTTGCCCATGGGGACGGGCCCTTATATGTCGCCGGAACAGGTGCAGTTCAACCGGACCGACCCACGCAGCGACCTCTTCGCCCTCGGTGTGATGATGTACCACTTCACCACCGGAGAACGCCCCTTCGGGCAACCCAACTCGGTCTCCGGTTTGCGCAAGCGCCTCTATACCGAACCGGTGCCGCCCCGCGCCATCAAGGCAGACATCCCGGCGTGGTTCCAGGAAATCGTGCTGCGCTGCCTCGAAGTCAACCCCGACAAGCGCTACCAGTCTGCCGCGCAACTGGCCTTTGATCTGCTGCATCCGGAACAGGTGACCCTCACGGCCAGGGCCGAGAAAATGGACACGGCCGGCCGACTCAAAACCCTGAGCCGCTGGTTCAAGGCAGTCGGCGCAGAATCCCGCACCCAGGCCAATGCCGCCGAGGTGGTTGAACGCAGCCCGATCATCATGGCCGCCGTTGGGATCCATTCCTCGACGCCGGCACTGCAAAAAAAGCTGCTGGGCACCGTCAAACGCATTTTGCAGATCGAACCGGGCGCCCGACTGGCCTGCGTCACTGTCATGAAGACCAACCGGGTTGGCATGGACAAGTTGACCGACGATCAGGGTAACAGCCTGCATGTCCAGCAGTTGGTGGCCATCAAGCACTGGGCGCGCCCGCTCCAGCAAGCTCTCGACATGGATGACCAGCGCCTGACCTTCCACGTGCTCGAATCACCGGACACGGCAGCGGCCATCATCGAGTTTGCCCGCAAGACGCACGTCGACCACATCGTGATGGGTGCGCGAGGCAACTCGGCGCTGCGTCGCTACCTGGGCAGCGTGAGTGCCCAGGTCGTGGCCGAGGCCGAGTGTTCGGTCACCGTGGTTCGCGTCTGATTCGCCTGAGCCTCAGGCCTCGATGTACAGGTCCAGCATCGGCTCGCTGCCCGGTGTGACCAGATAGGGCGCGAAGTCGGTGACACCGGCCTCGCGCAGCACCGTTTCGTCCACAAAAAACTGACCCGACACCTGACGGCTGTCCTGCGTCAGGATGTGCCAGGCTGCATCGGCCATGATCTCGGGCGTGCGCCCCATGGTGCCCAGATGGCTGCCCACCGCATTCAAGGCTGCCGTGGCAATCAGAGTGCGAGGCCACAGCGCATTCACGGCCACCCCCTGCCCTCGCAGTTCGGCGGCCAAACCCAAGGCCAGCATGCTCATGGCGTATTTCGACGTGGTGTAAGCCGCATGGTGGGCAAACCATTTGGCATCCAGGCTGATGGGGGGAGACAACACCAGAATGTGGGGGTTGGTAGCCTTTTCCAGATACGGAATGCACGCCTGGGAACACATGAAGGTGCCACGCACATTGATGTCCATCATCAGGTCATAACGCTTGGCCGACGTGTCAGCAGCCTTGCTCAGGTTGATGGCGCTGGCGTTGTTGACCAGGATGTCGATGCCGCCGAAATGCGCCGCAGCCTGTTCGACAGCGGCCCGAACGGCCACCTCGTCACGGACATCCAGCACCAGCGGCAGCGCCCGTCCCCCGGCCGCTTCAATGGCCGCGGCCGCCGTGTAGATGGTGCCCGGCAGGCGGGGATCAGGCTCGGCTGTTTTGGCCGCCACCACCACGTTGGCACCATCGCGTGCGGCACGCAAGGCAATGGCCTGGCCGATGCCACGACTCGCACCAGTGATGAAAAGGGTCTTGCCGGCAAGGCTGCTCATGGTGTCCGCTCCCGAAGATGCACACGATGTACACCCCGAGGCTAGCGGGTGAAGGCGTGCTGCTGCCATGGCGTTTTCCTGCTTGCCGTCCGCCAGAATGTGTTGACGCACCCCTGTGCCACGTCAAGATTGGGACGCGCGCCGGGCCTCATGTACCGACGCTTGACCTGCATCAATCCATATCTACGTTTCTCCACAATTCGACCACAGTTGCGCGGCAAACTGGTCGCATCGACAACCTTCAGCAAGCAAAACACACCATGCAGATCTCCCGCGAATGGGCCACGCCCCTCACGATCGGATCATTCATCCTGATGGCCTGCACCGGCATCCTGATGTTCTTCCATGCAGACATGGGGCTGAACAAGGAAGTGCACGAGTGGCTGGGCTGGGCCATGGTCATCGGCGTGGCGACCCACGTGACAGCCAACTTCACCGTGTTCAAGCGTTACCTGAACAAACCTGCAGCCCTGGGCATCGTGGGGGTGTTTGTCGTGATCCTGGTGGCTTCGTTCTTCATCAAGGAAGACGAAGGTGAAGGTGGCGGCCACCCGGCACGCCGAGCTTCACAAGCCGTGATCCACGCCCAGCTGGTCAGCATCGCCCCACTGGCCAAACAGACACCGGAAGAGCTGCTGGCCAACCTGCAAAAAGCCGGTTTCAAGGCCGAGTCGACCAGCCAGACACTCGACAGCATCACCGGCCCGGAAGAGCACGACCAGTTCAAAGCCCTGGACGTGATCTTCCACTGAGGCATCAGGTTCCGCTCAATGCCTGGACGCGGGTCACTTTCTGGAATGCGTCCACGGGCTTGCCCTTGCGAGCCCGTTTGCCCACGTGCGCCAGGTAAGCCGAGTTGCGCACGTCTTCTTCCTTGGGTTTGGCGCCACGCGTGGTGCCAATCACCCGCACCCCGTTGAGCACCGTCGCCACCGAGATCAGCGGGGCTTTCTTGGGGTCCACGTCCATCAGCGTCAGGCCGCGCCCACCGTTGGACTGCAGCTTGAGCTCGTCCAGCCCGAACACCAGCATGCGGCCGTCCTGACACAGGCAGGCCACCTGCGTGTGCGCAGGCTGCACCATCACCGGCGGCAGCACCTGGTCACCCTCATCGAGTGACAGGAAGCCCTTGCCGCCCTTCTGACGGGTCGTCAGGTCGCCCAGCTTGGCCAGCAGACCAAAGCCACCGCTGTTGGCCAGCAAGATGACCTGCTCGGGGTTGCCAGCCAGGTAATGCAGCGGCTGCGTGCCCGATTCCAGCTCGATCATGGTGGTGATGGGCTGTCCATCCCCCCGTGCGCCAGGCAAGCTGCTCACGGGCACGCTGTAGACACGCCCGTTGGAGCCCAGCACGATGAGTGGGTCCACCGTGCGGCACTCGAAGGTGCCATACAGACCATCTCCAGCCTTGAAGGCAAAGCCAGCCGGGTCATGCCCGTGCCCGGTTCGCGCCCGCACCCACCCCTTCTCGCTGATCACCACGGTCACGGGCTCGTCGATCACCTTCACTTCGGCCACGGCGCGCTTTTCAGCCTGAATCAGGGTCCGGCGCTCGTCACCGTACTGCTTGGCATCGGCCTCGATTTCCTTGACCACCGTGCGTCGCAGCGCGGCCGGGCTACCCAGAATGTCGTCGAGCTTGGCCTGTTCGGCGCGCAGGTCGGACAGCTCCTGCTCGATCTTGATGGCCTCCAACCGTGCCAACTGGCGCAGCCGGATTTCAAGGATGTCTTCCGCCTGGCGGTCGCTGAGCTTGAAGCGCTCGATCAGCGCGGCCTTGGGCTCATCGCTGTTGCGGATGATGTGGATGACCTCATCGATGTTGAGCAAGACCAGTTGGCGGCCTTCCAGCACGTGGATGCGATCCAGCACCTTGCCCAGACGATGCTGCGTGCGACGGGTGACGGTCTCCATGCGGAAACCGATCCACTCCGTCAGGATCTGACGCAGGCTCTTCTGGGTCGGTCTGCCATCGGCCCCCACCATGGTGAGGTTGATCGAGGAAGACGACTCCAGGCTGGTGTGTGCCAGCAAGGTGGTGATCAGCTCCTGTTGATCGATCGTGCGGCTCTTGGGTTCGAACACCAGTCGGACTGCAGCGTCCTTGCTGGACTCGTCACGCACACCATCGAGCACCGACAGCACCGTGGTTTTCAGCTGCGTCTGTTCGGCGGTCAGCGCCTTCTTGCCCGCCTTCACCTTCGGGTTGGTGAGCTCTTCGATTTCTTCCAGCACCTTCTGGGCGCTGGTGCCGTGCGGCAGCTCGGTGACCACCAGTTGCCACTGGCCACGGGCCATGTCTTCGATCTTCCAGCGCGCCCGCACCTTCAGGCTGCCCCGCCCGGTCCGGTAGGCATCCTGGATGTCCTGCGGCGAGGAAATGATCTGCCCACCGCCCGGGAAGTCGGGCCCAGGGATCAGCTCGGACAACGCGTCGTCGGTCAGCTGATCGTTCTTGATCAGGGCCACGGCGGCAGCAGCCACCTCGCGCAGGTTGTGGCTCGGGATTTCGGTGGCCAGACCCACGGCAATGCCGCTGGCTCCATTGAGCAACACGAATGGCAGCCGGGCGGGCAACTGTCTGGGCTCGTCGGTCGAGCCATCGTAGTTGGGCACGAAGTCGACCGTGCCCATGTCGATCTCGTCGAGCAGCAAGCGGGCAATGGGTGACAGCCTGGCTTCCGTGTAACGCATCGCCGCAGCGCCATCGCCATCACGCGAGCCGAAATTGCCCTGGCCATCGATCAGCGGGTAGCGCAAGGAGAAATCCTGCGCCATGCGCACCAGAGCCTCATAGGCCGCGGAGTCGCCATGGGGGTGGAAACGCCCCAGCACATCACCCACCACGCGGGCGCTCTTGACCGGCTTGGCACCGGTATTGCCGGCATAGGACAGGCCGAGGCGGTCCATCGCGTACAGGATGCGGCGCTGAACCGGCTTCTGCCCGTCACACACATCCGGCAAGGCACGGCCCTTCACCACACTGAGGGCGTATTCCAGATAGGCCCGCTCGGCGTAATGCGCCAGGGTCAGGGAGTCGCCCCCATCGGTGGGTGGCTGGTTGAATTCGAGAGTTTGCTGAGACATGGGTCTGTTTTCGCTGAACCCGCGTATTTTGCCTGTAGCCTTGCGTGCATCTGCCACCGTGCGACCAAATGGAGTCATGGCCATGCCCGCCCTGCTGCGCCTCGCCCCACTGACCTTGCTTCTGACCCTGCTGGGCCCCCTCGCCCATGCCGGCCCGCTGCGCGACCTCATCAAGGAACGCATGCAGGAACGCCAGCAGGCCACAGAAGCGCCCGGCGACGACGCTGCAGACCCCGAAGGGTTGTCAGACCTGGGCGGGCGAGGTCAGGCCGAAAGCTGCGAGCAATGGGCCCGCAAGGTCAACCGTCTGGACAAATTCAGTCGCGCCCGACATACCGGCCCAACACCGACGCAGGCCGACATCGCCTACGGCAGTGCCCCACTGGAAAAGCTAGACGTCTACCAACCAAGCCGCACAGGCTCCAGTCAGCTCACTCCCGTGGTGGTGATGGTGCATGGTGGCGGGTGGTGTGTAGGCGACAAGCAGGCCACCGGGGTCACCGAGAACAAGGTGGCACGCTGGGTTCCCAAGGGGCTGCTGTTCGTATCCGTGAACTACCCCATGGTCAGTGATGGTGCCAATGCCCTGCGTCAGGCCAACCATGTCGCCAAGGCCATTGCCTATGTCCAGGCCCATGCACGCGACTGGGGCGGTGACCCGGGCAAAGTCGTGCTGATGGGACACTCGGCCGGCGCCCACCTGGTGTCGCTCGTCAATGCCGACGCCCAGATCAGGCAGGCCAATGGTGTCCAGCCTGTACTCGGCACGGTCTCGCTCGACGCCGGGGCCATGAACGTGGTGACGGAAATGCCCGCGGTCTATCCGTTTCTGAAGCAGCGCTATCTGGAAGCGTTTGGCAGCAACGAAGCGCAGTGGGTGACCGCCTCGCCCTACCACCTGCTGAACAAAGGAGCCGCCCCCTGGCTGGGCGTGTGCTCAACCCAGCGCAAGGATGACCCCTGCGGTCAGGCACACGCCTATGCCGACAAGAGCCTGGGGCTGGGCATCCGGGCGGCGGTGCTGCCGCAAAAGAAGAACCACGGCGCCATCAACAAGGATCTGGGCGAAGACGAGCGCTACACCCAGGCCGTGGAAGACTTCATGGCCACGCTCGATCCCACCCTGGCCACCTTGCTGCGCCACTGACCCGGCGCCACCGCCGTCACACGTCGATTTCGACGGCGTCGCCGTGCAGCTCCATCAACTCCCGGCGTGATGCCGCTTCGCCCTTGCCCATGAGCTTGTTGAAAGTGACTTCCGTCGCGTCGAAGCCCGGCTCGCCATAGGCCACCGGCAGCAGACGACGGGTATCGGGGTTGAGCGTGGTTTCCCACAGCTGCCCGGCACTCATTTCGCCCAGGCCCTTGAAGCGGCTGATGGTCCAGGAACCCTCGCGGCAACCATCCTTGCGCAGCTTGTCGAGGATGGCATTGAGCTCACCTTCATCAAGCGCATAGAACTTGGCTGCCGGCTTCTTGCCACGGGCCGGGGCGTCTACACGGAACAGGGGCGGACGGGCGATATAGACGTGCCCTGCCTCCACCAGCTTCGGGAAATGTCTGAAAAACAGCGTCAGCAACAGCACTTGAATGTGCGAGCCGTCCACATCGGCATCAGACAGCACGCAGATCTTGCCGTAGCGCAGACCGCTCAGATCCGGGCTGTCTTGCGGGCCATGCGGGTCCACGCCAATGGCCACCGAAATGTCGTGAATTTCATTGTTCTTGAACAGCAGATCGCGCTCGACTTCCCAGGCATTGAGCACCTTGCCACGCAGCGGCAAGATGGCCTGTGTTTCCTTGTCGCGCCCCATCTTGGCACTGCCTCCGGCCGAGTCGCCCTCGACCAGAAAGACCTCGTTGAGCGAGATATCGCGGCTTTCGCAATCGGTCAACTTGCCCGGCAGCACGGCCACGCCCGAGCTCTTCTTCTTTTCGATCTTCTGCCCTGCCCGCTGGCGTGCCTGGGCCTGCTTGATCACCAGCTCGGCGAGCTTCTTGCCGTATTCCACATGCTGGCTCAGCCACAGCTCCATGGCCGGCTTGACGAAGGCACTGACCAGGCGCAGTGCATCACGGCTGTTGAGTCGCTCCTTGGTCTGCCCCTGGAACTGAGGGTCCAGCACTTTGGCTGAGAGCACAAAGCTGGCACGCGAGAACACATCGTCGGGCATGAGCTTGACGCCCTTGGGTGTCAGGGCGTGCATCTCGATGAAACCCTTGACCGCCTGGAACAAGCCATCCTTCAGACCAGACTCGTGCGTGCCGCCGGCCACGGTGGGAATCAGGTTGACGTAGCTCTCCCGCATGGGCGAGCCTTCTTCCGTGAAGGCCACGCACCAGGCCGCGCCTTCGCCTTCGGCAAAGGTGTCGTCGGTGCTGCCGGCGTATTGCTCACCTTCGAACAAGGGAATCAAAGGTTCGGCCACCAGCTCCTGGGTCAGGTAGTCACGCAGACCGCCCTTGTAAAGCCAGGTCTGCGTCTCGCCGGTCTTTTCATGCGTCAGGGTGATGGTCACCCCCGGCATCAGCACAGCCTTGCTGCGCAGCATGTGCACCAGCTCGCCCTTGGGCAGCTCGGCGCTCTCAAAATACTTCGGGTCCGGCCAGGCGCGCACCGAGGTGCCCTGCTTGCGGTCGCCACTGGCCGCAGGCCGTACCGTCAGGGCCTCCACCACATCGCCCCCATTGCCAAACACCAGCTGGGCCACCTGCTTGTCGCGGCAGACCGTGACCTGCAGACGTGTCGACAAGGCGTTGGTGACACTCACCCCCACACCGTGCAGACCGCCGGAGAAGCTGTAGGCACCGCCCGAGCCCTTGTCGAATTTGCCACCGGCATGCAGACGCGTGAAGACAATCTCCACCACGCTGACGCCTTCTTCCGGGTGCAAGCCAAACGGAATCCCCCGTCCATCGTCTTCCACCGACACCGAGCCATCTGTGTGCAAAGTGACGGCAATGCGCTTGCCGAACCCTGCCAGAGCTTCGTCGGCGGCGTTGTCGATCACTTCCTGAATGACGTGCAGCGGATTGTCTGTCCGGGTGTACATGCCTGGACGCTGCTTGACCGGCTCCAGCCCCTTGAGGACACGGATGGAAGCTTCGCCATACGCGGCATTGGGCTGCGTACCCCCTTTGGCCGGGGTGGAACTATTTGCGGAAGATGTCGGTTTGCTCGCCATGATGCGGGATTGTAGGCATGGTCGTCGCTTCAAGTTAGACTGACCATCTCCAAATCAGAAACCTGTCACGTCTGATTCAGGCGGATCTGGCAGCACCTTACATCCTCTTCATCTTGTTCAAAGCAGTCACGCGGATCTGGCGCAAGCATTACCCGATCTATTGGGCACTGGACCCCGTCTCAGCCGAGACAAGGGGCAAGATCCTGTCCAACATCATCAGCCTGACCCCCTTCACCATGTGGGGTGCGATCCTCAGTGGATTGCTGATTGCGGGCGCCATGTTCACCAGCCCCTGGCGGTGGCCCATGCTGGGCTGGTGGCTCCTCCTTCTGGTGGTCTGCGGAACCGGACTGGTCAGTACCTGGCACCAGCGTGCCCATCCGGCACGCCCGGCTTCGCCGAAGGCCATGGCCCGCGTCACATTGAATAGCTTGGTCTTTTCCGTGGCATGGACCCTGATCCCGGCCTGGATCTTTCCCGAACTCGACCCATCTTGTCAGATGGTCATCACCGGCCTCATGGCGGGGATGATGTGCGCTGGTGCCTTTACCCTGTCCGGTGTCCCCATGGCGGGCACCCTGTATGTCTGGATCATGGTGAGCCTGTGCAACTGGGCCCTGCTGCGAACCGGCAATGACTGGCTTTTCCTGCTGGCAGCGCTCAACGTCGTCTACGGGGGCATTCTGACCATGGGCGTGCTTTATGCGGCCAAGGCCACCAATGCGCGGCTCCAATCGGAACGGGAAGCCGAGCGTCAGAGCCGCATGGTCAGTGTCTTGCTGCGTGATTTCGAGGAGCAAACCACCGACGTGCTCTGGGAAGTCAATCTTTCCGGGCGCTTTACCCATGTGAGCGACAAGCTCGCCAAGTTGCTGGGCTGTGAACCGTCTCAACTGCAGGACACCACCTTGCAGGGCTGGTTCCGAACCCACTGCCCCCACCTTGACGAATTCAAGCAAGCCCTGCGCGCCGGCCAGCCCTTCAGGGATGTGATCCTGCCAATCAGCCTGAGTCAGCAGGACCATTGGTGGTCCGTCTCGGCTCGCCCCCTGTTCGATGACAACGGCAACGTGATGGGCTGGCGCGGCGTGATCGCCGACATCACCGAGCAACACCAGGCCCAAAGTCGACTCAAGGATCTGTCCCTGATCGACCCGCTGACGGGCATTGGCAGCCGCACCCACCTACGGGAAGCGCTGGGGCATGCACTGGAGCTGGCCCAGACCAAGGGGTTCCGCAGCGCCCTGCTGTGCGTCGACATCGACAATTTCAAATGGATCAACGACGCGCACAGCCACACCATCGGCGACGAAGTGCTCAAGGGGGTGGCGCAGCGTCTGCACACAGTCTGCCCCGATACCCAGTTGGCCCGACTGGGCGGTGATGAATTTGCCGTGCTGCTCACACCCGTGCGGCACGACGACCATGCCCAGGCCATGTCCAAACGCCTGCTGCTGGCCATGAAAGAGCCGTTCAAGGCGGGCGACCACGTCGTCAACATCGGGGTCAGCATCGGCATCGGCCTGATTCCGGATCACGGCGATACCATCGACGAGGTACTGGCCAACACCGACCTCGCCCTGCTGGCAGCCAAGGAAGGCGGCCGAGGGCGTGTCGAGGTCTTTGCGCACAGCCTGGGTGAGCGCAGCCGGCGCCGCGCCATGATCGAGCAAGAGCTCAAGGGCGCCTTATCTGCTCGGCAGTTCTCGCTTTACTGGCAGCCCAAGGTGCAGACGGATGAATGGCGCATCTGTGGCTGCGAAGCCCTGTTGCGCTGGGCCCACCCGACATTGGGCATCATCTCCCCTGCCGAGTTCATCCCGATTGCGGAGGCCGCAGGCCTGATTCCCGCCATTGGCAACTGGGTGCTGCGCGAAGCGTGCAAAGTGGCGGCCCGCCATTTCGGCAATCTCACCATCTCGGTCAACGCCTCACCAGCGCAACTGGTGCGTCCACACTTCATGGAGAACATCAACGCGGCGTTGTCCGAATCCAGGCTGCCAGCGTCTCAGCTGGAGATCGAAATCACCGAGTCGCTGTTCATTGATGCCTCTCCTGTGGCCTTGGCCCATCTGCATGCGCTGAGAGACCGTGGCGTGCGGGTGGCACTCGATGATTTCGGCACCGGCTATTCGTCCTTGTCGTATCTGAGGCGATTCCCCTTTGACACCCTGAAGATAGACCGGTCATTCGTGTGTGAACTGCTCAACAGGCCAGATGCCCGCGCCATCGTGCGCACGATCATCAATTTGGCCCGGACCCTGGGCATGAACACCGTGGCCGAAGGGGTGGAGGAACCGGCGCAACTGGCCGTCCTGCAGCAAGCAGGTTGCATGGTCACGCAGGGCTTCCTCATTGCCAAACCGATGCCACTGGAAGACTTCAAGGACTTGCTGTCGAACTGGGAAGACGGTCACGCCCCTGAACTGGGCCCGATTCCCCAAACCGACTTTGCGCAGCTGGAGGCCTTGCGCTCCACACAAAAAGCCTGGAGTGCCACGCTGGCGTGACCCCTCAACTGCGCAGCGGCTCACGGAACACCGAGGTAATGGGTTGCAGATTGCGCCAGGCCAGCTCAAACGGCGAGCCTGAGCCCTCCTGCACCCGGTAGTACTGCTGGAAATCGGCACGAAACTGCTCCAGCCCGCCATACAGCCACAAGATGGTGGCCAGCACATTGAGGTGATCGATGCGCTGCGTCACCTCCGCGGGCTGCACCCCTGCCCCATAGAACACGGTGGCGATGCGGTCCGCCCCCGTGACATAGGGGTCACCCCGACGCGCATCGGTGCTGCCATCTTCATCAAAGGTCACGATCAACAGGCTGTTGTGCTCACGCGCCCATCTGGCATAGGCCCCCAGATGCGTTCGCAGCCAGTCATCGGCCACCTTGGCGGTGTTGCTGTGCGCGTCGTGTTGCTCATTGGGCACCACGATCGACACCTCAGGCAAGGCATCAAACGGCAATGCACGCCCCCCCTCATCAGCCAGAAAGCCGCGGAAGGATTGTTTGAGTACCGGGTCCCTGGTCGGTGCGAAACCCAGGTTGACCGACACGGGCAAGACGTGGTGCGCCAGATCACCCTGGCGGCCACGCGCGCTGGTCGGCGCACGCTGATCGGTCCAGTTGATGGCCGGGTTGTGCTTGCGACGGTAGTCATCGGTCATGGCATGGGCTGCCTGACACGGTGCCAGCCGGTCGTCTGTCCCGCAATTCCAGCTGGGGTATGGCAAGGACTCGCAAAAGCTCAAAAACCGCCCACCGGCCTTCATGATCGCGGCGCCCAGATTGGGGCTTTGCAGGGGCAGCCAGTCGAGCGGAATCTGGTTGTTGGCGATGCCCACCTTGGTCTCGCGTGGTGCGGGCAGAGGCTGCCCATCCCGGTCGTACAGGGCCGTGCCCATATAGGGTGAGCCCCGATCTTCGAACCACTGCGGCAACACGCCTTGGTGATGTCCCGAGAACAGATACAGGTAATTGGGCTGGCTGGACCGGGTCGGCTTGTCCGACCCATAGGGCGTACGCGCAAAATGGGCGTCCATGAAGCGGGCGCCGCCTGCAGCCAGTTCGTTGAGGAAACGCCAGTCCGACTCGGGCGCATACACCGGCGCCTGCCCACCCTGGCGCTGGGCAGGGGTGGCGGTGAACGCCGACAGGTTCTCCAGCACGACCACCACAGTGTGGTCCGGACGCCAGACCGGACGTGGTATCGACGATGTAGCCGGTTTCTGACGCGCAGCTTCAACCCAGGGCGACAAGCCCCAGCCGGTTGCGGCGCCCAGCGCCCCCTGAAGCAACTTGCGCCTTCTGCTCACACCGCACCTTTCGACAAACCTGCCACTACTGGAAGTAGCCCAGCATACGCTCAATGGCCATGGTCAATGGCGCCTGCATCATGGGCAGGGTCAACCACAGCCCGGTCAGCCCGACCCCCAGCGTGATCGGAAAGCCAATGGAAAACACATTGAGCTGTGACGCGACGCGCGCCATCAAACCCATCACCACGTTGACCAGCAGCAGCATCGACACCACGGGCAAAGATACCCACAGACCCAGGCGAAAGACCTCAGCACCCCAGACCTGCGGCTGAACCACCTTCAGAAAGCCCAGGGGCTCGGCCATGACCGGAAACACCTTGAAGCTGTCGATGACCGCCGCAGTCAACAGCAGGTGGCCGTTCATGACCACAAAAAGCCAGGCGGCACAGGTGCCATAGAAGCGGCTGATGGCCGTCGACTGGCCGCCGCTCATCGGGTCGTAGAAGCTGGCGAAGTTCAAACCCATCTGCAAGCCGACGATTTCGCCCGCGAACTCGATCGCCGCGAACACCACGCGGGCAGCAAACCCCATGGTCAGACCGATCAGCACCTCGTGCAGGAGCACCATCACAGCCTGTGGCGAATTGAGGGCGACCGACGGCATATCCGGCAAGGTAGGCTGCGCGCACAAAACGATCAGCACCGCCAGAGACAGGCGGACACGCCGGGGAATCACGCGCATCGACAGCACGGGCGCAGCCGTGAAAATGCCAGCCACGCGGACAAAGGGCCACAACCACGGCGTGATCCACGCCATCAATTGCGCTTCAGAGAAGCTGATCAAGGCTCAGCCCACCACGCTTGGAATCGACTCGAGCACCTGTCGGATGTAGTCAACCAGGGTACTGAGCATCCATGAGCCAGCCAGACCCAGCGTGGCAAAAGCGGCGAGCAGCTTGGGCACAAAGGACAAAGTGGATTCGTGGATCTGGGTGGCCGCCTGGATGATGCTGACCACCAGCCCCACCACCAGTACCACCAGCAGGATGGGCGCACACACGGTCAGCAACACCAGCAGGCCGTCGCGGCCAATCGTCAATACCTGTTGTGGATCCATCTCTGCACTCCCCGAGTCTCGCAACCGTCTACTGGGCAAAACTGGCTGCCAATGAACCCAGCAACAGGTTCCAGCCATCGGCCAGTACAAACAGCATGAGCTTGAATGGCAAGGCCACCATCACGGGTGACAGCATCATCATCCCCAGGCTCATCAGCACGCTGGCCACAATCATGTCGATGATCAGGAACGGGATGAACACCAGGAAACCAATCTGGAAGGCGGACTTCAATTCACTGGTCACGAAAGCCGGCACCAGCACCCGAAATGGCACGGTTTCCGGCTTGACCTCGCCTTCCAGCCGAGCCAGACGCGTGAACAGGCCCAGGTCGGACTGACGCGTTTGCTTCAGCATGAATTGCCGCATGGGCGTCTGCCCACGATCCAGCGCTTCAGTGAAGGAAATCTGGTTGGTGGAAAACGGTTCGTAGGCATCTTTGTAGACCTTGTCGAAGGTCGGGCCCATCACGAACAGCGTCAAGAAAAGCGACAGGCCAATGATGACCTGGTTGGGTGGGGCTGCCTGGGCCCCGATGGCCTGACGCACCAGACTCAAGACGATCACGATGCGGGTGAAACCCGTCATCATCAAGAGCAAGGCCGGCAGGAAAGACAGTGCCGTGAAGAACAGCAGCGTCTGGATGGGAACGGAGTAACTGGTTCCGCCTCCACTTTGGGCCACCATCAGGGGTAGCCCTGCCGAGCCCCCCGCTGCCTGAGCCCACGTCAAGCTGGAGGCTGTCAGCAGCGCCAGACCGGTCAGAACCCGGCCGGCATACCGATTCAATTGCATGCTCCGCCCCGGATCAGCCCTTGGGTGGTTCGATGATATCGGTCGAGCGGCGCAGCAGCACCGGGAAGGTGGACGACACCGGGTCACCCTGCGCCTGATTCTGGCTGTCGTCGGATGGTTGCAAGGTGTGCAGCGTGGTGATGCTGTTCGCTGTGACGCCCAGCACCAGCCAGGTTTTTTGCTCACCGGTACCCAACTCGACCGTCACCACGCGCTGACCAGGGCCGACAGCCAACTGGCTGATCGGACGCAGCACCTTGTCACCCGTGCCCAACACACTCTGGGCCAGGCCAGACTTCTTCAGGAAATACAGGCTGATCGGGATCAGCGCGACGATCACCACAAACCACAACACCAACATCCCGGCGGATTGCATAAAGGTCTCTCCTAGTCTTCAGTTATGGATCAGCACCCGCGGCTGAGGCGGCGCATACGCTCAGACGGCGTGACGATATCAGTCAAGCGTATACCAAACTTGTCGTTGACAACGACGACTTCACCTTGCGCAATCAAAAAACCGTTGACCAGCACATCCATCGGCTCACCGGCCAGTGCATCGAGCTCAACCACAGAACCTTGTGCCAGTTGCAGGATGTTCTTGATGGGAATGCGGGTGCGACCGAGTTCAACCGTCAGCTGGACCGGGATGTCCAGGATCATGTTGATGTCGTTGCCTGCAGGGTTGCCAGCCGAAGATGGACCGAAATTGGCAAAGGCTGCTGGCGTGGCTTGCAGAGCAGGATTGGCCACCTCGCTCGCCGTGGCCGTGGCCGCACCAAAGATGTCATCTGCAGAGGGCCCGCCAGACGAGGTGTTGGCCTGCTGAGCCAGCGCGGCTTCCCACTCTGCGGCCATCGCATCCTGTTCAGGATCTCCCGAGGACGGCGCGTCTGCAGGCGGAAATTCAGTGTTGTCAGACATGTCGTTCTCCCAGCCAACCCGCGTTGGCAGTGGTCAATAGTTTGTCAACGCGCAAGGCGTACTTGCCATTCGACGTACCGTAGTAGCACTCGACGATGGGCACCCCGTCCACCTTGGCTTCAATCAGTGGTTTCAGATCCAGCTCGATGAAATCCCCCGGCTTGAGCGCCAGAAGCTGCTCGACCGTGGCCGGCGCATGTGCCATTTCTGCAACCAACTCGACTTCAGCTGCCTGGATCTGCTGCGTCAGCAACTTCACCCAGCGCCGATCCGGCTCGGCGGAGTCGCCCTGGATGGACGAGAACAGGATGTCCCGAATGGGTTCGAGTGTGGCGTAAGGAATACAGAAATGGATGGTGCCGCTGGTGTCACCGATTTCGAGGGTGAAGGAACAGCACACCACAATTTCACTGGGTGTGGCCACCGTGGCGAACTGCGGCTGCATTTCCGAGCGCTGGTAGTCCAGCTCAATCGGATAAATGCCGCGCCAGGCTTTCTTGTATTCCTCGGCAATCACCTCGATGAGGCGGCCAATGATGCGTTGCTCGGTGGCAGAAAAATCACGGCCTTCGATGCGGGTGTGGAACTTGCCCGCACCACCAAACAGCGCATCGATCACGGCAAACACGAGAGTCGGGTCACACACCACCAGACCGGAACCCCGCAAGGGGCGGATGGCCATGATGTTGAAGTTGGTGGGCACCACGATTTCGCGCAGGAAGGCGCTGTATTTCTGCACCTTGATGCCGCCCACCGACACCTCGGGGGACTTGCGAATCAGATTAAACAGGCCAATGCGGATGTTGCGGGCAAAGCGCTCGTTGATGATCTCCATCGTAGGCATGCGCCCGCGAACGATCCGCTCCTGGTTGGCCAGGTTGTAGTCACGAATGCCTTCCTGGGGCCCATCGTCCTGCTCCAGCTTCTGGCTTTCGCCGGTGATGCCCTGCAAGAGTGCATCAACTTCATCTTGCGAGAGGATTTGCTGATTCATGGCCTTGACACTGCGTTGGCCGGGTTTGACGCCGGGATCAGGACGGACTCACTGGATGATGAAATTCGAGTACTGCACATGCGAGATCGGGTTGTACAACTCCACCCGCTTCTTTTTCTTCTTTTTCTTCTTGGGCGCCTCGTCTTCAGCCGGCGCATCTTCCTCGTCTTCCGGATCTTCCACCTCATACCCCATGGAACGGGCAGATTCCCGGCGAATTTCTTCAGCCAGTTTTTCCTTGCCGTCTTGAGACATCAGGTCTGTGGAAGCCTTGTGAGAGAGGATCATCAGCACGGCATTGCGAATGGCCGGCATGTAGTTCTTGACCTCTTCGGCCACCTTGGGGTCTTCCACCTGAAGGGTGACGCCAATCTGGGCATAGCGGTCTTCATCGCGGTCAGCCAGGTTGACGATGAATGGGTCCAGGGGCACGAATGTGGGGGGATGACCGCTGTGATCCTTGGGCTTCTCGGCCACCTTGCCGTGCGACTCTTCCTCGGCTGCGGCCGCATCGCCCTCTGCCGGCTTCTTCTTCAGCATCAGAAATGCAGCGGCACCACCACCAACCAGCAGCAAAGCCACCACTGCGATGATGATGATCAGTTTCTTCGAGCCCTTTTTCGGGGCTTCGCCTTCGGCTGGTGCGGCAGCGGGTGCAGCTGACATGCTCTCTTCTCCTGGGTGTCACGCCCTTCCACCATGTCGGATAGTGAAAGGGGCATGATGGGATTATTCGAAGTCAGAGCCAGACTGATGAACCGATAAGCGAGGGGAAAGCCGCGCGATTCTGATTTGGTCCGGCAAGGACCTATGCGTAAAGATCGAGGCCGCCGGCAAGACCGCCTCTGGAAGGGACACGAGTCTGGACCATGCTGGCGTCCTCCCGCGATGACGTGGCGTCGGCGCCACTGTTGGCCGATGCAGCCCAAGGTGCCGACGACTGACCATCGGACTGGCCAAACGACTGTTGCGCCGTCTGGTCAGACACGCCAGCGCCCCCCAGGGTCAGCCCCACCTCATCCAGCGACGCCGACAACATCGACAGACTGGCCTCGATCGCCTTGCGGGTTTCTACAGCAGCTGCAGCAAAGTCGATCTGCGCCGATTGGCCATCCAGTGAAATCTTCACGCTGATGGGGCCCATCTCGGCCGGATTCAGGTGCAACTCGGCGGTCAAGGGGCCATCCTGGTCGGTAGATTGCACCAGCATGCTCACCTTGTCAGCCAGCGCCTGCGAAAAATCTGGGCTGTTGACCGGGGTGGGAACAGCGTCACTGACAAATGTGGCCGAGGCCTTCACACCGCCTGCCAGATTCTGCCCACGCAGCATTTCCGCAGCCAATGCGCCACCAAAGTCACCACCGGCCTTGTCCAGCATCTCGACTGCCAGCTTGCCGCCGGCTTCTGCCATGCCACTGATGTCGATGCCCGATGCAGCACCTGCGGCACCCAGCATGGATTGCATGAACCACTCGGCACCCGCCGCCAACTGGCCGCCGTCCTGCCCACCGTGGGTCCCCAGCCGATCGGCCGAGGCACTACCCTGCAAATCGGCCTGAGCGGACTGAGCCAGATCGCCTTGTGTCAGGCTGGACAACCAGGCCAACATGGCGTTGGGGTCGTTCGCCGACACGTTATCCGGCGCCTTCAGTTCGCGAACCACGGCTGCGCCCTCGGTCGAGGCAGCGGCCGTTTGTGCGGTCTTGGCAGCGTCCTGCTCTTCGGCCCCCGCGTCGGCATGCTCCCGACTGGCATCGCCGTTCTTGCCGGCAGCCTGTTGAGGCTTGGGCTGCGTGGCCGGGCGTGCCTCACTGCGTTGCACATTGCCAGCCTGCGGCGAAGGTGTTGCCGGCTTGTTCTGCGCGGTGCTGGCCGGAGCCATCACGTTGTTGTGCTGTCTCGCTACAGCCTGTGCATTGGCCTGGGCGCGTGCCATGGCATTACGCGCCTCGGGTGACAGCCCGCTGGACTGCGTTGCGCCCTGGCCTGACGAGGCCCCGCCGCCCGTGGCGTGTCGCTCCAACATGCGCGAAAAATCGATCTTGTCGACCGCCAGATCGGACGAGGCACTGCCTGCAGCCAGCTTGCTCATCCAGTCTGCCGGCAAACCGGTCCCGCCTGAGACAGCGCTGGTCTTGCTTGTCTGATTGATGGATGCACTCATATCTGCCCTTTCTGGACCCAAACCCTGTCACGCCTGGCAAGCCAGGTCGATCACCGTCAATGCGACGGACCAGCCAGGTGTCCCCCACCCATGAATGGGTTGCTCACTGATCGAACGGCTCGCATGGCTTGTTCGTCAGTGGCCTTCTGTTCCTGCTTCTGCTGGCGCCGCAT
Organism: Aquabacterium sp.; assembly: GCF_041909175.1. Classification (GTDB taxonomy): domain Bacteria; phylum Pseudomonadota; class Gammaproteobacteria; order Burkholderiales; family Burkholderiaceae_C; genus Aquabacterium. The sequence goes on along the minus strand of NZ_JAYRDZ010000011.1, from coordinate 36,481 downwards.
CATTTCAAGCTGCCGCCGATCGATCAGTTGTTCCACCGCTGCGACCTTGCGCTCGCGCTCGATGAGCTGCACGCGGCATTGGTCAAAAAACAGACGGGTCTGATCAACTCGACGGTCCTGCTCCGACATTGCATCACCAAGTCGCGCACTGAAATCCTGATAACAACGCAGGATTTCCATGCCTCCAGATTGGCTGAACTGCAATTTCCAGCGTTCCTGATATTCGCGGCGCCAATCGCTGAGGGACTGAGCCTGGGCGCGCGCACCTTCATAGGCACGGCGGGCAGACTCCATCTGCGCAACGGCTTCGTCGCGCGCCTTCTCGGCTGAGTCCAGCAGAATCAGCAGAGGTTGGATGGCTGCCGGGGTGGTCACGTTGGGTTCTCCAGACTTCAGAACAATCAATTACCGACAATATGCTGCAACTGGCCGATGCTGGCGTCGAATCTGGCCTGCTCATGCATGGTTTGTTGCAGCAAGCTCACCATGGCTGGATGCAACTTGACGGCGGAATCGAGCTCCTGATCATGGCCCGGCATGTAGGCCCCCAGCTGAATCAGGTCTTTGGCCTTGCTGTACTTAGACCACAACTGACGGAATCGACGCGACGCTTCAATGTGCTGCTGGCTGGCCACGTTGTGCATCACACGCGATGCGGAACGCTCGATGTCAATGGCCGGGAAATGCCCCGACTCGGCCAGCTCCCGCGACAGCACGATGTGGCCATCCAGAATGGCGCGGGCGGCATCGGCAATCGGGTCCTGCTGGTCATCGCCCTCGGACAGCACCGTATAGAAAGCGGTGATCGAGCCATAGCCATTGAGGCCGTTGCCGCTGCGCTCAACCAATTGCGGCAATTTGGCAAAACACGATGGCGGATAGCCCTTTGTGGCCGGCGGCTCACCAATGGCCAGTGCGATTTCGCGCTGCGCCATGGCATAGCGTGTCAGCGAATCCATCAGCAGCAGCACATGCAGGCCCTGATCACGGAAATGTTCAGCGACCGCAGTGGCGTAGTTGGCCCCCTGCATGCGGGTCAGCGGCGGCGCATCAGCGGGAGCGGCCACCACCACCGAACGAGCCAGCCCTTCTTCACCAAGGATATCCTCGATGAACTCCTTGACTTCACGGCCCCGCTCGCCAATCAGCCCCACGACGATGACATCGGCCTGGGTATAGCGGGCCATCATGCCCAACAGCACGCTCTTGCCCACACCGGAGCCGGCAAACAGGCCGATCCGTTGTCCGCGTCCCACCGTCAGCATGGCATTGATCGCACGCACCCCGGTATCCAGCGGTTGGCGAACCGGGTCACGGTCCATGGCGTTGATCGGGCGACGTGCCAACGGTTCACTGCGCACATGGTTGAGTGGACCCTTGTGATCCAGGGGCTCCCCCTGGGCATCGACAACGCGGCCCAGCAAGCCGCTGCCAATGGGCAGATGGCGCGTGCGGTCTTCGCTGCGACGCCAGGGGTGGTTCGGGCGCCCCAGCGCCGGCGAGTTGATGGGAATCGATCGCGGCACCACGCGGGCGCCACTCGACAAGCCATGCACTTCGGCTGTCGGCATCAGGTAGGCCCGGTCGCCCGCAAAGCCCACCACCTCGGCCAGTACCGGCTGAGATTCCAGCCGGGTTTCGGAATGGATCTCGCAGACAGCCCCGACCGGCAAGCGCAAACCCGCCGCCTCCAGCACCAAACCAGCTACACGCACCAGCTTGCCCTGGTTTTCCAGCGGCAAAGGGGTACCAGCACACTCGTCCAGATCCGACAGGAAGCGGTTCCACTGCTCCATCGACACGTCACGCGTGCGACCACCCAATGGCATGTTCATGGCTGGCTCTCCCCGGCACTGCCCAAGCCACCGACGAACTCGTCATCGTCAGGCAGCGGCTTGGCGCGGTAAGGCACCTCGTGGCCTTCATTCCATTCGGCATCGCTGCCCATCACCGCAGCGGCACGCGACCAGCGCGCCTCGACACTGGCATCGACCACGGCGATGTCCGACTCGACCACACAGCCCCCCCGGGTGATACTCAGATCCGGGATCAGCCGTGCGCCCCGGACATCCAGAATCTCTGTCAGCGTGCCCTGCGCCATGGCCTGGTCATCGGGGTGCATGCGCAACACAATCTGGCGGGCCGAAGCCAGCAAGGTCCCCAAAGCCTCTTCAGCCACGAGCAACACCTGCTCTGGCCGCTGGTTGATTTCACTGCGCACGACCTGACGTGCCAACTCCAGCGCCACACCAGCGATGCGTCCGGCCAGCTGTTGCTCAAGGGACTCCAGGCGACGATGCAGATCGGAAACCAGCCCGCTCACCTGATCGCTCATGTGCGCAGCCAGTTGCGCCCCCTGGGTCTGCTTGTAGGTTTCAAGCGCAGAAAGCCCGTTGCGGTAGCCATCCTGATAGCCTTCACGACGCGCTACATCCACCAGTTCGTCGATATTGGGCGCTGGCTCCGCGGCCGGCTGAGCAACGGGATCAGGGTCCAGGCGAGGATCCTCCCCCGGCACACCGCCCACGATCGGGCGACGCAGCGGGGTCACGGTGGCACCGCGTTGCTGCGGCTGCGCGGCCGATGCCTGAGCGGGACGCCCGTTGGGTGCCGGGCCTGACTGCGCAGTGCGCGCATTCGCTCCCCCCTGAAACGGCGGCACGCCATCGGCCACACGTTCGGCAAATGAAGGCTTGCGCACCCCCGTATCCTTCGCCGGATCCGGGCTTGGCTGCGGGGTTTCAAACGCCTGAGGATTCCACGCCTCAAAGCCCTTCAGCTCCTCACGGGGAATGAAGCGCGCGTAGGGATTCGACGGCCCACCACCCGGCGGCTGCGGCGGCTTAGACGTACTCATCGTCGCCTCCGCTTGCCAGGACGATCTGACCTTCGTCAGCCAGACGTCTCACAATCTTGAGCATTTCCTTCTGCTCGGACTCGACTTCCGACAACTTCACAGGCCCGCGAGACTCGAGATCCTCACGCAGGGTTTCTGCGGCACGGCTGGACATGTTCTTGAAGACCTTGTCGCGAATTTCCGGCGAAGCGCCCTTGAGCGCGATGATGAGCGATTCGGTCTGCACTTCCTTGAGCAGGGCCTGGAAGCCCTTGTCGTCCAGCTTGATCAGGTCATCAAACACGAACATGTTGTCCATGATCTTCTGCGCCAGATCGGAATCACTTTCACGGATGTAGTCGAGCACGGAGGTTTCGATGCTCGAACCCATCAGGTTGATGATCTCGGCCGCAGGCTTGGCGCCACCCAGCGACGACTTGCGGATTTGCGTGCCACCGGCCAGCACGCGAGACAGCACCTCGTTGAGGTCCTTCAGCGCGGAAGGCTGGATGCCATCCAGCGTGGCAATGCGGATCATCACCTCATTGCGCTGCCGGTCGGTGAAATACTTCAATGCAGAAGACGCCTGGTCGGGATCCAGGTGGACCAGGATGGCCGCCACGATCTGCGGGTGCTCGTTGCGGAGCAATTCCGCCACAGAGCCAGCGTCCATCCACTTCAGGCTTTCGATGCCGGTGACATCGCTGCCCTGGATGATGCGGTCAATCAGCAGGTTGGCCTTTTCTTCACCCAAGGCCTTGCGCAGCACCGACTTCACATACTCATCGGTGTCGGCCACCAGCATGCCCAGATCGGCTGATTCTTCGGCAAACCGCTCCAGCACCCCTTCCACGCGGTCGCGGGGCACGGTCTTGAGTTTGGCAATGGTTTCACCCAAGCCTTGCACTTCCTTGGGTTCAAGGTTCTTGAAGATCTCGGCAGCTTCCTCCTCGCCCAACGACATGAGCAGGATGGCTGCGTCTTCGAGTCCTTTTTCATCCATCTTGAGTCACCTTGATCAACCGTTGGTGATCCAGCCACGAACCAGATTGGCGACTGCCACCGGGTTCTCGCGCGCCAGCTGGCGAGCTGCTTCGAGTCGGGAGTCAGCCGTTGGAGGGCCCAGTGCTGGCAACATTTGACCATTCGGCCCTTCAACCATGCCAGCGTGTCCCCCATCAATTGCGGGTAACTCCTGAGGGTCGTCGATGACCGCGCTGAGTTGCGGCTTGGCCTCTTCCACCGGCTGAGGCTGTGCAGCCTTGATGGCCGGCCGAATGGCGCCGAACACGACAATCAGCGCAGCCAGGGTCAGGGCACCCGGCACGGCCAGCGTACGCAAGATGTCGACAGTCTCAGGCTTTTGCCAGATCGGCGTCGTATCCGGTTCATCTTTGACAACCTGGAACGAGGTGTTGATCACCTTGACCGAGTCACCACGCTGGTCATTGACCCCGATGGTTTCGCGCACCAGTGCGGTCAGCTTGTCGAGCTCCTCCGGCGAGATGGGCTGGGTAGAGGTCTTGCCCTTGGCATCCGTCACCGTGCGGTTGTTGATCACGACGGCAGCGTTGAGGCGACGGATGTTGCCGGTGGAGTTGCGCGTCACCCGCACCGTCTTGTCCACCTCGTAATTGGTCACTGCGTCACGACGGCTGGTCCCACCCGTGCTGCTCTGGCCGGATGCCTGCAAAGCCTGGGATGCTCCGTTGATCGGTGCCGTTGCCGGAACAGGCGGCTGGTTGCTCGCAGCACCAGGCACCCCAGACGGCGAAGCGGAACCCTGCCCCACCTGCTCGCTGGTCTGCTGGCTGCGCACCGCAGCGGGGGCCTGCCCTTGATTCGGCTTGAACTCTTCGGCCGTCGACTCGATCTGCGAGAAGTCGACATCGGCCGTCACCTGGGCACGGAAGTTGTCCTTGCCCACCACCGGCTCCAGGATGTCCTTGATACGCTGTGTGTAATTGGCTTCGATCTGATGCACGTACTGCAACTGCTGGGCATCCAGGCCCGCCTGGTCAACCGCCTCGTTGGAGCCGGACAGCAGCGCGCCAGACTGATCCACCACACTGACCGCCTTGGTCGACATCTCCGGGACACTGGACGACACCAGGTGCACGATGCCGGCGATTTGCGCCTTGTCCAGCGAACGCCCCGGGTACAGGGACAGCACCACCGAAGCCGAAGGCTTCTGCTGCTCGCGGAAAAAGCCGTTCTGATTGGGCAAAGCCAGGTGCACGCGGGCTGCCTGGACGCCCGACAGAGTCTGAATGGAGCGGGTCAATTCCCCTTCCAGGCCACGCTGGAAATTCAGACGCTCCTGAAACTGGGTAACCCCGAATTTCTGAGCTTCCATCAACTCGTAGCCCACCACCGAGCCCTTGGGCAACCCGGCCGAAGCCAGCTTCAGACGCACGTCGTGCACTTTTTCTGCAGGCACCAGGATGGCTGCACCGCCATCTGTGTACTTGTACGGGACGTTCATCTGCTGCAACTGAGCCACGATGGCGCCGCCGTCCTTGTCAGACAGATTGCTGAACAACACCCGGTAGTCGCCCTCACGACCCCACATCATCATCGCGATGAAGATGGCGACCAGCGCAGCGATCCCCCCGCCGAGCATGAGCTTGCGCTGCATGGGCAGAGCGGCCACGCGCTGCACGAAGGTCGGCGGCGTCGGGGTAGCTTCGATCACCTGGGCAGGTGATGCCGTGATGGCTTGATTGGGTGCGACTGTGACTTCCATGTGCGGTCAAGGCTGTGGGCCCCGCATCGATGAAATCACACGATGCAGCAAACCCGGCTGGACTGCACCCATTATTCAAAGCACTGACCGGCAAAAATGCCGCGAACAGCATGTGATTTGCCGACTTCTTTCCTGCATTGGGTACCCCGGGACTGCGTAGGATGCCGAACGTGGTGAACTGCATCACACCTTGTCGGAGTTATCGGCACCATGGACCTGAAACTTAAGCCTTTCGATTTCGCGCAAGCCGCCACACGGGCCGGCATGGCCGACGTCGCTCAGCGCGTTCAGGCCAAAACCGCCCTTGGCCAGACCGGCTCCGTCGACAAATCCTCGTTCCAGACCGCGTTCAGCAGCGCGCTGCAGTCCGTCAGCAAGGCACAGGATCAGGCCACCACCATGCAGCGCGAAGTCCAGTTTGACAACCCCACCGTCAGCCTGGAAGAAACCATGATCGCCATGCAGAAGGCCCAACTGGGGTTCCAATCCGTCGTCCAGGCCCGCAACAAGCTGGTTCAGGCATATACGGATATCATGAACATGCAGGTCTGAAGACCCGCCCCACTCCTCTTCCAGCCCTTGCAGGCAGCTTCTGGCTGCCTGACTCCATTCATGAATCACCCGTCACGCCTGCCGCTGGCGCAATTGCTGCTGTGCGGCGCACTGGTCGTCACCCTGTCCATGGGTATTCGCCATGGCTTCGGCCTGTGGCTGCAACCCATTGTGACGGCTCGCGGCTGGAATCGGGAAGATTTTGCACTGGCCATGGCCGTGCAGAACCTGGTCTGGGGCGCATCAGGGCCCTTCATCGGCTGGTGGGCTGACCGACAAGGCGCCTTCCGTGTGCTGGTAGCAGGCTCGCTGCTTTATGCACTGGGCTTGCTGGGCATGGCCCAATCAGCTCAATCTGCCTGGTTCATGGTCAGCACAGGCCTGACCATCGGGCTGGCACAAGCCTGCACCACCTATGCGGTGGTCTATGGCGTGCTGGGGCGACACATCGATGCACACCAGCGATCATGGGCCATGGGCCTGACCGCTGCGGCGGGCTCCTTTGGCCAGTTCCTGATGGTGCCTGTTTCCAGCCTGCTGATCAGCCACCTGGGCTGGCAGCATGCCCTCTGGACCCTGGCTGGTGCAGCCTTGCTGATCATCCCGATCGCGCGCGGCCTGCACGACGAACCCCATCGTCAGACAACTTCAATCACACCTGAGGGTCAAACCGCTCATTCAGAGCCATCCACCCGCTCGGCCTTGATGGAAGCGCTGCAACACCGCGATTACCTGCTGCTCACTGCCGGGTACTTCGTTTGTGGTTTCCAGGTCGCCTTCATTGGCGTGCACCTGCCCAGCTACCTCAAGGACCACCAGATGGCGCCGGAAATCGCCACCACGGCGCTCGCCCTGATCGGTCTGTTCAATGTGTTTGGCACCTATGCGTCGGGGGTACTGGGGCAGCGCTTGCGCAAGCCATGGATCCTCTCGGCCATCTATGCGCTGCGCGCAGTCACCATCATCCTGTTCGTCACCCAGCCCTTGAGCGCATGGAGCGTCACCCTGTTCGCGGCGGTCATGGGCACCCTCTGGCTGTCGACCGTCCCACCGACCAATGCCATCGTGGCCCAGATGCTGGGCATCCGCAATTTGTCCATGCTGGGCGGCATCGTCTTTTTCTCACACCAGATCGGGTCCTTCCTCGGCGTCTGGCTGGGTGGCCGGCTCTATGACACCACAGGCAGCTACGACGTCGTGTGGTGGGGCGCCGTGGCCTTGGGCATTGCCGCAGCACTGCTGAACCTGCCCATTCAGGAGCACCGCACGCCGCAACGACGAGCGGTCGCACCGATCGCCAAGAGCGCCTGACCCCGACACACACCGGAAACACCATGCCGACACGTCAACGATTCCTGGTTTGGGCCGTTGTGATGGTGGTGCTTGCACTGGTCTTCCTGCTGTACTTCCATCCGGAACTGGTGATTGACCTCGCCCGACAGATGTGGACCTGCACGTAAATCAACGTCAATTCAAGGCGATAGCCGCTTTTCCACGGCCCGCAGCCTTCATTCCGCCCCCTTGCTCTGGGTAGAATGTTCCGATCTAAGGAAACAACATGAAACCGATTTTTGGCAGCATCGTTGCGCTCATCACCCCGTTGCTTGAAGACGGCAGCGTCGACTACCCCCGCCTGCGTGAACTGATCGACTGGCACATCGCCGAAGGCACCAACTGCATTGGCGTGGTTGGCACCACGGGTGAGTCGCCCACCGTGTCCGTTGACGAGCACTGCGAAATCATCCGCGTGGCGGTTGAGCAAGCCGCTGGCCGCGTCCCTGTGATGGCCGGTGCGGGTGCCAACTCCACCCGTGAAGCCATTGAACTGACGGAGTTCGCCAAGAAAGTCGGCGCCGACTGCACGCTGCAGGTTGTGCCCTACTACAACAAGCCTACCCAAGAGGGCATGTACCAGCACTTCAAGGCCATTGCCGAAGCAGTGGACATCCCTATGGTGCTCTACAACGTGCCTGGCCGCACCGTGGCAGACATGCTGCCCGAAACGGCCTTGCGTCTGGCCAGCGTGCCCGGCGTGATCGGCATCAAGGAAGCCACAGGCAACATCGACCGTGCAGCCTGGCTGATCAAGCAGGCCCCCAAGGGCTTCAGCATCTTCTCGGGCGATGATCCGACCGCTTTCGCTCTGATGATGCTGGGTGGTCACGGCAACATCAGCGTGACGGCCAACGTGGCGCCGCACGACATGTCCGAGCTGTGCAAGGCGGCCATGGCCAAAGATGCACAACGCGCCGTCGCGCTGCACATGAAGTTGCTGCCGCTGCACAAGCAGCTGTTCGTCGAGCCTAACCCCATTCCCGTGAAATGGGCCCTGGCCCGCATGGGCAAGGCGGGTGGCAAGATCCGTCTGCCCCTGACCGAGCTGTCACCAGCTGGTCAGCAGGCTGTGGAAGCTGCACTGCACGAGTGCGGCATCATCTGATCCGTGTAGGATCTTGCGCGGCGCACCTCTCAGTGCGCCGCTTGAATTTCACCCTCCCGATCGGGACCCATCCCGGATGTGATTGCCCATGTTGAACAAACAACTTCCTTATCGCCCCGCTGCTCTCTGCCTGGCCTTGGCTGGCGCTCTGGCAGCGTCCGGTTGCTCCTCGATCAACGACACCCTGCAAGGCGACAAGGTTGATTACCGCGATGGCGGCAGCAAGACCGTCAAGCTGGACGTCCCTCCCGATCTCAATCAACTGACCGGACAGACCCGCTACAGCCAGGCATCCCAGCCCTCCACTGTCAGCGCCAGCCAATTGGCCACCATGGCCCCGCGTGACCCGAATGCCACCCCGGCAAGCGTCTCGACCAACCAGCTTGGCACGGTACAGCTGGAGCGCGCCGGGCAGAGCCGCTGGCTGGTAGTCGGCCTGCCACCCGAAAAGGTCTGGGATCAGGTCAAGGCGTTCTGGGAAGATCAGGGCTTCGAACTGCCGCTGCTGTCCCCCGAGGCCGGCCTGATGGAGACCAACTGGTCTGAAAACCGCGCCAAACTGCCCCAGACCGGCATCCGCAAGCTGCTGGGTACCCTCACCGATTCGCTGTACGACACAGGCGAACGCGACCAGTTCCGCACGCGAATCGAACGCACGGCCAAGGGCAGCGAGATCTACATCATTCACCGCGGTGTGATGGAGGTCTACGAAAATGATCGCAAGGATTCAACCAAGTGGGTGGGCCGCCCCGCCAGCGCCGAACTCGAAGCCGAAATGCTCACTCGCCTGATGGTGAAGCTGGGCGCCACCAAGGAGCAAGCCGCAGCAGCCAAGGCTGACACCGGTGCAGCAACAGCGACGAACTCCAACAGCTACAGCCCAGCTCGCGCCACCCTGCAAGCTGACGGCATCAGCCTGGTGGCCAATGACAGTGTGGACACAACGTGGCGCCGTGTGGGCCTGGCTCTGGACCGAGCCGGCTACACCATCGAGTCGCGTGACCGCAATCTGGGCTCCTATGAAATTCGCCTGGCCCCAGGCAATGACCCGACAGCGAAGGAGCCCGGCTTCCTCGCGCGCCTGTTCGGTGCCTCCAGCCGTCCTGGCCCCGATGCACTGGCCCGCTACCGTGTGGTCGTCTCGGCGCAAGGCATCAACAGCCTGATCAAGGTGGTCAGCAACCAGGAAGATGCTGCCAATTCGGAGCCCGTTCGCCGCATTGCCAAGCAACTGTACGAAGAGCTGAACTGAGTTTCACAGAATCGTCAAAAACAAAAGCCCTGGCAGAAATGCCAGGGCTTTTTTATTGGTCTCCAATCATTCTCGAATTAACAATATGTTTCAACGATTCTGATTGGAGCCAGCAATAAAAAAAGCCGCTCTTGCGAGCGGCTTTTACCTTGCAATCTGAAACCAGATTACTTGGAAGCAGCGTCAGAAGCAGCTTCAGAAGCAGCTTCAGGAGCCGAAGCGACTTCAGGAGCCGAAGCGACTTCAGGAGCGGAAGCGACTTCCGAAGCGGCGGAAGCGGCGTCAGCAGCAGCTTCTTCCTTCTTACCGCAAGCGGCCAGGGCCATGGCAGCGATCAGCGAAGCCAGCAGGAGCGACTTTTTCATGCTTGTGTCCTCAAAAGGGAGTGTCAAAAAAACAGTGTGTATGAACTTTGCGCAAAGCCCACTGCCTCAAAGGATATTCGAGACGGTCGGCTTGGATGTATCACAACCAGAGGTTGTTCACATACAGCCGGTGATTATACGCCCCAATCTGGTCATCATTAAAGCCCCAAAGTAGTCGATGGCATGGCCTCATGGGATCGTTGCGAAATAGCATCAAACTCCTGGCGCCAAACGGTCAAGTCGGATTTAAGTCTTGACCACACGCCTCGCCCCGTGACGGGGTCGAGCAGCTTCAAGCCCAACTGCCCCTCCAGCAACAAGGTCGGCTTCACAGCATCTGCCAGCTCTTCGACCACCACCCTGCAGGTCACCCTGTGCCCCCAGGTTGAACGCCACGCCACCCAGCGTGGATGCTTGCGTGGCAGCTCATCAAGGGTGGCCGCAATAAGGGTACATACGGGTAGCTTTGTCTGCAAAACCCATTGCTGAAATCCCTCGATCATGCTGCGCTCACCGATCGGCCAGCGCGCAAAGTCGTGGTCCATCATCAAGATGGAGGTCGGCTGGGCTGCAGCCATGGCGAGAGCGGCCCGCACCCGGTCCGTGAAGTCGGGCCAGCCGTCTATACGCCCATATTCATCCGCACCGCCACCAGAGACCACGTTATCAGTGATGTCTTCGTTCATGCGCACTCCTTCAGGCATGCGGATGCAACCACCCGTCTTCGGCCCACTGACATAGCAACTCCAGCGCATCGGCGCTGGCCTTTGATACTACCGCTGCGCTCAGCTGACGCTGGTCGGCCAGCTGTCGCATGAAGCGCGCATCGGCACCAGCAGCCAGCCACGACTCGCCATTCACATAGATGCGCTTATCGTCATACATCATGCGGGTGCGTGCATCGAGCATGACCCCCGCGCCGACAGGAAGCGGCTCACCCGGCTCAAACCACACGCGCGGCTTGGGTTCGGTCAGCACCTCCCCCAGCGCAGCCAGAATTTGCTGAGGATCACGCAGGAAGCGCTCGATGGCATCGCTGGCAAAACCCTGCAGGTCAGCCGGAATCCGCGCAGGCGTACTCGTGGCATCCTGCTTGGGGTCCTTGTAGAGGCGACGTGTTTCAGCGGGCTCGATCGCATCCACACAACGCCCCAGCACCTCCTGCGTCAGCTCGGTGGCTTCGGGTACGCGAAAGCCCACCGAACAGGTCATGCAGTCGTCGCCCTCGGCAATGCCGTCGTGTGCCCACATGGGTGGCAGATAGAGCATGTCACCTGGCTCCAGCACCCAGTCTTCTTCGGGCTCGAAATGGCTCAGCAACTTCACGGGCACATCCGGCCGAAGGCTGCCATCCTTGACCGGACCGATGCGCCAGCGACGTCGCCCATGCACCTGAATCAGGAACACATCGTACGAATCATAATGCGGCCCCACCCCGCCCTGATCGCTCGCGTAGGAAATCATCAGATCGTCCATGCGGGCATCCGGCACGAAACGGAACTGACGCAGCATGTCATGCGCGGCCGGTACGTGGAGATCAAGGCCCTGCACAAGCAGAGTCCAGGCAGGCTGTGACAGCTTGGGCAGGGACCGACGCTGAATGGGGCCATGCTTGAGGGTCCACTCGCCTGTAGCCGGCTTTTGCACCACCAGACGCGACTCGACGTCATCCTGACCCGCCAGTGCAAACAGGCTTGCCCGGTCAATCGGAGGCTGAACGCCCGGCAGAGCCTGACGAATCAAGAAAGGCTTCTTCTGCCAGTAGCGGCGCATGAATTGCCGAGGTGACAGGCCACCCAGCAGGGTCAGGGCCTGGTCCAGCGAATCGGTCTGTGCTGTTTTTTTCATCAAATTCATTCCTGCATTGTGCGTTGTAGCCTGGGGCGGGAACAGCCGTCATGAGATGATTGGAGGATGATGATTTCCTCCCCCTGCGTCGTCACCCTGGTGTGGCGACTCGAAAACGCGCAAGGCGAACTGATTGACGAACTGAACGCCCCCATGGAATTCCTGGTCGGCGGCGAAGACCTGCTCCCCAAGGTTGAAGAAGCACTTCAGGGGCAGAGTGTCGGCTTTGAGGCCCACCTGCACCTTGAGCCAGAGCACGCCTTTGGCGACTACGATGCCGATCTCGTGTTTTTCGAGACACGTGACATCTTTCCCGATGAAGTGTCTGTAGGCATGCAGTTTGAAGGCCCGCCAGAAGGTGCCACCACCCCGGATCTACCGGAAGACGCGATCTACACCGTGACCGAGGTGTATGACACCCACGTGGTACTGGATGGCAACCACCCGCTGGCTGGCATGGCCCTGCGCCTGTCCCTGAAAGTGATGGATGTGCGCGAGGCCGCTGAGGAAGAGATCGAACGCGGTTCGGTGGCGGATTCGATCTTTGCCATTACCCCGCCGGGGGCGCCGCCAGACGCCATCCTGCACTGAGCCAGTCAGGCGCGCCCGGTCGAACCGAAGCCGCCCTCGCCTCGCTCCGAGGCGTCAAAGCTGTCAACCACACGGAATTGCGCCTGCACCACGGGCACGATCACCATCTGCGCGATGCGCTCCAGTGGTTGCACGGTGAACGCAGCCTGGCCGCGGTTCCAGCAACTCACCATCAGCGGGCCCTGGTAGTCTGAATCGATCAGGCCAACCAGGTTGCCCAGCACGATGCCGTGCTTGTGTCCCAGACCGGAGCGCGGCAGCAACATGGCCGCCAAGCCCGGGTCATTGAGGTGAATGGACAAGCCGGTCGGAATCAACTGGGCCTGGCCCGGCTCGATCACCAGAGGTTCATCCAGACAGGCCCGCAAATCCAGACCGGCGCTACCGGGCGTGGCATAGGCGGGCAGGTATTCGGCCATGCGTGCATCGAGCACCTTGAGGTCGACAGTGGTCATGAGCGTTGGTTCAATCAGATTCAGGAAGATTCAGTCGGCGGGCCAATTCGGCCATGAGCTGGCGCGCCAGCACCAGCTTGTCGGCGGTGCTGCCATCGGGCGGCAGCTGCCATTGATCGGTTGAGTCGACCAGCAGCAAGGCATTGTCATCGCGACCGAAGGTGGCCGGCCCCAGGTTGCCGACGATCAAGGGAATGCGCTTGCGTCGCAGTTTGGCTCGCGCGTGCTCCAGCAGGTTTTCACTTTCTGCCGCAAAGCCCACGCAATACGGCGGCTGAGGCAAGGCAGCCACCGCTGCCAGGATGTCGGGGTTCTCTGTCAGCTCGAAGGACGGAGCTACTTTCTTGCCCTCCTTCTTGATCTTGTGCTGCGCCAGCGTCGCAGGGCGCCAGTCGGCCACAGCGGCCGTGGCGATGAAGATATCGCTCTCGGTGGCTGCGGGCAACACGGCATCGTGCATCTGCTGCGCAGACTGCACATTGATGCGGCGCACCACGCCACGCGGTGTGTCCAGATGCACGGGGCCCGCCACCAGGGTGACCTCCGCACCGGCCTCGGCAGCGGCACGCGCCATGGCAAAGCCCATCTTGCCGCTCGAGTGGTTGGTGATGCCACGAACCGGGTCAATGGCTTCAAAGGTGGGGCCTGCCGTGATCAGCACCCGCTGCCCTTGCAGCACCTTGGGCTGGAAGAAGGCAATCAGGTCATCCAGCAAATCAGCGGGTTCGAGCATGCGACCATCGCCCACTTCGCCACAGGCCTGCTCACCGTTGTCCGGCCCCAGAATCACCGCGCCATCCTGGATCAACTGATCCACATTGCGCTGCGTGGCCGGGTGGGACCACATTTCACGGTTCATGGCCGGCGCCACCAGCAAGGGGCACCGCTCACGTGGACGAGCCAGGCACATCAGGCTCAGCACCTCGTCGGCACGGCCTTGCGCCAGCAAGGCCATGAAGTCGGCGCTGGCTGGGGCGATCACCATGGCATCGGCCTCGCGGCTGAGGTTGATGTGCGCCATGTTGTTGGGTTCGCGGGCATCCCACTGGCTGGTCACCACGGGGTGACCCGAGAGCGCCTGCATGGTCACGGGCGTGATGAAGGCCTGCGCGCCTTCGGTCATGACAACCTGAACCGAGGCGCCGGCCTTGACAAGCAGGCGCACGAGTTCGGCAGACTTGTAACAGGCGATGCCGCCCGTCAGGCCCAGCACAATGTGTCGGCCCAGGAGATCAGTGCGTTGTGTCGACATATGGGCGGCACTCTAGCAGGAAGCAACGCCCTTGACGCCCTCAGGCCCGCCCGTTTTGATCGCGCCATACACTGGGCGTGCACCCCTCCCAGCGCTTGAAAGCCGCCGTGAAGGCCCGTCTATCCGAAAAACCCAGGCGGATGCTGATGTCGTCAATGGAGACATCGCCCTGCCCCAGCCACTGGCATGCCAGCCGATGACGCATGCGCGCCTGCACGGCCAGATAGCTCATGTCCTCATCCTTGAGGCGGCGCTGCAGCGTGCGAGGATGCAGTCCCAGGCGTTCGGCCATGTCTTCGATACCCAGCGCCAGCAGGGTCGGCTCACGGGTAATCAGTTCTTCAATTTCCGCAGCGACACCCTGCCGCCGAGCTTCCTTGCCCAGACGTTGCTCGGCCAGTGCCCGCGCCTGCTGGTGCAGTGCGGGAAAGGCGCCCTCGAGCGGCACATCGAGGATGTGTCGGTCGATCAGCAAGGCATCCACAGACGCATCAAAACGGACGGGCACGTGGAAGAACGCTTCAAACTGTGCGGCATAGACTGGCGGGGGGCCTTTGATGGTCAGGCCGCACAAGCCATCTTCAGAGCCTTGCAGGGAGCGCCCGAACTTGCGGATGGAAGCCAGCGCAGCCTCGATCACCAGATGCAGGGGTAGCCGGTAGGCCTTGGCCAGCGTGACCGGCACATCCAGGCCCACGACCACCTGGGCGATATCGCCCTCTTCCTTGACGGTCAGCGTCAGCCAGGGCAACACCACACGCCGCGCCATGTCGGCCACCCGCAGCGCTTCTCTCAAGGTCGGGCTGGTGGTCAACAGGGTTTCAAATTCGGGAAGAGACTCGAAAGCAAAGGTGTCGCCCAGCACGAAAGGAAAATGCTGACGCGGCGACATGGCCACGCATTGCTCCAGCAGCGAAATCAACTGCAGAGGTGACACGCGCACTTCTTCCAGGCGCAGCAGGTCGATCTCGATACCCGCCTCTTTCAACAGGGGCTGGACATTGAAACCGCACTTGGCCGCGGCCTTGATCCAGCTGGACAGCATGAACAAGGGAATCGGTTTGATACCCAGGGCTTCGAGCAGAGCGGTTGGAGGTAAGGACAGCACCATGAAATGAAATCGGCACACCCCGAGGAGGTGTGCCGAAGTCTAACCAACTAAGTGGCGTCAAACGCGGTGGCTTAAAGCGCCAGAGCTGCTCGCATACCCTCACTTGCCTCCACCGGATCACGGTTTCGGTTGAAAGCGGACAGCCATTCGGCATAACCGGGTTGCTCCACCTCCTGCCAGGGGTGGTAGTGGGGCTTGTAGTAAGGGAAGTAATGCTTGTACAGGGGCGCAGCAAAACCGGTCGGCTTGAACATCCAGTACAGCCCCTTGATGCGCATCTTCGCGCGTTCGCTCCGGCTGAAACCGTCCTGCTTGAGCATCTCGTTCTGGAAGAACGAGATCACATAAGGGAACATGAAGGTGGCATGAATCAATGCACCGATGCGTTTGAAGTAACCAACCTTGGCATAGTCGATCATGACGTCATAAGCAACCCCCTTGTGCTCCACCTCTTCAATGGCATGCCAGGCGTACATGGCACGCACATTGGGGTGCGCATCGCGCAGGATGTCGCGCTTGTCGAACATGGGGTGGGCACTGATGGCAGTGAAGTGCTCCAGCGCAGCGGTGATGGCCAGCGTGTACTCCCGA
Organism: Aquabacterium sp.; assembly: GCF_041909175.1. Classification (GTDB taxonomy): domain Bacteria; phylum Pseudomonadota; class Gammaproteobacteria; order Burkholderiales; family Burkholderiaceae_C; genus Aquabacterium. The sequence continues at coordinate 20,442 of NZ_JAYRDZ010000011.1, read as the reverse complement.
CTGAAGCGACTGCGGTAGTTGTCAAAGAGCAGCTTGTCGAGCCAGCCCGTGAGGTAGTCCACGTCGATCCCCTGCTGACGCAGGCGGTCGTTGTACTGGTTGTGAACCATGCTGTGCTGGGCTTCCTGACGATTGAAGTCCTTGATGTCCTGCAGCAGCTTGGGGTCGGTGATGCGGTCGCGGAAATCGCGCACCGTGGTCATGAAAAACTTCTCGCCGGGAGGGAAGATCAGCGACATCGCGTCGAAGAAGCGGGTTTTGAACGGGTCGCCGCCAAACCAGTATTTGGGAATGTCGCCATCCAGGCCGAAATCCAGGCGCTCGCGCGGGATGATGGGGTGCTGCTTGTCGGTGTCGTGTGCCATCGGTGAACCTCGGTGGGCTGTTTCCACAATGACTGGCATCGTAGAAAGCACCTGCCTGATTACACAGGATGACAAATGACAGCAGGGATTCCTGCGCGACAGATCGCCCCTGGGACTTCCCCTTGTCTGGCAAGAAAAAGCCCGGATACCGTCAAGGCACCGGGCTTCGAAGCGATGAACTGAACGGGATCAGGCGCGCTCGGCTACCCAAGCCTGAACGCTGGCCAGCGCCGCCGGCAAGGCCGCAGCATCGGTGCCACCGGCCATGGCCATGTCCGGCTTGCCGCCACCCTTGCCACCCACCTGCTGAGCGACAAAGTTCACCAGCTCACCAGCCTTGACCTTGCCAATGCTGTCAGCCGTCACGCCCGCAGCCAGTTGCACCTTGCCACCGTCGACAGCAGCCAGCACGATGGCAGCGGTTTTGAGCTTGTCCTTGAGCTTGTCCATGGTCTCACGCAGGGTCTTGGCATCGGCGCCTTCCAGCGTCGCGGCCAGCACCTTCAGGCCCTTGACGTCCACGGCCTTGGCCATGAGCTCGTCGCCCTGGCTGGAAGCCAGCTTGCCCTTGAGTGCTGCGATTTCCTTTTCCAGGGCGCGGATCTGCTCCATGGCAGCGGCCACACGGGCCGGCACTTCCTGCGGCGTGGCCTTGACCAGCGCTGCCACGCCGTCCAGCGTGGTTTCCAGGTTCTGGGTGTAGGCCAGCGCGGCTTCGCCCGTGATGGCCTCCACGCGGCGAACGCCCGCAGCGACGCCGCTTTCAGCGACGATCTTGAACAGGCCGATGTCACCCGTGCGCTTGACGTGGGTGCCGCCACACAGTTCCTTCGACGAGCCGATGGTCTGCACGCGCACGGTCTCGCCGTACTTCTCGCCGAACAACATCATCGCGCCCGACTGCTGAGCGTCTTCCAGTGCCATCACCTGGGCGATCGCATCGGCATTGGCCAGGATCTCGGCGTTGACGATCTCTTCGACTTCACGGATCTGCTCGGCAGTCAGCGGTGCATTGTGCGCAAAGTCGAAACGGGTGCGGTCAGCAGTGACCTGTGAGCCCTTTTGCTGCACGTGGTCGCCCAGCACTTCGCGCAAAGCCTTGTGCATCAGGTGGGTAGCACTGTGGTTGCGCACGGTGCGGGCACGCGTTTCGGCATCAACCTTGGCGTTGATGGTGTCACCCACCTTGATGGCGCCTTCGACCACGCGACCGTGGTGACCGAACACGTCAGCCTGGATCTTCTGGGTGTCTTCCACCAGGAAGCGGCTGGTGTTGTTGCGCAGCTCGCCGCTGTCACCACACTGACCGCCGCTCTCGGCATAGAACGGGGTGTTGTCCAGCACGATGACGGCATCGTCGCCTGCGTTGGCCTGCTGCACTGGGGCGCCATCCACGTAGACGGCGGTCACCTTGGCGCCTTCGTGCGTCAAGTGCTCGTAACCGTGGAAGGTGGTGGCGGTACCGCTGTACTCGAGGCCTGCCGCCATCTTGAACTTGCCTGCCGCGCGGGCCTGCTCACGTTGACGCGCCATGGCGGCATCGAAGCCAGCCTGGTCCACCGTCACATCACGCTCGCGGCACACGTCGGCGGTCAGGTCGACCGGGAAGCCATAGGTATCGTGCAGCTTGAAGGCGGTTTCGCCATCCACCTGCTTGGTACCGGTTGCCAGAGCGCCTTCCAGGATTTCCATGCCGTGGGCAATGGTCTGGAAGAAGCGCTCTTCTTCGGTCTTGAGCACCTCGGTGATGCGCTTTTCGTTTTGGCGCAGTTCAGGGTAGGCATCGCCCATCTCGCCAGCCAGTGCGGACACCAGCGTGTGGAAGAACGGGGTGCGAGCGCCCAGTTTGTAGCCGTGACGGATGGCGCGACGGGCAATGCGGCGCAGCACGTAACCACGGCCTTCGTTGCTGGGGATCACGCCATCGGCCACCGTGAACGAGGTGGCACGGATGTGGTCGGCAATCACCTTGAGCGACGGGCTGTTGCGGTCGCAATGGCCAGCGCCAGCCGCATCCACCGCAGCCTTGGCCGCGTCGATCAGGGTCACGAAGGTATCGATCTCGTAGTTCGAGTGCACGTGCTGCAGCACAGCGGTGATGCGCTCCAGGCCCATGCCGGTGTCGACCGACGGCTTGGGCAGCGGGTGCATCACGCCGTCTTCCGTGCGGTTGAACTGCATGAACACGTTGTTCCAGATCTCGATGTAGCGGTCGCCGTCTTCATCGGGGCTGCCCGGAGGGCCGCCGGCCACGTCAGCGCCGTGGTCGTAGAAGATTTCGGTGCAGGGGCCGCAGGGGCCGGTGTCGCCCATCATCCAGAAGTTGTCGGACATGTAGCGGCCGCCCTTGTTGTCGCCGATGCGCACGATGCGCTCGGCGGGCACGCCAACCGTCTTGTTCCAGATCTCGTAGGCTTCATCGTCTTCAGAGTAGACGGTCACCCACAGTTTGTCCTTGGGCAGCTTGAAGTGCTCGGTCAGCAGTTCCCAGGCGAAAGTGATGGCGTCGTGCTTGAAGTAGTCGCCAAACGAGAAGTTGCCCAGCATCTCGAAGAAGGTATGGTGACGCGCGGTGTAGCCGACATTGTCCAGGTCGTTGTGCTTGCCGCCCGCGCGGATGCACTTCTGGGCCGTCGTGGCACGGGTATAGGGGCGCTTGTCGAAACCCAGGAAGACATCCTTGAACTGGTTCATGCCCGCGTTGGTGAACAGCAGGGTCGGGTCGTCACCGGGCACCACAGGGCTGGACGCCACGATGGTGTGACCTTTGGATTCGAAGAACTTCAGGAACGTGGAACGGATCTGGGCGGCTTTCATCCGATGTCTTTCTTTGGGGCTGAGGTGGGAGCGTGGCCATGCGGCTGCCAGCCACCGGGTTTCAGCGGAACCCTTGATTATAGATTTCCGCAAGGCCTGTTGAGATGTCCGCAAAACGCACAGAGTCACTGCCTGTTTTCGCGAATTCGTGAGCCTGCGCAACCGCAACCGCCCTCAGCCCACAGATAATCCCGAACGCTCGTTCGATGTTGGGCGGGTGCATTTGGCAAGACAGGCTCAAACCCATGGATTGGTTTCCCCACCTGGCACTCCGGCACTGGGTGCTGCTGATTTTCATCGCGTCGGCACTCCACGCCCACTTTCGCGGCAAGGTGCGATTCAAACTGTCGAAGGCGCTGATCGACTTCACTGTGCTGATCGCCCCCTTCAACTCCTTGATGGTGCTGTTTTCCAAAGTGGGCACACAACCCTACCTGGACCCCAAGAAATTCCCTGAGATGCAGATCCTGCAGGACCACTGGCAGGAAATTCGGGATGAAGCACTGAAACTCGAAGACCGGGGCAACATCAAGGCCGCGGACACGTACAACGACATTGGCTTCAACTCGTTCTTTCGAACCGGCTGGAAACGCTTTTATCTGAAGTGGTATGGCACCGACCTGCCCTCTGCACAGCAGATGTGCCCCCGCACGGTCGAGTTGCTCAAGCAGATCCCTGGGGTCAAGGCCGCCATGTTCACATCGCTGCCACCCGGCGCACGCCTGGTGCGGCACCGTGACCCCTATGCCGGCTCACTGCGCTATCACATGGGGCTGGTCACACCCAATGACGACCGCTGCTTCATTGACGTCGACGGTGAACGGCACTCATGGCGCGACGGCGAAGTGGTGATGTTTGATGAAACCTACATCCACTACGCCGAAAACACGACCGACAAGCCGCGCATCATCCTGTTTTGCGATCTGGAGCGCCCGGTCTACACGCCCGTCGTACGCTGGATCAACCACCTGTTTGCCAATGTGATCATGCCGGCATCGGCCACACAAAACGTGGAAGGCGAACGCATCGGTGCGCTCAACAAGTTCTTCTTCTATTTCTACCAACTGCGCACCAAGGCCAAGGAATTCAAGAAAACGAACCGCAAGGCCTATTACGTGGGCAAATGGGCGCTGATCATCGCTGCGCTGTGGGCTCTGTTTTATTGAGTGGTATCTGCGTCGGCGTCCTTGCGGCGCCAGAAACGCAAGCGCGGGTAGTACAAGCCGGCCACGGCCGTCAGCACCAGGAAAACCAATGCCACGGTGAGAGAGACAATCCAGAAACGGGGCTCTTCGCGCGAGACCAACCACCCTGCAATCAGGGATGGAACAAACATCACCAAACGCACCAGCCAAATCATCCTGACCTCCGAAATACAGCTAGAGGCATGGCCAAGCTCAGGCCACGAACTGAGAATGATTGTAGTTCCCGGGGGGGGACCAACGTTGTAGCCCCTGAAAGAACTTGAGCCAAGTCACTGATCAATCAATGACTTGGCTCATATCTGGAGCGGGTGATGGGAATCGAACCCACGTATCAAGCTTGGGAAGCTGGCGTTCTACCATTGAACTACACCCGCGATGGCTCGCATTGTAGCGGCGGTTTGCAGGCTAGTACGCCCGATCTGCGTCAGGCGGACAGTTTTCGGCGTGCAACCCACACCATCGCCACGAGCCCCAATGCCATCATCGGGGCGGGACCTGGCTCAGGCACGGGGATCATGGCTGCCGTGAACGCAGAGGCAGACACGGGTTTGCGCAGCGCGGCATTGATGTCGATGCTGATGGTGCCAAAGTCGATCACCGACAGCACGCCTTTGAGCGTCTTGCTCAGGTTCAAAGCCGAGGCAAACGTGTTCTGTGCCGCCGTGGTCAGGTACAAGTGGTTGAGCACCTGCGACATGTTGAGGGTCAAGCCCTGCAGGGACATGTCGAGCGTCGTGGCCTGATCAAAGCTGTAGATCGCCATCCCGGTTGTGGTGACCCCGCTGACAATGACATCAGCCAGAACCTGCTCGGTGCTGTAATCGATCTGAAAGTTGGCCAGCACCAGGTTGTTGCTGCCGCGGCTGATCTGCAGGGCTGAACCGGAGGACTCACCCGCGGTCGGGGTCAGGGCATATGGAATCAGGCTCAGATTGACACTGACTTCGGTGATCGGCAGGTCGAACGAAGGCAAGGTGCTGCCGGAAACCGCATAGGCATTGCCCAGCGCAGACATCGAGATGCCTGTGGCGCTCATTGCGTCCACCGCATCCTGCGACAGCGTCATGATGGCGTTCGCGTCCATCGCGGTCGTCGGCAAGGTCATGGACAGCGCGTGGGCAGCTGTCGCCGAGAACAAGCAGGGCACACCCAACGCTGCAGCCGCAGCCCATTTCATAACCACTCGTTTCATCTACGTCCCTCCTCACCCGAACAGCCCGGTGTCGAAACCCGAGTCACATGTTGAGATGATGCATGGACTGGAAGGACACCGATCGCTCGAAATTGCATGAAACAACAAACGTTCTCCGTTTTGACGGTGATGTGTGAATTTGTTACACCCCGACATGGGGGTGCCATTTACGGGAAGCCCCCTATCACGCGCCACAACAGCCACCCGTCGACGCTTTAGGCGACAATGGCGCCCTTCCGCGCCCCATTGCGCATTCAGCCCATCTCAAGCCCTGCGGCCATGACCAGCACGCCCTCTACGCCTGAAGACGAACAGTCCACCAACCCTGTTGTGGCCCACCCGCGCACCATCCGCAGTTTTGTGATGCGTGCAGGACGCACCACCGAGGGACAGGCACGGGCCCTGAGTGAACTCGGGCCCCAGTTCCTGCTGCCATACCGTGACCAAGCGCTGGACTACGCCGCCACATTTGGTCGTCAGGCACCGGTGGTGCTGGAGATCGGTTTTGGCATGGGGGACGCTACCGCCAAAATTGCCGAGACCCTGCCTGAGACAGACTTCATTGGCTGCGAGGTGCACGAACCGGGCGTGGGCGCCCTGCTCAAACGCATTGGCGAACAGCAGTTGAGCAACCTGCGCCTGATTCGCCACGACGCCGTGGAGGTGCTGGAGCACATGATTGCCCCGGCTTCGCTGGCAGGCGTCCACATTTTCTTTCCGGACCCCTGGCACAAGAAGCGCCACCACAAGCGCCGCCTGATTCAGCCAGCACTGGTGTCCCTGCTGTCTTCCCGTCTGATGCCTGGTGGCTACCTCCACTGCGCAACCGACTGGGAGCCTTATGCCCAGCAGATGCTGGAGGTGCTGGGCGCCGAACCCGCGCTGATCAACTCGGCAGATGGTTATGCAGACAAACCTGCTTACCGCCCCCTGACCAAGTTTGAAAACCGAGGCATTCGCCTGGGCCACGGCGTCTGGGATCTGGTGTTCAAAAAGCGCTGAGCAACATACAGAAACAATAGCGGTACAAAACCCCTGTTGATGACAGGGATGGCTCCTCCCTGTCATAGATACGCTGTCAGGCGATGACTGGGAGGTCTCCATGTTGACTGCGTCCGCACCCGCCAGCCTTGATTCCCGCACCACGGCCCGGCCTGACCGGCTGCCCCTGCCGTGGGCCGATGAAGCAACCCAGGTCGAGCGACTGAAGCAGCAGTTGCAAGACAAGATTGACTGGGGTCGCGTCAGGCAACTCAGTGAGCCATGGGTACGCGGCGTTCGGCGGCGCCCCCCCGCATTCTGGGCGCTCGACTCATTGCTTCGAGAGTTCCCGCTCAACAGTCAGGAAGGCCTGGCATTGATGCGGCTGGCAGAAGCGCTGCTGCGCATTCCCGATCAAGCCACGGCGCTGGAGTTGCTGTCCAGCCAACTGGAGCAGGTTCACGGCCGCCCGTCAGGAGCCGCATCGCAGGACGGGCATCGCCCCTGGTCTGCAGAGGCCTCGCTGTGGCTGCTGGACATGGCCGGCAAACTCCTGCCCGGGCACACGGTGAGCGATGCCGGTGGCCCAGCCAAACTGCTGCAACGCCTGACTGAGCGACTCGGCTCACCAGCGGTTCTCGCCGCCGCCACCCGTGCACTGCAACTACTGGGGCGCCAGTTTGTGCTGGGCGAGCATGTCAGCGACGCCCTCGAGCGTGCGCAGGTACAAACCGCAGAAGACGCCCAGCGCAATCTGTTGACACAGCACAGCTTTGACATGCTGGGCGAGGGGGCCCGCTCCTGGGAGGATGCCGACCGCTACCTGGCTGCCTATCAAGAGGCTTTGCGGCACATGGCCGCACTCACCCCGAACACCCGATCCGGCCAGCCAACCTGGGGCCAGCGCCCAGGCCTGTCCGTGAAGCTGTCGGCCCTGCACCCTCGATTCGAGCCTGCACACGCAGAATCGGTCATGCTGGAGTTGGTACCCAGACTCACCGGTCTGATCAAACAGGCCCATCGCGCAGGCCTGATGCTGACCATCGATGCCGAGGAGTCATTCCGGCTGGAGCTGCAACTGGCCGTGCTGGAGGCTGTGCTGAGCGAGTCAGCAGATGGCCTGGGTCTGGCCATTCAGGCCTATCAGCACCGTGCACTCGACATGATCGCCGCCGTCATCGCTCTGGCTCAACAGCACGAACGGACCATCGGCGTCCGGCTGGTCAAGGGGGCCTATTGGGACAGCGAGATCAAGCGGGCACAGGAGCTGGGGCTGGACGGCTACCCGGTCTACACCAGCAAGGCGCACACCGACCTGTCCTACCTGGCGTGTGCCGACATGCTGCTGGCCCACACCGATTGCATTTACCCCCAGTTCGCCACCCACAACGCCACCACGATCGCGGCCGTGCTCGCACTGGTCGGTTTACACGGCGTTCAGGCTGACCAGTACGAATGGCAGCGTCTGCAAGGCATGGGTGAAGCCCTGTACCGGGAAGCCCGGCAAACCACCCCAAGCCACATGCCGCAGGCCGCTTTGCGCATCTATGCCCCCGTGGGAGAGCACCGTGACCTGCTGGCCTATCTGGTCAGACGCTTGCTGGAAAACGGAGCCAACAGCTCCTTCGTCCACCAACTCACGGATCCAGCCGTCAGTCTGGATGAACTGCTGTGCTCTCCATGGGTGGAGGCCTCTGGCACCTCACCCTCGCTCCCCATGCCGGCCAAGCTGTTCGGCACCAGTCGGCGCAACGCCAAAGGCAAGGATCTGCAATGCGAAGCCCATCGGCGCGACATCCTGTCGCTGCTTGAAGCGCGGCCGGCTGTTCGCCAGGTCGCGGTATCGACTGCGGAAGAAGCTCAGGCCAGCATGAAGCGACTGCACGAAGCCTGGCCTGCGTGGGACATGACACCCGCGGCACAGCGGTGTGAGGTGTTGGAGCGTACGGCTGCCTTGCTCGAATCGGAATTTGACAGCTGGGTAGTCGACCTGGTGACAGAGGCTCGAAAGACCATGGCCGATGCCGTTGCCGAGGTGCGGGAAACCATCGACCTGGCCCGTTACTACGCGCAGCAGGGTCGTCAACACCTGCTCGTACAGGACCTCCCTGGCCCCACCGGTGAAAGCAACGAATGGCAATTACGCTCGCGCGGGGTGTTCGTCTGCATTGCCCCCTGGAACTTTCCCCTGGCCATCTTCGGGGGACAGGTCATGGGGGCCCTGGTCTGCGGCAACGCGGTCGCAGCCAAGCCAGCTGAACAAACCCCGGCCATAGGACAGCGTTTCATGCGCCTGCTGGAGCGCGCTGGCGCCCCGGCTGCCGTGCTGGGTTTCGCACACGGCGCAGGTGATGTGGTGGGGGCAGCTCTGGTAGCCAGTCGCTACTGTGCCGGTGTCGCTTTCACCGGGTCGGTTGCCACCGCCAAACGCATTCAGCGCATGCTGGCCCTGGGTGACCGGCCCATCATTCCGCTGATCGCCGAAACCGGTGGTCTCAATGCCATGGTGGTCGACAGCAGCGCCCACCCCGAGCAAGTTGTTGACGCCGTGATCAGCAGTGCATTCCTGAGCGCTGGTCAGCGTTGTTCGGCCTTGCGGCTGCTGTGCCTGCATGAGGCCATGGCCAATCGCCTTGAAACGCTGCTGGCCGGCGCCATGCAAACCTTGCGGGTCGGACAAGCACACCATTGGCCTACAGACGTGGGGCCCGTCATTGACCGCGATGCCCAGGAGCACCTGCTGGCCCATGTGGCTGATCTGCGCTGGCAGGCAGAGCAAGCCGGCAGTGGCATCAGGCTGATCGCACAGTGCGAGGCCAGCGATCCGGATGCGGTCGATATCGTGCCGCCTTCTGCCTGGGCCTTGCCGCAGGTGCAATCGCTGACAGAAGAGCATTTCGGTCCCATCCTGCACGTGGTGCGCTGGGGGCCGGGCACGGCTGCGCCAGATCTGGACACACTGATGGCGCAGATCAACAGTTCAGGTTACGGGCTGACGCTGGGCGTGCAAACACGCATCGACCGACGAGCGCGCAAGGTGGCGCAGTTGGCCAGAGTGGGCAATGTGTATGTGAACCGCCCCATGACCGGTGCGGTAGTGGGCTCGCAACCCTTCGGTGGACAAGGGTGGAGCGGTACAGGCCCCAAAGCGGGGGGCCCGCATTACCTGCTGCGCTTTTGCACGGAACAGGTCGTGAGCATCAACACGGCGGCAGCCGGTGGCAATGCCGCCTTGCTGATGCAGATGGGCCGATCAGGCTGAGCAAGGCACAGCCCGACCGGATCACATCATTCCTGGAACTTGAAGTCGGTCTTGGCGCGCTTCTTGACGTCGTCCATGTACTTGGCCCACTTCATTTGCGACTGGCGCTGCATCAGTTGGCCCTTCACGTCGTCAAACGCAGGGAACGCCGTGGCGCGCACATCTTCCAGCTTGATGATGTGATAGCCGAACTGCGACTTGACCGGCACTTCGGTGTACTTGCCCTTTTCGAGCTGGGTCATGGCTTGAGAGAACTCAGGCACATAGTTGCCAGGTGCAGCCCAGTCCAGGTCGCCACCGTTTTCGGCAGAGCCCGGGTCCTTGGAGTTCTTCTTGGCCAGGTCTTCAAACGACGCGCCCGACTTCAGCTGGGCAATGATGGCCTTGGCCTGGTCTTCAGTCTCGACCAGGATGTGACGGGCACGGTATTCCTTGTCGCCGTTCTGAGCCTTGATCTTGTCGTATTCGGCGCGGGCATCAGCCTCGCTGACCGGGTTCTTGGCTTCGAAATCGGTACGCAGCGCCTGGATCAGGATGTCCTGACGAGCTGCTTCCATCTGGGCCTTGTAGTCGGTGGTGGTGGCCAGACCCTTGCGCTCAGCTTCCTGGCTGAAGATTTCGCGCAGAACAAGCTGCTCCTTCACCTTGGCTTCGAGCTCAGGCGTGCGCTGCGGCGACTGGCCGTTTTGCTTTTGCTTCAGGATCAACGCCATGGTCGAGTCGAAACGCGACTTGGGCACGCCCTTGCCGTTGACGATGGCAATGTTCTGAGCCATCACCAGCGGTGCGGCCAGCGACAGGGTCACTGCCAGCACGGCAGATTTGAGGGCGGTGGATTGGAAGGTCTTCATGAGCGAATAGTGATGAGTGTGGATATCAGACTTTCTCGGCCTTGATCGCAAGCGCATGCACGCCCTGCGGGATCAATTCGCGCAGGGCATCATACACAAGGCGGTGGCGTTGGACATGAGACAAGCCCTCGAAACAGGCTGCACGGACGTGCACACTGAAGTGGCTGCCATCCCCTGCCCCGGCATGGCCTGCGTGCTGATGGCTGTCATCGGTCACGGTCAGGCTGGCGGGTTGAAGGGCTGACTGCAGGGCGGCCTCGATCTGGGCGGCTGTCACACCGTGTGTTGGTGTCATGGTGAGTCCGGAAAGTTCAATGATTGCGTGAGGTTGCATTCAACCCTGCTTGCCCGGGTCGGCCACTTCGTCGGGAAGCGGGTGCATGTGGCGGCTCAGGTAGGCGCCCTGCGCCAGCGTGAAGACCAGCATCAGGCCAGTCGTGCCCCACATCTTGAAGCTCACCCAGGTGTCGGTCGGGAAATGAAAAGCGACGTAAAGATTGAGACACCCCATGGCGGCGAAAAACGCCACCCAGGCCCACGCCAGCTTGCGCCAGACAGGTGCCGGCGCATCAATCTGGCCGCCCATCATCTGGCGAAGCATGTTGCGCTTGAAGATGACTTCGGTAAACAGGAAACCCAGCGCCATGATCCAGTAAATGACCGTCGGCTTCCACTTGATGAAGGTTTCGCTGTGGAACCACAGGGTGAGCCCCCCCAGCACCAGCACCACCAGCAAGCTGGCCCAGAGAATGGTGTCCACTTTGCGACGCAGCGCCTTGAGGGTGACGATTTGCGCGATGCTGACGATCACGACCACCGCCGTGGCCAGCAGCACGGGCGCCTCCATCGAGCCCACCACCCCGCCAGACACGAGAAAGCCCAGGTGGTCGGTCATCCACTGGGCGGCCGTGTCCTTGTGCCCATCTGCCCACTTGTAGGCAATGAAAAACAGGATGACGGGCAGCAGGTCGATCAGAATTTTCATGTATCAGCCGCGAAGCGGAATGGTTAGCGCGGCTCGAAGTCTATCGCGGCCGAGTTGATGCAAAAGCGCTCACCAGTGGGAGCCGGGCCATCGTCGAACACATGCCCAAGGTGCGCGCCGCAATTCTGGCAGCGCACTTCCACCCGGATCATGCCGTGGCTGTGGTCCATCACACGCTCGACGCCTTCATCTTTCACGGCGGCAGAAAAGCTGGGCCAGCCGCAGCCCGCGTCGAACTTGGTGGCTGCGTCAAACAAGGGCTCACCACAGCAGACACAGCGGTAGCGTCCATCTGCGAAATGGTCCCAATACTGGCCTGTGAAGGCCCGCTCGGTAGCGGCATGGCGCGTCACCTCGAACTGCATGGGATCGAGCTGCGCACGCCATTCGGCGTCTGATTTCTTGACCTTGTAGTCGCTCATGAGGAACAGGATACCGAAATGCCCTTCGCCCAATCGGGCGGGAAACCCGCGTCGGCTTCACAACCGGGTTGCTCATCAAACGGATTCTGCAGCAAGGCGTGCAGGCGGCGTACCTCGCTGTCGTCGCCCTTGCGTGCCTTGTCGATGGCATTTTCTGCCATGTAGTTGCGCAGCACGTAGACGGGGTTGACCCGTCGCATGCGCTCACGGCGCTCGGCATCCACGCTGCCCTCTGCACGCAGGCGCACGGTGTAGCGGCGGGCCCAGTCGTCAAACCCTTCCCGGTTCAGAAACAGGTCACGCACCGGCGCATTGACAGGGTCGCTGGGCGACAAATCAGCCCGGTAATCACACAAACGGCGGAATGTGATGGTGAAGTCGGCACGGTGCTCCGCCATCAGGCTGAGCAGGTCGACTGCCAGCTGGCCATCTTCCGGGTCAAGCACCTGCAAGCCCAGCTTGGCGCGCCAGCGTGCCCGCATGGACAGCGGGAAACGGTGCTCGTAGCTCTTGAGCACATCGATGATGAGCTGGTCGTCTTCGGCCAACTCGGGGATCAAGGGCACCAGGGCAGTGGCCAGTGCACGCAGGTTCCAGTAGCCGATCTGAGGCTGGTTCTGCCAGCTGTATCGCCCCTCAGAGTCAGAGTGGTTGCAGATGTGCTGCGGGTCAAACCCATCCAGAAACCCGAAAGGGCCATAGTCAATGGTCAACCCCAGGATGGACATGTTGTCGGTGTTCATCACCCCATGACAGAACCCAACAGACTGCCACGCAGCCATCAAGTCTGCGGTGCTATCCACGGCCTTTTGCAGCAATGCCAGCGCCCGGTTCGGCGCGTCGGCCAGATCCGGATAGTGGTGGGTGATGACGTAATCCACCAGTCCCCGCAGGACGTCGAGGTGGCCGGCGGCGCCGCTGTGCGCGAAGTGCTCAAAGTGGCCAAAGCGGATGAAGCTGGGGGCCACCCGCGTCACCACGGCAGCGGTTTCCACGCCCTCACGCATCACCGGTTGGGGCGACGCCGTCAGGCACAAGGCCCTTGTAGTGGGAATGCCCAGCCCGTGCATGGCCTCGCTGCACAAAAACTCGCGGATGGATGAGCGCAGCACAGCGCGTCCATCTGCCCGACGCGAGTAAGGTGTCTGACCTGCGCCCTTGAGCTGGAACTCCAAAGGCCCCATGGCCGTATCGAGCTCACCCAGCAACAAGGCCCTGCCATCACCCAGCTGCCCCGCCCACACCCCAAACTGGTGACCACTGTAGACGGTGGCCAAGGGGCTCATGCCGGGCCACACCGCGTTGCCGGTGAAAACCTGCAGGCTTTCGTCATGGCGCCAGCCATCGGGCCAGCCCATGTCTGAAGCCAACTCGTTGCTCCACGCCACCCAGCGGGGGCGCGCCAGTGCATCACCCTGCCAGGGGGTGGCCACCGGCGCTTGAACACGCGGGTTCCAGTCCCCACTGAAGGAGGCGTAGCGGTTCAGCCACCGCTCAGACGGGGGCGCAAAAGTTTCATCAAGCAAGGTGACCATACGGGTCAGTGTAGAGACATGCCCCCGCAAATGCGGGCAAGGGATGGCAATGTCCGCCTCCGCAGCGCAGGTTTTCGTCACCAAGCTGGCCTAAGATGCGCGCTTCGTCGATCTGTTGCAATAGGACCCTGCGTGGACACCCTGCTGTTTATCAAGGCCGCCCTGATGGGCGTCGTAGAAGGCCTGACCGAATTCCTGCCCATCTCGAGCACCGGTCACCTTATCCTGGCCGGCTCACTGCTGGACTTCTCTGGCAGTGCCGGTGCCGACAAGGCCAAGGTCTTTGACATCGCCATCCAGACGGGCGCCATCTTCGCCATCATCCTGGTCTACTGGCAGAAGCTGCGAGACACCGTGATCGGCCTGGGCGGCGATGCCCGCGCACAGCGCTTTGCCATCAACGTGGCGGTGGGCTTTCTGCCAGCTGTCGTGCTGGGCCTGCTGTTCGGCAAAGCCATCAAGGCACACCTGTTCACCCCCATTGTCGTGGCCAGCACCTTCATTCTGGGTGGGTTCATCATCCTCTGGGCGGAACGCCGTGCGCAATCGGTGTCGCACTACCGCGTTGAAAACGTGGACGACATGAGCCCGCTGGACGCCCTCAAGGTTGGCCTGATGCAGTGCTTTGCCCTGGTGCCCGGCACCAGCCGCTCTGGCGCCACCATCATTGGCGGCATGCTGCTGGGCCTGTCGCGCAAGGCGGCCACCGAGTTCAGCTTCTTTCTGGCCATCCCCACCCTCATCGGGGCGGGTGCCTACAGCCTCTACAAGGAGCGCGCCCTGCTCTCGGCCGCTGACCTGCCCCTGTTTGGCGTAGGGCTGGTGTTTTCCTTCCTGTTTGCCTGGCTGTGTGTGCGCTGGTTGCTGAAATACGTATCCAGCCACAACTTCAACGCCTTCGCCTGGTACCGCATCGCCTTCGGTGCTTTCATCCTGCTGTCGGCCTACATGAACTGGATCACCTGGGCAGAATGAAGCAAGCGCCGTCCATGAGGCAACAGGCGCTGGCCGTGTTGCTGGAGCGGGACCCTGCAACCAAGGCAGTCCAGGCCCGTGCCCTGTACGCTCAGCGCCCAGTGCAGTTGGATGACAGCGACTGCCAGGAGCGCCTCAGCCTGACGGCCGACCAGCTCGCGGCCCTGCCCGGCCGCCCCGAACGACCGCATCTGGTCCCCGCCAAGGACGTCCCCTCGCGTACCCCATTCACACTGGAGGGACGCGCGGCACTGCTGCACGCCATTTGTCACATCGAGTTCAACGCCATCAATCTGGCACTGGATGCGGTCTGGCGCTTTGAAGGCATGCCGTCCCAGTTTTACCTGGACTGGCTGCGGGTTGCGGATGAAGAAGCCCTGCACTTCTCACTGCTGCGCGCCCACCTGCAGACGCTGGGCCACGACTATGGCGACTTCGATGCTCACAATGGGCTGTGGACCATGTGCGAAAAGACCTCGCACGACATCCTGGCACGCATGGCGCTGGTGCCCCGGACACTTGAAGCGCGCGGACTGGACGCCACGCCGCTGATTCAGGACAAGCTCACCCGGGCGGGAGACCACGCGGCAGTTGACATCCTGAACATCATCCTGCGCGACGAGATCGGCCACGTCACCATTGGCAACCACTGGTTTCACCATCTGTGCGATGCCAGGCAGCTCAACGCGGTCGAGATCTACCCGCAACTGGTCAAACAGTACGAGGCCCCTCGCCTCAAGCCGCCGTTCAATGAAGCCGCACGCAAGGCGGCCGGCTTCACTGAAGAGGAAATGGCCTTTTTGCTGGGGCCCTGAAGGCGTCACCCACGAGGGTGGTGCTGCGCATGCAACTGGCGCAGACGTTCACGCGCCACATGGGTGTACACCTGGGTGGTCGAGATGTCAGCATGGCCCAGCAGCATCTGCACCACGCGCAAATCAGCCCCGTGGTTGAGCAAATGCGTCGCAAACGCGTGTCGCAAGGTGTGGGGCGACAAGGCCTGGGTGATGCCCGCCCTGATAGCGTATTTGCGCACCAGCTTCCAGAACATCTGCCGGCTCATCGGCCCACCCTGGTTGGTCACAAACAAGGCATCACTTTGACGTTGCCCCAGAATGACCGGCCGCCCGTCAATGAGGTAACGGCGCAGCCACTCACCCGCCTCGGCACCAAACGGCACCAGGCGCTCCTTGCTGCCCTTGCCGGTGATGCGCAACACGCCCTCGTTGAGCCCGACGTGTACCGATTTCAGCTCAACCAGCTCACTCACACGCAAACCGCTGGCGTACATCAGTTCCAGCATGGTGCGGTCGCGCAGCCCCAGCGTTTCTTCCAGGTCAGGCGCAGCCAGCAAGGCCTCCACCTGCGATTCGGTCAGCGTGCCCGGCGTGCGCATAGGTTGCCGTGGCGCATCCATGCGCAAGGTCGGGTCCTGCTGCGTCAGGCCTTCCCGCAAAGCCCACCTGTAAAAGCGCCGGTAGACACTCAAACGCCGCCCCACCGATGCCGGCCGCGAATCGCGATGCCGGAAGGCTGCATAGCCCATGAGATCCACCTCGGTGGCCTGGACCAGCGTGCGACCAGTTTGCTGGTCAGCCAGCCACGTGGCCAACCCCTCCAGATCACGCCGGTAGGCCGCCAAGGTGTTGGCACTCAGGCCATCTTCCAGCCAGAGTGCATCGATGAAACGGTAGAGGTTGGGATCGCCCCCCTGGGTGGACGACGATGCCACACGCTTGTCAGCCGGGCGCGCCACTCAACAACCCCTCCTTCATGCGTTTGTCAGCCGGGCGCTTGCCGATGAAGATCTTCATGATGGCCCGATAGAACTCTTCACCGGCAATCGGCTTGCCGAGATCCTTTTCATTGAGCCTCAACTGCGTGCCGCGCCCCGGCACGAAATCCAGATCGAGCACGTCTCCGGGCTTGAACTTGCCGATGCCGTCAATGGCCGCTGCGAAGGTATCAACGCGGGCGGCCAACTGCGTCTGAACCTCTGGCGTCTCGTTGTGCCGCACACCATTGCGCATGGACTTGCTCAACTCGGCACTGGGCGCTTCCAGCATCACCTTCAGACGCAAGCGCTTGGGGCCCGTCATGCTCAGCAGTTGCGCCGGGTCATGTGAGGTGGTTGGCACATACAAGCCCGCAACAAACGCCTTGATCCAGGCCACGCCACGCAAACCCAGGCCGTTGAGGCGCAATGTGCGGTTGCCCAGCACGATCGAATCTTCGAAGCGCTGCCCTTCTAGCGAAGCCGCGTGCACGCCACCCACACTGGCCAACACGGCCAGACAAAGCAGCCCCATCCGGCCTGAACGAGCCAGGCTTGAAACAGAAAAATCAGCCAATCGCGTCAATTGAGAACCTGTCGAGGTAAGTGGAGCCTTGCCCTATAACGCCATGCCCAGCCACCAAGCTGACATGACCAGCAACCCCGGAGCAGCAAAGCGGTCACCAACCTTGTAACCTTGCGGCCATCATGACCGCATTTGACCCACTGCTTCTGCTGCCCGACTTCCTGCTCATCCTGACAGGTTTCGGGTTGTGCCGCTTTTCAACGCTGCAACGCCCAGTGTGGGAGGTGGTTGAAAAACTGGTGTACCACCTGCTTTTCCCCGCCTTGCTGTTTGCATCCATTGTGCGCAGCCCCTTGCGCCCGAGCGATGCTGTCACCCTGGCTGGTGCTGGCATGGCCGTTTGCCTGGCAGGCATGGTGCTGGCGGCATGTTTGCAATGGTACAAGGGCTTTGACCGACGGCTGCTGGCCAGTGGCGCGCAAACAGCATTCCGCTTCAACTCCTACATCGCCCTCGCCCTGGCAGAGCGCATGGCCGGGCCAACCGGTGTGGCACTCATTGCGGTGCTCATTGCGGTCTGTGTACCGCTGTGCAATGTAGGCGCCGTGTGGTTTCTGGCCCGCCACGGTGGGCACAACACCTGGAAAGAAATGGCCAGGAACCCGCTGATCATCAGCACGCTGTCTGCTCTCATCGTGAAGATTCTGGGCATCCCCTTGCCTGAATGGCTGGTTGGCACCGTGGGGCGCATTGGCCAGGCTGCACTGCCCATGGGCTTGCTGGCTGTAGGTGCCGGCCTGCGGCTGACCGGTTTGACCGTGGCCCCCACCCTCACGACAGCCTTCCTCGTGATCCGTCATGGCCTGCTGCCCTTGCTGGCCCTGGTGCTGGGCATCGTGCTGCAGCTGCCTTCCGCAGAAAAGGCCATCTTGCTGGCTTTTGGCGCACTGCCCACTGCGTCAAGCGCCTACGTGCTGGCCGTGCGCATGGGCGGACACGGCCCCTTCGTGGCGGGACTGATCACGCTATCGACGCTGCTGGGCATGGTGACGGTGCCCTTCTGGCTCCAGGCGCTGCGCTGGTTCTAGGCCACTAGCTCAGCGCATCCAGCGGGCTGCGCACACCCCCACCGCCGACCTTGAGCACGTGCGTGTAGATCATGGTGGTGGACACATCAGAATGCCCCAGCAACTCTTGCACCGTCCGGATGTCGTAATGCGCCTGCAGCAAGTGGGTGGCAAATGAATGGCGCAAGGTATGCGGTGTCGCCGATTTTTCAATGTGCGTGCGAGATAGCGCTCGCTTGAAAGCACGCTGAAAGGTCTGGTCCAGCACGTGGTGGCGACGGATTTCACCCGTGCGGCTGTCTACTGACGTATCACCCGCCGGGAACAGCCAGAACCAGCCCCAGGTTTCACCCGCGCGTGGATACTTGGTTGCCAGGGCATCCGGCGTGAAGACCGCGCCGACACCGGCCTGACGATCTCTCTCCCACTGCAGCCGGGCATGCTGCAGCTGACTGCGCAAGGGCTGCACCAGGGAATCGGGCAGCATGACCGTACGGTCCTTTCGCCCCTTTCCCTCGCGAACGATGATGGCACCGTGGTCAAAATCGATGTCTTTCACACGCAGGCGAAGACCTTCCAGCAAACGCAGGCCTGCCCCATATAACAGTTGGGCAATCAGCCGGTAGTCGGCATCAAAGGCATGGAGCAGTTGCGCCACCTCATCGCGCGACAGCACCACGGGGAGGCGGCGCTCGGTCTTGGGCCGGCCAATTTCGCCCAACCACGGCAGGTTGACCCCCAGCACCTGCTTGTAGAGAAACAGCAAGGCCGACAAAGCTTGCTTGTGCGTGGACGCGGACACCTTTCGTTCGTTGGCCAGATGCGAAAGAAAGCGCTCGACCTCTGTAGGGCCCATCTCTCGTGGGTGCCGCGTGCCGTGGAAATGGATAAACGCCTTGACCCAATAGACGTAAGCCTCTTCGGTACGCCAACTGTAGTGAAGGTAGCGCACACGTTCGCGCAATTGGTCCAGCAAGCGCACGGGCTTGATTGGCGAGCCACCCGGGCCCACCCGAGCACCAGTCTGAACTGGAGAAGCGGCTGAGCCTGATGATCTCGATGACGACGGCGAAGTGGATTTCATCAGTTGATGATGTGTGGCTTGATCCAGCCATCGCAACCCCACCAAGTGGGGTACCCATCGTTTGACTATTCAGTACGCGCCCGCTTATGCTGGCGGCAACACTTGGTTACTGAACCAACAAGTGACGCATAACCTGGGAGGAATGACCGTTGAAGAGCCAAAAACCAATGCGCGACAAGCACTTAGACCCTGATGTGGTTAATGGGTTAGGCCTCACTTTGCGCCTGAAACCACTTTGTTATGCGTCAGTATTGACGCCTAAATTACGTTAGGCTCTTTATGCAGCTACCAAACGTACATGTACTGCCAGAGGCTGTTCCAGCCGTAGAACTGCAGCAGCTATTCGTCGAAGCACTATCTGCATCAGCACCAACATCCGACAAGATTGATGTTCTCATTGAGTTGGCGGACAAGCAGTGGCATACCTATGAGCGCATCTCACCAGAGCTAGCTGCGGAGATTTCGAAGTTCATCAACGCCACCTGGAATCCAACCGATCTTCCGCAAACCGAGATGCTTTTGAGCATCGTGGGCCACCTTGGACTTGATGCTTCTATGTCCCTATTCCTTGCAAAAGCGAAGGACCCCGAAACGGCATTGCTAATTCGCTCAGAAATCTTAGAAGCTAGCCGGGAATTTGGTGACTTGGCACTTGATCCTTATATTGGCATGCAAGCAACTCGCAAGTAGCCATCATGATCAACTCAATTGCTGCAGCACCTGCCATCAGCCTAACTGGTTGTTCAACAGGACGCCAACCAGCTTCGCTGGCTGTCGCCTGTTAACGTGAGCGTTATGCAGCATTTCGCGGAGACGCCAATTGAGTCCCACTGAAATTCGCGCCCTCGTCGACCACTACATCGACGCCTACAACCGCAAGGACGTAGACGACATGCTCGATGGCCTTCACCCGCAGGTGCAATTCAAGAACATTTCTGCCGGGGTGGTGAACGCAAGCACAAATGGAATCGCGGAACTTAAAGCCCTTGCTCTGCAATCGCTATCGCTGTTCTCGGAAAGGCATCAGAAAATCGAGTCCTTCGAGATTCAAGGCCCCGTCGCGGTTGCCATCATCGCTTTTCGCGCCGTCGTCGCCTCCGATCTGCCGAACGGCCTAAAGAAAGGGCAGGTTCTGACCCTCTCTGGTCGCTCGGAATTCGAGTTCCAAGACGAAGCGATCTCCAAAATCACAGACATCAGTTGAATGTACCCATGCTGCATAACCCTGCGCTCAACCGGACCTGCGCGAAAGGCCGCGCAGGCCGGTTAGCTCCACGTTAGGCTCAAGCTTTGTATGACGCTTCGCCCGATTTTCTTGCTCTTCACCGCACTCTCGTTTCTTGGCGCACTACTCCTGTGGAATAGTGAACCTCCGCGGCCAGCCACGATCTTTGGTTCGGA
>NZ_JAYRDZ010000010.1:0-100099 GCF_041909175.1 Aquabacterium sp. | reverse complement strand
GCCTAACGCCCTAGTTAACTGGCGCCGGAGCGCGAAGCGCGCAGGGCACCAATAAGGGCCATGAAAATGCCGAAGGCATGGCCCTTATTGGCGTCCACGTTGAACGCCCCGTTAGGCTTGGCAAACTGTGCGCGGTGATTGATGCTCATGAACACTCCGTTAGGTCTGAATGTCCACAAAAGTCAGACAAGCTTCCCCGCGCCGCTCGAACAGCTTGTTAGGTCGGTTTGTTAGTTTGAAAAGTTGAGGTTCGCAAGCTCACCCCAACCTAAGGCCCCGTTCTTACTTAAAGGTCATGGTCGCGAATGTACCACTTCCTGTGAGCCATTTCCCCCATGGGGTATGGTCTGTGCAGTGGGTAGAGCCTTTCTTGATTTTCTTGTAACAGTCGTAGCAATAAGGCGTAAAACATGTGTCACACATTTTCCAGTTATTTGCGCCCAGTTTTTCAGATCCGGTTTTGCCGCAACCTGCGCACCTCAATGCTTTACCTGGTCTCGTTACACCCATCTGTGTTCTCCTATTTTTGCTGCGCTTGATTCGTTCGGCCAATACGAGGCAGCTTATCATAATGGCCTAACGCTCAGTTAGGCGCTGAATTTTCGCCATTTGTGCTGTGCTTCATTGTTGAATTCGCAGGATTCAATCAATCCAGTACATGGTTGAAAGCTCCGGTAGCAATGATGATCTACGTCCGGTGTTGAATATGGCTATGTCCCTGTTTATGCTCGGAGGCCTGCCAATGCTCCTAGAGTTGAAGCCAGGTTGGTGTGCATAGATCAATAAAGATTCGATCTCATTTAACAGCGATTGCTCTGGGACTGGGTAGCCTTTTTCAGGATCAATGTCAGACCATGCTGTGATCGCCGGGCTAATCGCGGCCAAGTAGATTTGAACCGGGTCTGGTTGGGTTTCAATCCACTGATGTTCGCCAAGTCGTTGGCCAATAGTCCGTGAAGTTTGTCCTATGTAAAGCGGAACAGATCGCCCGTACAAAGAGTGTGTGCCGCAGATCATGTACAAGGCCCAAACCGGGTTTGTCTCGGTTAGAGCGGTGTCAAGGTCGAAAGGACCTTCCCAGTGAACGTTGTAATACGTTGGAGCGAACATGAGTATGAATAGTCCTTTGGTGAGCAGCGAATCGTTCGGGGGGGCAGGTGTGCGGAAGGCGATGGCCTAACGTAATTTAGACGTCAAAACTGACGCATAACAAAGTGGTTTCAGGCGCAAAGTGACGCCTAACCCATTAACCACATCAGGCCCTAACGCCTTGTCGCGTAACACTTTTTGGCTCTTCATCGGCCATCTCTCCCAGGTTATGCGTCACTTGTTGGTTCAGTAACAAGTCGTGTGTAGAGCATAGAGCGCCCAAGGCCCTGGGTCAAACCGTTCGCGCACGGTTTTGTGGCGTTGGTTTCACGCTGTTGTTTGCCCTCTTCAGGTGGCGGAGAGGTGTGACAGACATCACAATGTCGGACAGTGGCGAAGCTGTATTGCCCCGTTTCAAACAGTCTTAAATACGCAGGAACATATGAACACGACCACGCATCGTTGGCGCTTTTTCCGCGCAGGCGGTTTTGACCAGGTTCGGCTCGACAAGGGCGCTGATCTGATCAACCTGGCGCAGCTCGACCAGAAGCTGTGGGTGGCACTGTCGTGCCCCATCAAGGGCCTGGAGCTGGACACCCAAACGCTGGCTCTGATCGATGTTGATGGCGATGGCCAGGTGCGCTCGCCTGAGCTGATTGCCGCAGTGGACTGGGCCCATGCGCGCCTGACGTCGCCTGACACGCTGATTGCCGGTGGGGCACTGGCGCTGTCGGCCATCAACGATGCCACCGAAGACGGCCAGCGTCTGCTGGCTGCTGCCAAGCGCATTCTCAGCAGCCTGGGCAAGGCCGATGCCACCTCCATCAGCGTAGAAGACTGTGCCGACAACGCTCGCATCTTCGCGGGCATGGCTTTCAATGGCGATGGCGTGATCTCGCCTGACGACCATGGTGACGACCTCAAGGCCGTGCTGACGGTGATCATCGAGCGTCTGGGTGGACATGCCGATCGCAGTGGCAAGCCGGGTGTGGACCGTGCGCTGGTAGAGCAGTTTTTCTCTGAAGGGGCCGCGCTGGTGGCCTGGCGCGCTGACGCGGCTGCGTCGGTGGCGGGCTTGCCCGAAGGCAGCGACGTGCCTGCCGCGTTCGAGGCCCTCAAGGCCGTGCGCGACAAGGTGGATGATTTCTTCCTGCGCTGCCACATGGCCGAGTTCGACCCCCGTGCCGGCGCCTTGCTCAACGGCAGTGAAGATGACCTGCGCGGCATTGGCAGCAAGCTGATGGTGGACCCCGGTCACGCCGACATCGCCGCTTTGCCGCTGGCTTTTGTGAAGAGCGGCTCTGCCTTGCCTTTGCTGGCGGGTGTGAACCCGGTGTGGGCGCCTGCTGTGCAGGCACTGCGCGAGAAGGTGGTGGCGCCATTGCTGGGCGAGCGCGCCGAGCTGAACGAGGCCGACTGGGCCGGGCTCAAGGCCCGCTTTGCCGGCTTCGAGGCGTGGCAGTCTGCCAAGCCCACCTCGGCACTGGAAGAGATGGACGCCGCCGAGCTGGCCTCGTTGGTGGGCAGCGATGCCCAGACCCGCTTGCTGGACCTCATCACCCAAGACGAAGCCGCAGCCGACGAGGCCGCGCTGATTGGCGATGTCGAGCGCCTGGTGCGCTATGTGCGCGACCTGGCCCGCCTGGCGAACAACTTCGTGTCGTTCACCGATTTCTACACCCGCCGCGACAAGGCCAGCTTCCAGGCTGGCACGCTCTACATTGACGGCCGCAGCTGCGATCTGTGCGTGAAGGTGCTCGACGCGGGCAAGCATGCTGCCTTGGCTGCGCTGTCAGGCGTCTACCTGGTCTATTGCGATTGCACCCGTCAGGGTGAAAAGATGACCATTGCCGCCGCTGTGACGGCGGGTGACTCTGACCAGCTGATGGTGGGCCGCAATGGCGTCTTCTATGACCGGCTGGGCCGCGACTGGGACGCCACCATTGTCAAGATCATTGACCACCCCATCAGCATTCGCCAGGCTTTCTGGTCGCCCTACAAGAAGGTGGCCCGCCTGGTGGCCGACCAGGTGCAGAAGTTTGCTGCTGCCAAGGCCAAGGCCTCTGACGACCTGACCACGCAAGCCGTGGCCAAGGCCGGAGAAAAGGCCGCCACGGCACCGGCTGCAGCAGGGGCACCGGCCCCAGCGCCTGCGCCGTTTGATGCAGCCAAGTTCGCCGGCATCTTTGCCGCAGTGGGTTTGGCAGTGGGTGCCATCGGCACGGCACTGGCTTCGGTGGTGACCGGCTTCCTGGGCCTCAAGGGCTGGCAGATGCCACTGGCTCTGCTGGGCCTGGTGGTGATCGTGTCCGGGCCGGCCATGGCCATGGCTTACTTCAAGTTGCGTAACCGCAACCTGGGCCCCATGCTCGACGCCAATGGCTGGGCCGTGAACACGCGCGCGCGCATCAACATTCCGTTTGGCACGGCGCTCACGCAAATTGCCAAGCTGCCAGAAGGTGCCGAGCGCGCGTTGACCGACCCCTACGCCGAGAAGAAGACCCCCTGGGGCACCTACCTGTTGCTGCTGGCCATTGTGCTGGGTGCTGCGGGCTATGTGTACTTCGCCGGCGGCGTGCAGGCCGTGTTTGCACACCTGAAGTGAGCGCCATGGAGGCACCTGAGCAGCCAGGGGCTGAGGCCCCGTCAAAGAGCTTGTCTACGCCGGCGCTCATCTCGCTGCTGGCCTTGACGCTCTTGGGTCTGATCGGCGGCTGGATGGTGCTCTTGATGGGCGGCTTTTATTCCAAGCCGGGCAAGTTCTCGCATCAACCGGCCACGTTCGTGTCGGGGCCCATGGCCCT
Source organism: Aquabacterium sp. (assembly GCF_041909175.1). Lineage (GTDB taxonomy): Bacteria > Pseudomonadota > Gammaproteobacteria > Burkholderiales > Burkholderiaceae_C > Aquabacterium. Next base: position 96,206 of record NZ_JAYRDZ010000010.1, on the reverse strand, counting down.
GGTCATGGTGACCATCGAGTTTGCGATGAGCGCCATTGGTGTCGCATCGGTGCTGCAAGCCTGGCGCTGCAGCAAGGCGTGGCAGTGGTTTGGCAGCTGTGCAGTGCTGCTGCCTCCGCTGGTGTTTGTGCTACTGGGCTGGTATCAATCGTGATTTCAAGGGAGCGTCATGGAAGCAAAAATGGTGACCACGGCACTTGAGTTGCCGGGCTATGACATCATCGACAACGTCGGGGTGGTGCGGGGCATTGTGGTGCGCTCGCGGTCCATTGTCGGCAACATCTTTGGCGGCCTGCAGACCATTGTGGGCGGCAACATCACCATCTACACGAACATGTGCGAGCAGGCCCGCAAGGACGCCTACAAGCTCATGTGTGCCCAGGCGGATGGCAACCAGGCCAATGCCATCGTGGCGGTGAAATACGACGCCACCGAAGTGATGCGCGGCGTGACCGAGGTGCTGTGCTACGGCACGGCCGTCATCGTGCGGAGAAAGCAGCTGTGAAGTCGGCCTTGATGGTGGGCATGGCCCTGTTCATCTCGGGCATCGTGGCAGCACTGCTGCAGATGTGGTTTACACCCTGGTCTGCAGAGCTGTTTCTGAAGATCGAGATCACGCTGGGGGCGTTGTTCCTGATCGCCATTGCCGTCTGGTTCACCCGCAAGGAATACAGCGACTTCCGGCGTCAGGAAAAGGACGTGAGCCTGGACGACTGAGCCTGCGTTCAGCTCCAGTCGTCTGAGCTGCTGGCGCTGCTGCCGTCGTCCCACGACGAGGTGTCGTTGATGCCGAAGTCGGCACCGCCCATGTCGAAGTCGTTGGCCGCAGAGCGGTTCAGCTGGGTGGTGTCAACTGCGCCGAGCACATCATGACTGGTGTCGCTGCTGCCACCCAGCACGCGGTGCATGAGGGCTTCACCGGCCACCATGCCCGCGCCGACAGCCGCGCCTGTGGCCAGCCCGCCCAGGATGCCCGATCCCATGCCGCCTGATGGCTGCATGGGGGTGGGGGTTGGGCCGTAGTAGGTGCTGCCACCAGCGGCGGAGGGGTTCATCGGCATGTAGACGTTGCTGGCCTGGCTGGCGCGGGCCTTGAAGAACATGAACAAGGCGCCCAGCACGGCAGCGGCACCCAGCAGCATGCCCCAGGGCATCTGGTGGCTGGAAGCCGGGCTGGCTGGGGCGCTCAGGCTGGCGGGCGCGAGGTGGTTGCCGCCGCTGAGTTGGGCTTTGAGTTCGGAGACGGCTGCGGGCTTGGCAAAGGGCAGGCCGGGCTCGAGTTGTTCCGCCTTGGCCAACTCAGACCGGGCGTCGGCCACGCGGCCTTCCTTGGCGAGGATGTCGGCATCCACATAGTGCGCCTTGGCGCTGTTCGGGTGGCTGCGCAGCACCTGCTCCATCATCTGCTGTGCTTGCGCCAACTGGCCTGATTCAGCGGCCTGGTAGACCTGATGCAGGGTGGGGTCGGCAGCCAGGGCTGCCAGGCTGAGGGTGGCCGCAGCCACAAAGGTCATGAGCTTGAACGGGGTGGTGTGACGCACGGTTCAACTCCTTCAACATACACGGGGTGTGAGACCTGTGTGGGCCGAAAAAGTTCAACCGCGCCTCAACGCTGGCCGTTGCGGCTGTGCTTGAACAGGTTGCGGTAAGCCGCTGGTTGAGAGCGCCAGTATTGGGGGGCGGCATCCACTTGGTCGCCCAGTTCGGCGGCGGCATGCCAGGGCCAGCGCGGGTCATAGAGGATGCCGCGTGCCAGGGCCACCATGTCGGCCTGGTCTTGCTGCAAGATGGTTTCGGCTTGTCGGGCTTCGGTGATCAGGCCCACGCCGACGATGGGTGTGCTGACCTGTTCCTTGATGGCCTGGGCCAGCGGGATTTGGTAGCCCGGGCCGATGGGGATTTGCTGCTGGGCCGACAGGCCGCCGCTGGACACATGGATGTAGTGGGCGCCACGACGCTCCAGTTCTTTGGCCAGGGCGATGGACTGGGTGACATCCCAGCCGCCCTCGACCCAGTCGGTGGCCGGGATGCGCACGCCGATGGGGCGCTCTGCCGGGAAAGCCGCGCGCATGCCGTCGAACACTTCCAGCGGGAAGCGCATGCGGTTGTCGAGCGAACCACCATAGCGGTCGGTGCGCTGGTTGCTCAGTGGGGACAGGAACTGGTGCAGCAGGTAGCCATGCGCTGCGTGCAGTTCGATCAGGTCAAAGCCCACCGCGGCCGCACGGCGTGCTGCGTCGGCAAAAGCTTGGCGGATGCGGGCCAGGCCGGCGTCGTCCAGCGCCACGGGGGCGGGCTCGCTGGGGGCGTAGGGCAGGGCAGAGGGCGCGACGGTTTGCCAGCCACCTTGTGCGGGCGACAGCAGGGCACCGCCTTCCCACGGGGGCTGGCTGGAGGCCTTGCGGCCAGCGTGGGCCAGTTGCACGGCCAGCGGCATGGGGCTGTAGCGGCGGATGCCTTCGACCACGCGCCGCAGGGCGGCTTCGGTCTGGTCCGACCACAGCCCGATGTCGCGCGGCGAGATGCGGCCTTCGGGCTCGACGGCGGTGGCCTCCACGATGAGCAGGCCGGCACCCGAGAGCGCCAGCTGGCCCAGGTGGATCAGGTGCCAGTCGGTGGCGCAGCCGGCTTCTGCCGAGTACTGGCACATCGGGGCAATGACGATGCGGTTGGGCAGGGTCAGCTGCCCCAGGGTGATGGGGGTGAACAGCTTGCTCATGGTGGGCGCTTTCTCAGGGGGCCGGGTTGGGGTAGCGGCGGTGGATGGCCTCGATACCTTCCAGCACAGGCTGGGGCAGCGTCACGTCGATGGAGGCGATGTTGCTGCGCAGTTGTTCCAGCGTGGTGGCACCAATGATGTTGGTGGTCACGAAGTCGCGGCTGGTGACGAAGGCGAGGGCGCCTTGCGCCGGGTCGATGCCATGCTGACGGAACAAGGTGACGTACTCGTAGGCGGCCCGCTCGGCGTTGTCGTTGCTGTAGCGGCTGAAGCGTTCGAACAGGCTCAGGCGGGCGCCTTCCGGGCGTTGACCAGCCAGGTATTTGCCGCTCAACACACCAAAGGCCAGTGGCGAGTAGGCCAGCAGGCCCACCTCTTCGCGGAGGGCCATTTCTGACAGGCCGATCTCGAAGGTGCGGTTGAGCAGGCTGTAGGGATTCTGGATGCTGACGACGCGGGGCAGGCCCAGCCGCTCGGCATGGTGCAGAAACTGGCTCATGCCCCAGGGCGTTTCATTCGAAATGCCGACATGCCTGACCTTGCCCGACTTCACCAGTTCGGCCAGGGCTTCGAGGGTTTCGGCGATGGGGGTGGTGTCTTCGTCCTTGACGTGCTGGTAGCCCAGTTGCCCGAACATGTTGGTGGAGCGGTCAGGCCAGTGCAGTTGGTAGAGGTCGACGTAGTCGGTCTGCAGGCGCTGCAGGCTCAGGTTGATGGCTTCGGTGAGGTTGGCCTTGGTGTGCAGCAAGTTGCCGCCGCGCACATGGCTGGGCCGTGCGGCCTGCCGGGCGGGGCCCGTCGCCTTGGTGGCGAGCACGATGTCCTGACGGCGGCCGGTTTTCTTCAGCCATGTGCCGATGTAGCGTTCCGTCAGACCCTGGGTTTCAGGACGGGGCGGCACCGGGTACATCTCGGCGGTGTCGATCAGGGTGATGCCGGCGTCGAGAGCCAGATCAATCTGGGCATGGGCTTCAGCTTCGGTGTTTTGCTGGCCCCAGGTCATGGTGCCCAGCGCAATGGCGCTGACCTGGATGCCGGTGCGGCCGAGCGGGCGGTATTGCATGGCGATGTCCGAAATAAAAAAGTCTGGACACCATCCTAGGCCTGTTTCAACGGCTTGTCCGGCATGTGGATATCACGGCCGTCTGGAGAAGTGTACGCGGCCAAACACCGTGAGTTCCCTGCATCTCGTGACCGATTAAGCGATAACAGCGTTTCTTGTTTTACAAAGTACAACCGTTTAACTGGGGTCATCGATATGATCATTTCTCACCTATCTGTGTTCGGTTTTTCGGAACGGTGCTGGGGCCCTGATGGCTGATTGGCTGGGGCCCGGCGCTTCCATACTTGAGGTATCACATGGCTAAAGGGACCAACGTCCGTTTCGGGGGTATTCAGGGCAAGTTGTTCGCCGCTTTCCTCGCGGTGTCGCTTATTCCCTTGCTCGTGGTCTGGCTGCTGGACCGCTCTCAGGCCGAGTCGCTGGCCAGCAGCGCGGCCGAAAACAGCTTGCAGCAGACATCAGATGTCATCGTCAACAACATTGATGACTGGACCGCTCTGAACGTGAAGGTGCTGCAACTGACCGGTGGGCAGCAAGCGGTGCGCTCAGGCAATGTGGCCGAGACCAAGGCACTGCTGATTGGCATCCAGGGGCAACTGCCGTGGGTGAACTTTGCACACGTGATGTCTCTCAACGGGCAGGACACCGCGCGCAGTGACGAACTGGCTGCTGTGAACTATGGCGACCGCCAGTATTTCAAGGACGCGGTGGCGAAGTCGACCCTGACGTCTGATGTGGTGATCTCGAAGACGTCGAAGAAACCGACGCTGGCGCTGGCTGTGCCGGTCAAGGGTGAAAGCATGGCGCCCGTAGCGGTGATCAGTCTGACTGCCAGCCTGGACGACATTGCCGACACCGTGCTGAAAAAGAGCATTGGCAAGACGGGTTACGCCATCTTGACGGACGCCAGCGGCAAGCTGATTGCTTCACCGAAGGAGATGGGTGAAAAGGGCCTGGTGGACATGAGCGCCCACCCGGTGGTGGCAGCCGCCAAGGCGGGCAAGCTGGGCCTGATGCATGCCGAGGTGAATGGCCGCCCTGTGCTGGCCTACTCGCAGCGGACCGACATGGGCTGGATCGCCATCGTGCAGCAAGACGAAGCGGAGGTGAACGCGCCGCTGCGCAGTCTCGATACCTCGGCCTTGATCCTGCTGGTGGTGACCAGTGTCATCGTGGTGGGCCTGGCGCTGGTGAGCTCGCGTGGGCTGGTGCGCCCCATCGTGCACTTGACCGAAGTGGCCGACCAGATCAGCCGCGGTCAGTTGGAGCACAAACTGCCGGAATCGGATCGGGGCGATGAGATCGGTGCGTTGGCGAAGTCGATTGATCGGCTGGCCAAGAGCATGAAGATCGCCATGGACCGCCTGCGCAACAACCGTTGACCACTCGGAATTTGGAGGCGAAGCCTTGAGCACACCAGACTTCATCCAGACTCTGAGGCGCCTGTGCGATGGCGTCGAAACCGGCACCTTGTTCCTGTTGACCAAGGAAAACAGGCAGGTCCGCATCGGCATCGAGCAGGGTCGCATCACGGCATTGAGCATGCTGCCGTTCAAAGGCCTGGCTGCCGTGCAGGCCCTGACGACGGCGTCGATCACCTCGGTACGGTTTCAGGCGCAGATGGTGTCACCGGGCCGCGATGAGCTGCCCGGTACCGCGACCATCTTGAGCCTGCTGAGTGCGGGCGGTGGGCCGGAGCCCGCTGCAGCGCCTACGTCAGCCCCGGCTTCGGCCCCTGCCGCGGCACCAACTGAGGGGGGTGACACCGATGCAGGTTGGTCACCGCCCAAGTTGAGCGCGGAGGTGCTGGCCATTGTCGAGCACGAAATGGCCGAGTACCTGGGCCCGATTGCCAGCCTGTTGATCGAAGAGCAGGCCGGCAAGTTTGTCAGTGCAGAGTCGCTGATCAACGCCTTGTTGCCCAACTTCTCTGAGTACAACGACGGCATCGCCTTCGCCAAGAAGGTGCGTCAACGGCTCAGCGGGAAAGGCTGATCAGGGCGTCTCGTCCGGTTCGGCCAGGTGGGCCTGGTAATTTTGAAGAATGGCGTCCAGACGGGCGTCGTTGCGGGTGAAGGCGCGGCAGTGTCGGCACACCAGCCGATGGCTGGTTGCGCGCACCTTGTCGACCAGGCCGGCTTCCTTGAGCTGTCCTGATGTCAGCTTGAAGATGTAGTCCTTGCAGGTCAGGCGCTTCATGCTGGGGCTCCTTCAAACCAGTTCTGGGTCAGGCACAGCTGAATCTGCTTGCGGGCGCGGCTCATGCATTGCCAGTAGTCGGCTTTGGTCAGGCCCAGCGTCTGGCAGATTTCCTCAGCCTCGCACTCGAGGAATTCCTTCATGCTGAAGACCCGGGCCGGTTTGCCCGGCAGCTTGTGCACGCACAGGTCGACCACGGCAAAGAACTGTTCGGTTTGCAACTGGGCATCGGGCGCGACCCAGGCGGATGGGGCCACACCTTCTGCCCAGTGGCTGCGCTCGTCAAACAGCACGTTGTCGAGGTCGTCGGCAAAGGCTTCGCTGTAGCCCACTTCGGGCCGGTATTTGCAGCGCAAGCGGTCGGTGATCTTGTGCTTGAGGATGCCGAACAGGTAGCGCCTGGGGTCAGCCTGCGACAGGGTGGTGGTGTCGGCCGTCAGCAGCGCAGTCAGGGCATCCTGCACGGCATCTTCCGCTTCTTCGCGGGGTTGCAGGTGCAAGAGGGCAAAACGCAGCATGGGGCCACGCCAGACGCGGGCCCATTGTTCCAGGTCGAGGGGGTCGCTCATGTGCTCAGCGCGGGGCTCCGGTGGTGTCGCCACCAGTGGGGCAGGTGATCTGCGGCGTATTGTCCGCCGCCTTGGGTCAGGATGGCAAAGAGCATGATGGACAGCATCAGCGGCACCTTGAAGCCCTGGCCCGCATCGGTGTCGATCTGGTTCCAGCCGGCCCAGCCCAGATCGAAATGCACGCTGTAGACGGCCACGTAGGTGATGAACAGCAGGGCCAGCGCCGACAGCCGGCTCAACAGGCCCAGTGCCAGGCAGCAACCAAACAGCACCTCGCCGCCCCCCGCGACCACCCAGTTCACCTGGGTAGGCAACCAGGCTACCGGCCAGGGAAAGTGCAGCATGGCGAACCACTCGGGGGCTTGCAGACCACCGGCGAGCTTGAGGGTGCCGGCCTGGACGAATTCCTGGGCAACCCACAGCCGCAAGGCGAGCAGCCCGAGGTCTTGCAGGCCGTTAAGCGGCTTCGTGAGCCAGAAAGGCAAGGAAGGCATCTTGGATATCTCCATAGAAGTGGCTGGACCATTGCGACTGGCGCACGAAGGCTTCCATCAGCGCCTGCCACGGGGCTTCACCCAGTTGGGCTCGGATGTCGGGGTAGTGGGCTTCCACCATCTGGCAGGCGCCAAGGTAGACCAGGTGCCGGTACACGCGCAGGCCGGCTTCGCTGTAGCCCGGGGGCACGGTCTCGCTGCGGCCCCTCACATAGTCGTAGAAGGCGTCAGCCATGCGAGCTCCTGGTTGATGCGTTCGAGCGAGGGGATGTCGTTGTCCCATTCCAGCAGGATGGGCAGGTCGTGGCGCTGGTGCAGGGTGTGGGCCCAGCTAGCGGTGTCGGCTTCCACCGGCTGGCTGTGGGTGTCGATGTAGAGCCCGAAGCGTGCGTCGAACTCGTGACCGGCCACATGCAGATAGGTGACGCGTGCGAGGTCCACCTGCGAGAGGTAGTCTGCCAGCGCGCACCCGCCGTGGTTCTTGTGGTTGACGGTGATGTTGTTCAGATCAAGCAGGATCTGGCAATCGGCTTGCCGCGCCACCTCGTTGAGGAAGCTCACCTCGTCCATGTCACCGATGTTGGTGTACCAGGTGGTGTTCTCGATGGCGATACGCTGGCCGAGGAGATCTTGCGCCTGCCGGATGCGGGCGCTGACCCGCCTGGCCTCTGACAGCGTGAACGGGATGGGAAACAGATCGTGCAGTTGGTGGGCGTCGCCACTGGCGGCCAGGTGGTCGGAGTAGTGACGTACGTCCAGCTCGTGCATCAGTTGCCGGACCTGGTCGAGGAAGCCATCGTTCAGGGGCGTGTGCCCGCCCAGGTTCAGCGAGACACCATGCAGGCACAGGGGGCGACCGCTTTCACGCAAGGCATGTAGCCGGTGCCGGTCGCGATGGATCCAGTTCTCGGGGGCGACTTCAAAGAAGTCAGCTGCAATGGCCCGGGCATCCCAGTCGGCCATGTCGCGTCGGTAGCCCAGTCCAGCCATGATGGTGTCTCCCTGGGTGCTCACTTCTTGCTGCAGCTGGCTTCTTTCTTGGAACAGCTTGCTTCCTTTTTGCTGCAGGAGGCTTCCTTCTTGGCACACGAAGCATCACGGGCGGCTTCGGATGCGGGTTGGGCAGCCGATGCGGCCTTGGCGCTGACTTCCTTCTTGCTGCAGCTGCCTGCACCGCATTTGCGGTCAGCCGTGGTGCCGGCCATGGCGGCGGACGAGGCAATCAGGGCGCTGGCGATGGTGGCGATGGTCTTGATGTTCATAGGGGTGTCCCGTTTGGAAAATCGTGCAGCAAGGTGTGCACGACTGTCCTAGTCGGGGCGAGCCATCGATTCCTGACAATCTTTTTGAAAAATGTTTTCTGACGCCGAGTGGTCCGATGTGGGATAACCTGGCGTTCATGAAGCAGATCGGGCTCGCCCCCTGATCACACGGAAGTGGGAGACCGCATGTCGATCTTGCAGACAAGTTCAGCCCCGGGCCTGGCCCAGGGGCAAGCCGAGTTGGTGCTGGATGCCACGTCGACCCGACTGAGCTGGCCAGGGCAGGCGGCCTCCCAGGTGGTTTTGCCGCTGGGGCTGGTCTCGACAGGCCAGCGCTTTCGCAGCACGGTGCCGACGCCGCTGGAGCTGGAAACCGTGATCGCCGAGGTGGAAGACATCGTCATGCCCCTGGCTGCAAAGGTGCCGGCCGATCTGGTGCTGCACCTGAGCGGACCGGCCGTGGCCCTGCTGGCTGACCAGATCGGCCATACCCGCGCGGGAAGAGTCGATGTCGGTGTCGACGAGTTCGAGGCCGTGTTCAACGAGCTGGCGGCCTTGTCCCTGGGGCGCCCGCTCAGCCAGACCACCTTGCCGCTGGGGCCGGGCTTGTCTGTATCGGTGGTGGTGATACGCGAGCTGTTGCATCACCTCCGATTCAAGGGGCTGTCGATGTCGCTGGCCTGAAGTTGTCCACGAAATCTGTGGATAACTTTGTTGGCAAACGTTGGGCAAACGAAATTCCTCCAGGGAAACAGGGTAGGTTGCTGCGAAATGAGGCAACCTGTCATGACAGGACGATTACCATGTTGGATTCTGTTCAATGACGGGTGCGTCGCCGCACTTTGCCCTTTCCGTGACAACTGGTCTCTTCACCTCTCTGCCTGGGCTGGCCGTTCAGCCCTCCAAGTCAGACCCGAACCCGCTGGTGATTTACCACGGCAAATGCCCTGATGGTTTCGGGGCTGCGCTGGCGGCCTGGCTGTATTTCGACGGGCAGGGCGAGTACCTGGGGGTGAGCCACGGTAAGGTCACCACGCTGGAAGACCTGCCACCACTGGATGGCCGTGCGGTCTACATCCTCGACTTCTCGTTTGATGAGGCCCTGATGCAGGGCATCGACGAGCGGGCCGCCAAACTGGTCATGCTGGACCACCACAAGAGTGCTGCCGACCGTCTGGGCCAGTTCAAGTGCCGCTGCGGCGCAGTGCATTTCGACATGAACCAGTCGGGCGCCATGCTGGCCTGGAAGTTCTTCTTCCCCGAACAGGCCGTGCCTGATCTGATCCGTTTCGTGCAGGACCGCGACCTGTGGAACTGGGCCTTCCCGGAAAGCGCCGCCTTCCTGTCGGCCCTCGACCTGGAGCCCAATGAGTTTCCGCGCTGGGCCGAGGTGGCGGCTTTCTCGCCCGAGCAGGTGGCCAGTTTCTGCCAGCGCGGCTCGGCCATGAACGAAAAATTCCTGGCGCTGTGCCGCGACATTGGCGAAGGTGCCGCACCATTGACCTTCAACGGCCAGCAAGGCGTGATGGTGAACTGTCCGGGCGCCTTCACCAGCGAGGTCGGCAACATGCTGTCGGCCGCATGCGGCACCTTTGCACTGCTGTGGAGCGTGTCGAAAGACGGCACCGTGAAGGTGGGGCTGCGCTCGGTGCAAGGCTTCAACTGCATCCCCATGGCTGAATCCATGGGCGGTGGTGGCCACGCACAGGCTTGCGGTTTCCGCATGGGCCCGGAGCGTCTGGCCGAATTGCTGACGGGCGTGTTCTGGTCGAATCCGGACGAAGCGCCCACCACGTCACCTGAGACAGTCTGACCAGCCATGGACATCAAGCGCCCCCAACTGGACGAAGCCGTGCGTCGGGGGTTGCTCTCCGATAGCCAGGCCACGCAACTCTGGGCATTTCTGTCTGAACAAGGGCAGAACACCCCGAGCTTCCGCATGACCCACATCCTCTATTACCTGGGGGGCATGATCGCCATCGGGGCCATGACGCTGTTCATGAACCTGGGCTGGGAGAGCTTCGGTGGGGGCGGGCTGCTGGTCATTTCACTGCTGTATGCGGTGGCCGGGCTGGGGCTGACCGAGCACCTGCTGAAGGCGCGGCACCTGCCGATCCCAGCGGGCATCACCGCCACCTTTGTCGTGGTGCTCACGCCGCTGGCCGTCTATGGCCTGCAGGTGATGATGGGCTGGTGGGCCGATGGCCGGGTCTACCGCGACTACCACGTCTTCATTGACTGGCGCTGGCTGATGATGGAGCTGGCCACGCTGGCCGTGGCAGCCTTGATGCTGTGGCGCTACCGCCTGGCCTTCCTGGTGATGCCGGTGGCGGTGACGCTCTGGTACATGAGCATGGACCTGGTGCCTTATCTGTTCGGCTACAACCAGGTCGACTGGGCGACGCGCCAGTTCGTATCGCTGTGGTTTGGTCTGCTGATGACCTTGCTGGCCTTCTGGGTGGATGTGCGCACGCGCCACGCCACGCAGGACTTTCCCTTCTGGCTGTACCTGTTCGGCGTGCTGACCTTCTGGGGCGCGCTGTCATCTATGAATTCGGACAGCGAGTGGTCCAAGCTGGGCTATTGCGCCATCAACCTGTTGATGATTGGCATCGGGGCCCTGCTGTCACGCCGGGTGTTTGCCGTGTTTGGCGGGCTGGGTGTGGCGGCGTACCTGGGCCATCTGGCGGCCACCGTGTTCAAGGACAGCCTGCTGTTTCCGCTCGCCTTGACGGCCATCGGCCTGGGCGTGGTTTATGTGGGCATTCTCTGGCAGCGTCACGAGGCACGCATCACGGCGCGTTTGCGCGCCAGCCTGCCAGCCGTGTTGAGCGAGATGCTGGCCAACCGCGACTGACCTGATGAGCTCCTCAGGGCCGTGGTGTTGCGGTGTGCCCGCTGGCGATATAGCCGCCGCCCCAGATGGCTTCTTCGACCTCGAAGTCGTTCAGCATGGGGGCCAGCAGCGTCCAGGGTTCGGCCAACCCTTCCAGTGACGATACCGAATACAGCGCGGCCGACAGCACATACAGGTTGACGGGCAGGCACCAGGGCAGGGCCCACTTCAGGCCGGTGGACACCACCCGTGCACCTGGCTTGAGTTGCGCGCAGAGGTGGCCCAGCGCACATGGGTTGCGCACGATGTCGTGGGTGAAATGCAGCAGCAGCGCATCGGCACGACCTTGCCAGCGGGCTTCGGCTGCGGGGGCCAGCACCAGTTCGATGTTGTCCCAGCCGTTGTCGACCACACGCTGGCGGGCCTGTGCCAGCATGTCGGCGCTTTGTTCGATGGCGATGATGCGGCCTGTCGGGCCGACCGCGTTTTCAAGCAAACCGAAGCTCAGGCCGGTGCCACAGCCGACGTCCAACACGGTTTGCCCTGCTTGCAGGGCCAGTTTGTCGATGGCTGCATGCCGCAAAGGCTCGAACGCCTGCAACTCGTAGTCGTAGATCGGAGCCCGATACCGGTAAATCGCCAATGCAGCGGCGTTGTCGGGCGTCTCCATGGATGTTTTCTGGTCGGCCATGAGCACTCCTTGGTGAGCTCTGGACTGCGGTCCGACTGTAATCCGTATCACGCCAGGCGGAAAGCCGACTGGATCAAGTTTGTCGACATGTCACTGTGTTGGCTTGAGTGTTGCCAATGTGAAGTTGTGAGTGCTCAATGCTTTACAAATGTGAGGCGCTGGTGCGCCATGCCGGCCGTTTTCCCTCTGAGCGCATGGATGGCTAGCACAGTCGGCTTTGTCACAGCCGCGTACATAACGGGGTGAAGTGGCTGTAATTGAGCGTTTGGATTTCTGGGTAATCCGTAGCCTTCGGGCATCGGCGCATGCGGTCTGCCGCGGGTGCTGTATCTGTTCCATACGGAGTACCGCGATGTCCACGACCATTCCACAGCTTTCGGCCGATCAGGTCGCTGCCTTGTCAACCAGCTCCATTGCTGCCTTGACCAAGGAGGACTGGGCTGCGTTCTCTGCGGAGCAGATTCAGGCTTTGACATCGTCCCAGCTGAAAGCCATATCGACACAAAGTGTCTATGCCTTGAGCTCGGCCAACATCCAGTCGCTGTCGGTTGACCAGATCACCTCTTTGAACAGCACGGCGTTGAAGTCTTTGTCGACGCAGGCGGTGGCGGTGTTGTCGGTTGACCAGCTGCAGGCCTTGGGTACCGGGCAGCTGCGCTACTTCACGACGGCTGAAATGCGTGCCCTGACCACGGTGCAGATTGATGCCTTGAGTGATGAACAGGTGGCTTCCCTGAGCAGTTCATCGGTGGTGGCGCTGACGGTCGATCAGATCGGTGCGCTGTCGTCCACCGATGTGGCTTCTCTGAGCTCGCTGGCGATTCGCGCGCTGACCAGTGCCCAGATCCATGGGCTCAGTGCCGATCAAGTCGATGGGCTGTCCGCAACCCTGGTGCGCAACCTCACCACCTCGGCGATTGCTGCCATCAACACTGAGGCGTTGAGCTCCCTGAGTGAGGACCAGATCGGGGCCTTGACCTCGGCACAGGCCGCCGCACTGACGACCGACCAGATTCATGCCCTGACGTTGGATCAGGTTCAGGCCTTGTCGACCACGGCGATCAAGTCCCTGACCACCAAGGAGTTGGCTGCACTCGATACGGACCAGATCAGTGCGTTGCGCAGCGATCAAATGCGTGCCATGACCACCACTGAGATCCGTGCGTTGAGCACCCAGCAGTTGCAGGCGCTCAGCGCGGATCAGATCGCGGCCATTGCGACTGCCGGCATTGCCGTGTTGAGTACAGCCCAGATCGTGGCGCTCACGACCGACGACATCGGCGGCCTGGGCACGGCCCAGATCGGGGCCCTGGGCTCACGTCAGGTGAGCAGCATCGAACTGGAAGATCTGCAGGCCTTCAGTGGCGAGCAAATTGCCGCGCTCAAATCGACGCAGATTACCGGGCTCACAACCGCGCAGATTCATGCACTCAGCGATGACCAGGTGGCCGCTTTGTCGACGCTGGCCATCAAGGCGTTGACGATTGCCCAGGTTGATGCTTTGAGCAGCGACCAGATGAATGCCTGGAGTGCGACCCAGATGAAGGCGCTCAGTACCAGCGTCATTGCTGCGCTGTCGACCGCCGACATCGCAGCGCTGGACCCGACGCGCATCGACTCTTTGTCATCGACGCAGTTGGCCGTGCTGTCCTCGACACAGTTTCGAGCCCTGTCGACCGATCAAATTGAGTCCCTGTCGACCTCGACGATCAAGTCGTTGAGCAGCAAGGTGATTGCCGCCCTGAGTGATGCCCAGTTGCAAGCCTTGTCGGAAGATCAGGTCGGTGTGCTGACCACGGCCGATGTGCGGGCCCTGTCGAGTGCTCAGATCTCGGCACTGAGCAGCGACCAGATCGCAGCGCTCAGCACGGGTGCGATTGCAGCCATGACTTCGACGCAGATGGCTGGCCTGTCGGCGGATGATCTGGGCGCTTTGACCACCACCCAGATGGCCGCGCTGACCAAGTCTCAGATTGCGGGCTTGAGTGCTTCGACGCTGCAGGCTTTGAGCGCTGATCAGATCCATGCCTTGACAGCGGCCCAGGTACAAGGCCTCACGACGACGCAGTTGGTGGCACTCCGCGATGACCAGATCGCCTCGTTGTCGACGCTGGCGGTGGCAGCGCTGGGAACCACCCAGATCCTCGGCCTCACGACCGAGCAACTGACGGCGTTTTCCGAAGACCAGATCCGCGCCATCAGCACCCGGACCCTGACAGCCTTGACGACACAAGACATTGGGGCGCTGACCCTGGATCAGGTTGGTGCGCTGACATCGACACAGGTCGCGGTGCTGGGTACCGCACAGTTGCAGGCACTGTCTACCGATCAGCTTCAGTCCTTGTCGACGAGTGCCATCAGGGGCCTGACCACGAAAGAGGTGGTCGCACTCACGATGGAGCAGATCGGCGCCTTGACGGGCGATCAGATGTCGGCGCTGACCACGACCGAGGTGCGTGCATTCACCACCACGCAAGTGCAGGGTTTCGATGCCGATCAGTTGGCAGCCATCTCGACAGCGGCCATCCAGGCTTTGTCGACGGTTCAGTTCCAGGCTCTGACGGGCGAGCAGATGCAGGCTCTGACAGTCGGCCAGATCCGGGTGCTGACAACGCAGGAGATGCGGGCATTGACCAACGATGACCTGCAGGTTCTCAATGGTGACCAGGTCGCAGCGCTGGGTTCTACCCAGGTCCTGGCCATGGGAACCAGTCAGATTGCGGCGTTCACCACAGACCAGATTCAATCGCTGTCCACGGATGTGATCCATGCGCTGACGACCAAACAGGTGTCTGCCATGACCTCCGATCAGCTGGCCGCACTGACCAATGATCAGGCCGCTGCCTTGAGCACCACCTACATGGCGTCCCTGTCGACAGCTCAGATGGCGGCGATGTCTACCGAGCAACTCTCGGAATTGGCCACAACCTCGGTCCAGGTCATCAGCTCTGTGCAGGCAGCTGCGTTGACCGCCGTGCAGTTGTCTTCGTTTGACAGCAGTCAGATCGCGGCATTGTCTACGGCCGTCATCAAATCGCTGGCCACCAGCGTCTTGAGCAAGCTGGACGCCGATGACATCGGGGCATTGACCTCGGCACAGGTGGTCGCGCTGGGAACTGCACAAATCAAGTCGCTGACAGCCGACCAGGTCGATTCCTTGTCTCTGTCTGCAGTGAAGGCGCTGACGGCGGCGCAGATCGGTGCGCTCACGTCGACACAGTTCGCTGCCTTGACCAGCGATCAGATCCGTGTGTTGACCACAACGGAGTTGGCAGCGTTCGATACGAATGACATGCGCTGCTTGAGTGAGGATCAGATCGGCGCATTGACTGCATTGCAGATCGGCTCCCTGTCCACGGCCCAGATTCAGTCCCTGACGACCGATCAGATCAGTGCCTTGAGCGACTACCAGGTGCAGGCCCTCAGTACCAAGGCGGTGGCAGCCCTGACGGCTGTGCAGTTGGCTGCATTCAGTGATGACCAGATCCATGCCATGGAGACCGTCGATGTACGTGCACTCAGCACGACGCAGATCACCTGGTTGTCCGAAGAGCAAATTGGTGCCCTGTCGAGCAGCGCCGTCCAGGCATTGAGCACCTTGCAGTTGATGGCATTGAGCACGGCTCAATTGCAGGCGCTCAGCGGTGAGCAGTTTGCGGCCTTGACCACGACGGAGCTGCGCGCCTTGACCACTGACCGGATCGCGGCGCTCACCACCGAACAGCTCGAATACCTGACTGCGACACAGGCCGTTTCGCTGACAAGCCTCCAGCTGCAGGCCTTGTCGACAGCACAGATTGGCGCTTTGTCACTGGACGCGATTGAAGCCCTGAGCACCCGCCAGGTGGTGGCACTGACCACGGCCCAGATTCGAGCCCTGGATGTCGACCAGATCGAGGTTTTGAGCTCCAGCGACGTTCGCGCGATGAGCGTGGACCAGATCACGGCCCTGACTGCGGACCAGATCAGTGCGCTGACCACGGCCTCGGTAGCGGCCATGACCACGTTGCAGGTGGCGGCACTGGGAAGCGACGCTGTGGGGGCTTTGTCCGAAGCGCAGGTGGCTGCCTTGACGACCAGCCAGATGGCGGTCATCAGCACGACTGCATTGCAGGCGCTGGACATCGATCAACTGGCCCAATTGAGCTCCTCGCAGGTCGGCGC
Organism: Aquabacterium sp.; assembly: GCF_041909175.1. Taxonomy (GTDB): domain Bacteria; phylum Pseudomonadota; class Gammaproteobacteria; order Burkholderiales; family Burkholderiaceae_C; genus Aquabacterium. Next base: position 80,209 of record NZ_JAYRDZ010000010.1, on the reverse strand, counting down.
GTTGACGACCGATCAGATCCATGCGCTGACAGCCGATCAGATGAACTCTCTGAGCTCGACGCAGTTTGCCGGATTGAGCTCGGCCGACATCAGGGCGCTGACTGTGGAACAGATTGGTGCCCTGTCTGAAGACGTGGTCCGTGGGCTGACCACGACCCAGGCGCAGGCGTTGAGTTCAGAGCAGGTCGCAGCATTGAACCTGGATCAGGTCTCGGTGCTCACCAAGTCCGATCTGGCAGCCATCAGTACAGGGGCGTTGGCTGGTTTCTCGGCAGACCAGATCGAAACCCTGAGCTCGACCCAGGTGCAGGCCTTCGGCACGGCGCAGATCGAAGCTTTGAGCACCACTCAGATCGAGGCACTCACCACCACGGCGATCCATTCGCTCAAGACCCAGGTGATCGAGGCACTCAATTCGACCCAGGTTGCTGCCCTCACGGTGGAGCAGGTCGAGGCTTTGACCTCGTCACAACTGGCCGTGTTCTCAACTGCTGATCTGGCTGCCTTGAGCATGACGCAGGTCGCTGCCCTGTCATCGACACAGTTGAGCGGCTTGTCGACGACGCAACTGAGCGCATTGACCTCGGTGTCGCCAATTGTGCTGGACCTCAATGGTGACGGCGTATCGACGCTGTCTGCCAGCTCCGGGGTGCAGTTTGACCTGCTGGGAACGGGTATGGCGCAGCAGGTGGGTTGGGTATCGGCCACCGATGGCTTGCTGGTGATGGACCGCAATCACGATGGTCTGATCAACAATGGCACCGAGCTGTTCGGGACGGGCACCCGTCTGAGCAATGGCGCCATGGCCGGCAATGGTTACACCGCGTTGTCCGAGCTGGACTCGAATCACGATGGGGTGATCAGCCAGGCCGATGCCAAGTGGAATGAGTTGAATGTATGGGTTGATGCCAACCAGGATGGGGTGTCTTCCGCTGCTGAGCTCAAGAGTTTGCAGGAGCTGGGCATTGTCTCGCTGGCGCTGGATGCCAGCCGCTCCAGCACGGTGGATCACGGCAACTTGCTGGGGCTGGTGTCGAGTTACACCACGACCGACGGGACGACGCATGCCATGGCGGATGTGTGGTTTGCCAAGGCCAGCACCTCGTCCACCAGCCAGGTCAGTCTGGGTGACTTGCTGTCCGGGCCCACGGCGGATGTGATGGCGCTCGGTACGGTGGATGGCACGTCTGCCGCCACGACGGCCGACTCGTCGACTTCGCTGGTGAGCCACCACGCCAGGGCCGACCACCACGAGGTCGGGCAGCATCAGTTCCTGCCCTGGCTGTGACCGTCTTGGTCAATACAGCAGGAAGCGTTGGCGCCGAGCCAGGAAGGCCTGCAGGTCATCGCCCCAGCTGATTTCGATCTGCCTCGGGTCGGTGCCGGCTCGCAGCGCCTGCAAGGTGGCCTGATTGCCTATGAGCCCCAGTGTGCGGTCCAGCTGGAATTGCGCCGGATACAGGCGATGCAAGGCCGCGGCCAGCTCCACACCGAGCAGGGCCGGGCGCAAGGCAGCGGGGTCGCTCAACTCGATGGCCACCCCTTGGCAAGGCTGCTTGACCCCGGGCCCCTGGGTGGGCGTGAAGGTGATCGGGCTGAAACGGACGCCTGGCACCTGGCGCGCCTGCAGGGCGGTGCTCAGGGCCTGGGCATCGATCCAGGGTGCCCCCAGCCATTCGAAGGGGTGATCGGTGCCCCGTCCGACACTCACATTGCTGCCTTCGACAAAGGCCACGCCCGCATAGAGCTGCGCCGTGGCGGGCGTGCGCAGATTGGGTGAGGGGGGAATCCAGTCCAGCCCCGTCTGCGCGTAGCGCATCTCGCGGCGGTAGCCCCCCATGGGGACCACGTGCAGATCGACATCCAGCCCCTTGTCGGCCTTGATCATGCCGGCCAGTTCGCCCAGGGTCATGCCATGCTGGGTGGGCATGCGCAGGTAGGCCGTGAAGGAGGTGCGCTGGGCATCCAGCATCGGGCCGGCCACCACCTTAGCCCCGATGGGGTTGGGCCGGTCCAGCACCCACACCGGCAGGTGCGCTGCGCTGGCCGCTTCCATCACTTTGCCCAGTGTGGACAGGTAGGTGTAGAAGCGCACGCCGGCGTCTTGCAGGTCGAACACCACGGCATCCAGGCCCTGGAGTTGGGCTGGGCTAGGGCCCTGTTGCTGACCATACAGACTGACGATGGGGATGCCGCTCAAGGGCTCGGTGGTCGATGCTACCGCGCCTTCGGCATCGGCATACAGCCCGTGTTCCGGGCTGAAAATGGTGGCGAGCTGAATCCCTGGAGCCCAGCGCAGCACGTCGATGTCGCGCTGGCCTTGACGGTCCAGCCCGGCGCGGTTGGTGACCAGCCCGATGCGCTGCCCTTGCAGTGGCGCGAAGCCTTGTTCTTCGAGCACATCGAGCCCGCTCAGGATGCCCGGGCGCGGCTCCATCGGGGTGTCGGCCGTGCGTGGCAGGGCCTGGCTGGCCGGCAGGGGGGCTTGGGTGTGGGCCAGCAGGGCCAGCACTTCCCGCCGCAAGGGGCGGGCGTCGCCATGCTCGTCAGGATGCAGGCGGTTGCTCAGGATGACCACGAAGCGCCCCGTCACCATGTCGATCCACAAGCCGGTGCCGGTGTAGCCGGTATGCCCGATGAGACCTTGCGGCAAGAGCGCGAGCCGCCCCGGCACCAGTGGCGCGGCCATGTCCCAGCCCAGGCTGCGCCAGGTGGGCTCCTTGACGGGGCCTTGTCGCTGGGTGAGCAGGGCGACGCTGTCGGGTGAGAGGATGCGGGTGCCGTCCAGCTCACCCTGGTTGAGCAGCATGCGCGCAAACCGAGCCAGATCGGCGGCCGTGCCGAAGAGGCCGGCGTGCCCGGCTACACCGCCCATGCGTCGTGCGGTGGGGTCCTGCACCTGGCCTTGCAGCCACTCGCCATCAGCCAGGCGGATGGTGGGGGCGGCGCGTGCGCGCAGGCTGGCATCTGGCAGGAAGGTGGTGTCCACCATCTTCAAGGGGCCAAAGATGTGTGTCTGGCAGTAGTGCGCGAGCGCTTCACCACTGACGCGCTCGACGAGTTCGCCCAGCACATCGAAGTTGGTGTCGCTGTAGAGCGTACGGCTGTCTGGCGGGGCCACCAGGCGCTCATGTTCGATCAGGTGCAAGGCGGTGTCGGCACCTTGCCATGCCGGCTGCATGTCCAGCCCCGCACGCAGACCGGAGCGGTGTGCCAGCAAGTGCCGCACGGTGATGCCGGTCTTGCCGTTTTGGCCAAAGGCGGGCCAGTAGCGGTAAACCGGCGTGTCGAGTGCCAGCTTGCCTTGCTCGACCAGTTGCAGCACGGCGGTGGTGGTGGCGAGCACCTTGGTCAGCGAGGCGAGATCGAACACGGTGTCTGCCTGCATGGGCAGCATGGCGGGCTCTCGGGCGCGCCAGCCATAGACGCGGGTGGCGTCTACGCCTTGTGCCTGGCCCATCATCAGCACGGCGCCGGGCATGGCCCGCGCGTCGATCTGGGCTTGCACCAGGCTGTCCAGAGGTGCCCAGTTGAGTCGAGACCAGTCAGGCGATGCGTCGGTGGCCACGGCTTCACGCATCAGGGTGTGGCTCAGCAGCAGGCAGACGAGCAGGCGCTTCACGGTGTGGCGCTGGCTGGTGCCGATGCCGCCGGGGTGGTGGCCGCAGCCTGAGGGGTATGCAGTCCTTCGGCGCTGTAGCGGTTGCGCGCGTTCCACAGCATCCACCCGTCGCTGCCCGCTGCCTGTGCCGCATCGATCTGGGCCTTGATCTGTTCGGCCCCAAATTCGCGGTGGTCAAACGCATAGTCTCTGAAGGCCTGCAACCAGGGGCGGAAGGCCACGCCCGGCAGCCCGGTGCGTTGCCGGGCCCGTTGTAGCGACAGACCGACGATCTTGTCCGGTGCGGCAACCGGGTTGGCATGACCGGGGATGCCCCAGGTGAAGCCAGACGGGTACAGCATGGGTGCCAGGATGTCGACTGCGCCCTTGAGGGCGTCGAGGTCCTGACCGATGCCGGTGTCGTTTTCATTCCAGCAGACATAGCCGAAGATGTCGGCCGATACGAAGACGTTGTAGCGCGTCAGGCGCTGGTAGGCCGTTTTCAGGAAACCGGTGATGGCCTTGACGCGGGCGTCGGCGGTGGAAGGCTCCGAGAACACCGGCCCCTGCGTGGCATCAGGAAAGCGCACATAGTCGAACTGGATCTCGTCGAAGCCCAGTTGGGCGGCGTTTTCAGCGATGGCGATGTTGTAGTCCCAGACCGCCTTCTGGAAAGGGTCGACCCAGGCGAGGTCTTCGCGGTCCTTCCAGGTGTTGCCGGCACTGGTCTTCACGGCCAGCTCCGGGTGATCGTGGGCCAGCGGGTCGTCCTTGAAGACCACAATGCGGGCGATCAGGTAGATGCCCTTCGCCTTGAGCTCCTTGATGAGCCCGGGCAGGTCACCCACGGTAGCCTGGTGAGGCCAGGGGAACGTCTCTGCGGTAGCACCTGCCGGGTGATAGGGCAGCAGGCCACGATCCCCCTTGAAGTCGATGACCAGGGCATTCAGTTCGGTGTGTTCAATCAGCTCGACGGCATCGCCGCGCAAGCCCCGGTCACCAATGCCGTAGTGCGACAGGTAGAGCGCTTTGGGCGTGAAGGGGGTGAGCTCGATGGCGTTGCTGTTGGCCACCTTCACGGCGCGGTAGCCCACAGCGCGGGCGGCCACCACCGGGTCTTGATCGGACCATTCGAATTGGCCTCGCTCGTTGCTGCGCAACACGACCTGATGGCTGGTGATGAGCACCGCGTCGGCAATGGGTGCCTTGGTGCTGGCGTTGCTGATCAGGCCGGTGCGGGCTGAAGCAGCAGTGCTCAGGGCCAGGCTCAGGACGGTGGCGAGCAGCGGGAACAGTCGGGTCATGGTGCGGAAATCGGTTTCGGCGAAGCTGTGTCGATGATGCGCTGGAACCAGCTGGCGTTGGGGGGCTCGACCATCAGAAAACGGGGCAATTCCAGCAGCTTGTCATGTTGGCTGGCCGGCTGTGCGCGCAGGGTGAGTGCGGCGGTGTAGCCCGCAGCTTCGGCTTCTTCGATGGTGACCTCGTCATACAGGCCGAAAGGCCAGGCCAGTTGGGTGATGGGGTGGCCCATGCGCTTTTCCAGCACGGTGCGAGACAGCCGCAACTGGTGCTGCACGAAATCACGGTAGTCGTCTGCCGTGCGCTGGCGGCGCTCGCGCGCGAAGTTGGGGTGCCAGTACGTGTGCGACTGCACGTCGAACAGCCCCGTGGCCTGCAGCGTCTGCAACTGGGCCCAGGTCATGGCGTAGCTGGCGTTGGAGATGGCCGAAGGGTAGATGAACAGCGTGACCGGGATGTGCCGTCGCTGAACCAGTGGGGCCAACTCGGTGAAGACGGAGGCATGGCCATCGTCCACAGTGATGACCACCGCACCGGCAGGCAGGCTGGGGCGGCGGCCTTGCAGGTAATCGACCAGCCATTGCAGGGGGATCACCGTGTGGCCGGTGCGCTCAAGCAGGTCGAGCTGGGCTGCGACCGTGCGGGTGCGTACGGTCATGCTGTCGGCCACTTCGGGGCCGAAGCGGTGATAGACCAGGATCGGCACCCGCACCCCAGCTTCGCTTGGCGATGCCGGGTCGGCTGCCCAGGCGGGGAGCCCGGGCCAGAGGCAGCAGGCCAGCAGCATGAGCAGGGCCTGCAGCCCACGTATCAGAGACAGCAAGAACCTTGGCATGTCTCTGATTATGGTCCCCTGCGTCAGGCGTTGGCGAGAGCTTGCCCCAAGTCGGCCAGCAGGTCGTCGATGTGCTCGATGCCGACGCACAGGCGCACGGTGTCTTCGGACACGCCGGCACGCGCCAGCTCTTCAGGCGACAGCTGGCGGTGGGTGGTCGAGGCCGGGTGGGTGGCCAGCGAGCGCACATCACCGATGTTCACCAGGCGTGTGAAGAGCTGCAGGGCATCGAGGAAGCGGGCGCCACCTTCACGGCCACCGGGCACGCCAAAGGTCAGCAGACCGGAAGCGCTGCCGCTCAGGTACTTCTTGGCCAGGGCGTGTTCGGGGTGGTCTTCCAGGCCGGCATAGTTGACCCAGGCCACGCGCGGGTGGTCCTTGAGGAACTGCGCCACCTTCTTGGTGTTCTCGGTGATGCGGTCCATGCGCAGGCTCAGCGTTTCAATGCCCTGCAGGATCAGGAAGGCGTTGAACGGCGAGAGGGCAGCACCGGTGTTGCGCAGGGGCACCACGCGGGCACGACCGATGTAGGCTGCCGGGCCCAGGGCTTCGGTGTAGACCACGCCGTGGTAGCTGGGGTCCGGCTCGTTGAGGCGCTTGAAACGGGCCTTGTGCTCGGCCCAGGGGAACTTGCCCGAATCGACGATGGCGCCGCCCAGGCTGGTGCCGTGGCCGCCCAGGTACTTGGTCAGCGAGTGCACCACGATGTCGGCACCGTGCTCGAAGGGGCGGCACAGGTAGGGCGAAGGCACCGTGTTGTCGACGATGAGCGGCACGCCGTGACGGTGAGCGATCTCGGCGATTTTTTCGATGTCGGTCACATTGCCGGCCGGGTTGCCCAGCGATTCGACATAGATGGCCTTGGTGCGGTCATCGATCAGGGCTTCGAAACTGGCCGGGTCGCGGTGGTCGGCAAAGCGGGTGGTGATGCCGTACTGCGGCAGGGTGTGGGCCAGCAGGTTGAACGTGCCGCCATACAGGGCGCTTGACGCGACGATGTTGTCGCCGGCTTCGGTGATGGTCTGGATGGCATAGGTGACAGCGGCCTGACCGGAGGCCAGGGCCAGTGCGCCGATGCCGCCTTCCAGCGCCGCGATGCGCTGCTCCAGCACATCGGTGGTGGGGTTCATGATGCGGGTGTAGATGTTGCCCGGCACCTTCAGGTCGAACAGATCGGCGCCATGCTGGGCGCTGTCAAAGGCGTAGGCCACCGTCTGGTAGATGGGCACGGCCACCGATTTGGTGGTGGGGTCCGGCGAATAGCCGGCGTGGACGGCACGGGTGTCGAATTTCCAGTTCTTGTCGCTCATGGGTGTCTCCGTCAGCGCGTTGTGCAGAAAAACAAGCCTGCCATCCGGGGTGAGGCAGGCACTGGCAGCACTGTAGTCTGGCTAGCTGTATGCGTATAAATAATATTTGGCTGCAAGTTAATTCAATTCTTGCATAAGCGAGCTGGCTTCCTGTACGCGCTCGAATGGCACCCGTTCCATCAGATAGCACAGGCAGTCCTGCCTGACGACGCGGGCATCCAGGGTCAGCATGGCGGGCATGGCCGGGCGTCGCAGACGGATCTGGCCGTCGCTGGTGTCGAACAGGGCGGCTGCCGCATCGTGGTTGGCGTCATCCCAGGCTTCCAGCGGCTGCGGGAGTCGGGTCTGGCCAAAGCTGGCGCCAGCATCCAGTTCCACGAAATTCTGGTGATCGAGTTGCGGGTCGAAGTTGACGCTGGCTTGCGCATCGCCAAAGCCGAAATCGGCGTTGGGGGCCACTTTGACCAGTGCCAGGGTGTGATACAGGTCGATGTCTTGCTCGGCCACGGGGTGAGCAGGGAATTCGGCGAGATGCAGGCAGGCCTCGATGAAGCGCGCGGCTGCAGCCTCGTTGGCCGGGTTGCCTGGCTTGCCGCATTCGGCTGCGACAGACGGGCAGATGCCTGAAAAAGCGCCAGTCTGCGAACCCGGGGGGCCTCGGAACCACACGACCGTGCGTGACAGCAGCAGTGCCAGGCGCAGGGTGTGCGGGTCCAGCCGATTGACCACGGTGTAGTGCGGGTTGAGGCCGGTGTTGTTGTGGATGTCGATGCTGGCGAACAAGCCCCGCTCGACCATGATGTCGCGTACCTGGCTCATCACGGCGTGTTCAGGCGTGCCAGCGTGTTGCTCGGTGCCGGGCCATACCCGGTTGTAGTCGGGTTGCTCATCCAGCCGGCGCAGGCCCTCGCGGGCAGCAGACACGTTGCCGATCAGCAGGGACATCGCGCGTGGCAGTTCGCGGCCGGCATGGGCTTTCAGCACCTGCTGGATGGCGACGAGACCGGTGTCTTCATTGCCATGCAAGAGCACGGAAACGAACAGCTCCGGGGTGCGGCGCCCGGGCAGGTGGATCAAGGTGGGCCCGGGCAGGATACGGTGCAGGTCACGCGCCGAGCAGTCCAGCAGGCCATCGGGAAGGTGGTCGAGTCGGGTCAGTTGCATGGGTCGATCAGATGCGTCGTCAGATGGGCCATTCGTGCACCGGCATGCCGCTGCGCTGGTGCTCCTGGTAGTCGGCCATCAGGCGGAAAAAGTCGTTGTGGGCGTCGTAATGGGCCAGTTGCCAGGCCGCGCCATTGCGACGGGTGCGCAGGCGGACCGTCAGCACATCGAGGTAGCGCTCGATGTCGTGGGCATCGGTATCCAGTCGGGTCAGACCTTCCTCAGCCAGGGGCAGCAGGCTCTCCAGCAGATCGCTGGCGCTGCCGGCCTGCCCGTCCATCCAGTAGAGCCGCGCATCGAGCCCGTGCTGGGCCGCTGCGTAGAAGTTGGCACGGGCTTGCTCGAAGGGCAGCACGCGTTCGGGCGGCAGCGGCTGGGTTGCCAGCATGTGGACCACGCCGTAATAGAAGGCGGCGTTGGCCATCATGTCGAGCATGGTGGGGCCGGCGGGCATCACCCGCTGCTCGATGCGCAGGCGTGGGCAGCCGGTCGCGTCAAACCCCACAAGCGGTCGCACCCAGCGCCAGATGGTGCCGTTGTGCAGCCGCAGGTGGGCCATCTCGGCGGCAGGGGTGTCTGTCAACAGGGGCAGCAGCACCGGAAAGCGCGCCAGGTTGTCGCTGAACAGTTCGGTCGGGTCGGGCCCGACATAGCCATGCCCGAAGGTGACCCGCCGCCCCATGTCACTGTCGCCACAGTTGACGGACTGTTCGAACAGCGGGATGCGGGTCTCGTGCCACAGGGTACGGCCAAACAGGAAGGGGGCATTGGCAGAGAGTGCCAGCAGCGGCCCACACAGGATGGTGGAGGCATTGAGGTAGCGCGACATCTCGCGGCCAGCGACCTGCAGATGCACTTGAAACGAGGTGGCTGCTGCCTCCAGCATCACGTCCTCATGGACCGTGTCGAGCTGCTGGATGCCATCGATTTTCAAGGTGAGCGGGGCACCCGCCCGTGCCTGCAGCACCTGACGGTTGAGGGCCACGTAGCGGCTCGATGGTGTCATGCTGGCGAGGTCCAGATCGCGCTCGCGCAAGGTCGGCAGGGTGCCGATGGCCACGACGGTGGCCTCTTCTTCGTGGGCCATGCGCAGACACTTGTGCCAGGTGTCGGTCAACTCGGTTTCCAGGGCTGTCAGGGCGTGACCCGACAGCGGCTGGGGTGTGCCGTTGAGTTCGATGTTGAACTGCGACAACTCCGGCACCACCAGCGGGTCGGCCATGCGTGCCAGGAAGGGCTGGTTGCATGGGCGCGGAAAGTGGTTGTGGTCCAGCAACCAGGCTTCCAGCTCGAAGCCGGCTACCCGCTCGCCAGAAGCCAGCAAGCCTTGCTGCCACCATTGCCTGAGCAGGGCAGTTTCGTCACCCACGCGTTGCTGGAAGCGCGTGAAGTCTGCTGCGGAGAACTCGCTCTGTGAGATGTCCTGTCCCATTCGTCAGCCACGCAGTTGTGTCTGTCGGGATCATGGCCGTATCCGTGCGCGTCCGCAATGGCTTCACGCAGGGGCTTGCGCTCCGTCAAAGGGTCAATCGCACAGGAACTGTTGCCCGAAGGCATCGCAGAATGCCGGGGTGCCCGTCAGGGACAGCGTGAGGGTGTGCCAGACGTCGCCGATGAGGCTTTCCTCCTGCTGTATCTGCTCGTCCAGGTCCCAGTCATGGCCCTCTTCGATGGGCCCAGGGCCATGCGGAAAATGCTGGCGCGCCCAATTCAGGACCTGCTGTGCTTCCGCCTGCACCATGGCGAACTGGGCCTTGGGTGTTGACGCCATGGCTTCAAACACGCCCAGGCCATCGGTGTCCTCGCTGAATTCAAAGAGCAGGTAGTCCATGGTCACGCTCACGGTGCAGGCTGGCGTGCGCTCAAGCGAGCTTGCCAGCGTTGCAGGGCGCCCCCGACCAGCATGGCCGGCACGAAGATCCAGGCCTCGCGGTTGTTGCTCAGCAAGGTGGCGATGGCCGGGCCAGGGCAGTAGCCGCTCAGCCCCCAGCCAATGCCGAAGAGGGCTGCACCGACCACCAGCCGGCGATCAACCTTGAACAGGGTGGGCAGGTGCCAGCTGTCGCCCCAAAGAGGCTGGCGGCGTTTCAGCACCAGATGGAAGCCCACCAGGGTGCAGCTGACGGCCCCGCCCATGACCAAGGCCAGGCTGGGGTCCCAGTCTCCGGCCAGATCCAGAAACGCTTGCACCTTCAAGGGGTTGGTCATCTGGGCGACAGCCAGACCGACGCCGAACACGATTCCTGACAGCAGGGCGCTCACACAGCTCTTGATGTTCATGGTGTGTGCCTCACAGGGGCCAGACATGGCGAATCAGGAAAACGGTGACGATGCCGGTGGCCATGAAGGTGAGTGTGGCCACCAGAGAGCGCAGGGAGCGCCGACCCAGACCACAGACCCCGTGGCCGCTGGTGCAGCCATTGCCCAGTGCCGTGCCATACCCCACCAGCAGCCCGGCGACCACGAGCACCCAGCTGGGATATGCCTGGCGCGGGTTGGCCGGGCCGTCGCTGCCAGCCAGCCAGACGGTCGCGCCAGCCACCATGCCGAGCAGGAACAGGGCGCGCCAAAGCCAGTCATCCTGGCGCTGACCTTGCAGGTGATCGACCAGGCCATGGGCCATGTTGCTGATGCCGGCCAGACGACCTGTCAGGGCCAGCAGCAGAACGGCGGAAAGACCAATGAGCAGCCCGCCAGCGAGGGCGGACCAGGGGGTGAAATGACTCATGAGGGAATATGGCGTTGGAACTTGGGGGCAGCTCGTTTGGCGCAAGGTGTCAGGATACCGACGCAACCGTCATGGTGCAGCTTGTTGGCTGGTTCTTGGACTGGTCGAAGGGACATCACTCAGGGCTGTTTGCATGATCTGTTGCTTGATTGTTTCCGCGGCCTGGTCCGGGTATTCCTGCATGAAGCAGTGTCCCCCCCTCATCTGGAGGTCCCGGACAATCGGATTTTGCTTTTTCCACAGCGCGACGGACGCCGACACGAAGGGAAAGGTGTTTTCCGCGTGCAGCACGGTGGTGGAGGTCTGCACCCGTTTCAGGGCGCGCCACAGCCCTTCGGGGGCTGAGCTGAAGATGTTCGATTCGAGCTCGGGCTCACATTTGAGGCCGACACCGCCTGTGGGCTCATCCTTGATGGCATGGGTGATGAAGGCATCCAGCGCCTGCGGGGCCCAGTTTTTGTAGGTGCCACGGCCTTCCAGCGCCTGGCGGGCTGAGGCACGGTCCGGCCAGTGGCGTCGACGGGCGCGTGCTTTGGCGGCCAGGGGTGTTTTGGCCGCCATGCCCGTCCATTGGCTGATGAGCATGCCCCAGAGCATGGGCGGCGTGAACAGCACGGGGTCCAGCAGCACGCTGGCCTGGAACAGCTCGGGGTGCTCTGCCATGATGAGGCAGGTGAGCACGCCGCCGAAGCTGTGTCCGACCCCGTAAACGGGCTGATCGCCCCACATCGCGCGGTGTGCCTGAAAGGCCTCCACAGCCAGCTCGGCATTGCGGTTCCAGCCCAGGAAGACCCCTGGGTGGTCGCTGTCGCCGTGGCCCTGGATGTCACACAGCCACAGATCGAAGTGCGCACTCAAGTGCGAGAGCATGGGCTCGTAGACCAGGCCGCAAAAGCCGTTGCCGTGCAGAAAGTGGATGACGGGCTTGCCGCTCGGTGCTGTGTGCCAGCCACGCAGGGTGAAGCCTTCTCGGGTGGGGTGGGTCCAGGGTGTCAACTGCATGCCCTTACTATGCACCAAGTTGCATAGTTGTGTGGCAGTCAACAGCGCGCCAACGAAAAAGGGCTCCCGAAGGAGCCCTTTGTCATGGTGCGCTGAACGGCATCAGACGCGCTCGATGATCATGGCAATGCCTTGGCCACCGCCGATGCACATGGTGATCAAGGCATAACGGCCACCGGTGCGTTGCAGTTCATAGATGGCCTTGGTCACCAGGATGGCGCCCGTGGCACCCACCGGGTGGCCCAGCGAGATGCCGGAGCCGTTCGGGTTGGTCTTGTCGTTGGGGAAGCCCATTTCCTTGGACACGGCGCAGGCCTGGGCAGCGAAGGCTTCGTTGGCTTCGATCAGGTCCAGGTCGGCCACGGTCAGGCCAGCCTTTTCCAGGGCCAGCTTGGAAGCGGGAACCGGGCCGATGCCCATGTACTCGGGCTCCACGCCAGCGTGGGCATACGACACCAGGCGAGCCAGCGGCTTCAGGCCCAGTTCCTTGGCCTTCTCGGCCGAGGCCATGACAACGGCGCCAGCGCCATCGTTCAGGGTCGAGGCATTGCCTGCCGTCACGGTGCCATCTTCCTTCTTGAAAGCCGGCTTCATCTTGGCCAGGGTGTCGACACTGGTGTCGGCCTTGACGCCTTCATCGGTGTCGAACAGCACCACGCCCTTGCGGGTCTTGATCTCGACGGGGACGATCTGGTCCTTGTAGATGCCAGCAGCGATGGCCTTGGCAGCGCGCTCTTGCGATTGGGCGGCGTAGGCGTCTTGCTGTTCGCGGGTGATCTCGTGGCGGGCCGCAACGTTTTCAGCGGTGATGCCCATGTGGATGTGCATGCGGGGGTCGTGCAGAGCGCCCAGCATGTAGTCCAGCATCTTCACGTCACCCATGCGGGCACCCCAGCGGTTGGAGGTGACCAGGTAAGCGCCACGGCTCATCGATTCGGCGCCGGCACCCACGGCCACGTCGCAGTCACCCAGCAGGATGGCTTGGGCAGCCGACACGATGGCTTGCAGGCCGGAACCGCACAGGCGGTTCACGTTGAAGGCCGGGGCTTCTTGCGGCACGCCAGCGTTCAGGGCGGCCACGCGGCTGATGTACGCGTCTTGCGGCACAGAGGGAATCACATGGCCCACCACGACGTGACCCACATCCTTGGGTTGCACGCCTGCACGTTCCAGTGCGGTCTTGATCACCAGGGCGCCCAGGTCAGCGGGGGGCACATCCTTCAGGGAGCCGCCAAAAGAGCCAATGGCGGTGCGGGCAGCGCCCACGAAGACGACGTCACGAGTCATGTCGATTTCCTTTGCTTGGGGTTGACCAGTTCGATTTGATATCGAATCTTGTCAGATTATCGCCTGACGAGCGATGCGGCCCCTTCAGCGAGGCTGCGAATCTGCTCCCATTCGCCGGCTTTGACGAGATCGGCCGGTGCTAGCCATGATCCGCCGACGCAGGCCACGTTGGGGAGTTGCAGGTAGTCAGGCGCCAATGCCGGCGTGATGCCGCCTGTTGGGCAAAATTGCGCATCAGGGAAGGGGCTGTGGAAGGCCTTGAGCATGCCGATGCCGCCCGCCTGCTGGGCCGGGAAAAACTTGAAGCAGTTGAAGCCGGCATCCAGGGCTGTCATCAGCTCCGAGGCGGTGGCCACGCCAGGCAGCAGCGGCGCTGACAAGTCTGCCGAGGCCTCGATCAGCGCCGGGGTCAGGCCTGGCGACACCATGAACTTCGCACCAGCACGCGCGGCTTGCTCCCATTGACGTGGGTTGGTCACAGTGCCGGCCGCGACGACCGCTTCAGGCACCTGGCGGGCCAGCACTTCGATGATGTCCAGGGCTGCAGGGGTGCGCAGGGTGACTTCCAGCACCTTGAGGCCGCCAGCCAGCAGCGCACGGGCCAGCGGCACCGCATCGGCCGTGCGGTCGATCACCAGCACCGGAATGACCGGGCTGAGGCGCAGGGTGGTGGACAGCTTGGGGTTGAGGTTGCTCATCTCAGATGTCTTTCAGACCAAAACTCATGGCACCTTGCTCGGCGCCAGTGACACGGTGCCGCAGGGCACCAAACAATTCGCGGCCCATGCCCACCATGTTGGCAGACAGGTCGGCCTCAGCCTGTGGGCGGGCGGCCCAGTCTGCCTCGGGGACCAGCACCGTCAGGGTGCCCTGTCGGGCGTCCAGCCGGATGAGATCGCCATCTCGGACCTTGCCCAGCGGGCCGCCTGCCAGTACTTCGGGTGTGACGTGAATGGCTGCTGGCACTTTGCCCGACGCACCGGACATGCGTCCATCGGTCACCAGCGCGACCTTGAAACCCTGGTCCTGCAGGTTGGCGAGGGTGGGGGTGAGGCCATGCAGTTCCGGCATGCCATTGGCGCGCGGCCCCTGGAAGCGCACCACGGCCACGAAGTCGCGGTTCAGCTCGCCGCGCTTGTAGGCGGCAATCAGCGCTTCCTGGCTGTCGAACACCACGGCGGGGGCCTCGATCACATGCCATTCAGGTTTGACGGCCGAGACCTTGATCACGGCACGGCCCAGGTTGCCGTCGAGGACCTTGAGCCCCCCATCGGCCGAGAAGGGGTGCGGGAGGGTGGTCAGCACGTCAGGCGCACCGCTGGTCGCAGGGGCGGCCTGCCATTGCAGTTGGCCGCCTTCGATCATCGGGTGCTGTGTGTAGGCGCGCAGGCCCTGCCCCATGGCAGTCTGCACGTCTTCATGCAGCAGCCCACCGGCGAGCAACTCGCGGATCAGGAAGCCCATGCCGCCGGCCTGATGGAAAGCGTTCACATCGGCACTGCCGTTGGGGTAGACGCGTGCCAGCAAGGGCACGATGGCCGACAGGTCGTGGAAGTCATCCCAGTTGATGACGATGCCGGCCGCCCGGGCAATCGCCACCAGATGGAGGGTGTGGTTGGTTGAGCCACCCGTGGCCAGCAGGCCCACGATGCCGTTGACGATGGCGCGTTCATCGATCACATGACCCAGCGGCGTGTGGTGCGTGCCCAGGTGGGTCAGGTTGGCCACTTGTCGAGCCGCCTGGCGGGTCAGGGCTTCGCGCAGCGCGGTGCCCGGTGGCACGAAGGCCGAGCCAGGCAGGTGCAGGCCCATCACTTCCATGAGCATCTGGTTGCTGTTGGCTGTGCCATAGAAGGTGCAGGTGCCAGCGCCGTGGTAGGCCTTTTCTTCCGCTTCCAGCAGGGCCTCTGTGCCAATTTCACCGGCGGCATAGCGCTGGCGGACCTTCGCCTTGTCGCTGTTGCTCAAGCCCGAGCCCATTGGCCCGGCGGGCACGAAGATGGCGGGCAAGTGCCCGAAGCTGAGCGCACCGATGAGCAGGCCCGGCACAATCTTGTCGCACACGCCCAGGCACAGCACCGCGTCAAACATGTTGTGCGACAACGCGATGGCGGTGGACATGGCAATCACGTCGCGAGAAAACAGCGACAACTCCATGCCAGGCTGACCTTGCGTCACGCCGTCGCACATGGCGGGTACCCCGCCTGCAAACTGGGCCGTGGCACCGGCTTCGCGGGCGGCTTGCTTGATCCACTCGGGGTAGTCGCCCAGAGGCTGGTGCGCGGACAGCATGTCGTTGTAGGCCGACACGATGGCGATATTGGGTTGGCGCACCTGACGCAGCCAGATCTTGTCGCTGGCTGGTGCGGCCGCATAGCCGTGTGCCAGGTTCGTGCAGCCCAACTGGGCACGGGTGGCATCGTGGTGGCGCAGGGCTTGGTCGATGCGCTGCAGGTAGTCGGCTCGGGTGCTGGCGCTGCGCTGTCGGATGCGGTCCGTGATGGCCAGCAGTTCGGGGTGGAGGTTCACAGTGGGCGGGGCCTTGAACAGTCAGCCTTCATTATGATGGTCAGCCTGATCTGCTGCATTGAAACCATGAGCGCTGCGTACGAACTGCATCAGGCCCCTTCAGCGGCCGACTTGGCTCAAGACCTGGCCGACTGGGTGGCCGGCCGGTTGGCTGAAGACCTGGCCCGGCGAGGGCAGGCCCTGCTGGTGGTATCGGGGGGGAGCACACCAGTGCCGTTCTTCGAGGCTTTGCGCACCCGGCCGCTGGACTGGTCCCGGGTGACGATCACGCTGGCCGATGAACGCTGGGTCAGCCGCGATGATCAGCGCAGCAATGAGTTGCTGGTTCGCGCGCACTTGTTGCAGGGCCCTGTCGCAAGCGCCAAATGGGTCTCGCTGACCACCGCTGACGAGAGCCCGGCTTTGGGGTGCGAGACAGTGGAATGGCGGCTGAAACAGTTGCCTTGGCCGGCCACCGTGACCGTGCTGGGCATGGGGGGTGATGGTCACACCGCATCCCTGTTTCCGGTGGCCGATGAGCGGGTCTGGCGGCAGTGGGCGGCATTGCCGACCCGGTGCATGCCCGTGGGCGCGCCGGCCGAGCCCAACGTGCCGGTGCCGCGCATCAGCCTCACGCCGAGCTGTCTGCTCGATGCGCGAGCACTGGTGGTGCATGCCACGGGGGCGGCCAAGTGGCCGCTGTGGCAACGGGCCGAGCATGGCGGTGAATGCCATGCCTTGCCGATTCGCTTCGTGCTGGCACAGCAGGCGGTGCCCGTGCACCTGTTTTATTCCGGGTCCTGATACTGGCGGCGGATTGCCAGAATGTGATCCAGACAGGCGTTGAAGTGCTCCACCACCTCCGGGTCAAAGTGCTTGCCACTTTGCTCGTTGATGTAGGTCAGCGCCTCGTTGATGGGCCAGGCCTTCTTGTAGGGACGCTCTGACGTCAGGGCATCGAACACGTCGGCCACCGCCACAATGCGCGCAGCCTTGGGGATTTCTTCGCCTTTGAGGCCATAGGGGTAGCCTGAGCCATCCCATTTCTCGTGGTGCCCCAGGGCAATCGAGCGCGCCATGGTCAGCAGTTCCGAGTTGTCGCCATCAAGCAGCTTGGCACCGATGGTGGCGTGCTTCTTCATGACCTCCCACTCGTCCGGGTCCAGTTTGCCGGGCTTGAGCAAAATGGCATCCGGGATGCCGATCTTGCCGATGTCGTGCATCGGGCTGGCGTGCAGCATCAGGGTGCATTCTTCTTCGTTGCCGCCCATGTGCTTGAGGATGGCGGCCGAGGCATGGCTCATCCGCAGGATGTGACAGCCGGTTTCGTTGTCACGGTATTCAGCCGCCTGGCCGAGTCGCTGCACCACCTGAAGCCGGGTCGCGCGCAGTTCCTCGGTCCGGTTGCGCACCATATCCTGCAGCATGGCTTTCTGGTCGTGCAGCAGCCTGTGCGCCTGGTGGGCCTCCAGCAGGTTGCGTACCCGCATGATCAGCTCAATGCGATCGAATGGCTTGCTGATGAAGTCCCGGGCCCCTTCGGCCAGACTGCGCAGCAAGATGTCGCGGCCGCTTTGTGCCGTGAGGATGATGATGGGGGGCATCAAGGGCTTTTGCAACGCCTTGAGCTGTTTCATGACCTCGAACCCATCGATGTTCGGCATGTTGATGTCGAGCAGGATCAGGTCGGTGGGCGCCTCGTTGAAGCGGTCCACCACTTCGCGGGGGTCCTGGATCAACACCAGGTTGGTGTAGCCCTGACCGCGCAGCATCCGGTCGACCAGCTTCAGGTTGGTTGGCTCGTCATCGACGATCAGGATGCGCGCATCATTGAGGTTGTCTGTCGGCATGTGTGGCGTTCAGAGCTTGGAGTCGGTCAGGTGGCTTTGGGCAAGGTACTGGTCCACGGCCCGCAGGAAGGTCGGCACGTTCAGCGGTTTGGTCAGATAGTCTGCAAACCCGGCAGAAATGCCCCGTTCGATGTCATGTTGCATGGCGTTGGCCGTGACCGCAATCACAGGGATGCCCTTGAGCACATCCGACGCCTTGAAAATGTCCATCACCTGGTAGCCGTCCAGGCCGGGCATGTTGATGTCCAGCAGGATCAGGTCCGGCAGGCGCGCCATGGCGAGCTCAATGCCCTTGTCAGGGTTCTCGGCCGTCAGCACATCGATGTTGGGCCGCAGGTCCAGCATCTGCTCCATCAGCTTGAGGTTGGTGGGGTTGTCGTCAATGCACAGCACGCAATGGCGATAGACCTCACCACTGTCGTGGCCGAGCTGGTCGATGAACCCGGATTCGCTTTCCTGGTCTTCGGCGGTGGTCTGCAATTCAAACCAGAAGGTCGAACCGACGCCGACCTCACTGTCAACGCCGATGACGCCACCCATGAGTTGAACCAGGCGCTTGCAGATGCTCAGGCCAATGCCGGTGCCTTCGATTTCGCTGTTTTCCGCAGCCAGTCGGTTGAAGGGCTGGAACAGCTGGCGCAGCCCCTGAGCCGAAATGCCTTCACCGGTATCGGTGATCGACACCCGCTGATAACCGTTCTGGCTCGGGCTGGTGGACACCGAGATGTGGCCGCCTGCGCGGTTGTACTTCACGGCATTCGACAACAGGTTGAGCACCACCTGCTTGATGCGCACGCGGTCGGCAAAGAGGCTGATGTTGCTGAAGTCGCCAAATTCGAGCGTGATGCCGCGGGACGCTGCCAGTGGCTGGATCAGGTGGCGGCAGTCGGTCATGACATTGACGAGCCGCACTGGCTCGAGCGACAACTCCACCTTGCCTGATTCGATCTTGGCGAGGTCCAGCACATCGTTGATGAGAGACAGCAGGTGGCGTCCCGCTTTCAGGATCTCATGGACGTTGTCATGCTGATCGGCAGTCAGTTCGGCGTCGTACTCCAGAATCTGGGCGAAGCCGATGATGGCGTTCATCGGGGTGCGCAACTCGTGGCTCATGGACGAGAGGAACTCCGACTTGGCCCGGTTGGCCAGCTCGGCTGTTTCCTTGGCTTCTGCCAGCTCTTGCCGTTTGGCCAGTTCTTCCGTGAAGTCCGTGAAGATCACGAACAGATGCTGGATGACGCTGTGCTCATCCTCCACCCAGCCGTAGTGGTTCATGGCCGTGAACTCGCTGCCATCCTTGCGTCGGCGGGTGGTCATGCCTGTCCACGGGCGGCGCTTGCGGTAGAGGTGATCCAGTACCTGGAACGACTCGTCGTTTTCGGGCTTGAAGTAGCGGAAGTTGCGGCCGAGGATTTCCTCGCGGCTGTACCCCAGGGTGCGCACATAGGCATCGTTCACATAGACGATGCGCTCGGCCGCATCGAGCACGCAGATGGACTGCTCGGTCGCATTGAAGATGCGGCGGAACAGCATTTGTTCATCTTCTGCGGCCTTTTGCTCGGAAATGTCGCTGTGGATGCCGATCATCCGCAACGGCCGATGCTGCTCGTCCCACTCGCAGACCTTGCCGCGAGCCAGTACCCACTTGTAGTTGCCGTCCTTGCAACGCAGCCGCATTTCGACCGAGTAGACAGGCAAGCTGCCACTGAGATGGCTTTGCGCAGCCCGCCACGCGCGGTCGGCGTCGTCCGGATGCAGCAGGCTCACCCAGGTGTCAACCGTGGCGGGCAACTCGTCCTGACGGTAACCCAGCATCTCCATGTACCGGTTGGAGAACACCGTGCGGCCTGTCTGGATGTTCCAGTCCCACAAGCCGTCCCCCACACCCTCCACAGCCAGGTTGAGTCGCGCCTCGCTGAGGAGCAGCGCTTCCTGCTGGGCTCTGTGCGCGGTAACGTCAATGCGCACCGAGATGTACTCGATCGGTTTGCCATGGGGGTCGAGAACCGGGACGATGGTGGCGTCAACCCAGTAGAAACTGCCATCCTTGCGCTTGTTGCACAACACCCCACGCCAGACCTGGCCGGAAGCAATCGTGCGCCACATCTCACGGTAGTACTCTGGCGCATGCTGGCCGGATTTGATGATCCGGTGGTTCTGCCCAAGCAACTCTTCACGCGTGTAGCCACTGATGTCGCAGAACAGGTCGTTGACATGGGTGATGTTGCCTCTGATATCCGTGGTGCTGACGATGCCGTGCTGGTCGAAGGCCTGTCGCAGTTGCTCGACACGGTGCAGGCTGATGCGCTCGCGCTCCTGCAGCGCCCGTTGGATGCGGACCTGCACCCGATAGGCCCGGGCCTTTGATCGCACGCGGGTCAGCAGCACGGCTGGATCGGCAGGTTTGGGCAACAGGCCGTCGCTGTCGGCATCAAAGATCTGGAACAGGGCGTTGGGGCTGATGTCGGCGGTGAGCGTGATGATCGGTATTTGCGCCTCCTCGCGTTGCTGCCGGAGGATGCGGATCAGCTTGGGGGCAGGACAGTCGGGCAGGTCCATGTCCAGCACGATCACTTCGGGCGCCCAGTCGTTCAGGACACACAGGGCGGGTGCGATGGCATCACAGTTGCGCACCTCGATGCCATTGTCCTGAAGGATGCGGGCATGGCGGTCACGCGATTGCGGTTCGCTTTCAATCAGCAGCACACGGATGCGCTCACCAGCGAGCCGGTCTTGCAGGTCCTCGATCTGCCCCAGGATCTGCCCTGGGGCCTGTGCCAGTGAAAACAGGTGGGTGACCCCTTTGTCCAGCCAGTCGATCTGAGTGGCCAACGGAGTGTCTGGTCGCGTCAGCCCGATCCAGGCTGCAGCCGAAGTCGCTGCGTCTCGTAGGCGCGCAGCATCTGCCGGGGGCAGGTGGCCCAGCCAGGCAAGGTCGGTGACCAGAATCTGGTTGGCGGTAACAGGCAGGCGCAAGTCAGTCACGGAGGTACACCGGTGGGTGCGCATCCGTGAAGCCGGGGGCAGCGTATCGAGCAGGTCCGTGTGAGAGATGTCTCCCAGCAAGGTGAGTGACCACTCGGTTCGCAACGCTTCTGTCATGCTCCAGTCCTTGTATTCTTGCCTAGGCAAGGGTCGCTATTGTGCAGCGCATCACCTGGCCTGATCGTATATTCGGCAACAGAGGTGCTCTCATTTAAGAATTTTTCTCATTGGTTACAAGTTGGCCCTTGAGGTGTCTGATCAATAGCCAGCGCTGACCGGATTCCCCCGACCAGAAATCGAGTCAGTTGCGTTCGGTCTGTTGCAGGGGTACCGCTTTCAGGCAAGGCGAGATACTCCATCAGCGTACCGCGTATATATTGATAAAGCGCAAGTAGCTCGTCGGCTGAGGCCGATGGAATTTGTCTGCCAAGCGAGACAACGAAGCAATCGGCAACCGGGTTGAACAGGCCCCGCACGAGTGTGTGCACATCTGCATCGTCATCGTGGCGGTTGCGGATATTGACCCACACCAGTTGGGGACCTTTGGGCGTGGCACGCAAGGCGTCCATGTAGTCGAGCAATGCCTCGATCACGGCCGCCACACCTTTTTCAGGGCTGGATTGACGGGGGACATCGCGCACCGAGTGCAAATTGGCCATCACCTCGGCTCGCCAGTCTTTCACGATGGCTTCGAACAACTGGAGCTTGGAGCCAAAGTGATGATTCACCAGGGTGAGCGATACCCCGGCTTCCTTGGCGATCTCGCGCAGGGTGACAGCCTTGTAGCCGTGGCGAGAAAACAGATCCTGGGCGGTGCGGATGATGGCGCGTTTGCGGGGCATGACGTGGACTCAAGGCTGACAGTGCAGGGTGATTTCACATTGTGAACGGCTGGACCTGTCCGGAAATTGAGGGAAAAAGCACGATACACGTACTGAACAGGTGTTTAGTTGGTGATTTTGCGTCCGATATCAAGGGTTATCACGGGGGTGAAGTTCGTCGCCTCCTTTACGTTCTCTTGATGTTGTGAAAGGTCGACTCATGCATTTCTTCGACAACATGCGCTTGGGGCTGCGATTGGCCCTGGGCTTTGCCGCAGTCATCGGGATGGGGGTGCTGGTGGCTGTCTATGGCAGCATCAAGTTGCGCTTGATCAACAGTGAAACGCATGAGGTGACGGCCAACCACTTGGTCAAGGTGACCGAGGTGTATGAGCTCAAGGACATCATCAACACCAATGCCCGCAGCCTTCGCAACATCATCCTGGTGTCGAATGACGATGCCCGACAGGCCGAGTTGGATGTGATGACCAAGGGTCGCAACCGTTTGATCGAGATCTATGCTCAGCTGGAGGCGACGATTGCGACACCCGATGGCAAAGCGCTGTTCCACGATCTGCATGTGGTGCAGCACCCTGCTTATGCCCAGGCGATGGATGAAGTCAAGCAACTGGCGATGGCCGGGAGGGTGGATGAAGCGCGTTCCATTTTGTTGTCAGATGTGCGTGACAAGCAAAAAGCCTATTTTGGGGCGCTGGACCGCCTCATCGAGCACGAGCAGCGCTTGATGAAGGTGTCTACGGCCAAGGTCGAAGACGAAACGCGCATCACCAGTGTTGTGATGCTGGTGCTCACCGCCATTGCGGCGGGTGTGGGGGGGCTGATGGCCTGGCTGACCACGCGAGGCATCCTGCAGTCGCTGGGCGGGGAACCTGCTTACGCCACCCATATTGCCAAGGAAATCGCCACCGGCAACCTGGGGGTGGATGTGCGCACCCGTGAAGGCGATAGCAGCAGCCTGCTGGTCGCCATGAAGAACATGCGTGACAACCTGGCCAGTCTGGTTGGGCAGGTGCGGCTGAGTTCCGATTCGATCGCCACCGGCTCCAGCCAGATTGCCATGGGCAATGCGGACTTGAGCCAGCGCACCGAAGAGCAGGCTTCGTCGCTCCAGCAGACAGCGGCCTCGATGGAGCAGATCAGCGGTACGGTCCAGCAAAGTGCCGACACGGCCCGTCAGGCGACCCAGTTGGCCACGTCGGCCAGTTCGGTAGCAGAGAAAGGCGGGCAGGTGGTCAACCGTGTGGTCTCCACCATGGAAGACATCTCGGCCAGCAGCAAGAAGATTGGCGACATCATCGGTGTGATCGATGGCATCGCCTTCCAGACCAACATCCTGGCCTTGAACGCCGCCGTGGAAGCGGCTCGTGCCGGTGAGCAAGGCCGGGGCTTTGCCGTGGTGGCGGGAGAGGTGCGCAACCTGGCACAACGCTCGGCAGAGGCAGCGCGCGAGATCAAGAGCCTGATCAACGCCAGTGTCGAAAAGGTGGAAGCGGGCTCGCAACTGGTCGGAGATGCCGGCGCCACGATGGCCGACATCGTCACACAGGTACGGCGTGTGGCCGATCTGATTGGCGAGATCAGTGCGGCCACGCAGGAGCAGACCTCGGGTATTGGCGAGGTGAGCACGGCCGTGGGCCAGCTCGACCAGGTAACCCAGCAGAACGCGGCCCTCGTCGAAGAAAGCGCAGCGGCAGCGGAGAGCCTGAAACAGCAGGCCATTTCGCTGGTCGATGCGGTCAGCGTGTTCCGGTTGGCAGCACACTGAGCTGCTGCAGCAGGGCAACAGAAGGGGGCGGTCAGCCCCCTTTTTTTCATGGGCTCACTGCACCGCGAAACTGCGCGAAATGCCCACGAAGCCGGATACCTGCCCCAGCAGGTTTTTGGCGTCACCATAGTGGACGACGCGGTAGGTTCCGGCAGACGTGCCGGCTGGAATGATCCAGGTGATGTTGGCCCACGAGTCAGAGATGCCCTGGCGCGTCCATTTGTAGCGGGTCGACCAGTCTCCGTCGTCGGCCACGCGCTCCCAGGACGACCCCGTCCAGCGTTGTACTTCCAGGAAGGTGCCGTTGCGGCGCAGGTTGTTGCGGGGGTGCCCGCTGTAGAAGGTCACCGACACCGTATCGCCGGCCGCATAGCTGCTCAGCGGCTGAGTCACCACATCGCCAAACTTCTTGCCCAGTGGCGTGGTGTCCAGCACCACCCCAGGTTGCAGGTCAACCTGCTGGCTGCTGAGGTCTTGTGGGGTGAGCGTGTTGGTGGAAGCCTGCCCGAGCGACAGGTCCTGCGCCAGCCGGTCCAGCTCCTGCATGTAGGCGGTTTGCGTCCACTTGCCGAAGTGGGTGGCGCCACCTTCATAGTCCTGGACGTCATATTCCTCGGGCGTGGTGATGTAGCCGCTGTAGGCATTGCTGTAGCCCAGCGTGATGACCCGCGTGATGTCCACACCCAATGTGCGTGCCAGTTGCCGGCGGATGCGGTAGCCCGACATGATGGTGGGCTCACCCGGCACCGTGGCCAGGTAGACGTTGCCCAGCTTGATCACCTGGATGGGCATGATCTCCGGGGTCCAGTGGATGGGCATCATGGTTCCGGAGGGGATGAAGATCTCCTTGGGTGCCTGGCAGGCCTTCAAGGCAGCAGAAGGTGCAAACACCAGTCCACCCACGAAGGCGACAAAGGGGTTGCTCTGACCTTCGTTGATGAAGTCGGGTCCGGGGCCGTCTTCTTCGCTGCCCGCGGCAAAGGTGGTGCCCAGGGCTGCGGGGCAGGTGGTGTGATTCTGACCGTCGGTGGTGTAGGCGCCTCCCACCGTGATGGCACTCATGTCGATGTAGCGCATGCGGTAGTCGATGCTGCCGCTCAGCGTGCTGACGGTGTCAGCCGACAAGGTTCGGGCCTTGTCGGACTGGCGCAGGCCGATCAGCCGGGTGTTTTCAACCGGGTCTTCCGTGGGGCCGCTGCCGGGTTGGAGGTTCAGGTTGGGCGACATGTCCCCGGCGTTGGTCTGGGCGAAGGCCGCGATGAAGCTGGCATGGTTGTCCAGATAACGCACACCGGCGACATCATGCTCCCATTGATAGGCCGCATAGCCCTTGTTGTCCGGGCTGATCAGGCGGTTGCTGGGCGGCATGCTCGTGCCGTGTGTGGGAAAGAAGCTGATCGCACCGACCGGCGTGCCGGATTTGCGGACGGTCAATACGCTCATGAGCGGGTCGATCTCGTTGGGAAACACGGCCCGGTCGGCAGCCTTGTTGGCCCGAAACGCGGTTGCCGAGCGGTTCACGCTCGCGGTGGTGAGCTGCCCTTGTGCGAAGCTGATGTCGGCTGACGAGCGGTTGTTGTGCGCCTTCACTGCCGCATCGACCATGCCGTCCACCATGGCGTTGAAGGTTTTGGCCTTGAAGCCGAACGTGGTGATCGAGTAGAGGATGCGGTGCGAGTAGCCCCCTGGGCCCGAATGCGTGTGCGTGGCCGTGAGCACCACATTCTGCTCGGTGTAGGTGCTGCCGTAGCGCGCCTTGAGCGCCTTCATCACCGCCTGGTGAACACCCTGGCTGATGATGTCGACATCGGCCACGATGAGCAGCACCCGCTTGCTCGTGTAGGGGTCTTCGAAGACAAAAGCCCGGGCGCGCTGGCGCTGGTGGATGCCGGCTGTGGTCTGCGCCGGATCGGCATACCCGAACATGCCGACTTCAGCCGCTTCGCCCGTGATGTCGCTGATGCCGACCCCGACGTTGTAGCTGGCAGCCAGGGTGGCTGAGGCCAGGCTGGTCAGTGCCAGCGCGGAAACGAAACGGGCCGCAGTGCGGCCCAGATTGGCAGAAGGCATAGCAGTCACCTCGTTGTCGTCTGGATTGATTGCCGTTGAACGATAGGCAATCCGATCCATTCGATGTGTCAGGTGGCTGTCAGTCCTTCCCCCAGGTTTTCCTTGATGGTGTTAACCAGCTATCACGCTGCAGCCAGCTGGCGTTGCGGGCGGCTTGGGAAGGCGTGGCGGATGATGCGCCAGATCACCTGACCGAACTGGGTGAACAGCGAGCCGGTGTTGTAGTAGATGCCATAGCGGGCACAGATCTCGCGCACCTGCTTGCCCATTTCGGCATAGCGGTTGGCCGGCACGTCAGGGAAGAGGTGGTGCTCGATCTGGTTGCTGAGGTTGCCCGACAGCAGGTCCATCAACTTGCCGCCCGTCAGGTTCGACGACCCGCGGATCTGGCGCAGATACCAGTGACCGCGGCTTTCGTTCTTCAGCACCTTGGCAGGGAAGAGCTGCACATTGCTGGTGAAGTGGCCGCAGAAGATGATGGTGTAGGTCCAGATGTTGCGAATGCCGTTGGCCACCAGGTTGCCAGTGAAGACGGACCAGAAGCTCGGCAGGGCCAGCAAGGGGAAGACCACGTAGTCCTTGATCAGCTGGCGTGCCACCTTGCGACCCACCGGGCGGGCCTGACGAGCCAGTCTGGCCGGTGTGGTGTGGCCCGTGAACAGACGACCCAGCTTGAGGTTCTGGATGGCCACGCCCCACTGGAACATCAGCGCAAAGATGATGGCGTAGATGGGCTGCAGCAGGTAGACCGGCGACCAGCGCTGTTCAGGGAACAGGCGCATCACACCGTAGCCGATGTCGTCGTCCATGCCCTGCACATTGCAGTAGGTGTGGTGCTTGTAGTTATGGGTGTGACGCCAGTTGTCGCTGGTGGCCACGATGTCCCATTCGAAGGTCTTGCCGTTGAACTTGGGGTCGCCCATCCAGTCGTACTGACCATGGATGACGTTGTGGCCCAGTTCCATGTTGTCGAGGATCTTCGACAGGCCCAGCATGATGGCGCCCGTCAGCCAGGCGGCAAACAGCCAGGTTTCAGGCAGGAAGATGCCCGCCATCAGCAGGGCGCGGCCACCCAGTTCCAGGTAGCGCACGGCCGCCGCCACACGGCGGATGTGGCGTGCATCCCGTTCGCCCAGGTCGGCCACCGTGCGGGCACGCAAGGCGTCGATTTCGGCGCCAAAGCGTTCCAGTTCTTCGGGGGAGAGAGTGCGGTTCTGAATGTTGCTCATGTTGCGCGTGCTTCAGAGGTCAAGGGAAATGTCGGTACAGGGACGGCTGACGCAGATGCGTACCGTCGTGTCGGGTTCGGCGTCTCGGTCGCCGGTGTAGGTGTCTTCTACCGTGCCTTCCAGCTTGGTGCAGACACAGGTATGGCAGATGCCCATGCGGCAACCGTGGCGAGGGTGCACCCCTTGCGCCTCCAGGGCTGACAGCAGGGACAGGCCAGCCGGCACGGTCAAGGTCTTGCCGCTGCGGTTGAGCTTGAGCTGCACCGTTTCGTTGCCTTGGTGCAGATTGATCGGGGTCGCAGGGGTAAAGGCCTCGGCCTTGAACAGCTGAGCTGCGCCAGTCACGGCGCGGGCAGACTCTACAAAACCACCAGGGCCGCAAGCGTAGATCTGCTGCTCGCCCAGGTTGTCCACCATCTGTGTCAGCAACGCGCTGCTGATGCGGCCAGACAATTCGTCAGCCAGGCGGTGCGGTTCGCGTGTCAGGATGAGGTGCAGCTTGAAGCGAGGGTAACGCTGGGCCAGTTCCTGCAACTCGCGTGCGAAACACACATCAGCGCGGGTCCGGGCCCAGTAAGCCAGCGTCAGGTTCACCGGCATGTTCTGGTGGGCCAGTTGGCGGATCAGGCTCATCAGCGGGGTGATGCCACTGCCGGCAGCCAGAAACAACCAGGCACCTTCAGGCTTGGCTGGCAGGGTCAGCTCACCAAACGCGGGCCCGATTTCCAGCACGTCGCCCACCTTCAGGTGCTGGCACAGATGGGTACTGACCACGCCACCAGGCACATGCTTGATGGTGATTTCCAGGCGGCCATCACGACGCGGTGCGTTGCTGAGGCTGTAGCTGCGGGTCACGCGGCGGCCATTGACCTCCACGCCCACGTTCACGTGCTGGCCGGCAACAAAGCCGCCCACGTGACGATTGGGCTTGAGCACGAGCGTCACGGCGTCGTGTGCTTCGACACGGCGCTCGACCACGCGGGCGAGCGCACGTGACCACGACCAGGCAGGGTTGATGTGTCCGGCCCAAAAGTCGAAAACGGACGAATCAACCAGGGGTTGAATCAGGCGGGCCAGCGGGCCTTGGGTAGATACGGATGTGGACACAGATACTCCGACAATCATTCGGCTACTTGAAAGTATACGATAAAAGACATCTGTCTATACAGCTGTGCATCAATTTGTATAGATAATGGTGTCAGTTCTATTTGACGCAGCCATGACGTTTCAACAGCCCAGCCCGTCATCTTTGACAGCCGACAGCAGTCACCACGCGACGACATCGCCTGGGCGCAAGGCAGTCATTTCGCGCGATGACATCATTGCCGCCGCGCTCAAGCTGCTGGGCCCGCACCGCAGCCTGTCGACGCTCAGTCTGCGTGAGGTGGCTCGAGAGGCGGGCATTGCGCCCAACAGCTTCTACCGACATTTTCGCGACATGGACGAGCTTTCTGTGGCGCTCATCGATCTGGCTGGACAATCTTTGCGCCAGATCATTGGCCTGGCTCGCCAGCGGGCGACCACCCATGGCAGTGTGGTACGGGGCTCGGTCGAGGCGTTCATGGACCAGATGCGTGCCGACGACAAACTCATGCACATTCTGCTGCGTGAAGGTACTGTCGGGTCGGATGCCTTCAAGCAGGCGGTGGACCGCCAGCTCAATTTCTTCGAAGAAGAGTTGCGGCTGGATCTGATCCGGCTGGCCAAGGCGCATCGCACGGGCTTGTACGAGCCGGCGCTGACGGCCAAGGCCATCACGCGGCTGGTGTTTGCCATGGGCGGCTCTGCCATGGAGATGCCGGAGAGCCGTCAGAAAGAGTGGGTTGATCAGGTCTCGCAGATGGTGCGCATGATCGTGACCGGCACGCAAGCGTTGGCTGGCAACGTCATCCGTGATTCATCGACCCAGAAATGAGCTCGGCATGTCATGTGCTTTACATGACAGCGTTATAAATAAACAGCTGTTTCATGTTGGCTGACCATCCGGGGTGCTGATGCCTGATCTGCTGGTTCGACTGTTGCTTGCGCCTGTGCTGCTGTTTCAGGGGCGCTGGGTAAGGCGTGTCACCCCGGTGTTGCCTGAGCCGCCTGGGCCGCGAGAGGGGGTGGCAGGTGCCGGCCCCACTTTGAGGTTGCTGATTCTGGGAGACTCGGCTGCTGCGGGTGTGGGTGTCAGTACCCAGTCCGAGGCCCTGTCCGGCCAATTGCTGCGGGCTCTGGGCAGCCGGTACCGGGTGGAGTGGAAGATGCTCGCCCGTACGGGTCAGACCACCGACGATGTGCTGCAACAGATACGGGCCATGCCCGACGATCGTTTCGACGTGGTGGTCACATCGCTGGGTGTCAATGACGTGACCTCGATGGTCGAGCCTGATGCCTGGCTGTCAGAACAGAATGAGCTGGTCTGCCTGCTGGCAGAGCGCTTCCATGCACGGCATCTGTTGTTGTCCGAGGTGCCGCCCATGCATGTCTTCCCGGCCTTGCCGCAGCCCTTGCGGTGGTATCTGGGGCAACGGGCCTTGTGGCTCAACCGCCTCTTGCCCGAACTCGTTCGTCATCACCCCGAATGCGAGGTGGTGCATGCGCGCTTCCCTCTGCAGCCGGCCTTTGTGGCACGAGATGGCTTCCATCCCGCTGCGCCAGCCTATGCTTTCTGGGCTGACGAGTTGGCGCGTGCCATCAGCCGTCGCATGGCCGTCACCACGGTGTCATCGGCCTGAGTCACAGTAGACGCTGGCACAATCGTCAGCTTCCGCACTGCTGTTTTCGGTCAACCATGCGATTGCGCCCCGGTTTCACTCCCTGTGTCAGGTTGAGGGGGCGCTGCGCCCGATGTGAGGTGCGGCCATGATTCCGGGGCTGGTTCTGCTGCTGGGGTGCCAACTGCTGGGCGAGGCTTTGGTGGTCCTGACGGGCCTGCCTGTGCCGGGCTCGGTGGTCGGGATGGCCATGGTGCTGGTCGCGATGATTCTGCGAGCGGGGCGCATGCCTCAGGTTCGGCAGGCAGGCAATGCCATGTTGATGCTGGTGCCGCTGTTGCTGGTGCCGATCAGTGTGGGCGTGATGGAGCAATGGGACGTGTTGAAAGCCGCATGGCTGCCTCTGGTGGTGGCGCTGGTGGTCAGTGTGGTGCTGGGGATGGCCGCGACAGTGTGGACCATTCGCCTGATGCGCCGTTGGGATGACAGGAGCGACACATGAACGCCGATGTCTGGCTGCATGCGGGGCAGGCTGTGGTGCATCACGCCCTGTTTCCGTTGTTTCTGACCCTGGCCGCTTATGCGGCTGGCAACTGGATGTACCGGCGGGCAGGGCAGTCGCCTCTTGTTCACCCGCTCATCATGGCGGTGGCCATCGTCATCATCGTGTTGAAGACGCTGGGTCTGTCCTATCACGACTATTTCGAATCGACCCGTTTCCTGCATTGGTTGCTGGGTCCTGCGATCGTGGCCCTGGCGGTGCCCCTGTATGGCGAGCTCAAGCAGTTGGGCGCCCGCTGGCGCGCCCTGATGGCTGGCCTGGTGGTGGGCAGTGTGGTGGCGGCTGTGTCGGCCATGATGCTGGTGTTGCTGCTGGGCGGTGGTGTGGCCCTGGCCAAGGCCATGAGTACGAAATCTGTCACGACGGCGCTGGCATTGGTGCTGGCTCAGGAGATCGGCGCATCGGCGCCCATTGCCTCGACCATCGTGCTGGTGACTGGTTTGCTCGGTGCCGTCATCGGGCCCTGGTTGCTGCCGAAGCTGGCCCCGGGTGACGAGGCTGCACATGGCATGGCCTACGGTACCTGCGCTCACGCCATTGGCACCTCCAAGGCGCTGCAGATCAGCGAGACCTGTGGCGCCTTTGCGGCCCTGGCCATGGGCATGAATGGCTTGCTGACAGCCTTGCTGTTGCCCATGCTGATGGCATGGTGGGGGCACTGATGGGATGCACCAAGTTGGTGGCCCGTAACTTGCTCATGTTTTTGTCATAAGCGAACTGATCGCTGATTTGTCCGGAGATCTGTGTGTCTATTCATGTCGCCCTGAACCACGTCACGCACTACCGTTACGACCGTCTGGTCAATCTGTCTCCACAGGTGGTCCGGCTCAGACCGGCGCCCCATTGCCGTACACGCATCCTGTCCTACTCGCTCAAGGTCGAGCCTGCCAACCACTTCATCAACTGGCAGCAGGATCCGTTCTCCAACCACCTGGCCCGTCTGGTCTTTCCCGAGCAGACCCAGGAATTCAAGATCACGGTCGATGTGGTGGCCGAGATGGCCGTCTACAACCCCTTCGACTTCTTCCTGGAGCCGGAGGCCGAGAACTATCCCTTCACCTATGAAGCGGGCCTGAAGCACGATCTGGCGCCCTATCTGGTCAAGGATGAGCCTACACCTGCCTTCCAGGCGTTCATCGACACGATCGACCGCTCCGAAGTCCGCACCATCGACTTCCTGGTCGGCCTGAACCAGCGCCTGCAGCACGACATTGCTTACACGATCCGCATGGAGCCAGGGGTGCAAACGCCGGAGCAGACCCTCACATTGAAGTCGGGCTCCTGTCGCGACACCGGCTGGCTGCTGGTGCAGACCTTGCGCCACATGGGGCTGGCCGCCCGTTTCGTGTCGGGCTACCTGATCCAGTTGAAGGCCGACGTGGCTGCGCTGGACGGCCCCTCGGGCACCGATGTTGACTTCACCGACCTGCACGCCTGGTGTGAGGTTTATTTGCCCGGGGCTGGCTGGATCGGTCTGGACCCGACCTCCGGTCTGTTGGCCGGTGAAGGCCATATCCCGGTGGCCTGTACACCCGAGCCCACGACGGCTGCGCCAGTGACCGGCGCGGTCGATGAGTGCAAGGTCGAGTTCGAGCACGCCATGAGCGTGACACGCATCTATGAGTCGCCGCGGGTGACCAAGCCTTACACCGAAGACCAGTGGCAGGACATTCAGATCCTGGGCAAGGCCGTCGATGCCACGCTGCAGCAAGGCGATGTGCGCCTGACCATGGGTGGTGAGCCCACCTTCGTGTCTGTGGATGACCGCGAAGGCGCTGAATGGAACACCGATGCCCTGGGCCCGACCAAGCGTGGCCTGGCCACCAGCCTGGTTCACAAGCTGCGTGAGCGTTACGGCAAGGGGGGCTTCCTGCATTTCGGGCAAGGCAAGTGGTATCCCGGCGAGCAGTTGCCGCGCTGGGCCCTGTCGATCTTCTGGCGCACCGATGGGCGCCCGTGCTGGCATGACCCCAGCCTGTTCGCCGACGAGCGCACCAGCCCGGTCTACACCAGCGAGGACGCCAAGCGTTTCATCGACTCCCTGGCGATCCGGCTGGGCGTGGGCCCGTCGTTCATCCAGCCCGGTTACGAAGACACCTGGTACTACCTGTGGCGTGAGCGTCGACTGCCGGTGAACGTCGACCCCTTGGATTCCCGCGTGGATGACGAGCTGGAGCGCGTGCGCCTGCGCCGGGTCTATGACCAGGGTCTCAAGCACGTGGTGGGCTATGCCTTGCCCCTCAAGCGCGACTGGAACGTCGGCATGAGCGGTCCTGCCTGGGTGACCGGACCCTGGTTCTTCCGTGATGAGCGCATGTACCTGATCCCCGGTGACTCGTCCATGGGCTACCGGCTGCCGCTGGATTCGCTGCCTTGGGTCTCCAAGGGCGACTACCCCTTCATGCACGAGCACGACCCCTTTGCGCCCAAGCCTGATCTGGCAGACAACGCCATGCTGCGTGCGCAGTACGGTTCCCACCAGGTGGGGGCTGGTTTTGCACAGGGCGGGGCGGTTTCTGTGCAGGGTCAGACCGTCACTGGCCTGGGTGGCGCCGCACAAAATGGCGAGTGGGGCAACCTGCGCGCCAACCCGGTTCTCGGCGCAGCCGGCCCCGCTACGGCGACGAATGTCGACACGAGTCGCGTGCCCAGTCGTTTCGAATCGGCCCACTGGATCACCCGTACGGCTTTGTGCGTGGAAGTGCGCAACCCGGATCGCGCCAGTGGCCCCAAGGTCGAGACCGAAGGCCAGGGTGGAGGCGTCATGTACGTCTTCATGCCACCCTTGACCAGCCTGGACGATTACCTCGACCTGTTGGCAGCGGTGGAAGCCACAGCCGCCGACCTGCGCTACCAGATCGTGCTGGAAGGCTACCCGCCGCCGCGCGATGCCCGCCTCAAGCTGCTGCAGGTCACTCCTGACCCCGGTGTGATCGAGGTGAACATCCATCCAGCGTCGAACTGGGACGAACTGGTCGATCACACCGAGTTCCTGTACCAGGCCGCCCATGAAACCCGTCTGTCGACCGAGAAGTTCATGGTGGATGGTCGGCATACCGGCACGGGTGGTGGCAACCACTTTGTGCTGGGTGGTGCCACGCCGTCGGACAGCCCCTTCCTGCGCCGCCCCGACCTGTTGTCGAGCCTGCTGACCTTCTGGCACAACCACCCGTCCTTGTCCTATCTGTTCTCGGGGCTGTTCATCGGCCCCACCAGCCAGGCGCCGCGTGTGGACGAGGCCCGTACCGATCAGGTCTACGAGGTCGAGCTGGGCCTGCAGGAAATCGAGCGCCAGATGGCCATCTGGAACCAGTGCCCGCCCTGGATGATCGACCGCACGCTGCGCAACCTGCTCATCGACGCGACCGGCAACACCCACCGCAGCGAGTTCTGTATCGACAAGCTGTACTCGCCCGACGGCCCCACCGGCCGCCTGGGTCTGCTGGAGTTGCGTGCGTTCGAGATGCCGCCCCATGCCCGCATGAGCCTGGTGCAGCAGTTGTTGTTGCGCTCGCTGGTGGCGTGGTTCTGGCGCGAGCCCTACAAGGGCCACGGTGCACAGCGCCTGACCCGTTGGGGCACCGGCCTGCATGATCGCTTCATGCTGCCGAGCTTTGTCGAGCAGGATTTCGACGACGTGCTGGCCGAACTGGCTCAGGGTGGCTTTGAGTTCCAGCGCGAGTGGTTCGCCCCCCACTTCGAGTTCCGCTTCCCATACATCGGTGAAGTGGCCGTGTCGGGCGTGCGCCTGACCCTGCGTGGGGCCCTGGAGCCCTGGCACGTCATGGGTGAAGAGGGGGCTCCAGGAGGAACGGTTCGCTATGTGGACTCGTCGATGGAGCGTCTGGAGGTGCGCGCCACCGGTCTCAATGGCAACCGCCATGTCGTGACGGTGAACGGCCAAGTCGTGCCTTTGCACCCCACGGGGCGTGTCGGCGAGTACGTGGCGGGTGTGCGCTACCGCGCCTGGCAACCGCCGTCGTGCCTGCACCCCACCATCGGGGTTGATGCGCCGCTGGTGTTCGACCTGGTCGACAGCTGGCTCAAGCGCTCGGTGGGCGGGTGCCAGTATCATGTGGCTCACCCAGGTGGACGCAATTACGATACCTTCCCAATCAATTCGTACGAGGCCGAAAGTCGGCGTCTGTCACGGTTCTTCCGCATGGGGCATACCCCGGGCGTGATGAACATCAAGCCACTCAAGCCCGGCATCGAGCATCCGCTCACGCTGGACCTGCGGGCGACCAAGATCGGTGGTATCTGACACTTGACCGGGCGGGGGCGGGCTGCCCCCAGCGCCGGACACCACTGTCTTCTCCGACAATACGGGCAGTTCATGTGAATTGCCCCTTTTTTATTTTTAATGTCTTCTTTGCAGCTGTTCGACGACGAGCCCGATCCTTCCGTGACCGCGGAGGCGCTTTTGCGCCGTGCCCGGCCGGCTGAGGCAGGGCATTACGACGAGCTGCGCGAGGCCGATGGCAGCCTGCGCCCCGCATGGCAGGCGTTCGCCCGTAACCTGGGTGGCCCGCTGGATGACCTGACCCAGCGTCAGGACCTGCTGGGACGCCAGATCCACGAAGACGGCATCACCTACAACGTCTACAGCTCGCCAGATGGCATGACCCGTCCCTGGTCACTGGAGGTGTTGCCCTATCTGATTTCGGCTGACGACTGGCGTGCGCTTGAAAAGGGCGTGGCCCAGCGCGCCCATCTGCTCAACCAGATCGCCAGTGACATCTACGGCGATCAATCTCTGCTGCAGCAGAACCTGCTGCCGGCTGCGCTGATTCAGGGCCATCCGGGGTACCTGCGGGTTTTGCGTGGCACCCAGCCGCGTGGGGGCATCTACCTGCACCTGATGGCGTTTGACATGGCCCGCGGCCCGGACGGCAACTGGTGGGTCGTCTCGCAGCGTACCCAGGCACCATCGGGGCTGGGCTACGTCATGCAGAACCGCCTGATCGTCTCGCGGCTGTTTCCCGAGGCCTTCCGGGCGCTCAACGTGCAGCATCTGGCCAGTGGCTTCCGGCGTTTGCTCGACACGGTGCAGATGCTGGCCGAACCTTGTGCCCAGGGTGAGTCGCCTCGCCTGGCGCTGCTGACGCCGGGCCCCTTCAACGAAACCTATTTCGAGCAGGCCTACCTGGCGCGCTATCTGGGTGTGCCGCTGGTTGAAGGTGGCGACCTGATCGTGCGCGACGAGCGGTTGTATTTGAAGACCGTGCAGGGGCTGGAGCCCATCCACGGGCTGCTGCGCCGGCTGGACGACGATTTCTGCGACCCGCTCGAGTTGCGCTCCGACTCCACGCTTGGGGTGCCTGGGTTGATGCAGGCTGTGCGCGCAGGCAATGTGGTGATGGCCAATGCGCTGGGTACGGGCTTTCTGGAGTCACCCGCCATCCACGGCTTCTTGCCGGCCTTGTCTCGCCATTTGCTGGGTGAAGACCTGTCTCTGCCATCCCTGCCGACCTGGTGGTGCGGCGAAGAGGCCGCCTGGCATGAGGTCGAGCCGAACCTGGAGGATCAGGTCATCCGCGCGACCTACCCGAACCAGCATTTCGATGCGGTGATAGGGCGCTCCTTGTCGCCCGAATCACTGGAAAACTGGCACCGGCGCATTGCACACAACCTGGAGGCGCACACCGTTCAGACCTTTGTGCCCTATCCACAGGCCCCGGTGTGGGCGCAGGGGCAGTGCACCATGCGAGGCGCATCCTTGCGTGTTTATGCCCTGGCTGACGGGCGTGGTGGCTGGCAGGTGCTGCCAGGTGGCATGACACGCATTGCCACCCGTGACGCAGGCCCTGTGTCAATGCAGTTGGGCGGCTCCAGCCTCGATACCTGGGTGATGACCGACGGCCCGGTGGATACCTTCTCGATGCTCAAGCAGTCGGTCAAGCTTGACGAACTGCTGCAGCGGCAGCGCCCGGTTGCCAGCCGCATCGGTGAAAACCTGTTCTGGATGGGGCGCTATACCGAGCGCACTGAATTGCAACTCCGCCTGATGCGCGGCCTTGCCAGCGTGCTGTCCGATGACGAAGATGCCGACCCCGATGTGGGGGAGGCCCTGACCGACCTGGCCATCTACAACGGGCTGGCCCCTCGTGAAACGCCCAGTCTGGCCAAATCGCCCAGGGTGTTCGAACGGGCGGTGGTGGAGGCGCTGGCCGATCGCCAGGCCACGCAAGGCGCCTACAGCATCGCCTTCAACCTGACCTCGCTGGAGCGTGT
Source organism: Aquabacterium sp. (assembly GCF_041909175.1). Lineage (GTDB taxonomy): Bacteria > Pseudomonadota > Gammaproteobacteria > Burkholderiales > Burkholderiaceae_C > Aquabacterium. The sequence goes on along the minus strand of NZ_JAYRDZ010000010.1, from coordinate 44,236 downwards.
GGCCCAGGCTCTGCGCGAGCGGCTGTCGCCTGAGCATTGGCGTCTGTTGCGCGACATGGGGTCGGACTTCAAGGACCGCCTGCACGGTGACGACGATGCCCTGGCACGCCTGCCAGACCTGTTCAAGGCCGACATGGCGCTGGACAACCTCGCCATGCAACTGGCTGCCGTCACGGGCGCCCAGACCGACCGCATGACCCGCGATGCTGGCTGGCGCCTGCTCACCGTGGGTCGACTGATCGAGCGCCTCATTGGCTACGCCAGCTTCCTCAAGGCTTTCTGGCTGCATCATGCAGTCCACAGCCACAAGGGGTTCGATCTCTTGCTGGTGCTGTTTGACAGCACCATCACCTTCCGCGCGCGCTTCCAGCGTCGGCTGGAGTTGCCCGCGCTGGTGGCGTTGCTGGTGCTGGACGAAGCCAATCCGCGGGCGCTGGCTTGTGTGTTGCGCCGCCTGCGCACAGAGCTGGGCAAGCTGCCCGACCGCGGTACCCGTGATGACTTGTTGGCGCTCTTGCCCCAAGAGGGGGTTGGCATGAGCCTGGAAGAGCTTTGTGAGCCCTTGCTGGGTGAAATTGCGATGCTCAATCTGTCGCAACGGCTGATCGAGGCCGGTTGGCGCTTGTCTGATGAGCTGGGCCGCATCTACTTTGCCCACGCCGAGCCCAACGAACAGATGGTGAGCGCCTGATGGACCACCCCACGCCCACTGCACGGCTGAGTGTCGAGCACGAAACGACCTACCGCTATGCCCATCCGGTCGAGATGGCGCAGCACATTGCCTGTTTGCGGCCCTTGAGCGATGCCGGTCAGAGCCTTGAGATGTTCGAGATGGATGTCGAGCCTGAGCCCGCCCAGCACAGCACCCGTAGCGATGGCTTTGGCAACAGCCGGGCCTATTTCGCCCTCAACGCGGCACACAGCGAGCTCTGTGTGGTGGCGCGCAGCGTCGTATCGGTGGTTGACCGCTATCATGGCCTGAAGGCGGACCAGAGCCAGACCTGTGGCGAGGTGCGTGAGCTGTTGCGTTACCGCGCAGATGGGACCTTTCAGGCGGCCAGCGAGTTTGCCTTCACCTCGCCATTCGTGCCCCTGCACGAAGAATTGCGTGAATACGCGATGCAGTCCCTGCGTGACGACTGGCCTTTGGCCGAGGGGGCCATCGAACTGATGCAACGCATCCACGCCGACTTCACCTACGCCCCGGCTTCCACCGACATCTCCACCCCCATTCTCGATGTGTTCGAGCGCCGCAAGGGGGTGTGTCAGGACTTCGCCCATCTGATGCTGGGCTGCCTGCGTGCCTGCGGTCTGGCTGCGCGCTATGTCAGTGGTTACCTGCTCACACGGCCTCCCGCAGGGCAGCCTGCCATGGTGGGGGCTGATGCCTCTCATGCCTGGATCAGCGTCTGGTGCCCCGGCCTGGGGCAAGCGCTGGCTGATGACTGGCTGGATCTGGACCCGACCAACGACTGCATTCCGGGCACGCAACACGTACGCGTGGCCCATGGACGCGATTTCGGCGATGTCACGCCGCTGCGCGGCGTGATCCGAGGTGGCGGCCGGCACACCTTGTTGGTGCGCGTGACGACGCGATTACTGTCTGATCATGTGGTCGAATAGGTCAAATGCACCACATTTGATTCATGTCGCACTTTTGTGTGGCGTGGCGCCCGAAACCTGTGCCAAGTCAACCCTGCGGCAATCAGGGTTGGCACACTCTGTGCATTGCTCAGACTGACCGCTGTTTTCAAGGGACCCCTGACGGGACGAAGTGAATGCGATTCTTCGACGAAATGAACGTCAGCAGCGCCCAGGTGCGCGACCATTACAAGACCTACGAGCGCTGGTTGGCTCGGCAGCCTCGCGAGCTCATGCAGTCCCGCCGAGAGGAAGCCGAGATGATCTTCCGGCGTGTCGGGATCACCTTTGCCGTCTACGGCGACAAGGATGAAACCGGCGCAGGCACCGAGCGCCTGATCCCGTTTGACCTGATACCCCGCATCATCCCGGCCGCAGAATGGCGCGAGATGGAAAAGGGCCTCAAGCAACGGGTCACCGCTCTCAACCGTTTCCTGCAGGACATCTACCACGACCAGGAAATCCTCAAGGCGGGGGTCGTGCCAGCCGAGCCGGTCCTCAACAATGCCCAGTTCCGCAAGGAGATGATGGGGCTGGATGTACCCGGTGGCATCTATTCGATCATCTCGGGCATCGACATCGTGCGGGCCTGCAACCCCGACGGTTCGGGCACCTACTACGTGCTGGAAGACAACCTGCGCGTGCCCAGCGGTGTGAGCTACATGCTCGAAAACCGCAAGATGATGATGCGCCTGTTCCCTGACCTGTTTGCAGAGAACCGCATTGCGCCGGTCGCGCATTACCCCGACTTGCTGCTCGACACCCTTCGCTCGGTGGCGCCGGCTTCGGTCAACGAGCCCACGGCCGTGGTGTTGACACCAGGCATGTACAACTCGGCCTACTTCGAGCACGCCTTCCTGGCGCAGCAGATGGGTATCGAGCTGGTCGAAGGTCAGGATCTGTTCGTCAAGGATGACTTCGTCTACATGCGCACCACCCGCGGTCCGCAGCGTGTCGATGTGATCTACCGCCGTGTGGACGACGACTTCATGGACCCCGAGGTGTTCCGCAAGGACTCTTCGCTGGGTGTGGCTGGTTTGCTGCGCGCCTACCGCGCGGGTAATGTCACGCTGGCCAATGCCTTCGGTACGGGGATCGCCGACGACAAGTCGATCTACCCCTATGTGCCCAAGATGATCGAGTTCTATCTGGGCGAGAAACCCATCCTGCACAACGTGCCGACCTACGTCTGCCGTGAAAAGGATGATCTGAAGTACACCCTGGACAACCTGGGCGAACTGGTGGTCAAGGAAGTGCACGGGGCAGGGGGCTACGGCATGCTGGTGGGCCCTGCGTCCACCAAGGCCCAGATCGAAGAGTTCCGCCAGGCCCTGCTGGCCAACCCCTCGAATTACATCGCGCAGCCGACGCTGTCGCTGTCGACTTGCCCGACCTTCGTCGAATCCGGCATCGCACCGCGGCACATCGACCTGCGCCCCTTCGTGCTGTCCGGCAAGACCGTGCAGATGGTGCCTGGCGGTCTGACCCGCGTGGCGCTCAAAGAAGGTTCGCTGGTGGTCAACAGCTCGCAAGGCGGTGGCACCAAGGACACCTGGGTTCTCGAATCATGAAAGGGTTGTGGCCATGCGCTATGACGGCTCTCGCGCCCAGACTTCACCTTTCCAGCCGGATGACCGCTCTGGTGGTTACCACGGCGCCGAACTGAACCTCCATACTCCCCGAACGGAGTCCCGTATGCTTTCTCGTACCGCTGACCACCTGTTCTGGATGGCCCGTTACATGGAGCGGGCCGAAAACACGGCTCGTCTGCTTGACGTCAACTACCAGGCAGCGTTGTTGCCCCAGTCCAGCGAAGCTGCCCTGCAGGGCTGGAAAGGCTTGCTGAGCATCAGTGAACTGCTGGGCCAGTATTCGAGCCGTTTTGAGACCATCAACGCGACGGACGTCACGACCTTCATGGTCAGCGATCCGAACAACCCGTCGAGCATCCTGTGCTGCCTGAAGGCAGCCCGCGAAAATGCCCGTGCGGTGCGCGGTGCGCTGACGACCGAAGTGTGGGAAACCATGAACCACACCTGGCTGGAGTTCAACCGCCTGCTCAAGACCAATGCCCTGCAGAAAGACCCGGCCGACCTGTTCGAGTGGGTGAAATTCCGCTCGCACCTGTCACGGGGTGTGACCTTGGGCACCATGCTGCAGGACGAGTCTTTCCACTTCCAGCGCATTGGGACCTTCCTGGAGCGTGCCGACAACACCGCTCGGTTGCTCGACGTGAAGTTCCATGGTCTGGATACCGAGTTCTTTGGTTCAGGTGCAGGCAACGAAACCAAGGAAGTCGACTTCTATCACTGGTCTGCCGTGTTGCGCTCGGTCTCGGCCTTCGAGATCTATCGCAAGGTCTACCGCAACGTGATCCGTCCGGAAAAGGTGGCCGAGTTGCTGATTCTGCGGGCCGACATGCCGCGCTCGCTGCTGGCCAGCATGAACGAGGTGGTGACCAATCTGCGCGCCGTGGCCAACGACCACAGCGACGAAACCATCCGCCGCGCAGGCCGCCTGCGCGCTGACCTGCAATACGGTCGCATCGATGAAATCATGGCCACGGGTCTGCACGCGTATCTGACGCAGTTCCTTGACCGAGTCAGCGACCTGGGCTTCGGCGTCAGCCGCGATTTCCTGATGCCCAGCAATTGAGCTTCCCGTGTGATGTAGAAGCAAAAAGCCGGCTGATGCCGGCTTTTTTGTGGTTGATCGAGGCTGATCAGGCTGCAGGTGGTACGTAGCCTTGTACCTGTTCGGCACCAGCGCCGAAGAAGAACTGCTCCATCTGGCGGGCCAGATACTGGCGCGCACGGGCGTCAGCCAGGTTCAGGCGGTTTTCGTTCACCAGCATGGTCTGGTGCTTCAACCACAACTGCCAGGCTTCCTTGCTGATGTCGTTGTAAATGCGCTTGCCCAGCTCGCCCGGGTACGGTGCGAAATCCAGGCCTTCGGCTTCCTTGTCGAGGTGCTTGCAGTGGATGGTGCGTGCCATATTGTCGTCAGTCCAGATGAGAAATCACTTGAGTGGCTTGACCAGCACCTGAGAGCGCCGGTCCCATTTGTAATTGCGTTTGCGCGCTTCGGGCAGCCAGTCGGGGTCAACCGGGGCAAAGCCACGTTTGATGAACCAGTGCATGGTACGCGTTGTCAATACAAACAGTGAAGATAAGCCCATTGCCCGAGCACGTTGCTCGATTCGCTTGAGGATGCGTTCGCCATCGCCCTGGCCCTGAACCGAGGGCGAGATCGTGAGCGCAGCCATCTCGGCCGTGCTGGCTTCGGGGAAGGGGTAGAGCGCGGCGCAGCCGAAGATCACGCCGTCGTGCTCGATCACGGTGTACTGGTTCACATCGCGTTCGATTTCCGTGCGGCTGCGCTTGACCAGTGTGCCGTCGCGCTCGAATGGTTCGATCAGTTGCAGGATGCCGCCGACGTCATCCGAGCTGGCCTCGCGCAGGCTTTCGAGCTTCTCGTCGACGATCATGGTGCCCACGCCATCATGGGTGAACACCTCCATCAGCAGGGCGCCATCGACCTTGAACGGGATGATGTGGACCCGCTCGACCCCGCCTTCAGCGGCTTTGACTGCGTGTTGCAGGTAAAAGCCGGTGTCGGTCGGTTGCAGCGGGTTGGGCAGCGCGGCCAGCAGGCGCTTCGCGTCAGCCAGGGCCAGTTCCTGGTCTACCTCTTCGTCCGGGTCGTTCTGGTTGGCTTCCAGTTCGACGGCCTTGTCCGGGTACTGCACGATGCTTTGCAGGATGCCGCGCACCTCGGTCACGAAGACCAGCTTGTCGGCCTGCAAGGCGATGGCGGCACTGGTGGCCACGTCTTCCATGCTGAGGTTGAAAGCCTCGCCGGTGTGAGAGAAACCGAAGGGCGACAGCATCACGAGCGCCCCGGTGTCGATGGAGCGGCGAATGGCCATGGCGTCGATCTTGCGCACCAGGCCGGTATGCATGAAGTCGACCCCATCGACGATGCCGACCGGGCGTGCGGTGACGAAATTGCCGGAGATGACACTCACCGAGGCGCCTGCCATTGGCGTATTGGGCAGCCCTTGTGAGAACGCGGCTTCGATTTCGTAGCGCAACTGGCCGGCGGCCTCTTGCGCGCAGTCCAGCGCCACGGAGTCGGTGATGCGCATGCCGTGGCTGAAGCGGGATGTCTGCCCCTTGGCACGAAGTTGCTCTTCGAGTTGAGGGCGGAAGCCGTGCGCCAGCACGATCTTGATGCCCATGGCATGCATGAGCGCGAGGTCCTGCACGAAGTTGCCGAGCTTGCCTGCAGCAACCAGTTCGCCAGACAGCCCGACCACGAAGGTCTTGCCGCGGTGGGCGTGGATGTGCGGGGCCACCGAGCGGAACCACGGCACGAAGGTGTGGGGGAAGACCAGATCCATGAAACAGAAGCCAGATGTGTCAGTCGTGAATGTTACGACGAGCGCTTGGTGCAGGCGAGCCTGATCCTCGCCGCATCAGTGTAATTTCATCTCTCGAACCAGGGCGTCAGCTATGAGCTTCGAGCCGATAGTCGACAGGTGGTGGTTGTCGGTGTAGAGCAACCCCTCGACTGCTCTTGCACGGCAGGTGCTTGCGTCGCAGAGGTAGGGTATGGGCGAGAACACCCGAACCGACGGAAAGTCGTTCGTTACCTTACGAACGAGGTCCCAATAGGGTTTGTTGCGTTGATCTACGGCAGGCCTGGGTATGTCACAGGAGGGGTGTTGTGCACGGCGGGTCATGGACGGAGTAGGGATATCGACGCAACTCAGCGGGTCGAAGTCCAACTCTGGGACATCGATGACAAAGACCACGGCTTTATGGGCTGCAGTCAGTTTTTGCAGTGTGTCGCGCATGGCTTGTTCGAATACCGCGGGGTTCGGGGTGTCATCTGCCAAGTCTGGGCGGGTAATTCTGGAGTCAAAACGCTCTTCCTGTGGGCCGAATCCATGGCCTTCTACATGCAGTGCGCCGCGGCTCGACAGAATGACAGTCTTGACTTCAGCCGAAGATATGGCAAGTTGGAGCGCCTGGTTCATGATCTCTGTGCATTTGTATGTCATTCGATTGCCTGTTCGTTTGACATCAAAGAATGGCAGGCACCCAGGCTCGCCTAGCTGCAGGAAATGGCCATTGATCTGGTTGAAATATTCTTTCAAGCCTAAGCCAAGACGGTTGGCGTGGGAGTCTCCAATCAGCATGGTTTCCGGATCGGGTTTTCCGGTAGTCTGGCAAAACTTGGCATGAAAAGGCAGATTCAGTGCATCGCATTGGGGGTCATATTTGGCCGATTGGGGCCATATGAATGCGTTGGTGCTTGCTGAGCCATGCAGGATTCGATATGGGAGGCCGTTGCGTTTGTCAGAGTATGAGCCGATGGCAGCGCACGCTACGAGGCCAAGGCACAAGCTGGCTGTGATTTTCCAACCTTTGTGCTTGAATCGCATAGGTGATTCAATGAATTTATATGTTAACCACGCTAGCGCTACGGTCAGTGCCAAAAATACCCATTTTTGTGATGTGGATGGTGGGGTCGATTGAATGATCCTGGAAAATGCCAGAATTGGCCAGTGCCACAAATAGATCGGGTAGCTGATCAATCCGACCCATACCATCCATCTGTTGCCAAGCAGCCACCGGTTTCCGAAGGTTTGAGGGCCGGAAAGAATAATCAGTATTGTTCCCAAGACCGGTGGCAGTGCCCACCAGCCAGGGAAAGGTTTTTGACTGTCTACTATCCACAAGGATGCCAGTAGCAGAGCCAGTCCTGCACTGCCGGCGATGTTGCTGAAAAATTGAGTAAACACTCTGTGCGGTGAGAGCTTGATGGGGTGTGTACTATTTGGGTTGATGGCTTTATTGGTGTGTTGAACTGATGCCAGAATGCCGCCAGCAAGCAATTCCCAGAAACGTGTTTGTGGCAGGTAATATGCCTGCGCATCGGGTTGGCTGGTTGCTAATATATTGTAGGTAAACGATGCAATGCCCACGGAGCCGATGCTGATGATGGGTGAAATGCGCAGGGCTGACATCGCCCATAGAAAGAGCGGGTATATTATATAAAATTGCTCCTCTATGGCCAGAGACCAAAGGTGCATCAGAGGCTTTACTTCAATGGCTTGGTCGAAGTAGCCGATCTCATTCTGAAGCTGAAAATTTTCGATGAAAATGGCGCCACTTGCCAAATGCTCCCCGAGGGATTTCAGTTCATCAGGTAGTAGAGTGGCATAACCGAATACATAAGTGCAGCTCAGCACGGCAATGAGTGCCGGGAATATTCTGCGGGTTCGGTGTGTGTAGAAATCAAGGAAGGAGAAGTTCTTGTTGGTCAACCCCTTCAATATGATGCTGGTAATCAGGAATCCAGATATCACAAAGAAAATGTCAACGCCAATGAATCCGCCTGGTATGGCGTTGGGGAATGCATGAAACAAGACCACAGATATAACCGCCAAGGCGCGGAGCCCGTCAATGTCTGGGCGGTATGAGGCTGGCGATATCAATGAAAACTCCCTGCATGCCAGGACTCTTTGTGTGCCGCGTGAGTCCTTTGTTTGTATTGTGGTCAAGTGTATATCAATATTTGCCGAGGGCTGTCACCCCGCTCTGGAATCAGGTGCTGCGTACTGTTCTATTGCGCCCCTGCGCTTTGGCGTCATATAGCGCCTGGTCCACACGGGTCAATAGATCGTTGATGGGCTCATCAGGCTTGTGCTCAGCGATACCTGCAGAATAGGTCACCACCAGTTTTTGGTCTTCCGTATGAATGGGGTTATGGCAAAGCTGGTGTCTGAAGCGTTCCAGCCCGATTGAGGCCTGCTCGATGCCGCTGCCGTTGCAAAGCAGCAGGAATTCCTCGCCGCCCCAGCGGGCCAGGGTGTCCGAATCGCGCAGATTGTCTTGGGCCACCTGTGCAAAGTGGCGCAGTGCCTCGTCGCCCACCTGGTGGCCATGGCGGTCGTTGAACAGCTTGAAATGGTCCAGATCCAGCAAGGCCAGGCTGAAAGGCGTGCTGGCAGCGCGTTCCTTTGCCAGGGCATCCTCAATGAGGGTCAGCATGTGGCGTCGGTTGGGCAGCCCGGTTAGATCGTCGCGGGTGGCCAGGTCATTGACGCGCACCAGTGCGGACGCCAGTTCGCTGCGGTTGTGTTCCAGCGTGATGCGCCAGCGGCTGACGATCTGCGCGATGCGTGATGTGAGCAGGGTGACACCGCTGATGTAGAGCAGTTGCGTCACATCCATGCTCAGGTTGACGTCTTCGGGGTGCCATGTCCACCAGACCAGCAATGCGGCTGTCAACAGGGCGATGGCGGACAGGCCCAGTCGGCTCAGTTGGGCCGGCTGCAGCGTGAACTGCCCAAACATCAGCACCAGCGGCACGATGATGAGCACACCGCCGCGCAACTCGCGGATCACACCCACATAGCCGATCGCGATGGTCAGCAGGCAGAAAAGCGCTTGCACCATCACCAGGGATGGGTCGCGGAAGGCTCGGGACAGGCCCCTGCGCACCAGCACGAAGAAACACAAGGGGCCGGCTGGCAGCACGCCCAGCAGCAGTCTGCCTACGTGGCGGTCAATCAGGCCATGCTCCATGGCAAACCAGCACAGCACCGTGTTGAATCCATACAGTGCGCCACCGAGCAGGATGAGCTTGAGCATCCATTGGGTGTGTGCGTCGGTCGTCAGCAGCCGTTGGGCTAGCTTGGACGGGGTGGGAGTGGGGAAATCGTTCACGCGCGTCAGACCTTACGGCTGGGGGCCTTCCGGGTTGTCGGCCCCACCGGGGCAGACTTGATGCGAGATTGCCCAAGAATTGACTATGTGTTGACCGCGGGGCGTTTGTCGAACCAGGGGCGGGCCGTTTCAAGCTGATGGGCCAACTGCAACAGGCGGGCTTCGCCGTTGAGGCCAGCAACGAATTGCACGCCCAGTGGCAGGCCATCTGGGGTCCAGTACAGGGGGACGGACATGGCCGGGCGGCCGGTGAGGTTGGCCAACTGGGTGTAGGGCGTCCACCCCAGGTTTTGCAGGATGGTCCGCTTGAATGCCGGTGCTTCGCGCAGCATGCCCGCCAGCCCCAGGCGCGTCACGAGGTCACTGACAGCGTTGAGCACCCAGGGGGTGTCGAGTTCGCCCACCTTCAGGGGCGGGGCGCTCAGGGTGGGCGACAGCCACATGTCGAACTGGCTGTGGAACTGGGCCAGGCGGATGTTGTGGTCATTCCAGCGGCCCTCGCAGCGCAGCAGTTTCAGTGCGGACATGCTGCGGCCCAGCGCGGCCATCAGGCGGGTGTCGGGTTCAAAGTCCGATACCCTTACCCCGGTGAGCTCGCAGATCGAGTCGACCATCATGGCCTGCACGCAAAACCAGGCGGTGAGGAAGTCTTCGGCCAGCGCCACGCCGTCGAAGGGAGTGTCGACTTCTTCGACGTGATGCCCCAGGGATTCGAGGAGCCGTGCAGCGTCTTGCACTGCCGCGATGGCCTGTGGGTCAACCGGGGTGCCGGTGGGCGAAGCCGTGCTGAAGCCGATGCGCAGACGTCCGGGCGCGGTCCGCATGGTGCTCAGGTAGGGCTGTTCGGGCGGTGCCATGTAGTAAGGGGCATGGGCTTCAGGCCCCTGCAGCACGTCCAGCATCGCGGCAGTGTCTTGCACGCTGCGCGACACCACGCCCTGCACCACGGCCCCATTCATGCCTTCGGCCATCAGGGGGCCGGAGGGAATGCGGCCGCGGCCGGCCTTGAATCCGAACAGCCCACAGGCTGCTGCGGGAATGCGGATGGAGCCGCCGCCGTCGTTGGCCCCCGCCATGGGGACCACACCAGCCGCCACCGCCGATGCCGAGCCACCGGAAGACCCGCCTGGCGTGCGGAGCGGGTCCCATGGGTTGCGGGTTGGCCCGAAGGCCTTGGGCTCGGTGACGTTGCGCGCCCCGAACTCGGGGGTATTGGTCTTGCCGAAGATCACCACGCCCGCGTCCAGCCAGCGGCGAACCACGTCGGCGTGTTGAGGGGCGGGAATCTGCCGCATGGCCTGGCTGCCAAACGAAGACGGCAGGCCGGCGTAGTCCTGGAACAGATCCTTCACCAGAAAGGGCACGCCCGCAAAAGGCTGGTGAGTCTCAAACCCTTCGGTGCAGCGTTGGCGGGCGATCTCGTCCATCCGCATGACGATGGGGTTGAGTACCGGCTGGACGGCGTCGGCGCGCTGCATCGCCAGGGCCAGCAATTCGGATGGGTGCACCTCACCCCGGCGGACCAGATCGGCCAGGCCCAGGGCGTCGAATTGAACGTATTCTTGAAAATGCATGGCGGTGGTGCTCGGTCAGATGACGGGGTAGGCAGCAAGGTGGCGTGCGGCCCTGGATAATGTGGCACCTTTGGGTTTCGTTTCCCCTCGTGTCTTTCCCCGTGTCTGTGCCAGCCATCACCTTTCCGGAATCCTTGCCCGTCAGCGGCAAGCGCCAAGAGATCGAAGCCGCCTTGCGCGAGCATCAGGTCATCATCGTCTGCGGGGAAACCGGCTCGGGCAAGACCACGCAATTGCCCAAGATTGCCCTGGCCATGGGCCGAGGCGGCTGGGGCCAACCACGCGACCCGAAGGCGCCCCGGCACCTGCGACCCAAGCTGATCGGTCACACCCAGCCACGCCGGATCGCGGCGTCCAGCGTGGCCAAGCGCATTGCCGAAGAGCTCAACAGCCCGCTGGGTGATGTGGTGGGCTACAAGGTGCGCTTCCAGGACCGCCTGCAGCCGGGCGCCAGCGTCAAGCTGATGACCGATGGCATCTTGCTGGCCGAAACCCAGGGCGACCCCGATCTGCGGGCCTATGACACCCTGATCATCGATGAGGCACACGAGCGCAGCCTCAACATCGACTTCCTGCTGGGCTATCTGCGCCAGTTGCTGCCGCGTCGGCCAGACCTGAAGATCATTGTCACGTCGGCCACGATCGATGCCGACCGCTTTGCGCAGCACTTTGCCTCGGCCAAGGGGCCGGCGCCCGTCATCATGGTGTCGGGCCGGCTGTACCCGGTCGAGCAGCGCTATCGTCCCTTCGAGGACAGCCGCGAATATGGTTTGAACGAGGCCATCACCGACGGAGTGGACGAACTCTGGCGCGAGGGCTCAGGCGACATCCTGGTGTTCTTGCCGGGTGAACGCGAAATCCGCGAAGCGGCAGACCACCTGCGCAAGCACCTGGCGGAGCACCGCACGGTGGCGGAGGTGCTGCCCTTGTTTGCCCGACTGAGCCAGCAGGAGCAAGACCGTGTGTTCCAGACCGGTGGCCCCAAGCGCATCGTGCTGGCCACCAATGTGGCAGAGACCTCGCTGACGGTGCCCGGCATCCGCTATGTGATCGATGCGGGTCTGGCCCGTGTCAAGCGCTACAGCTTCCGCAACAAGGTCGAGCAGTTGCAGGTGGAGCCCATCAGCCAGGCGGCTGCCAACCAGCGCGCGGGGCGTTGCGGGCGGGTGGCCAACGGCATCTGCATCCGTTTGTACGACGAGAAAGACTTCAACGGCCGCCCCCGTTTCACGGACCCGGAAATCCTGCGTTCTTCGCTGGCAGGCGTCATTTTGCGGATGAAGTCGCTGCATCTGGGCTCGGTCGAGGACTTCCCCTTCATCGAGCCGCCCCTGCGCAAGGCCATTGCGGACGGCTATCAGTTGCTCAACGAGCTCGGTGCGGTTGACGACAACAACGAGATCACCGAATTGGGCCAATCGCTGGCGCGGTTGCCGCTGGACCCCCGTGTCGGCCGCATGATCCTGGAAGCCAAGGACCGTCAGGCCCTGGCCGAGGTGCTGGTGATTGCAGCGTCCCTGAGTGTGCAGGATGTGCGCGACCGGCCCATCGAGCAACAGCAGCAGGCGGATCAGAAGCACAAGCAGTTCGACGATGAAAAGTCGGAATTCATGGGCACCATCAAGCTGTGGCAATGGCTGGACCAGTCACGTGGCGGCCATGGGCAGCACGCAGCTGGTGAGGGCGACAAGCACAAGCTCAGCAACCGCAAGTACGAGCAGCTCTTGCGAGACAACTTCATCAACCCACGACGCGTGCGCGAGTGGCGCGATGTCTACTCCCAGCTGCACACCGTCGTGGCAGAGCACAGTTGGCGCCTCAACGGCGCGCCAGCCACCTACGAGCAGATCCATCTGTCGCTGCTGTCGGGCCTGTTGGGCAATGTGGGCTGCAAGAGCGACGACGAAGACTGGTACCTGGGCGCCCGCGGCATCAAGTTCTGGAAGCACCCCGGCGCCAACCTGAGCAAGCGGCCAGGCCGCTGGATACTGGCTGCTGAACTGGTCGAAACCACCCGCCTGTATGGGCGCGGCATCGCCACCATCGAGCAGCCCTGGCTGGTGCTGATGGGTGGGCATTTGCTCAAGAAGCAGTTGCTTGAGCCGCACTGGGAAAAGAAAGCAGCCGAGGTGGTGGCGCTGGAGCGGGCCACGCTCTATGGGCTGGTCATCTACAACAACAAGCGCGTCAACTACGGGCTGGTCAATGCCCGAGAGGCCCGCGAGATCTTCATCCGTGAGGCGCTTGTCGGGCAGGAGTGGGAAACCCGTCTGCCTTTCCTGGCCCACAACCGCAAGCTGATTGGCCAGGTCGAGCAGTTGGAACACAAGTCGCGCCGCCAGGACGTGCTGGTAGACGACGAGCTGATCTACGCCTTCTACGACGCCCAGATTCCGCCGGAGGTGATGAGCGGTCACAGCTTCGAGAAGTGGTATCGCCACGCTGGCAGAGAGAACCCGAAGCTGCTCTACCTGAGCCGCGACGAGCTGATGCGCCATGAAGCGGCTGGCATCACCAGCAGCGCCTTCCCGAAGGTGATACGCCTCGGTGGCGTCGACTGCGGCGCCACCTACCTGCATGAGCCCGGCGATGCGCGAGACGGGGTGACGGTGACCGTGCCCATCTACGCCCTCAATCAGGTCAGCGAAGAGCGTGGCGAGTGGCTGGTGCCTGGCATGCTCAAGGACAAGGTGCTGGCGCTGGTCAAGAGCCTGCACCAGAAGCCACGGGCGCGCCTGGTGCCCTTGCCGGACTATGCCGAGTCCTTTGTCGAGTTGGCCGAATTTGGCCAGGGCAGCCTCATGGACGCCTTGCTCAAGGCCGTGCGCGACAAGACCCAGCTGGATGTCAAGCGCAACGACTTCAAGCTCGACATGCTGTCGCCGCACCTGTTCATGAACTACCGGGTGGTCGACGAACATGGGCGCCAGTTGGGCATGGGGCGCAATCTGGCTGCATTGAAGGCCGAACTGGGGTCGCAGGCTCGCGGGGCTTTTCAGGCCCTGGCAGCACTCAAGGCCAAGGAAGTGGTGCAGGGCGGTGAGCCTGCGGCCACCACAACCGCACCATCGTCTGCGGTGCAGGTTCGCAAGGCCTCGCCCAAAGGTGATGCCGGTGGGGTACACCAAGGGTCAGAGCGCAAGGCCGCTGCCGCCCAGCCGCTGACAGACTGGACCTTTGGCGAGCTACCGGAGCTGATGGAAATCCAGCGTGGCGGACACACCCTGATCGGTTTTCCGGCCCTGATCGACAAGGGGCAACACGTCGAGATCGAGGTGTTCGACGAGCCTGATGTGGCTGCAGCCAAGCACCGTGCCGGTTTGCGTCGCCTGGTGGCCTTGCAGATCCGCGAGCCGCTCAAGTACCTGGAAAAGAACATCCCTGATCTGCAGAAGATGGCGATGGCCTACATGGCCCTTGGCACAGCAGAAGAGTTACGCGAGCAGATCATCGAGGTGGCGCTGGACAGAGCCTACCTTAGCGAGCCCTTGCCGACCGATGCTGCCCACTTCAAGGCCCGGCTGGAAGAGGGGCGCACACGCCTGAACCTCATTGCCCAGGAAGTGGCCCGTCTGGCTGGCACCGTGCTGGTTGAATACGCTGCGGCGGCGCGCAAGCTCAAGGATGCCCGCCCACCCAAAGATGTGGCCGACGACATTGCGGCGCAGTTGCAGCGTCTCGTGCCCAAGCGTTTTGTGGTGCAGACCAGCTACACGCAGTTGCAGCACTTTCCGCGGTACCTGAAGGCCATCACCCTGCGGCTTGACAAGCTCAAGGGCGACCCGGCGCGTGATGCGCAGCGTCTGGCCGAGCTGAAACCGCTGGACCAGCGCTACACACGCCGCTTGGCCGAGTTGAAAGGCACGCATGACGCGCGACTGGACGAGTTCCGCTGGATGCTGGAGGAGTTGCGCGTCAGCCTGTTCGCGCAGGAGTTGCGCACGCCTCAGCCGGTCAGTGTCAAGCGGCTGGAAAAGGTGTGGACCCAGCTCAGCCACTGAGGCGGGTGGGCTGACCCGCTTCGGCGCTGCGATCAAAATCGCATCAGTGCCGCCAGCTGTTGGGCCAGGGCTGCGTTCAGCCGGCCCATGGCGGCTGCTTGCCCTGCGGCTGATGCGGGGTTCACGGCCTCGCTCAGCTGCAGCTGACCGGACCGTGGTGCCTTGCCCGCCGCGGCAGGGATCAGCCGCCAGCTGACCTGGGCTTGCAGCATGCCGGTGGCAGGCCGGTAATCCAGACTGAGGTAATCGACCACCAGCTCGCCCCCATCCGCAGACGTGCTGCATACGGACTCGCACACCGCACCGGTGCCCAGTTGAGCTTGCAGGCTTTGCAGCAGGTGGCGGCTCAGGCCGATCTCCAGCCGCTCTGCCCAGCGGGCCTGTGGCCATTCGGCCAGGGTGCTGTCGGTATCGCGGTAACGCACCTGTGTGGCTTGCAGGTATTCCGGAATCTTCACCCGGCGTACGGCCCACAGCGGTGTGGCGGGCGCAGTGGTGGAGGTCGTGGGTGCAGACAGGCTGGGTAGCGCCAGGAGGGTGGTGGCAGGCGGTGCGCTGGCACAGCCAGCCAGCGCCAGGGGCAGAAGCAGGCAGAGCAGAGGGCGGCGCATCATCAGTTCTTCCTTCCGAAGATCACGGCATTGGGTTGTTGCTCGACCTGATCGGCAAACGAGCGCAGGCTGCGGGCCGAAATGGCCAGGTCGGAGGCGGCGCCTTCAAGGTCGGCGCGCAGGGGCGAACTGGAGCCCGTCAGATCCGATAGCGACTGCATCGCGCGCTCGGCCGAGGCGGCAGCCTGGTTCGCCTTCTCCAGCGTTTTGACCAGTTCAGGCTGGACCTGGATCACCGTCTGTCGGGTGGTGTCCGACAGCTGCTGGATGGATGCCAGAGTGGTGTTGGTTTGGCCTTGCAGTGCCTGCAAGGAGGTCGTGGCAGTCGTCAGGGTGTTGCGCACCTCTACGGCCGTCGCATCAAACTGCTTGCTGCTGCTTTGCAACGCCTGTTGGGTCACTTTCAGTGTCTGGTCCAGGGTGGCCACTGTCTTGCGCAGTTCCGAGACCATTTCCCCCAGCGGCAACTCCTGCACCTGGGTGATCAGGGCATCCAGCTTGTCTTGCATGGTCGGGATTTCGGGGAGCGAGCTTTGCCCTTTGGCGTAGAGGTTGGCCGGCGTATTGGGCTTGAAGTCCAGTTCGATCGCTGTCTGCCCGGTGACCACGCTCTGCAGGGTCAACTTGGCACGCAGTCCGCGCTGCACGAGGGCATTCAAGTCAATAGGTTGGTCAACAGCCGTACCCGCGCCAATTTGCAGGGTTTCGGTGCTCAATGCCATGCGCACCGGAATGCGCGTTTCAAGCGTCTTGGGGTCAACCTGCACGCCAATGCGGGTCACCTCGCCCATCTTGACGCCACGGAAGGTGACCGGGGCGCCCACATACAAGCCTTTGACGCTGCCGCCAAAGTAGACGACAGCCTGGTAGCGGGTCGCAAACAGACTGCTTTTGCCCAGGGTGATGACGCCTGCCACGGCAAGCACCAAGGCCAGCAGAACGAAGGCGCCAACGAGAAAAGCGTGGCGTTTCATGGCGTGGTGATCTCCTCGCGGTGCATGAAGGCCCGCACGGTGGGGTGAGTGGATGTGTCTCGCAATTCGGCCGGTGGGCCCTTGGCGATGGGTTGCTTGGTGTCCGCATCGAGAAACAGCCCGTCATCGGCAATGGCATAGATGCTGGGCAGCTCGTGCGTCACGATGATGATGGCTGCGCCTGTTCGGGCGCGGATGTCGAGAATCAGGTTGTCAAGCCGTCTGGAGCTGATCGGGTCCAGCCCAGCTGAGGGCTCGTCCAGAAACAGCAGGCGCGGCCCGGTAGCGATGGCGCGGGCCAGCCCCACACGCTTCTTCATGCCGCCGCTGAGGTCCGATGGGTATTTGCTCGCCGCTTCGGCCATGCCGACCCAACCCAATACCTCCAGCGCATGGGCCTGACGATCGGTCGGTGACAGGGCCCCTTGCAGATCAAGTGGCAGCAGCACGTTTTCCAGCACGGTCATCGACGACCACAGCGCGGCACTCTGGAACAGCACGCCCATGTGCGCGCGCAACTGGTTGCGTTGCGCTTCGCTGGCCAGCCAGTAGTCCTGCCCCTCGTAGAACACCTGACCCGCAGATGGCTCCAGCAGCCCGATGAGCGACTTCATCAATGTGCTTTTGCCACAACCGCTGCCGCCCATCACGGCCATGATGGTGCCGGGCTCCAGATCGAAGCTGATGTTGTCCTGAATCAGCGTGTCGCCGTATTGCAGTCGCAGGTCTTTGACGCTGAGTATCGCCATGTTCAGATTCCCAGGGCGTTGGCACACACGGCAAACACGGCGTCCAGCGCAATGATGCCCACGATGCCCGTGACCACCGCTTGCGTGGTGGCCTGCCCGACCCCTTCCGCATTGCGCTTTGCAAAGAGCCCGTAGTAGCAGCCTGCCATCGCGATCAACAGACCAAAGATGATGCTCTTGGAGAAGCCCAGCCCCAGGTGGGTGTAGGTCAGCGCCATCAGGCTGCGGTCAAAGTAGACGGCAGAAGGCAGGTGCAGCAGGCTGGCACTGACCGCGAAGCCGCCCAGCAGGCCACCTACGCAGGCAAACAGATAGAGCAGGGGCAGCATCAGCACGAGGGCCAGCACGCGGGGCATCACCAGAAAGTCGACCGGATCCAGCCCCAGCACTTTCAGCGCATCGATTTCCTCGTTGGCCTGCATGGTGGCCAGTTCGGCCGCAAAGGCGGCGCCCGTTCGGCCCGACATCACGACCGCAGTGATGACCGCAGCCATTTCGCGGGATATGGCGATGGCCACCAGGTCAGCCACATAGACGCCCGCCCCGAACTTCATCAATTGAACCGCGCCGACGAAAGCGATGATGGCGCCGACCAGGATGTTGACGATCAGAACGATGAGGGTGGCCCTTGCACTGGCATCGGCCAGCACCCGCAGGAAGTCCTGGCGGCGGAACCGCCATCCGCCTTTCAGGCCTCTGACCATGGCCAGCAGGACGTCACCAAACAGGGTGACCGGACGCTCCAGGAGTGTTGTCATGACTGCTTTATAGCGCGGGCAGATCCGTATCTGTTGGCGTTACATGTGGACACGAGGCCGTGTGCACATCCTCGGGGGCTCCTCAAAAATGCACTCACCGGGTGTCGTTGAACCCATTTCCTCGTGTGGAGCGTCTCGTGAACAAGTGTAAGTTTTCTCGTCTGATCGGTCTGACTGTTGTCGCCGCACCCGTGTTGTTTTTGGGTTCCGCGCATGCTCAGGTCACCCTCGCAACCGGCAACTGGTCTTCGCAGTACACCTTGCTGCTCAATGGCAAGAACTCCCAGACGCTGCTGTCCCTGGCCCAGACCGATCTGGTCAATTCGCTGCCGACTTCGATGCAGGCCCAGGCTACATCCACGTTGAATGCTGCCAAGACCAAGGGCATTGCCACCGTGTGTCTGGGCTCGACGGATGTGGCCAGCATCAATTCGCCGGCCAAGATCTTCAACACCTTGTCGACCATGAACCCGTACTGCTCGTTCAAGGTGACCAAGACCACTTCGTCGGCTGCCTACTTCTCGGGCACTTGCACGGACCCGCTGGGCTACACCGGTCCTTTGTCTGGCTCGCTGAAGGTGGGCTCGGCCAAAAAATGGACGGCCAGCTTCTCCGGTATCGGCACCGTGCCCACAGCAGTGCTGACCGCCATGGGCCTGACGGCCGGCTCCAAGGTGTACATGTCTTCGAGCTCGACCAGCAGTTGGGTTTCTGCGACGTGCCCGACCACAACCGTAGCGTCTGCAAATTAAGTCCAAAGTCGCGCTATACTCTTGCTTCTTCGGGGCGTAGCGCAGCCTGGTAGCGCATCTGCTTTGGGAGCAGAGGGTCGTGAGTTCGAATCCCACCGCCCCGACCATATCCAGCAAAAGCCCGCATGTGAAAGCATGCGGGCTTTTTGTTGTCTGAATGGAGTCGTGAAAGGCGTCACACCCCTTTCATGGCGTGGTGTGACGGCATGTTGGCGGGCTGTGAACGCATGTAACACAGCCATGTCTGGGCACTATCAGTTATCTGTGAGATGTCTCACGCTTGGCTGCCAGGCCCCTGCCATCACGACAGCACTTCGTAGCCCTCTTCGGTGATCAAGGCCGCCACCGTGTTGCGGTCCAGTGAGGTGGCTACCGATACCTTGCCCTCCGGCAGGGTGACCTCGACACCAGCCTGGGGGTCTTTGTCCTGAATGGCCCGGGTCACAGCTTTCACGCAGTGCTGGCAGGACATGCCTTTGACGGTCAGTTGATGGTGCTGAGTGCTGCTCATGGTTGTTCCTTTGCGCTTGTCGGCTGATTCGGGATGTCAGGGATACTGTCAACTCTGACACGATAGCGCTTTGATGATGAGCACGCAGACAGCGGACCGTTTTCCCGACACAACAGAAGAGGGGGCTCATGTCACCCTCGCCATCCGTGGCATGACCTGCGCTGCGTGTGTGGCCCGTGTGGAGCGAGCCTTGTCCAAGGTGCCCGGGGTCGCCCAGGCTCAGGTCAACTATGCGACCGAAACCGCTGCGGTCACGCTGGGCGACGCTGAAAGTGAAGCCGACATGGCCGATGCACTGTGCTCGGCAGTCGAGAAAGCTGGCTACGAGGCCCATGTGCAGGCGCCCGACAAGGTGCTCGATGATGCGCAGCAGTCCTGGTGGCAGATCTGGGGGCCGGTTACCCTGGGGCTGGTGGCCAGCGTGCCGCTGGTGCTGCCCATGCTGTGGGGACAACATGACTTCTGGCCGGCCTGGGTACAGTTCGCCCTGGCCACGCCCGTGCAGTTCGGGTTGGGCTGGCGTTTTTACAAGGCCGGTTGGGCAGCGCTGAGAGCCGGTAGCGGCAACATGGATCAATTGGTGGCCCTGGGCACATCGGCTGCCTATGGGCTGTCATGCTGGTTGTGGCTGACCCATGACGACGGCATGGCCGGCATGCATGGTGGCGTGCCGCTGTATTTCGAGTCCGCAGCCGTGGTGATCACCCTGGTCTTGTTGGGCAAGGCGCTCGAAGCCCGTGCCAAGCGGCAGACCACAGATGCCATCCGTGCCTTGCAGTCACTGCGCCCCGATACCGTCTGCAGACTGGGTCCCCAAGGCGAGGTGGAGGTGCCTTTGTCCCAGGTGCTTGTGGGCGATGTCGTGGTGGTGCGGCCAGGCGAGCGCATTGCCGTCGATGGCGTGGTGCAGGAAGGCAGCAGCCACGTCGATGAAGCCATGCTCACGGGCGAGCCCTTGCCCGTAGCGAAGCAGTCGGGTGATCGACTGACCGGTGGGGCCATCAATGGCGAAGGTCGTCTGGTGATGGTGGCACAGGCCATTGGCGGCGACACGATGCTGTCGCAGATCATCCGGCGCGTGGCAGACGCGCAGGCCGTCAAGGCACCCATTCAGCGCGTGGTCGACAAGGTGTCGGCCATCTTCGTCCCTACGGTCTTGCTGGTGGCTTTGCTGACAGGGCTGGGCTGGTGGCTGGCTGGCTCGGCCGCCGAAGTGGCACTCATTCGTGCCGTGGCCGTGCTGGTGATCGCATGCCCCTGTGCGTTGGGGCTGGCCACGCCAGCTGCCATCATGGCCGGAACGGGGGCGGCCGCCAGGCAGGGCATCCTCATCAAGGACCCTGAGGCGCTGGAGACCGCATGCCGTATCCAGGTGGTGGCCTTTGACAAGACCGGCACCCTCACGATCGGGCAACCCAAGGTGATCGAATGGGCCGTGGCCGGAGATGCCGGTTTGAGCCTGGATGTGGTCCGCGCGATCACCGCGGCCATTCAGTCCGGCAGTGAGCACCCCTTGGCCAAGGCCGTGCTGGCTGACGTGCCAGTGTCGCAGCGTGGTGCCTGGGTTGCCAGCGAGGTGCAGGCTGTGCCGGGGCAGGCGGTGCAGGCGCGCGTGGCACTGCCGGGCCAGTTCACCAATGTCTGGAGCCTGGGCAGCGGGCACTGGTTGCAGAAGAACTGTCCAGACTGGCCAGACCCCGAGTCATCGGTGCACGAAGAGATCTTTTCTTTGGCAGAGCGCTTGCAAGGGCAGGGGGCTACCGTGTCATGGCTGTTGCGGCATGACGAGGGGCGCGCAGCGCCTGCGGTGATCGGCATGCTGGCCTTTGGCGATGAGCTCAAGCCAGATGCGGCGCAGGCGGTGGCGCGCTTGCAGCAAATGGGCCTGGAAACCGTGCTGATATCGGGTGACAACCGGGGTGCGGCGGAAGCCGTCGGGATGGCGCTCGGCATTCGGCAAGTGGTGGCCGAGGTCTTGCCCAATGACAAGGCCGACCATGTGCGGGCCTTGCAATCGCCGCAAGGGCAGGGGCGGCGCGTGGTGGCGATGGTGGGCGATGGTCTCAACGATGCACCGGCCCTGGCTGCTGCCGATGTGGGCATGGCCATGGCCAACCCGCACGGCAGCACCGATGTGGCCTTGCATGCCGCCGGCATCACGCTGATGCGAGGCGATCCGTTGCTGGTGCCGGCTGCCATCGACATTTCCCGGCGGACAACACGCAAGATTCACCAGAACCTGTTCTGGGCCTTTGGCTACAACGTGATCGGCATTCCCCTGGCAGCCATGGGCGGGCTCAACCCGATGGTGGCGGGGGCGGCCATGGCTTTCAGCTCGGTGAGTGTGGTCACGAATGCACTGCTCTTGTCGCGCTGGCGGCCTGGCAAGGGGTAATGCCTTTAAACTTGCACTTGGCCGTCCGTAGCTCAACTGGATAGAGCAATTGCCTTCTAAGCAATAGGTCGGGGGTTCGAGTCCCTCCGGACGGGCCATGTCGTCTTTCCTGTGCGTCCGAATGACAAGCTCATTGAGCGAGTGCAATACGCTGTTTTTTCATGCGTGTTACGGTAAGACGATGCAGTGGCCCCTCTGTCGTGGTGGGGTGCATGAAAGGGAAGTGTCATGCCGTATCTAGACGCCAAGCTAGCCCCGGATGCCGTGTTCAAACGCACACGTGCCGGTCAATGCGAGCTCATTGCTCGTCGTATCCAATTGTCGGAAGCCGACCGGCGCCTGCTGTCGGTGATGACGGGTTTCACCAGGCTTGCTGACCTTGCCGGGTTGTTGGGCGAACCGGAAGTTCCTCATTCGGTGGTGGCCAGCTTGCTCGAACTCGGGTTGATCAAACAGGTGGTCGACGGGGAGGGGCATGGCTTGCCCGGCGAGTCATTGCTGAGCTCCGGCACCGATCGCCGTTTCACTTCGCATGCGTGAAGCGGTGCGAGCCCCGGTAGGGGGCTGAACATCTGTTCAAGTTGTACAAGGTACGGTCGATAAACCGTGTGACCCCGTTCCTCTGCATCAGAGTCCAGTGCAGACAGGGGTCTTAACGGAGTATCGACATGGGAAACCTGAGTATTGGAAAACGCCTGGCACTGGGCTTCGGGCTGCTGCTGTTGCTTGCAGCCTTGATGTTGGGCACCGCCGTCTGGCGTCTTCAACACGTGGATAACGCCACCCACGCCATGATGAACGAGCCGCTTGCCAAAGAGCGTTTGGCTGGCGATGTTTATCGGAATGTGTTTGCGGCAGTTCGCCGCACTTCGGCTATTGTCAAGAGTACGGATGCGTCCTTGACGGACTTCTTTGCCGACGACACCAAGATGACGACCAAGGCATCGACTGAAGCGCAGGCTGCGCTCGAGAAGCTGCTGCGCACCGACGAAGAACGGGCCGCCTTTGCCAAGATGGGTGAGGTTCGCGCACGCTACATCCAGGCTCGTGACAGTGCGGTCAAGGCCAAAGCCAGTGGCGATACCCTGGAAGCAACACGGATCTTCGAGTCGGCCTATCAGCCGACCGCTCGTGAGTACCTCGATGTCGTGCTGGCGTTTCAGACGCTGGAGCGTCAGCAGATCGATGTGATGGCCAAAGAGTTGAGTGCATCCAATGATGCAGGGCGCTTGATGCTGATCCTGCTGGGTGTGCTGGCCATTGCCCTCGGTGCGGGCGCAGCCTGGTTCATCACCCGGTCGATCACGCAGCCCCTGGCGCATGCGCTGGAAGCCGCCCGTCAGGTGGCACAAGGCAATCTGAAGCGACTGGAGCATGATGGCGCCAAAGACGAGATGGGGCAGTTGATCAATGCACTGGCTGAGATGCAGGACGCCCTCTCTCGCGTGATTGGCGGCATCCGTGACGCCACCGAGTCCATCACCACGGCCAGTACCGAAATTGCGGTCGGTAACCAGGACCTCTCCAGCCGCACCGAACACACGGCGTCCAGCCTTGAAGAAACGGCCAGCTCCATGGAGCAATTGACCGGCACGGTCAACCAGACGGCAGACTCAGCCCGTACGGCCAACCAGTTGGCGTCGTCTGCCAGCACCTCTGCCGCCAAGGGCGGTGAAGTGGTGTCGCAGGTGGTGCGCACGATGGAAGAGATCAACACCAGCTCCCGCAAGATCTCCGACATCATCGGTGTGATCGACGGCATTGCCTTCCAGACGAATATCCTGGCTTTGAATGCCGCTGTTGAAGCCGCCCGTGCCGGCGAGCAAGGCCGTGGATTTGCTGTGGTGGCTTCTGAAGTACGCAATCTGGCGCAGCGCTCGGCCAATGCTGCCAAGGAAATCAAGACGCTCATCGTGGCGTCTACCGAGCGGGTCGAGTCGGGTTCACGCCTCGTGTCCGATGCCGGTGAAACCATGCAGGAAATCATGGCATCGGTGCAGCGGGTGGCTGACATCATTGGCGAAATCTCGTGTGCTGCGACCGAGCAATCGGATGGCATTCGCCAGGTCAATGTCGCTGTCAACCAGCTTGATCAGATGACCCAGCAGAATGCCGCCCTGGTTGAGCAGAGTGCTGCCGCAGCTGAAAGTCTGAAGGAGCAGGCGCGCAAGCTCACGGATGTGGTCGGTGTGTTCAGACTGGCTTGATCTTCACGGGAGTTGAGCATGGGGCAAATGCACGACGCCACACTCATGTCGGATGACTTTCGTGAGATGGATGGCGTGGTGCATGCCCGCTTCGGGCCGTTGTGGTTGGGCTCGCATTTTCAGCCCATCTACAGCGTGGTCCATGGTCGTGTCGTAGGCCATGAGGCACTGTTGAGAGGGCTGGATGCTGACGGGCATCGGGTGTCCCCTGTGGAGGTGTTCGCTGCCTGCTCAGGCTTGCAGGACATCGGGCGGTGCGACACGCTCAGTCGCCGTGCGCACCTGCTCAACTTTGTGAAGGCGCGTGCGCAAGATCAGTGGCTCTTCCTCAATGTCCATGTTGATGCTTTTCTGCATGGCATGGAGGGGGACATGGCCTCCAGCAAGGTCGGCTGGTTGCAGGGTTTGCAGGTGCGCCCTGAACAGATCGTCATCGAACTGCTGGAAGATTCCATCGATCGCCTGGCGCCGCTGGAACAGGCCGTCCAGCAGTTCAAGTCTCATGGCTTCCTGATCGCGCTGGACGATTTCGGGGCAGGGCACTCCAATTTTGATCGCGTCTGGCGCCTCAAGCCCGATATCGTCAAGCTGGACCGCAGCATGGTGGTTCGCGCCGCCAAAGATGCAGGAACCGCTCGCATGCTGGGACAGCTGACCTCGCTGCTGCATGAGTGTGGCGCGCTGGTGTTGATGGAAGGGGTGGAGACCTATGACGAAGCCCTGCTGGCCATGGACTGCGATGTCGATCTGATGCAGGGGTATTACTTCTGCCGGCCTCAGCCCATGGTGCAGACCGGGCTCAGCACCCCTGACCAGTTGACCGACCTCTACAAGGGCATGGACTTGCGCCGTCGTGCGCATCAACGCGCGCACAAGGAATTGATTGCCCCCTACGTCAACGCGACTGGATCTGCCTGGCGGCCAGCTGTGCTACCTGCTGGATGCCGAAGGTCGCCAGATTGGCGACAGCGTGTGGCGGCCCGATGGTCAGTTGGGGCCGCATGCAGCCTATCTGCCCATGAAAGAGACGCAAGGGGCCACGTGGGCGAGTCGCCCCTATTTCCGCCGTGCGCTCGATGCGCCGGGCAAAGTGCAGGTAACCCGCCCCTACAGAACCCTGCAAGGGCGGCAGTTGTGCTTCACGGTGTCGTCACGCTTCATACGGCGCCATGACTGCTTCCAGACGCCGGCCGTGATCTGTGGTGACGTATTGCTTCAGGAGCTGCCGGATGGCAGCTTGAGCGCAGACCAGCACTGAAGGCCGTGAGGCCAGGTCAGGCAATGATGTGGGTGCCGCCGTCCACGTACAGCGTGTTGCCACTCATGCGGCGGGAGTAGGGCGCAGCCAGGTTGGCTGTGGCGTAGCCCACATCCATGATGTCGACCAGCTCGCCCAGGGGGGCTTTTTGCGCGGCTTCGTGCAGCAGGATCTCGAAGTTCTTCAGGCCTGAGGCTGCCCGTGTCTTCATGGGGCCCGGTGAAATGGCGTGAACGCGGATGTTGCGGTGCCCCAATTCATAGGCCAGATAGCGGCATGAGGCTTCCAGTGCCGCCTTGACCGGGCCCATGACGTTGTAATTAGGCACCACCTTTTGCGCGCCGTAGTAGCTCATGGCGAACATGCTGCCACCTTCCTTCATCAGCGGGGCGCCGAGATGGGCCATGCGGACGAACGAGTGGCACGAGATGTCCATGGCCTTGGCGAAGCCGTCTGCCGAGCAGTCCAGCAGCCCGCCCTGCAGGTCATCCTTGGGCGCCCAGGCGATCGAGTGCAGCATGATGTCGAGCTGACCCCATGCCTGTTCGATCTGCTGGAACACCGTTTCCAATTCGCCAGGCACAGAGACGTCCAGCGGGGCAAAGATCTCGGCACCCAGCTCTTCGGCCAGGGGCTGCACGTAGGGCAGGGCTTTGTCGTTCAGGTAGGTGATGGCCAGATCCGCCCCCAGCTCGCGAAAAGCCTTGGCGCAACCATAGGCAATCGAGTGCTCGTTGGCCACGCCGACGATCAGGGCCTTCTTGCCTTGCAGCGGCAGGCGGGGGTTGGGGATAGGAACCATGTGCTCACTCCTTGGGCATCAGCCAAACTGGCGACGGAAACGGTACAGACCTTGTCCAAACAGCAGCGCACCGATCCCGGCCAGAATGGTGATGGGTTCGGCGAGCGACCGGGCATCCTGATTTTTCAGCAGGATCCCGAACGCAATATCCATGAAGTGATGTAACGGGGAGATGACCATGGCTTTAGCCAACCAAAATGGCATGGCTTCTGGTGGTGTCCATGCTCCTGAAAGAAACAGCATGGGCGCCAGCACCAGAATGGTCAGCATGCCGACCTGAGCGAGGTTGCGCGCGATGGTGGCGATGAACAGCCCCAGCCCTGCGGTCGAGAAGATGTAGAGCGCGCACATCGCGAAGAAAAGGGGCAGGCTGCCGCGGCAGGGCACATCAAAGATGGGCCACAACACCGCGTTGAGCGACAAGACCACCGCCAGCAAGATGACGCCCCCCATGGCGATCACCTTGGGCAGCAGGATCTGCAGGGGGGACAGCGGCGAGACCAGCAACTGCTCCACCGTGCCACGTTCCTTCTCGCGCACGGCTGCGGCAGCCGGCAGCAGGATGGCAAAAGCCGTGATGATGTTGAGCAACTCCGAGATGGCCATGAACCATGAGTCATCCTGGTTGGCGTTGTACCAGGCCCGGATGCGGTTGTCGGTGGTCGGCAGCGAGGTGATGCCCAGCGAGCCGGCCTGACTGCGCAGTTGCTGGATGCCGGACTCCAGCCCGAACTGGGTGACCACACGGGTCATGTAGCTGGCGGCCAGAAAGCCCTGCACCGAGTTGGAGGTGTCCACCCACAGGCCCACGGTGGTGTCGCGCCCGGCGGCCAGGTCTGCCGTGAAATTGGGCGGGATGTCGACTGCCATCATGGCGTCTCCCCGGTCCAGGGCATCCAGCGCCTGGTTTCCAGACACGCTGCCAGCCTGTACAGAAAAGGACGGCTCGACCAGACGGCCCACCAGCTCGCGCGCTGCCGAGCCGTGATCTGCATCGCTGATGACGGTCTTGGCATGGCTGACTTGCAGGGTCACCCCCGTGCCAGCCAGAAAAATGTCGACCGTGAAGGCATAGATGACAAAAGCCAGCAGGACACGGTCGCGCCACAGCTGGGTCAGCTCCTTGCGGGTCAGGGCCACCAGGGGCCGGAACCAGTTGATCCATTGCATCATGTGGCGCCTCTCATTGCTTGGGCCGCTTCGTCATGAAGCGGTAGCCGAGCGTGAAGAGCGTGAAGCTGTAAAGGGCCAGCACCAGGCATTCCTGCCAGAGCTCTTTCAGCCCGTTGCCCTTGAGGAAGCACCCCACGGCGATGTCGGTGTAATACATGGCGGGCAGCAGGTGGGCGATCACCTGTCCCGTCGGGCCCAATGAAGGCACCGGAATCAGCACGCCCGAATACAGCACGGCGGGCACGATGGTGATGATGGCGGTGACGATCATGGCTGACACCTGGCTGCGGGTGACGATGGACACCAGCAGCCCGATGCCCGTGGTGCACAGCACATAGATGACGCTGGCCAGACTGAAAAACAGCATGGAGCCGCGGAAGGGCACGCCAAAACCCCATAAGGCAATCAGCCACAGCACCCACGAGTTCAGAAAGGAGATGCCGACATAGGGGGCCAGCTTGCCCAGCAGGTATTCGCCGCGGGTGAGGTTCGAGGCATACAAATTGAAAATGGCGCCAGTTTCTTTCTCGCGCACCACCCCCAGGGCGGTGAGGAAGGGCGGGGCCACCATCAGGATCACCATCAGCAGCTTTGGCCCGAGCGACCACAGTGATTCGACGGCCTCGTTGTAGAGATAGCGCACGGACAGCTTCACGGGCGACAGGCGCTTGCGGGCGGCATCTTCGGTCATGCCCGTGGTGTGCGAAATCAGCTGCCCGATGCGGTCCAGACTGGCCTGGGCGTTGATGGCATCGATGTAGCCTTTGGTCGTCAGTGCCCGTGAGGGGAAGGTGCCATCAATGACCGTCTGCACTTCAGCGGGCTGATTGGCTGCCAGCTTGCGGCCGAAGCCGTTCGGGATGATGAGTGCCGCTCGCACCTTGCCCCGGGCCATCAGCTCATCGAGCTGTTTGGGGTCGGTCAGCTCGCCTTCCAGGTTGAAAAACACCCCGCTGCTGAATCTCGCCGCATAGTCGCGGCTTTCCTGGGTCTTGTCCTGATCCAGCACCACAAAGGGAATGTGCTCCACGTCCAGCGACAGGCCGACGCCGAACAGCACCATCAACATCGGCGGCACGATGAAAGCCAGGCTGAAAAACAGGCGGTCCCGGGCGATTTCGCGCCATTCCTTGTAGGCATACGCCACGATGCGCTGGATGTTCATTTGCCCTCCTGCTCAAGCTCGGTCATCAGGGCCACGAACACGTCTTCCATGCTGGCCAGCCGCTCCACACCGCCGCGCAGTTGCAGGCCTTTGCCAGCCAGCAGTGTGCCCAGTCGGTTCAGTTCGGTGGCGGTGTCCTGCGAAGCGAAGCAATGCAGTTTGCGACCATGCAGGCTGGCATCCAGCCCGGCTGCCTGCAACACAGCCAGGGCCTTGCGTGGTTCGTCGGTGTCCAGCTCCAGCAGGCGACCACGGCGCTGTGCCAGGTCTGCCTTGAGCTTGGCCGGCGTGCCATCGGCCACCACCTTGCCGGCGTACATCAGGGCCAGGCTGTCGCAGCGCTCGGCTTCGCTCATGTAGTGGGTGGTCACCAGCACGGCTACCTGGTCTTCCCGAGCCAGACGGAACAGGATGTCCCAGAAGCGTCGGCGCCCAATCGGGTCCACGCCTGAAGTGGGTTCATCCAGAAAGATCACCTTGGGCGAGTGCACCAGCGCACAGCCCAGGGCAAGGCGTTGGCGCAGGCCCATCGGCAGGCTGGCGGCCAGGGCATTCTCGTGTCCGGCCAGCCCGGCCATGTTCACGATCCATTCCGCGCGTTCTTTGGCTCGCTGCGGGCTCAGGCCGTAAATCGAGGCATACAGGCGGATGTTTTCCAGCGCCGTGAGGTCGGTATAGAGCGAAAACGCCTGCGACATGTAGCCAATGCGGGTTTTGATCTCCCGCCCGGCCTTGCGCATGTCCGCCCCGGCCACCTGGCCCTCGCCGCTGGAAGGCGGCATGATGCCGGTCAGCATTTTGATCACGGTGGTCTTGCCGGCGCCGTTGGCCCCCAACAGGCCAAATACCTCGCCCGGCATCACGCGGAAGCTGGCGTTCTCCACCGCATGGAAGTCACCAAAAATGCGGGTCAGCCCCCGGGCTTCGATAGCAGGCTCGGCCTGCTCGTCAATGTGGGCCTTGAGGGCCACCGCATCGTCTGGCGTGTCGCCTCCGCCCACCAGGGCAATGAAAGCGTCTTCCAGTTCAGGGTCGCTGGGTGTGGCGGTCAGTGGGCGCCACACGGTATCCACCAGGGCTTGGGCGGCGTCTTGAGGTGCAAGCCCGCTCATGAACAGGCGCAGATCGTTGCCGCGTGGCTCCATGTAGCCAAAACGCTGGGACACCCGCTGGGCTTCCTCGCGTGCCAGCCCGGTCATGGTCATCACGGTACCGGGGCAGCGGGCCACCACCTCGTCGGGGCGACCTTCAGCCAGGGCCTTGCCCTCGTGCATGAGCAACACCCGGTCGAAGCGGCTGGCCTCGTCCAGATACGCGGTGGAAACCAGTGCCGTGGCAGATGCTTCTTCGAGCAACTCAGCCAGGATGGCCCAGAAGTCGCGACGTGAAACCGGATCCACGCCGGTGGTGGGCTCGTCCAGCACGATCAGCCGCGGGGCATGGATCAGCGTGCACACCAACCCCAGCTTCTGCTTCATGCCGCCTGAGAGCTGCTTCATCGGTCGGGCGCGGAATTTCTCCAGCCGCGTGATGCCGAACAGCTGCTTCTTGCGCTGGGCCGCTTCGTCATGCGGCACCAGGCGCAGCCGCGCGAAGAAGTCGACGTTTTCTTCGATGCTCAGCTCGGGGTAGAGGTTCTGTCCCAGCCCCTGGGGCATGAGTCCGAGACGGTCCTTGATCGACTCGGCTGCGGCATCGCTGTCGAGTTCGGTGCCAAACACCTTGAGCGAACCACCATCAAATTGCAGCACGCCCGCCACAGCCTTCATGAAGCTGGACTTGCCCGCCCCATCGGGGCCGATGAGCCCAAAGACCTCGCCGCTGCGGACGGTCAGATCCAGGCCGGAAACGGCCGGCTCCTTGCCATAGCGCTTGGCGAAGCCCCTGGCTTCGATGATCACCTCGCTCATGACGCTCAGCTCTTGGGAGCCTGCCAGGGGGCGTTGTCGTTGTAGCGGATGGCAGCATCACCCGGCAGGCCGGGGGCGAGTCGGGCATCAGGTTGCGGCTTGACCAGCAGCTTCACGCCAAACACCTGCTTGGCGCGCTCGTTGCGAGTCTGCACTTCCTTCGGGGTGAATTCGGCCCGGTTGGCAATGTTGGTCAGGCGTGCTTCAAAGGCGCGATCAGGGTAGGCGTCCACCCACACGCGGGCAGCCAGCCCCAGCTTCAAGCGGCCCACATCGGTTTCAGGCACGTAGGCGCGCAGGTACAGCTGGTTCGGGTCATACAGCTCAAAGAGCGTGCCGCCAGCGCCAGCCACTTCACCGGGTTCACGGGCACGGATCGCCACCACCCCATCGCTGGGTGACTTCACCACGGTTTCATCCAGCGCGGCCTGGGCTTCCGCCAGCGTGGCACGAGCGGCGTTGAGCTGAGCCTCCAGGGCACCCAGTGCGGTTTCTGCTGCGGCCACCTTGTCGATGGCCAGCTTCGATTGAGACAGCTGGCGCTCAGCCTGATCCAGTTGAGTGGCCGCAGCCACGGCGGCCAGTTCGGCTTGCTCCGCCCGGTGGGCATCGATGGCACCTTCCTTCTTCAGGTTAGCCAGGCGGTTGGCGTCGCGGCGGGTTTGCTCGGCTTGGGCCGCAGCGCGGGTACGCTGAGCCTGGCTGGCGGCAATGCCCAGCGGGGCTTCCTTGCGGGCCACAGCCACTTCTTCTCGCTTGGCTTTCAGCTGGGCTTCGAGTGCTGCCACAGCTGCCTTGGCCTGGTCTACCTTGGGCTTGATCTGGGTGTCGTCCAGCCGCGCCAGGACCTCGCCAGCCTTGACCGCATCACCCTCTTGCTTGAGCATTTCCACGATGCGGCCAGGCACCTTGCTGGCCACGGCCACGCGGTCGCTCTCCAGGCGGCCATTGGCGTAGATCAGCCCTTCGGGCGCGGCGCTGCTGGCGCGGTGGTTCAGTGCGTAGGCCACCAAGGCGGCCAGTACCACCACCACGGCAACAGGGGTCAGGCGTTTGATCGGAAAAGACATGAGGTTCCTCTGTTGTTCAGGTCACAGCTCGCCCATGGCGCGCAGAAGGCGCAGGCGAGCCAGCTGGACATCGAAATGGGCATTGGTGCGGGCCCGGCGCGCATCGGCCAGGCGGGTTTCGGCGGCAAGCACTTCGGTTTGAATGGCCTGGGCGTTCTGGTAGCGCAGCTTCGTCAGGCGCAGCGACTCAACGGCCAGGTCCTCTGCGGCCGTGGCCACCGACAGGCGCTCGCTGGCCGAACGGTTGCCCAATTGGGCGTTGAGCACATCCAGCCGGATCAGTGATTCGGCGTCACGCTGCTTGTCAGCCAGTGAGGCTGCCTCGGCCACCAGGGCGTCACTCTTGCCCTTGTTGAGGCCGCCATCAAACAGGTTCCAGCTCAGCATCACCCCAATGGTGCCAGTGTGGTTGTCGTTGGTCGGCAAGCCGTTCCAGCGCCAGTAGGAAGCCTGTGCTGCAATCTGCGGCCCATCTTCGCCTCGTTGTGCTTTGGCTTGTTCCCGCAAGGCCAACTGGCCTGACTGCAGCGCCTGTAACTCGGGGCGCTGGTTGAGGGCCTTGTCCGCTGCCTCCGGGCTCATGTCGGGAGCAGGGCCATCGGCCAGCGCATCCAGCTGCACAACTTGCGTCAGCGGCCGCGCGAGCAGCCGGTTATAGGCGGCCCGGGCCAGCTCGGTTGCTTGACGGGCATCGATCAGTTGTCGTTCGGCATCGGCGAGCGCCACATCGGCCGTCATCCGTTCAACCGGGGCTGCCAGGCCTTGCTTCTCCATGGCCTTGACGTCGTTGCGATGGGCGACCAGGCTGTCGCGCAGCTGTTTCGCTACCTCTGCAGCGGCATCGGCACGCTGCACGTTGAGGTAGGCCTCTGCCACACTGAGTTTCAAGTCCTGCCGCGTCTTGTCCGTCTGGGCTTGGGTCGATTTCAGGTTGGCGTCGGCTGCTTGCTGGGTGGATGTGATGCGGCCACTGGTGTAGAGGGGGTAGCTCAGCCCAAGCTGCCCCAAGCTGACCGTGCTGTCTGTCAACGGCATGGACAGTGAACTGGGTATGCCCAACGGGCTCAGATCAATGCTGGTGGTGGGGGGCTGACTGAGGTGCGTGACACCCGCAGCCAAGCTCAAGGTGGGCCAGTTCAGGGCCTGGGCAGCATTTTGCCTGGCCTGGGCCGCCGCCACCTGTTGAGTCTGGGCCGCGAGCGCAGGGCTGGCTGCCAGAGCAGCGTTCCAGGCTTCTTCGAGTGTCTCCGCTTGTCCGGAAGCCGCGTGCAGGCACAGGGCCAGTGAGAACAGGGTCTTCCGCTTGAGTCTACGCATGACGTGAAGTGGCATTTGCATCCAATTTGCTGCATGACAGCATAAGTGCATTGTCCATCACCTGCCGATCCGGGGGCGGTTGGGCTGGCCTGTTTGTCTCAAAGCCGACGTTCTGCTGGGGGTGATACCACCTGATCAGGGGAAATGCCCTGCACGCATGGTGTTAACGTGGCTTTGAGTGCGCACTTGTTCGGATGCAGAATGCGCAGGAACAACCTCTGTCATCAGTCTGCCGGGTTCAGCCTGGCCCGTCCGCATGTTTGGATCATTCAAGCGTCTACTAGGTTCTGGACCATCCCGCAAGGGCGGTCAGGGTTCGGTCTTGTCTGATTGGGCGCATGCGCAGGGGCATGCCTTCAAAACGGTGAAGGACAAGGGCGGTGGCGGCTTCGTGGTGCTGTCGTCGTCCGGTTTGTGGCGGCTGGAGTGGGGTGCATCTCAGCGCTCTTATATTGACGGACAGGAGTTGCGATTCCGTTGCGAGAGCACGCTGGCGCCGGACGTTCAGGTGCTTGTGATCAGCAAGGTACTGGCTCAGGCCCTCGAAACGGAGGTCTACAGCAGCTTCACCAACGCCATGCAGACCCAGGTGGACAACACCATGCCTGATGAAATGCGCTGGTTGCCCATGCACCCCAAAGTGGCGGTGTCGGGTGCCGAGGTGTTGTCGCGGCGCTTTTCCATCCTGTCGAACGCCGATGTCATTACCCGGCGGTGGCTGGATGGGGACTTGTTGGCGGCGCTGGAAGAGGCCGCATCTGGTTGGTGGACCGACGCCTTGATCGTGGTCATGACCATCAACCGAGGTCGGTTGACCTTGCGGATGATGGGCGACGATCTGGATGCGGCACAACTGACGGCGGTGTCCGAGCTGTTCGAGGTGGCGTCTCGCAGTCTGCGCGCCGTTGCGATCGCACAGCCAGCCCAATCCTGATGGCGGGCGGCCTGACCTTTGGTTTGAAACGTTCGCCTGCCCAAATTGCTGCCCTCGTTGATTGCTTGTGGTTAAACGAAGAAAATCAATGTGTTGTGCAATTGCATGACAAATGTGGGCAAAAGTCCCCCCCGTATTTCCGGTGCATAGCTTTACATGGAAGCCAGATGCTTCGTGCTAGAGTGAAAACATGGGCGAAGCACGCACCGATATGAATCCAATCACAAGAATATCGGCCGCAGTCCTTGTCGGTATGGCGCTGTATGGGGCGTCGGGGGTATCCCACGGCTTGGGCTTTGGCCGGCCCGCCAATCGCGCCGTATTGGGTGAAAGACTCAATCTGGCGGTGCCCGTTCGCCTGGAATCTGGCGAAGAGCTCAGTTCGTCATGCGTGGCGGTAGACGTCTATTTTGGCGAAGACAAGGTTTCCGCTTCTGATATCCAGATGCAGCTTCTGGCGAACGGGAGCATGGGCCGAATCGTCAAAATTACTTCTTCGCGTACCGTCTATGAGCCGGTCGTCACGGTGTATGTCGTGGCGGGTTGCCAGACCAAAGTCACGCGTAAATTCGTTACCTTCGCTGATCCTCCCGATTTGTCACAATCTGCGGCAGGTGGTGCTACGGCCGCGCCCGAGCCCAATTTGCCGCGTGCTGATGTGGCACCCGGAGTGGGTTTTGTCGGCGGTCAGATTGTGGGTACCGGTAACTATTCGGCCACGGGGGCTGATGCCGGGGGCACCCATGTTGCGGCGCCTGCGTCTGGCATCGGTGGCAAGGTTGCCAGCTCGCAGAAAGTGCCGCGCCGACGGGGCGCTGCCCTGCCGGCTCCGGTTGCGGCTTCGCAGACAGCTGCCCCCTCGGTCGACATGAAGGTGGATGGCAGCGCACGCAAGTCGGGGCAGCCTGGTGTCGATGTGGCTCATGCTGCTTCGGCTCGCCATGAGCGGCTGCAACTCGATCCAGTCGATGCTGATGCCACCAACATCCCTGCTTTGAAAATGAGCATGGGCATGCTGGCGCAACCTGCTGGTGACGACCCGGCCTCCGACATCCAGGCCAAGCGTGCTGCAGCGGCTGCCTTGTGGCAGGCGCTCAACTCGACGCCAGAACAATTGGCCAGAGATCGCCAGCGCATTCAAGAGTTGGAGCAGCGCCTGGCGAGCTTGCAGCGCGAATCAGAAAAAGCGCGTCGTGCTGTTGCGGGCATGCAGGCCCGTGTTGCCGATGCAGATGCCGGGCAGCGCAGTCCCATTCTGTTCTACGCAACGGCATTGGTCTCGCTGATCCTGGGGGGCGGGCTTGCCACCCTGGTGATGTCCTGGCGTGGCAAGCAGAAAGCCAGGAAAGATGAGTTGGCCTGGTTGTCGGCACAGTCTTCTGTGCTTCCTGAGGTCAAGGCCGCAGACGCAGAGTCCGAGACCCTGTTGGAGCGCACATCTGCAGGCTTCAAGTCGGTTGAGCCGGTTGCGGTGAAGCCCGTCACTGTGGCCGCACCGCAGCCAGCCAAGGCAGCCAGCGGCCCGGTGATGTCGCCGGCTCCTGCCAGAGGCCCCGCGCCGACCTTCACAATGGATCAACCCCAGTCAGGGGGCGTGCCTGGGGGCTCTGGTGCGGCAACGCCCATGACACGTACAGGTGCGCGTGCTGTCAACCCCAATGAGCCTCTGCGTGCCGTGTCGGTCGAAGAGTTGATCGATCTGGAGCAACAGGCCGAGTTTTTCATTGTGCTGGGGCAAGACGAGGCCGCCATCGACCTGCTGGAAGGCCATGTGCACAGCACAACGGGGGCCAGTCCGCTGCCGTTCCTCAAATTGCTGGAAACTTATCAGCGCCTCGGACGAAAAGAAGACTATGAACGCGTCCAAGGCGAGTTCAATGCACGCTTCAACGGCTATGCGCCATCCTGGGATGCCGATCTGAATCAGGGGCATAGCCTGGAAGACTATCCGGGCATCGTCGAGCGCGTCCAGGAGTTGTGGGCGACGCCCGCGCGTGCCATGGGTGTGCTTGAGCGTTCGCTGACGCGTTCAGACGAAGACGTCGAAACCTTCGATCTGCCGGCTTACCGCGAACTCTTGCTGCTGTACTCGGTCGCGCGAGATCTCTCTGAGCGCGATACCGAGTCGCGTCAGGCGGTTGACCTGAGGCCACGTTTTCCTGGCCATGAAGACGGCGCGTCTGATGTGGATGACTCGCTTGAGCCCTTGATGGCGACGCGCCCTGTCAAGGCGGTGCCCCATGCGCAGCCCAGCCTCAGCGTGGACTTGTCACTGGATGATCTGGAGCCGCTGAACGATCCAGAACCCATGCCGCAGGCTGTGCAGCAGGACAATCACATCGAGTTCGAGCACATCGATATTTCCAAGCCGGGCAAAGCGCTCTGATTGGCGCGTCAGAGTGCGTCGTCCTGGCTACCCGTGCTGGGGCCTTGCATGGCCTGCAAAATCAGCTGGCGACTCAATCTGTCTGACACCAGTTCAGCAAACGCCAATACAAACTGGCGCAGATAGGCACCACGCTTGAAAGCCAGGCGCGCCACGTTGAAGCCAAACAGGTGACCCACAGGGCGCCACACCAGGTCGGAGCCGCCAGGCACCACTGGTTGCTGGTCCTCCTTCATGGCCATTTCGGCCACCAGCCCAATACCAAGGCCCAGCTTGGTGTAGGTCTTGATCACATCTGCATCGATCGCTTCCAGCACCACGTTCGGGTGCAGGCCGCGCTGGGTAAAGGCGCTGTCCAGCCGCTTGCGACCGGTGAAAGAGGGGTGGTAAGAGATCAAGGGCTCTTTGGCCAGCATCTCCAGCGTGAGGTTCTGTACCTGCGCCAGGGGGTGGTCGGCGGGCATCACCACCACATGCTGCCACTCGTAGCAGGGCAGTGTCACCAGATCAGGGAAGTCGCTCAGTGATTCGGTGGCCAAGCCAATGTCGGCTGTTTCGTCCAGCACCATCTGTGCAACCTGCTCTGGTGTGCCCTGATGCAGGCTCACGGCCACCTTGGGGTATTTCTTGCGCAGCGCAGCCACAGGCTCAGGCAGCACATAACGGGCCTGGGTGTGGGTGGTCGCAATCGAGAGGGTGCCTGCGTCTTGCTTGGCG
This sequence comes from Aquabacterium sp., assembly GCF_041909175.1. GTDB lineage: Bacteria > Pseudomonadota > Gammaproteobacteria > Burkholderiales > Burkholderiaceae_C > Aquabacterium. The sequence continues at coordinate 7,592 of NZ_JAYRDZ010000010.1, read as the reverse complement.
TATTCATCGCCAATGCGTTTGAGATTGCCTACCTCTCGCAAGATGACCTCAATGGCTTGAAGCACCTGTTGCCCCGGCTCGGTGATGCGTTTGAGCCGCTTGCCGTGGCGCACGAAGATGTCCACCCCCAACTCTTCCTCCAGCTCCAGGATGGCTTTGGAAATGCCGGGCTGAGACGTATGCAGCGCCTTGGCCGTTTCTGTCAGGTTGAGATTGCGACGGGCCGCTTCGTGAACAAACCGAAACTGATGCAGGTTCATGTGAGGTCAGTTGTCTGGTTGAGACAGCAGCCATGCCGTGTCGGCCATGGCCTGGATCAGTTGCGGCGTTTCGCCCAGCGCTGGGCTGAGGTGCCAGGCCACATCTGGAAAGCGCGCGGCCAACTGTTCAACAAGCAGAGGCAGGTCCTTGCGGACATGGCCCCCTGCGCCAAGGAACATGGGAACCACGGTGACGTCGGTGCATCCGGCCTCTGCCAACTCTGTGCCGGCCACCGGTAGCGATGGTTGCATGAACTCCAGGTAGGCATTGCGCACATGCAGGTTGGTCCCGGCGTCTTGGGCGCGGGCTTGCAACTGCTTGGCGGTAGCTTCAAACGGGGCTGCCCATGCGGGGTCCCGTGCACCATGGGCAAACAGGATGACGGCTTTCATCGGGCTTCCTTATCGGTTGCGCACCAGCCATGCAAAGGTGGCCATGGACAGCAGCAAATAGATGATGCTGGGCATGGTTGCCGCAATCCACGGCTTCCATTGTTGCAGCAGGCCCAGGTGGCCGGAGATGTGGTTGACCAGCATGAAGCTGATGCCCAGCATGATGCCGCCGAAGATCTTCAGGCCTGCACCACCTTTGCGCGAGTTCAGGTAGGCAAAGGGCAGGGCGAGCGCCACCATCACCAGGCAACCCAAAGGCGCGGCGGCGCGTTTCCAGAACTGGATCTCATAGCGCTGGGCGGCCTGTGCGTTGTCGGCAAGATGCTGGGTGTAGCGCCACAAGTCCATGGTTGACATGGTTGAAGGCGGTAGCACCGACGCAGCCACCACGGTCGGCGTGAGTCGGCTTTCCCAGGCCAGTTCAGGCAGGTGTACCTCGCGCACATGCGTGGTGTTGTCCGCAATGGCCTGTTCTGGGTTCTCTACCGGTGCAGGCCAGTGGGTATCCGTCACTCCCTTGAGCAGCCAGATCGAGCCTGCGCCAGCCTGGCTTACGCGGGCCTCGTCTGCGCCAATTCGTCTGATGAGTCGGCCTCCCTCGTCAAACTCAAAGATTCGGATGCCCAGCAAATGAGATTGCCCCTTGGCAGCGTTCACGTTGACAGTCAGGGTGTGCTCGTTCCCGGAGGGCTGCGCCCGCTTTTCTCGCAGCCAAGCCCCGCTTTGCCCCAGCTTGAGCGTTTTGCTGTTGCGAAACGCGGCCTTGTGCTGGGATGCGTGTTGCTCGGCCACAGGCATCAGCCAATCACCTACCGCCACCAACAGCACTGCCGCGCCAATGCCCAGCCCGCCGAGCACCATCAGTGCGCGCTGGGGACTCAGGCCGCTGGTACGCAAAATAGTCAGTTGCGAGCTCTGAGCCAGTTGGGACAAGGCGAGGGTGGTGCCAATCAGCAACGAAATCGGAAAGACGTCGTAGAGGTGCCCAGGTTCGGAGAGCAAACACGTCCATATGGCGTCAGCAAGGGTGTAGCCCTTGTGTCCCATGTCCTTGAGCGCATCGATGAAGTCGATGAAAAAGAACAAGGCCAGGAACGCGATCGTGACGTAAGCGACCGAAGTGATGATCTGCCGGTAGAGCAGTCGGCGAACGGTTTTCATGCGCGCCTCCTGGTCAGCATGCTCAGGCCGCCATCACGCAGCCAGACACGCAGCAGGGCCAGCATGGTCACGCCGCCATGCACGCCAAGCAGGCTGCCCAGGGCGCTGAGTTTGCCCTGAGCGACCCAGGACTGCATCAAGGTCAACAGATTGAAATAGACCACAAATACCAGCAAGGCCAGCACCAGGTTCCAGTTGCTGGAGCGGCGGGTGTTGCCTGCTGCCAGCCCGAGTCCGATCAACATCATGTTGAAGGTAGCCCATACGAGGCCCACACGCCAAACCAGTTCGGCACGCTGCTCCGCTTGAGTGGACGTCAACAGATCCAGCGTGGGCGTGGCACGCACCTCCAGTTGTGGGTCGGCACCTCGGTCCACTTCGCCGATGAGCACGCGCGCAGAGTCAAAACGCGAAACCACCTTCTCGCCGGAAGACAGGTCAGTCTGGGTGCGCTCCCCGTGGTTGAGCAGCAAGTAGCGTTGCCCGGCAACGGTCTCGACGAACCCTTCCTTGGCTGTGATGACCGCTTCCTGGTCTTCACGTGTGATCACCATCAGCACGTTCTTGCCTGTTTTCTCGCCATCGCTGTGGCTGTCAATGAAGAACACGCGGCTGCCATCGGCTGAAGATTGAAACTGGCCAGGTTGAACCCGGGCAATGTCCGAGCGCTTTTCATAGCGGTCTTTCAGCAACTGAGTCTGAGTTTGGGCCCATGGGCGTGCGACCAGTGTCAGCATGGCCACGGCAATCAGGACCGGCCACGCCATCTGCCACAGCGGGCGCACGAAACGCATTTGAGGTGTGCCGCTGACCTGCCAGATCACCATCTCGCTGTCGCGCCAGTAGCGGCTCAGCACGCTCACGACAGCCACGAAGACTGACAGACTGAGCAGCATGGGCAATTGACCGATCAGGGTGTAGCCCAGCATCAGGCTCACGTCACTGGGCGCGAACACGCCACCCGCAGCGTCGGACAGAATGCGCGTCAGCACCATGGTCATGACCACGGTCAGCAGCACGATCAAGGTGCCTACAAAACTGCGCCAAAGTTCACGGCGGACAGAGGAATCGAATAACATTGCTTGGATACGAATCAATCCGTCCATTATGGACGTGCATCAGGCATGGACTACCGCTTTTCCGCTGCCGAAGGCGCAGCACTGTCGCAGATTGCCGCAGACGCGTTGCTCGTGGTGCTGACGGCTGATCAAACCACAACCGGCTCTGAGGCCCTGGACAAGCTGATCAAGGATGCTGTGTCGTCCAAGGATTGGGAGTGCAAGGCAGGCAAGACGCTGTACATCCATCGCCCGGCGGGCGTGAAAGCGCCCCGTCTGGTGTTGTCGGGTGCTGCAGACGCTTCTGTCAAGGCGATTCGTGCCGCAGTGGGCAAAGCCCTGGCTGAAGTCAAAAGCCGCGGTGGGGTTCAGCACGTGGCATTGACCTGTTCTGCCGTGCTGGATGCCGCACATGCCCAGGCCCTGGTGCAAGCTGTGGACGAAGCCACCTATGTGTACCGGCAGACCAAGCCGTCTGCGCCCAAGCCTGCTGCCTTGTCGAAGTTGACCGTGGTGGCCGCTGCAGAGCAAGGCGCGGCGATCAAGGCCGGGCTGTCTGCTGGGCAGGGCGTGGCCGCCGGGGTGGCTTTGGCGCGTGAGCTCGGCAATCTGCCGGGCAACCACTGCACGCCCACTTTCCTCGGGCAGGAAGCACGTCGTCTCAGCCGCGAGTTCAAGCACATCAAGGCTGAAGTGCTTGACCGTGCCGCCATCGAAAAACTGGGCATGGGCTCTTTCCTGTCGGTGACCAATGGCAGCGCACAGCCGCCCCGGTTCATCGTGCTGCGCTATGAAGGCGGGGCCAAGTCGCAGGCGCCCATCGTGTTGGTAGGCAAGGGCATCACTTTTGATACGGGCGGCATCTCGCTCAAGCCCGGTGCCGGCATGGACGAGATGAAGTACGACATGGGCGGTGCGGCGAGCGTGCTGGGCACCTTCCGTGCGCTGGCTGACCTCAAGCCCAAGCTCAATGTGATCGGCCTGGTGCCCACCTGCGAGAACATGCCCAGCGGCACGGCCACCAAGCCGGGTGATGTGGTGACCAGCATGTCGGGGCAGACCATTGAGGTGCTCAATACCGATGCCGAAGGGCGACTCATTCTGTGTGATGCGCTGACCTACGCCGAACGCTTCAAACCGGCTGCCGTGATCGACATCGCGACGCTGACAGGCGCCTGTGTGGTGGCTTTGGGCCATGTCCACAGTGGCTTGTTCTCGGCTGACGACGAGCTGGCCGATGCCCTGCTGGCCGCCGGTCGTCAGGCGCTGGACACGGCTTGGCGTATGCCGGTGGACGAAGAATACGGCGATGCGCTCAAGAGCAACTTTGCCGATATGGGCAATGTGGGTGGGCGTGATGGCGGAGCCATCACTGCGGCCATCTTCCTGAGCAAATTCACCAAGGCCTACCGTTGGGCTCACCTCGATATCGCCGGTTCGGCCTGGAAGTCCGGGGCCGCCAAGGGTGGCACGGGGCGCCCGGTCGGGTTGTTGACCCAGTTCCTGCTGTCGCAAGCCGATGCCGGGGCTGCAGCCATCAAGCCCATGGCTGACAAGAAGGCCAAGCCGGCGCCTGCCGCACGACGTGTGCCGGCCAAGCGTGTCGCTACCAAGCGGCCAGCTTGATGGGGGCAGGCGTGAACACGGTCGAGTTCCACCACGGTGTGCCTGACAAGCTGGCCTATGCCTGCCGGCTGTTGCGCAAGGCATACCGCAGTGGGGCAAAGGTGCTCGTGACCGGTTCACCGGCCATCTTGAAAAGTCTGGACCGGCAGTTGTGGGTGTTTGATGACCAGGAATTCCTGCCGCACGTTCTGGTGCAGCCTGACAAGGCCGTTCCGGAGCGTCAGCACATCACCCCAGTGTGGTTGAGTGCGGATGGCGCAGGTGTGCCCGCTGAATGCAGCATCCTGGTCAACCTGGGGCCTGACATGCCCGCTGATGTTCAGCGCTATGAGCGTCTGTTTGAGGTTGTGTCGCGTGATCCGGAAGATCGCCAGCAAGGCCGACAACGCTGGAAGCGCTATGAAGCACTGGGGCTGCAGATCCAGCCGCATGAGGTCAAGGAATGAGTGAGTTTGGTCGGGCGCGCCCCCTGCATGTGCCCACATTGACCGAGGTGGTGGAAGTACCCACAGCCAGCCCGGCGCCGTTGCCTGATGAGGCGGTCGCTGTGGTCGTGGATGAGGCGCCGATCGCGCCTCCTTCGCCTCCACCTCCACCTGAGCCGTTTTCACCCCCACCGCCGCCGCCAGTGCAAGAAATCGAGGTAGAGGCGCCATCGGTACTACCGGCTTCCCCCGATATCAACGAAGCTCAATTGGCGCAGAAAATTCTGGTTGATGTGCAAAAGCGCATTGACTCGATGCTGGAGTTCCGACTGCGGGAATCCATGCAGCCCCTGCTGGCCCAGTTCATCGAAACCCTGATGGCCGATTTGCGTGACGAGCTGTCGCGCACCATGCGCGATGTGGTCAATCGGTCGGTGGCGCAAGAACTGGCCAAGTGGCGCAACCGTGACAAGCCCTGAAGAACGTTACTGACTCAATGGAGAAGACATGACTCAACGTTTTGTTTTGCGCTCGGTGGCTGCTGCCACGCTGCTGGCATCCGGCTTCGCCGCCACCACGCAGGCCCAGGCGGCTGATGCGGTGGTGCGGATCGGTCACGTCGCACCGATCTCGGGCCCTCAGGCTCACTTCGGTCGGGACAACGAAAACGGCGCCCGGATGGCGATTGACGATCTGAACGCACAAGGTCTCACCATCGGCGGCAAGAAGGTCCACTTCGAGCTGGTGGCAGAAGACGATGCAGCGGACCCCAAGCAGGGCACCGCCGCTGCACAAAAGTTGTGTGATGCCAAGGTCAACGGGGTGATCGGTCACCTCAACTCTGGCACTACCATCCCGGCTGCCAAGGTCTACAACCAGTGCGGCCTGCCGATGATCACCCCCTCGGCCACCAACCCCGAGTTGACCACTTTTGGCTACAAGGGCGTGTTCCGCATGCTGGCCAACGACAAGGCACTGGGCGCAGGGCTGGCGAAGTACGCTTCGCAGACACTCAAGCTCAAGAAGGTGGCCATCATTGACGACCGCACGGCCTATGGCAAAGGCGTGGCTGAAGTCTTCCGTGACACCGCCAGGACCCTGGGCATGGAGGTCGTGAGCGAGCAGTACACCAATGACAAGGCGGTGGACTTCATGTCCATCCTCACCTCGATCAAGAGCAAGAAGGCCGAAGGCATCTTCTTTGGTGGCATGGACCCGCAAGCCGGCCCCATGCTGCGCCAGATGCAGCAACTTGGCCTGACCAAGGTCTACATGTTCGGTGGTGATGGCATCTGTACCGACAAGCTCAAGGACCTCTCCAGCAATGCCCGCACGCTGGGCAATGTGGTGTGTGCCGTGGGCGGCGCTTCGCTCGACAAGCTGCCCAGCGGCAAGGCCTGGCGCACCAAGTACGACGCCAAATTCCCGAACCAGTTCCAGGTGTATTCGCCCTACACCTATGACGCCACGATGGTGCTGGTTGACGCCATGAAGCGAGCCAACTCGGTGGACCCGAAGGTCTATGGCCCGAAGCTGGCACAAGCCAACTACCAGGGGGTCACGGCCAAGGTGCAGTTCGAGTCGAACGGTGAACTGAAGAACCCGGCAATGACGCTTTATACCTACAAGGATGGCAAGAAGGCTGCATTGAATTAAGCAGATTCATGCTATAGTCTCGGTCTTCCTGGAGAGGTGGATGAGCGGTTTAAGTCGCACGCCTGGAAAGCGTGTGTAGGTTAATAGCCTACCGCGGGTTCGAATCCCGCCCTCTCCGCCAGATGCCAAGCCCTTGCAATTCAGTGATTTGCAAGGGCTTTTGCTTTTCTGCTCAGCGATAACGCGGCAGGCGGTCCTGGCCGATCAGCGTGGCATCGAAGAAATGCAGCGCGGTAGAGCTCACCTTGTCGTGTGTCCCACGCGATCCACGCCATCGTGGCCGCAGAGCCACCGGTGCCGTGCGATATGACGATCAATGGCAGCTTGTCAGGGCTCGCTGCAAGCGGCGCATCTCGTGCATTCTTGCCCGCGTTGAAAATGCTGACCTGCCATGCAGTCTCTGTCGTGCCCGTTGGTGCGTGTGCTCAGAGCCACCGACGCACGGTCTTGCTGTACGCAGTGAACGCTTCGCCAAACTTGTCACGCAACACGCGTCCCTCAGGAATGATCTGAAAGTGTGTGATGTAGGCCGCGAAGAGCGCCGGCCCCAAGTATCGAGAAGGTGAGGCCAAGCATCAGCAGCGACAGGGCCAGCCCAATGCGCAGCCTGGTTTCGATGCCGACAACCGTCGCCTGTTGTGCGCCGAGCCACATGGCAGCCCCTATCAGCAAGCCAACGAAGGGAGGGGGACTTTGTGTTCAAGACCTCGCATGTTGTTCATTCCTTCCGCGTTCTCTGCGGCGAGCGCGCCAAAGCAGCAGCTCGGCATAGGCGTAGACAAATGGGAAAGGCATGGCCAGCAACATGTAACCAATGCAGTTGTCACCAGAGCAAGTGCGTGCAACTTCAATGTTGTACCCGGCCCAGATGACAGCCAACCAGAACTGAAGCGCCCCGGGTTTTGCGGAGGCTCCAACACTGGAGAATGGAGCCATGAAGAAGTCCGCAAAGTTTTCGCCAGAGGTCCGTGAGCGCGCTGTGCGCATGGTGCTGGAGCACCGCTCAGAGCACC
>NZ_JAYRDZ010000009.1:0-170781 GCF_041909175.1 Aquabacterium sp. | reverse complement strand
ATCAGGTAGGACAGGTTGACTTCGCGGATTTCGGAGAGGATCTGGTCGGCGTTCATGGCGGGGCTCCTGAATCAAGTCGTTGTGGCGTTGTCGATGGATTCATTGTGCAAACACCGGCCAGATTTCTTGATAGGCAACCGTCTGTAAGAAAGGTCGGCTGCCGGCTACAAGTTGTGTAGGAAGTTGTCTGACAAAGCATTTTTGGGTGGGCAAAAAGGGGGGCATGGCACAGCCTAAAAACAGGGCGGAGAACGCCGTTCTTTTCATCGCAAGCGTCAGATATGCACGCCCATGGCGACACGCTTTCCGCTAGATTCCACCCATCAACAAGGGCAACCGGTTCGAAAGGGCCGAGACGCAAAGCCACGGAGCTACAGACTGTGTTGCCGCACAGTCCATGCTGGCCGGGCCGCCTCGGCAGCCATGCCGGGTACGAGGGGCTTTCCCCTTTTGGCGTCGTTGCCCGATACAACCTGAATTCGGGAAGCCATGCGCCACACGTCCACCCATGTTCTGCTTGCTTCGCTGCTCGGGGCCAGCTTGCTCGGAATCGCCTCGCCTGGCGCAGCTGCGAGCAGCCCGGCTGTGTCCATGAGCAACGAAGGGGTGCGGTTTGCTGCCCCCATGGCCCTGGACCAGGCCCGTTTGATGGCGATGAAGCCCGGCGACGTGGTCGAGGTGCCTTTCCCGGTGATCGGTACCCGCAAGGTGGTGTTCGAAGGCATCGTGCAAGGCGCCGATGGGGTGCGTTACTGGCAGGGCAGCCTGGCGGGCAGCCCCCTGGACCGTGTCGTGCTCAAGCAGCAGGGCAAGGGGTTTGTCGGCATGATCCGCTACGGCAAGACCCAGTTGGCATTCCGTGCGCAGGACCACAAACTGGTGCCGGCGTCGGTCGCCTCCCTCGCACCCACTTCAGGCCGGGTCTACAGCCTGGTGCCGACCACGGGTGCCAAGTCAGGCTACACCGCCATCCAGATGAACACGGCCGCGCTGGCTCAGACGCCGGTGGGCGGCGAGCTGTCCTTGCCCTTGCCGAACGGGCAGACCGAGGTGGCCATCGTCACGCAGTCAGGGGTGGACGAGGACGGTTTCTACCAGGTTCAGGCGGTGAGCCGCTTGAATGGTCGGGCCTATCCGTCGGTTCTGACCGTGAGTACCGAAGCTGTTTTCGGGACGGTCGTGACCCCTGAGGGCGAGTACCAGATCATCACCCGTGACGGCAAGACACAGGTGTTTGACGCCAGGAGCGCAGGGCTGAGCGAGCCGCGTGGCCAGGACCATGTGCCGGTTTCCGCTGCAGCCCTGCTGAGCAAGACCACGACGGTGGCGGCGGCCACCAGCACCACGGGCACCACCACCAGCTCGCTGACACCATTGGCAGCCGGAACCGTCGACACCACGATCACGCTGCTCATGACCTACAGCAGCAGTTTTGTGACGCTGTGGGGCACCGAAACCACCGCGCGTACCCGCTTGTCGAACCTGGTTCAGGTGGCCAACAGCGCCTACAGCAACAGCGGCACCGGTGTGCAGTTCAAGGTGGTCGGCTGGAAATTGCTGGGGCAGGCGGACACCACCCCACAAAACAACCTCACACAAATGTATGGCGCCAAAGGCGTCTTCAGTGTGATTCCAACGTTGAAGAAGAGCACGGGTGCGGCGATTGCGGTTTTCTATGCGCCGTTCAACACGGCCACGTCCAGCACGTCGACCTGTGGCGTGGCCTACGTGCCGGCCTCTGGCTCCGGGGGGCTGTCGGTGTACGCCAAACAGGTTGCGTCGCTGGGGCTGGCGGCGCTCAATGATGGGCAGATGGCCAACGGCTACTACTGCTCGCCACTGAGCTTCCCGCATGAGCTCGGCCACACGCTGGGGGCCATGCATGACGTGGCCAACTCCAGCACAACGGGCGTCTTCTCCTACAGCTTCGGCAAGGGCATCTCGGGCCAGTTTGGCACGGTGATGTCCTATATCTCGCCTCGTGTGGCCTTGTTCTCGTCGCCGCAGCTCACCTGCACCAGCAGCGGCACGGCCTGCGGGTCTTCGACTGAAAACGTGGTGGCGACGGTCCTGCAGACCAAGAGCTACATGGCGGCCACGGGCAACACGGCGGCCGCGTCGGTGGCGTCCAGCAGTGCGGTGAGCGCGTCTGGGTGGATCCTCAACAGCAATGGCACGGCTTTCACCGGTTCAGCCACCGTCAAGGCGCAGACCTCAGGGGTCACCTGCACCTTCGGCAAGACGGGTTTGTATGTTTGCACGGTGCCCGCCAGCACGGCCTCGGTGTCGGTTCAACCCACGGTGACCAACAAGGTGATCACACCGACCGTGGGCACCTTCAGCATGAGCACCCTGTCGAGCACCCCGGTGATCGGCACCACCTTCTACGTCAAGTCAAAGTAAGTACTCGCTTTCTGTGCTCTGCCCGCCAGTGTGCCTCCGCTGGCGGGCATCTTTTTGTCTGTTTGATGACGGCCGATAGGTAAATCTAATCATAAGTATTTGATCAATCAATTCGCCAAATGGCTTTACCTGGCCTAAGATTCATCCCGTCAACCAACCCAAACAGGAAAAAGTCATGAGCCTGATCAACACCCAAGTGCAACCGTTCAAGACCCAAGCTTTCGTCAACCGCGGCGGCAAGGGCGAGTTCATCGAAGTCACTGAAGAAAGCCTGAAGGGCAAGTGGTCCGTGCTGATCTTCATGCCGGCCGCCTTCACCTTCAACTGCCCGACCGAAATCGAAGACGCTGCCAACAACTACGAAGAATTCCAGAAGGCTGGTGCCGAGGTCTACATCGCGACCACCGACACCCACTTCTCGCACAAGGTGTGGCACGAAACTTCCGACGCTGTCGGCAAGGCCAAGTTCCCCCTGATCGGCGACCCGACCCACGTGCTGACCAACGCTTTCGGCGTGCACATCCCTGAAGAAGGCCTGGCTCTGCGCGGCACCTTCATCATCAACCCCGAAGGCACCATCAAGACGATGGAAGTGCACTCGAACGAAATCGCCCGTGACGTGTCGGAAACCCTGCGCAAGCTGAAGGCTGCCCAGTACACCGCCGCTCACCCCGGTGAAGTCTGCCCCGCCAAGTGGAAGGAAGGCGCCAAGACCCTGACGCCGTCCCTGGACCTGGTCGGCAAGATCTAAGCCCACCCCCACTGTTGTTTGACCTGTGTTGAGGACAGCCCTCACCACACTGTTGACACGCTCTACCGAGCAGGCCCACAAGGCCTGCCGGTGGATGACTCTGGCCGCCTCGGCGCATTGACATACAAGAGGAGGCCGGTTCCCGAAGTCGCTTACTGCAATAACTCATAAAGGATGCCCACCATGCTCGACGACACCCTCAAGGCCCAACTTGGCGCTTACCTGGAGCGCGTGCAACACCCTTTCGAGATCGAGGCATCCCTGAGTGACTCCGAGAACTCGCGCGAGATGCTCGAGTTGCTGCAGACCATCCAGGGTCTGCGCGCCGACAAGATCACCCTGAAGACCGACGGCAACGATGCCCGCAAGCCGTCGTTCACGCTGCGCCGTGCCGGTGCTGCCACCTCCCTGCGCTTCGCAGGCTTGCCGCTGGGCCACGAGTTCACCTCGCTGGTGCTGGCCCTGCTGTGGACCGGCGGCCATCCGCCCAAGGTCGAACCGGAAACGCTCGACAACATCCAGGCGCTCGATGGCGACTTCGATTTCGAGGTCTACATGTCCCTGAGCTGCCACAACTGCCCGGATGTGGTGCAGGCCCTCTCGCTGATGGCCATCTACAACCCGAAGATCAAGACCACGGTCATCGAAGGCGGCGCCTTCCAGGAAGAAGTGGAAAAGCGCGAGATCATGGCTGTGCCGATGGTCTTCCTCAATGGCCAGGTGTTCGCTTCGGGCCGCATGTCGGTTGAAGAGATCGTGGCCAAGCTCGACACCAATTCGGCAGCCCGTGAAGCCGCCAAGCTGGATGCCAAGGACGTCTACGACGTGCTGATCGTCGGCGGTGGCCCGGCCGGCGCTGCAGCGGGTGTGTATGCAGCCCGCAAGGGCATCCGCACGGGCATTGCCGCCGAGCGTTTCGGCGGTCAGGTGAACGACACCCTGGCCATCGAGAACTACATCTCGGTGCCTGAAACCACCGGCCCGAAGCTGGCCGCCGCACTGGAAGAGCACGCCAAGGCCTACGAGGTCGACATCATGAACATGCAGCGTGCAGCTCAGCTGATCCCGGCCGAGCAGCCCGGCGGCCTGATTCAGGTGAAGATGGAAAACGGCGGCACGCTCAAGGCCAAGACCGTGATCCTGTCGACCGGCGCCCGGTGGCGCAACGTGAATGTGCCCGGCGAAGCCGAGTACAAGAACAAGGGCGTGGCCTACTGTCCGCACTGTGATGGCCCCTTGTTCAAGGGCAAGCGCACCGCGGTGATCGGCGGCGGCAACTCGGGTGTCGAGGCTGCGATCGACCTGGCCGGCATCGTCGAGCATGTCTCGCTCATCGAGTTCTCCGACCAGCTCAAGGCGGATGCCGTGCTGGTGACCAAGCTGCGCAGCCTGCCCAACGTCACCATCCACACCAACGCGCAGACCACCGAGATCACGGGTGCCGATGGCAAGGTCAATGGCCTGAAGTACAAGGACCGTGCGACCGGTGAGGAACACCTGGTGCCGCTGGAGGGGGTGTTTGTGCAGATCGGCCTGGTGCCCAATACGGAGTTCTTGCGTGGCACGGTCGAGCTGAGCAAGTTCGGCGAGATCATCATCGATGCCAAGGGCCACACCAATGTACCGGGTGTGTTTGCTGCGGGTGACTGCACCACGGTGCCGTACAAGCAGATCATCATCGCCGCAGGCGCTGGCGCCACGGCTGCATTGAGCGCGTTCGATCACCTGATCCGCCACAACTGATCTGATGGTGGAAACCCGGGAAGGCGCGCATTAGTTCGCGCAGTCTTCCGGGATATCAGGACAAAGCCTCATCCAGTCTTGATCCGGTGCTGCCGACAATGGTGTCACCGGATCGTTTCATAGGAGAGGCGCATGGCTCGCTTCCTGGTAGTGACATTCTGGCGAGATGTCCTGCAGATCTTCCTCGCAGGGCTGGTGGGCTTGACCATGCCGTGGGCGGCCTACAGCCAGACCGCGCGTCCGGCCTACACCGTCGCCGTGGTGCCGCAGTTTCAGGCTGTTGAAATCCAGCGTGTATGGGCCCCCATCCTGGCGAAGGCAGGCGACATCGCCGGGGTCACTCTGACCCTGCAGCCGGCGAAAGACATCCCGACGTTTGAAGATGAGGTGATGGCGGGCCGCCCCGACTTCGCCTATATGAACCCGTACCACGCGGTGATGGCGAAGAAGGCGGCAGGCTACGCGCCCCTGGTGCGCGACAGCAAGTTGCTCACGGGCATCCTGGTGGTGCGCCAGGACGATCCGATCCAGTCGGTCAGGCAGCTCGAAGGCAAGGCAGTGGCTTTTCCGGCGCCCAATGCCTTTGGTGCTTCCCTGTTGATCCGCGCTCAGCTGGCTGAAGTCGACAAGGTGCACATCCAGCCGATGTACGCCAAGACCCACACCAATGCCTACCGACAGACCATCCTGGGGATGACGGCGGCATCAGGGGGCGTGCGCGCCACGCTGGAGAAAGAGTCGGACGAGGTGCGGGCCACATTGCGTGTGCTGATGGAAACGCCCGGTGCCCCACCCCACCCCTTGTGTGTGCACCCGCGTGTGCCTGTGAAGGTGCAGCGCGCGGTCACGGCGGCGCTGTTGCAACTGGCCGGTGACGCCAGCTTGCAGCCGCTGTTCAAGGACATCCCGATGTCGCAGCCGGTGAAAGCAGACTACCGGCGCGATTACCAGCCGCTTGAAAAACTCCAGCTCGAACGCTACGTCGAACAATGACTTGGTCAGACCGGCTCGGCCAGCTCTGGCCACAGCGACTGCATCACCAGCTGGTGCTGATGATGTCGGGCCTGCTGTTGGTCGCCCTGGGTTTGCTGGGCGGCTACACCGCCCATGAGCAGACCGAGGTCACCCGGCGTGCGGCAGAAAGCCAGGCCGCCACGCTGGCGCGCCATGTGGCGATTGGCAGCGTGAACCTCATCCTCACCGGCAGCCTTGATGGGCTGGAGGAACTGGTGCGCCATTCGGCTGACTTCGACGAGCTCGATGACCTGCGGGTCTACACCCGCGACGGCCAGACCCTCAGCCACGTGCGCAAAGGCAGGGGGCGGGCGCCCCAGGTTGTGTATGACACGCCCACCGAGCGTGCGGTGGTGCCGGGTGACACGGGACAGGCCAGCCTGATCAGCACGGCGGACGGCCGGCATCTGATTGCCTGGCATCCGGTCCGTGTCGACAAGCTGATTGCCTGGGTACGGGTGGATTACGACGCCTCTGCCCTGGTGGAGACAAGCCACCGCATCTGGCGCAACACGCTGGTGGTGTCGATTCTGGCTGTGTCCTTTTGCGCCACCTTGTTGGCGCTGTACCTGCGCCGGCCCATGGGGGCACTGGAGCACGCACGCCGCTTTGCCTTTGATCTGATCGAACACCAGGGTCAGCAGATGCCGGCTGAGGCCGGGCCGGCCGAGATCCGTGACCTGCGGGATGCGCTGAACCAGGCCTCCATGATGCTGCGGCAACAGATGCTGCTGCTGGAAGACAGCATGAGCCAGATGCTCCAGCACGAGGCCCAGTTGTCGGAGCAGAACGACCAGCTGGGTGCCATTTTCGCGATGAGCCCGGATGGGCTGGTCACCTTCAACCGGCAGGGCCAGGTGCAGTTTGCCAACCAGGCCTTTTTGTTGCTGAGCGGTCTGATGCCGGAGACGGTCATCGGGGCCACTGAAGCCGAGCTGGAAAGCGCCTTGCGGCAACGGCAGCTGGATGAGGACGAGGCACTGGTGTTGGCCACCTGCTTTGGCGAGCCGGGCGGCGCGGGCCCGCTGGTGCGCACAATCAAGCTCAAGGGTACGCGCTTGCGGGTGCTCACGGTGACAGGGCAGCAAAGCGAGTCGGGTACGGTCAGCAAGGTGCTGTACGTGTGCGATGTGACCCAGCAGTACACGCTGGATCAGATGAAGTCGGAGTTCCTCTCCATGGCCGCACACGAGCTGCGCACCCCCATGGTCAGCATCTTCGGCTTCACCGAACTGATGCTCAAGCGCGAGATGAGCCTCGAGCAGCGTCAGGACCTGCTGGGGCGGGTGTACCGCCACAGCCAGTCCATGGTGTCCATCCTCAATGAGCTGCTGGACCTGGCGCGCATCGAATCGCGCCGAGGGCAGGACTTCAAGATTGAATCGATCGACCTGGGCGAGCTGGTGCGGCAGGTTGTGGGCGACTTCAAGCCGCCAGAAGGGCGCGACGCGCCGGAGCTGGCCGTGCCGGATGAAGTCATGTCGGTGATGGTGGACCGCAGCAAGATGCAACAGGCTTTGCTCAATGTGCTGTCCAACGCCTACAAATACTCGCCGGATGGCGGGCCGGTGCGTGTACGTCTGTGCAGCGAGCCCGGGGTGGGCGATGGCGCCAGGGTGCGCTTCGCCTTGCAGGTGTCGGACGAGGGCATGGGCCTGTCGCCGGAGCACCTGGACCGGCTGCGGGCGGGCGAGCGCTTCTTCCGGGCAGACAAGTCGGGCAACATCCCGGGTACGGGCCTGGGGGTCAGCATCGTCAAGGAATTGCTGGAGCTGATGGGTGGGGGCATGGCGATCGACAGCACCCTGGGCCAGGGAACGACCGTGACCTTGTGGTTGTGAGCCTGGGGAAACCGGGGGTGTCGGGCCGGCTGAAGCTGCCTAAGATCGTTCACCATGAAGTGGACTGATCGCATCCGGGTCATCGAGCGTGGCTGGCTGTCTTCCAACAACGTCATGCTGTTCGACGACGACGGCGTGTCGGTGGTGGATACCGGCTATGTCACACATGGTGAGACGACGCTGCGCCTGATCGACGAGGCGCGTGCAGGCCGCCCCTTGAGGCGGGTCATCAACACGCACATCCACTCCGACCACGCAGGGGGCAATGCCCTGCTCAAAAGCCACCATGATTGCCAGATCTGGATCCCGCCGGGAGACAGCACGCTGGTTGACCGCTGGGATGAGGCGGCCCTGAGCTACCAGCGCACCGGTCAGCAATGCCCCCGGTTTGCTTACGATGCGCTCATCCACCCTGGTGAGACCTTGCTGTTGGGCGGCGAGGACTGGCTGGTGCTGCCGGCGGGCGGGCACGACCATGCCATGGTGATGCTGTGGTGCGAGCGACTCGGTGTGCTGATGTCGGCTGATGCGCTCTGGCAAAAGAGCTTTGGCGTCATCTTTCCCGAGCTGGCCGGCGTGCCCGGCTTCGAAGCGCAGCGCGCTACCCTGGCCTGCATCGCCGAGCTGTCACCTCAGGTGGTCATACCCGGACATGGCGCGCCTTTCACGGAAGTGGAGGCGGCCCTGCAGGCTGCTCGCTCACGCATCGATTGGCTGATGGCCGAGCCGCGTCGCAACAGCGACAACGCGCTCAAGGTCTTGCTGGCCTTCAAGCTGCTGGAGGCGCGCCAGATGGGGCGTGCCGACGTGACGGCTTTGCTGCAAGCCTGTTTTCAGGGCAACCCGACCCTGCGTTCGCATTACCCCGATGACCCGGAGGGGGTGGCCGTGGCCCTGATGGCACAGCTGGTGCGCAGTGGTGCGGCGCAGGCCGATGGCGAGGCCATCCGGGCACCCGCTTGAGCGGTGTGCCCGGCGTGAGCCGAAGCCGATCAGAACTTCTTCGCGACGCTGACGATCAACCCCATCCTGTCGATCTGCTTGATGTCGCCGCTGCTGTTGAGCGTCTTGGCGTAATAGCGGTCGCGCATGATGCCGCCCACCACATCGGCTTCAAACTCGAAGCCCCAGCGGTTGTGGATGACGCCGAACTTGTAGTCCAGCGTGTTCAGGAAAGAGAAGTTCTGCACCGCGGTGTAGCCCAGGTGGGTCAGGATCTTGGTATCGCTGCGGACCGGGATGCGGGCCTCCACCTGCAGCAACTGTGAGCCGCGGCTGTTGTGATAGCCGCGGCCGTAGCATTCGACGGCCTTTGAATAGGTGACGTCGCCTTCGGCCTCGGCCGTCATGGCGGCACTGCCGCAGACCACGGCCGTGTTGTTGCCGCGGAAGTCCTTGCTGGCCACGAGCAGGTAGCGGGCCTCGATGATGCCGTAGCCGAATTCGAAGACCCCGAAGGTGGTGTCAAACCGGGTGTTGACCGTGTCGGTCGGGTCGACAAAGGGGTTGCGGGGGGCATCGTTCACCTTGGCGCCGGGAAACATTTCCTGGGCCAGGCCGACGCCGAAGTGCCAGCCGCTCGGGTTGCCCCAGCGGTAACCCACGGCAGCGACCGCGGTGGCTCCGCCATCCGGAAAGCTTTCCTTGGCCACGTTGCCGAGCTGCAGGTACGCGATCAGGCCGCTTTCATGCGCATAGTTGAAGGTCAGTTCGGCGCCGGGGCCAATGTAGGTGTCCGACAGGCCATTGGTGCGGCGGTCGCTCAGCACCTTGGCTTCGATGTCGAGTGCATAGGAGGCCATCTCGGGTTCCGGGGGTTGTTCGGCTGCATGGGCCGGAGCCCAGACGGTCAGCGAGGCCAGGGTGGCTGCGGCGGCAATCAGGCGGGGACGGTTCATGAAAGGCTCCTGGTGATATGGGTCTTGTCGAACGAAAGCATCAGCGGGCCTTGCAGCCCGCGGGCACACTGGCCACCTTGGTCATCTCTTCGGTTTCTCCGAGGATCTCGACGCCGATGAAGGCCCGCAGCATCAGGCTGTCCTTCTCGGTGCGCAGGCTGGCCTTGTAGTACTTCTTGGTGCGCGGGTCGTAGGCCCAGCCATCGCGCCATGCTTCGCCGTCGAAGCGCTTGAGCTTGGCGATGGTGGTGCCGCAGGCGTCAGCCGGTGTGCCGGCATCCTTGTCCCAGACGATGACGCCGCACAGGCTGCCGGCGGCATCCGGGCAGTCCTTGAACTCGATGACGGCGGCCTTGTCGCCACTGAGCCAGAAGCCCTTGGCCGTGTCGCCCTGGCTGGCGTGGGCATGCAGCCCGAGGGTGGCCAGGATGGTCACGCAGGCCAGGCGCATGAGGGGAAGCGAAGGGGTGTGACGAGACATGGGACAGCTCCTGATCTGGGGCCTGTGTTCAGGCCATGGCGGGGAAGACGGGCCAGCGGGCGACGAGTCGCCCCTGTTCGAACACGGCGATGTCGCCGAACTGCTGCAGGACCGCCTCGCTCTGGGTCGGGCGGAAGAACACGAAGTCATCCGGGTGGAGACCCTGGCGCCCTGATCCCAGCAGGATCTGCTGGTTGGACGAATGGCCGATCAGGCCACTCAGGGCCAGGCCTTCCGGGGCCACCGGTGTGGCCAGCCAGTTGCCGCCATAGGTGAACAGCGAGGTGCGCTGGTTGGGGTCCCAACTGCCGAGCAGCTGACTGGCCCATTCGGCGCCGTAGGGGGCGGTGAAGTGGTCCGATACCTTGAGCGCCGGCGTGGCAATGAACACGGCGGGCTGCATGGCGGAGAGCAGGTCGGTGTCGAAGTCCGAGGGCTTGACCATGGCCGACCCGACAGCCACCTCGTTGGCCGCTCCGCGCCCGTCGTGCAGGCGGAAGGTGGGTGAGCCGGCGGTGTTCAGGGTGAGCGGGGTGACCTGGCGCGGCATGGCGACCGCTTTCATGGTGTCCGCACAGTGCTGGTAGACCGCCAGGGCATGGGCCCGGCTGCGTGCGCGGTTGCCGGCGATGTCGGGGATCTTCTCGGTGTGTGCGTCATAGCCCATCAGCCCGCTCCACTGCAGCAGCGGGTCGCTGGCGAGGGTGCGGGCCATGGCCTGCAGCGTGTCCTGGCTGTGGACGCCACCGCGGTGCAGGCCGACATCGATCTCGATGTTGACCCGCATCGGCACCTGCAGGCTGTGCGCCAGTTGCCGGTATTGCGCCAGCCGCTCGGGCGTGTCGATCAGCCATTGCAACTGCCGGCTGGGGTCGAAACCGGACGGCCGGTGTTCGCGGTAGAAAGTGGCCGCTGCAGCCACCGGCATGGGCTTGCCCATCAGGATGTCCAGCCCGGGGCGCTCGCGTGCAGCGAGTTGCAGGTAGGGCAGGCTGAAGACCATTTGCCGCTGCGTGCCGCAGAGACGACCCAGCTCGTCGAGCAGGCTCAGACAGGGCAGCGACTTGTTGACCAGACGCAGCGCGAGCTTGCCCCGGGTATGGTCCAGCACCTGTTCGGCGTTGGCCCGCACGCGGTCGAGGTCGAGCACCAGGGTTGGGGTGCCGATGCCCTGGGCTTTCAGGGCCCGGTTGAGTTGTGCAAAGTAAGGCTGATAGGGGGCACCGTGGTCCGACGGGCGCAACAGGGTGCCCGCGGCCACGGTGGCCAGGCCGGCGCCAACGAGGAAGGTTCTGCGCTGCATCGCCATGATCAGGCCTTCACGAAGAGTTTGCGCAGGTGCGTGTTGAGCATGCGGCCTTGCGGGTCGAACTGCTGGCGCACCCGCTGGAAGTCCGCCCAGCGTGGGTACATGCTCGACAGCTCGGCTGCGCCCATCAGGTGCAACTTGCCCCAGTGGGGGCGCCCCTGGCGCGCACGGAACAGCGGGTTGATCTCGTCCAGCAGGTACTGGTAGGGCTCATCGGCCGAGGCGTGCACGGCGATCGAGCAGGTTTCGCGCTGGTAGAAAGGGCTGAGCCAGGCGTCATCGGCCTTGATGAAGCGGAACTCCATCGGGAAATAGACCTCGTTGCGCCGCTCGATGGTGCGGATCACCTCGCGCAGGCAGGCGATGCCCTGCTCGCGCGGCAGGTGCCATTCCGACTCGTTGAATTTCATGGGCCGCACGGTCGACAGCAGCTTCCAGGAACGCTGGCGCGCCACCTCGACGGTATTGGGGTCGATGAGCTTTTGGGCCACCCATTGACGCAAGGCCGGGAAGCGCCCCAGCCAGTCGCGCAGGTGTCGCAGATCCGCCAGGGTCGAGTCGTCCAGCGCCGGGGGCACGACGAAGTCGCTGCCATCGTAGAGGTCGTGCGTGATGCCCACGCCATAGCCCGTGAAGGGCAGGTAGTACATCTCGAAGTTGCGATGCTGGCGGGCCAGTTCGGGCGCCTTCTCCAGCAGCGCATCGATGGGCTGTACCCACACCCGCTTGGCCAGGTTGTAGGCGGGCAGCACGCGCATCGTCACCTGCGAGATGACCCCCAGGCTGCCAAGCGACACGCGGGCAGCGGCCAGCAGGTCGCGATCTTTCTCCGTGATGCTGACGACCTCCCCGCCCGGTTTGACGATGCGCAGGCCGACCACATCGGCGTGGATGGGCGGCAGGGTGATGCCGGTGCCATGGGTGGCGGTGGAGATGGCGCCAGCAATGGTCTGCACATCGATATCGGGCAGGTTGCGCAGGCCCAGCCCGAGTTTGTCCAGTTCGCGTGACAGCACACCCAGCCGGGTGCCGCCGTGGACCGTGGCGGTCATCGCGGCCTTGTCGACGGCGATGACACCCGAGAGACGGTCCAGCGAGACGATGGCGCCAGAGGTCGGCACCAGCGCGGTGAACGAGTGGCCTGAGCCGACCGCGCGGATCTCGCCCTGCGTGGTGCGCATCAGTTGCACCAGTTCGGCCTCATTGGCGGGGGTCGGCAAGGCCGCTGGCGTGGCCTGCTGCACCCCCGACCAGTTGTGCCAGCGCAAGCCGCTGGCTGTGGTGGCCGGGTTGCTGCCTTGAGATTGGGCCGCTGGTGCAAACAGGCCCAAGGCCTGGCCGACGGCCAGGGCGGAGCCACTTTGCAGCAGGTGTCGGCGGGTGAGGTCAGTGCGCATGGGTTTGGCTCATGAACTGGATGAGGGCACGCAGGTCGTCATCGGTGCAGTCACTGCACAGACCTTTGGCGGGCATGCCGTTGAAGCCCTCGCGAGCGTGGGTCAGCAAGGTGTCCATGCCCTGGTCTAGGCGCTTGCGCCAGGCGGCCTGGAAGCCGGCCAGCGGCGCGGCACTGCGCACGCCGTGACAGGTCACGCAGGAGCGGTCGTAGATGCTGGCCAGCCGGGTGTCGGCGGGGCGCAGCTGCTCCGCCCGCTGCAGATCTGCAGCAGCGGGCTCGGCCGGCTGATCCTGGCAGGCGGCCAGCAGCAGCACCATGAAACAGGATGCAATCCGCGGCAGGAAGGAGGCACTAGACATCTGGTAACTTGGATACTGAAAAAAACAGTGTTATCATAATATTCTGCGCATCCACGCGGGTTTATTCAGATAAACCCCAGCACATGCAACGCGCATCCTGTGTCAAAAAATGGGGTGCACCGAGGAGATCCGTTCGTGACTTTGACTGCCCGAGAGGCGCGCAAGCAACGCGAAGCTGAACAACGTCGCAAGGCCATCATCAAGATCGTGCGCAAGCTGATCCGCAAAGGCGGCATGGGCGAAATCTCCCTGCGCAAGGTGGCCGAGATGGCCGGCTACTCGACCACGGTGGTCTATTCGCTCTTCGACGACAAGGCCATGCTGATCACGCAGGCCATGGACGAAGACCTGCTGGAACTCACCCGCATCCTGGGTGAGGCGGCGCAAAGCCAGAGCGAGCCGCTGGCCCGCATCCGCACCGTAGCGCGTGCCTATGTCGATTTCGGCCTGAGCCATCCTGACGAATACGAGTTCGTCTTCATGCAGCGCCGGCCACACGCCAGCACCGATCAGGCCCGTGTCGAACACGGCAACCCCGGAGAGGACCCCTACGCTTTTGCGCGGGCGCTGTTTCTGGACCTGGCTCAGACCGGTGCCGTGTCATCGCGGCAAGACGACCTCGAGTTGATGACCCAGATCTTCTGGGAGGGGCTGCATGGTCTGACATCGCGCCACCTTGTGATGGGCCACGACGATGCCTGGTTCCCGGAGACCCCGATGGATCGCCACATCGAGTTGATGCTCGATGTGTTGCTGACCGGCGTGCTGACCCATTTCAAGCCCCGTACGTGAACGCCTGACCTGCCTCTTTTTGGGGCAGATTTCCTGGCACATGTTATGCATACACCAGCATTGCAGGTAGATCGGTGTGCGCGGGGTCACCCCCGCTGTCAGACGTCTACTGAGGGGCACTAGGGTTCCGGCTGGCTTGCCAGTGTCTGGTCCGAGAGTGAACCGGCCTCGTTCGCGAGGCTCCACGGAGGGATAAAAGCCCGGGAGAGCGACGACCATCGTCTCTTCCTGCGCCTATTCACCACCAGCTGGAGTTCGTGTATGAGCCGTTTTCGCCCCGTGTTCCGTCTGAACCCTGCCGCTCGCTCTGCAGCCGGCGCCTCGCCTTCTCTTTCGCCATCAGCCGGTCGCCGCGGTGTCGTGCGGCAGGCGGGGCGCCTGCTTGTTCTCGGTGCAGCCCTGGCCATGGGCAGCTTGTCTGCCAATGTCGCCACGGCAGCCACCACCAGTGTCAAGATCGGCACGGTCGTGTGGATCGGCTATGCGCCCTTCTATGTGGCCGAAGCCCTGGACCTCTTCAAAAAGTACAACCTGAAGGTCAGCCTGCAGGTCTTCAGTGACCCCGCCCTGATTCCGACCGCGATCGAAAGCGGTGCGCTCGATGGCGGCATGCTGACCTATGACCAGGTGATCGGTCGTGATGCCCTGGGCAAGAGCCTCAAGGTGGTGATGCCCATCGACTACTCGAACGGTGGCGATGCGATCCTGGCCACCAAGGCCATCACCAAGGTGAGCGACTTCAAGGGCAAGAAGGTGGGCTACAACCCGCTGTCGCCTTCCGACTTCCTGCTGGCCTACGCCCTGAAAAAGCACGGCCTGAGCGACAAGGACATCTCTTCTGTGAGCCTCACGCCGGAAGCCGTGCCGGCTGCGATGGCATCGGGCCAAATGCCCATTGGCGTGACCTACGAGCCAAGCGTGTCGCAGATCCTCAGCCAAGGCGGCGGCAAGAAATTCCATGTGGTCTTTTCTTCGAAGGATGCCCCGGGCTTGATCGCCGACGTGCTGGTCTATGACGACAAGGTCATCAAGGCCAAGCCGGACCAGATCAAGGGCGTGATCCAGGGCTATCTGGATGGCATGGCCTATATCAAGGCCAAGCCCGATGAGGCCGCTGCCATCGTCGGCAAGGTCATGGGCATCAGTGCCAAGGAAGTCAAGGAGCAGATGAGCGGCGTCTACAACATCCCGCTGGCGGAGATGGGCAAGGCCTTCGAAAAAGGCAAGGACACCACCTCCTACTACGTGAGTGGCGACATCATCAGCACCCTGCTGAAGGCCAAGGGCCAGATCAGCACCGTGCCGCCGACCGAAGCCACCGTTGCGCCGCAATTCGTCAAGGCTCTGAGCGGGAAGTAAGACCATGGCGTCGACCAGAATCTTTCGCTACCCCGATGGGGTCTGGCCCAACATCGCTGCGCTGGGCGTGACGCTGCTGGGCTGGCCGGCCGGCATCGCCATGCTGGTGGCGCCGGCCTGGTGGATCAACGTGGCCGGTGTGCTGCTGGTCACGTTGAGCCTGATCTGGTCGGCGTACTACATCCACGAGTTTGCGCACCAGGCCATCTTCAGCAACCCCCGCGCCAATGAGCGCTGGGGCACCTTGATGAGCTGGCTCAACGGCAGCTGCTATGCCAGCTTCGACGACATGCGGCGCAAGCACATGCGTCACCACGTCGAGCGGGCCGATGTCATCACCTTTGACATGCAGGGCTTCCTGCGCCGCTCGCCGGCGTGGTTTCGCCAGAGCGTGCTGGCGCTCGAGTGGGCCTACATCCCGGCGGTCGAACTCATCATGCACGGCTTCGTGATGGTGCTGCCATTTCGGGACCCCGAACGCCGCGACCAACGCCTGCGCATCGCCCTGATCTTTCTGGTGCGCACCGCCTTCTGGCTGGCGCTGGCCTGGCTGTCGGTCAAGGCCGTGTTGCTGTATGCGCTGTCCTATATGGTGTTCATCACCGTGCTGCGTTTTGCCGACTGTTTCCAGCACACCTATGACGCCTACCCGATCGCCAACAACGCACCCATTCCGGATGACAAGGTGCGCGATCGCGTCTACGAGCAGCAGCACACCTTCAGCAATGTGGTGGGGCTGGACAGCTTCTGGCTCAACCTGATCTGGTTGAACTTCGGCTACCACAATGCCCACCACGAGCGGCCCATCGTGCCCTGGCACCAGCTGCCGGCCTTGCACCGCAAGCTGTTTGCAGAGACCGACCCGCAGGTGATTCCGGTGCGCCAGTTGCTGCGCAGCTTCCATCGCAACCGAGTGAGCCGTGTGCTGGCCAAGGACTACGGCGAGGTGCTGCCCCCCGGCGTGCCGGGGCGGGCCGATGGCTTCCTCGGTGCCGTCGGGGTGTCCTTCCTGACGGCGGTGTGAGGTCAGCATGCGAACCCCACTGGCTGACATTGACCTGAGCCGCACGGCGCTGCTGGTCATCGACATGCAGCGCGATTTTTGCGAACCCGGTGGCTACGCCGATTCGGCTGGGCTGGATGTCGCCCGCTTGGCCGTGCCCATGGGCCATGTGAAGGCCTTGCTGGACGCTGCCCGTCAGGCGCATCTGCTGATCGTGCACACGCGCGAGGGTCACCGACCGGATCTGTCGGACTGTCCACCGGCGAAGTTGATGCGCAGCATGGAGGCCGGCGCCCCCATTGGTTCGCAGGGCCCCCTGGGGCGCCTGCTGATCCGGGGCGAGGCCGGGCACGATTTCGTGCCCATGCTGCAGCCCATGCCGGGCGAGGTGGTGATCGACAAGCCCGGCTACGGCGCATTCCACCAGACCGACCTGGCCCAGGTGCTGGCCAACCGTGACATCCGCCACCTGCTGATCTGTGGCGTGACCACCGAGGTGTGTGTGCACTCGACCTTGCGTGAGGCGGTCGATCTGGGCTTCAACTGCTTCACGGTGGGCGATGCCTGTGCCGCCAGCAACCCCGATCTGCAAGCCCCGGCGCTGGCCATGATCGCGGTCGAAGGCGGCATCTTCGGCTGGCTGGTCGAGACGGCCGAGGTGGTGGCCCGTTTGCTGAGGAGCCCGGCATGACCCAGGTGCGCAAGGTGTGGCCCCTGCTGACGGCCCTGCACCGCTATGACAAGTCCATCTCGACCTACCAGCGCGGCATGGGGCAGATGATCGATGCCCCCATCCTGGCCTATCTGATCGAGACCGCCAACGGCCGCATCCTGTACGACGTGGGCTGCGACCACGCCAAGATCCATGATCCGGTGCTGCGCGCCCGCTATTACCCGGAAGGCGCCGGCTTCGGTGCCCCGGACATGCGCGAAGAGCACCGCATCCCGAACCACCTGGCGAGGCTGGGTTTGACCCCGGCCGATGTCGACGTGATCTTCATCGGGCACCTGCATTTCGACCACGCGGGTGGGCTCAAGGAGCTGCGCCGCTGTGGCTGTGGTGCCGAATTGCACCTGCAGCACGACGAGTGGACGGCTGCCTGCACCGGCGAAGACAGTGCCTTCTTTGAAGACGATGTGCACGACGACGCGGGGGCTCCGTTGCAGTTCCGCATGCAGCGCGGTGAGTACACCGTGGTGCCCGGTGTGCAGGCTGTGGCCACGCCCGGGCACACGGCAGGCCACATGTCGATGTGGATCGAGTTGCCGAAAGGCCCACCTATCCTGTTGGCTGGTGATGCGGCCGACCTGCAGGAAAACCTCGATGACGAAGTCGCGCCCGGTGGCCTGTGGCAGGGCCGTGAAGACCTGGCGCTGGCCAGCATCCGCAAGCTCAAGGCCCTGGCGTCCGAAACTGGCGCCTGGATCTGGCCGAACCACGACCTGAATTTCTACCGTGGGCTGGAACCCTTTCCGACGCCCTATATCTGAACCCTTTGCGCATGGATCTCAGCAGTTCCTTTCCCCCGGTTCCACCTCATTACCGCGGCGTGTGGTGCCGCCGTCAGTTGCGTGTCGGCCCGATGACCCGAGCCGAACCCATCGTGGACGACAGCACCTGGGTGCACTGGCTGCAGACCAGTGTCTGGCATGCCGATCTGCGGGTGCCGGCTGGATCTTCCCTGTCGCGTGACCGCTGTGCCCAGCAGGGTTTCGCGGGGGTCACACAGGTCGAGGCGACCCCGCAAGGCGAGCGCTGTACCTGGCACCGTCGCTTCGATTTCCAGCCTCCGGGTGAGCACGCCGACGTAGGCTGGATGCGATTCGAGACGCCGGATCGTCTGATCGAAGTGGGTGCGCTGCAGGACTACGACGAGATCTGGGAGCGCCTGCCTGACTCGACCGGTGCCTACCGCGTGCTGGCCGAATATGGTGCGGACGGGCGCAGCGTGGCGGGCATGTGGTTGCTCGCCGGGTGCTGGCTCATGCATGTGCAGCCAACGCACAGCCCCTGGCCCGATGACCTGCAGCGCGGTGAAGACCTGGCTGCGCTGGCGCGACGCCACCCGCATCAGGCCGATACCTGGCTGTCGACCGAGATCAGCTTCGGCCGCTGGCAGGATGGCCTGTGGACGATCGAGCGTTCCACGCAAGGCGCCCTTGAGGGCCAGCAGTTCATCTGCGCCATGCGCCGTGATGGCCCCGACGAGGCTGCCATCGCGCTGGCAGGCACCTGGCGCCACGCCCGCGTGCTGGAGTGGACCGAGCCCTGAACGGCTGGCAGCAGGCATACTGCGCGCATGCCGACCTTGCGCACGCTCGCTCCTGCCGTTTCATCTGACCCTGCCCCAGCACCTCAGGCTGAGCCGGAGGTGACGGTGCGGCCGAAGGGCCAGCCCGCCAATCCGCAGAAATATGCCGTCGAGGTGCGGCCCAGTCAGATCGATGGCCTGGGTGCCTTTGCGGCAGAGCCCATCCCGGCCCGCCGCAAGATCGGTGAGATCACGGGTGAAGCGGTCAGCACCGCGGAGGCCTTCCGCCGCACGCGTGAAGCAGCCCGCACGGGCGGGCGCATCTTCATGGTGGCGGTCTCCGAGGGGCGGGCCATCGATGCCTCCTTGTCCAGTGATCCCATGCGTTATGCCAACCACGCCTGTGTGCCCAATATGGTGATGAAGGTGCAGCAAGGGCGGGTGGCGTTTTACGCCTTGCGCGACATCGAGGCGGGTGAGGAGCTGACCGCCTCTTATGGTGCGACCCACCACGCCGGGCGGCTGCGCTGCCGGTGTGGTGCACCCGGCTGCAAAGGGCGTCTCTAAGGGCTCACCCTGCTGTCGGCGACACGGCAGGGCTCGATTTCTTCACGAAACAGCTGTTCGACCCGGGCTGACCCGGGCCTTTCCCTGATGGCGTCGGACTTGAACGGGATTCGATACTGGGTTCAACGAGGATCAGTCAGCACCGATGAACCCGAAGCAGGACCCTGTTTACCAGCAAGCCCACCGTGCACGCATCCGCATGCTGTTCAGCCATGTGCCGGTCGGTGCCACCATCGCCGCCGCATTTGCGGTGCTGGTTGGCGTGTTGTTGCTGCCCAATATGCCGGGCCAGGACAAGTGGGCCTGGTTGTGGCTGAAATGCCTGTGGGAGTTGCCCATCATCGCGCTGGCCTGCTGGCATGCCCGCAGCGACGAGGCGCGGCAGATGCGGCTGTATCGCCTCTATCTGGCGCTGATCGTGCTGGATGGCACCATCTGGGGGAGCATTGGCTGGTGGCTGGTTCCCGGTGACCGGGTCGATCTGGCCGCTGTGGCCGTGGCCTGCATGCTGGGCGTCGCCTCGATGGGCACCTTCATGCTGAACCTGGACGCCAAGGCCGCCCGCCTGTTCATGCTGCCGATGCTGTTGCCCAACGCGCTCATGCTGCTGACCCATTACGGGCCGATGGGGCTGTTCGGTGGCGTATCGCTGTTCGCCTTCATCGCGATCCTGTTCAAGGAGACATCACGAGCCGAAAGCCGCATCGACGAGTTGCTCACATTGCGCTTTCTCACCGAGCGGGTCTCACAGGAGCGCGCCGAGGCGCTGGAGCTGGTGCAGCATCACAGTGAAGCCAAGAGCCGCTTCCTGGCCACCATGAGCCACGAGATGCGCACACCCTTGCACGGCATGCTGGGCCTGGCGCGCCTGTTGCGTGACGACGAGGCCCGACCTGAGGCCCAGCAGCGCCTCCATTTGATCGAGCGCTCCGGCGAGCACCTGCTGTCCGTCATCAACGATGTGCTGGATACCTCCCGCATCGAGTCGGACCGCGTGCACATCGACAACCAGCCCTTTGATCTGATGGCCGTGATCGAGGATGTGGCAGGTGTGACGCGTGTGCCCGCCGAGGCCAAGGGCTTGCAGCTGGACATCGAGACGACGCTGCAGGGGCCCCTCCACGTGATGGGCGATGCGGCCCGTGTGCGGCAAGTGCTGCACAACCTGCTGGGCAATGCTGTGAAGTTCACCGACCGTGGACGCATCTGCCTGCGTGTTGTGCGGCCGGTGGGCAGCGCGTTGCTGGCGGTGTCGGTTGAGGACTCCGGTATCGGCATCCCGCCAGAAGAGCTGCCGCATATCTTTGAGGCCTTCCATCAGGTTGAAAACACGGCGGAGCGGCGTCATGGCGGGACCGGGCTGGGACTGATGATCTCGCAAAAGCTCTGCCGTGCCATGGGGGGCGACCTGGTGTGCGAAAGCGTGCCGGGACAAGGGTCCACGTTCACGGCTTTGCTGGCCTTGTCCGAAGTGCCTGCGGCGGCGCCGTGGCGCGATGCGGCCGCGGACGAGCCGGCCATGAGCGATGGCGCGGCGGTGCCAGAAGGCAGCCTGGCCCGGGTGCTGCTGGTCGATGACAACCCGGTCAATGCCATGGTGGCCGAGGCCTCCTTGCGGCAGTTTGGTGCGGACGTGAGCGTGGTGGGCGATGGCCTGGCTGCGCTGGCCTGGTTGCAGCATCATGAGGCCGATCTGGTGCTGCTGGACTGCCAGATGCCGGGCCTGGATGGCTTCGAGGTGACGCGGCGATTACGGGCCCTGGAGGCCACCACAGGCCGGCCCCGTTTGCCCGTGGTGGCGCTGACGGCGGAAGCGGGGCCCGAGGCCCGAGCCCGTTGTCTGGCTGCCGGCATGGACGACCACCTGGCCAAACCCTTTCACCGCCACGAACTGGCGCAACTGTTGCGCCGTCATCTGGGCCGACACGCCTGGGCGCAGGGCGAGCACGCCCCTGCAGAGCACGGTGACGACGGGGGGCTGCCAGATGAAGGTGCCAGGGACTTTGTCAATGGCCTGTTGCGTCACGCCCTGTAAGGGGGCCTGAAATGACAAAGGCCCGCGCGGGGCGCAGGCCTTCGGCAGGGCGCCGGCATCACACCGGCGCAGTCAGCTGGATCAGCCCAGAGCAGCCAGTTCAGCGTTGACCTTTTCCAGCATCTCTTCGGTGATCAGACCGCCAGAGAACTTGGCCACCATGGCCAGAGCGAAACCCTTGCCCATGCCGATTTGCGGATGGGTAGAGATGCCAGGCATGTGCTTTTCCAGAATGGCCTTGGTGGCTTCGTTGTCCAGCAGGTCGCCGAGTTTGGAGTCGATCGAGAAGCTCATTGGTTGTCTCGCAGTAGTGAGGTGGGTATGAAACCATAAGCATACAGTGTTCAAACGCGTGTTTGCACCCCTTTTACGGGTTTTCGAGGGGCCTGGATGCTGAAACGTGGGCCTGTGGACAGCACGGTGCCATAACACAAAAAACGCGTCAATCAGGCGCGTGACCTGCGCCGAATCTGTGCTATGTCAACTCACTTATCCCCACAAAACGCGCACCGAGAAGGGGCTCGCCCCCTGAAGTGACGCCTCGCCCGCATCGCTCGGGCATGTGTCATAAGTCATTGATTTAATTAGGTATCTTGTCTTTGCTCCATCTTTGGGCAAGCTAGTGGAAAGCCCGGACTGACAAGGGGTTAGGGTGTCTTTGCAAAGGTTACCCCCAAAGTTATCCACAGGTTTGGTGGACAAGCATGAGTCCACGGCAAATCAAGCACTTAGCGATGTCAGTTCGCAGTGAACTTTGAGAATCTGGAGCAAACGGTCAGGTTTGGTCTGTCGAATCGCCATGGTAAGCAGACAAATTCCGTAATGCAAAATTATGGCGAGCGGTGTCGGCAGGCTGCCCGCCATTCGGATGACAAGCTGTGTCAGACTTTTGCCTAGCGGTGGAATCCCTAGTTCTGGGTGTTGGCTACCACACTTATCCCCACTGCAGCGCGAGCGACCGCACTAGGCTGGGGCGGTGGTGTCCCGTGCTCCCCGCTTTGGGGTATCGTTGCTAAGTGCTTGATTCATATAAGTTTGGTTCATTTGCCTCATCTTGAAGCAAACGGTGTCAAATGCTGGTGTGACAAGCAGTTAGCGTCTGTGTGCATAGCTTTCCCACAAAGTTATCCACAGGTGTCGTGGATAAGAAAAGCCCATTGCCAATCAAGCACTTGCGTGTGAAATCTCACGGCGCATAGGAAGTTAGGAGACAAGACCGCCGTGACCTCTTTGCCCTTGGACCTGCCTTCAGCCGAAGGGGTTGACCCCTGCCGTATCGCCGACGGGGTGCGTGTGGCCGTGGTGGTCGAGGCACCCCAGCACAGTGGCCTGTGGGGGCCGCTCGACTACCGACACACCGAAGACCTGCCAGCCGGCGCCCTGGTGCGGGTGCCCCTGGGGCGCCGTACCGTGACGGGGGTGGTCTGGGATGCGAGTGAGCAGCCGCCGATGGCTGGCTATGAGTTGCCGGCGCTCAAGCCCGTGGCCGAGGTGCTGCCGGACCTGCCCGCCTTGCCGTCTGCCTGGCGGCAACTGGTCGGCTTCGCGGCGAACTACTACCAGCGCAGCCTGGGTGAAATGGCCCTGATGGTGTTGCCGCCCGAGTTGCGTCAGCTGGACGCGACCCAGTGGGCCAGACGACGCAAGCGCGCCGACAAGGCCCTGGGCCTGGCGGTGCCGGGGCCTGCAGGCGAGATCGTGCTGCCGGCGCTGACCCCTCAGCAGGAAGCGGCGCTGGACGCGCTGGCCACCCACCAGGCTGGTCAGCCCTATCTGCTGTGGGGCAACACGGGCAGTGGCAAGACCGAGGTGTACCTGCGTCAGGCGCAGCGCACGCTGAACGCGGGTCGTCAGGTGCTGATGATGGTGCCGGAGATCAACCTCACCCCGCAACTGGAAGCCCGTGTGGCGGAACGCTTCGCGGGGCGGCGCATCGTGTCCCTGCACAGTGGGCTCACTCCGGCACAACGTCTGCGCAACTGGCTGCTGGCGCACCTGGGCGAGGCCGACATCGTGCTGGGCACGCGCCTGTCGGTGTTCACCCCCATGCCGCGTCTGGGCTTGTTGGTGGTCGACGAAGAACATGACCCCAGCTACAAGCAGCAAGACGGTGCGCGCTATTCCGCGCGCGACCTCGCGGTCTACCGGGCCCGGCTGGAGGGGGTGCCGGTGATCCTGGGTTCGGCCACGCCCAGCCTGGAGACCTGGCACAACGCCCTGCCGACCGGCGAAGGGGGCACTGGCCGCTACGTGCGCCTGAGCATGCCCGCGCGCGTTGGCGATGGGCGCATGCCGAAGGTGCGGGTGCTGGACCTGTCGCGATCGCCCAAGCCCACCATGGGGCAGGAGCCGCCACCGCTGGCGCTGGAGTTGCTCGACGCCATCACCCAGCGGGTCGAGCGCGGCGAACAGAGCCTCATCTTGCTCAACCGCCGAGGCTATGCCCCTGTGCTGCATTGCAGCGAGTGCGGCTGGAAAAGCGGCTGCCCCCACTGCAGTGCGTGGCGGG
This sequence comes from Aquabacterium sp., assembly GCF_041909175.1. Lineage (GTDB taxonomy): Bacteria > Pseudomonadota > Gammaproteobacteria > Burkholderiales > Burkholderiaceae_C > Aquabacterium. Next base: position 147,066 of record NZ_JAYRDZ010000009.1, on the reverse strand, counting down.
TCTTTCACAAGCAGGACCGCACCTTGCGGTGCCACCATTGCGGCTTTTCAGAGCGGGTGCCGCGTGCCTGTCCCGACTGCGGCAATACCGACATCCAGCCGGTGGGGCGTGGCACCGAACGACTGGAAGAGCAACTCGCCGAGGCCTTGCCAGGAGCCCGCATCGGTCGCATTGACGCGGACGTGACCCGCCACAAAGGCGCGCTGGAGGCGCAGTTGGCCAGCGTGCACGCCGGTGACGTCGATGTGCTGGTGGGCACGCAAATGGTGGCCAAGGGCCATGACTTCCGGCGCATGACCCTGGTGGCCGCGGTCAACCCCGACGCGGCGCTGTTTGCCAGCGACTTCCGTGCGGCCGAGCGGCAGTTTGCGCTGCTCCTGCAGGCGGCGGGGCGGGCAGGGCGTGATGCCGATGTGGCTGGCCACAGCGAGATGTGGCTGCAAACCTGGCATCCGCTGCACCCCTTGTACGAGGCGCTGCGCCGCTACGACTACCCGGCCTTTGCTGCGCGTCAGCTTGAAGAGCGGCAGATCGCGGGCATGCCGCCATTCGCCAGCCTGGCCATGCTGCGCGCCGAAGCGAAAACGCAGGAGGCGGCCCAGGCCTTCCTGCAGCAAGCAGCCGACATGGCCCAGCCCTGGGCCGACGCACTGGGCTGTGTGACGCTGTACCCGGCGGTGCCGACACCGGTGCAGCGGGTCGCCAACATCGAGCGGGCGCAGATGATGATCGAGTCATCCAGCCGGCCAGCCCTGCAGCGCTTCCTGACCGATACCCGCGAGATGTGGCTCGATCTGGCACAAAAAAACCGCCGCAGCGGACTGGTCCGCTGGGCGGTAGATGTTGATCCGCTGGCGATCTGAGGGGCGTCAGCCCAGCAGGGCCTCGAGCCCTTCACACAATTCGTTCAGGGGCGGCATCTCGCTCATCAAGGTGTCGGCGTTGAGGCCGAGCTTGGCGCACACGGCTGCCGGGATGGTGGCGGCCATTTCATCGGCGTTGAGGTCGTTGTGCTCGGCGCGGGCCCGCCAGGCCGCAATGTGGATGACGCCGGCCACGCCATCAAACGGCTCGTGGTTGAGCGGTGTGGGGAAATGCTTGATGGCATCGCTGAAGGGTGCCGGGAATTTCCACTGGCGGGCCAGTTCGGCACCGACATCGGCAAAGGTGTAGCCAAAGGACGTGCGTTCCATGTCCAGCCGACGCGAATCCAGCGGTGAAGCCAGCCGATCAAGGTGGAGCATGGGCTCGGGCATGCCGGCATGCATGACCAGTTGACCGATGGCGTGCATCAGACCGACCGTGAAGCACAGGTCGATGTTCTGATGAGAGGCCTTGGCCAGCCAGCGTGCGGTGCCGGCCGTGTGCAGGCTGTAGCGCCAGAACCGGCCCAAGTCCATGCCGGGCATGGACTTGTAGCCACCGGTCAGGCCGGAGCTGATCACCAGGGTGCGCACGGTGACGAAGCCGAGCATCGCCACCGCATCGCTGACGGTGCCGATGCTGCGCGAGACGTGGTAGTAGGCCGAGTTGCCCAATCGCAGCAGCCGCGCGGACAGCACCGGGTCGGCAGCGATCTTGCGTGCCACCTCGTCGATCGACACCTCTTCATTGTTGAAGCTGTCGATCAGCTCGTGCACGATCTTGGGAACGGCCGGCAAGGCCTGCGGGTGTTTGAACAATTCTTCGAGCTGCATAGCCCAGCCTCCATCACGTCTCGGTTGACCACGTTGAACAGCGCCCATGTGCCGAGGGGCGATTCATGTTGCATATCGACCTGGCGGTCGCGTGACTTGAGGATCGCGCAGGCAGAAATTTTCGGAACGTGGAAATAGCAGGGTGAATACCGACAGTTGTCAGCGCCCTGATGACAGGCGATGATCGGCTTCATGAAGCAACACATGGTGAGACGAGCCTGGCGTGTGGCGATCCTGGGTCTGCTGGGGGCGATGGCCGCTACCCTGGCCTGTGCGCAAGCCCTGCCGCAGCGCAATCTCCTGGTCGAATGGCGCTATACCGATGCACCGATCAGCACACCGCGACCAGGCCAGTACGCCAGCCAGGACGCGGCCACCAAGGCGCCCGTGCAGTCTCTGCAGGTGCTCAATGGCCATGAGGCCCGGCTGCGTCTGATGCGCAGCGTGCCGGTGACACAGTGGCAACTGGGTGCCCACGCCGACACGGCCAGCCTGACGACCACCTGGGTCGACCTGGGGCAGGGCGTGGTGGTGCAGCCTCGCTGGCCGGGTGGCCGGCAGCCCGTGACCCTGGAGGTGCGCGCAAGGGACACACAGCCGGGCGCAGACGGTCCGCAGGGCCCCATCGAGCAGACCGAGGTGAGCACCACCCTGCGCCTGCCCCTGGGCCAGTGGACCACGATTGGACGCCAGGCCCCCATGCCGGCCAGCCGGGTGAAAGGCAGCTGGGGCAGCGCCGATGCGGCCGACGAGCGTGAACCCATGCGGCTGGAAGTGCGGATCACCGCCCCCTGAGTCAGCGTACAGGCGGATCAGTGACAATGGAACGCATCTGTACGACATCACAGGAGACGCCCGCATGAATGACCCGACCCGTCTGCTCAGCGACATGACCAAGGCCATGATGGACCGTGTGCTGCGTGCCGGCATGCCGCCGCTGTACCAGCAGACCGTCGATCAGGCTCGTCGCTCCTACAGCGCTGGCGTGGGGGCCATGTGTGGCGAGCTGGTTGATCTGCCACGCATCGACTCATTCGTCATCCCCGGCCCGGCCGGAGACATCCCTGCGCGCCTGTGGGCCCCTACGGATGCACCGTGTCTGCCTGTGCTGCTGTATCTGCATGGCGGCGGCTTCGTTGTCGGTGGCATCGACACCTGCGAAGCCATGTGCCGGCGCATTGCCAGCCAGAGCGGCGCGGCGGTGGTGGCCATTGACTACCGGCTGGCACCGGAGCACCGCTTCCCGGCTGCGCTGGACGACAGCTTTGCGGCCCTGCAATGGCTGGCCCAGCACGGCGCCAGCATGGGGCTGGACCCGACGCGCATGGCAGTCGGCGGCGACAGTGCCGGTGGCACGCTGGCGGCCACGGTGGCGCTGATGGCACGTGACCATGGCATCACCCTGGCCTTGCAGGTGCTCTTCTATCCTTCTGTTCACCCCTCATCGGTCAGCGAGTCCTTCAAGCAGTTCTCGAAGGGGGTGATGCTGGACGCCGAACTGATGCGCTGGTTCGAGTCCCATGCGCGGGGGAAAGGCTTCCAATCCGACTGGCGGCGCGAGCCTTTCAAGGCTGCCAGCCATGAAGGTGTGGCGCCGGCCTGGATCGGCCTGGCCCAGGTCGACCCCCTGGTCGACGAAGGCGGCATGTACGCCGAGCTCTTGCGTCAGGCGGGGGTGCCGGTGACGTTGAAGGTGTGGCCCGGCGTCATCCATGATTTCATCAACATGGGCCGCTTCATCCCTGAAGCCTACGAAGCCCATGCGGCCGTGGCCCAGGCTCTCAAGCAGGCCTTCGAGCACTGAGGTCGCGCCTCAGCTCAGATCAGCACGGCCGGATCGGGCGGCGTGTCTTCCTTCCAGCGCTCCCGGATGGCCAGGATCTCGGGCAGGCAGTCGATGAACAGGGGCACCAGCACCGGGTCGAAGTGCTTGCCGGCGCCGTCCTGGAGGACCTCGATGGCGGCCTCGACGGTCCAGGCTTTCTTGTAGGGGCGTGCGGTCGTCAGCGCATCGAACACATCGGCAATGGCCACGATGCGCGCCTCCAGCGGAATTGCCTCGCCGGCCAGCCCGTGCGGGTAGCCCGTGCCGTCCCACTTCTCGTGGTGCCCCAGGGCAATGTGACGCGCCAGGCGCAGCAGCGAGGAGTGGTGTTCCCCGATGATCTCGGCGCCGATCTGCGGGTGCCGCTTCATCACCACCCATTCTTCCGGAGTCAGGGGGCCGGGCTTGAGCATGATGTGATCGGGCACGCCGATCTTGCCAATGTCGTGCATCGGCGCCGCAGCGAGCAGGTCGTCTGCGGCCGCGTCGCTCCAGCCGGCTGCACGGGCCAGCACGCGTGAGTAGTGGCTCATGCGCAGCACATGCAGGCCGGTTTCGTTGTCCTTGAACTCGGCCGCGCGGCCCAGCCGCTGGATGATCTGCAGGCGCGTTTCGAGCAACTCGTCCATGCGCACCAGCGAGAGGTGGTTGCGCACCCGTGCCTTCACGATCGGGGGGCTCACCGGTTTGGAGATGTAGTCGACCGCACCGAGTTCGAAGCCCAGTGCCTCATCCGCCGGGTCGGACAGCGCGGTCACGAAGATCACCGGAATCGACGCAGTTCCCGGGTCTGACTTGAGAACGCGGCACGTGTCGTGTCCGGTGAGGCCGGGCATCATCACATCCAGCAAGATGAGCTGAGGGTGCTCGCTGCGGGTGAGCTCCAGCGCCTTCTGACCATCGCGGGCGAACATCAGGCGGTAGTCATCCTGCAGGATCTGCCTCAGCACCTGGAGGTTGGTGGGCTCATCGTCGACGATGAGGATGGCGGGGCGCAGTTCGCGATCAGAGCGGGGCATGGCTGTTCTCCGAAGAGGGCAGTTCATGAAGGACGGACGACAGGCAGGTCAGGGCCTGGTCGAAGTCGAATTCATCGACGGCGTTTTCAAGCTGGGTCAGGCTGTCGGCTGCGACGAAGGGGCGAACGTGTTCGCAGAAATCGGTGAACGCGGGCTCAGGGCGCTCGCTGCGCTGGAAGCCCTGGTGCAGCACACGCGACAGGCTTTGAACGGTGTCCGACAGCGCCGCATCCCAGACGGCAGGTGCGGTGTCTGCCGTGTGGTCGCCCTGCTGTGCTTGCAGGATCTGTGCGCAGCGCGCAGCTTCAGAGAGTGTGAGCTGGGCCACCCGTACCAGGGCAGCCCACCCTTCGGCAGCGGCCTCGGGCGAGTGGTTCAGGTTGACCAGACGCTCGGCCTTGTGTGCGGCCTGCTCCAGCCGGTGCAAGCCCAGATTGGCGGCCAGGCCCTTGATGCGGTGTGCCTCAGCCCGCGCAGCCGCCAGGTCCTCACGCCATGACGACCGTGGACCATCGTCCAGACACCAGGCCTCTTCCTGTACAAACCGGGTGAGCGCGCGGGCATAGGCGCGCATGTCGCTCCAGACCGCCCACCCTTTGGCCAGATCGACCAGTTCCTTGTCATGTGGAGGCAGGGGTGAGTCGGGGGCTGGAGCTGGCCCGGCGGGGGGCGGCATCAGCGGCTGCTCGGCGACATCCTGGCCCAGCACGCGTGCCATCTCGGTCAGCAAGGCAGGCATGTCCACCGGCTTCGATGCAAACCCGTTCATGCCGGCGGCCAGAGCCGCCTGCCGGTCTGCCTGCTGCACGCTGGCCGACAAGCCGATCACCGGCAGCTTGGCGATCACGTCATCATCGTCCTTGGCATGGGCCCGGATGGCGCGGGTGGCCGTCAGGCCATCCATTACCGGCATCTGCACGTCCATCAGCACCACGTCGACGGCGGCGTGCGCGAGGTAGTCCAGCACCTGTTGCCCGTTGTGCACCACATGCACGTCGTGGCCGAGGCGCCCCAGCAAGATCGTGAGCAACTCGGTGTTCTGTTCCACATCGTCGGCCACCAGGATGCGCAGGGGCGGCAGCTGCAGGCCCACCACGGGTTTGCTGGCACTGGCCTCGTGGGCCGCACTGACCGGCAGGCGCAACTCGACATGGAAGGTGGACCCTTGCCCCAGCTCGCTTTCCACCCAGATACGGCCCTGCATCAGCTCGACCAGTTGCTTGCTGATGGTCGTGCCCAATCCAGTGCCGCCGTAACGGCGGCTCATCGAGGCGTCGGCCTGGGTGAAGGCATCAAAGATCACGGGCAGGCGCTCCGGGGCAATGCCGATGCCCGTATCGCGGACGGCAAAGTGCACGAGATCACCGTGGCGGGTGGCCATGATCGAGACCTCACCCTGATTCGTGAATTTGATGGCGTTGCCCAGCAGGTTGAGCAGGATCTGGCGCAAGCGATGGGGGTCCCCATCGACGATGGGGCCGATGTCGGGCGCGACATCGCTGCGCAGCATCAGGTGCTTGTGTCCAGCCTGGATGGACTGCTCCGCGCACAGTTGCTGAATCAGGTCGGGCAAGGAGAAGGCCAGCGTCTCCAGTTGCAGGGCACCCCGGTCCAGCTTCGAGGAGTCAAGGATGTCGTTGAGCAGATGCAGCAGCGAGCGTGCCGAGCGCTGCACGGTTTCCAGGTGCTTGCGCTGGTCGGGCTTGAGTTCGCCATGGAGCACCACATCCGTGAAGCCCAGGATGGCATTCATGGGCGTGCGGATTTCGTGGCTCATGTTGGCCAGGAAGGCGCTGCGAGCCTGGGCAGCCTGCTCGGCGCGCAGCTTGGCTTCACGCAGGGCTTCTTCCATCAGGCGGCGCTCGGTGATGTCCAGCAGCACGCCATCTACCCATTCGATGCGCCCTTCGCTGTTGCTCACCGCGCTGCCACTGCCCCAGATCCAGCGTGTGCTGCCATCCTTGTGACGCATCTGGAATTCCATCACGAAGGGCCGGCTTTCCTGGATGGCTGCCTTGATCAGGCCGTTGATGCGCTCGACATCTTCTAGGCGAACCAGATCGGCAAAACGCACGGCCGGGTGCAGGCCCAGAAAGGCCGTGGGCTTGTAGCCGGTGATGAGGGTGACGGCGTCACTGGCGAACACCACCGGCCAGCCCTGAGCAAAGCGACAACGGTAGGAGATGCCGGGGATGTTGCGAATGAGTGTGCGGAACTGGTCTTCACTGGCTTTGACGCGGGACTCCTTGGCGCGCAGCTCCTGCACCAGCTCGCGATAGCGGCTGGCTGCGGTGGTGGCCACCACCAGGATGGAGGCCACCACGGTGATCAAGGTGATCAACAGCGACAGCGAGGTGGCTTCGTGTGCGCTGACCGGGTACTGCAGGTCCGCTGCCCCGACCAGCTTGGCCGCCGCCATGCCCGTGTAGTGCATGCCGGCAATGGCCAGGCCCATCACGGCGCCGCTCATGGCGGTCTGGAACAGCTCGGAGCGTCCGGGGTAGAGCGAGGCCAGCCCGAAGCGCACCCACAGCGCCAGGATGGCCAGACCCACCGCCACCACAATGGACAGCGCAAACATGAACGGGTCATAGCGCAGCGCCGGGGCCATGGACATGGCGGCCATGCCGGTGTAGTGCATGGTGCCAATGCCGGCACCAACCAGGCACCCGCCAATCAGCAGTTCCTTGCGCGTGATCGTGGTCTGGCTGACCAGGCCCAGCGCGACCCACGCTGCAGCAGCGCCGGGCAAGAACGACAAGGCGGTGATGCCTGGGTTGTAATCGACATAGGTGCACAGCTCGAACGAGAGCATGCCGATGAAGTGCATGGCCCATACGCCGCCACCCAGCGCCAGACTGCCAGCCAGCCGTGTGGCCAACCGCAGGCCGGGTTGCCCGATGCGCCGGGCGCTGAAGGCAGCCTGCAGGCCCATGGTGGACGAAAACATCGCCACGAAGATGGACAGCGCTACCAGCCAGGGGTTGTAGCGCCCATAGAGGAGGAGGCCGGGGTCGATCGCCCAGACAAAGAAATTCGACAGCACCGGGGCCGCCCTCACACAGTTTCAGAGGCTTCCACTGTGAAGGAGTTGGCCCGATTGCAGTTGATCAAGCAGCGGCCAAATACGGCCTTATTTAACGGCAGCTCAGCGGGGCTTCCCGCTGACAGGCCAGAGCACCCAGGCGGACAGCGGTTGCTTGGTGCGCCCAGCCTGTGCCAGGGCCTCGTCGCCCCACCCCCAGAAATAATCCGCCCGCACGGCGCCCTGGATGGCGCCACCCGTGTCTTGTGCCATGACCAGGCGCTGCAAGGGCTGGGGCACGCCAGGCGTCAGGCTCCAGGGCTGAGGCTGGGTGCTGTCGATCCACATCGCTGCGCCAAGTGGCACGGCATCCTTGTCCACGGCCACCGAGCGCCCAGGGGTCAGGGGGACACCTTGTGCACCGTTGGGGCCCAGTCCGGCATCGGTCAGGTTGTCTTCGCGGAAGAAGACCACCCGCGGGTTGGCGCGCACCAGTTCAGGTACACGCTGTGGGTTCTGGCTGGCCCAGGTGCGCACCGATTGCCACGAGGCCTGGTCCATCGAGAAGGCACCTTGATCGACCAGCCAGCGCGCGACCGACTGGTAGGGCTGATCGTTGTGGCCGGCAAAGGCCATGCGGATCACACGCGGCTGTCCTTGTGGCGTGAGTTCGTCTTGCAGCCGGATGCGACCGGAGCCCTGCACCTGGATCAGCAGCACGTCCAGCGGGTCGGCCAGGTACACCAGTTCGCGACCGTTCAATGCTGCGCGGGCTTCCGGCAAGGTGTCGATCTCGGCACGGGTGTAATACGGCTTGCGCTGTCCGTAATCAGCCGGTGTGCGGTAGAGCGGGTAGCGGAAACGTGCGTCAGGCTTGCGCTTGCCTTCCAGCAAGGGTTCGAAGTAGCCCGTCAGCAGCCCGCTCGATTGGCCATCGAGACTCTTGATGCGCCAGGGCTGCAGGTGGCTTTCCAGCCACTGCCGCACGAAGTCGTCGGATACGCGCTGCCCCCATTGCGGGCCCAACTCGCGCACTTCATTGCAGGTCAGTGTCCAGCCGGGTGCGGGGCGCTGACAGCTTTGCCACAGGGCTGGCCACCATTCGCTGACACGGTCACGGTCCCAGCCGGGCAGGTCGTTGAAACTGGCAGGCAACCAGTGAGCCTTGGGGCGCAACAGCCCGCCCTCGCCATCGGGCTGGGGCAATACCGTTCCGGGTGGTGCGGTCACCGTCGGCTTCGTGACCGGCGGCTCCTCTGCAGGCCACATGCGCGGGATGACGGTGCAGCCCGAGAGGATGGACGCAGCCATCGTCATGATGACCAGTGGGCGAACGTGGGCGGGGGCCAGGCCAGTGGCGGCCATGTCGGGATTACGGCGAACCTTCATGGGCCCCGATTGTGCGCCGAGCCACGGTCTTCATCCGCGGGGAGGCAGCAAAAAGCTCAAGGGGTGGCGCCACACGCGCCGCCACACGGCCTTGCGCAACCGGGCACGGTCTTGCACATGCACATCGCGAGAGCGCATGGCCACCCGCAAGGCCAGCAGGAAGCTGACGCCCACATTGAGCACCCCGGTGAGGGGCAGGGCCGCCACGCACCACCAGAAACCGGCATCGTGCAGCGCAGGCCAACCCAGCGTGCCGAGCGCCGCCGCAACCTGCCCGGTCGACAGCGTCACGTGGCGCACGTCCAGTGGCAACGCAAAAAAGCTGGCAAACATCGGCACCAGTCCCAGCATCAGGCCCAGCGAGATGTTGGCCCCCAGCCCGGAAATGTTCTGCCGCCACCATTGCGCCCACCAGGCGGCACGCTGTGGCCCCACCAGCCTGCGGATACGCGGGTTCCATTGCAGGGCGCTGTCGAGCCGATGCAGCACGAACCAGTTTTCCAGCCAGCCCGCAATCAGACTGGATGCAAACAGCAGCACACCCGTGAAGGCCGCATACCAGAGCGTGGGCCCCAGCAGGGTCAGGCTGTGCAGGGTGTGCTCGGCCTTGTGTTCATTGATGAGCGGGTGCCCCATCAGCCACCATGACAGCGCCTGCATGCCGAGCACCACCGGCGCCACCAGCAAGAGGTTGCCCAGGATGCCCGCCATCTGGGACCGGATCAGGTGCGCTACCTCGTCAACAAAGCTTTCAATCGCGGCATCGCTGCGTGTATCGGCCAGCCGTGCCGCCATGGCCGGGGCGGTCATGGCGGGCTGTTTGGTGGCCACCGTGAAATGCAGCAACTGCACAACCACGAAACTCACGGCGTAGTTGGCGCCTGCGCCCAGCCCGGTCCAGAACGGCGACAGGCCCAGCGCGAACACCGCGAACTTCAGGAAGGTGGTGAAGGCCAGCACCACGCCGCCGCCGGCTGCACGCCAGAGCATGTCGAGGTATTCCGCCCGGGTGCGGGTGATGTAGTGCTCACCCGTTTCGGCACTGCGCTCGGCCACCTTGCGGGCCAGCATCGAATAGTGCTGCCGGAACAGCGCGCGCACGCTGCGGCGTGCCGTGCTGACCTCGACGAGGTCGACCACCAGGTTGCGCAAGGCGCCGGCCGGTTGGGGCGAGAGCACACACAGGAGCAGCAGCTCGATGCGTTCACAGCGCTGCTTGAGTTGGTCGATCTGAAAGACGATGTCGATCGAGATGCCGTGCTCTTCCAGGTGTTCATGGATGCCGTCGGCATGGCGCTGGCAGCTGTCCAGCAGGGCACGCAGGTACTGTGCTTCCTGCAGCAGGGCCGCATGGGCGGCCTTGTCGTCCGGGTTGGCCTGGGCCAGCTCGGCGCGCTCGGCCAGTTGCTCGGCCGAGCTCGCCAGATGCCGAAAGGCCAGTTGGATGTCGTTCGACCCCATGCGCACCCGCAACTCGCGGGACGAGCCCGCCGCACGCACCTGCCCGGCCAGATGCTGAATCGCATCGACAAAGGGCCGGCGCCAGCCCAGGGGCGATGTGGCTGCCTCGCTGCGCACCAGTCCTTCGGACCACAGGGCGGCCAGGTCATCGAGCATGGCGCTGTCGAGCTGCTCCAGCCAATGCACATCGGCGGGGTCGTCAAACAGCAGGGCAAACAAGGTGCCCAGATCCCGCGTGGCAGGGGTCAGGGGCAGCAAGCGGCCCCGCAGGCGTTCGCCGAGTTCGTGCAGAAAAGACGTGCGAGACGAGAACCCGAAGTCGGTCAGCAGCGAGGTGACGTCAATGTCGCGCCAGAACGCCCCCAGCAGGCCCACGACACCCTCACGGCGCTGAGGGTCCTGGGCGAGTTGACGCAGGATGTACTGCACGCCCGAAACGGGCTCGCCAGCACGGATCCAGGTCATGACCTGGACCAGCCACAGGTGGCGTTCAGCCAGCGGCAAATCGGCGCTGGCTTGGTCGAGTAGAGAAGTGATGTCGGTGTCGGATGGTGTACGGGACAACCTGGTCAAAAGGCCAACCTTTCAATGCAGAGACTGCGTGCGTGCCAGCGTGAAGGGCTCAATCGGCGTCTCGAAGGGGTGGGCATCTTCGGTCATGCAGAAGAAGGTGCCCTGCATCAGCCCATGGGGCGTGTTCAGCCGGGTCCAGCTGGTGTATTCGAAGCGTTCGCCCGGCTTGAGCATGGGCTGCTGGCCAACGACCCCCAGCCCGCGGACCTCCTCCACATGCCCGGTGGCATCGGTCAGCAGCCATTGGCGGCCGATCAGCTGCGCGGGCACATCACCGCTGTTGACGATGGTCACGGTGTAGGAGAAGGCGTATTCCTGCTGGGCCGGGTTGCTGTGTTCATCGAGGAACTGCGGCACCACGGCGCACTTGAATTCAGGTTTGCTCATGCGGCCCATTCTAGAAAAGCCGATCGTGAATATGCCCAGCATAGCCCCTCATGACCCAATGGGTTTGTCACCTACTGCCTCGTAAAATGGCGGTTTTCCATCTGCACGGCCTTCACCGGTTGCCCGCCATGTCGCGTACGTTTCGCATTGCCCCCAGTTTGCTGTCTGCCGATTTCGCCCGCCTGGGCGATGAGGTTCGTGATGTCATCGAAGCCGGGGCCGACTGGATCCACTTCGACGTGATGGACAACCACTATGTGCCGAACCTGACCTTCGGGCCGATGGTGTGCCAGGCCTTGCGCAAGCACGCGGTCAAGGCCGACGGCACCAAGGTGCCCATCGACGTGCACCTGATGGTGCAACCCGTCGACAGCCTGGCCCAGGCCTTTGCCAAGGCTGGTGCCGACATCATCACCTTCCACCCTGATGCCAGCGCCCATGTGGACCGCACCCTGCAACTCATCAAATCGGAAGGTTGCCAGGCCGGTCTGGTCTTCAACCCCGCCATGCCGCTTGACGTGCTCGAATGGGTCATCGACAAGGTCGACGTGGTGCTGCTGATGAGCGTGAACCCCGGCTTCGGTGGCCAGAGCTTCATCGACAGCACCCTGCGCAAGGCCGAGAAGGTGCGCAAGATCATTGACGCCTCGGGCCGCGACATCCGCCTGGAAATTGACGGCGGCATCAAGATCGACAACATCCGCCGTGTGGCCGATGTCGGTGCCGACACCTTTGTGGCCGGCAGCGCCATTTTTGGCCAGCCCAGCTACAAGGCGGTGATCGACGCGATGCGGGCTGAGTTGGCGAAGTAAGCCATGGGGGTGGACGGTGCGCGTCGTCATCCACCTTAATGCTTCCCGCGATTGCTCTCCTCTTCTCGTCAAGCCAGTGATAAGCTGGAAAAAAACGAGAATAGTTACAAGGGAGGTATCGTGGGTAAACCCATGTCTGATGGCGTGGGTGTGTTTTATGCACACTCGGTGGAAGGGGCTGCAGAGCCCGCATGGCAAGCTCTCTCAGAACATCTGCTGTCTGTGGGCGAGATGGCGTCCGGATTTGCAAGAGCTTTTGGCGGAGATAAACTCGCTGCATGCGCAGGGTTCTTGCATGACCTGGGCAAGTACACCGATGAGTTTCAAGCCAGATTAAAGGGTAGCCCTGAACGAGTCGATCATTCGACCTGGGGCGCCCGCATTGCTTTGGAGCGCTACCCGACGTTGGGTTATCTGCTGGCCTATGCCATTGCCGGGCACCATGCTGGCCTGGCCAACGGCAAGGGCGAAGGCCGCCGCGCGAGCTTGCAGGAACGCTTGGTGGCAGATTTACCGAAGCTGCATCCGCAATGGCAAGACGAACTGCCCGTGCCTGCAGCCTTGCCCATGGTGCCCGGCTTCAGTCCTCACCGAGAACGAGGCATGTTCCAGATGGCCTTTCTGGTGCGCATGCTGTTCTCATGTCTGGTGGACGCCGACTTTCTGGACACGGAAGCCTTCTACAACCGCGTGGAAGGCCGAACAGCTCTGCGCCATGAGCCTGGCATGCGGCCCACGCTGGCCGATCTGAAGCCGGCGCTGGACCTGCACCTGGCAGGTTTTCGTGCAGACAGGCCGGTCAACCAGATCCGTGCAGAGATCCTCCAACATGTGCGTGCTCAGGCCGACTTGAAGCCTGGCCTGTTCTCGCTCACCGTGCCCACAGGCGGTGGCAAGACCTTGGCCTCGCTGGCCTTTGCGCTGGACCACGCTATCCGTCACGGCCAACAGCGCGTGATCTTCGTGATCCCTTTCACCAGCATCGTGGAGCAAAACGCTGCGGTGTTTCGCCAAGCGCTGGGCCCTTGGGGCGAAAGCTCCGTGCTGGAGCACCACAGCGCCTTTGCGGATGACCCGCGCGACAGCAAAGAAGCCCGGGACAAGGTGCGCCTGGCCATGGAGAACTGGGATGCGCCGATCATTGTCACCACAGCGGTGCAATTTTTTGAGAGCCTGTTTGCTGACCGCCCATCTAAATGCCGCAAGTTGCACCACATCGCCAACAGTGTGGTGATCTTGGATGAAGCGCAGACCATGCCGTTGAAGGTGCTGCGCCCCTGTGTGGCCGCATTGGATGAGCTGGCGCGCAACTACCGCAGCAGCGTGGTGCTGTGCACGGCCACCCAACCCGCGTTGAAGGCGCCCGATGTCGCGGCTGACCTCGAAGGCTTTGAAGGCGGCCTTGAAAACGTGCGTGAGCTGGCGCCCGAACCGGCCAGACTCTTCGAGCAGCTCAAGCGCGTCACTGTCAGGCACGTCGGTGCGCTGGACGATTCGGACTTGTTGAACCAGTTGCGTGAGCGCGAACAAGTGCTGTGCATCGTCAACAACCGTCGCCATGCGCGGGCCTTGCATCAAGGCATGGCCGACCTGAGCGGTACCTACCACCTGACCACGCTCATGTGCGCGGCGCACCGTAGCCAGGTGCTGGCCACCGTGCGAGAAGCCTTGAAGCAAGGGCAGCCTTGTAGGCTGGTGTCCACGGCGCTCATTGAGGCAGGCGTGGACGTGGCTTTCCCCACCGTCTACCGGGCCGAAGCAGGGCTCGACTCCATCGCCCAGGCGGCAGGGCGATGCAACCGTGAAGGCCGTTGGGCTGCGAAGGACAGCGAAGTGCGCATCTTTGCCAATGCCAACGATGACTGGAAGGCCCCACCTGAACTGCGCCAGTTTGCCGACGTGACCCGCGAGGTGTTGAGGAACCACGAAGGCGACCCGCTGGACCCGGTGGCTATCGAGCGCTACTTCAAGCTGCTCTACTGGCAAAAAGGGGATGAGGCGCTGGACGCTTTGAACCTTCTGGGCCTGCTCAAAAAGGCCAAGATCGACAGCCTGCCCATGGACACGCTGGCCGAGCAATTCAAGATGATCGACAGCGTGCAGATGCCCGTGATCATTCCGTTCGACGATGAGGCAAGGAGCGCTATCCGTGACCTGCAATTCGTGGACGGCCTGCAAGGCATCAGCCGTCGCCTGCAGCGGTATCTGGTGCAGGTGCCCAAGCACGGCTTTGATGCCTTGCGCAAGGCAGGCGCCATCGAAGCCGTCCGTCCGAAAGAGTGGGGGGATCAGTTCATGGTCTTGGCCAATGAGAGCTTGTATGACCCTGACGTAGGTTTGTCTTGGGACAACCCTGTTTTCATCGCCGCATCAGCCTTGGTGATATGAACGTCGTTACCATCAGATTCAAGTGGCAAAAAAATCAAGGGAGGCCATGTGACATTTGGCATTCGTTTGCATGTCTGGGGTGAGCGTGCCTGCTTCACGCGCCCCGAAATGAAAGTCGAGCGCGTTTCCTACGACGCGATGACACCATCCGCTGCGCGAGGCATCCTCGATGCCATCCATTGGAAGCCGGCTATACGCTGGCACATCGACCGCATTCACGTGCTCAAGCCCATCCGCTTCGAGTCCATCCGTCGCAATGAGGTCGGCAGCAAACTGCCACCGGGGGCAGTAACCAAGGCCATGAAGGCGGGCAGCACCGATGGCTTGTGGAACCTGGTTGATGAAGACCGCCAGCAACGCGCCGCCACCGTCTTGCGCGATGTGGCCTATGTGATCGAAGCGCACTTCTCGCTCACGCCCAAGGCCGGCGCAGAGGATTCGGTGGGCAAGCACCTGGACATCTTCAACCGACGCGCACGCAAAGGCCAGTGCTTCCAGATGCCCTGCTTTGGCGTGCGTGAGTTCCCGGCACATTTCAGCCTGGTGGAAGGTGATGAGCCCATGCCAGAAATTGATGTCGCACTGACCGGGCCGCGTGACCTGGGCTGGATGCTGCACGACATCGATTTCGACCAGGGCAACATCCCGCGCTTCTTCCGTGCTCACATGCAAGATGGCGTCATCGACGTGCCGCCCTGGCACAGCGACGAGGTGAAGTCATGATCCTCGAAGCCCTTGCGCACCAATACCAGCGCCTGATCGCGCGCCATGAGCCTGGCCTGTCCCCCTACGGCTACAGCCCCGAGAAGATCAGCTATGCCATCGTGCTGTCGGCCGATGGGGACCCGGTGGATGTGCAGTCGCTGCTGGACACCAGCGGCAAGAAGCCGGTGCCTCGTCGGCTGCCTGTCCCACAACTAGCTAGAACCGTTGACATTACAGCGGGGTTTCTGTGGGACAAAAGTGCCTATGTGCTGGGCGTTAGCGCCACAAGCAAACGCGTAGAGCGGGAGCATCAGGCTTTTAAAGAGTTGCATTTCGCTAAGTTGCGGCAAGCAAAAGATCCTGGGCTAAGAGCACTAGTTTCCTTCTTGGAAAAATGGACGCCTGGGCGGTTTCAGTCTGTACCGTTTACCCCCGAGATGATTGATGCCAATTTTGTTTTCCGATTGGATGGGGTGCGTGGCTATCTTCACGAGTCCGCAGAAGCACATCAAATTCGCATGGGGTTGCTTGCAGACAACGAGGATGAGGGTGTCATTGCTCCTTGCTTGGTGACAGGGGCTTTCCGCCCCGTCTCGCTAACGCACCCGCTCATCAAAGGAGTCCGAGACGCGCAGACCTCTGGTGCCGCTATCGTTTCGTTCAATTTGGATGCTGCTTGTTCATATGGCAAGAAGCAGGGAGCTAACGCACCGATCTCTGCGGAAGCTGCTTTTGCGTATACATCGGTACTGAATTACCTTCTACGAAGCGATCCACACAACCGCCAGCGCCTCTCCGTGGGGGATGCCTCGGTGGTGTTCTGGGCCGAGGCGCAAGATCCGGAGCAGGCCCAAAGCTGCGAAGACCTGCTCGCCGCGCTGTTGAGCCCCGACAGCAAAAGCGACGAGGGGCAGGAGACCGAGAAAATCCGCCATGTCATGGAGGTCGTAGCCAAAGGCCGCCCGCTGGCCGAGCTGGATCCCAAGCTGGACGAAGGCACCCGCATGTTCGTGCTGGGCCTGGCGCCCAATGCATCTCGCTTGTCCATCCGCTACTGGTTGTGCGACACCTTGGGGGATCTGGTTCAACGCCTGCGCCAGCACGTCCAGGATCTGAATCTGGAGCCCTCACCGTGGAAAACCGCACCCAGCGTCTGGCGCTTGGCACTGGCCACCGCACCCTCTCGTGGCGACCCGCCCAAAGCCAAGGCTGATGACGTGTCACCACTGCTGGCTGGTGAGCTGATGCGCGCCATCCTGACCGGTGGCCGCTATCCGCAGAGCCTGCTGACGAATGTCGTCATGCGCATGCGTTCTGATGGCGACATCAGCGGTGTGCGGGCCGCGCTGTGCAAGGCGGTGCTGAACCGCGACCTGCGGCTGTCCCATTCCAATGTTCCAGACAAGGAGGTTCCTGTGAGTCTTGATGTGCATTCCACCAACTCGGGCTACCTGCTCGGGCGATTGTTCGCGGTGCTGGAAGGCGCGCAGCGCCTGGCCCTGGGCAGCCAAGTCAACGCCACCATCCGTGACCGTTACTACGGCTCGGCATCGGCCACACCAGCCCTGGTCTTCCCGGTTCTGCTGCGCAACACGCAGAACCACATGAGCCGCATCCGCAAGGACATGCCTGGCATGGCTATTACCCTTGAGAAAGTTATTCAGGAAGTCATCGACAAGCTGCCCGGCGAGTTCCCCAAACACCTGGGCATGCAAGACCAAGGCCGTTTTGCGATTGGCTACTACCACCAGGCTCAGGCTCGTTTCCAGAAGGCAGACAAGGCTGATGCCACCTCGAACGGCAACAACGACACCACCGATACCAACAAGCAAGGAGGCGCCCAATGAGCGCGATCACACACCGCCACGAATTCGTCTTTCTGTTTGATGTCACCAATGGCAACCCCAATGGCGACCCGGATGCGGGCAACTTGCCGCGCCTGGACCCAGAAACCAACAAGGGCCTGGTGACGGATGTGTGCCTCAAACGCAAGATCCGCAACTACGTGACGCTGGACAAGGGCGACAACGCAGGCTTCGCGATCTACATGCAGGAAAAGGCCGTGTTGAACAACCAGCACGCCATCGGACGCAAGGCTGTGGGCTTGGAAAAGGAGACCGCAGACGAACTCAAGAAGCTGCCCAAGGACGAGGCCAAGGCGCGTGAGCTGACAGCATGGATGTGCAGCAATTTCTTTGACATCCGTGCGTTTGGTGCCGTCATGACCACAGGCGTCAATGCTGGCCAGGTGCGTGGGCCCGTGCAACTGGCTTTCGCCACATCCATTGACCCGGTCGTGCCCATCGAGGTGTCCATCACCCGCATGGCCGTGACCACGCAAAAGGAAGCTGAAGACCAAAGCGGAGACAACCGCACCATGGGCCGCAAACACATCATCCCCTATGGGCTGTACCGCGTGCATGGCTTTGTCTCGGCCAAGCTGGCTGAGCGCACAGGCTTTTCTGACGGTGACCTGAGCCTGCTGTGGCAATCGCTCATCAACATGTTTGAGCACGACCGCTCGGCAGCGCGTGGCGAGATGGCATCTCGCAAGCTCTTCGTGTTCGAGCATGAAAGCGCCATGGGCAATGCCCCGGCTCACAAGCTCTTCGAATTGGTTGAGGTGGACCGCCTCACGACCGAGGCGGATGGCCCGGCGCGGTCTTTCACGGACTACAAGGTGTCGGTCAAGCATGATGCACTGCCATCGGGCGTCACCTTGCACGAACTGCTGTGATCAAGGAGTGAGGCGACAAGGGGGCTCATGGACATGGATGACGAAGCACTGATCCCCCTGTCGGCCTTGCAGCACTACCTGTATTGCCCCAGGCAATGCGCGCTGATCCATGTGGAGCAGCTATGGGCAGAAAGCCAGCACACCGGTGAAGGGCGCCTGCTGCACGACAAGGCCGACAAGCCCAAGATGGAGCGCCGCAAAGGCGTTCGCACCGTCACCGCCATGCCCTTGGCTCAGCCTCTGCTGGGGATCACGGGGGTGGCTGATGTGGTTGAGTTCCACATGGGGGAGGATGGTGTGGAGCGCCCCTACCCCGTGGAATACAAGCGCGGTCGGCCCAAGCCTCATCAAGCCGACGAAGTGCAACTGTGCGCCCAAGCCTTGTGCCTGGAGCACATGTTGAACTGCCAGATCCCCGAAGGAGCGCTGTACTACGGTGAAACACGCAGACGCATCGTGGTGTCCTTCGATGAGGCCTTGCGGTCCTTGACTTGCCAGACCATCGAAGCCACACGGGCCATGGTGGCAAGCGGGCATACGCCTTCGGCCACGTACTCGGCCAAGCTCTGCGACAACTGTTCCCTGCTCGACCTGTGTCAGCCGCGCTTGCTCCATCGGGGTGAATCTGTTCAGCACTGGTTGCGTGCGCAACTGAAAGGCGAATGAGCCATGCGGCGTCAACTCAACACGTTGTACGTGACGACCGAAGGCGCTTGGCTGCGCAAGGACGGCGCCAACATCGTCATGGATGTGGACGGTGAGACCCGTGCGCGCTTGCCTGTTCATATGTTGGAGGGGCTTGTTTGCCTCGGGCGCGTGATGGTGTCGCCGCCCTTGATGGGCTATTGCGCAGAGCAAGGCATCACCGTGTCTTATCTGTCGATGAATGGGCGCTTTCAGGCCAGAGTTGAAGGGCCCGTATCGGGCAATGTGTTGTTGCGGCGAGAGCAGTATCGGCGCACGGATGATCCCACTCGCTGCGTACAGATCGTGCAGAACATCCTGGTGGGCAAGCTGCACAACCAGCGGGTGGTGTTGGGGCGAGGTTTGCGTGACCATGCCGACAAGCTGAACAACGATGATCACGCGGCTCTTACTCATGCACACAAGCGCCTGGATCGCATCATGGACAAGGTGCAGACTGAGCAATCATTGGATGTGTTGCGTGGCCTGGAGGGCGAGGCAGCGCAGAGTTACTTCGGCGTGTTCGATCACCTGATCCGCAGCAACGAGCCCGCCATGCGTTTCAAAGGGCGCAGCCGCAGGCCGCCGATGGATGCTGTCAATGCTTTGCTGTCCTTTCTGTACACCTTGATCACGCATGACTGCAGATCAGCTTTGGAGAGCGTGGGGCTGGACCCAGCGGTGGGCTTCCTGCACCGTGACAGGCCAGGGCGCCCCAGCCTCGCTTTGGATCTGCTGGAGGAGTTCCGACCCCTGCTAGGGGACAGGCTGGCGCTGTCGCTCATCAATTTGAAGCAACTGACATCCAAGGACTTCCAGACGATGGATAACGGGGCCGTGCTGTTGAAGGAAGACTCGCGCAAGGTTGTGCTGACAGCCTATCAGGAGCGTAAGCGCGAAGAGCTTCGACATGTCTTCCTGGATGAGAAAGCACCGATCGGGTTGTTCCCATTTCTTCAGGCGCAGTTGATGGCCCGGCACCTGCGTGGCGACATTGATGGCTATCCGCCATTCTTATGGAAATGAGGTTGTTGCCATGATGGTTCTGGTTAGCTATGACGTGAGCACCCAAGACAAGGCGGGTGCCAGGCGGTTGCGACAGATCGCCAAAGCCTGTCTGAACCTTGGGCAGCGAGTGCAGTTTTCTGTGTTTGAGATTGAATTGGAGCCAGCCCAATGGGTGCAGCTAAAAGCGTTGTTGGTGTCTATCATTGAGCCGACAACCGACAGCTTACGTTTTTACTATTTGGGCAAAAATTGGCAGGCCAAGGTGGAGCATGTCGGTGCGAAGGCAGTGCTGGACCTTAATGCCCCGTTGATCCTTTGATCGTTTTTGCGAACCCGAAGTGGTTTGGATCCCTTGCTGGGGTTCGCAGTTCTTTAACATGTTGATTTGTATAGATTAATGGCTGATTCTGCCTAATTGGATTTTTACTTGTTCATATTCCCAGAGGGGCTCGCTACATGAGCCCCTTTTTTTCATTTGTCTCAGTGGTTTATAACCATGCTGTGTCGCGCCCATCACGGGCGCGTGGGTTGAAACTGCAACACGGTCAGCAACCGTAATCACAGCTTCAGTGTCGCGCCCATCACGGGCGCGTGGGTTGAAACTCCTCCTGAATGCGCCTCTTGCGCGCCTCGGTTAGTGTCGCGCCCATCACGGGCGCGTGGGTTGAAACTTGTTCTCGGACACGCCGGCCCTGGTGCTGAAGGAGTGTCGCGCCCATCACGGGCGCGTGGGTTGAAACTCATGCTTGCTCCTTGCGCTTGAATTCGATTACCCAGTGTCGCGCCCATCACGGGCGCGTGGGTTGAAACTCGCTGTGCTGGCTTCTTCTGGCGTTGCATTGGTCGTGTCGCGCCCATCACGGGCGCGTGGGTTGAAACACCATGTACAAGGCGGCTGGCATTGAGCAAGAGGATGTGTCGCGCCCATCACGGGCGCGTGGGTTGAAACGCTTCCACATGGGCAAAGGATTTATCGTCGGTGGTGTCGCGCCCATCACGGGCGCGTGGGTTGAAACTGGCTCGGTGTGTCGTTCATGGTGTCGGTCTGCGTGTCGCGCCCATCACGGGCGCGTGGGTTGAAACTTCAATAGCTCTGAAATAAGCTGCGGTGGATTCTGTGTCGCGCCCATCACGGGCGCGTGGGTTGAAACTCTTCAACACAAGCCTCCACAGCCTCAACATCAATGGTGTCGCGCCCATCACGGGCGCGTGGGTTGAAACAGCTTCTCGCCCATGGTCTTGTACTTCGAGGTTGGGTGTCGCGCCCATCACGGGCGCGTGGGTTGAAACACTGGATGACTACAGAGCCGGGGCTCCATGGTCGTGTCGCGCCCATCACGGGCGCGTGGGTTGAAACCTTTGAATGCATTGCTCGGAAGGGTTGCGTGGATGGTGTCGCGCCCATCACGGGCGCGTGGGTTGAAACATCTTTACAGATGAAGTCCTGCGCCTGGCCAACGTGTCGCGCCCATCACGGGCGCGTGGGTTGAAACTTTGCTGAGCTTTGAGCCCTGGTCGAGGATCGGGTGTCGCGCCCATCACGGGCGCGTGGGTTGAAACTCCTGAATCGTCAGGCCCGGGTCAAGCTCGTGGGTGTCGCGCCCATCACGGGCGCGTGGGTTGAAACTGATGCTTGTTGAGCATGGCTTTATGTCTATTCAGGTCGCGCCCATCACGGGCGCGTGGGTTGAAACATGGCTTTCATGGGTTGCAACGGTGGTCGAAGCCTCGTCGCGCCCATCACGGGCGCGTGGGTTGAAACACGGCGCTCAGACGCACGACAGCCAAACCACCAAAAGTCGCGCCCATCACGGGCGCGTGGGTTGAAACATATCTTCCGCTGCACTCGCTGAGTGCGTCGGCGAGGTCGCGCCCATCACGGGCGCGTGGGTTGAAACCTCATAGCGCTTGCGCTCCACTCTGAGCTTCTCGTCGCGCCCATCACGGGCGCGTGGGTTGAAACTGCGTACTGGACGCTGGATATGGTGCCGATGCCACGGTCGCGCCCATCACGGGCGCGTGGGTTGAAACACCGACGCCTTGACGCGGGTTGCGCGCCTGACCGCGTCGCGCCCATCACGGGCGCGTGGGTTGAAACCCGGCGATCCGCTCGGCTGGAGAGTCCAGTCTGTACGAGTCGCGCCCATCACGGGCGCGTGGGTTGAAACTGTTGTGGAAGGGGAGGCCAGCAACCCGAAGAAAAGTCGCGCCCATCACGGGCGCGTGGGTTGAAACAACCAGACGCAAACGGCTTTGGCTTCTCGCGTCAAGTCGCGCCCATCACGGGCGCGTGGGTTGAAACTCTGACTTCCTGCCGCCTCACACGATGGCTATTCTCGTCGCGCCCATCACGGGCGCGTGGGTTGAAACAGCCGGCATGTTCGATCCCTGGGTGATGACACCCTGTCGCGCCCATCACGGGCGCGTGGGTTGAAACACCAAGCCGCAAGCGGAAGATCCGTCCATTCTGGTGACGTCGCGCCCATCACGGGCGCGTGGGTTGAAACTTTGATCTGTGAGGCCTGTATGCTTCGATCGTTTCTCCGGTCGCGCCCATCACGGGCGCGTGGGTTGAAACTTCTGCCGCGACGCCAGACGCAGGCATGTTTTCAGGTCGCGCCCATCACGGGCGCGTGGGTTGAAACACTCTGATGCTGACGCCATGCAGTTCTCCGGTGATGTCGCGCCCATCACGGGCGCGTGGGTTGAAACCGCGAGGGTGACAAGATCGTCTGCCGCCGCATCACGTCGCGCCCATCACGGGCGCGTGGGTTGAAACGCGTAAAACCGGCTGCTGTACCCCTGAACCTGCATCGTCGCGCCCATCACGGGCGCGTGGGTTGAAACATCTCAGGTGTTCCCGGATTGGTTTCGGGGGAATGGTCGCGCCCATCACGGGCGCGTGGGTTGAAACGGCACAAAACGCGATGCACTAGCGTTCCATGCCGGTCGCGCCCATCACGGGCGCGTGGGTTGAAACAATATGGTCCCGGTAATGCTCGATTTAGCCATGGGTCGCGCCCATCACGGGCGCGTGGGTTGAAACTCTGACAACACAGTCTGATGAGCCGCCGTCAGGTGGTCGCGCCCATCACGGGCGCGTGGGTTGAAACACCGCAGATCCCCGCGTCCCGGCTGATGCCATGGTGGTCGCGCCCATCACGGGCGCGTGGGTTGAAACAATGCAGGAGGTTTTCTAATGGCTGGCGACTGGATCGTCGCGCCCATCACGGGCGCGTGGGTTGAAACTTCTGCCGCGACGCCAGACGCAGGCATGTTTTCAGGTCGCGCCCATCACGGGCGCGTGGGTTGAAACTGCCAGGAAGATCTGAAAATGGAATAAATGCTCCTGGTCGCGCCCATCACGGGCGCGTGGGTTGAAACAGCATGAATCAAACCCGAGTACTGCAAGCGTTTCAGGTCGCGCCCATCACGGGCGCGTGGGTTGAAACTGCAGGAATACATCTTCAGGAGTCAGCAGAGCGTTAACGAAAACCCCTGTGGCTCAATGGGTTGCCGCATCTCTCTTGGCCTATGGCCTTGAGCTGACTTCAATCCGCTCCGCAGGGGACGGGTCACTCTAGCCCAGCGCCCGCAAGCTTGCAAATCAACATGTGGACGTCATCTCAATAGGCCGGTGCCAGCGGGTGCCCATGCCATGCCACCGTGGCAGTGGCACCCAGGAGCGTCGAGAACGCGTCACTGAAGGTGCTGCCATACGCCATGTTGGTGAGCACGCCGGTGAGGGTACCCAGGCTCTGGCCTGCGCCGCCATCAGCCGTGCTGTCAAACAGCAGGTGGAACAAGGTGGTGTAGGCCGGTCGGTAGGCCATGGCTTCCTGCGTCACCCCGCAACGCTGCAGATCGCGCATGGTGACGATGTCCAGTGGCCCGCATTGGCCGCTGCTGTTGTACTGGGTGGTCCAGCTGCTCTCCTCGGTCACGGAGGCCAGTCGGGTCCCTTGGCTGAGGTAGCTCGCCATGCCTTCTTCGAACCAGCGCGGCAGCGGGTGCCGGTTGGTGCGGTCTTGCAGCAGCACGGCTTGCACCACTTTCACCAGCTCGTGGGCCAGTGCTGCCTGCCAGTTGGCTTGGCTGACCCCCGTTGCAGTCACCACGCTGAGCGGCTTCAGCCGCAGCCCTTGAAACGAGCCCATGGCCAGTTGGCCATCGTTGGTGATGCTCAGGCAGACTGTGACGGCATCGGTCCCGGACAGGCCGGCCAGCCCCGTGAGCCCGAGTTGGGTCTTGATGGCTGTCAGCCATTGCTGCGTGGTGTTCGCAGCCAGAACCAGATCGCTTTGAGGCAGACCGCTGCCAAGCACCAGCACGTCGGCTGTTCGGGCCAGTTGCGATGCCTCGGCGTCCACCCCGCAGGCCGATGGCTTGGGGTGTTGAGCGAGGCTTTGGTTGTGGTGGTCGCCTCGCGCTCTAGGGGGGCTTGTCTGGCTGCTGCTGGCGGTGCTGGTCGTGGTTTCCTGGCTGGTACGCGGGGAGACCGATTCAGGCCACAGCCAGCTCGCAATCCAGCTCACGACCTGGTCGATGGGCCCGTTGCGGCGTTCTGCGTGCAGTGGTTCGGGGCGCAGCAAGTCGGCAGGCAGTGATGCGGGAGCCGATGCGGGCATTGGGGACGATGCTGCGGCGCTGCGCTGGCGCGGCGTGAACTGTGCGGGCCCCGGTGGCGGTGGCTGCACAGGCCCCGGTGCCTGCCCCTGCAGGGCTGGCGCATGGCCCGGCTCATGGTGTGGGCCGCGATGGTGGTGCCGCCCTGCCTCAGGCGGGCGGTCTGACTCGTCAGCCCACCAACTGGCCACGCCCAGCGCGGCAGTCGAGAGGACGACAGCAGACACAAGCAACAACAGGCGTGGTTTCATCCAGACAAAGGGGGGGGGAGAGGCGGGCCAACCATGCGAAACGAGATGCCGTTGCGCGATGCCATCGTAAACCACTGTAAATGCACCTAAAAGGGAATCTGCCCCCTGTTACGTCTTCAGCGGCTATCCTTGGCACATGCCCACGTATCCACGTCCTCTGTCGTCGCGTCTGCCCCACGTTGGCACCACCATTTTCACGGTGATGTCGGCCCTGGCCAACGAGCACGGCGCGATCAACCTCTCGCAAGGTTTTCCTGATTTCGATGCCCCGGCTGACCTGCTGGCCTTGCTCAACGAGCACGCCCGGGCAGGGCACAACCAGTACGCCCCCATGACGGGCGTGCCGGCGCTGCGCGAGGCGATTGCGGCCAAAGTGGCCGCGCTCTATGGTGCGCAATACGATGTGGACGCCGAGATCACGGTGACGGCCGGGGCCACACAGGCCATCTTCACGGCCGTGGCGGCGCTGGTGCATCCCGGCGATGAGGTGATCGTTTTCACCCCGGTGTACGACAGCTACGGGCCGTCCATCGAGCTGCAAGGCGGCAAGGTGGTGTACGCCGACCTCACGGTGCCGGGCTACCGTCCGGACTGGGATGCGGTCGCCCGCCTGATCACGCCGCGTACGCGCATGATCATCATCAACTCGCCGCACAACCCGACCGGCACCATCTGGACCGCAGAGGACATGGTGCGGCTGGAAGCGCTGGTGCGTGACACCGACATCGTCATCGTCAGCGACGAGGTCTACGAACACATGGTCTATGACCAGGCTCGGCATGAAAGCGTGCTGCGCTACCCCGGGCTGGCCGAACGGGCGGTGGTGGTGTCGAGCTTCGGCAAGACTTACCACGTCACGGGCTGGAAGATCGCCTATTGCCTGGCCCCGCGCGAGCTGATGGCCGAGTTCCGCAAGGCCCACCAGTTCATCGTGTTCACGGTGCATGCACCCAGCCAGTACGCGCTGGCGGCGTTCATGAGCAAACCGGGCTGGTACGAGCAGCTCAAGGCGCTGTACCAGGGCAAGCGCGATATCTTCCGCCAGGCGCTGTCGGGCTCGCGCTTCGAGTTGCTGCCCTGCCAGGGCACCTACTTCCAGTGTGTGAAGTACGGCGCCATCAGTGAAGAGGGCGACCGGGCTTTCGTCGAGCGCCTCACCCGCGAGCACGGGGTGGCGGCCATTCCGGTGTCGGCCTTCTACCCGAATGGCGATGACCATGGCGTGATCCGCTTCTGTTTTGCCAAGTCCGCCACCACGCTGGAAAAGGCCCTGGAGCGGCTCATCCGCCTGTGATCCGCTGCGGTGGGTCGCATTCCGCACGTAAACACGCGACAATTGAGGTTTACCGATTCGGCCCTGCGGGGCCCTGTGAACCTGTGACGACCTCTTCTTCTGCCATGTCCGATACGCCCAACGAGTCCACCGTACCTGAGTCCGATGCCGTTGCCGATGGCACTGTCGCTGCCGCTGCGCCGGGCAAGAAGGCCCATGAGATGTCGCTGGTCGAGTGTGCGGATCAGCTGAAGGCCCGCTTTCCGGCTTTGTTCGGTGGTGCCCCGAAGCCATTGAAGCTGCGTATCCAGGTCGATATTCAGGAGCGCGCCCCGGGCGTGTTCCCCAAGTCGACCCTGTCGGCGTTTTTCCGCCGCTATACCGGCAGCACGGGCTACCTCGTGGCCGTGACCCGCGCCAAGAGCCGTTTTGACCTCGATGGCCAGCCGGCCGGCGAGCTGACCGATGAGCACCGCGACGTCGCCCAGCAGGAGCTGACCCGTCGCCGCGCCATCACCGAAAACCGCCGCGCGGAAGAAGAAAAGGGTCGCCGCGAGCGCTCGGCGCTGCTGCGTGATTTCGAACGCACGACGCTGACCCCGGCCAATTTCTGTGCCCTCAAGGGCATCCCTGCCGATCAGCTGGAGGCCGTGCTGGCTCAGGCCCGTCAGGAAGCGGCCGAGCAGCCCGCCCAGCCGCGTCACCCCCACCCCCGTGAAGGCCAACCGCGCGGTGAGCGCCGCGAGGGGCGCCCGGGTCAGGGCCGGGGTGGTCGCCGCGAAGGTGGTGGCGGCAAGCGTCCGCCGCGCGCCTGAGTGAGCGTCACGGCCTGATCAGGCCGTGAACAGCCGACGGGCATGCAGCCCCAGACCGGTGGCCACCGAGGCCAGCCGGTCGCCGCGCACGGCACGTGCTTCGGGGAAGGCGGCTTCCAGCATGTCGGTCAGCAAGGTCAGGCCAGTCGAGCCGCCGGTGAAATAGAGCGCATCGATGTCTTCGGGGCGCAAACCGGCTTGCGCGACCGTGTCCTGCGCACAGGCCACAATTTTTTCCAGATCATGCAGCAGGGCCTGCCCGGCCTGGCGGGCGTTGAGCTCGCTGTGCAGGCCGGCTTCGATCAGGCCCAGGTCGATGTCGGTTTCACCGCCGCCGGAGACGGCGATCTTGGCCGCTTCGGCGCGACCCACCAGGGCGTGGCCCAATCGCTCCAGCACCACCTTCATCAGGCGCTGGTGCTGTTTCGGGTCGCCATAAAAGTCGGTCATGGCACGCAACTCGGCCACGCGCGAAGGCTGGTACACGGTGTTGATGAGGTGCCAGGTCGTCAGGTCGAAATAAACGCGGCTGGGCACCGGGCGCGGCGGCTGACCATGGACGCTGGGGCCAAAGCCGCCGTAGCCGAGCGGCGGCATGATGCTGGCCAGCGAGATATGGCGGTCAAAGTCGGTACCGGCGATGTGCACCCCGTGGTTGGCAAGGATGTCATCGCGTCGGTCCAGGCGCTGCGCGCGCTGAGGGCCCACGCGCACCACCGAGAAGTCGGATGTGCCGCCGCCGATGTCGGCCACCAGTACTTTTTCTTCGTGCTGGGTGTGTTGTTCGTAGTCGAAGGCCGCGGCGATAGGCTCGTACTGGAACACCACTTCGCTGAACCCCACCGCACGGGCGGCGGTCTCGAGCGAGGCCTGTGCGGCCGCGTCCCGCGTGGGGTCGTCGTCCACGAAGAACACCGGGCGGCCCATCACCACCTGCTTGAGTGCGTCGCCGCCGGCGCTTTCGGCCACGGCATGCAGGTGGCGCAGGTAGCCGGTGATGATGTCGATGTAGCGCACGCCCAGGCCGTTGCCCACTTCGGTGGTCTGGTCGACCAGCGCCGTGCCCAGGATGCTTTTCATCGAGCGCATCAGGCGGCCTTCATAGCCGTCGATATAGGCCTGGACGGCGGCGCGGCCAAAGGTGCGCGGCAGGCTGTCGTCGATGTGCTTGCCGCGCCAGGTGCCGGGCGGCAGGTCGTCGGCATCGGTGCAGTAGAACACGGCCGTGGGCATGGTCAGGTTCTGGCCTTCCAGCGGCACCAGGCGCATGCCGCCGCCGTCCGCGTCGGTGCGGGAGATGGCAATGGCGGAATTCGATGTGCCGAAGTCGATGGCGCAGTAAGTCATGGCGTGCACTTAAGCAGAAGGCAGTGGGCGGGCGATTGTAGGGGCCAAGGGCGGCGGCAGGCTCGTGTACAGTGAAAACGATGACCTCGGCGTGTGTTTTGCCGCAGGTGGCTCATGACAGGCAGACAACGTGGCCATTACCCTGAAAAACGTGCGCTACTTCGTGGCGGTGGCAGAGGCGGAATCCATTTCGGGTGCGGTTCAGGACCTCAATATTTCCCAATCGGTGGTCACCGAGGCCATCAAGTCGCTGGAAGAAGACCTGGGCGCGCAACTGTTCCAGCGTCACGCCCGTGGCATGACGCTGACGCACGCAGGCTACCAGTTCCTGCGTCATGCCCACCAGATTCTGGCCTCGGTGCGCAATGCGCGTGAAGCCATGCGGGCCCGCCCGGATACCGTCACAGGGCAGCTCAACATTGGGGTCACCAGCCTGGTGTGCGGCTACTTCCTGCCCTATCTGCTGGACCGCTTTCGCAACACCTTCCCGCTGGTGGATGTGCGGGTGGTGGAAGACCAGCGCGAGTACATCGAGCACCTGCTGGTCAATGGCGAGCTGGATGTCGGGGTGCTGATCGTGTCCAACCTGGAAAACAGGCAGGCGCTGGAATCGGAGGCCCTGCTGGAGTCGGCCTACCGCCTGTGGCTGCCTGTGAACCACCCGCTGCTGGAGCTGGGGGCGGTGGCGGTGGACGAGATGTCCGATCAGGCCCTGGTCACGCTCAAGCTCGACGAGCTGGAGGATGTGGCGACCACCCTGTGGCGTCGCCAGGGGCTCAAGCCCTCGGTGGCCGTGCGGACCAGTTCGGTCGAGGGCTTGCGCAGCCTGGTGGCGACCGGCGCCGGCTTGGCGGTCATGCCGGACCTGCTGTACCGCCCCTGGTCGCTCGACGGGGACCGGCTGGAGGTGCGTCAGCTCATGGAGAAAACGCCTTCCCTGCAGGTCGGCCTGGTGTGGCGCCGCGGAGCCCGGGTGGCTGAAACCGCCCAGAACTTCCTGACCGTGGCGCGTGAATACAGCCGCAGCCACGGCTGATATCAATCTAATTTATAGAACGATACGCCATATCGTTCTATAAAACAGAATAAGTGGCGCCAATCCGGGGCGTTGGCGCACCCATTCCGTGATCCGGGATCTTTTCCCGGGCCGGCTGCGCGCTGGCCTGGTGAAACAGGGTCTAGCAAACGGTTTTTCAGATAGCTTGCATTGGTCAAGCTGACTTGGTGGGCCGAATGGCCGCTTTCAGAATGCGTTTCACCCCAGCGTTTTCTGTTCGTACCTGCCAATCCCACCAAGGAGAACCGAGATGAAGCCCAGTTCCTATGTCCAGGCCGGTGTGGCCGTTGCCAGCAGCCTCCTATCGATTTCCCTGATGGCTGCACCACCGACCACCCTGGGCAAACCCGAAGGCAAGCTCAGCATCATTGCCTGGCCGGGCTATATCGAACGCGGTGAAACGGACAAGGCCTACGACTGGGTGACCCAGTTTGAAAAGAGCACGGGCTGCCAGGTCAGCGTGAAGACCGCCGCCACCTCCGACGAAATGGTCTCGCTGATGAACTCGCCTGACTACGACCTGGTCACGGCTTCCGGTGACGCGTCGCTGCGCCTCATCTATGGCAAGAAGGTGCAGGAAATCAACCCCGCCCTGATTCCGAGCTGGAACACGCTGGACCCGCGTGTGAAGGGGGGCAACTGGTACACCGTGGGGAGCAAGGTCTATGGCACCCCGTACCAGTGGGGTGCCAACTTCCTGATGTACAACACCAAGGTCTTCCCCACCGCGCCGACCAGCTGGTCGGTGCTGTTCGAGCCGGGCAAGTTCCCCAATGGCCAGCCCAACAAGGGCAAGGTGCAAGCCTATGACGGCGCCATCTACATCGCCGATGCGGCCCTGTACCTGATGGCCAAGAACCCGTCTCTGGGTATCAAGGACCCGTACGAGCTCAATGAAACCCAGTATGCTGAAGTGCTCAAGCTGCTGCGCCAGCAAAAACAGCTCACGCACCGCTACTGGCATGACGTGACCGTGCAGATGAACGACTTCAAGAAGGAAGGCGTCGTCGCATCGAGTGCCTGGGGCTACACCATCAACACCCTGCAGGCCGAGAAGTTCCCGGTCGAGGGCACCATCCCGAAGGAAGGCGCCACGGGCTGGGCCGATACCACCATGCTGCATGCCCAGGCCAAGCACCCGGTGTGTGCCTACAAGTGGATGGAGTGGTCGCTCAACAAGAACCTGCAGTCGGCCTTGGCCGAGTGGTTCGGCTCCAACCCTGTCGTGGCGGATGCCTGCAAGACCAAGGCCCCTGGCGGCAGCGATTTCTGCGGCTCGAATGGCTTTGACCGCTTTGCCCAGATTCGCTTCTGGCGTACGCCGGTGGCCAAGTGCGCGACCCAGGGGACCTGCGTGCCTTACAGCCGCTGGACCACGGACTACATCGCCATCATGGGTGGCCGCTGAGCGGTCGTGAATCAAGTTTCTGGAGCGTGTTGTGTCGATCGCCGTGCAGTTTCAGCAAGTCAGCCGCCACTATGACCAGGTCAAGGCGGTGGACGACATCAGCCTGGACATCGCCGAAGGCGAGTTCTTCTCGATGCTGGGCCCCTCAGGGTCTGGCAAGACCACCAGCCTGCGGCTGATCGCCGGCTTCGAACAACCCTCCAGCGGGTCGATTCGCATCTTCGGGCAGGAGGCGGCAGGGTTGCCGCCCAACCTGCGGGCGGTCAACACCGTCTTCCAGGACTACGCCTTGTTTCCGCACATGAGCGTGCTGGACAACGTCGCCTATGGGCTGATGATCAAGGGCGTGGCCAAGGCCGAGCGCCACCGGCAAGCCGAGGCGATGCTCGACATGGTCAAGCTGGGGGCCTATGGCAGCCGTCGCCCGGCGGCCTTGTCAGGTGGGCAGCGTCAGCGTGTGGCCCTGGCACGGGCCCTCATCCTGCAGCCGCGTGTGCTGCTGCTTGACGAACCGCTGGGCGCACTGGACCTGAAGCTGCGCGAAGCGATGCAGACCGAGCTGAAAGCCCTGCAGCGTCGCCTGGGCATCACCTTTGTCTATGTCACCCATGACCAGGGTGAAGCCATGTCGATGTCGGACCGCGTCGCGGTGTTCAACAAGGGGCGCATCGAACAGGTGGATGCGCCACAGGCGCTCTACAACCGCCCGGCCACGGCATTTGTCGCTGATTTCGTGGGTGGCGCGAACGTGTTTGGACAGGCCTTGGCATCCCGTCTGTTCGCGCAGCCGCAGGCCTTTGCGGTGCGCCCCGAGCGCATCCGCCCGGCAGGCCAGCTGGATGGCGACGTGATGACAGTCGAGGGCCGCCTGATCGACATCCAGTACCTGGGCGCGACCAGCCGCTACGAGATCGACATCGCGGGCGAGAAGACCATGGCCATGGTGCTGCCCAATGCAGAAGGGGCGGCGCAGTGGCAGGCTCCGGTAGGCGAGGTGCTGACGGTCGCCTGGCCGCGTGCAGCCATCCACCCGGTCGCGGAGTGAGCAGCCATGGTGCGCGCCTTTGATCCCTCCTTGAGCCTGTGGCAGCGCTGGGGCGCGGCGGTATATCGTCGCCCCGGTTTGCAACTGGCCTTGCTGCTGGGCCTGCCCCTGTTGTGGTTCCTGGTGGTCTACGTCGGTTCGCTGGCCACCTTGCTGGTGCAGAGCTTCTTCACCTTCGATGACTTCACGATGGAAGTCACGCGGGATTGGACCCTCGACAACTACCGGCAACTGCTGCAACCCGCCAATTACGACGTCGTGCTGCGCACGGTGCTGATGTCGATCGCGGTGACGGTGGCCTCTGCCGTGCTGGCGTTTCCGCTGGCCTATTACATGGTGCGCTATGCGCGGGGCTGGCAAAAGGGCTTCTTCTATGTGGCGGTGATGCTGCCCATGTGGGCCAGCTACATCGTCAAGGTCTATGCCTGGACCGTGCTGCTCGCCAAGGACGGCATCATCTACTGGCTGGTGGGGCTGTTGGGCTTGAGCGGGCCATTTGATGGCCTCATGCAGATGGACTGGGTGGGCGGCAACTCGCTGGCCACCTCGCATCTGGGTCGCTTTGCCGTCTTCACCTACATCTGGCTGCCTTTCATGATCCTGCCCGTGCAGGCCGCCCTGGAGCGTGTGCCCGGCAACCTGCTGCAAGCGAGCAGCGACCTTGGGGCCAGCGGTGCCCAGACCTTCCGCCATGTGATCCTGCCTCTGGCCATTCCGGGCGTGGTGGCCGGCTCCATTTTCACTTTCTCGCTGACCCTGGGCGACTACATCATCCCGCAACTCATCGGGCCGTCCGGTCTGTTCATCGGCTCCATGGTCTACACCATGCAGGGCTCGATCGGCAACCTGCCCCTGGCCGCCGCGTTCACCGTGGTGCCTGTGGTCATCATCGCGCTGTACCTGACGGGCGCACGCAAACTGGGAGCCTTCGATGCACTCTGATCTGAACCGCGCCCCCTGGTGGCTCAAGCTGATGGCTTTCGGGGTGGTCGGCCTCCTGTTCCTGCCGCTCGCGGTCATCGCTGTCTACGCCTTCAATGCCGAAAGCGCCGGCTACAGCTTTCCGCCCAAAGGTTTCACGCTGGCCTGGTTCGGCGCGGCGTTTGCCCGAGAGGACGTGATGTCGGCCATCGGTCTGTCGCTGCGCCTGGCCAGCCTGGCGACCTTGCTGGCGATCGTGCTGGGCACCCTGGCATCGCTGGCCCTGTATCGGCGGGACTTCCTCGGCAAGGATGCCATCACCATGATGCTGATCCTGCCGATTTCCCTGCCCGGCATCATCACGGGGCTGGCCCTGTTGTCGGCCTACCGTCTGGCTGAGCTGCCCTCGGGCTTCTGGACCATTGCCATCGGCCATGCCACGTTCTGCGTGGTCGTGATCTACAACAACGTGGTGGCCCGCCTGCGCCGCATGAGCTACAGCCTGGTCGAGGCGTCCATGGACCTGGGTGCGTCGGCTGGTCAAACCTTCTTCCATGTGGTGCTGCCACAGATGGCCACGGCCTTGCTGGCGGGCGGCATGCTGGCCTTTGCGCTGAGCTTTGACGAGATCATCGTCACGACCTTCACCGCAGGCAGCGAAGTGACGCTGCCGATCTGGATGTTGAACCAGTTGACTCGTCCGCGTGACGTGCCCATCACCAATGTGGTGGCGCTGAGCGTGATGGCGATCACCGCGCTGCCGATTCTGGTGGCGTATTACCTGACCCGCGGCACGGAAGACATCGCCGGCAGCGGCAAGTGAACGATCGAGGTGCTTATGGAAAAAACATTGCAGACCCGCATGCTGATTGGTGGTGAATTCGTGGCCGGGCAAGGCGAGGCCGAGCGCATCATCAACCCGGCGACGGGAGAGTTGATCGTCGAGATCGCCGAAGCCAGCCTCGAGCAGGTGCAAGCCGCGGTGGCGGCAGCCCAGCGGGCCTTCGGTGCCTGGGCTCGTACCACGCCAAAAGAACGCTCGGAGCGCCTGCTGGCGCTGGCCGCGGCCATCGAATCGCGGGCGGCCGAGTTCGCCCGGCTGGAGTCGCTGAACTGCGGCAAGCCTTATCACCTGGCCCTCAATGACGAGATCCCTGCGGTGGCCGATGTGTTCCGCTTCTTTGCGGGCGCCGTGCGCGCGCAGACTGGTGCACTCGCTGGTGAATACCTGCCGGGGCACACCAGCATGATCCGTCGGGACCCGCTGGGGGTGGTGGCCTCGATCGCGCCGTGGAACTACCCTTTGATGATGGCCGCCTGGAAGATGGCGCCCGCTCTGGCTGCGGGCAACACCGTGGTGCTCAAGCCCTCCGAGCAGACCCCGCTGTCCACGCTGAAGTTGGCAGAACTGGCGGCGGGCCTCTTCCCGGCCGGTGTGTTCAACCTGGTGCTGGGCCGTGGCGAAACGGTGGGCAGCCCGCTGATCTCGCAGCCTGAAGTCCGCATGATCTCCATCACGGGCGATGTCTCCACCGGTCAGCGTGTGCTCGAAACCGCTTCCCGTTCGCTCAAGCGCACCCACCTGGAATTGGGTGGCAAGGCGCCGGTCATCGTGTTCGATGACGCCGATATCGCCTCGGCGGTGGAGGGCATCCGTACCTTTGGCTACTACAACGCCGGTCAGGACTGCACGGCCGCGTGCCGCCTGTATGTGCAAAAGGGCGTCTATGAACGCTTCGTGGCCGATCTGGCCACAGCGGTGGGCTCCATCAAGTTCGGTCCGCAGCGCATGGAAGGCGTCGAGATGGGGCCGCTGATCTCCGAGCGCCAGCGTAGCCGGGTGGCGAGTTTCGTCGAGCGTGCCGAGCAGCAAGCGCACATCGAGATCGTCACGGGTGGTCGCATGGACTCCGGCCCCGGCTTCTTCTTCCAGCCCACGGTGATCGCCGGCGCCCGCCAGGACGACGAGATCGTGCGTCGCGAAGTCTTTGGTCCGGTGGTGTCGGTCACACCGTTTGACGATGCCGAGCAGGTGATCGGCTGGGCCAATGATTCCGACTACGGTCTGGCCAGCTCGGTGTGGACGCAGGATGTGGGCAAGGCCATGAAGGTTTCAGCCGAACTGCAATACGGCTGTACCTGGGTCAACACCCACTTCATGCTGGTCAACGAGATGCCGCACGGTGGCATGAAGCGCTCCGGCTATGGCAAGGACATGTCGATGTATGCGCTGGAGGACTACAGCTGCGTGCGCCACATCATGATCAAGCAGTGAGCCGGCTTCGGTAGCCCGACGGCGTGCAGCCTTCCCAGCGCTGAAAGGCGTGGATGAAGGCGGCCGCCTCGGCGTAGCCAAGCTGGTGGGCAATGGCCTCGATCGATTGGGTCGTCTGCCCCAGCAGGTGGCGCGCCTTTTGATGGCGTGCCTGCCCGAGCAGGTCGCGAAAGTTCGTGCCTTCTTCACTCAACTGCCGCCGCAGGGTGCGCTCCGACATGTCGAAGGAGCGGGCCACCTCGGCGGCGTTCGGATAGCTCTGCGTGAACAAGGCCAGATGGGCCACCACGCGGTCTGACAGGTCGGTCAGTTCGGCCTGCTGCGCCACCAGTTGCTGATCACACAGCTGTCGGTACATCGCGTGCGACACGGGGTCCGCCGAGGGCAGTCGCCACTGCAGATAGTCGTTGCGGATCCAGAAGCGCGCCTGGCGCTCGCCAAACCGCACCGGGCAGCCAAAGAACGCCTCATAGGCCGAGGCCTCTGCAGGCGTCGCGTAAGGAATGTCGATCTGCTCCGCCTGCAAGCTCAGGCCCATGGTCGACTGGATATCCCGGATCATCTTGTAAGTACCCGCGATCTCGCCATCGATGCGCAGCCGGTAGGCCGGCGCCGCCATGGGCAGCGGGTCGAGCACCAGAGCGCTCAGCCTCTCCCCGGGCGTGAAGCTCATGGTGCTGTAGAGGTAGGTCAGCTGCTGGTAGCGCACGCCGGCCTGGAAGGCCTCGTAGATGGAGGGGCAGGTCATCAGCAGCATGACCAGTGGCCCATACCCGCCCAGACCGAAGAAATTGCCCAGCTTCAGTCCCGCGGTCGGGTCACGCAACTGGCCCGCCAGGTCGCTGTAGATCTGCAGTTCGCGCACCCGTTCGATACGGGTGCCAGGGTCCAGTGTGTCCAGGCTCAGACCGTGGCGCGCCAGCACCGGGCGTGGGTCCTCTCCGAGCTGCTGCAGCCCCTGCACCATGTACATCAGTCCCAGGATGGAGCGCGTGCTCATAGCGTGGCTTGTGGTTTCCCCGAGGTTTGGCCGAAAAGATCAATTTCGTGGCGAATCTAACATGGTCTGTGGCATTCGGGATCGGCACCATCCCGCCCATTGCTCACGCATCAACCGCTTTCCAAAGGTGCCTCATGACTGATTCGAACCCCTCTGCCGTCCGCCAGGTTGAAGTGGCCATCGCCGGTGCCGGCTTTGGTGGCCTGTGCATGGCCGTCCAGCTGAAAAAAGCCGGTATCCACGATTTCGTGGTGCTCGAAAAGGGCAAGGAGGTCGGCGGTACTTGGCGCGACAACCAGTACCCGGGCGCGGCCTGCGATGTGCAGTCGCACATGTATTCCTATTCCTTCGAGACCAAGCCGGACTGGACCAAGCGTTACGCGCCCTGGAACGAAATCCAGCAGTACATCCTGGATGTGACCGCCAAATACCAGTTGCGCCCGCACATCCGCTTTCAGCAGGAAGTGGTCAGTGCCGTCTTCAACGAAGGTACAGGCCGCTGGGTGATCAAGACGGCCGCCGGCGACACCATCATGGCCCGCTACTGGGTGCTGGCTTCCGGCCCGCTGCATGTGCCCGCCATCCCGGACATCAAGGGTTTGAAAGACTTCCAGGGCAAGGTCATGCACTCGGCCCAGTGGGACCACGGCTACGACCTGCGTGACAAGCGGGTGGCGTCCATCGGTACGGGCGGCAGCGCCATCCAGTACGTTCCGGAAATCGCACCGAAGGTCAAGCAGCTCCATGTGTTCCAGCGTACGGCGGCCTGGGTGATCCCGCGTGACGAGCGTTCGTACTCGGCGCTGAGCAAGAAGATCTTTGCCGCCTTGCCCTTCACGCGCACGTTGCACCGCTGGCGCTGCTACTGGACCAATGAATCGCGCGTGTGGCCCATCCTCAACCCCTGGATGGCGGGCATCGGCGAGTTCTTCCTGAAGAAGTTCATAGCCTACCAGGTCAAGGACCCGGCGTTGGTCAAGAAGCTCACGCCCGACTACACCCTGGGCTGCAAGCGCGTGCTCATCTCGAACAAGTGGTTCCCCACCTTCAATCGACCGAACGTCGAGCTGGTGACCGATGGCGTCAAGGAAATCCGCGCCCACAGCATCGTCACACGGGACGGCGTTGAGCGCCCGCTGGACTGCATCATCCTGGGCACGGGTTTCGTCGTGGATCCGCGCATCTACATGAAGGGCTTCGAACTCAAGGGCCGTCGCGGCCACACCCTGGCCGAAGACTGGAAGACCAGCCCGACGTCCTACCTGGGCATCACCACGGCCAACTACCCGAATATGTTCCAGCTGGTCGGGCCGCACACCGGCCTGGGCCACAACTCCATCATCTTCATGATCGAGGCGCAGGTCGACTACATCATCAAGTGCATGCAGCTGGTCAAGCAAAAGGGAGTGGACTACCTGGATGTGAAGCCCGAAGCCCAGAGCCGCTTCCTGCAGGACATCACCGCGGCCCTGCAAGGCACGGTGTGGAGCTCGGGCTGCAAGAGCTGGTACCAGACCGCCGACGGCATCAACTTCGCGATCTGGCCGAAGTCCACCTGGCGTTACTGGCTGGAGACCCGCACGGTTGAACAGGCCGACTATGAATGGGTGCAATGCGGCCGTCAGCGGCCCGAGCAGGATGCTGCGCTGGCCCAGAATGCGGGGTAAGACATCCGCCTGTTGTGTGTCATCGGGTGGGGCAGGCGCCTTACCCGGTAAACTGATGTTCCAACACAGGACATCAACCGCGACATGGCCGCCGCTTCCAAGGGTCAAACCCAGCCCATTTTCGATCTCAAGAGCGCCACGCTGACGCTGGTGGCCGTGGTCCTCAAGACCACGGACCTGAAGGCATTCAAGCAGGAGCTGGCTGCCCGCTTTGATGGCACCCCCGATTTCTTCAATCACGATCCGGTGGTCGTCGACCTCACGGCGGTGGCGGCCGAGCTGACCCCGCTGGACATGGGTGCGCTGGTGGCACTGCTGCGCGGCTACCAGATGTTGCCTGTGGCCGTGAAGGGCGGCAACGAACGCCAGATGGCCGACGCGCTCGCCGTGGGTCTGTCCGAAGCCCCCGAAGTACCCGTTCAGCCGCACCGCGTGGAGACCGTGGTGCAGGAAGTGGTCCGCGAGGTCATCCGTGAAGTGCCGGTCGAAGTCCGTGTCGAGGTGCCGGTGGCCGCTGCGCCCGTGCCCACCCTTGTGATCGACAAGCCCTTGCGCTCTGGCCAGCAGGTCTACGCCAAGGGCGGTGATCTGGTCGTGCTGGCCGCCGTCAACAACGGGGCCGAAATCATCGCCGACGGTCACATCCATGTGTATGCGCCCTTGCGCGGCAAGGCCATCGCCGGGGCCCGTGGCAACACCGATGCCCGCATCTTCACCACCTGCCTGGAGCCTGAGTTGATGTCGATCGCCGGCATCTACCGCACGGTGGAAACCGACCTGCCCGCAGACGTTCGCGGCAAACCTGCCCAGATTCGCCTGGATGGCGAAAAGCTGGTCATGGAACCGATCAAACTCAATTAACTCGCCTATTCAATAAAAGGACACGTGACCAATGGCCAAGATCGTCGTGGTGACCTCCGGCAAGGGGGGGGTGGGCAAGACCACCACCAGTGCCAGTTTTGCTTCCGGCCTCGCCATGCGGGGCTTCAAGACCGCTGTGATCGACTTCGACGTCGGTCTGCGCAACCTCGACCTGATCATGGGTTGCGAGCGCCGTGTGGTCTATGACCTGATCAACGTGATCAATGGTGAGGCCAACCTCAACCAGGCCCTCATCAAGGACAAGCAGTGCGAGAACCTCTTCGTGCTGCCGGCCTCGCAGACCCGCGACAAGGACGCCTTGTCCAAGGAAGGCGTGGAAAAGGTGCTGCAGGACCTGGCCGAGATGGGTTTCGATTACATCGTCTGCGACTCTCCTGCGGGCATTGAGACCGGCGCCCTGCTGGCCATGCACTTCGCCGATGAGGCGCTGGTGGTGACCAACCCGGAAGTCTCTTCCGTGCGTGACTCCGACCGTATCCTGGGCATGCTGTCGTCCAAGACCAAGCGCGCCATCGAAGGTCAGGAGCCCATCAAGGAGCACCTGCTCATCACCCGCTACAACCCCGCCCGTGTGAAGGATGGGCAGATGCTCTCGCTGGAGGACATCCAGGAGATCCTGCGCATCAAGCTCATCGGTGTCATCCCCGAGTCGGAAAGCGTGCTGCACGCGTCCAACCAGGGTCTGCCGGCCATCCATCTGAAGGACACGGATGTGTCGGAAGCCTACAAGGACGTGATCGACCGCTTCCTGGGCGAGGACAAACCCATGCGGTTTGTCGAGGCAGTCAAGCCCAGCCTCATCAAGCGCCTGTTCGGAGGGAAGTAACCCATGTCATTTCTGTCCTTCTTGATGGGGGAGAAGAAAAAGACCGCCAGCGTGGCCAAGGAGCGTCTGCAGATCATCCTGGCCCACGAGCGCAGCGGTCGCTCCGACCCCGACTACCTGCCGGCCTTGCAGCGTGAACTGGTGGCCGTCATTTCGAAATACGTCTCGATCAGCGCCGACGACATCCGGGTGCACCTGGAGCGCCAGGACAACCTGGAAGTGCTGGAAGTGAAGATCGAACTGCCCGAAGTGAACCGCTGAAGCCACAAGCCCGCGCGAAATTCACGACCCCGACCGACTCTGACGGTGCGCACCGCTTCAAAACAGTGAGAATGGTGTCGATATGTTTTACCGTACTGGTACGTTGGGGTCGAGAATGGACGAGGTTTCCGAGCGGTTGACCGCCTCGATGGGCAGCAAGGTCGTGACCCGCAACGGACCGGCCTTGCATGGTCTGGATGACATCTGGCGCGCAGCCAACAGCGAGCACCGGCTGGGCCATGACACCCGCCTGGGTGAGACCCTGGTGCAGCATGGTGTGGTCACCGGCGCAGCGGTTGAGCGTGCGCTGCTGACCCAGCGACGCGGCCCGCATCGCCCTCTCGGGCAGATCCTGCTGGCCCATGGCGATGTGGTCGAGGCCGATCTGCAGATTGCGCTGGCCTCGATGGATGGCATGCCTGTGGTCGACTGCCAGGGTGTCAGCCCTGACGACGACGCGCTGCGG
The DNA here is from genome assembly GCF_041909175.1 of Aquabacterium sp. Lineage (GTDB taxonomy): Bacteria > Pseudomonadota > Gammaproteobacteria > Burkholderiales > Burkholderiaceae_C > Aquabacterium. The sequence goes on along the minus strand of NZ_JAYRDZ010000009.1, from coordinate 107,236 downwards.
GTGGTCCCCCAGGCCGTTGCCCTGCGCCTGCGCGCCCTGCCCCTGATCCGTCGGGTGGGCAGCCTGGTCATCGCGCTGGAAGACCCCTGGAGCCGCCCGGCTCTGGACGAGTTGTGTTTCCTGACCAACCTGCGCATCCTCCCCGTCATGGCGCTGCCGGGCACGCTTGAGCAGGCGCTGAGTGATGCGTATACGGGCCTGACCGCCCGCGCCCAGCGTGAGCACAGTGCCGATGTGCGTGAGCTGGCCGCCGAGCTGGCCGGCGAGGTGCCCAACAAGACCGATGACAGCGCGGCCGAGGTCATCACCGAGTCCAGCAACACCCTGGTTCGGCTGGTCAACACCATCATCGAAGACGCCATCAAGCGGCGCGCTTCCGACATCCACATCGAGTCGTTCAACCCGCATGGCCAGGTGCTGGTGCGCTTCCGCATCGACGGGGCCCTGGTGGCCTACCTGGACCTGCCGTCCTACTACCGCGCTGCGTTGGTGGCGCGTCTGAAGATCATGTCCGACCTGGACATTTCCGAGCGTCGCAAGCCGCAGGATGGCAAGATCGATTTCTCCCGTTTCGGGGGCTCGGCCATGGAGCTGCGTATCGTCACGGTACCGACGCTGCATGGTGTTGAAAACGTGGTGTTGCGCCTGCTGTCGGGTAACAAGCCGCTGCCCATTGAAGACATCGGCCTGAGCCCGGCCAACCTGGTCACGCTCAAGGAGCGCATCAGCAAGCCTTACGGCCTCATCCTGATCTGCGGGCCCACGGGCTGCGGCAAGACCACCACCCTGCACTCGGTGCTGCGTGAGCTCAACCAGGGCGACCGCAAGATCTGGACGGCCGAGGACCCGGTGGAAATCTCGCAGGAGGGCTTGTGCCAAGTGCAGGTCAATGCGCGCATTGGCTGGACCTTTGCCGCGGCCATGCGCACCTTCCTGCGCGCGGACCCGGACGTGATCATGATCGGCGAAATGCGCGATCAGGAAACGGCCAACATCGCCATCGAAGCCTCGCTGACCGGTCACCTGGTGTTTTCGACCCTGCACACCAACTCGGCGGCCGAGAGCATCGCCCGGTTGCTGGAAATCGGGCTCGACCCTTTCAACTTCTCTGATTCGCTGCTGGCCGTGCTCGCGCAGCGACTGGTGCGGCGTGTCTGCCCCTCATGTGGCATCAGCCGAGAGGCCAGCCAGGACGAGATCGACACCATGCTGCACGAGTACCTGCTCAGTGCCCATGATGCCGGCATGCCCAGCAGCGAAGCGCTGCTGCAGAGCTGGCGCAGCCAATATGGCGATGCCCAGGGCCGCATCACCTTGCGGCACAAGGGGCCCGGGTGTCCGCATTGCAACCAGCGCGGCTACAAGGGGCGCATGGGCATCCACGAGTTGCTGGTGGCAGATGACACCATCCGCCGCCACATTCGCCGGCGCGCCTCCGCGGCGGAGATCCTGGGGTCGGCCTTGCAGGCCCACATGCGCACCCTGCGTCAGGATGGCATCGAGAAGGTGCTGCAAGGTCTCACCGACCTCAAGGAAGTCATGGCAGCCAGCAACGCCTGAGCGGCGTCAGAAGCGGTAATCGGGGTTCGCCGGGTCGAAGTCTATCGCCGTGAAGTGCGCAGGCTGGATCTTCTCGAACCACACCCGCTCCTGCAACCGGCCTTGTTCGTCCCATGATTCGATCTGGCGCACCCAGGGCTGCTGCAGGTCCAGGTACAGGCGTGTCTTGTGGGCATAGCCTTTGGGCAGGCCGGCCGGCGTGACCCAGGTCACGGCCAGTACCCGCTGACCTGCCAGTTCGCTCACCTCGATCAGGTCGGGCTCCAGGCGCACACCAGCCTGTTTGCGGCGCGCCTGCTGTTCGTGGAGGATGTCCACGATCGACTGCAAGCCGATGTCGCGCACCGAGTGCTGCGAGTTCGACCTCGCCAGGCTGCCGTCCAGCGGCGTCCACATCGACATCACATTGAACAGCCCCGCCAGGTGCCCATACATGGCGTCCTTGCGGCGGGTCTCGTCGTAAATCATCTCCTGGCCCGCCTTGGGGCCGCCCTTGAGCCAGGCCATGTAGACCTGCCTGGGGTTGTGCCGGTACTTGATGTAGTGCACAAACGGCTTGTCGTTCCAGCCATCGGCCAACTGCTCCTGCCGCCGCATCCACAGTTCGTATTCCGCCAGGGCGCGGGTGCCAGCTTCCAGCCGGCTCAGGAGCCCTTCCGAACCCAGGCGTGTGGCGGTCTGCACCAGGGTCTGGTCATCCAGAGGGCGCCAGTCGGCCGTCAAGCTCGGCTCTGCAGCGGCGGCGTGCCCTGCCATCAGGCCTGGCAGCAGGGACAAGGTGAGCAGGCAGGCGAACAGGAATCGGGCGCGGATCGACATGGGCTGTGACGCTGGGTTGACGGCAAGGATGTCATCTTCCCGGCGGGGTGCAGCGCTGTCGACCATCGCTGACGACAGCCGCTGTCATGGCCGATGCCCCGGATTTGACGCAGGGCAGAAGGGCTGCTGAATCTCCCCCGATCTACGGGTTAGGCCCTATAGGTGCAGGTGTCCGAATTCCTATACTGAAACTAAACAGACGAGTACGACAGCGCTCACCAAGGGCGCGATGAGGAGACCTGTGCCATGCTGGCTGCATACATCACCCACCCCGACTGTGTCCGACACGACATGGGCCCCCAGCACCCGGAGTGCCCTCAGCGTCTGGGCGCCATCCAGGACCAGTTGCTGATCAAGGGTCTGCTGGACTACATGGTCCCTTATGACGCGCCCTTGGCCACGCCCGAACAGCTCGGGCGCGCGCACTCGTCCCTGTATGTTCAGGAGCTGATGTCACAGTCGCCCTCGGAGGGCCTGATCCAGGTCGACCCCGACACCAGCATGGGGCCCTTTACCTTGCGCGCTGCCCTGCGCGCGGCGGGCGCGGTGGTTGAAGCGACCGATCTGGTGCTGGGCGGGCAGGTGGGCTCGGCCTTCTGTTCCGTGCGTCCGCCCGGTCACCACGCCGAACGGGCTGCCGCCATGGGCTTTTGCTTCTTCAACAACGCGGCCGTCGGCATTCGACACGCGCTCGACGTGCATGGCCTGGAGCGGGTCGCCCTGATCGATTTCGACGTGCACCATGGCAATGGCAGCGAGGACATCTTCCGTGGCGACAGCCGGGTGCTGATGTGCTCCATCTTCGAAAAGGGGCTCTACCCCTTCAACGGCGACAAGGCCACGGGCCCCAACATGGTCAACGTGGGGCTGCCAACCCGATCCGGCAGCGATGCCTTCCGTGAAGCGGTGACCGATCACTGGTTGCCCGCGCTCAATGCATTCCAGCCCCAACTCATCTACATTTCAGCTGGTTTCGATGCGCACCGGGAAGACGACATGGGCAACCTGGGGCTGGTCGAGGCTGATTACGAGTGGGTCACCGAGCGCTTGATGGAGGTGGCCGAGCGGCATGGCCAGGGCCGCATCATTTCCTGCCTGGAAGGGGGCTATGTGCTCAGCCCCCTGGGGCGATCGGTTGCCGCGCATGTGCGCGCACTGATCGGCGCCTGAACCTCAAAGCTATTGCATGGACCAGCATTACCTCACTCCGCTTTTCGCCCCTCGCTCCATCGTTGTGCTGGCCGGAACGGCCCAATCGGAAGAGGACTGCTGTCCGCAGGCTGCGACCTTGCTGCAGGCCCTCAAGGCTCAGCGGTACACGGGCTCGCTGCAGTTCGTGAATACCGAGACCAGTGGGACCCTGGCCGACCTCATGGGCATCAAGGCCGATCTGGCCATCATCGCCTTGCCAGTTCCCGAGGTGTCGGCCGCCATCGATCTGGCTGCCCGCATGGCCTGCCAGGCCATCATGGTGCTGTCCAGCGGGGTGGATGTCGACCAGGCCCAGGTCTGGCACAAGCAGGCCCGCCGTGAAGGCGTCTACCTCATGGGCCCGAACTGCATGGGTTTTCAACGCCCAGCGCTGGGGCTGAACGCCAGCACGCTGGGGCCGCTGGCCAACAAGGGGCCGCTGGCGCTGGTGTCCCAGTCCGGCTCGCTCACCTCGTCCATGCTCGACTGGGCGGCCAAGAATGCAGTCGGCTTTTCCGCCGTCGTGTCGTTCGGCCCGCATTCCAGCGTGGGCATGGCCGAAGCCCTGGACTTCCTGGCCAACGATCCGCAAACCCAGAGCATCCTGGTCTACATGGAGGGCATCTTTGACGCCCGTCGCTTCATGAGTGCCTTGCGCTCGGCGGCCAATGCCAAGCCGGTGATCGTGCTCAAGGCCGGGCGTCGTGCCGTGGTGGTCGAGTCTGCCCGCACCGACAGTGCGCTGATGGTCGGCAATGACGAGGTGTTCGATGCCGCGTTGCGACGTGCCGGCGCCGTCAGGGTGAAGTCTTTTGACGAGATGTTCTCGGCGGCCAAATGTCTGGCCACCCGCTCACGGCCGGTCGGCAAGCGCCTGGCCATCGTCACCAATGGCGGCGGGCCGGGTGTGCTGGCAGCCGACTGGGTCGATGACATCGATCTGAGCCTGGGCCAGCTGTCCGCTGAAACGGCCGCTGCGCTGCAGTCCGTCTTGCCGACCACCGCCTCGGTGGTCGACCTGATCGACCTGTCTTACGACGCTTCCCCCGAGCATTTCAAGCAAGCCATTCAGGCGGCCAACCGGGACAGCAGTGTCGATGGCGTGCTGGTGATCTACTCGCCCAAGCCAGGGGCCGATGCCTGTGCCTATGCACAGGCTGTGGCGTCGAGCAAGGCCAGCTTGTCCAAGCCCATGCTCACCTGCTGGATGGGCGACACCTCGGTGGCAGATGCCCGGCTGGTGCTCAACGAGGCCAATATCCCGACCTTCCGCACGCCCGAATCGGCGGTGGGCTCCTTCGGCAACCTCAGCTCTTTCTATCAAAACCAGAAACTGCTGCAGCAAACGCCACCTCCGTTGTCCACCCTGGCCAAGCCTGACATCGAAGGGGCGCGCCTGCTGATCGAGGGCGTGCTGGCCGAGCGCCGCAAGATCCTCACGGAGATGGAGTCGAAGAGCCTGCTGTCGGCCTTCCATATCCCGGTGACCGAAACCATCCTGGCGCGCAGTGCCCATGAGGCCATGATGATCGCCTCCCAGCTGGGCTACCCCGTGGCGCTCAAGATCGACTCGCCCGACATCGCCCACAAGTCCGATGTGCAGGGGGTCGAGCTCAACATCCTCAACGGCACCGGGGTGCGCGACACCTATCACGACATGATGGAGCGCGTGAAGCGCTTGAGGCCTGATGCCCGCATCAACGGGGTCACCGTGCAGAAGATGGCGCGCACGCGCTCTGGTCGTGAAATCTGCGTGGGCGTGGTCACCGACGATGCCTTTGGTCCGGTCGTGGCCTTCGGCGCGGGCGGCACGATGATCGAGCTCATCAATGACCGGGCAATGGAGCTGCCTCCGCTCAACCAGTATCTGGCCCAAAGCGTCATCGAGCGTTCGCGGGTTGCCGACACCCTGGGCGAATGGCGCGGCATGCCTGCCGCAGACCATGCTGCACTGGAGCAGGTGCTCCTGCGTGTCTCTGAAATGGTATGCGAGCTGCCCCAGTTGCGCGAGATGGACATCAACCCCATCATCATCGATGAGGAGGGCGCCATCGCGGTAGATGCCCGCATCGTGGTCGACAGCGCGCCGCATGCCATCGGAGGTCGCTCCGGGGTCTACAGCCATCTGCCCATCCTGCCGTATCCGGCTCGTTTCGAGCAGGTCTGGCCGATGCGTGGGGGTGGCGAGTACACGGTGCGCCCGATCCACACCGAAGACGCACAGATGCTGCAGGATCTGGTCCACAGCCTGTCGCCGGAAAGCCGCTATTTCCGCTTCGTGTCGAACATGATCGAGCTGCCACCAGCCATGCTGGCCAAGCTCACCCTCATCGACTACGACCGCGAAATGGCGCTGGTCGCGGTGTACCGCGAGCGTCAGGCGCAAGACGATGGCGAGATCATTGAGCGCGAGCGCATCGTCGGGGTGTCACGCTACATCACCAACCCGGATCAGACCAGCTGCGAGTTCTCGCTGGTGGTGGCCGATGACTTCAGTGGCAAGGGCCTGGGCAGCCGCCTGATGGAAAGCATCATGGACGTCGCCCGCGAGCGTGGGCTGACCGAAATCGTCGGGCTGGTGCTGACCAACAACGACGGCATGTTGCGCTTGATGCGCAGCCTGGGCTTCTCGGTCAAGGCCTATCCGGACGACCCGGACTTCCGCGTCGTGACCCACCCGCTATGAGCCAGACCTCACGCCGAGGCGGCCAGGCGCCACAGTGAGGTGACTTCGGCCGCGCGGGCCTGGTGCAGCGGGTCGTCGGCATCTTGCGCCTTGGCGTGACGCGGGCGGGCATCGAGCTTGCCGATCACGGTCAGGCCGGCTTCACGGATCCAGCCTTGCAGCTCATCGGGGCCGCGCAGGCCGAGGTGCTCGGCCAGGTCCGACATGATGAGCCAGCCCTCGCCGCCCGGCGCCAGGTGCGCCTTCAGCCCGCTCAGAAAACCGCGCAGCATGCGGCTGTCGGGGTCGTACACAGCGTACTCGATCGGTGAACTGGGCCGCGCGGGTAGCCAGGGTGGATTGCACACGATCAGGGCCGCCTGTCCGGGTGGAAACAGATCGGCCTCGATCACCTTGACCTGCTGGTCGAGTTGGAGCCGGTGCAGGTTGTCCTGCGCGCAAGTCAGGGCGCGGGCATCCTGATCGGTGGCGGTGATGCGGGGCACGCCGCGCGATGCCAGTACCGCCGCGAGCACACCCGAGCCCGTGCCGACATCAAAGGCCTCCTGCAAGCCCTTGGGCAGCGGCGCCTGCTTGACCAGGTCCACATATTCGCCCCGCAGCGGTGAAAACACGCCGTAATGCGCGTGGATGCGGCCCGACCCATGACCGTGCAGCGCTTCGATGGCCACCCCTTTCTTGCGCCACTCGTGGGCACCGATGAGGCCCAGCAATTCACGCAGCGAGGTCACATAGGGTTGGGTGCCTGGGCCGTAACCTTCCGTGCAGGCCTGTCGCGCATCGGGCGCTCGGCGCAGCGGGATGGTGTGGTCCGCGTTGAAGGGGATCAGCAGCATGCCCAGGATGCGGGCACGGTGTCCTTGACTTTGGCGGTGCTTGTGAAACGCTTGCCCGGCACTGGTGGTGTCCTGTGCCGTCGCTGGAGTGGCCCCTCGTCTGGGTCCCGTGTGTTTGTCGAGACGCCGGGTCAGGGCCTGCAGCAGGTGGCGGGCATTCTGAAAATCACCGTTCCACAACAGGCCCGTGCCTTCGCAAGCGAGCTTGTAGGCCTTGTCGGCAGGCAGCGTGTCGTCCACGAGTTGCACCCGTTTGGGAGCAGGCATGGCCGATTCCGAGCGCCACAAGGCGCTGGCCGGACGACCGTCATGCAATGTCCAGTGGAGGAGGGTGTCTGCGCTCATGAGGGGCCTGGATGGATAGGCTGGCAGTGTACGACCCACCACCAGTGCTGCCATACGGGGTGGCGCACATTTTGCATGCCTCTATCGCAAGAGTAGAAGCGTTCACCAGATTGGGGCATCCGTGCACCCAAACTGGCCGGGAATTGCTCTTGAGGTCCGTGCCCAGCCGAGGCAACAGGTCTTCAGGAGTTGTGCGAGTCAGCCACACCCGGAGCTTCTGTGCTGTTGCCCCTGCTGCGCGGCCCTGAACTTCCCAACGAACTGTCCGTCAGGCCTCATGCCTGGCTTCAGGAGCTTTGCACCATGAACACCACCACCACTTACGAACTGGCCGAACTGCAGAAAGAAGCCCGCATGGGCGCTGAAGGTTCGGAGACCACGGCACGCCGCGTTCCCGTGATCGATCTGAGCAACTTCGAGGCGCGTCGCGCCGAGATCACCGAGCAACTCTGGGATGCCGCCGTCAACGTGGGCTTCTTCCAGTTGGCCAACCATGGCGTGCCGCTGGCCAAGGCGCGTGAAGCGTTCGCCATGAGCGAGAAATTCTTCGCGCTGCCCAAGGAGGTCAAGGCCCAGTACCCGCTGTCGCGCAACTCGGGTTGGGAAAGCCTGGCCCAGGTCCGTCCGTCTACCGGCGTACCTGACCAGAAGGAGAGCTACCAGATCACCCGCCCCCGCATGGCAGGCCTCTATCCCAGCGAGGCAGAGCTGCCTGACTTCAAGCGCACCATGCTCGACTTCGAGCAAACCACCTGGGCGGTGGGCATGCAGGTGCTGTCCTGCTTTGCCGACAAGCTGGGTTTCGATCGCGATTTCTTCACCCGGGCACACGACCCTGCCAGCGACAACTACCAGAGCACGCTGCGCCTGCTGCACTACTACGGCATCCCGGCCGATATCCAGGACAAGCTCGACTACGTGCGTGGTGGCGCCCATACCGACTTCAACTGCCTGACCCTGCTGTTCCAGCGCGAAGGTCAGGGTGGCTTGCAGGTGTGCCCAGGCAAGGAGTTCGAAGCGCAGGAGTGGACCTCGGTGCCGCCTCGCGAAGAGCTCATCACCTGCAACATCGGCGACATGCTGATGCGCTGGAGCGACGACCGCCTGCTGTCCAATTTCCACCGTGTGCGCAACCCGCAACCCGGCGAGTACATGGGCGCGCGCTACAGCATCGCTTTCTTCTGCCAGGCCAATACCGACATCCTGATCGAGTCGCGTGAAGGCAAGTACCCGCCCATCACGGCGGGCGACTACCTGGCTCAGCGCGTGAAAGCCAACTACAACAAGAAGTACTGAGCGCACGAGGGGCGAGCTGACGGTTAGGATCTCGAGCTTGTGGATGCAATGACTTCGAGATGACGCCAACCGTGATGCCGCCCCCTTCCCTGGTTTGACGGACTAGGGGCTGTAACCATTGCGACCGGATACTCGATGAGTTCGTCTGGTGTGAAGTCGCACTACTCAGTGCGAGGATTCCTGAGCTTTGGCTAGGATAGCTAAGTTGCCATTGATCTTGGCCACCTTGATTCGGGTTAAGGTCTTTTGGGTACTCACGTGGTGGTGTATGGAGCGGTGATGGCTCAAGCCAACGACTCTCACGCAGCAAACAAGTGAGTTTGCGACGCATGGCCAATGCCGCCAGGGCCGTATCTGCGATGCACTAACGTCGAGTTGGAATGATCGTGGATTCGTAATCTGGCAAATGCAACCGTTGCGAAGGTATAGAGCTCAGGGGGTTCTCATTCCACATGAGGGGTACCTGAGTCTCCTTGTTACCAGTATGGACGGCTGAGATACTGTTTTTTTTTACAGTGGTATATTGTGGGCTAGACTGGTGACTGTCACCAGTTGGCGGACTCTGCGCTTTAAAATGCCTACATGAAATCCACAGTGAAACTCAATGGAAGGCTGCCTGCCCATTTTTCGGGGCATGAGACCTTCCCCCTGCGTCAGATGTGGCTCAAAAAGGCCTTCAACCAAGCGGTTGATGGTGGTCTGATTCCCAAGCGGACCTTTGCAGATGAGACCGCCATTGCCGAGTTCGGCGTTGGCAAGAACATGGTGGCATCCATCAGGCATTGGGCCTTGGCTTGCGGCGTCATGCGCGAGACCGACGAAGGGTTTCGAGTAGGTAGTCTCGCCAGCGAAATTCTCAGCGATGATGGTCTCGACCCCTACGCTGAAAACCCTTCGACGGCGTGGCTCGCCCATTGGCAGCTTGCCGGGCATTGCTTCCGCTCGACCACGTGGCATTGGCTGTTCAACCATGTGACGGCCCCCACTTTTACTCGCCAAGAGCTAGAAGAGCCCTTGGCTCGCTACGCCCGCGAACTTGACCCCAAGCATCGGCTCTCAGCCTCGACAATTTCGCGTGACTTAGAGACTTGCTTGCGAAGCTATGCCCCCCGTGCCGCGGGTGGTTCGCCTGAGGACTTTGCTGATCCGTTGCTCGGGGAGTTGGGCTTGCTTCAAGAGGTTCACAAGGGGCAATACGCCTTCCGCCGCGGCCCCAAGGCGTCCCTGCACGACGGCATCTTTGCGTACGCACTGATCGACTTTTGGAATCGCGCGGCCGAGGGGCAAAGCTCGTTGGCATTCGAAGCCGTGGCCTACGCCGAAGGATCACCGGGTCGGGTCTTCAAGCTCGATGAAGAGTCGATCGCGCAACGGCTGATGGCACTGTCTGATTTGACGGGCCGCAAGCTTGAGTGGACAGATTCCGCAGGTCTTCGACAGGTCCATCGCAAGGATCTCTCTAAAGAAGCAATCAAGAACATGATCAGGCGCGCTTATGAGTGACAAGACCCAAATCGCGCTGTCGGACATCGTCCAAATCTCGCACCAATATCAGCGATCCATCCGCATCGATGCCGACATTGGCCGGGCTGATGCGCTGTCCGGCTACATCTGCCATGCCACAGCAGCAGCTGTGGTTGATGGCATGGCCAAGCAGCTTTCAAACACTAACCAACGCTGCTTCACTTGGACCGGACCGTTTGGCGGCGGTAAGAGCTCATTGGCCGTTGCATTGGCGAGCGCGCTGCATCCGAACAAGATCTTGCGGGCCAAAGCGCGCGAGGTCTTGCACTTGGATGCCAAGCCCGACTTCGATGCGGCTTTCCCTGTTCGCAAGGGTTGGCTGCTTGTCCCGGCTGTAGGCCGCCGCGGCAGCGTCATTGCGGAGCTCCATGCGGCACTTCGACACGCTAAAGATCGCAATGTCGACGGTCGCAGCAAGCCCAATGCGCAATCGCTGATTGCGGAACTACTCGATGAGGCAAAGAGCCGACCGCACGATGGCGTGTTGGTCATCATCGATGAGATGGGCAAGTTTCTCGAAGCTTCGGCGCTTGGATCCGGGGACGACGTATATTTCTTCCAAGAACTCGCTGAAGCGGCTGCACGCTCCGAGGGCCGCTTGGTGGTGGTCGGCGTGTTGCATCAGTCTTTCGCGCAGTACTCGGCGCGCTTGGGCATTGATACCCGTGATGATTGGACCAAGGTCCAAGGGCGCTATGTCGACATGCCCTTCGTTGCGGCGAGCGACGAGGTGGTCGAACTCATCGGCCGAGCCATTGAAGCCGAAGCTCGGCCTCCATGGATGCGCGAAGCATCAGAGGCCATTGCCGAAGCGATTCGCTCTCGCAGGCCTGCGGTGGGCCAAGGTTTTGCCGATGCGCTGGAGCGCTGTTGGCCCTTGCACCCGGCCATGGCCGCTTTGCTGGGGCCCATCTCCAAGAGGCAGTTTGGCCAGAACGAACGGAGCACCTTCGGCTTTCTGTCGTCGGTGGAGCCCAACGGCTTCCGTGCCTACCTGAACTCGACGCTCAAGAGCGAGGCGACCTGGTATCGCCCAAGCGACTATTGGGATTACTTGCGCTCCAACTTGGAGCCCGCCATCCTGGCCTCGCCCGATGGTCACAGGTGGTCGCAAGCCGTGGAGGCCGTAGAACGGGCCGAGGTCAAGACCGGCGATGCCCTGCTGGTTGCGTTGATCAAGAACATCGCGATCATTGATTTGTTCCGTAACGGCTCGGGCCTGGCTGCCGATGAGGCCGTCATCGGAGCCCTCTTCTATGACCGCACAAGGGAAGAGCTGGCGGCGGCGCTCAACAAGCTCGCTGCACTGAAAGTTGCTCTCTTCAAGAACTACACCGGCGCGTGGTCGGTGTTTGAAGGCAGTGACTTCGACATAGACGGCGCCATTGCGCAATCCCTGGCGGCTTCGCCCGGAATCGATTACGCGCGGTTGGCTCAGCTCATGGGCTCGCATCCGGTGGTGGCCAAGCGGCATTACCACGAGACCGGATCTATGCGCTGGATGGAGCTCCAGCTTTGCAGCATCGATCAAGCTGAGAAGGTCGCGACCGACTTCCAACCCAAGAAGGGTGAGTTCGGGATCTTCATCCTGGCCTTGCCTGGCAAGGGGATGAGCCTGCGAGCGGCGAGCGTCCGTGCGCAAGCTTGCGCCAAGCTCAAGCCCTGGCCCGTGATCGTCGGCATTCCCACCAACCATGTGCGAATTTCAGAGCTCTCCGCTGAGTTGGTGGCTCTGGAGCAGGTCAAAGATCGTCACGAGTTGTCTGGCGATGCCGTTGCTCGGAGAGAGGTCTATGCCCGATTGGCCGCAACGCGCGCAGACCTTGAAGACCAGCTCCAGGCGGCTTTGACTTTGGCCAAATGGCACAAGGGCGATAACCAAATCATTGAGCCAGGCGCAAAGCTCTCGCCAGAGGCCTCGCAACTGGCAGACGATCTGTTCACCGACACGCCCCCAGTTTGGAGTGAGCTGGTCAACCGCGACAGCGTGTCCAGCAACAGCGTGAAGGCACGCCGCGACCTGCTTCACGCGATGGTCAATGCTGAAGGCCAAGAAGCACTAGGCTTCGAGGGCTACCCTGCAGAACGAGGTCTGTATGAGACCTTGCTCAGAAGCACTGGGCTTCATCGCCAAGATTCGTCTGGGGCCTGGCGCTTCATGCCACCAGGCGATGGCCATGCCGTAGGTTTTGTCCCACTCTGGGAGGCGACGCGAGATCTCTTCGCTGATGCGAGCGCTCGAGTTGGCGCCCACGAGATTTACGCGCGGTGGAGTGAGGTGCCGTTTGGCATGAAGCGAGGCATCCAGCCGGTGATCTTCACGGCGTTCCTGTTGGCTCACAAAGCCAACATTGCCGTCTACAAAGACGGGATGTTCGTCCCCAGGCTCACTGACTTTGACATCGACGAATGCCTGCAAGACCCTGACCGCTTCTCCTTGCGCTGGGTCACTATTGACGAAGACAAGAACCAGATCCTCCAAGGCATTGCCAAGCTCCTGGCGGAAATTGGTGAGAACGCCTGTGCATCTGATCCGCTAGAAGCGGCGCGAGGGTTGGTGGCCATGGTCTTCAACCTGCCTGAATGGGCTCGCCGCACAGCGCATCTGAGCCAAGCGGCCCGAGACATGCGCGACATGCTGTTGAAGGCCAGCGATCCGCACAAGGTGCTGTTCGTTGACTTGGCCTCGCTGTTGGGCGCAGCAGATGGCAAGGCTTACGTGAAGGCGCTTCGCGGCCCGCTGCACGAGCTCGCTGGTGCGTACGCCAAGATGTTGGCGGATGTGGAAGCCAAGATGCTGGTCGCCCTTGATGCCAGTCGCGACGACCTGGAGTCCCTGCGCGAGCGGGCGAAGGCTGTTTCCGGCATTTCGGGCGACTACCAGATCGATGGCTTCGCAACGCGCCTGGCCAACTACGACGGCTCGCGCTCTGCCCTCGAAGGCATTCTGAGCATGGCGGCCGAAAGGCCTCCTCGTGATTGGGTGGACCGGCACATCGACGCGGCCGTTTTGGAGCTGGCGAAGTTCGCCCGGCGCTTCCGCGAATCGGAGGCCTTCGCGGGTGTTCAAGGCCGCGCAGCACGCAGCGAAGCGATCGCGGTGGTCATCGGCGCGGGCGCAGACACCAAGACGATCTCGCGATCGTTTGCGATCCCTGATCGCCATCGGGCGACCGTGGAGGCTAAGGCCAACGAGCTCACCTCTATGCTGGAGGGGCAAGGCTTAGGCACGGATGTATTGCTGGCGATCTTGGCCAAGGCCGGGATGAAGCTGGCATCGATCGACAAGGAGACAGCCAATGGCTGAACGCCACGTTTTGGGGATCTCGGGGGGCAAGGACTCTGCCGCGCTGGCCGTCTACATGGCCACCAAGCACCCTGAGCTTGATATCGAATACTTCTATACCGATACCGGCGAAGAGTTGCCCGAGGTCTACGAGTTCCTCGCCAAGCTCGAAGGCAAGCTGCACAAGCCCATCCTGAGGTTGAACCCCAATCGCGACTTCAAGTTCTGGCTGCGCCAATACAACCACTTCTTGCCCAACCCCAATTCGCGCTGGTGCACCCGGAAGTTGAAGCTGGCCCCGTTTGAAGAATGGGTCCGACCTATGCTGGCGGCTGGCGATAAGGTCACGTCCTATGTGGCCATCCGAGCCGATGAGGACTATCGCGAGGGCTACGCGGCCAAGGCCGACAACCTCTTCGTGAAGCTTCCCTTCCGCGAGGCCGGCATCGACAAGGCCGGCGTCATCGACATCTTGGAGAACTCTGGCGTCGGCTACCCCAAGTATTACGAATGGCGCTCACGCAGCGGCTGCACCTTCTGCTTCTTCCAGCAGAAGATTGAATGGGTGCGCCTGCGCGAGAAGCACCCAGACGCTTACGAGGCAGCCAAGGCCTTGGAGAAGGACGCGCTGGAGCACGGCTCGCCCTTCACCTGGTCCAAGGGCGAGTCGCTCTCGGAAATGGAGCAGCCTGAACGAATCGCGGAGATCCAGGCTGAATACGAAATCCGCAAAGCTCGTCAACGCAGAAGCATCCCGATCAACCCTCTCCGTCCTGTCCGAGATAGCCACGAAGACATCGATGACATTTATGGTGAAGACGAAGGCGGCGGAGCCTGCGCGGTCTGCCACAAGTAGCGTCACACAAATATCTGCAATGCACCTGAGATACAAACGTGTTATGGAGCACCTACAGGCGAAAAAGGGGGCACATTGGACTTATCCGACATTACAGACTTCGTGGACCAAGCCAACAACGAAATTGGCAAGTTTCAGATCACGTTCACGCTTTCACCGACCAAGTTAAAATTTGACGCGTTCAATGTTCCCGGCCTAGCTTGGGATAGCGTCAAGTATGGCGAGGCAGAAATAGATAGAGTTCCTGACGACAAACGGGGAATCTATGCATTCTCCATTCACCACCCCAGCCAAGTTCTTCCACCTCACGGCTACATCCTTTATATCGGTATCGCGGGTAGAAAATCGGAGAGGTCACTCAAAGCTCGTTATAAGGACTATTTGAATCCGCGAAAGGTTGTCAAACGAGACAGGATTGCTCGAATGATTGGCACATGGCATGAAGTCTTACGATTCCACTTCGCGCCGATCGATGACGCCATGACATCAGAGCAGCTGGAGAAGCTCGAAAGAGATTTGAATACCGCTCTCCTGCCACCATTTTCAGAGGGCGACCTGGAAGCAGACACCAAAAAGAAGCGTAGGGCATTTCGATGAGCACGACAAACAAACAGAACTTGACGCTTCCAGCCCTAAGAGGCATCCTCGGGAGCTGGGTATACTACTCTTGCCTTGTCAGCTTGGAAGAGATTGCTAGGCGAGTTCAATTCGCCGATGAAATCCATAAAAGCAAGCAGCTATCGGGAATGATCCAAAGAAAACTGCAGTCAACTAGAAGTACTCAAATCGCCAGCTACATCAAGACTCAGCCTGAGCGCTTCTTCAATTCTTTGGTTATTGCAACATACGGCGGAAAACCTAACTGGCACCCCATCACCAGCATCAACTCTAAGGCGTCTGACGGCGAACTATTGAACCTCCCGGAAGAGGTGCTTGAGTCAGTAGGCTTTCTCACTTTCCACGGCGATGAGAAGCTGTTCGCTCTTGATGGGCAGCACCGCTTGGCAGGTATCAAGAAAGCAGTCCAAGATGGGTTGCCTGAAGACCAGGTAGACGAAGTTTCCGTCATCTTCGTTGCGCACAAGACCACGCCCCAAGGCCTCGAAAAGACTCGTCGATTGTTCACAAACTTGAACAAGACGGCCCGGCCTGTTTCAAAGGGTGACATCATCGCGTTGGACGAAGATGATGTCATGGCTATTTGCGTCCGCAAGCTCATCGAGGAGACTGACTATTTTTCAGACAAGCGGATTGCTTTTGTCGCCTCCAACAATATGCCTTCGTCAAACCTCGAAAGCATCACCACCATCGGTAACCTTTACGACATCCTTGCTATCTTGTTCTCCGAGACCGAATCCAACTTGAAGAAGAAGAAAGCGGACCTTCAACGTTCAAGGCCCTCCGACAGTGATTTAAACGCCTACTTTGATTTGGCCAAGAATTACATTTCCCTACTCGCCGACAACTTCACTGAGTTCCGCAGTTTCTTGAACGCAGCCAATTCGTCGGCAGTGGTCGCCAAGCACCGCGGCTCTCACGGCGGAAAGGTGCTATTCAGACCAGTCGGGTTGGATATCCTGACTCGCGTTGTCGCGAAGCTCACGAAGTCGATGTCACTAGAAGACGCCGTCAAGCTCGCCAGCAAGCTACCAAGGGATTTGACTTCTGCTCCCTTTGCAACTCTCATGTGGAATACAACCACGAAGACTATTGGCAATGCAAACAATGTGACTCTGCGCGAAGTGCTAATGTATATGGTTGGGGTCTCAAAGCTTTCCGAGGCCACGCTGCTGGCGCGATATCGCAAAGCAATGGGCGACGAGAGCGCCCATTTACCCGCAAGAGTCAAATGAATTTTAGCGCTGCTGTCTTAGCCGTTGTCTCGCATAATGGCTTGAACAGCCGCTTCAATCTCCTGATCTGACAGGAAGGGAGCTTGAGCGAAGACAAGCCCCTGCTCGCCATTCAGTTTGGCGGCCAAATGACCCCGGCCAAGAAGCAGCTCTGCACCTGGCCGATCTAGCGCAATCTTAGAAGTTGCCTCACTGGAGACCTTCAAGATTAACCTGTTGCCCAGATTCTCGCGAAGCTGCATCGGCATCACGTCCTTATCGGGGCGCTGCGCCGCGAAAATCAGATGGATGCCTGCTGCGCGCGCCTTAACGCCCAACCTCTGTACCGCCGCCCCCACGGCGCCCTTGTAGGCGTCGTCAAGCATCCAATCCGCGAACTCGTCGTGGACCAAGAAGACCATGGGCAGGCGCTCTTCGGCTGAGACTTTGGAGTTGTAGGTCGGCAGATCGCGCGCACGCGCCTTGGCAAAGGCGCGGTAGCGGTCTTCCATCTCCTGCACTAGCGCTTCGAGTACTTCGGCCGCCTTCTCCTTGGTGGTGACGATCTCGTCGCGCATGTGCGGCAAGTCTGCCAATGGGGCGTAGTCGACGCCCATCTTGGGGTCGATCAAGATGAGCTGGGCGAGGTCTTTGGAGTTCGTCGCGGCGATGTCCAAAATCAAAGCCTGGATCAGCACCGACTTGCCGCTGCCGGTCGCACCGGCCACCAGCGAATGTGGTTCGTGGGACGAGAGCCCGCCGAACTCCGCGCCTAGGTTCAGATACAGCAGCGCGCCGTTGATCTCTTGCAGGCCCAAGAGGAAAGACGTGTTGATGCCTGCGACGTTGCGGTTGAGCTCGCGGCGGGACCACAGATCCCAGAGAGAAACAGCTTGGCGCTTGGTACCAGCCACCGTCACCACGATCTCGCCTGGCTTGGGCTGTACCGTGACCAGGTTGATCGCATGCGTGGTGAGCAGCTGGGTCCGCTTGTTCTCGATGTCTTCAACGCGCAGTCGATCTGAGCCTGCAAGGCGAACCAAGCAGCCATTGGGTGTCAACCGCGTGCCCAGGATGGCCGCCTGCAGCCCGTAGCTGTTGAGGGCAGCCTTTAGCTTCTTGGTGACGTCCTGTGCCCATTCTTCACGCTCAGCGTCGGACTGGGCGCCACCGGCAAACTTGGATGCGACCAGCTTTGAGAGCGCTGAATCTTGGTTGGAAGTCGTCTGCTTCGCGGGGCTCGACGCCCCGTCTGTAGGCAGAGCGACAGCGTCCTCTGGGCCTGTTGTGAGAGCCAAAGAGTTGTCTACGGAGCTGACTATTGGAACAACCGCAGCGTGTTCTGCGCCGTCGTTCGAATCTTCAGATGCGATACCCACCTCTCCGCTGGTCAGTTGACCCATCGCGGCTAGCCAGGGCACTCGTGCGGCAGGCCTCTTGAAGTTGTGTCCGTCCCAGGGCTGATGTGGCCCCAATCCCGCTCGGGCATCCAGCCCGCGAGGGCCCTTGGCATACGCCTCGGCAAGCTTTCGCAAGTCGGCCCTGTCAAAGACCTCTTGCCAGGCCTTGAAGCCGTCAGCATCCTCCAAAAGCTCCTGCTCCGAAGCAGATGGTGCCCCGGCATCAGATGTGTGCACATAGACATGCGAATACCCGCGCAGCGAGATTTCCACATCGCCTTCACGGAGCTTCGAGCGCGCGCGTTCCATCAACGCCGTCATGCCTGGCGGAATGTCAGCGTCGATCAGCATGTCGGCCAGGCGTGCAAGCCATACGTCCCGATCGAGGCGACCGGGCGCACCGAAGAGCGCCTCACGGAACATGCCGAGGGTGGCCAGCAGTTGATCCTTGGAGTCTCGGCGTGCTTTGGCCAAGCCATCAGCGGCAACGTATTTCGATTCAACGATCGAAATGACCACGCGCACCGTCTCGTCCTGCTCCTCGACATTGATGGCCAAGATGTCGGCAATGCGGCTCTCCGGCTGTGAAAGCCAGCGCGCATAGTCGTCCAGCAGGAAGTAAGCCGTCAGAACTTGGCCCTTGCCCGCAGCAGCTTTGAACTCGTCGTCTAGCAAATAGCGGCTCAAGACCAATCCGAGCATCTCGCCAGCAGAGACGCCGCGCTTGGCCGCGCGCAGAACGATATCGCCAGAGATGGCGAGCGCGTCA
Source organism: Aquabacterium sp. (assembly GCF_041909175.1). GTDB lineage: Bacteria > Pseudomonadota > Gammaproteobacteria > Burkholderiales > Burkholderiaceae_C > Aquabacterium. Next base: position 88,836 of record NZ_JAYRDZ010000009.1, on the reverse strand, counting down.
TGCTTGGCCTTATCGGCCATGGCTTGAACCTCGGCCGTGCTGAGCTGCAAGTTCAGCTCATCGAGGCGACGGCGCACCAACACGCTCAATAAGCGCAACTCAGACGTTGAGCTCACGATCATGTTGCGGCCGTTAGTGGAGCCACGGCGATACCGAACGACAGTGATCTTGTTGTGCTGCAGCTGCCGCTTGTCGAGCAACTCGTCGTAGGTGGCCACCCACTCGGCGAGGTCGTGTGCGTCCTTGATCATGTCCACCAAAGCTGGGCTTTGCAGCGAGATGCGCCGTGCGGGCAGGTAGCGCTCATCGGGCAAGGCATCGGTCTGCCGACAAACAGCGGCCACCGCAGACACATACGCCCAACCCGAGGCCGTCTGCCACGGGCAGGCCAGGTAGGTGGTGGACTTCAGCTCATGCTCGCCTGACACACTGCGGTACGACCAACGTGATGGCGCGTGTTCAAGGCTAGGGCGGTCGTTCGTCCACGGCACGGGCAACCACTCAGATTGAGCTGCCCGCGCGACGACGTCGTGAAGGAAGGCCACGTCAAATGGCTTGAAGCCTTGTGCGCTTTCTGTAGGCGTGGATGAAATGGGGGTCACGGAAATGCGCAGCTTCGAGATGAAGTTGTCGCTGGTCTCGCTGACCACTGGTAGATCGGGATCATCGCCTGCCTTATTGACCAATTCGCCGTAGACACGGCGAAGCTTCGCTGGATCTGAGTGGCGGACGGAGACGCTGCATTGCAGCTTGCCGTCTTCTTGGATAGACGACAGCTCACGGACCGTCGCCAGCGGCAGCTCTGCGGCATCGGCGTTATAGAGGACAACGCTGAGGTTGGACGCCTCGTGAGGTTGAAGGCCGACGTAGCGCTCCAACAGCTCGCGCGCTTGTTTGGCGGCTGCGGCCGGATCGACGTCGGTCATGGCATCTTCGGCGCCACGTGTGGGTGACTCCAACAGGCTGTAGCCGTTGACGGTGCTGCTCTCCGACACCAGCGTGGGTGCACCTGTGCGGTTGAGTACCGCGATCTCGGGATAGAACGGATGGGCAATCTCGTCTGACAGCTCACGCATGAAGATCTCACGATCTCCATAAAGGATGCTGCCGCTGGACAGCAGGTGGGTGGCAAAGCCAGCCACTCGACGCAGCTTGACCGCCAGCGCTTTCATTCGCTCCGGGTGCCACGGGGGAATGATCAGCGCAGGGTTGTCACCGGCGACGCGGGCCGTGCCCACCGAAAGCACTTCGGTGACCAAACGTGAGCGGCACACATCGCCACGGGCGTGAGCCATGAGGGTGGTCATCAACGCGCCAAAGGATTCGGCTTGGCGCATGACGGCTTCGCCGTGCAGGCCGACATCGACAAAGTCCTCCATGGCTTTGATGTAGTCCGCCTCGAACCTGTCCCAGGACTCCCGGACTTCGTCGCGTTGACTGGGCGTCAAGCGGCCCTCATCAGCGAGCTCTTTGATCCGGCTCTTGATCTCATGGCGCAGGCTGCGAAGCTTATTGGCGGCAGGGACCAGCGAGCCTGCGTCGGTCGAGTAAGTGGCCTCCAAGGTTCCGGTGTCGAGCAGTGAGACGTTTTGCACGCCGCCCTTCTTGCTCACCAGGCGACGTGGCACCTCCGTGCAGCCGATGGCACCTTTGTCCAAGAGACGGCGCATGTCTGCGACCATCGACAGGCCGATCGAGGTGGGCTTGTAGCTCCACAAGAGCTGGGTCTTTGCCAGCACTACCTCTTTGTCCTTGTGGACTTGGATCAAGGCCACGTCGAACTTGATCTGCAAGGCCACGCGAGAGAGGGAGGAATTGGGGCGGACCTTGTTCTTCTTGTCGTTGCGTAGTTCCTTCTCTTTAGCGAAGAAAGCTTCATAGTCGAAGAGTGGATCTGGCAGGCTGGTATTGCCCAAGCGCTCAACCTTCCAATCGGCCTTGGAACCCATGAGTTCTTTCAGCCCGCGATACATCGCCGAAAAGTAGCTTCCTGCGTCGTAGTTGAATCGCTCCCGCCACTCTTTGCGGCCCTTGGTCACCGTGAAGCGCAAGATGCGTTCGCCCTCTGCGTCGCGCAGGCCTGCATGGAGGCTGTTCACCACGCGAGCGAAACCGTCTAAGAAGTCATTGCACTCAATGGGTTTGCCATAGAGGGCCTTCTCCCAGCGAGCGCAAAGCTTTGGGTCTTGCTCGAGCAGACGGCGTTGCTTGACGAAGAACTCTTCATCTTCGTCGGTGAAGTCCGATCGGCGTTCGCGCGACTTCAGGTCTTCTAAGAGCCTGCGGTCTTCAGGCGCGAGTGAGTTTTCTTGGTCGCAGTCATGGTCGAAGAAGCGGATGGTCGCGTCGACCAATCCCAGTTGCTTTTCCTTGGGCTTATCGAAGGCCAAGTAGACGCCATCAGCTTCCCACTCGAATTGGGCAAGGGCGTACGCGGCATCTTGGTCACCTGCCGGTGCCTCAGCAAAGGCCTGAAGAGCCAAGCGTGCAGCCTCGGCAATTTCATTCGAGTTGGATTCGATGCGTTCAACCAGCTCCTCTGGGTCGAGTGGCTGACCGTTTTGGCGGAGTTTTTTTAGCAGGGGAGCACGTTGGGTATAAAGCTTGGCGAAGGCCTTTTGCCAAGGTTTGCGCTGGATGCCAAAGGTCTTGGTGTTGGAGAAAAAAGTACTGTCGCGAGGCAAGCCCGCGCGCGGCATGGCGAAGCCCACAGCGTCCCGAATCGCGAGCCCACGAGTCGACATGGCCTCAATGATCTCGGTACAGAACTCCCCCAACTGCACAAGTGAGAGTTCAGATGAAGCCAGCAGGCCACCTAAAGCCGCATGGAACACGGAACGATCGTCCTGTACGGGTGACAGACCTCCAGCATGTAACGCGGCTTCGACCCATGGCTCTGGGTCTTCGCGCAACTCCTTCGCGCCGATGGTCATCACATGGCCCAGGGTGTCGGCCAGGTTGTGCTCGTTGCCATTGGCCGTGAGGATCGCAGCCTTGGCGGTTGTCGCGTTGTTTCGGACGTAGCCCGCGTTGTGCGAGAGCAGGATCTCAGGTGGCAAACCTTGGCCCTCAACCAAGGCCTCAGGGATCATGAGATCCACCTGTGCGTACAGGTCCGCGTTGGCGATGATGGCCCGTGCGACCGCAGCGATTTGCGTGGATGAAAGCTTGTCGAGTCGGAACAGCGCGGCGGAGTCGCCAGGCTGGCCAGGAATGGAGATGCGCTTGGCGAGGATGTCAGCGCCGACGCGCCCGATGATGCGGTCGGTCAGCATGCAGCCTCTCCCATGAACGCGAAGGGGTTTTCAACGAATGAGCAGGAATCAGAAAGTCTGCGCACAAGGCCTAAGCCGACGAGCCGAGCTTCGAGGTTGCTTCGGTTTTCGCTGAGCTCCTCTTGGTCAACCATTTTGGCGTCGATCATGCGCAAACCCTCGGCATCACCGAGTACCAAGCCATAGCGCCTCTTGGCTTCCGCCAAGAATTCGTCAAGCTGCATGCGGTCATCGACGATGGCGACCACGATCGACTTCAAGAGCCGATCGTTGGGGGCGTAGCGGGTTCGGCGCGAGAGGCGGCGAGAGCTTAGGCCAATTGCCCGTGACCAAGATGCGTGGATCTTGCCAACGTGCTGCGAGTGTCGGGCAAGGGCCAACTCAACCAACTTGTCGACCAAGGTGTCTGGGCTGTCGCCCGAGTAGTCCTCGTCGTCGCCCCCGTCAGTCGAGGGCCACTGGAAACGCTCGCGCATGAGCCTGACCCGATCAGCCTCGGGGAAGGCGCTATTGGCGGCTTTGCCCCAAGCCACATCTTGGCGGATTGACTCGACGTGAGCCCGAACCGCTTTGGCCGGTAAGCCTTGGTTGAGCTGGTAACTGTCGCCAGACAGCGCACGAACCTTGGTGCGCTCCTTAGAGACGATCTCGCAGACGATTTCCACCGGCTCATCGTCACCAGCCACGCGCTTCGCACGCTCCAGAAAGTAGAGCAGCATGTTCAGCCCCGAGATGGCGATCAAGTGCTCCAAGGCATCGTAGATCGGCATGTCCTTGGCGAGGATCGAAAGCCAGTCTTCACAGATCTGATCGAAGCGAGCGTTTGTTGCCTCGGGCAAATAGCCGGATTGACGCGAGTCATCTGCGCGTTGTGGGGTGCCTTGCATTGCTCGTGCAAGCCGGTTCATTGGCGCTTCACGGTCGAACAACCGCGTGGCCAAAATGTCCCCGAGCTCAGCGCCGCGTTTGGCGCGTGTCAGCATCATGTAGAGCAGCTCGCCTGTCCGCGCGAAAAATCGCCGGTCGTTGCTCATCTTGCCCTTCGCGTCAATCTCCAGGTCCTCATAGAGCGCATCGGGGCCGAAGGGAAAGACGAACTTGGAGCTCCAACGCTTGTTGCTGCGCGACTCGAAGGAGGAAGAACGCAGCAGCTCTACGGCTTTGGCGAAATCGTCAAAGCTGGCGAACGAGTGGCGAAGATAGGCCATGTCGTTGGCGCCATCGCCGTTGCCTGTCGCCCCTTGGCAAAACCGATCCAACCACTGACGCCATTTTTCTTCGTCGGAAAGCTTGCTTTCCGAGATGGTTTCGACGTAGGGGTTGTTGAAGAGCAACCCGCGCAGACGGAGCTGCCGCTGCGGTTGAAACCTAAAGGCCCCACCAAGGCCGCTGTGCGGCCGCAGCGGCTTGTCCAAGTTGGAGCCCAGCGCCCCCAGGAACTCAAGAACAGTCAGATGCGGGAGTTGCTCGTCGTACAGGCGGTGACCCCAGATGTTTTCATCGACGCAGAAGTCGACACTCTTGATCTCGGGACGTTTGAAAATTTCGCTCATTGCGAAGCCCTCACGGTCACAGGGCGAGTGAATCCACGGCCACCAGGCTCGATGTCTATGAAGTTCAACGTCAGTGCGGAGGTCTCACCGCTTGCCTCGTCGTCGTCGCCAGCCAAATTGGCCTTTCTAACGACCTCGGCCTTGCGCAAGAGCTTTGCTTTGAAGGCCAACAGGTCTTCAAGGCACTCGTTGGAGAAGCTGGCCGGCAGCGCACCTTCGGCCACACGCGACAGGAATTCATGCCGAATGGGCGTGAGGTCGAATGCGACCGATTTGCCTGGGCCTGGCGATAGCGAGACGTCAAGCTGTGGACGGCCAGTTGCTTCGTCAAGTTTGATGGCCATGCCGACGCCGCCCTGCCGGCGGGAAGGGGTCTCATGATCGCAAAGCACGCTCACGCGGCTTTGAGTGAAGCCGCCCGAGCTGGCGATGAAGATGCGGTCAACGTTTTCCAGAAGAAGACCCGTCATGACCCGGTTGAGACCACGCGTGATGCGCCCGCGTGTTGCATCGCTCACCGGCTTCTTGGCTTTCAGTGAGTCAATGATGTCCAGGTAATCGCCTGCGTAGCGAAAGGCTGTCATTGACCAGTGTGGGTACTCCGGTTCGGATTCGGGCAGAGTGAAGTAAAGCCTGCGTCGCTGAGCCTCAAGCATCTCCAAGAATTCAGAGGAGCCACCGTCCAAGCGAGCACCTTCGTCGCCTTCAAGGTAGGCATCCTGCGCTGCGCGGAATTCTGTCGTTGCGCCGTAGATCAGATCTGTTGCCACCAGGCGCTCGAAGTCGCTTTGCATCCGCGAATCGTCTTTGCCATAAACCAGCAAGCCATCTGCTGCATTAGTGGTCTCATCACCCACGCCAAAGCTGACCATCGCCCTGAAAACGGGGCGATCTGATGCCCTCCGTTTGGGCAAGTTTGCGCCAAAGGCATTGGCATAGATGCTGGCCTTGCCAACTTGTTTGCTCTCTTGGATCTTGGGCACATCCGCGCATGTCATCAAATTTTCTTTGGCCAGCTTTGCATCCGCATAACCAAGGACCATGTTCGCGCACAGTGCCAGCAGATCTCGCACTGGCAAATGCAATCCATTGAGTCTGGCGATCTCTACCAGGTCACCAAGACGACGCGCCAGCAGGCCGCCGTCGGCGTTACCAAGTAAACGAAGGCGGTTTTCATAAATCGGGCAGACTTTCCCTTCGGCTTTCAAGGTACAACGCGAGCAGTTGGCCCATTCGGAATGCCCAGCCACCGCCATTGCAACCTCGTCGAGTGTCTTGCGGCTAGTCGATCGGCTTAGGTCAAAGACGGCAAGACGATTTGGAGCCGACCCGGATTGCAGAAAACTCTCCTGCAAAGGCTTGCGCAGTGGGTGGATTCGGCCTTGCCGTTTGCCGAGATCACGCAAGCGATCAAGAAGCTGGCCGTGGTTGGCGGCCAACACAACGACTTCGGAATCGTTGCCTCCAAGAACAGACCTCTCCAGTCGTTGTAGCGGCAGGTCGCTCTCTTCGCCATTGAACTCAGAGAGATCCTTAATGAACACAGCCAGGCGCCCATCGGCCAGCAGATGCTCCTTCACGTTGCCCTTGCTCGCCCAGACCTTAGGGTCACCGCCAATGCGAGTCCACAGGGAGCGGCAGTGGTAAGTTTTGCCATCACCAGCCGTGCCTGCGATCAAGAGCGATCCTGGCGCCCGAGACTCGATGTGTCGCACCATGTCATCAAGTAGCGGTGTCGATAGCAGAATGGGCTGAACCTTGGCTCTGCCCAACGCGCTCGCTACATATTCGTCGAACATGGTCAAGTTATTCGCGGTCGGGCCGTAGCTTCGTAGAAACCGTACCCAGGCGCTACTAGGCATGTCGGAAACCTGTGGCTCTTCCTGCGTTGTCAATTTTGTGCTCCCATTTGAGACGAATTGTTACCTGATTCTCAAGGTGCCGCCAAAATCGATTTGCCTGCTTGCAACGCCAGGCAGCGAGCGGCTGCCATTGCATTGTTGTAGTTCGGAGGCGGTGGGGGCTTGCCTTGCAGACCCGACGCCATGTATGGCGGCAACTCACCCCTTAGTTAGACATGGAAACCGTGCCTGAGGCCGGCTATTCCCAAACGTATCAGGAGACAAATAGAACTTCGATGCGGCGAGACAGCACTTCGATCATGGTTTCGGACTACATTCCACGGCGATGTCAATTGAGTCGCCAGTAATTACGGACTCTATTCCATGCTTACGGACTCTATTAAGTTGAACCATTCCCCTTTTCGCGCCGCCATCATCGACCTGGATGGCACCATGGTCGACACCCTGGGCGACTTTGTCGTGGCCCTGCACCATACCCTGCTGGACATGGGCTGCCACGCCATCGAGGTCGCCCGTGTCGACCGGGCCTTCGTCGAGATGACGGTGGGCAAGGGCACGGAAGACCTGTTGAGGCGCACGCTCGCCCATGCCTGGGGTCTGCCCGATGATGATGGCGATGTGCTGGCCAGCGTGCCGCAAGCCTGGCAGCACTACCAGCACCACTACACCCGGATCAACGGCCAGCATGCCGACGTGTATCCAGGCGTGGCCGAGGGCCTGATCAGGCTGCGCGCCACGGGCGTGCAACTGGCCTGCCTCACAAACAAGCCGACCGCCTTTGCGGAGCAACTGCTGACGCTCAAAGGCCTCAGAGGTCACTTCGCGCACGTCTTTGGCGGCGACGCGTTTGCGCGCAAGAAGCCGGACCCGCTGCCCCTGCTGAAAACCTGCGAGGCCCTGGGCACGCCGCCCGCATCCACCTTGATGGTGGGTGACTCCAGCAACGACGCCCAGGCCGCCGCGGCGGCGGGGTGTGGCGTGGTGCTGGTGACCTATGGCTACAACCATGGACACCCGATCAACGAGGTGCCGGCCCTCGCCTACATCGACCGCCTGGACGCACCAGACTGGTCGAGCTGGTTTGCCGCCTGAGCGCCGTGTTCAGTCCAATGCGTTGAGCACAGGGGGCGGGGTGTAGCTCAGCAAGGCGTCCTTGAGCACTTCGGAGTTGGGCTTGTCGCCCAGCCACACCCGCAAGATGGCATTGAAGAGCCGGGGGTCTTCAATGGCCGGCCCCATCGGGTTGCCGTTGAGGGCCAGCATCGTGCCTTGTTTCGGGCTGCCGTCAATCGTGATCACGCTGCCTTTGGTCAGCCGCGGCAACAACCCGAACTGGTCACTCATTTTCTGAATGGCCGGCACCAGTGTGAAAAACTCATCGCGCGAGCTGTTGGCCTCGATGCCGGTGTTGATCACCCGGTTCAGCTCGTCGACGCGCATGGCCTGCAGCATCACAATGCGCAGTTGACGCGGCCCGGCTTCGCCCATTATGGCGCTGGCCTTGTTGCTCTTGCGGGGTACATACAGAGCGACGGTGTAGAGCTTGGCCACGGCCCGGTAGCTGATCCCGCTGCCGTTGAGCACCATCTCCTGGCCGTCCAGCTTCTGGGTGGTCGGGTAGTGCACCCCAGCCAGCTCGGCACTTTGCGCGCTGCACACCGTCGGCGCCACGATCAGCACACCGGCAGCCACAGCTGCCAGCCAGTTGGGCCAAGGTTGACGAGAGGAAGAATGTGACCGCATGGGGGACCTGCAGAACAGCGCTTTTTCAGCTAAGTCGGCATTGTTCAGCGTTGTATGCCCCTGTCACCTTGGGTATTGCCCTTGCCTGCTCCTGCGAGCCTGCTAAACTCATTCCATGTTCATCTCACGCAAACTGACAAAAGGTTCGCACGACCGGGGAGCTTGGCCCTGGCGATGCTGGCGCCTGTCCGCTCAGTTCGCCGCGTGAGACCGTCCCCGGACAACCCCATTTTTGGCGTGGGTCCCAGCGGCTCCTGATGCCCCCTTGTTCAAGGGGGTGTTCCCCGATCTGATCAGTTAAGGCATGGCCATGCCCTGTGTGGGCGTGGGTGCCGTCGGGCTTGGAGGGCCCTTGCATGATCACCGAATCCGAATTCAAAGCCCTGGCCGCACAGGGTCACAACCGCATTCCGCTGGTGGCTCAGGCCCTGGCTGACCTTGACACCCCGCTGTCGCTGTACCTGAAGCTCACCCAAGGCCGCCCCCTGAGCTTCCTGCTCGAATCGGTCGTGGGAGGCGAGCGTTTTGGCCGCTACTCCTTTGTCGGCTTGCCAGCCCGCACCCTGGTGCGAGCCACCGAGCGCGAAGTCGAAGTGGTCACCGACGGCGAGGTCGTCGAGCGCCACACCTGCAACCCGCTGGACTTCATTGCCACCTACCAGCAGCGCTTCAAGGTCGCCATTCCCGCCGGTTTGCCGCGTTTCTGCGGTGGTCTGGCCGGCTACTTCGGCTACGACACCGTGCGTCACATCGAGCCCCGCCTGGCCGGTGTGCGCAAGCCCCAGGGCATCGGCACACCTGACATCCTGCTGCTGCAATGCGAGGAGCTGGCGGTCATCGACAACCTGGCTGACCGCATCTACCTGATCGTCTATGCCGACCCGTCGCAGCCCGGTGCCTATGACCGCGCGCGGACCCGCATTGCCGAACTGCAAGCCCAGCTCAATGAAGTGGTGCCCGTGCCGTCGGTGGCGCCCAGCGAGGCCCATCCGGTCGAGCGGCACTTCGCCAAGGCCGATTTCGAGGCCGCTGTGGGGCGTTGCAAGGAATACATCGCCGCGGGCGACTGCATGCAGATCGTGATCGGCCAGCGTCTGGAAAAGCGCTTCACCGCGTCGCCGCTGAACCTGTACCGCGCCCTGCGCACCCTCAATCCCAGCCCCTACATGTATTACTACGACATGGGGGACCACCACGTGGTGGGCTCGTCGCCTGAAATCCTGGTGCGTCAGGAGCATGGCGCCGAAGGCGAGACGGTCACCATCCGCCCCATTGCCGGCACCAAGCCACGTGGTGCAACCCACGAGGAAGACCTCAACAACGAACGCGACCTGCTGTCCGACCCGAAGGAGCGCGCCGAGCACGTCATGCTGATCGACCTGGCCCGCAATGACATCGGCCGCATCGCGCAAACCGGTTCGGTCAAGGTCACGGAAGCCTTTGGCATCGAGCGCTATTCGCACGTCATGCACATCGTCAGCAACGTCGAAGGGCGACTCAAGGACGGCATGTCGGCACTGGACGTGCTGCGTGCCAGCTTCCCGGCGGGCACGCTCAGCGGCGCGCCCAAGATCCGCGCCATGGAAATCATCGATGAACTGGAGCCGGTGCAGCGCGGTGTGTACGGCGGCGCAGTCGGCTATCTCAGCTTCGCTGGCGACATGGACGTGGCCATTGCCATCCGCACCGGGGTTATCAAGGATCAGGTGCTGTACGTGCAGGCCGGGGCAGGGGTGGTGGCCGATTCGGTCCCCGAACTGGAGTGGAAAGAAACCGAGGCCAAGGCCCGTGCGGTGATCCGCGCGGCCGAGATGGTCGAACAAGGTCTCTGAACCCACTTTGAGAAGAAGGACACCACCATGCTGCTCATGATCGATAACTACGACAGCTTCACCTTCAACCTGGTCCAGTATTTCTGCGAGCTGGGTGAAGAGGTCAAGGTCGTACGCAATGACGAAATCACGCTGGACGAGATCGCGGCCATGCAGCCCGACCGTCTGGTGCTCTCTCCCGGCCCCTGCTCACCCGCCGAGGCCGGCATCTGTGTGCCTGCCCTGCAGCGCTTCACCGGCCAGTTGCCCATCCTGGGTGTGTGCCTGGGTCACCAGAGCATCGGCGCGGCCCTGGGTGGCCGCGTGGTGCGCGCGCGCCAGCAGATGCACGGCAAGACCAGTGTCATCACCACGGACCAGAAGGGCGTCTACAAAGGCCTGCCCGAGCATTTCACGGTCATCCGCTACCACTCGCTGGCCATCGAGCGGGCGAGTCTGCCGGACTGCCTGGAAATCACCTCCACCACCGACGACGGCGAGATCATGGGCGTACGTCACAAGGCCCCGCTCACCGATCTGAATTTCGCGCCGCTGGAAGGGGTACAGTTCCACCCGGAATCCATCCTCACCGAGCATGGTCACGCCATGCTCAAGAACTTCCTGGAGATGTGAGATGAGCGACAGTGCCTTTCCGGCTGGGCTCACCGACGCCCAGGCTTTGCAGCGGGTCATCGAGCACCGCGAGATCTACCACGACGAGATGCTCCGCCTGATGCGTCGCATCATGACCGGGCAGATGTCGCCGGTGGTCATGGCGGCCTTCGTGACCGGCTTGCGGGTGAAGAAGGAAACGGTCGGCGAGATCGCTGCAGCGGCCCAGGTCATGCGCGAGTTCGCCTCCCCGGTGGCCATTGCCGACACCCGTCACCTGGTTGACCTGTGTGGTACCGGTGGCGATGGGGCCCACACCTTCAACATCTCGACCACAGCCATGTTCGTCGCGGCGGCAGCCGGTGCGCGCGTCGCCAAACATGGGGGTCGCAGCGTGTCGTCCAGCACGGGCAGCGCCGATGTGCTGGAGGCCCTGGGGGCCTACCTCAACCTCAACGCCGAGCAGGTCGCATCGTGCTTGGCCTCGACCGGGGTGGGCTTCATGTTCGCGCCCAACCACCACGCTGCCATGAAGCACGCGGCGCCCGTGCGCAAGGAGCTGGGCGTGCGCACCATCTTCAACATCCTGGGGCCGCTGACCAACCCGGCCGGGGCGCCCAACCAGCTGATGGGCGTCTTCCATCCCGACCTGGTCGGCTTGCAGGCCCGCGTGCTGCAACGCCTGGGTTCCGAGCATGTCATCGTGGTCCACGGCAGTGACGGTCTCGATGAGATCACGCTGGCTGGCGACACCCATGTCGCGGAGCTACGCCATGGCGAGGTACGTGAGTACCGCATCAACCCGACCGAGTTCGGCATGGCCGAGCATGATGGCTCCGCCCTCAAGGCCACCAGCCGCGAGGCTTCGCTCGCCATCGTGCGTCGGGTGATCGACAACGAACCAGGCCCTGCACGCGACATCGTGCTGCTCAACGCCGGTGCGGCGCTCTACGCGGCCAACGTCGCCGAAACCCTGGCCGATGGCGTTCAGAGAGCACGTGACGCCCTGGCCAGTGGCCGTGCAGGCGAGGTCCTATTCAACTTTGTGCAGGCCACCCAGGCTTTTGCACCACAGGCCTGATGGCCGGCGAGTTTCACACCATGTCAGACATCCTCAAGAAGATCGTCGCCGTCAAGCACGAAGAGATCGCATCGGCGCTGCAGCAACGCTCGCTGGCTGAAGTGCGTGCGGCCGCCGAGCTGCGCAACCGCACGCTGGCCGATGTCCGCGATTTCGAAGGTGCCTTGCGTGCGCGCATCGGTGCCGGGCAAGCCGGTGTCATCGCCGAAGTCAAGAAGGCCAGCCCCAGCAAGGGCGTGCTGCGCGAACACTTCGTGCCTGCCGAGATCGCTGCCAGCTATGCGCAGCATGGCGCTGCCTGCCTGAGCGTCTTGACCGACGAACAGTTTTTCAAAGGCAACGCACGCTACCTGCAAGAGGCACGTGAGGCCTGCGCATTGCCCGTGTTGCGCAAGGACTTCATGGTCGACGAGTACCAGGTCTACGACGCACGCGCCATGGGGGCCGATTGCATCTTGCTGATCGCCGCCTGCCTCGACGATGCCCGCATGGCCGATCTCGAGGCCTGCGCGCACAGCCTGGGCATGGCCGTGCTCGTCGAAGTCCATGACGGGGAAGAGTTGGACCGTGCGCTTCAGCTCAAGACCCCCCTGCTGGGCATCAACAACCGCAATCTGCGTACCTTCGAGGTGACGCTGGACACCACCTTGGGCCTGTTGCCGCGCGTACCGGCGGACCGCCTGCTGGTGACCGAATCCGGCATCCTGGGCGCGGCCGATGTGCAGCGCATGCGTGCCGCCAACGTGCATGCCTTCCTCGTGGGCGAGGCCTTCATGCGTCAGCCCGATCCGGGTGCGGCGCTGGCCCACTTGTTCGGCTGAGCTCATGCCACAGCACGCTGATCTGTTTGGGCAAACAGCCGACGTCGCGCCGCGTCTGACCGAGCCCTTGCCGGCGCAGTTGGATGCGGTCCCCGCAGATTGGCGAGGCATCACGGACGCCTTCCGTGAGAGTCCTGCGGGGCGCAGTCTTGTCGAGCGGGTGGAGGCCCGCAGAGCGGCGGGCGCGACCATCTATCCGCCCCAGGTGTTCGCGGCCTTGCACCACACGCCACGTGAGCGTGTGCGGGTGGTGATCCTGGGGCAGGACCCCTACCATGGCCCGCACCAGGCGCATGGCCTCGCATTCTCGGTGCAAGACGGGGTCAAGGTGCCGCCCAGCCTGCGCAACATGTACAAGGAGCGCGAGCGTGATCTGGGCATGCCGCCATCGCCGTCCGGTTGCCTGACCGCCTGGGCGCGGCAGGGTGTGTTGCTGCTCAACACCGTCCTCACCGTGGAAGACGGGCTCGCTGCCAGTCACGCCGGCTGGGGCTGGGAAGAGCTGACCGATGCCCTGATCAGCGCGGTCGCAGGCGACAAGCACCCCACGGTGTTTCTGCTGTGGGGCGCGCATGCTCAGCGCAAGAAGCCGCTGATCGCCGCCCACGCGGGCGAGCATCTGGTGCTGGAGTCCAACCACCCCTCGCCGCTGTCGGCCACCCGAGGGCCTGTGCCCTTCATCGGTTGCGGTCATTTGGGCCAGTCCATGCGCTGGCTGGCCGAGCGCGGCATGGCGCTCGACTGGCGCAATTGAAACCTTGAGCGGTGCTGGACGCGGTGCGTTTTTGGCGACACACTTCGCCGTGCCCATGGATTTTTTGCAACATCGCGAAGAAAGCTTGTGTTTTTTTTGAGAGCTGTGCTAAAGTCTAGGGCTTGCCTTGGAGGGGTGCCCGAGTGGCTAAAGGGGGCAGACTGTAAATCTGTTGGCTTACGCCTACGCTGGTTCGAATCCAGCCTCCTCCACCAGGCAAACCTATTCGGAATCACTCCCGGGCGGGAGTAGTTCAATGGTAGAACCTTAGCCTTCCAAGCTAATGACGCGGGTTCGATTCCCGTCTCCCGCTCCAGGTAACGGTTCTGTCATGTGTACAGCGTGCTACACTCGCTGTCTTCGCTGAAAGGCGAGTGGTAGGTGTCTGTCGACACCGGTTTGAATTCCTGTGAATTCAAACCAGTGTCGATGCCCATGTGGCTCAGTGGTAGAGCACTCCCTTGGTAAGGGAGAGGTCGGCAGTTCGATCCTGCCCATGGGCACCACCTGCTTTCTTTCTTCATTTCTTTCGGCTCACTTCAGGATCGCTAGGAGCGAGAATCATGTCCAAGGAAAAGTTCGAACGGACCAAGCCGCACGTGAACGTGGGCACCATCGGTCACGTTGACCACGGCAAGACCACTCTGACGGCTGCTATCACGACCGTTCTGTCGAAGAAGTTTGGCGGTCAAGCCAAGGCTTACGACCAGATCGACGCGGCTCCTGAAGAAAAGGCGCGCGGCATCACCATCAACACGGCTCACGTTGAGTACGAAACGGCTAACCGCCACTACGCTCACGTTGACTGCCCGGGCCACGCCGACTATGTGAAGAACATGATCACTGGCGCTGCTCAGATGGACGGCGCTATCCTGGTTTGTTCCGCTGCTGACGGCCCGATGCCTCAGACCCGTGAACACATCCTGCTGTCCCGCCAGGTGGGCGTGCCTTACATCATCGTCTTCCTGAACAAGGCTGACATGGTGGACGACGCCGAGCTGCTGGAACTGGTGGAAATGGAAGTGCGCGAGCTGCTGTCCAAGTACGACTTCCCCGGCGACGACACCCCGATCATCAAGGGTTCGGCTAAGCTGGCGCTGGAAGGCGACACGGGCGAGCTGGGCGAACAAGCCATCATGAAGCTGGCTGACGCACTGGACACCTACATCCCGACGCCTGAGCGCGCTGTGGACGGTGCTTTCCTGATGCCTGTGGAAGACGTGTTCTCGATCTCTGGCCGTGGCACCGTGGTGACCGGTCGTGTGGAGCGCGGCATCATCAAGGTCGGCGAAGAAATCGAAATCGTGGGTATCAAGCCGACCCAGAAGACCACCTGCACGGGCGTGGAAATGTTCCGCAAGCTGCTGGACCAAGGTCAAGCTGGCGACAACGTGGGTATCCTGCTGCGCGGCACGAAGCGTGAAGAAGTCGAGCGTGGTCAAGTGCTGGCCAAGCCCGGTTCGATCACCCCGCACACGAACTTCACCGGCGAAGTGTACGTTCTGAGCAAGGAGGAAGGCGGCCGTCACACTCCGTTCTTCAACAACTACCGTCCTCAGTTCTACTTCCGCACCACCGACGTGACCGGCTCGATCGAGCTGCCGGCCGACAAGGAAATGGTGATGCCTGGTGACAACGTGTCGATCACCGTCAAGCTGATCGCCCCGATCGCCATGGAAGAAGGTCTGCGCTTCGCTATCCGCGAAGGTGGCCGTACCGTTGGCGCCGGCGTGGTTGCCAAGATCATCGCTTAATTGGTTTGTAGCGTAGGGGTATAGCTCAATTGGCAGAGCGTCGGTCTCCAAAACCGAAGGTTGTAGGTTCGATTCCTACTGCCCCTGCCACCTACTGACACAATCCAGTACGCTGTTTCCAAGCAGCCCGCAGGCGAAGGTCGAAAGACCAGGGGCCGGCGGGCTTTGCTGCCTCAAAGTTAGTCTTCATGTCCAATCCGCAAATCGAAACCGTGACGACCGGTGCTGACAAGGCCAAGCTGGCTGTAGCCGGTCTGTTGGTCGTTGGCGGCGTGGCTGCGTTTTATGCACTGGGCCAGCAAAGCCTGTGGCTGCGTGTCGTGGCCCTGCTGGTTCTGCTGGCGGCCGCAGTCGGTGTGTTCTTCACGTCGGGTCAGGGCAGGGAGTTGATTGCTTACGGGCAGGAGTCCATCAAGGAACTCCGCAAGGTCGTGTGGCCCTCGCGCCAGGAAGCCACCCAGATGACGCTGTATGTCTTTGCGTTCGTCGTGGTGATGGCCCTGTTCCTGTGGCTGACCGACAAGACGCTGGAATGGGTGCTTTATGGCCTGATCCTGGGCTGGAAGCACTGATCCCAACACACATACGAGGTTGACCCATGAGCGACGTTCAAACCACTTCGGCCACCGCTGCATCTCCGCTGCGCTGGTACGTTGTGCATGCCTACTCCGGCATGGAAAAAGCCGTCGAGCGCAACCTGCGTGAGCGCATTGACCGTGCCGGCATGCAGGCCAGTTTCGGCCGCATCCTGGTGCCGACCGAAGAAGTGGTCGAAGTCAAGAATGGCAAGAAGTCTGTCACCGAGCGCCGTTTCTTCCCTGGCTATGTGCTGGTTGAAATGGTCATGGACGACGACACCTGGCACTTGGTGAAGAACACCTCCAAGGTCACCGGCTTCGTGGGCGGCGCCAAGAACCGTCCTGTGCCCATCTCGGAAGACGAAGTCATGAAGATCGTCAACCAGATGCAGCAAGGTATCGAAAAGCCCCGCCACAAGGTGGAATGGGAAGTTGGCGAAGTCGTGCGTGTCAAGGAAGGTCCTTTCACCGACTTCAACGGCACCATCGAGGAAGTCAACTACGACAAGTCGAAGCTGCGCGTGTCCGTCACCATCTTCGGTCGTGCAACGCCGGTCGAGTTGGACTTCCATCAGGTCGAAAAGATCTGAGATTGAATTCAGCCCCCGAAGGTTGGGGGCGATCCGGGCTCGACGGGGTCCGTATCCATCACCTTCCGTATCAACCGTGAACGAGAGCGCGGTACGAGGAGCCTGACGGGCAACGCAAGTTGCCTGGTCGGGCGTTTGCACTCAACCACCCTGGCGTGGCCGCCGGAGTGGTATCAGGAGAAACACATGGCCAAGAAAATTGTCGGCTTCATCAAGCTGCAAATTCCGGCTGGCAAGGCAAACCCTTCGCCTCCGGTCGGTCCCGCTCTGGGTCAGCGCGGTCTGAACATCATGGAATTCTGCAAGGCGTTCAACGCCCAGACTCAAGGCGTCGAGCCTGGTCTGAAGCTGCCCGTGGTGATCACCGCCTACGCAGACAAGTCTTTCACCTTCATCATCAAGACCCCGCCTGCGACGGTCCTGCTGAAGAAGGCTGCGAAGATCGAGAAGGGTTCTCCGCGTCCTCAATCTGACAAGGTTGGCAAGCTGACCCGTGCTCAGATCGAAGAAATCGCCAAGACCAAGCAGAAGGACCTGACCGCTGCCGATCTGGACGCCGCTGTGCGTACGATCGCCGGTTCGGCTCGTTCCATGGGCATCATCGTGGAGGGTGTGTGATATGGCTAAGCTGACCAAGCGCCAAAAGGCTCTCGAAGGCAAGGTCGAATCGACCAAGCTGTACGCCATCGAAGAAGCTCTGAGCATCGTCAAGGAATGCGCCAGCGCCAAGTTCGATGAATCCATCGACGTGGCCGTGCAACTGGGCGTGGACGCCAAGAAGTCGGATCAAGTGGTGCGTGGCGCCGTCGTGATGCCTAACGGCACCGGCAAGACCAAGCGCGTCGCTGTGTTCGCCCAAGGTGCCAAGGCTGAAGAAGCCAAGGCTGCCGGTGCCGATCTCGTCGGCATGGAAGACCTGGCCGAGCAGATCAAGGGTGGCAACATCAACTTCGACGTGGTGATCGCCTCCCCTGACACGATGCGTATCGTGGGTACCCTGGGTACCGTGCTGGGCCCCCGTGGCCTGATGCCTAACCCCAAGGTTGGCACCGTGACCCCCGACGTCGCCACCGCTGTCAAGAACGCCAAGGCTGGTCAAGTCCAGTTCCGCGTTGACAAGGCCGGCATCATCCACGGCACCATCGGCCGTCGCTCCTTCGAATCCGCTGCTTTGAAGGGCAACCTGGCTGCTCTGCTGGATGCACTGACCAAGCTGAAGCCTGCTTCCAGCAAGGGCGTGTACCTGAAGAAGGTTGCCGTGTCGTCGACCATGGGTGTGGGCGTCCGTGTGGACGTCAACAGCATCGGCGCCTGATGACTGAACTGAGCTGACATCCACCCCGGTGGTTGTCGGCCGGGTCCCACGCGAGTCTGGCGTGACGATCCGACAAAAATTGGTGGGCTGCCTCGCAAGAGGCAGGTCATCCAAGACCGTAGGCGTGGCCGCTGTCAGCTGTATCGCAGCAGCCGCTTAATAGTTCAGCCTACGCAGATGGCGAACCCGCTGCCAAGGTTTCCGCCGCCCTCGCGGGCGATGGGTTCCGAGACAGATGGTCGCTGCAATCGGGTGTGTCTCGAGGTGCTTGCCCCCTGTGGGGTGGGTGTTGACGGGCACGTTTTAAGGAGTGGACCTTGAGTCTCAATCGCAACGAGAAAGAAGCCGTCATTGCGGAAGTGGCTGCCCAAGCGGGCAAGTCACAAACGCTTGCACTGGCTGAGTACCGCGGTCTCACGGTGGCTCAACTGGATCAGCTGCGCAAGAACGCTCGCGCCCAAGGTGTGTACCTTCACGTTCTGAAGAACACCCTGGCTCGCCGCGCTGTTGCTGGCACCCAGTTTGAAGTCGCTGCAGACAGCTTCACTGGCCCGCTGATCTACGGCTTCTCTGAAGACGCCGTGGCAGCTGCCAAGGTGGTCGCTGACTTTGCCAAGGGCAATGACAAGCTGGTCATCAAGGCTGGTGCATACGCTGGCAAGGCTCTGGACGCCAATGGCGTCAAGGCTTTGGCATCGATCCCCAGCAAGGAAGTTCTGCTGGCCCAAATTTGTGGTCTGTTGCAGTCGCCGATCTCGGGCTTTGCTCGCGTTCTGGCTGCAGTCAGCGAACAAAAGGGTGGTGGCGCTCCTGCAGCCGAAGCTGCCGCAGAAGCTCCTGCCGCTTGATAGGCGCATCTCGCCACAAGCAACCGCATTCAATATCTAACCGATTTTTAGGAACCCAAAATGGCATTCGATAAAGACGCATTCCTGACCGCCCTGGACAGCATGTCCGTGATGGAACTGAACGAGCTGGTCAAGGCTATCGAAGAGAAGTTCGGCGTGTCGGCCGCTGCAATGGCTGCTCCCGCTGCTGGCGGCGCTGCTGCTGGTGGCGCTGCTGCCGCTGAAGAAAAGACCGAGTTCACCGTGGTGCTGGCTGAAGCCGGCGCCAACAAGGTGGGCGTGATCAAGGCCGTGCGTGAAATCACCGGCCTGGGTCTGAAGGAAGCCAAGGACCTGGTCGATGGCGCTCCGAAGCCCATCAAGGAAGGCGCTGCCAAGGCTGACGCCGAAGCCGCCAAGAAGAAGCTGGAAGAAGCCGGCGCCAAGGTCGAACTCAAGTAATTCTGGTTTCTGGCTCTCCTATAGAGAGCCAGTTGCCGGGGTTACCCGACCTGAACAGCTGCCTCCGCAAGGGGGCAGCTTTCGCGCTTTCAGGATGTAAAAATCCTGAGAGCACTCGAAAGACCCACCAAGGTAGTACACTGGTGGGCTTTTCGAGTGTTCTCTGAACCGACTGCGGAGAACCGGTTTGGTCGAGCCGGGGTGCAACGCCCTGGTTGTCTGCCAGCGGTTGGTAGTGGCCAACCACCAAGCCTCAGACGCAAGATCTGATTGGCCAGTCGCCGAACGATAAGAGTCCTGTCTTGGCCGGGCGGGACTTTGTTTCGAACCGGGTAACCCCATGGGTACCCGAAACGGAGAGTTTATGGCGCAAGCAACCCCCTACAGCTACACCGAGCGCAAGCGGATTCGCAAGAGCTTTGGCAAGCGCGGCAGCGTTTTGAACGTGCCCTATCTGCTGACGATGCAGAAGGACTCGTACGTTGCCTTCCTGCAAAAGGACGTGCCCCCGCAGCAACGCAAGCCAGAAGGCCTGCAGGCGGCATTCCTGTCCGCGTTCCCGATTGTGTCCCACAACGGGTTCGTGGAGATGAAGTTCATCGAGTACAACATCGCCAAGCCGACGTTTGACGTCCGCGAGTGTCAGCAACGGGGTTTGACCTTTGCGTCCGCCGTGCGTGCCAAGCTGCAGATGATCATCTACGACCGTGAAACCTCGACCGCACAGTCGAAGGTGGTCAAGGAGATCAAGGAACAGGAAGTCTACATGGGCGAAGTGCCCCTGATGACCGACTACGGTTCCTTCATCATCAACGGTACCGAGCGCGTCATCGTGTCGCAGCTGCACCGTTCGCCTGGCGTGTTCTTCGAGCACGACAAGGGCAAGACCCACTCGTCGGGCAAGCTGCTGTTCAGCGCCCGCATCATCCCTTACCGTGGCTCGTGGCTGGACTTCGAATTCGATCCGAAGGACCTGCTGTACTTCCGCGTGGACCGTCGCCGCAAGATGCCCGTGACGACCCTGCTCAAGGCGATCGGCATGACGCCCGAGCAGATCCTCTCCACCTTCTTCCAGTTCGATCAGTTCAAGCTGATGGATTCGGGCGCTCAGATGGCCTATGTGCCTGAACGTCTGAAGGGTGAAGTGGCTCGCTTCGACATCACCGACAAGTCGGGCAATGTCGTCGTCGAGAAGGACAAGCGCATCACTGCACGCCATACCCGCGCTCTGGAACAATCCGGCACGACTCACGTCACGGTGCCTGAAGACTTCCTGCTGGGTCGCGTGCTGGCCTCCAACCAGATCGATCCCGACACGGGCGAGATCATCGCCAAGGCCAACGAAGAGCTGACCGAAACCCTGCTGAAGAAGCTGCGTTCGGCTGGCATCAAGGACATCGACTGCCTGTTCACCAACGAACTGGATCAAGGCGCCTACATCAGCCAGACCCTGGCCACCGATGAAACCGCCGACGAACTGGCTGCCCGTGTCGCCATCTACCGCATGATGCGTCCTGGCGAGCCGCCGACCGAAGACGCCGTGCAGGCCCTGTTCCAGCGTCTGTTCTACAACGAAGACACGTACGACCTGTCGCGCGTGGGTCGCATGAAGTTCAACGCCCGCGTGAACATCGATGCCCCTACCGGCCCGATGACGCTGTCGAACGACGACATCCTGCGCGTCGTGAAGATCCTCGTCGAGTTGCGCAATGGCCGCGGCGAAGTCGATGACATCGACCACTTGGGTAACCGTCGTGTGCGTTGTGTCGGCGAACTGGCTGAAAACCAATACCGTTCCGGTCTGGCTCGTATCGAGAAGGCTGTGAAGGAACGTCTGGGTCAGGCTGAAACCGAAGCCCTGATGCCGCACGACCTGATCAACTCCAAGCCCATCTCTGCGGCTTTGAAGGAGTTCTTCGGTGCGTCGCAGCTGTCGCAGTTCATGGACCAGACCAACCCCCTGTCGGAAATCACGCACAAGCGTCGTGTCTCCGCACTGGGCCCGGGCGGTCTGACGCGCGAACGCGCTGGCTTCGAAGTCCGCGACGTGCACCCGACCCACTACGGCCGCGTGTGCCCGATCGAAACGCCTGAAGGTCCGAACATCGGTCTGATCAACTCGCTGGCTCTGTACGCCCGCCTGAACGAATACGGCTTCCTGGAAACGCCGTATCGTCGCGTGGTGGACGGCACGACCACGTCCCAGATCGACTACCTGTCGGCCATCGAAGAAGGCAAGTACGTCATTGCGCAGGCCAACGCCAAGCTCGACGCCGAAGGTCGCCTGATCGACGAACTGGTGTCGGCACGTGAAAGCGGCGAATCGGTGCTGACCTCGCCGGAACGCATCCAGTACATGGACGTGGCCCCGACCCAGATCGTGTCGGTGGCGGCCTCCCTGGTGCCTTTCCTTGAGCACGACGATGCGAACCGCGCATTGATGGGCGCCAACATGCAGCGTCAGGCCGTGCCTGTGCTGCGTCCTGAAAAGGCCTTCGTGGGTACGGGCGTCGAGCGCGTGGCCGCCAAGGACTCGGGTACCGTCGTGACCGCCAAGCGCGGTGGCGTGGTGGACTATGTCGACACCAACCGTATCGTGATCCGTGTCAATGACGCGGAAACCGTGGCCGGCGAAGTGGGCGTGGACATCTACAACCTGATCAAGTACCAGCGTTCCAACCAGAACACCAACATCCACCAGCGTCCCATCGTGCAACGTGGCGACAAGGTGGCTGCCGAGGACATCATCGCTGACGGCGGCTCGACCGACATCGGCGAACTGGCCCTGGGTCAGAACATGCTGGTGGCCTTCATGCCCTGGAACGGCTACAACTTCGAAGACTCGATCCTGATCTCCGAACGCGTGGTGGCCGATGACCGCTACACCTCGATCCACATCGAGGAACTGGTGGTGATGGCCCGTGATACCAAGCTGGGTTCCGAAGAAATCACCCGCGACATCCCGAACCTGTCTGAAAACCAGCTGGCTCGTCTGGATGATTCCGGCATCGTCTACATCGGCGCCGAAGTCGGCCCCGGCGACGTGCTGGTCGGCAAGGTGACCCCGAAGGGCGAAACCACGCTGACCCCGGAAGAGAAGCTGCTGCGCGCCATCTTCGGCGAGAAGGCTTCCGATGTGAAGGACACCTCGCTGCGTGTGGACCAGGGCACCTCCGGTACCGTGATCGACGTGCAGGTCTTCACCCGTGAAGGCATCCAGCGTGACAAGCGCGCTCAACAGATCATCGACGATGAACTGAAGCGCTTCCGTCTGGACCTGAACGACCAGCTGCGTATCGTCGAGGCCGATGCCTTCGACCGTATCAAGAAGCTGCTGATCGGCAAGGTTGCCAACGGTGGCCCGAACAAGCTGTCCAAGGGCACGGTGCTGGACGAGGCCTACCTGGCTTCCGTCGAGAAGTTCCACTGGTTCGACATCCGTCCTGCTGACGAAGAGCTGGCCAACCAGCTGGAAAGCATCAAGAACGCGCTGGAGCAAACCCGCCACAGCTTCGACCTGGCCTTCGAAGAGAAGCGCAAGAAGCTGACCCAGGGCGATGAGCTGCCTGCTGGCGTGCTGAAGATGGTCAAGGTTCACCTGGCCGTCAAGCGTCGTCTGCAGCCTGGTGACAAGATGGCCGGCCGTCACGGTAACAAGGGTGTGGTCTCCCGCATTCTGCCTATCGAAGACATGCCGTACATGGCTGACGGTACGCCTTGCGACGTCTGTCTGAACCCGCTGGGTGTGCCTTCGCGGATGAACGTGGGTCAGGTGCTGGAAGTGCACTTGGGCTGGGCTGCCAAGGGTATCGGTCAGCGCATCGGCAACATGCTGCAGCAAGAGGCCGCCGTGGCCGAGCTGCGCAAGTTCATGGACGAGCTCTACAACCAGTCTGGTGGCAAGTCGGAAGACCTGTCGCAGCTGAGCGATGACGAAGTCCTGCAGATGGCTGCGAACCTGTCCAAGGGCGTGCCGTTTGCCACCCCGGTGTTCGACGGTGCCAAGGAAGCGGAAATCCGCGCCATGCTGCAACTGGCCTATCCGGCAGACATTGCCAAGGCCAAGGGCCTGACGCCGACCCGCACGCAGGCTCAGCTGTATGACGGCCGCACGGGCGACGCTTTCGAGCGCGCCACCACCGTGGGCTACATGCACATGCTGAAGCTGCACCACTTGGTTGACGACAAGATGCACGCCCGCTCCACCGGTCCTTACAGCCTGGTCACGCAGCAGCCGCTGGGTGGTAAGGCTCAGTTCGGTGGTCAGCGTTTCGGTGAAATGGAAGTGTGGGCACTGGAAGCCTACGGCGCGTCTTACGTGCTGCAGGAAATGCTCACGGTCAAGTCCGATGACGTCAATGGCCGTACCAAGGTGTACGAGAACATCGTCAAGGGCGAGCATTCCATCGACGCCGGCATGCCCGAGTCGTTCAACGTGCTGGTCAAGGAAATTCGTTCGCTCGGTATCGACATCGAGCTCGAGCGCAACTAATCGAGGAATAGGAGAGCCCCATGAAAGGTTTGCTGGACCTGTTCAAGCAATTCACTCCTGATGAGCATTTCGATGCCATCAAGATTGGTCTGGCCTCTCCCGAAAAGATCCGTTCGTGGTCTTTCGGTGAGGTCAAGAAGCCTGAAACCATCAACTACCGTACGTTCAAGCCTGAGCGTGACGGCCTGTTCTGCGCCAAGATCTTTGGCCCGATCAAGGACTACGAGTGCCTGTGCGGCAAGTACAAGCGCCTGAAGCACCGCGGTGTCATCTGTGAGAAGTGCGGCGTCGAAGTGACCCAGACCAAGGTCCGTCGTGACCGCATGGGCCACATCGAACTGGCTGCGCCTTGTGCCCACATCTGGTTCCTGAAGTCGCTGCCGTCGCGCCTGGGCCTGGTGCTCGACATGACGCTGCGCGACATCGAGCGCGTGCTGTACTTCGAGGCATATGTGGTGATCGACCCCGGCATGACCCCGCTGAAGAAGTTCAGCATCATGTCGGAAGACGACTACGACGCGAAGCGTCTGGAGTACGGTGACGAATTCGAAGCCCTGATGGGTGCTGAAGGCGTCAAGAAGCTGCTGGCCGAAATGGACCTCGACCTCGAAATCGAGAAGATCCGCAACGACGCCACCGGCTCCGAGCTGAAGATCAAGAAGAACTCCAAGCGCCTGAAGGTGCTGGAAGCCTTCAAGAAGTCCGGCATCAAGCCCGAGTGGATGGTGATGGACGTGCTGCCCGTGCTGCCGCCGGACCTGCGTCCGCTGGTGCCGCTGGATGGTGGCCGCTTCGCGACTTCCGACCTGAACGATCTGTATCGTCGCGTCATCAACCGGAACAACCGTCTGGCTCGTCTGCTGGAGTTGAAGGCCCCTGAAATCATCGTGCGCAACGAAAAGCGCATGTTGCAGGAAGCCGTGGACTCGCTGCTGGACAACGGCCGTCGTGGCAAGGCCATGACCGGTGCGAACAAGCGTGCCCTGAAGTCGCTGGCCGACATGATCAAGGGTAAGAGCGGTCGTTTCCGTCAGAACTTGCTGGGTAAGCGCGTCGACTACTCCGGTCGTTCCGTGATCACCGTGGGCCCGACCCTGAAGCTGCACCAGTGCGGTCTGCCCAAGCTGATGGCCCTGGAGTTGTTCAAGCCCTTCATCTTCGCTCGTCTCGAAGCGATGGGCATCGCCACGACCATCAAGGCTGCCAAGAAGGAAGTCGAAGCGGGTACCCCCGTGGTGTGGGACATCCTGGAAGAGGTCATCAAGGAACACCCCGTGATGCTGAACCGTGCGCCTACGCTGCACCGTTTGGGCATCCAGGCGTTCGAGCCCGTGCTGATCGAAGGCAAGGCCATTCAGCTGCACCCGCTGGTTTGCGCGGCCTTCAACGCCGACTTCGACGGTGACCAGATGGCCGTTCACGTGCCGCTGTCCATCGAAGCACAGATGGAAGCCCGCACCCTGATGCTGGCCTCCAACAACGTGCTGTTCCCGGCCAACGGCGAACCCTCCATCGTGCCGTCTCAAGACGTGGTGCTGGGTCTGTACTACGCCACCCGCGAGCGCATCAACGGCAAGGGCGAAGGCATGGTCTTCTCCGACCTGCTGGAGCTGCAACGCGCGCTGGACGCTGGTGTGGTGGAAATCACCGCCCGTATCAATGTTCGGATGACCGAGTGGTCGAAGAACAAGGAAACCGGCGAGTTCGAGCCCGAGACCAAGCTGGTGTCAACCACCGTGGGGCGTGCGCTGCTGTCCGAGATCCTGCCCAAGGGCCTGCCCTTCAGCAACATCAACAAGGCGCTGAAGAAGAAGGAAATCTCGCGTCTGATCAACACCTCGTTCCGCAAGTGCGGTCTGAAGGAAACCGTGGTGCTGGCTGACAAGCTGCTGCAAAACGGCTTCCGTCTGGCCACGCGCGCCGGTATCTCGATCGCCATCGACGACATGCTGGTGCCGGCCGAGAAGGTGAACCTGATCGACCGCGCCGAAAAGGAAGTCAAGGAAATCGAACAGCAGTACGTCTCCGGTCTGGTGACCGCTGGCGAACGCTACAACAAGGTGGTGGACATCTGGGGCAAGACCGGCGACGAAGTCGGCAAGGTCATGATGTCCCAGCTGGCCAAGCAGAAGGTCCTCGACCGCAACGGCAAGGAAGTCGATCAGGAATCGTTCAACTCGATTTACATGATGGCTGACTCGGGCGCCCGGGGTTCTGCCGCGCAGATCCGTCAGCTGGCCGGTATGCGGGGTCTGATGGCCAAGCCTGACGGCTCCATCATCGAGACACCGATTACCGCGAACTTCCGTGAAGGTCTGAACGTTCTGCAGTACTTCATCTCCACCCACGGTGCCCGTAAGGGTCTGGCGGATACGGCGTTGAAGACCGCGAACTCCGGTTACCTGACCCGTCGTCTGGTCGACGTGACGCAGGATCTGGTCGTGACCGAAGACGATTGCGGTACCGATCAAGGTATCCCGACCCGCGCACTGGTCGAAGGCGGTGAAGTGATCGAATCGCTGCGCGACCGCGTGCTGGGCCGCGTGGCCGCCACCGACGTGCTGCACCCCGAGAACCAGCAACTGGTCCTGCCGGCCGGTCGCATGCTCGACGAAGACGCACTGGATCTGCTGGAAGCAGCCGGTGTCGACGAAGTCAAGGTGCGTACGCCGCTGACCTGCGGTACCCGCTACGGTCTGTGCGCCAAGTGCTATGGCCGTGACCTGGGTCGCGGTGGTCTGGTGAACACCGGCGAAGCTGTGGGCGTGATCGCCGCGCAGTCGATCGGTGAACCCGGTACCCAGCTGACCATGCGTACCTTCCACATTGGTGGTGCTGCTTCGCGTGCCGCCATCGCTTCGAGCGTGGAAGCCAAGTCGGACGGCATCATCGGCTTCAATGCCACGATGCGTTACGTGACCAACGGCAAGGGCGAACTGGTGGTGATTTCGCGTTCTGGCGAAATCGTCATCTCCGACCAGCACGGCCGCGAGCGTGAGCGTCACAAGGTGCCGTACGGCGCGATCCTGACCATCAAGGCTGACCAGACCATCAAGGCTGGTACCGTGCTGGCCAACTGGGATCCGCTGACCCGTCCGATCATCACCGAATTCGCCGGTGTGGCCAAGTTCGAGAACGTCGAAGAAGGCGTGACCGTGGCCAAGCAGGTGGACGAAGTGACCGGTCTGTCGACCCTGGTCGTGATCGATCCGAAGCGCCGTGGTGCTGCCAAGGTCGTGCGTCCGCAAGTGAAGCTGCTCGATGCGAATGGCAACGAGGTGAAGATCCCTGGCACCGACCACTCGGTGACCATCGGCTTCCAGGTTGGCGCGCTGATCCAGATTCGCGATGGTCAGGAACTGCACCCCGGTGAAGTGCTGGCTCGTATTCCTATCGAAGGTCAGAAGACCCGCGACATCACCGGCGGTCTGCCTCGTGTGGCCGAACTGTTCGAAGCCCGCTCGCCCAAGGACAAGGGTGCACTGGCCGAGATCACCGGTACCGTGTCCTTCGGTAAGGAAACGAAGGGTAAGGTTCGCCTGCAGATCACCAGCCCTGAAGGTCAGGTCTGGGAAGAGCTGGTGCCCAAGGAAAAGAACATCCTGGTGCACGAAGGCCAGGTGGTCAACAAGGGCGAACTGATCGTCGACGGTCCGGCCGATCCTCAAGACATCCTGCGTCTGCTGGGTATCGAAGAGCTGGCTCGCTACATCGTGGACGAAGTGCAGGACGTGTACCGTCTGCAAGGTGTGAAGATCAACGACAAGCACATCGAGGTGATCGTTCGCCAGATGCTGCGTCGTGTGCAGATCACCAATGCCGGCGACTCGACCTACATCCCTGGCGAACAGGTCGAACGTTCCGAGCTGCTCGACACGAACGACCGCCTGCGTTCCGAAGGCAAGACCGTGGCCACCTACAGCGACGTGCTGCTGGGTATCACGAAGGCCTCGCTGTCGACCGACTCGTTCATCTCGGCTGCGTCCTTCCAGGAAACGACCCGCGTGCTCACCGAGGCTGCCATCATGGGCAAGCGCGACGAGCTGCGTGGCTTGAAGGAAAACGTCATCGTGGGTCGTCTGATCCCCGCTGGTACCGGTCTGGCCTATCACCAGGCTCGCCGTGCCAAGGAGGAAATGGACGACACCGAACGCCGCGCCATCGCCATGCAGGAAGCCCAGGAGCGTGCCGCTCTCGAGCTGGCAGCACTGGACGACAGCGAAGCGGATGCCGCACCGGCTGAACAAGGTGGCCCCGCTGCTGAATAAGGCAGCTGCCATCGGCTGACGACCCGTCGTTCAGCACGAAGCGCCAGAGTCGAAAGGCCCTGGCGCTTTTTTCTTGTAGAAGTGAGAAGCCTTTGCTGCCCCGCGAGTGCCCATGATGCGCATCGAGACCATCCGCCAGCGCCTGCGCGAGCAGGGCGCCAAACCCGTGCACGAACAGCGCGTGCTGCGCCATTGGGTGCAGGCCATTCCCATGGAGGTCGGGCGTCGCCGTGCGGAAGATTTCCTGCCGCTGGCCGTCCGCGATGATCTGCCTGCCCTGATGCAGGAGCTGGCCGGGCTGGCACGCCTGCACTCCGAGCATCCGGGTGAAGACGGCTCTGCCCGCCTCTTGCTGGCTCTGTCCGATGGTCAGATGGTGGAGAGCGTGCTGCTGCCGCGAGATGGCCTGTGTGTGTCGACTCAGGTCGGGTGTGCGGTCGGTTGCGTGTTCTGCATGACCGGCAAGGAAGGGTTGATCCGGCAGGTGGGCAGTGCCGAGATCGTGGCGCAGGTCGCACTGGCTCGCACCCGCCGGCCGGTGAAGAAGGTCGTGTTCATGGGCATGGGTGAGCCCTCCCATAATCTGGACAACGTCCTGGAAGCCATCGATCTGCTCGGTACGGTCGGCAACATCGGCCACAAGAACCTGGTGTTCTCCACAGTGGGAGATCCTCGGGTATTTGAGCGTCTGCCGCAGGGGCGGGTCAAGCCGGCGCTGGCGGTGTCCCTGCACACCACAAAGCCTGACCTGCGCGCCGAGTTGCTGCCGCGCGCGCCCCGCATGGACCCGGTCGAGCTGGTCGATTTGGCGGAGCACTACGCGCGCGCCACCGGCTACCCGATCCAATACCAGTGGACTTTGATCGAAGGGGTCAACGACGGTCCCGATGAGCTGGAGGGCATCGTGCGTTTGCTCAAGGGCAAGTACGCGCTGATGAACATGATTCCCTATAACGCGGTCGAGGCCTTGCCCTACGCCCGCCCGTCCTGGGAGAAGGCCGCCGAGATTGCGCGCATCCTGCACCGGCAGGGCATCCTCACCAAGCTGCGGCACTCCGCGGGCCAGGATGTCGACGGCGGCTGCGGCCAGCTGCGCGCACGTGCCGAGGCCCCTGTGCGCGTGCACCGCCGAGCGCCATAGCAAGCCACCCGGGCGTCGCGTCAGTTCACCTCGGCGAGCCGGCGGGCGATGGCCTGCAGCAAGGTCCAGCAGTCAGCCACCGACGGGACGTGCACGGCTTCGCCTGGTGCATGCGCGCCTCGGATCGTCGGTCCGAAGGACACGATGTCCATGTCCGGGTAGCGTGCCTGGATGAGGCCGCATTCGAGCCCCGCATGGATGACCTGCACCTTGGACGATTTGCCTGTCTGCTGCTGGTAGACCTCCTGGCACACGGCCAGCAGGGGCGAGGCCGGGTTGGGTGCCCACCCAGGGTAATGGCCTTCGATGCGCACCTGGCTGCTGCTCAGTGACCAGAGTGCCTCGATCTCATCGCCCAGGGCTTGGGCGGCGCTGTCGACCAGCGAGCGCACCATGAAGTTGACCTCTCCACCTTCTGGTCGGATGTCCAGCATGCCCAGGTTGTTCGAGGTTTCGACCACGCCGGCCACTTTCTGGCTCATGCGGTGCACACCGTGCGGGGCCGCGAGCAAGCTGCGCGACCAGATGCGCTGTTCGCTGGGCGGCAGCAAGGCGCTCGCCGCATCGGTGGGGACGCAGCGCAGCTGCAACTGGGGCTCGACGTCGCCTAGCTCCGCGCACAACGTGGTCTGCCACTGGTCGATGCCGGCCAGCAGGGCGCATTGCTGTTCGGCCGGCAATGCCACCGTGGCAAAGGCCTCCCGCGGCAGGGCATTGCGGGCGCTGCCGCCCCGCAGGTGGGCCCAGCGCAGACCGGTGTCCCGTTCGAGTTGATACAGCACCCGCACCAGCAATTTGATCGCGTTGCCGCGCTCTTCATGGATGTTGACGCCGGAGTGGCCTCCGCGCAGTCCGGTCAGCCGGATCTGTTGCGTGACCCAGCCTGCCGGCACGGCATCCGCTGCCGCATGCCGGCTGGCGTACACATCCAGCCCACCGGCGCAGCCAAGGTAGAACTCGCCCCACTCCTCGGTGTCGAGGTTGAGCATGATCTTGCCCGTGAGCCAGCCTGGCTGCAGGCCATGGGCGCCGCCCATGCCGGCTTCTTCGTCCACGGTGAGCAGCACTTCCAGGGGGCCGTGCGATGTCTCGGCGTCTTCCAGCAAGGCCAGGCACAAGGCCACGCCGATGCCGTTGTCTGCGCCCAGGGTGGTGCCTGGCGCACGCAGCCAATCGCCTTCCAGCGTGGTTTGAATGGGGTCTTGCAGAAAGTCGTGCTGGACACCTTCATTGCTCTGGCAGACCATGTCCAGGTGGCCTTGCAGCACCAGGGTGGCCGCGTGCTCACCACCGTGCTGGCCGGGTTTGCGAATCAGCAGATTGCCGATGCCATCGACCTCGGTCGACAAGCCGCGAGACATCGCCCATTGCTGCAGGTGTTCGCGCAGCGCGGCTTCATGCCTGGATGGCCGGGGAATCCGGCACAGCGTGTCGAAATGACGCCAGACGATGGCGGGGTTCAGTTCTGTCATGGTTGAAGGCCCTCCTCCGAGGGGGGGCTGAAATCGGGGGCGGGCCAGGCCAGCAACTCGGCAAGCCGGGTGACGATCCAGATGGCTTCTGCATCGGATACCCCGGAGTCTGGTGTCTGCAGGCCGCTGAGGCAGCGGTGCAGCACGTCCTGCTCGTCCACGCCAATGTCGACGTGGATGTGGCGGCAATGGTCCGTGAGGTGGTTGGCCAGGTCCTCGCAGACATCGTAGCGGGCGCGCAGGTGGGCGACGCTGGTGGTCAGCCTGTGGCGGCGATCGGTGTAGAGCGCCATGAAGGAGGGCGGAATCTCGATCTGGTATTCGTCGGACATGGTGTGGTTGTACTGCATTTGGTCGGCCGCCCCAAGCAGCGACAATGTCGGCATGTCTCAAGAGGCTGGCTTCACCCTGCATTTTCGTCCCCGACTGACACTCCAGACGCTCAACCGGGGTGATGGCCTGCTGGGCATGCGGGGCGAAGGGGCCTTCGGCCCGCGTGGTGGCGAGGTATCGGTCGCACGGGTGGACTGGACCTATGTGGGTGACCATGGCCTGTTCTGGTCGGTGGTGGCGCCGCAGTCGATTCTGAGCGCGCGAGCCCCGGCTCCCATCGTCTTGCAGGATGCCCAGGGCGCGAGTCACCCCTTGCCGCGGGATTGGGAGGCCGAGGCAGAGGCCCTGTCCCAACTCAGAGACACAGGATTGCAACCCCTGCCGGCAGATCTGCTGCAATGGCGCAGTCCGATGCTGGCGGCAGACCTGCTGGGCGATCAGCCCGTGCTGTGGAGTCTCACGCAGGAAGACGCCTTTGCAGACCTGTGGGCCGAGCAGGTGCCGGTGTTGCAGCGACTGGGCTGGCATGTGGCCGTGCGCCGCGGCTTTGCGCACCAGAGTGTGCCGGTCACGGCGTGGCACATCGAGGCCCATCCTGCGCAGGTCTCTCCATCTGATGGCGACGACGTCTCACGTGCGATCGCCGACTGGCTGCCTTTGCCTGTGGCAGCAGTGCAGCCATTGGGCGCCCCGCGCCGACAAGGCTCCTGGTTGTTGACCCTGGGTGTCGAGGTGGACGGCCAGCGGCTCGACCTCGCGCCGATGATCGCCGACTTGCTCAAACGAGATCGCCGGTGGCTCGATGCCTGGGCCATCCGCGAGATCGACGACGAGGCCCTGATCCGCCTGCGCGCGCCGGGTGGCAAGCGCATTGATGCGCCAGCGGCCCCATTGAAAGCCATCGTCGGGACGATGATCGACCTGTTGTCCGACCCCAGGCGTGCGCCGGACGAGGCCATCGAACTGCACGGCTGGGATACGCTGCGTATCGAGGCCTTGCGTGATCGCCTTCGATCAACCCAAGCCGAGCGTGCCGGGGTGGCGGGTGCCTGGCAACTTCGGGGTGACACCGGTCTGAGCGACCTGGTCAGCCGACTGCGCGCGTCCCCTGCGCTGGACGCCATGCCTCAGCCAGCAGGTCTGCAGGTCACGCTGCGCCCATATCAGCTCCAGGGCCTGGCCTGGCTGCAGTACCTGCGTGCACACCAGCTCGGCGGGATTCTGGCCGACGACATGGGGCTGGGCAAAACTGCACAGGCCCTGGCGCACCTGCTGGTCGAGCAACAGGCGGGCCGCCTGGACCGGCCCGCGCTGATCGTCATGCCGACCTCGCTGGTCTTCAACTGGGTGGCCGAATGTCGTCGCATGGCACCTTCGTTGCGGTTGCTGGTGCTGCAGGGCCCGGCACGTCACCGCCGCTTTGCCGAGATGCCTCAGGCTGACGTGGTGCTCACCACCTATCCCCTGTTGTGGCGCGACATCGATGCGCTGGCCGCACATCCCTTCCACATGCTGATCCTCGATGAGGCGCAGATGGTCAAGAACGCCACCAGCCGGGGTGCGACCGCCGTGCGGCGTCTGCAAGCCCGCTATCGGCTTTGCCTGACTGGTACGCCGCTTGAAAACCACCTGGGCGAGTTGTGGGCCCAATTCGATTTCCTGATGCCCGGGTTTCTGGGCGACTGGCGCGCTTTTCAGCGCACCTGGCGCGAGCCGATCGAAAAGCGTGGTGAAACGGTGCGCGCCGCCTGCCTGGCGCAGCGTGTACGCCCCTTCATCCTGCGTCGGCGCAAGGCCGATGTGGCAACCGAGCTGCCACCCAAGACCGAAGCCATCCAGCTGCTGGGTCTGGAAGGGCGGCAAAAAGCCTTGTACGAAAGCGTGCGAGTGGCCGCAGACAAGCAGGTGCGCCGTGTGTTGCAGACCACGGGACTGCGAGGCGGCATGATCACCGTGCTCGACGCCTTGCTGCGCCTGCGTCAGGTCTGCTGCGACCCCTGGCTGGTCAAGGATGTGGCGCTGCATCCCCAAATTGAACGCGCCAAGCTCGCATGGTTGCGGGAGAACCTGCCAGCACTGGTGGCCGACGGGCGCCGCATCCTGATCTTTTCACAATTCACCGAAATGCTCAAGCTGGTCGGTGAAGACATGGCGCAATGGCCCTTGCCCTTTTTGCAACTGACGGGCGATACGCCACCGGCAGGACGTGCCGATGTGGTCGAACGGTTTCAATCTGCCGAGCAGGAGGCAGTCTTGTTGATCAGCCTGAAGGCGGGCGGTGTGGGCCTCAACCTCACGGCGGCCGATACCGTCATCCATCTGGACCCATGGTGGAACCCGGCGATCGCCCTGCAGGCTACTGACCGCGCGCACCGGCTGGGCCAAAGCCAGCCCGTGACCGTGTACCAACTGGTGGTCGAGGGCAGCATCGAGCAGCGCATCCTGGCTTTGCAGGAGCGCAAGCAGGGCTTGGCGGAGGGCATCCTGGGCGTGGACGCCGATGGCGCTGCGCTGGCCAAGTTCTCGGAGGAGGACCTGGCTGGCTTGCTCGCGCCCCTGGCATGAGTGCTCGGGGCGCGGGAGACGGGCGTCAGTCTTCGCGGCGACGACGGACCGCCACACCCAGCCCGGCCAGGCCCAGGGCCATCATGGCCATCGCGGGCGATTCCGGCACGGCGGAGACCGTCAGGCCAGCCAGGCGAAAGCTGGAGAAAGAACCCGTAGCCTGGATCTTCAGGACCGTCCCCGAGGGGGATGTCGAGCCACTCCAGGTGAAGGTCGGAGTGGTGCCGCCCGTCGTGGCCGTCGTCAGGTTTTGATACAGGCCATTGGCCCAGGTCAGCTTGGCGGCGTCACCCAACAGGCTGCCATCCCATGCAGAAAAGGACAGGCTGCTGAGCTGAATCGCCTGACTGAAGGTCAGGATGAGCACATCGCCAGGGTTGTTGAAGGCGCTGCTGCCCACATCACTGGCATCCAGCCCGCCGGTGTAGACCCCCAGGCCATCCCAGCGGTTGGCCACTTGTGCGCTGGAGCCGCCCGAAGAGGCGGCCGTCACGGTCAGCGTCAGGCCACCGGATGAGAAGCTCAGTGCGCTGCTGTTGCTGCTGACCAGCGGCCCGCCGTTTTCGTAGAAATCGAAAGTGGCAGCCTGTGCCTGAGGTGCGACGGCAGCAGCGGCCAACACGGCGGGAGCCAGCATTTTTTTGGACAAGGACACAGGGGCCTCCTGAATCTGTGGTGCGCCAGGCCCATCGGCTTGGCGCAATCGATTGATGTGATTGCTTTAACGCCAATCATGGTGGCGAGGGCGGGGGCATGAAATAGTGCCAAACCCTAGAAGCACACGAATTGACCCCCCTTGTCCGCGGGGGCCTTGGCCTTCGTGGACCATTGCGGTGCTGCAAAACCAGGCAGCGCTTGCGTTTTCACCGGCGCCGACCCTACAATGGAAGGCTTTTCGGCTTTCGCTTTCGAGATGGGCTCGGGCGAGGGCCGTTTTGTGCTTGGCTTCAAGACTTCTGTGCTCTCGTTCAAGGGCGCTGCAAGTGCTTGATTTTCAAGTGTTTTTTATCAACGGGAACCAAAAGATGCCTACGATCAACCAGCTCGTGCGCCATGGCCGTCAGGTCGAGGTCACGAAATCCAAGTCGCCTGCGATGCAGAACTGCCCGCAGCGCCGTGGTGTGTGCACCCGCGTGTACACCACGACCCCCAAGAAGCCGAACTCCGCTCTGCGTAAGGTTGCCAAGGTGCGCCTGACCAACGGTTTCGAAGTGATTTCCTACATCGGTGGTGAAGGCCACAACCTGCAAGAACACAGCGTCGTGCTGGTTCGCGGCGGTCGTGTGAAGGACTTGCCAGGTGTGCGTTACCACATCGTGCGTGGCTCCCTTGACCTGCAAGGCGTCAAGGACCGCAAGCAATCTCGTTCGAAGTACGGCGCGAAGCGCCCGAAGAAGGCCTAATCCCCTTCTGGAACAAATCAGTCGGTCCTCTTCATCAGCGCGTCACCAAATGGGTGAAAGCTGTCATAGAGAAGGCCGAGGTGGCGGTAGACATCCGGATGTCCGGCAACTACCGAGTAAGTGGAGTCCGTATTTGACTGATCGGCTCCGCGATGTGGGTGAAAGCCTGCATCAACTGAAGCATTGAAAGGAATCGAAATGCCTCGTCGTCGCGAAGTACCCAAGCGTGAAATCCTGCCCGATCCGAAGTTCGGTTCGGTTGACCTGTCCAAGTTCATGAACGTGATCATGGAATCCGGCAAGAAGGCTGTTGCCGAGCGCATCATCTATGGCGCTCTGGAACAAGTCGAAAAGAAGGCCGGCAAGGACCCGCTGGAAGTCTTCAACTCCGCTCTGAACAACGTCAAGCCCGTGGTGGAAGTGAAATCCCGCCGCGTGGGTGGCGCGAACTACCAGGTTCCCGTTGAAGTTCGCCCCGCTCGTCGTATGGCCCTGGCCATGCGCTGGCTGAAGGAATCGTCGCGCAAGCGTTCCGAGAAGTCGATGGCCCAGCGTCTGGCCAACGAAATCCTGGAAGCCGCTGAAGGTCGCGGCGGTGCGATGAAGAAGCGCGATGAAGTGCACCGTATGGCTGAAGCCAACAAGGCCTTCTCGCACTTCCGCTTCTAAGCATCCGGTTCATCAACCACCAACGGCAGCTTCGGCTGCCATCTGGCGCAGGGGGTGTTGCAGCCCCCGGCGCCCTGTCAAATCTGGAGTGACCTTATGGCACGCAAGACCCCGATCGAGCGCTACCGCAATATCGGTATCTCGGCCCACATTGACGCCGGCAAGACCACCACGACCGAGCGTATCCTGTACTACACCGGTGTGAACCACAAGATCGGTGAAGTGCACGAAGGTGCTGCCACCATGGACTGGATGGAGCAGGAACAAGAGCGCGGCATCACGATCACGTCGGCTGCCACGACCTGCTTCTGGAAGGGCATGGACATGTCCTACCCCGAGCACCGCTTCAACATCATCGACACCCCGGGGCACGTGGACTTCACCATTGAAGTCGAACGTTCCATGCGCGTGCTGGACGGTGCCTGCATGGTGTACTGTGCCGTGGGCGGCGTGCAGCCTCAGTCTGAAACCGTGTGGCGTCAGGCTAACAAGTACAAGGTGCCTCGTCTGGCCTTCGTGAACAAGATGGACCGTACCGGTGCCAACTTCTTCAAGGTCTACGACCAGATGAAGACCCGCCTGAAGGCCAACCCTGTGCCCGTGGTGATCCCCATTGGTGCCGAAGACAACTTCAAGGGCGTCGTTGACCTCCTGAAGATGAAGGCCATCATTTGGGACGAAGCCTCGCAAGGCATGAAGTTCACCTTCGAAGACATCCCCGCCGAGCTGGTGGAAGATGCCAAGAAGTGGCGCGAGAACATGATCGAGGCCGCTGCTGAAGCTTCTGAAGAGCTGATGAACAAGTACCTTGAAGAAGGTGAACTGACTGAGGACGAAATCAAGTTGGCGCTGCGTACCCGCACCATCAACGTTGAAATTCAACCGATGCTGTGCGGCACCGCCTTCAAGAACAAGGGCGTGCAACGCATGCTCGACGCCGTCATCGACTACCTGCCTTCGCCCGTGGACATCCCTCCCGTGTCTGGCACCGATGAAGACGATCAGCCTGCTACCCGCAAGGCTGACGACTCCGAGAAGTTCGCCGCGCTGGCATTCAAGCTGATGACCGACCCGTACGTCGGCCAGCTGACTTTCGTGCGCGTGTACTCCGGCGTGCTGAACTCGGGCGACTCTGTCTACAACCCGATCAAGGGCAAGAAAGAGCGTATCGGCCGTATCCTGCAGATGCACGCTAACGAGCGTGAAGAAATCAAGGAAATTCTGGCCGGCGACATCGCTGCTTGCGTGGGCTTGAAGGACGTGACCACCGGCGAAACGCTGTGTGATCCCGATGCCATCATCACCCTGGAAAAGATGGTCTTCCCTGAGCCCGTGATCGCACAGGCCGTGGAACCCAAGACCAAGGCTGACCAGGAAAAGATGGGTATCGCCCTGAACCGCCTGGCTGCAGAAGATCCGTCCTTCCGCGTGAAGACCGATGAAGAATCCGGTCAGACCATCATTGCCGGTATGGGTGAGCTCCACCTGGAAATCATCGTTGACCGCATGAAGCGTGAATTCGGTGTGGAAGCCAACGTGGGCAAGCCTCAAGTGGCTTACCGCGAAACCATCCGCAAGAAGGTCACCGACGTCGACGGCAAGTTCGTGCGTCAGTCCGGTGGTAAGGGTCAATACGGTCACGTTGTGCTGACCGTGGAGCCCCTGGAACCCGGTGGCAAGGGCTTCGAGTTCTGCGACGAAATCAAGGGTGGTGTGGTTCCTCGCGAATACATCCCCGCGGTGGAAAAGGGCATCATCGACACGCTGCCGAACGGCGTGCTGGCTGGCTACCCTGTGGTGGACGTCCGCGTGCGTCTGACCTTCGGTTCCTACCACGATGTGGACTCGAACGAAAACGCCTTCAAGATGGCCGCTTCGATGGGCTTCAAGGACGCATGCCGCAAGGCTGATCCTGTGATCCTCGAGCCCATGATGGCCGTGGAAGTCGAAACGCCTGAAGACTACGCTGGTACCGTGATGGGCGATCTGTCCTCGCGTCGCGGCATGGTTCAAGGCATGGACGACATGGTCGGCGGTGGCAAGGTCATCAAGGCCGAAGTGCCGTTGTCGGAAATGTTCGGCTACTCGACCAGCCTGCGTTCCGCTACCCAAGGTCGCGCCACCTACACGATGGAATTCAAGCAATACGCTGAAGCACCTCGTAACGTGGCCGAGGCCATCATCACCGCTCGCGGCAAGTAATTGCTGAACCGGTGAAGCCCCGGTGTAAGATCCGGGGCTTTCCTCCTTCTGTCGGTCTTTGGCGCCCCTTTGGGGTTGGCATGCTGCCCGTGGCATGTCTCTGCCGGAAACCTTAAACCTGCACGGGCCACTGTTCTTTGTTTGGAGAAACAAATGTCCAAGGAAAAGTTCGAACGGACCAAGCCGCACGTGAACGTGGGCACCATCGGTCACGTTGACCACGGCAAGACCACTCTGACGGCTGCTATCACGACCGTTCTGTCGAAGAAGTTTGGCGGTCAAGCCAAGGCTTACGACCAGATCGACGCGGCTCCTGAAGAAAAGGCGCGCGGCATCACCATCAACACGGCTCACGTTGAGTACGAAACGGCTAACCGCCACTACGCTCACGTTGACTGCCCGGGCCACGCCGACTATGTGAAGAACATGATCACTGGCGCTGCTCAGATGGACGGCGCTATCCTGGTTTGTTCCGCTGCTGACGGCCCGATGCCTCAGACCCGTGAACACATCCTGCTGTCCCGCCAGGTGGGCGTGCCTTACATCATCGTCTTCCTGAACAAGGCTGACATGGTGGACGACGCCGAGCTGCTGGAACTGGTGGAAATGGAAGTGCGCGAGCTGCTGTCCAAGTACGACTTCCCCGGCGACGACACCCCGATCATCAAGGGTTCGGCTAAGCTGGCGCTGGAAGGCGACACGGGCGAGCTGGGCGAACAAGCCATCATGAAGCTGGCTGACGCACTGGACACCTACATCCCGACGCCTGAGCGCGCTGTGGACGGTGCTTTCCTGATGCCTGTGGAAGACGTGTTCTCGATCTCTGGCCGTGGCACCGTGGTGACCGGTCGTGTGGAGCGCGGCATCATCAAGGTCGGCGAAGAAATCGAAATCGTGGGTATCAAGCCGACCCAGAAGACCACCTGCACGGGCGTGGAAATGTTCCGCAAGCTGCTGGACCAAGGTCAAGCTGGCGACAACGTGGGTATCCTGCTGCGCGGCACGAAGCGTGAAGAAGTCGAGCGTGGTCAAGTGCTGGCCAAGCCCGGTTCGATCACCCCGCACACGAACTTCACCGGCGAAGTGTACGTTCTGAGCAAGGAGGAAGGCGGCCGTCACACTCCGTTCTTCAACAACTACCGTCCTCAGTTCTACTTCCGCACCACCGACGTGACCGGCTCGATCGAGCTGCCGGCCGACAAGGAAATGGTGATGCCTGGTGACAACGTGTCGATCACCGTCAAGCTGATCGCCCCGATCGCCATGGAAGAAGGTCTGCGCTTCGCTATCCGCGAAGGTGGCCGTACCGTTGGCGCCGGCGTGGTTGCCAAGATCATCGCTTAATTGGCATGACACTGCCTGTCGCGGCTTCGGCCCGGCAGGCGTCATCGTTCTTTAGTAAAAGGAAGTGTGTCATGGCACAACAGAAGATCCGCATCCGCCTGAAGGCCTTCGATTACAAGCTGATCGACCAGTCGTCCGCTGAAATCGTTGATACCGCCAAGCGTACCGGCGCCATCGTCAAGGGCCCCGTGCCTCTGCCGACCCGCCTGCAACGTTTCGACATCCTGCGTTCGCCGCACGTCAACAAGACGTCGCGTGACCAGTTCGAAATCCGCACGCACCAACGTCTGATGGACATCGTCGACCCGACCGACAAGACGGTTGACGCCCTGATGAAGCTGGACCTGCCCGCAGGTGTGGACGTCGAAATCAAGCTGCAATGATGGCGCGGCGCCTTGCAAGAGGTGCCTGTCATCACGAAAGCCGCCTTCGGGCGGTTTTTTATTGGCCGCTTGCGTATGCGTCCGCTATTTGATATGATCGCGAGCTTTCCCGTCGTGGGTGGTTTCGTCGTTGCCTAAAATTTAAGCAAATTGCTGGATTGATGGTGGTGGTGAGAGCATCTGGGGTGGAAATTCGTAGGTGAGTTCAGGTCTGTACGACTGAGCAAGCCGCCCAGTCAGCCCGGCCAATCGATGTCGGGTATGTGTAAAAGGCCCCCATGTGGGGCTGGAGAAAAACCATGAGTCTTAGCAATCGCCTCGGATTGCTGGGCCGCAAGGTGGGCATGATGCGCATCTATACGGACGACGGCGACGCCGTGCCCGTTACGGTGCTGGACGTGTCCAACAACCGCGTGTCCCAGGTCAAAACCGTTGAGACTGACGGCTACACCGCCCTCCAAGTGGTGTTCGGTGCGCGCAAAGCATCGCGCGTGACCAAGCCGGAAGCTGGCCATATGGCCAAAGCTGGCGTGGAAGCGGGTGAGTTGACCCGTGAATTCCGCGTGACCCCTGAAGTGGCTGCCGAATACCAAGCTGGTGCGACCATCGCTCCTGCTGCGCTGTTCCAGGCTGGCCAAAAGATCGACGTGCAAGGCACCTCGATCGGTAAGGGCTTCACCGGCACCATCAAGCGCCACAACTTCGGTTCGCAACGTGCTTCGCACGGTAACTCGCGTTCGCACAACGTTCCCGGCTCCATCTCGATGGCCCAGGATCCTGGTCGCGTGTTCCCTGGCAAGCGCATGTCTGGTCACCTGGGTGACGAGACCGTGACGACCCAGAACCTCGACATCGTGCGCGTTGACGAAGCTCGTCAACTGCTGCTGGTCAAGGGCGCCGTGCCCGGTGCGAAGGGTGGCTTTGTCACCGTCCGCCCCGCCGTCAAGGTGAAGATCAAGAAAGGAGCTAACTGATGGCCCAGCTCGAGCTCCTGAACGAACAAGGTCAAGCAACCACCAAGGTGGACGCTCCTGACACCGTGTTCGGTCGCGAATACAACGAAGCCCTGGTGCACCAGCTGGTGGTGGCTTATCAAGCCAACGCCCGTCAAGGCACCCGCGCTCAAAAGGACCGTGAA
This sequence comes from Aquabacterium sp., assembly GCF_041909175.1. GTDB lineage: Bacteria > Pseudomonadota > Gammaproteobacteria > Burkholderiales > Burkholderiaceae_C > Aquabacterium. The sequence continues at coordinate 48,388 of NZ_JAYRDZ010000009.1, read as the reverse complement.
CAGGTCAAGCACTCGACCAAGAAGCCTTTCCGCCAGAAGGGTACGGGTCGTGCGCGCGCCGGTATGACTTCCTCGCCGCTGTGGCGTGGGGGTGGTCGCATTTTCCCGAACAGCCCGGAAGAAAACTTCAGCCAGAAGGTCAACAAGAAGATGTACCGCGCCGGTATGGCCGCCATCTTCTCGCAACTGGCTCGCGAAGGTCGTCTGGCTGTCGTCGACTCGATCAAGGTTGATGCGCCCAAGACCAAGCTGCTGGCTGCCAAGCTGAAGGCCCTGAATCTCGACCACGTGCTGGTGATTGCTGACGAAATCGACGAGAACCTGTTCCTCGCTTCGCGCAACCTGGTCAACGTGCTGGTGGTTGAGCCCCGTTACGCCGATCCCCTGTCGCTCGTGCACTACAAGAAGGTGCTGGTGACCAAGGGTGCGATCGACCAGCTCAAGGAGATGTTCGAATGAGCACTCTGAAGTTTGATGAAACCCGTCTGCTGCAAGTCCTGCGCGCCCCGGTCGTGTCTGAAAAGGCCACCGCTGCTGCCGAGACCCGCAATCAGGTCGTGTTCCAAGTCGCTCGCGATGCGACCAAGCCCGAGATCAAGGCTGCTGTTGAGCTGCTGTTCAAGGTTGAAGTCAAGTCGGTTCAAGTCCTGAACCAAAAGGGCAAGATCAAGCGCTTTGGTGGCCGTCTGGGCCGCCGTGACCATGTCAAGAAGGCCTTCGTGGCACTGAAGGACGGTCAAGAGCTGAACTTCTCCGGGGAGGCTGCTTAAATCATGGCTGTCGTAAAAGTCAAACCGACCTCGCCTGGCCGCCGTGCCGTGGTGAAGGTGGTGCACAAGCACCTGCACAAGGGCGCTCCGGAAGCTTCGCTGCTGGAACCCCAAAAGCAAAATTCCGGCCGTAACAACAACGGTCACATCACCGTGCGCCACAAGGGCGGTGGTCACAAGCACCACTACCGCGTGGTGGACTTCGTGCGCAACAAGGACGGCATCCCCGCGAAGGTTGAGCGCATCGAGTACGACCCCAACCGCACGGCTCACATCGCTCTGGTGTGCTATGCCGACGGTGAACGTCGCTACATCATCGCTCCCCGTGGCCTGGAAGTGGGTTCCACCATCGTGAGCGGCTCGGAAGCGCCGATCAAGGCTGGTAACGCTCTGCCTATCCGCAACATTCCCGTGGGTTCGACCATCCACAACATCGAACTGCTGCCCGGCAAGGGTGGTCAGCTCGCTCGTTCGGCTGGTACCTCCGCTGTGCTGATGGCCCGTGAAGGCACCTACGCTCAGGTTCGTCTGCGCTCCGGTGAAGTTCGCAAGATCCACATCGAATGCCGCGCCACCCTGGGTGAAGTGAGCAACGAAGAACACAGCCTGCGTCAATACGGCAAGGCCGGTGCCATCCGCTGGAAGGGTATCCGCCCGACCGTCCGTGGTACCGCCATGAACCCGGTTGATCACCCGCACGGTGGTGGTGAAGGCCGTACCGGCGAAGGCCAGGTGCCTGTGTCGCCGTGGAACACGCCGACCAAGGGCTACCGTACTCGCTCCAACAAGCGCACGCAGACGTTCATCGTTTCGCGTCGCAAGAAGTAAGAGGTAGGCTGAAATGGCTCGTTCTCTGAAAAAAGGTCCTTTCGTTGACCATCATCTGCTGGCCAAGGTTGAGAAGGCTGTCGAAACAAAAGACAAGAAGCCCGTCAAGACCTGGTCGCGTCGTTCCACCATCCTGCCCGAGTTCATCGGCCTGACGATTGCTGTGCACAACGGCAAGCAGCACGTGCCCGTGTACATCCAGGATCAGATGGTTGGCCACAAGCTCGGCGAGTTCGCCCTGACCCGTACTTTCAAGGGTCACCCAGGCGACAAGAAAGCCAAGAAATAAGGAGCAGCGACGATGGAAACCAAAGCAATCGTTCGCGGTGTTCGCCTGTCCGTTGACAAGGGTCGTCTGGTTGCAGACATGATCCGTGGCAAGAAGGTCGACCAAGCCCTGAATATCCTGACGTTCACCCAGAAGAAGGCTGCCGGCATTGTCAAGAAGGCACTGGAATCTGCGATCGCCAATGCCGAACACAATGACGGCGCTGACATCGATGAACTGAAGGTCAAGACCATTTATGTGGAACAAGGCGCTACGCTGAAGCGTTTCACCGCCCGTGCAAAGGGCCGTGGCAACCGCATCAGCAAGCCGACCTGCCACATCTATGTGACCGTGGGCAACTAAGCGAGGCGAACATGGGACAGAAAATCCACCCAACCGGCTTCCGCCTGGCTGTTACCCGCAACTGGTCTTCGCGCTGGTATGCGAGCAACCGTCAATTCAGCCAAATGCTGGCTGAAGACCTGGAAGTCCGTGAATTCCTGAAGAAGAAGCTCAAGAACGCCGCTGTGTCGCGTATCTTGATCGAGCGTCCCGCCAAGAGCGCACGCATCACCATTTTCTCGGCTCGTCCGGGCGTGGTGATCGGCAAGAAGGGCGAAGACATCGAAAACCTGAAGCTCGAACTGGCCAAGCGTCTGAATTGCCCGGTCGCCGTGAACATCGAAGAAGTGCGCAAGCCTGAAGTCGATGCACAGCTGATCGCCGATTCGATCACGCAACAGCTGGAAAAGCGCATCATGTTCCGCCGCGCCATGAAGCGCGCGATGCAGAACGCGATGCGTCTGGGCGCTCAGGGCATCAAGATCATGTCCGGTGGCCGTCTGAACGGTATCGAAATCGCTCGTACCGAGTGGTACCGCGAAGGCCGCGTGCCCCTGCACACCCTGCGTGCCGACATCGACTATGGCTTCTCTGAAGCCCACACCACCTACGGTGTGATCGGTGTGAAGGTCTGGGTCTACAAGGGTGACCGCCTGCCGAACGGTGAATCGCCGGTGCTGAAGGGCGAGGAGCGTGAAGACGATCGTCGCAATCGCCGTGGTCCCCGCGGTGATCGCCCGAACGACCGTCGTGGCCCCTCGCGTGGTCGTGGCCCGCGTGCTGACGGTGCTCCCACCGACGGCAGCGACAAGCCCGCCGCCGACGCTGCTGCCAAGCGTGTCCGCAAGGCCGCTCCCGCAGCTGAAGCGAAAGGAGAATAAACATGTTGCAACCTAACCGTCGCAAGTTCCGCAAGGAGCACAAGGGCCGCAACACGGGTGTTGCCACCCGTGGCGCCGATGTGTCCTTTGGCGACTTCGGCCTGAAGGCAACCGAACGTGGTCGTATCACGGCTCGCCAGATCGAAGCTGCACGTCGCGCGATTTCGCGTCACGTGAAGCGTGGTGGCCGGATCTTCATCCGCATCTTCCCCGACAAGCCGATCTCGAACAAGCCCGCCGAAGTCCGTATGGGTAACGGTAAGGGTAACGTGGAGTACTACGTGGCTGAGATCCAGCCGGGTAAGGTGCTCTACGAGATCCAGGGTGTGCCTGAGGAACTGGCTCGTGAAGCCTTTGCCCTGGCTGCAGCCAAGCTGCCCCTGAGCACCACGTTCGTCGGCCGTCAGTTCGGCATCTAATCTAGGCGCTAAGGAGAAAGTTATGGCGAAAGCCTCTGAACTGCGCGCCAAGGATGTGGCCGCACTGGAAACCGAAATCAAGGATCTGCTGAAGGCGCATTTCAACATGCGCATGCAAAAGGCAACCCAGCAGCTCAACGACACCTCGGCTCTGAAGAAGACTCGTCGCGACATCGCTCGTGCGAAGACGATTCTGACCGAGAAGAAAGGAGCCGCACAATGACGGAAGCTCAAACCAAGAACACCCGCACCCTCGTGGGTCGCGTGGTGAGCGATGCTCGCGACAAGACCGTCACGGTCCTGGTCGAGCGTCGTTCGAAGCACGAGCTGTACGGCAAGATCGTGGCTCACTCGCGCAAGTACCACGCTCACGATGAGAACAACGAGTTCCACATCGGTGACGTGGTCGAGATCAGCGAGACCCGCCCGGTCTCCAAGACCAAGGCTTGGGCCGTGACCCGCCTGGTTGAGAAGGCTCGCGCAGTCTGATCGACAATCCATGGTGATGGCGGGGTGATCCTCCCCGCTTCCCAGCCCAAACCGGCTGTCCAGTCATACTGGCAGCCGGTTTTTTCTTTTTGACTCGACAAAACGAGGAGTGAGTTCACATGATCAAGGTTGGCGACGCCGTTCCCGCAGTCACGTTGTTTGAATACATGGACGAACCGACGGGCGGCTGCAGCATTGGCCCGAACCCGGTCGACTTGAAGCAAGCCGCTGCAGGCAAGACGATTGCCTTGTTCGCCGTGCCGGGGGCGTTCACGCCGACGTGCTCCGCGCAGCACCTGCCTGGTTTCATCGCTGAGGCGGCTGCGTTCCGTGCCGCTGGCGTCGACGAAATCTGGTGCGTGTCGGTCAACGATGCCTTTGTGATGGGTGCGTGGGGCCGGGAAGCGGGCGCCAAAGGCGTGGTCCGCATGCTCGCCGATGGCTCTGCCGACTTCGCCAAGGCCCTGGGGTTGGAGCTGGACCTGACGGCCAAGGGCTTGGGCCTGCGGTCGCAGCGCTACTCGGCGCTGATCGTGGACGGCGTGTTCAAGCAATTGAACCTGGAAGGTGGTGGTGGTTACACCGTGAGCGACGCACAGACCTTGCTCAAACAGGTGCAAGCAGGCTGAGCCTGACCGTTTGCTTTGGTGCGAGCAGCCCGGTGCATGCCGGAGTTTGGTGCATGTACGGTCCGTTCGCGCCAGCGCAACCCCATTTGAACGCCCCGTCAGGGGCGTTTTTCATTTGGCACGGATCTGGCTTTAGCTGATTCTGAAAAGTTGACCATTTGGTCAGATTCCAGAGTCTGGCGGGGATGGGCCCCGTCATCAGCAGGAGAAGCCAGCGTGTCCCTCCCCACTGTTCCCGATGTCAAGGCAGCCCGACTGTCTGCCTGTCAGTACACCGAGCGGTTCGCCGATGCCGGCAACCCGCTGACACCCGCGCAGGCGCTGGTGGAAGCCGAGCGGTGCCTGTATTGCCACGATGCGCCGTGTACCACGGCCTGCCCGACCAGCATCGATGTGCCGAGCTTCATCCACCGCATCGCCGACGGCAATGTGCGAGGTGCAGCCAAGGCCATTCTCGAGGCCAACCCCCTGGGCGGCATGTGTGCCCGCGTCTGTCCGACGGAGGAGTTGTGCGAGCAGGCCTGCGTGCGCAATACCGAGCTGGGCAAGCCCGTGGAAATTGGCCGATTGCAGCGCTTCGCCGTGGACAAGGTCACGGCGCCGGGCGTGACGCCGTTGTTCACGCGGGCTGCACCGACGGGCAAGCACATTGCCGTGGTGGGTGCCGGCCCGGCCGGCCTGGCCTGTGCGCATGTCCTGGCCCGTCACGGCCACGATGTGACCATTTTCGATGCCCATGACAAGGCGGGCGGCCTCAACGAATACGGCTTGGCTACCTACAAGACCGCAGGTGACTTCGCGCAGCGCGAAGTGGCCTGGCTGCTGTCCATTGGCGGCATCTCCGTGCAGACAGGCTGGAAGCTCGAGACGGTGGCGCAACTGGAGGAACTCAAGGCCAAGTACGCGGCCGTCTTCCTCGGCGTCGGCATGGGCGCCGTGAACGCACTGGGCGTGCCCGGTGAAGAATTTTCAGGTGTGCGCAGTGCGGTGGACTTCATCGCAGAACTGCGGCAGACCAAGGACCTGTCGTGCCTGCCGATTGGCCGCCGCGTGGTGGTGATCGGTGGTGGCATGACGGCCGTTGACGCCGCCGTGCAGGCGAAGCTGTTGGGCGCAGAAGAGGTCACGATGGCTTACCGCCGTGGGCCAGAAGCCATGTCGGCATCCAAGGTCGAGCAGGAATGGGCGCAAACCCATGGCGTGAGCCTGCGTCACTGGCTGGCACCGATCGCGATCGAAGGTACCGATGGCCACGTGACAGGCGTGCGATTTGCTCGCCAGGTCATTGAAGGCGGCAAGGTGGTCGCCACGAAGGATGAGGTGGTGGTGCCCGCGGACATGGTGTTCAAGGCGATTGGTCAGAAGCTGGAAGTGCAGCCGTGGCCGGACGCTGGCATTGAACTGCAGGGCGGCCGCATCGTGGTCAGCGACACGGGCCGCACCACGCTGCCTGGAGTGTGGGCTGGCGGCGACTGCGTGGCAGGTGGCCGCGACCTGACGGTTGAAGCGGTAGAGCACGGCAAGCGCGCAGCCTTGTCGATGCATGCCGAGTTGACGGCCAAGCAGGCCTGAGCCCCCACAACGAATCACCCAGGCCTCGCGCCCTAACCTGATACACGCCGGAGATCACGATGGCAGATCTGAGCAGCAACTTCGTGGGCATCAAGAGCCCGAACCCCTTCTGGCTGGCATCCGCCCCGCCAACCGACAAGGCCTACAACGTCATCCGCGCTTTCGAAGCCGGTTGGGGTGGCGTGGTGTGGAAGACCCTGGGCGAAGACCCACCGGTCGTGAACGTCAGCGGTCCGCGTTACAGCACCTTGCTGTCGCATGACCGCCGTGTCATGGGCTTCAACAACATCGAACTGATCAGCGACCGTCCGCTGGCGATCAACCTGGACGAGATCCGCCAGGTCAAGCGTGACTGGCCGGACCGTGCGATGGTGGTGTCGCTGATGGTGCCTTGTGTGGAAGAGTCCTGGAAGCGCATCTTGCCGATGGTGGAAGACACCGGGGCCGACGGCATCGAACTGAACTTCGGCTGCCCCCACGGCATGAGCGAGCGCGGCATGGGTGCGGCTGTCGGCCAGGTGCCCGAGTACATCGAGATGGTCACGGCGTGGTGCAAGCAGTACAGCAAGATGCCGGTGATCGTGAAGCTGACGCCCAACATCTCCGATATCCGCTACCCGGCTCAGGCCGCCAAGCGTGGGGGTGCCGATGCGGTGTCGCTGATCAACACGATCAACTCGATCATGGGTGTCGACCCGGCCAGTCTGACCATGTCGCCCAGCACCGACGGCAAGGGTTCGCATGGTGGCTACTGTGGCCCGGCCGTGCGCCCGATCGCGCTGAACATGGTGGCCGAAATCGGTCGCTCGCCCGAAACCGCTGGTCTGCCGATTTCCGGCATCGGTGGCATTGGTACCTGGCGCGACGCGCTGGACTACATCGCCCTGGGTTGTGGCACCGTGCAGGTCTGTACCGCAGCCATGGTGCACGGCTTCAAGATCGTGCAGGACATGGCCGATGGTCTGAGCAACTACATGGATGAGATGGGCTTCAAGTCCATCGAGGACTTCCGTGGCCGCGCCTTGCCGACCGTGACCGACTGGCGCTACCTGAACCTCAACCACATCACGAAGGCCGAGATCAACCCGGATCTGTGTATCGAGTGCGGCCGCTGCCACGTGGTGTGCGAAGACACCTCGCACCAAGCCATCAGCTTTGATGTGCGCGATGGCAAGCGTGTCTTCACCGTGAAGGAAGAGGAGTGCGTCGGATGTAATCTGTGCGTGTCGGTCTGCCCGGTCAACGAGTGCATCACCCTGCGTGACCTCAAGCCTGGTGAAATCGACAAGCGCACGGGCCAGCAGGTAAGCAGCGAATACGCCAACTGGACCACGCACCCCAACAACCCGATGCGCACGGCCTGATGGCCGGCGCTGTGTGACCGTGTGATTGAAAGGAAACTGTGATGAGCGCTGTGCTGATTCAAGGCGGAACGGTGGTCAATGCCGATCGTGAGTTCCGTGCGGATGTCCTGTGTGTCGATGGTCAGATCGCCGCAGTGGGCGAAGGCCTGCAGGCTCCGCCCGGCGCGACCATCGTCGATGCCGGTGGTCAGTACGTCATGCCCGGTGGCATCGACCCGCACACGCACATGCAGTTGCCTTTCATGGGCACGGTCACGCAGGATGATTTCTTCACGGGTACCGCTGCCGGCCTGGCTGGTGGCACGACCACCATCATCGACTTCGTGATTCCCAACCCGCAGCAGCCGCTGATGGAGGCCTACAAGACCTGGCGTGGCTGGGCCGAAAAGGCCGCATCCGACTACAGCTTCCATGTGGCCATCACCTGGTGGGATGAGTCGGTGCGACGCGACATGGGCACGCTGGTTCAGGAAGAAGGCGTCAACAGCTTCAAGCACTTCATGGCGTACAAGAATGCCATCATGTGCGACGACGAGACGCTGGTGAACAGCTTCCGCCGGGCGCTGGAGTTGGGGGCCATGCCGACCGTTCACGCTGAAAACGGCGAGCTGGTCTTCCTGTTGCAGCAGGAAATGAAAAGCAAGGGCATCACCGGGCCGGAAGGTCACCCGCTGTCGCGTCCGCCCGCTGTTGAAGGCGAGGCCGCGCAGCGTGCCATTGCCATTGCCGATGTGCTGAATGTGCCGATCTACGTGGTGCACGTGTCCTGCACCGAATCCGCCGAAGCGATTGCGCTGGCGCGTTCACGTGGGCAGCGTGTGTATGGCGAGGTACTGGCAGGCCACCTGGTGGTCGACGACAGCGTGTACCGCGATCCCGATTTCGACATCGCTGCGGCACACGTCATGAGCCCGCCCTTCCGCGCGAAGCGCCATCAGGAGTCGCTGTGGCGCGGGCTGCAAGCCGGCCATCTCCACACGACGGCCACCGACCACTGCACTTTCTGTGCAGCTCAGAAAGCCATGGGCAAGGCCGACTTCACGAAGATCCCGAACGGCACCGGTGGTGTGGAAGAGCGCCTGATGGTGCTGTGGGATTCGGGTGTGAATGCCGGGCGACTGACGCCGAGCGAGTTTGTGTCGGTGACGTCCGCCAATGCGGCCAAGCTGTTCAACATTTACCCGCGCAAGGGCTGTGTGGCCGTGGGTGCCGATGCCGATCTGGTGGTGTGGGACCCGACCGCCACCAAGACGCTGTCGGTGAAGACGCAGCACTCCAAGGGCGACTACAACATCTTCGAGGGCCGCGAGGTGAAGGGCATTCCGACCCACACCATCAGCCAGGGCAAGGTGGTCTTCGCCCATGGCGAGTTGCGCGCTGAGATGGGCGCTGGCCGCTATCTGAAGCGCCCGGCCTTTGGCCCGAACTTCCATGCACTGGGCCGCAAGGCGGCCTTGGCCGAACCGACCCCTGTGGCCCGTTGAGCCCGGACCTGGTCGAACACTGAGAAGGATGGATGATGAGTACCTCTGATTTGCGTGTGAATGGCGACCGTCTGTGGCAGTCGCTGATGGAACTGGCCAAGATTGGCGCCACCCCGAAGGGCGGCGTGTGCCGTCTCGCGTTGACGGAACTCGATGGCCAGGGCCGTGACCTGGTGACCGGCTGGGCCCGCGAGGCCGGCATGACGGTGACCATCGACAAGATCGGCAATGTGTTCATGCGCCGCCCGGGTCGCAACAACAGCCTGCCGCCCGTCATGACGGGCAGCCACATCGATACCCAGCCAACGGGTGGCAAGTTCGATGGCAACTACGGCGTGCTGGCCGGCCTGGAAGTGGTGAGAACACTCAACGACAAAGGCATTGAAACTGAAGCGCCCATCGAGGTTGCTTTCTGGACCAATGAAGAGGGTTCGCGCTTCGTGCCGGTGATGATGGGCTCGGGGGTGTTCCGTGGGGCGTTCACGCTGGAACATGCCTATGCGGCCAAGGACATCGACGGCAAGACGGTCAAGGACGAGCTGGAGCGCATTGGCTACATTGGTACCGAAGAGCCGGGTGACCACCCGATCGGATCCTATTTCGAAACCCACATCGAGCAAGGCCCGGTGCTGGAGGACAACGAGAAGACCATCGGCATCGTGACCGGGGTGCTGGGCATCCGCTGGTACGACTGTGTGGTCACTGGCATGGAGGCCCACGCCGGCCCGACCCCGATGGCTTTGCGCAAGGATGCGCTGCAAGTGGCGACCCGCCTCATGCAAGAGGTGGTGGCCTGCGCCCACCGCCATCCGCCGCATGGCCGCGGCACGGTGGGCATGGTGCAGGTGTTCCCCAATAGCCGCAATGTGATCCCGGGTCAGGTGAAGTTCTCGATCGATCTGCGCAATGCCACCGATACCCTGTGCGAGGCAATGGATGCCGACATCCGAGGCATCGCCGCCGATCTGGTGGAAGAGACCGGCTTGCAGATCAAGATCGACCTGGTGTCGTCCTACCCGGCGCAGCCCTTCAATCCGGACTGTGTGCAGGCGGTCGCCAATGCGGCGGAGACCTTGGGTTACCCCAGCATGAAGGCAGTATCTGGTGCGGGCCACGATGCGGTCTACATGGCGCAACTGGCCCCGGCCGGCATGATCTTTGTGCCCTGCAAGGACGGCATCAGTCACAACGAGATCGAGTCGGCCGAGCCAGAACACCTGGCGGCAGGCTGCAATGTGCTGCTGCACGCGATGCTGGAGCGTGCCGGGCGCGCGGCCTGACGGCGGGTGTTCTTCACGGCTTGTTTTATCCAGTGAAATTGGGGGTGTTCTCCGAGGGGGATCGAGGCAATAATGGCCCTCCCGCCAGACGCGCATGGCTGTATGGACGCAGCCATGCCTGGCGCCAGTTGGCCTGTGCCTGTTGTGATGCTGACGAGACTTCCGCCCGAGCTGGTCCAGACTGTTCTGGATGCCTTGCCGACCCCGGTGTTCTTCAAGGACCGGGCCGGCATCTACCAAGGCTGCAACCGTGCCTACAGTGACCTGATGGCCTTGACGGTCGATGACTTCATCGGCAAGTCCGTCTTCGACCTGTGGCCGGCAGACCTGGCCACGGTTTACCACCGAGCCGACGAGGCAGTGATGGCTGCGGGTGGTGAGCAACGCTACGAGGCCCAGATCCAGTTGCCTGATGGGCAGCGACGGGATGTCGTGTTCTACAAGACGGCCTTGAAAGACGCCAACGGCGAGGTGGCTGGTCTGGTGGGCACCTTGCTGGACATCACTGAGCGCAAGACGATGGAGCGCCAGCTCCACGACCTGGCCCACACCGATGCCCTGACCGGCCTGCTCAACCGGCGCGCCATCATGGCGCATCTGGAGGCCTTGCATGCGGACCGCCGCAAGGGGCAGCAGCCCTTGGCCCTGCTCATGTGCGATGTCGACCATTTCAAGGCCATCAACGATGCGCACGGACACGAAGCCGGTGACGCCGTGCTCGTGGAGGTGGCCCAGTTGATTCAGGCCCAGTTGCGCGAAGATGATCGCGTTGGGCGTGTGGGTGGCGAAGAGTTTCTGGTGGTGCTGGCCAGTACCTGCGACAAAGACGCCACTCGTGTGGCCGAACGCTTGCGCTCAGTGGTCAGCGAGACGCCGTTTGCATGGCAAGGGCAAGCCGTGGCTGTGACCTTGAGCATGGGTCTGGTGCACGAGTATCCGAGTCAGGAAAGCTGCCACGACCTGGTGCGCCGCGCCGACAAGCGGCTCTATGCCGCCAAGCGGGGCGGGCGCAACAAGGTGGTTCATGATGGCTCAGTGTGAGCTGGTAGCGCCATTGGTGGCGGGCGTGTCACCGGACTTGCCGACCGTGGCGGTACGCGTGGCTTTGTCGTCGGTCTTGGCCACAGCCTTCACGGGCTGAGCAATGCCGAGCACTTCGTAGCTGTAATTCAGTTCGCCGGCATCACGGGCGCGATGCAGTTCAGCCAGCACCTTTTCGCGGGTGGTGTCCGTGGTATCGGCGTGGGCGATGGCGCTCAGAGAGGCCAGCACGGCGGTCAGGGTCAGGGCGACGTAGCGGTTCTTCATGGTGTCTTCCTTTCAGTGAGCATGCACATCAGTGGTGTGTCCGTTAAACTGTATGATGCTCAATCAGGAAGAAAAATCGGTTAACGAGCAACGATTCATTGCGCAAATTGCAATAGAAGCCCGGGGGAAGATCTGTGGACCGTTTGCACAGCATGCGCGTGTTCTGCCGCGTCATCGATTGCCAGGGGTTTGCCGCTGCGGCGCGCGATCTGAACCTCTCACCGTCGGTCGTGACGCGCCAGATAGGCGAGTTGGAGACTCATCTTGGCGTGCGGCTGATCAACCGCACCACCCGTCGCCTGGTGCTGACCGAGGCCGGGGAGCGCTACCTGGAGCAGGTCCGGCGCATCCTGCATGAAATCGACGAGGCCGAGAGTTCGGCTCGTTCGGCTGCCGCGGCATTGCAAGGGCACCTGAAGGTGCTTGCACCACCGGCTTTTTCTGCGCACCAACTGGCTGGCACGCTGGTGGGCTTTCGCCAGCGCTATCCGGGTATCACGGTGGCCCTGTCCGCCCCGGGCATCATCGAAACGCTGGATGAAAGCTTCGATGTGAGCGTCATCTCCGCCGGCGAGGCCGGTCTGCAGGGCGACTTCATCGCGCGCAAGCTGGCGACGTCCAAGGTGATCGTGTGCGCCTCTCCCGGCTATGTCGCTGCACGAGGCCATGTCCAGACGCCCCGTGATCTGCAAACGCACGAACTGATGGTGCCCGCGTTTTCGGGCGAGTTGATCCTGCGGCCAGACGATCCGGCCGCAGCGGAAAGCCCCGTTCCGGTGCCCGTGCCGACGACGCCGGGTGTGCTGCCCCTGGTGACCAATCACATGGACACCGCATATGCGGCTTGCCTGGCGGGGTTGGGCTTGGCCTTGTTGCCTTCCTATGTCGCAGCTGAAGCCTTGCACTCGGGACGCTTGCTGCGCATGGCGCCGGGCTGGCATGCGATGGTGGTGACCTTGTATGCCGCGATGCCGTCACGCAAGCACGTGCCTGCCAAGACCAGAGCCTTCCTCGATTACCTCATCGAGACCTTCGGGGGCTGTGACGAAGATCCCTGGCTGTCAGGCCGCTGCCCGTCAAAAGGGCTGGGCTGACTGTTCAAGCCAGGCCGCAACCGCGCAGGATCAGGCTGACGACGTGCTCGGTGGCGCGTTGACGGTCTTCGTCGTCCAGTTCTTCCTTGCCCAGCACCGCTCGGATCTGGACATCGAAATCCGCATAGGTCTGGGTGGCAGCCCAGATGGTGAAGAAGAGGTGAACGCTGTCCACCGAGGCCATCTTGCCGGCAGCGATCCACCCGTCAATGACGGCGGCCTTGTGCCGGACCAGATCATGCAGCTCGTGGCGCAGTGCTTCACCCACAACCGGCGCGCCGTGCAGCAGTTCATTGGCAAACACTCTGGAGGCATCCGGGCGCATGCGCGCCAGATCCATCTTCAGTCGGATGTAGGTGGTCAGTGCCTGAGTGGGATCGGCTTCGGCACGCAATGCATCGGTGGGGTCCAGCCAGTCGCGCAACACCGAGTTGAGCACGGCGGCGTAGAGGTCGCGCTTGTTGCCGAAGTAGTAGTGCAGGTTGGCCTTGGGCAGGCCTGCGGTTTCGGCGATGTCAGCCATGGTGGCACCGCCGAAACCGGCGCGGGCGAAGACCTGCTCCGCCGCGCGCAGGATGGCCGATTCGTTGGCCAGACGGATCTGCCCTTTGGCCGCGTCATCACGTTCGCTGACAAGCAGGGAGCGGGTGGCGTGGGGCATGGCGGGCAGATCGGTTTGCTGTGGTCGAGCAGCTGTCAGCTTACTTCAGTGCTGCAGCGGCATCCCACACCACGTGGCTCATGGCGTCCTTGCCCGGATCCTTCTTGATCACAGGCGAGGAACCACCAGCCAGCAGCACCTTGACCGTGCGCTCGTAAGCGGCCGGGTCCAGGTAGCCGATCTTCGGGGTGTTGGCGTTCGAGATCAGCTTGGCCACGTTTTCCATCTGGCGCTTCTGGACTTCCACGGTGGCGCTGCCGGATGCGTCGTTGGAGACGACGATCTTGGCGGCTTCAGCCGGGTTCTTCACGGCATCGTTCCAGCCCTTGAAGCTGGCCTTCAGGAACTTGGCCATCTTGGCCACGAAAGCCTTGTCCTTCAGGTTCGATTCCAGGACATACAGGCCGTCTTCCAGCGAGGCCACGCCTTCCTTCTCATAGAAGAACGTGGTCAGGTCGGCAGGCTTGACGCCCGCATCGATCACTTGCCAGTACTCGTTGTAGATCATGGTCGAGATACAGGCGGCCTGGTTTTGCAGCAGCGGGTCGACGTTGAAGCCTTGCTTGAGGATCTTGATGTCGGTGTCAGGCTTGAGCTTGAGCTTGGACATCCAGTTCAGGAAGGGGTACTCGTTGCCGCCGTACCAGACACCCAGGGTCTTGCCCTTGAGGTCCTTGGGGCTCGACACACCAGCGGACTTTTTGCAGGTCAGCATCAGGCCCGACTTGTCGAACACCTGGGCGATGTTGACCAGCGGCACGCCGGCTTCGCGTGCGGCCAGCGCATCGGGCATCCAGTTGACGATGACGTCGGCAGACTTGCCGGCGATCACTTGCACGGGCGAGATATCGGGGCCGCCCGGCTTGATGGTGACATCGAGGCCTTCAGCCTTGTAGTAGCCCTTGGCCTGAGCGACGTAGTAACCGGCGAACTGAGCCTGGGGAACCCACTTCAGTTGCACCGTCACCTTTTCAGCCGCCTGAGCACCGACGCTCAGAAGGGCCGCGGCGGCGACCATGCAGTACTTGCGGAAAGCGCTCGAACGTTTCATCAACAACTCCTAGGGGTGAGTGAGAGTGAGGTTGGAAGGGACTTGCTTACAGAGACCGCACCGAGGGGTGCCAGAACGTCACGCGGCGCTCGATCTGCACGAGCAGCGCGTAGAACAGGGAGCCGACCACGGCAGAGACCACGATCGCACTCCAGACCAGCGGCATGTTCATGCGCGCTGCCTCGGTCGAGATGCGAAAGCCCAGGCCGGACGTCGGGGAGCCGAAGAACTCGGCCACGATGGCGCCGATCAGGGCCATGGTGGAGTTGACCTTCAGGGCATTGAAGATGAAGGGCAGTGCCGCGGGCAGGCGCAGGTCCAGCAGGGTGCGCTTGTAGCCCGCTGCATAGGAGTACATCAGCTCGCGTTCCAGCTTGCCTGCAGACTCGAGCCCGGCAAGCGTGTTGACCAGGGCGGGGAAGAACGTCATCAGCACGATGACCGCCGCCTTGGAGGGCCAGTCAAAGCCGAACCACATCACGGCGATCGGGGCCACACCCACCAGCGGGATGGTGCTCGACAGCGAGGCGACAGGCAGCAAGCCGCGTTGCAGGAAGGGCAGCCGGTCAATGGCAATCGCCACCCCGACACCCAGGCCGCAGCCGAGCAGGTAACCGATCACCACCGACTTCAGCACGGTCTGTACCAGGTCGCCGGCCAGCGTGCCCGCCTGTTCGACCAGTGCGGTGACGATGTGCGATGGCGCGGGCAAGAGCACGCGCGGCACATCGAAGGCCGTGACCAGCAGTTCCCAGAAAAACAGCAGCCAGGCACCAAACACCAATGAGGTGGCGCTGCGCGCCCAGCCAGGCTCATCCAGCGCTGCCAGCCGTTGCACCCCGGCGCGGGCGAGCAGGGCGACGGCGATGGTGGCCATCCAGAACGCGGCGCCTGGTGCCACGCTGCTGTTGGCAGGGCGCAGGCCCAGCAACAGCGCGCCGCCGATGCCTGACAGCGCGACCAGCACAGCTGTGCGGACGATGCCCGGTGTCGGGCGCAAGCCATAGAGGGCCGCAGCCAGCAAGGTCAGGCCGGCCAGCATGGGCAGACCACCTTGCCACCAGCGCAGGGTAGAAGCTTCAGACACCTGCAGGGGAAAGGCCAGCGACAGCACCAGCAGGGCCAGGGCGATGACGGTGCCGATGGCACCCAGTGCACGAGGGGTGTGGGCACTCATGGGCGCCTCCGGGAAGACAGAACCAGTCGCTCAAGGACCGCCACAGCAGCCGTGAGCACGAGACCCAGCATCGAGGCCATGACCAGGGCAGCCCAGATCTGGACCGTGTTGCCATAGTAAGAGCCGGTTAGCAGGCGGGCGCCCAGGCCGGCTTGGGCACCGGTGGGCAACTCGGCCACGATGGCCCCGACCAGACCGGCTGCGATGGCGACGCGCAGCGCCGGAAACAGAAAAGGCAGCGATGCAGGCAAGCGCAACAGCCAGAAGGCTTGAATTCGCGTGGCAGCGTAGGTGTACATCAGCTCCGATTCAATCGCTTGTGGGGACCGCAGGCCTTGCACCATGGCCACCGTGACCGGGAAGAAGCACAGGTACATGGCAATGACGGCCTTGGGCAGCAGCCCTTCCATCCCGAGGCTGCCCAGCACCACCAGCACGATGGGTGCCAGTGCCAGCACCGGCACAGTCTGAGAGGCCACGATCCAGGGAAGCAAGGCGCGGTCCAGGGTGCGCGAGTGCACGATGGCCGTGGCCAGCACGATGCCCAGCACCGAGCCCATGGCGAAGCCGACCAGCGTGGTGCTGGCGGTGACCTTGGCGTGGAACAGCAGGTTGCGCGGGGTATCGATGGGCCAGTCCATGATGGACGACCAGAGCTCGGTCAGCACCTGTCCAGGCGTGGGCACGACGGGGCGCTGCATGGACAGCGTCGCGGCGATCAGGTCACGCCAGGTCCAGGGGCCTTGCGGGTCGAGTACCCGCTCAATGGCGCCCTGGGCGTTGAGCGCCACCGCGCCCACGTACCAGAGCACGATGAAGGCCGCCAGCACCACGGCCACCGGAATGGCCTGCAGGCGGATGCGTTCAGTGAGCGTGGCCATCGGCGAGGGCCTCCCGCACTTCGTGAGCGAGTGCATTGAACTCGGGCGTGTCGCGCATGGACAGCGTGCGTTCGTCCGGCAGCGTCGAGTCGATGATCTTCAGGATGCGACCCGGGCGAGGCGACATCACGACGATGCGCGTTGACAGGTAGACCGCCTCGTCAATGGAGTGGGTCACGAACACGACGGTGCGGCGTTCGCGTTGCCACAGTTGTTGCAACTGCTCGTTGAGGTTGTCTCGGGTGATTTCGTCGAGCGCGCCGAATGGCTCGTCCATCATCAGGATGCGCGGCTCGAAACCCATGGCGCGGGCGATTGACACGCGTTGCTGCATGCCGCCAGACAGTTGCCACGGGTACTTCTTCTCGAAACCCTTGAGGCCGACGCGCTCGAGCTGTTCGAGGGCGATTTCCTTACAGGCTTCGGGCTGGCGGTTTTGCAGTTGCAGTGGCAGCATCACATTGCCGAGCACGGTGCGCCAGGGGAACAGGGCGGGTGCCTGGAACACATAGCCGTAGGCACGGGCCATGCGGGCTTCCTGTGGCGTCAGGCCGTTGACCAGCACCTCACCGGAGGTGATGGGCTCGAGGTCGGCGATGACGCGCAGCAGCGTGGTCTTGCCGCAGCCCGAAGGGCCGATCAGAGAGATGAACTCGCCCGACTGGATGGTCAGGTCGACGTTGCTGAGGGCGTGCACCGGCTTGTCGGCGGCCGGGTAGATCACGCTGGCTTGGCGCACTTCCACGGCCTTCTTCGGCGTCGGCACCTCGGGGGAGGAATGGCTGGCCATCAATTCGGGAGCATTCATGGGCTTGGGAATCTGGCGACCGGGGGGTCGGGAGGCTTGCGGAAGTTGACCGGGTGGTCAGGTTCTGGTGCTCGCCTTCCTGCGAGTTCCGTGCCAGGCCGGACAGGGTGTCCAGGCCCATGCATGCACCGAGGTGGTGTGATGCTGTGCGGCTTTGGTGCGCGTACGTCAGCCGCGGCCCAGGCCGAACTGATCGACGGCCCGCTTGAGAAAGGCCATCAGCCGAGGGTCTTCTGCGTGCGCCACATTGAAGCGGAACCAGGTGGTGTGAGGCTGCTCGAGCAGAAAGAAATCACCCGGTGCCAGGGCAATGCCTTCCTGGAACGCAGCCTGCGCCACCAGTCGCGCATTGGCCGTGTCGGTGGCGGGGCCTTGCCAGCCCGCGCTCAGGTACATGCCGCTGTCCGGCAAGGCCAGCGGCGCCAAGCCGATGTCATCGAGGGCTTCGACCACGCGCTCGCGGGCGCTGGTCAGACGGTGGCGGATGCGCTCCTGATAACGCCGGTGTGCCGGGTCGGCCAGCACGCGGGCGGCCGCTCGTTCGTTGATCTCCGACGTGGTCAGGCCGCAGGCCATCTTCACGCGGGTCAAGGCTTCAACCACCTGCGGGGGCGACACGATGTAGCCCACCCGGATGGCCGGTGCAATCGTCTTGGAGAACCCGCCGGTCGGGATCACGCGGTGCAGGCCATCGAGCCCGGCGAGCGAGGGCGAATGCGGTTCGTCCAGATCCCGGAAGATGTCGTCTTCGATCACCCACAGATCGTGGCGCTCGGCAGCGGCCAGGAGCTTGTGTGCCTGGTTCAGGCTGAGGGTGGTCGACAGCGGGTTGTGCCCGACGGTGGTCACGAACATGGCGCGGGGCTGGTGAGCCAGGGCCAGGCGCTCCAGTTC
Organism: Aquabacterium sp.; assembly: GCF_041909175.1. GTDB lineage: Bacteria > Pseudomonadota > Gammaproteobacteria > Burkholderiales > Burkholderiaceae_C > Aquabacterium. Next base: position 30,188 of record NZ_JAYRDZ010000009.1, on the reverse strand, counting down.
GGCCAGATCCAGCCCCTGCGCCGTGCGGGGTACGCCGATGGGGCGCAGGCCATGGCAGCGCAGCTGGGCGTGCAGGTTCCAGTAACCGGGCTCCTCCACCAGCACGGCATCCCCCGGGCGCAACAGGCCCATGATGATCAGTTCCAGCGCGTGGGTGACGCCGTGGGTCAGCACGATCTGATCGGCCGAAATAGGGCCCATGCGGTGAGCCAGGTCCTTGGCCAGTTGCTGGCGCAGCCCGGCATAGCCCAACGGGTGGCCGTAGCTGGCCAGGTGCTCGCCTGCAATGCGGGTGGCCTGGCGCAGGGCTGCATGGAAGTCGTTCTCGGCGTACCAGCTCAGGGGCAGCCAGCCGCAACCTGCGGCGAGCAATTCCCGCCCTTGCGCAAACATGTTGAGGGTGAGCCAGTCATCGCTGATGCGCGCCGGCAGCTTCAGCTCCTGCTGGGTGCTGCGCCGCGCCAGTCGCTGCGACTGGACGTAATAGCCGGCGCCGCGCCGCGCTGCGACGACCTGCCGCCCTACCAGTTCGGTGTAGGCCTCGGCCACCGTGAAGGTGCTGATACCGAGATGCTGGGCCAATGCCCGCACCGAAGGCAGGCGCGTGCCCGAGCGCAACTCGCCGCTGTCGATATGCTGCTGCACCGCTTCCACAATCTGTGTGACCAGCCGGGTGCCGGCCGCCCGCTCTGCCTGCAAACCCTGACGCAAGGTGTGCACCCAGGCATGCGGGCTCGAGGCCAGCGGCGAGGCATCTGGCGAATCGGATGACGGTGGCAAGGCGGGGGCAACAGAATCCATGTTGTCAACTGTACAGGTTTATTGGTCTGTACGGTTGTTGGCTGTGTCCATGTCACTTGGTGTTTAGCTTGTGTACCGTGTAGGTGGCAGGTGGGGTGCTGGCCCTAGCATGGGTTCCATGGCGTCCGATGAACGGCACCACTCTTTTTCCTGATGTCCAAGGACACAAGCACATGAGCACCCCGAATCCATTGAGCCCAGCTGACCAGGCCGCCCTGGAAAACTACTGGTTGCCTTTCACTCCGAACCGCTACTTCAAGAAGAACCCGAAGGTGGTGGTGGGCGCCAAGGGCGCGTACTACCAGACCGCCGACGGCAAGCAGTTGTTCGACGCCCTGTCGGGCCTGTGGTGTACCCCGCTGGGGCATGGCAACCCCCGCATTGTCGAAGCCATCACCAAGCAGGCTCAGACGCTGGACTATGCAACGGCCTTCCAGATCGCGCACCCCGGTGCGATCCGCCTGGCAGGTCGCATTGCCGACCTGGCACCCGAAGGCCTGAACAAGGTGTTCTTCGCCAACTCCGGTTCTGAAGCCGCGGATACCGCCATCAAGATGGCCATCGCTTACCACCGCATTCGCGGCGAAGGTGGTCGCTTCCGCATCATCGGCCGCGAGCGCGGCTACCACGGTGTTGGTTTCGGTGGCGTCTCTGCTGGTGGCCTGGTGGCCAACCGCAAGATGTTCGGCACCGCCATGCTGCCGGGTGTCGACCACCTGCCGCACACCTGGAACCCGAAAGAAATGGCTTTCACCCGCGGGCAGCCCCAATGGGGCACGCACCTGGCTGACGAGCTGGAGCGTCTGGTCGGCCTGCACGACGCCTCGACCATCGCTGCGGTGATCGTCGAACCCATGCAGGGCTCGACCGGTGTGGTGGTGCCGCCTGTGGGCTACCTGCAGCGCCTGCGCGATATTTGTACCAAGCACGGCATCTTGCTGATCTTTGACGAAGTGATCACCGGTTTCGGCCGCATGGGCACCACCTTTGGTGCCGATTACTTCGGCGTCACGCCTGACCTGATCACCTTCGCCAAGGCCATCACCAACGGCACCGTGCCGATGGGCGGGGTCATCGCCAAGGACAGCATCTATGACACCTTCATGGGTATCCAGGCACCTGATTACGCCATCGAATTCCTGCACGGGTACACCTATTCGGGCCATCCCATGGCCACCGGAGTGGCGCATGCCGTGCTCGACGTGATGCACAGCGATGGCCTGATCCAGCGTGCCGGCGAGCTTGCCCCGGTGCTGGAAGAAGCCATCCACAGCCTCAAGGGCGAGCCGGGTGTCACCGACATCCGCAATATCGGCCTGGCTGCCGCGGTGGATCTGGAACCCTGTCCGGGTCAACCCGGCTGGCGCGCCATGCAGGTGTTCGAGCACGCTATGCAAAACGGGGTGCTGCTGCGCTTCAGTGCCGACACCATCGCCATGGGCCCTCCGTTCATTTCAACCCCTGACGAAATTGCCAAGATGGTGGATGTCCTGCGTGCCGCCATCCGCGCCGTGCCGGCTTCGCCCAAGTCCTGATCTGATCTTTTGCGTTGGACCCCAACATGACCGCTACCTACCAAGTTCACCATTACATCAACGGCCAGGTGGTGCCTTCGACCTCGGGTCGTCAGGCGCCCATCTTCAACCCGGCCAAGGGCGCCGTCCAGGGTCAGGTCGACCTTGGCTCCGTCGCCGAGCTGGACCAGGCCGTGGCTGCCGCCGCAGCCGCTTTTCCAGCCTGGGCCGCACAGCCGGCTTTGGCCCGTGCCCGTGTCATGCAGCGCTTCCTCGTGCTGGCGCAGCAACGCAGCAAGGACATCGCTGCGCTGATCGTCAAGGAACACGGCAAGACCTTCCCCGATGCGCTGGGTGAAGTGGCCCGTGCCATCGAGGTGATCGAGTTCGCTACCGGTATCCCTCAACTGCTCAAGGGCGAGTACACCGACCAGGTGGCTCGCGGTATCGACGCCTGGTCGATGCGCCAGCCGCTGGGTGTGGTGGCCGGCATCACGCCGTTCAACTTCCCGGCCATGGTGCCCATGTGGATGTTCCCCATCGCACTGGCCTGCGGCAACACCTTCGTGCTCAAGCCCTCCGAGCGTGACCCCTCTCCGGCCTTGCTGATTGCCGAGTTGCTCAAGGAAGCCGGTCTGCCCGATGGCGCCTTCAACGTCGTGCAAGGCGACAAGAGCGTGGTGGATGCCATCCTGGCGCACCCGGCCATCCAGGCTGTCAGCTTTGTCGGCTCGACGCCCGTGGCCGAATACATCTACGGCGAAGGCTGCCGCCATGGCAAGCGCGTGCAGGCCCTGGGTGGCGCAAAGAACCACATGGTGGTCATGCCCGATGCCGATCTGAACCAGGCGGTTGATGCCCTGATGGGCGCGGCCTACGGCTCGGCCGGTGAGCGCTGCATGGCCATCTCGGTGGCCGTGGCTGTGGGCGATGTGGGCGACAAGCTGGTCGCGCAACTGGCCGAGCGTGTCAAATCGCTGAAGGTCGGCGAAGGCAACGCCGACGGTGCCGAAATGGGCCCCGTCATCACCCGCGAGGCACAACAGCGCATCGAGCGCCTGATCGGTGCCGGCATCGAAGAAGGTGCCGTGTCGATCGTGGATGGTCGTGGCTGCAAGATCCCGGGTTATGAAGACGGCTTCTTTGTTGGCGGCACCCTGCTGGACAAGGTCACCCCCGAGATGACCGTGTACCGCGAAGAAATCTTTGGCCCGGTGCTGTGCGTGCTGCGCGTGCCCGACATCGCTGCCGCCGTGAAGCTCATCAATGACCACGAATACGGCAACGGCGTGGCCGTCTACACCCGCGACGGCGGCATCGCCCGCGAGTTCGTGCGTCACATCCAGGTCGGCATGGTCGGCGTGAACGTGCCCCTGCCCGTGCCGATGGCCTTCAACAGCTTCGGTGGCTGGAAGCGCAGCCTGTTTGGCGACCACCATGCCTACGGCCCTGAAGGCGTGCGTTTCTACACGCGCCACAAGGCCGTGATGCAGCGCTGGCCTGACAGCATCGCACGGGGCCCGGAATTCTCCTTCCCCCAACTGACGTGACGGCTTCGCCTGACCGTGCTACATTAGGGTCCATGATCGTGTCTCGCACCTATTTCTTCTACCACTTTGAACTCCCGCCTCAATCCGGCGCAGGAGTGGCAGACGCATAGGCCGGCCACACACAGATCCTGAAAACCGCCGGACACCCCGGCGGTTTTTTTTTCGACCTCACACGTTTCGAACACACGCGGCATTTGCACCAGGAAAGGACGCCATGAACGCCAAATCCAGCGCACCCACCGGCTGGGAACCCCCGGTCGACCGAACCTCCGAGACCGATAACGCCCGCATCCGTGGCGTGACCCCGCTGCCGCCGCCGGAACACCTGATTCGTTTCTTCCCCATCCGTGGCACGGCTGTGGAACACCTGGTGGCCGATACCCGCAGGGCAATCCGTCAGATCATGCAGGGCAAGGATGACCGCCTGCTGGTGATCATCGGCCCCTGCTCGATCCACGACCCCGCTGCGGCCGTGGAATACGCCCGCCGCTTGCTGGCCGAGCGCGAGCGCTATAAGGACACGCTGGAAATCGTGATGCGCGTGTACTTCGAAAAGCCGCGCACCACTGTGGGCTGGAAGGGCCTGATCAACGACCCGTATCTGGACGAGAGCTTCAAGATCGACGAAGGCCTGCGCATGGCCCGCCAGTTGCTGCTCGAAATCAACCGCATGGGCATGCCTGCGGCCAGCGAGTTCCTGGATGTGGTGTCGCCTCAGTACATCGCCGACCTGATCAGCTGGGGAGCCATTGGCGCCCGCACGACAGAAAGCCAGGTGCACCGCGAGCTGGCCTCCGGCATCAGCGCACCGATCGGCTTCAAGAATGGCACCGACGGCAACATCAAGATCGCCACCGATGCGATTCAGGCTGCAGCCCGCCCTCACCATTTCCTGTCGGTGCACAAGAATGGCCAGGTCGCCATCGTGCACACGGCTGGCAATCCGGACTGCCACGTCATCCTGCGTGGTGGCAAGGCCCCGAACTACGAAGCCTCGTTCGTCGACGCTGCCTGCAAGGACCTGGAAGCTGCCAAGCTGACGCCGTCCCTGATGGTCGATTGCTCACATGCCAACAGCTCCAAGCAGCATGAGCGCCAGATCAATGTGGCTGAGAACATCGCGGCCCAGATCAGCGGTGGCTCGAAGCGTGTCTTCGGCGTGATGGTCGAAAGCAATCTGTGCGCGGGTGCGCAGAAGTTCACCCCCGGCAAGGATGATCCGCACAAGCTGGCCTACGGTCAGTCCATCACCGATGCCTGCATCGGCTGGGACGATTCGTCCTCGGTGATGAAGATCTTGTCCGATGCCGTGAAGGCGCGACGCAAGAAGGGCTGAGCCCACACCCTTATGGGTGAATTGGGGTGATTCCGGAGCTTTCCGGCCCCCCTCCAAGGCGAGGAGCAGACATACTGGCGACCTGTTAAACCAAGGTTGATCCATGTCTCCCTCGCCTTGTTCATGTGTGCTGCTGATTGACGATCACGCCTTGTTCCGCGCAGGGCTGGTGGTGGTGTTGCGGCGCGCCTGGCCTGATGTGGCCGTCATGGAGGCAGCCTCCATCACCGAGGCCCTCGGCCGCATCGGCGAGCGGCGTCCTGATCTCATCGTGCTGGACGTGAACCTGCCCGATGCCAATGGCTTGTCCATGCTGAGCGCCCTGCTGGAACGTTGTGCTCAACCTGTTCCGGTTGTGGTGGTGTCATCGGGCGAAGACACCGAACACTGGGTGCAGGCCCGCGAGGCGGGTGCCGCGGCCTATCTGTGCAAGTCGGCCGAAGGTGCTCAGATCGTGTCGACCTTCGAGGCCTGTCTGGCGGGGGGGCGCTGTTTCCCCATGCAGACATACGGCACCGCACCCCCACCCCAGGTGTACCTCGCTGGTGAGCCTGATGCCTCGGCGCAGGCCATCCCGACCGCGCGTCAGCGTGACATCCTCCAGTTGCTGGGCAAGGGCGTGCCCAACAAGGCGATTGCCCGCCAGGTCGGGCTGAGCGAAAACGATGTGCGCGCCGAAGTGTCCTGGCTGACGGACACACTCGAGGCCCGCAGCCGACAACAAGCGTATGAGGCCGCACTGGCTCGGGGTTGGTTGTCGCCATGACGGCCGGGCTGGCGCGTGTGTGGGCCCGGGCCTGGCAGTTTGACCCGCCCAGAACACTGTCGGCCCAGATGGAGTTGCTCAGCCGCAATCTGGTGCTGGCCTTTGGTGGGTCCAGTCTGGCTGCCTTGTTGATGGGGGCGGTGTACTGGCAGTTGTTTGCGGACGACTCCATCTTGCTGTGGGCCTTGGGCACAGTGCTGGTCGGGCTGGGCGGCATGGGGGCTCGCTACTGGCTGCCCTCGCATACGGATCTGTGCACAGTGCAGGCCTATGCCCGTCAGGTGCGTTGGCTCGTGCTGCTGCTGGGGGCGTGCTGGGGCGGTTTGTGCTGGCATTACATGCGGCCGGACACACCCGAAACCATCCTGCTCATCATGGCCATCACGGCCGGCGTCAACTCGGGCGGGCTGGCGCTGTTCTCGGCGTCGTGGCCCGTGTCGGTGGCGTTCTGGCTGACCTTCGTTCTGCCATCCATCTTTGTCTTGCTGCCGGCAGGCGGGGTCCTCAACATGGGCTTTGGGCTGGCCACGCTCACCTACTTGGTGGTGATGCTCAGCGCCTCGTATCACGCAGCCCGCACCACTTTGCGATCCATCGCGTTGCGCTTTGAAAACGCCGAACTGGTCCAGCGGCTGCAAGACCAGACCGCAAGAGCCCAGGACGCCCGCTCTGCAGCAGAAGCCGCGCGCGGCGAGGCCGAGCAGGCCAACCGCGCCAAGTCGAAGTTCCTTGCTGCGGCCAGCCATGATCTGCGCCAGCCCTTGCATGCGCTGGGGCTGTTCCTGCAGGCCCTGGCTGAAACGCCACTGGCCTCGCGTCAGCAGCAACTGCTGGCCCATGTGCAGGCCTCATCCGATGCGGCCAGCGACATGCTCAACACCATGCTCGATTTTTCGAAAGTGGATGCGGGCGTCGTGACATCGAGGGCGCGGCCGGTGGCCATCCAGTCCCTGTTGCTGCGCATGGAGCGCGAGTTCGCACCCCAGGCCAATCAGCGCGGCTTGGCCTTCCGGTTGCGTGACAGCGACCTCACGCTCCACGCCGACCCGCAGTTGCTGGAGCTGGTCTTGCGCAACCTCGTCACCAATGCGATTCGCTACACCGAGCGGGGTGGGGTGCTGCTGGCCTGCCGGCGCCGTGGCACGGGGGCCGAGTTGCAAGTGTGGGACACCGGGGTGGGCATTGCCCCGGATCAGCACGAGGTGATCTTCCAGGAGTTTCACCAGTTGGCCAACCCGGAGCGCGATCGCCGCAAAGGGCTCGGCCTGGGGCTGGCCATTGTGGCGGGGCTGGTGCGTGCCATGGGCGCGCGCATTCGCCTGTCGTCCGTGCCTGGGCGAGGTTCGGTCTTCAGGCTGGCTTTGCACCTGTGGGACGGCCGTGTACTGGAACCCACCACCTCGCCCAAGCTGGCGGCCGAGCTCGTGCCGCAGCTATCCCCATGTCGTGTCTTGCTGATCGATGACGATGAGAGCGTGCGCACGGCCATGGCCGATCTGCTGGCCGCCTGGGGCTGCCCCTGCGTGACCGTGCCTTGTGAAGACACTGCTCTGGCGGCCGTGGACCGCTTCGCACCGGATGTGATCGTGGCCGACTACCGCTTGCGCCAGCACCGCACCGGGCGAGAAGCCATCGAGACCCTGAGGGCGCGGCTTGGTCGCCAGGTACCTGCCCTGATCATCACAGGGGACACTGCGGTGGAGCGCTTGCGTGAAGCCATGGATGGCGGGGTGTTGCTGCTGCACAAGCCTGTCGGGGCGCTGCGCCTGCAGCAGGCCATCGCCACCCTGCTGCACGACGAGCAGGTCAGCCGGGTTGGGCCGCCTCAGCCCTGGGTCTGGGAGATCTGACCCTGACGCATATGGAACAGGGCCAGCAGCAGGGAGGCTGCCAGGACGCCCAGCCAGCCTGCCTGGCCTGACAGCCCCCAGTGGTCCAGCACGACCCCGCTGATGAGGGGCCCGACCGATCCGCCCAGGGTGTAGCAGGCAATCATGGCCGCGGTGCCCGCCACGGCCGAGCTGTTCGAGAAGTCGTGGGCAACGCGGATCATGCTGAGGGTGTAGAGTGCGCCGCCGACCGCGCCCCAGCAGGTGGCGCTGGCCCACATCAGTGAAGGCCAGTGCGGTGACAGGGCAAAACCGACAGCTGACAGCAGCAAGATGACCCCGGCGCCGGCAAACAGTTTCGTGGTGCTCATGTGGTCAGCCAGCCAGCCCGCTGGGTACTGCAGCAGAAAGCTGCCCATGCCCAGTGCCCCGGCAATCGAGGTGGCTTGGGCCAGGCTCAGGCCGGTTTCCGAGCCATAAGCCGTGGTCACCGATGTCAGGCCCACTTCAAACACGCCCCCAGTCAGCGCCGCCCAGGCCAGGACCGGGTGGGCACGCCATGCTGACCACAGGCTCATGTGCGGTGCGTCCTCTCGTGAGGCTCTCAGCTTGGTGATGTCCGTGCCGACCGACAGCATCAGGCCCACGACCAGACCCATGGCCGCGAGAACGTTCGCCCCCTGTGGCCCGAGCCCGACCAGGCCTGGCAGCAGCGGCCCCACCGCCATGGCGGCACCGAGTGCGGTCTGATACAGGCCTGTCAGTCGACCGCGGTGTGTGGCGGGCACGTTGTGGGCAATCAGGGCCTCGGTGGCATTCCATGCAGCAGCAGACCCGATGCCGGCAGACAGGGCCAGGACACACCACAGCTCATAGGACGCGGTGAAGAGGTAGCCCAGGCAGGCCACCAGCTCCATGGCCAGGCCAATGCGGTAGGCGTGACCTACGCCGACCCGCTTGAAGAGTCGGGGGGCAAAGGGCACCAGCAGCGCCACGCTCAGATACGGCAGCATGGCAAAGAAGCCGATGGCCGTGGCGCTGGTTCCCATGTGCTCGAGCCGCACGGCCATGACCGGGTTGAGCAGACTGAAGGACAGCACCACCAGTGTGGTGCCGGCAATCACGCGCCACAGTGCGGCTGACAACTGCATGGGGATTCAGCTCAGTTGAGCCAGCCCTTGCGACGGAAGTACCAGAAGGGCGTGACGATGGACAGCACCATCAGGCCCAGTGCCAGCGGGTAACCACCGCGCCACTGCAACTCGGGCATGAACTGGAAGTTCATGCCGTAGATGCTGGCGATCAGCGTGGGCGGCAGCAGGGCCACCGAGGCCACCGAGAAGATCTTGATGATCTTGTTCTGGTTGATGTTGATGAAACCGACCGTGGCATCCATCAGGAAGTTGATCTTGTCGAACAGAAAAGCCGTGTGGCTGTCCAGTGAGTCGATGTCACGCAAGATCTGGCGCGCTTCCTCGAACTGCTCCGTGTTGAGCATGCGTGCACGCATCATGAAGCTGACCGCGCGACGGGTGTCCATCACGTTGCGCCGGATGCGGCCGTTCAAGTCTTCCTGGCGGGCAATGGCAGCCAGGGCTTCAGCCGCATCGCTGTCGTTCACCTCGGACTTCAGCACACGGTTGCTGACCCGTTCGAGGTCATCGTAGATCCCCTCGAGCGTGTCGGCTGAATACTCGGCATCCGCGTCATACAGCTTGAGCAGCACGTCCTTGGCGTCTTCAATCAGTGCAGGAATGCGGCGGGCCCGCATGCGCAGCAGGCGGAACACCGGCAGATCTTCCTTGTGGATCGAAAACAGCACGTTGTTGTGCAGGATGAAGGCGACGCGCACGTTGCGCGGGGTCTCGTCGTCATCGATCAGGAAGTCGGAGCGGATGTGGACAGCTCCGTCTTCCTCATAGAAGCGCGCGGACTCTTCCAGGTCATCGTCGATGACGTCCTGGGGAATGATCAGGCCGTAGTGCTGGGCGATCCAGCCCTTCTCTTCGGGTGTGGGGTCTTCCATGTCGACCCAGATCGGGCTGACAGGGGTGAGGTCTTCCAGGCGATCGATTTCTTCCTGGAAGAGCCGGCCGTTGGCCAGCGTGAAGACGTTGAGCATGCAAATGACTCCAGCGCAATGACTCGATAACGTCGGGCGACAGGCCACAGTTGGCAGGTCGCCGCAGACGCGGAACAAGGGTGATGAAGGTTTGGTTACCGCCCTGCTCCACGCGCTGTCTGACCCGGACGGGACCTGTTGGTTCAGGCCCTTTGCCTAGGGTGGCTGGAGAGGGCGGTCACCGCGGGTGACTGTCCAAGGTGATCGCTCCAATGACTCCGAAAAACGGAATGCAGCATTATGGCGTGTGCCACGTGTCCTGTGTGTGACCGGCCCGGAAAATGTGCCTGTTCTGGCAGTGCAACACATGCATGAAATGAATGGAGTTTGATGAAAAACCATCATTTGATGCAGGATCCAGGCTTGCGTAGGATGCACTCATCTACCGAGGAGACTCATACATGGACTTCCAGCCCAGCCCGAAAGCGAAAGAAACCGCCGACCGCGTGCGTGCATTCATCAAGACCCACATCGAACCGGTCGAGACAGAGCACTGGGAAGGCATCCTGGCCGAGAACCACGGCGGAGACTGGACAAAGTGGGTCATCCCTCCGCGCGTCGAAGAACTGAAAGCCAAGGCCAAGGCAGAAGGCCTGTGGAACCTGTTCCTGCCCGATCCCAAGCTGGGCGCTGGCCTGAGCGTGCTGGACTACGCCTTCAGTGCAGAAGAAACCGGTCGCAGCATGATGGCCCCGGAGATCTTCAACTGCAACGCGCCTGACTCCGGCAACATGGAAGTGCTGTGGAAGTACGGCAATGATGCCCAGAAAGAGCAATGGCTCAAGCCCTTGCTGGCAGGTGAAATCCGTTCCGTGTTTTTCATGACAGAGCCTGAAGTGGCGTCGTCGGACGCCACCAACATGTCGGCCACCGCCGTCATCGATGGCGACGAGATCGTGCTCAATGGCAAGAAGTGGTGGTCGTCCGGTGTGGGTGATCCGCGCTGCAAGATCGGCATCTTCATGGCCCTGACACCCGATGCCAGCAAGGACCGCCACCACCAGCACTCGATGGTGCTGGTGCCGATGGACACCCCGGGGGTCGAGATCAAGCGCATGGTGCCCGTGTTCGGCGAATGGGATGAGCCCCATGGCCATGGCGAGGTGCACTTCAACAATGTGCGCGTGCCCATCGGCAACTTCATCAGCGGCCCCGGTCGCGGCTTCGAGATCGCTCAGGGCCGCCTGGGCCCAGGGCGCATTCACCATTGCATGCGCTGCATCGGCGCAGCAGAAAAGGCGCTGGAACTCGCCATCAAGCGCGGCCTGGCCCGCACGGCTTTCCGCAAGCCATTGGTCGACCTCGGTGGCAACCGCGAACGCATCGCCGAAGCCCGCGTGGCCATCGATCAGGCACGTCTGCTGACGCTGCAAGCTGCGTGGAAGATCGACACCCTGGGCGTGCACTCGGCACTGACCGATGTGTCGGCCATCAAGGTGGTGGCACCCAGCATGCTGCAAAACGTCGTCGACTTCGCCATCCAGATCCACGGTGGCATGGGGGTGTCGCGTGACACCATGCTGACGGCCTTCTTCAACCAGGGCCGCAGCCTGCGTCTGGCCGATGGGCCCGATGAAGTCCACAAGGGCATGATCGCCCGCCTGGAGCTCGCCAAGTACGGCGCACGCTGAGCAGGTTGACGCATGGGAGCCATCTACCTGCTTCGCCATGGCCAGGCCTCGTTTGGCAGTCAGAACTACGACCAGCTGTCACCCGTGGGGCACCAGCAGGCGCTGGTGCTGGGCGAGGCCCTCAAGCGCCGCGGCGTGAAGCCGGTTCAGGTGGTCAGCGGCACCATGCGTCGCCACCAGGAAACCGCTGCGGGTGCCCTGCAGGCACTGGGGCTGGCCATGCCGCCAGTGATACACCCGGGCGTCAACGAGTTCGACCACGAGAACGTGATCGAGGTGGCCGAGCCGCGCTACGCTGACAAGGCGACGATGATGTCGGACATGGCCGCCTCCGGCGACCCTCGGCGAGGCTTCCAGAAGTTCTTTCAGGATGCGGTTTCGCGCTGGGTGGGTGGCAACCACGACGATGAGTACGCGGAACCCTGGTCCGTCTTCAAGTTGCGTTGCGTCACGGCCTTGCAGGATCTGGTCGTTCAGACGCCCCCCAAGGGCGACACCCTGGTGTTCACCTCAGGGGGCACGATCAGCGTCATCTGCGCCCACATGCTGGGCCTCAATGACAGCCAGGCCTTCACAATCAATTGGACCCTCGCCAACGCAGGGGTCACCAAGATCGTGACAGGCCGGGATGGTCTGCATCTGGTGTCGATCAACGAGCATGCCCACCTCGAATCGGTCGAGCCGTCTTTGCTGACCTATCGCTGAGCGGGGTCAGCCGTCCCGTCCATCCGGGCGCGGACGCAGCAGGATAGGCACGTATTTCCACAAGTACAGGCCGAAGGCCAGGCTCCATGCTGCAGCGGCTACCACCAGCGCAGGGGCAGTGAGGGCATCGGCCCAGGTCCACGGCGGGATGCCGGCCGGAATGAGTGCGGCCACAGCGCGGGCCAGCACTGCCAGCACCAGCAGGCGGTACGCCCAGGTCTCGAACGGGCCGGCAAGCAGCAGGCGCCCGGTGTGTCCCAGTGCGGTACGGGTGATCATGCCCAGGATCAGGCCTGCCATCGCCCCCACGGTGAGCACATGCAGGGCCGCCGCCTGCAGGCGGCAGGCCATCAGCACCATGGCAATGATGATCCAGCCATGCGATACATGCAGGATCCACAGCAGCGGGGTGCGGAGTGTGGCCTGTGGTTGCCACCCGGCACAGCGGGCAGTTTGCAGCACGGCTGCGGTGCCGGCCAGCACCGTGAGCACCAGGGGGCCGTGCTCTCCGATGCGCCAGGTCAGGTCAGCCGCCCACGCCAGCAAGGCCAGGGCGGTGGTGCCAATGGCGGCCCAGTTCAGCCACGGATGCTGCCAGGGCTTGACGGTTTTCAATGCATTGGCGGTGAAGCCCGGCACGATGCGGCCGGCAATCACCGTCTCTAGCATGGTGATCAGGGCGATGGCCAGGTGCAGCGGGATCAGCGGCACGGCGTCGGGTGAGAAGGGCCATCCCAGCAGCCGTCCGTGGAAGGCGATGTTGCAGCCTGACAGTGCAAGCAGCAGCACCACGACAAAGTAGTTGCGCTGGCTGCGGGCCAACCAGAGGATGCGCCCCAGGATCAGGGCAACACAAGGCAGAAAGGCCACATCGATCAGCGCGGCCCAGGTGGCCACGCCGCTCGGTGTCGACTCATTGAGCGCAACCCAGGTGGCGATGCGCCCGAGCACCCACAGCAGGGCGAGGGCGGCGAGTGGCTTGCCAGTGGGCGTTGGGCGCCCGGTCCAGTTCTTCACGGCGGTAAAGAGAAAGCCGGTGATGACCGCGGCCGCAAAGCCAAAGACCATCTCGTGGGCATGCCACAGCACCGTGGGTTTGGCTGCGCCAGTCAGCAAGGCTGCCACCCAGGTCGGTACGGCGAGCACGGCCAGCAGGGCAGCGAGCAGGTAAAAAGGGCGAAAACCCAGTGCCCATGGGGTGAGCCCACGGGGCGGTTCACGCTTGACGCGTGGCTCTTCCAGATAGATGACGGCCATGCATTCCTATTCTCAGTCGCTACCCAGTTCCAACTCGGTCGCCGTGATGGTCGTGCCGTCGCTGGCCAGCTTGCCCTCGACCTCGACCATGGCGCCGTCTGTGAGTGTTGGCGCATCGGACACCCCAGTGTAATCAACCGAGAAACTGCGGCCGCCGCTGGTGGTCAGGGTGAAGGTCTGTGCACTCGTATTGAGGTTGCTGATTGTCCCGATGGCTTCCTGGCTTTCATCTTCCAGGTCGCTGTCCGAGATTTCTTCCACGGATTGCGCCAGCAGTTGACCATTGCTCAGCTTGCCTTCCACCTTGACACGTGAGCCGTTGCCCAAGGCTTCGGTTTCAAACTCGGTGCTGGATGTGGCCACGACAGGCACGCCATTGACGGTGAAACTGAACTTGCTCGTGTAATGGGTGATCAGTCCTTCGACGGTGGCACTCTGGGTCGATTGCACAGTCTTGGTTCTGACAGCCAGTCGGGTGGCGGCTGCCGTGCCGGATGTCCATGTATTGGCCAGGCGAATGCGCACGGTCGCCCCGTTGGCCAGGCCGGATGGCGCGGTCAACCCGGCGTAGCTCACCGTCAGGCCATTGACCGAGAAGGTGCTGGCGCTGGTGTCGAGGCTACTGACGGGGCCAAAGAGGCGGTAGGTCCGCGGCTGGCCGCTCAGACATGCGATGCGGCTGGCGGCGTAGCGGAGCGTCGCGCTGTTGAAGTAGGCATAGACCTCAGCGTAGGCGCAGTTGCTGCTGTTGGCCTCTGCCAGAGATGAGACACCTTCGAGCACCGTGGCTGCATTGACATCGATGTGCTGGCCCAGCATGCCCAGGCTGGATGAACTGAAATCGTCAACCGGGCCCAGCAACTGGTTGGTGATGCGGATGACCTCGGCTGTGCTGGTGGCCAGTCCGCCCGATACCGTGGCGGCTGTGACTGTCCCGCCTTCCACTTCGACGATCATGCCCATCTGCAGGCTGGATGTGCTCAGGGCGCCCTTGTCCGCATCGACGGTCTCACCGTCCTCGTTCTCGACGGTGGCGGCGCTGTCGGCAAACCGGGTGTTGTTGAGGATCACCGAGCCAAAGCCGCTGACCGCGCCGCTGGAATATGAACCGGTCCCACCACTGCCCGGATCACCGGCCACCGAGGTGCCGCCGCCACAGGCAGCCAGTGTGGCCATCAGCCCGGCAATCACCAGCCAGGCGATGCGGGCTTTGAACAGATGGATGAATGTGGGCTTCATGCGCGGGGGCTCCTGCAGGATCAGTTGTCCTGCTTGGTCGATGTGGGGGCGGTGGGGACCGTCTCGCTGTAGCTGAACAAACCGATGCGGACGCGCTGGTCCTGCAGGCGGCCTGCGATGCGGTCTTCCTCGATCAGCTTTTCCATCAGCGGAATGGAGGTGTTCAACAGCTCATGCCAATGGCGGCGAACCAAGTCCTTGATCGATTCCATGGCCTGCACCGACAGATCGTCAGAGAACACGGCCTGCTCGAAATGGGGCGGATCATCTTTGGCCAGCACGTTGGCGACGGCGGCATGGAGGTGATCACCCACGTTGGCGCCCAGAAAGGCCAGCATGCCTTGCATGTCGCCTCTGGGCACAAAGGCCTGCCGCTCCAGGTGGACGCGATCGAGTTGTTCATCCCAGCGCACCAACCCCAGTCGGCACAGCTCATCCAGCAGGCTGCGAGGGTGCACATCCTGGGTGACAGACCTTGCCAGGCTCTCGAAGCTGGGCGAGGGGCCCTGCCGGGGCAGAAAGGCCAGCACGTCGTCGCCGACGCGGAACAGCGGGCTCGTCAGCCAACGGGTGAAGATCTCGGTGGTCAGCGACGGTTTGGGCGGCGCGACAGCCTCTTGCGGTTTGGTCAGCCGGGTGACTTCACGGCGGTTGATGCCGGTGATGGTGCTGATGCGGCTGACCAGGCGGTGGGGCAACAACTCTGGGTGGTCCTTCAACAGGGCTTCGGTTGCTGCCTGGATGAAGGCCTCCTTGAGCAGGTCCTCGGCCGAGGCGAACCGCAGGCCTTGCGCCACCGCCAGTCTTGCCAGCGGCAGCAGCACCGCCTGCAAAGCACGCACCAAAGCCTCGCCTTCGGCACTGGCGGCATCGGGTCGGGGCGGCAGGGGTGGTGTGGTGGCTGGCACGGGGTCGAACTTCAAAGACGAGATGATAAATGTGCTGGCTGCACAGATCAATTGGGGTGCTGCATCAACCCCATGAAAAAGGGCCCCCGAAGGAGCCCTTTCATGAATGGGAGAAGGTGATCAGGCCAGGGCCTTTTCCTTCTGACGCCATGCGTGCAGCAGGGGTTCGGTGTAGCCGGAAGGCTGTTCCTTGCCCTTGAACACCAGATCCAGCGCGGCCTGGAAGGCGCAACCGTTCGGGTTGGCCACCAGCGACTTGTACAGCTTGTCGCCCGCATTTTGCTGGTCCACCACCGCAGCCATGCGGGCGAAGGTTTCACGCACTTGCGCTTCGGTCACCACGCCATGGTGCAGCCAGTTGGCCACGTGCTGGCTGGAGATGCGCAGCGTGGCGCGGTCTTCCATCAGGCCGATGTTGTGGATGTCGGGCACCTTCGAGCAGCCTACGCCCTGGTCGATCCAGCGCACCACATAACCCAGGATGCCCTGGATGTTGTTGTCCAGCTCTTGCTGCTTGTCGGCCTCAGACCAGTTGGCGGCTTCCACCACAGGGATGGTCAGCAGCTTGTCCAGCAGCGATTGCGGATCTTCACCGTTCTTCTCGATGTCAGCCTGGATGGCGGCCACATTCACCTGATGGTAGTGCGTGGCGTGCAGCGTGGCAGCGGTCGGGGACGGCGTCCAGGCGGTGTTGGCGCCAGCCTTCGGGTGGGCAATCTTTTGTTCCAGCATGCCGGCCATCAGGTCGGGCATGGCCCACATGCCCTTGCCGATCTGGGCGCGACCACGCAGGCCACATTGCAGACCGATCAGCACGTTGCGGCGCTCGTAAGCGGCAATCCAGGCGCTGTTCTTGATGTCGCCCTTGCGCATCATCGGGCCGGCCAGCATGGCGGTGTGCATTTCATCGCCAGTGCGGTCCAGGAAGCCGGTGTTGATGAAGGCCACGCGGCTCGAAGCAGCGGCGATACAGGCCTTCAGGTTCACCGAGGTGCGGCGCTCTTCGTCCATGATGCCCAGCTTGACGGTGCTGTCAGGCAGGCCCAGGACCTGTTCGACGCGACCGAACAGTTCGGCGGCGAACGCCACTTCGGTGGGGCCGTGCATCTTGGGCTTCACGATGTAGACCGAACCGGTGCGCGAGTTGCGGATGGGCTGGCCGTTGATCTGACCGTGGCCTTGCAGGTCGTGCAGGGCGATGGTCGTCGTGATCATGGCATCCATGATGCCTTCGGGGATTTCCTTGCCCTCGGCGCCCCACAGGATGGCGGGGTTGGTCATCAGGTGACCCACGTTACGCACGAACATCAGCGAACGGCCGTGCAGCTTCACGTCTTCGCCGTTGGGGCCCTTGTATTGGCGGTCGCCATTGAGCGTGCGGGTGAAGGTCTTGCCGCCCTTGGCCACTTCTTCAGCCAGGGTGCCCTTCTGGATGCCCAGCCAGTTGCTGTAGCCCAGCACCTTGTCTTCGGCATCCACGGCGGCCACGGAGTCTTCCAGGTCCAGGATGGTGGACACGGCAGCTTCGAGGATCAGGTCGGACACGCCAGCCGCATCGGTCTTGCCGATGTTGGTGCTGCGGTCGATCTGGATGTCGATGTGCATGCCATGGTTGACCAGCAGCACGCTCTTGGGCGCAGCGGCATCACCTTGGTAGCCCACCAGCTGAGCGGGGTTCTGCAGGCCGGTGGTCTGGCCGTTCGTCAGGGCGACAACCAGCTTGCCGCCAATGATGCTGTAGCCGGCGGAATCCTTGTGCGAAGCACCTTCCAGCGGCGCAGCCTGATCCAGGAAGTTGCGGGCCCAGGCGATCACCTTGGCGCCGCGCACCGGGTTGTAGCCGGTGCCCTTGTCGGCGCCGTCGGCTTCAGAGATGGCGTCCGTGCCGTACAGCGCGTCGTACAGGCTGCCCCAACGGGCGTTGGCGGCGTTCAGGGCGTAGCGGGCGTTCAGAATGGGCACCACCAGCTGCGGGCCGGCTTGCAGGGCCAGTTCGGCATCCACATTGGCCGTGGTGGCCTTCACGTCAGCGGGAACGGGCGCCATGTAGCCAATCTTTTCCAGCTGGGCCTTGTACGCGGCCATGTCCTTGATCGGGCCAGGGTTGGCGGTGTGCCAGGCGTCCATGGCGGTCTGGATGCGGTCACGCTCAGCCAGCAGGGCGGCGTTCTTGGGAGCCAGGTCGTTGACGATCTGGTCGAAGCCAGCCCAGAACTTGGCGCTGTCGACACCGGTGCCGGGCAGCACCTTGTCTTCGATGAAACGGTACAGCTCGGTGGCCACTTGCAGGCTGTGAACGGTGGTACGTGCGGTCATGAAAACCTCGTCAGAAATAAGGGGGAATCAGGGTGGTCAGGGCAACCCGCGAGCCACGCCAGGAGGCGCATGGCGGATGTCCGACTTCTATGGAGCGAGAGTTTATTCGATACTTATCTGTGTATTACCAATGCAAAAAGTCATGGATTTGTGACTTCTACGCAAAAGTGAGGGCAGCAGGTGGACCGACTCAAGCAACTGGAAACCTTTGTCGCGGTGGCGCAGCGAGGCAGCCTCACGGCCGCAGCCAATGCAGAAGGGGTCGCCCCGGCCGTGATCGGTCGGCGCATCGACGCATTGGAGGAGCGGCTGGGTGTCAAGTTGCTGGTGCGCACCACCCGGCGCATCAGCCTCACCCATGAGGGTAGCGCGTTTCTGGAGGATGCGCAGCGTTTGCTGGCCGATCTGGCCAATGCCGAGGCGAGTGTCAGCGCAGGGGGCGTCAAGGCGAGCGGACACCTGCGTATCACCGCACCGGCCGGCTTTGGCCGGCGGCACGTGGCCCCCTTGGTCCCGAAGTTCCTGAGCCGGCACCCGGAGGTGTCCATGAGCCTCAATTTGTCAGACCGCCTGGTCGATCTGGTGAACGAGGGTTTCGATTGCGCCATCCGGGTCGGCAACCTGCCGGACTCCAGCCTGGTCAGTGTTCGACTGGCCGATAACCGCCGCTTGTGCGTCGCCAGCCCGGTTTACCTGGCCCGATGTGGCACGCCCCTTCACCCGTCCGATATTGCCCGCCACGAATGCCTGACGCTGAGCTCGGAAGCCAGTCAGACCCGCGGTTGGGCTTTTTTGCTTGATGGTGAGCCTGCCTATGTGCGGCCCTCGGCCAAGCTCGATTGTTCGGATGGGCAGGTTCTGCACGCCTGGTGCCTGGAGGGGCTGGGGCTGGCGTGGCGGTCATGGTGGGAGGTCGCCGGCGATATCCGGGCGGGGCGTCTGGTCAGCGTGCTCGACGAGTTCATCGCCCCGCCCAATGGCATCTATGCCGTGTTTGCCCAGCGCAAGCACCAGCCCTTGCGCCTGCGACTCTGGCTGGACTTTATCAAGGAAGTCTACGGAGACCCGGCATACTGGCGGGCAGACTGACCTGGCGCTGATGCCAACCGGAGTGCCCGCACATGCTGACCGAAGCCCTGCTTGCCTACCTGCACATCGCGGCCATCCTGGCCCTGGTGGTGTTTCTGACCAGCGAAGCGGCGCTGTGCCGCGCCGAGTGGCTCAACGCGGCGGTGGTCCGGCGACTGGCCAAGCTCGATCTCATCTACATGCCGGCCGCGATCGCTGTGCTGCTGTCCGGGCTGGCCCGCACCTGGTGGGGCTTCAAGGGCACAGCCTGGTACTGGCATCAGCCCCTGCTGCACATCAAGGTGACACTGTTCGTGCTCGTCGGTTTGATGTCCATCCAGCCGACCCGGGCGTTTCTGCGCTGGCGGCGGCAGCTGGATGCCGATGGCAGCCTGCCCGATCCTGCCGAGGTCAAGTCGGTCCGGCGCTGGGTGATGATCGAGGCGCACTTGCTGGCGCTGATTCCCTTGGCGGCCGTCATGCTGGCGCGCGGAGTCTGGGTGCGCTGAAGTGCCCTGATCCGCGCATGAAAAAGCCGGGCAGGTGCCCGGCTGACTGATCTGGCCTCTGTACCAAGGCCTGAGCGCTGTTTACTTCGACGCTGCCGCAGCAGGGGCCGCCGCATCCTTTTCGCACTTCTTGACGAAGCTGGCCTTGGCTGCACCAGCCAGGGGCTTGCCATTCTTGTCCACAGCCTTGGCTGCACATGCCGCACCCGCAGTGCTCTTGGCGGCATCCTTTTCACACTTCTTGAGGAAGCTGGTCTTGGCGGCACCAGCCAGCTTCTTCTCGGCGGCTTTGGCGTCGCAGGAGGCGTCGGCGGCGTGGGCCACGGTGGCCAGCAAGGCCAGAGAAACAGAGGCAATCAGGGTACGCATGGAATCTCCAACAGAATGGGTGGGGTGAGGCCTGAACGGCGCCTCACAGCCACCTTAACGCAGATTCCGCCACGCAGGATGACAGCCCGTCGCGCAGGTGGGGTTCTGCCGCGCTCAAAGAATGCGGCGGGGGTGAGCCAGGGCTTCGTGGGCGGCATGCAGGCGCCGTACCAGCACCCGGATGAACGCTTCGTCAAACAGGTGGCGACAGTCCGGGCTGAGGTGCTGCATCGATTCGGGCTGGAACGAAATCGTCGTCACGGGCTCGGTCACGACCACGTCGGTGCTGTGTCGCCGCATTTCAGGATTGGGTGCGAGGTAGGCCATCTCGCCCACCGAGGTGCCGGCACCCAGCAGGGCCACGCGCTTGCCTTCGCGGTAAACCTCCACACTGCCCTGGGCAATGATGTGGAAGTCCTTGCCCTCTTCGCCCCGTCGGTACAGGGCATGTCCGAACGGGAAACGTTGCCAGCGCGCCCGGTGCACGACTTCCCACAGTTCCACGTCGCCAAAGCTGCTGAAAAAATCGAGGCTGCGCAGCAGGTTGAAGCGCTCTGAATCCAGCACGCCCTGCAGATGGCCGCGTGGCACCTTGTGTTCGGCAATCAGGCCGGACAAGGCCTGAGCAAACGCGTCCCAGGTTGCATAGCGATCTTCCGGCTTCTTGGCCAGCGCCCGCCCGATGACCTCGTCCACGGCACTGTCCACGCCCGCGCGCATGCCGGCCAGCGCGGTCGGCAGTTGGTTGTAGATCTGGTTCATCAAAGCGGCTTGAGAACCTGCCTCGAAAGGAGGTCGTCCCGCAATGAGGTGATACAGCACCGCCCCCAGGGCGTACATGTCCGCGCGGCAGTCCAGCAACTGGCCGTCCAGCTGTTCGGGAGCCATGTAGGCCAGCGAGCCCACCTGGTGCACTTGTGTCGAATCCGCGCCCAGGTTGAGCGCACTGCCGAAATCGGTCAGCTTCACATCGGCCACGCCCCCCGAGGGGTCCAGCACGGTCAGGATGTTGGCGGGCTTGACGTCCCGATGGATGATGCCCTGACGGTAGACATAACCCAGCGCCATCGCGCACTTGAAGCCAATTTCAATGATGACTTCCAGCGGCAGCAGGTGGTCCGGTCGGCAGAAATGGCGCAGCGTGGGCCCCGGGACATACTCCATCACCAGGTAGGGCGCGACGGGGTCAGGCACCGCGTCCAGGATCTGGACGACGTTGGGGTGAACCAGCCGCCCGACCAGCGCCGCTTCTGCAGCAAAGAAGCGGGCATAGACCGGACCATCGACGGCATCGATCAAGGCAGACGAACGCACTCGCTTGATCGCCACATCACGGAGGTTGAAGTCGTCGCGGCAATAGAAAACCTCGCTGGTGGCACCTTCGCCCAGCTTTTGGAGGATGCGGTACTTGCCAATCAGGCCGGTATCCAGATCAATGTCGATTGCCGCCATGAAATGCCGTGAATATCCTTCATGCCCATCTTTTCACCATCCGGCATGGTGGGTGGTGCGAAAAGACGGGTTCAAACTTGTGCAATTCTGCGCACACTGCGCACAGCATGCCAGCCCCGTAGAATCCCGTTCATGATTCAAGCCAAGCGTGAACTCCTTTCTGCCCTGGGTGAAGCCCTGAGTCAGGTGGCGCCCGAAGCCGCCGCATCGCTCACCCCGGTCTTTGAAGCCCCCAAGCAGGCTGCCCATGGTGACCTGGCGGTGACGGCCGCCATGCAACTGGCGCGCCCTCTCAAGAAGAACCCTCGCGAACTCGCCACGGCTCTTGTGGCAGCCCTGGAGGCCCAGCCTGCCGTGCAGAAATGGGTGCAACTGCCCATCGAGGTCGCCGGCCCCGGCTTCATCAATCTGCGACTCAAGCCCGAGGCCAAGCAGGCCATCGTGGTCGATGTCCTGGAGGGCGGCAAACAGTTCGGCTGGCAACCCGCCAATGGCCGCAAGGTGCTGGTCGAATTCGTCTCGGCCAACCCCACCGGTCCGTTGCATGTGGGCCACGGTCGGCAGGGCGCGCTGGGTGATGCCCTGTGCAATCTGTTCGAAACCCAGGGGCAATCGGTCACCCGCGAGTTCTATTACAACGACGCCGGTGTACAGATCAGCACCCTGGCCTGGTCGACCCATGCCCGCATCAAGGGCCTCAAGCCCGGCGATGCCGACTGGCCCGAGTCGGCCTACAACGGCGACTACATTGCCGACATCGCGGCCGATTTCCTGGCGAAAAAGACGGTCAAGGCTGATGACCGCGAGTTCACGGCCTCCGGCGACCCTGAAGACCTCGACGGTATCCGTCAGTTTGCTGTCGCCTATCTGCGCCACGAGCAGGATCTGGATCTCAAGGCCTTCGAGGTCCGCTTCGACAACTACTACCTCGAGTCCAGTCTGTACACCTCCGGGCGTGTCGAGCAGACGGTCCAGAAACTGGTCGACGCTGGCAAGACCTTCGAGCAGGACGGCGCGCTGTGGCTGCGTTCCACCGACTACGGTGACGACAAGGACCGCGTGATGCGCAAGTCCGAGGGCGGCTATACCTACTTCGTGCCCGATGTGGCCTATCACATCGCCAAGTGGGAGCGCGGCTTCGTTCAGTGCGTCAACATCCAGGGTTCGGACCACCACGGCACCATCGCCCGTGTGCGTGCCGGTCTGCAAGCTGCTGGTGTCGGTATTCCCCAAGGCTGGCCTGACTACGTCCTGCACAAGATGGTCACGGTCATGCGCAATGGTGAAGAGGTCAAGATCTCCAAGCGCGCGGGCTCCTATGTCACGTTGCGCGATCTGATCGAATGGACCAGCAAGGATGCGGTCCGTTTCTTCCTCATCAGCCGCAAGGCCGACACGGAATTCGTCTTCGACGTCGATCTGGCCCTCAAGCAAAACGACGAGAACCCCGTGTTCTACGTGCAGTACGCGCATGCCCGTATCCATTCGGTGCGGGCGCAATATGCAGACAAGGGCGGGGACCTCAGCGCGCTGCCGCAAGCCCGACTCTCGTTGCTCACAGCCGACACCGAACTGGCCCTGATGACCAAGCTGGCCGAGTTCCCTGGCATGCTCACTGCGGCTGCACAGGGTCTGGCGCCGCATGATGTGGCGTTCTACCTGCGTGACCTGGCGAGTGCGTTCCACAGTTACTACGCCGCGGAACGTTTCCTCGTCGACGATGTCGAACTCAGTCGTGCCCGTGTGGCCCTGCTGACCGCCACCGCACAAGTGCTGCGCAACGGTCTGGGGATCCTGGGCGTGAGTGCACCGGAAAAGATGTAATTCCTTCTCAAGGACTGCTGCAACATGAAATCCCAACGCGGGGGCTTTTTCCTCGGCATGATCGTGGGCCTGCTGATTGGTCTGGCGCTGGCGCTGGGCGTGGCCGTCTACATCACCAAGGTGCCATTGCCCTTCATCGACAAGGTGCCGCAGCGCACGGCTGAGGACGATGCAGCCGAAGCCGAGCACAACAAGAACTGGGACCCCAACAGTCCCCTGTATGGCAAGAACCCGGCCAAGCCCAAGCCGGTGACGCAAGCCGTGTCCGATGAGGCGTCGGCGGCCTCGGCTCCGGCAGGCAAGGCCTCGTCGGGTGTGTCCGATGCGCCGGTCGTTCCCCCTGCGCCGGCCAAGGCGGCATCGGCGCCCAAGGCGGCCAGTGCCGCAGCCAGCAGCGCGCGCAATCCGGCCGCCATCCTGAATGGCGAATCGGTGTCCACCGCTTCCGGGTCTGACCCGTTTAATTACTTCGTGCAGGCGGGCGCTTACGGAACCCAGGCTGAAGCCGAGCAGCAAAAGGCCAAGCTGGCCATGTTGAGCGTCGAGTCCCGCATCGTTGAGCGCGAGGTCAATGGCCGCAACATGTTCCGTGTGCGCATAGGCCCCTTCGCCCAGCGTGATCAGGCCGAAGAGATGCGGACCAAACTGGCTTCCAGCAATGTCGATGCCGCTTTGGTCCGTGTTCAGAAGTAATCCCTTGCCCCAGATGTGGCGCAGTTCGAAAGGACGTTCATGAACCGCCGAGAGTTTTCCATTCAAACCTTGGGTGCTGCGTTGGCAGCGACAGCCTTCACAGGCGTGTCCCGTGCCCAGGGCTCCGCACCGGTTGAGGGCGTCAATTACATCAAGCTGGCGCAACCCGCCCCCGTGTCGGCTCCCGCTGGCAAGATCGAAGTCATCGAATTCTTCTGGTATGGCTGCCCGCACTGCAACCACTTCGAGCCGACGCTGGAGCCGTGGGTGGCGAAGTTGCCCGCTGATGTGGCCTTCAAGCGTGTGCCCGTGGCCTTCCGCCCCAATCCTTATGGCATCCACCAGAAGCTGTACTTTGCACTGGACGCCATGGGGCTGATTCCGTCCATGCACGCCAAGGTATTCCGCGCCATCCATGAGGAAGGCCAGCGACTCGATACGCCGGAAAGCATTGGCGCCTTCCTGTCCAAAAATGGCGTGGACCAGGCGCGTTTCATGGCCATCTTCAATTCCTTTGCCCTGCAGACCAAGGCTGCTCAGGCCCGCACGCTGGCCGATGCCTACAAGATCGACGGGGTGCCATCCCTGGGCATCGCAGGGCAGTATTTCACCGGGGTCTCCCTCAACCCCACGCCTGAAAAGACCTTGGCCACGGTTGATTTCCTGATCGCCAAGGCGCGCAAGGCCAAATAAATCCGCTTGGCAGATGCCCGGCCTGCCATGCGCAGCGTCGGGCGTCAAATAGTCGATGGTGCGGTGCGGAAATCACGCCATTCGCTTCCACGGGGCCGGTCCTTCGCGGCTAAAATGAATGCAATTTCCATGCCGAACATGACCCATACCTCTTCAGCCGCCGTCCGTCTAGCCGTGTCTCTGCGTTGCATGAGCCTCTGTGCCATGCTGGCGCTGACTGTATGTGGCGCCGCACACGCGGAAAAGGCAGACAGGGACAAGCCGCTCAACTTTGCGGCTGACAGTGCCCGAGTGGACGATGCCCGCCATTTGAATATCCTCAGTGGCAACGTCGAAATGACCAAGGGCACCATGGTGTTTCGCGCGGCCCGTGTGGAGGTGCATCAAAACCCTGATGGCACGCAGACGGCACATGCCGTAGGTGGGTCTGGTGGGCGTGCCTTCTTCCGTCAAAAGCGCGAGGGGCTGGACGAGTATGTTGAAGGTGAAGGCGAAGTGGTTGACTACGACGGGCGGGCCGATACGGTCACGTTTTCTGGTCGTGCCGTGATGCGGCGTCTGCGCGGCGCCACGCTGGCTGATGAGGTCGTCGGGCAAACCGTCGTGTATGACAACAAGACCGAGGTCTTCCAGGTCATGGGTGGCGCGCGGTCGGCCAACTCGACAGGGCGGGTTCGCGGCGTCATCTCTCCGAAGCCCGCAACGTCCGACAGCAAAGAGGGCGGTCGCTGATGAGTCAGACCATTGAGGCCGACGCAGGTGTGGTCCCCGATGCGCCCAAGAAGACCCGTCCGCGTGGCTTGCGCGCCGAAGGACTGAAAAAGCGCTATGGCGCCCGTACCGTGGTGCACGACGTCCATGTGGCCGTTGACCCGGGCGAGGTGGTGGGGCTGCTGGGCCCCAATGGCGCAGGCAAGACCACCAGCTTCTACATGATCGTGGGGCTCGTCCGTGCAGATGTCGGCTTCATTGAAATCGATGGCCGCCGTGTTGAAAAGCTGCCTATTCACGAACGTTCGCGTCGCGGTTTGAGCTATCTCCCGCAAGAGGCATCGATCTTCCGCAAGCTCAACGTCGAAGAAAATATCCGTGCCGTGCTGGAGCTCCAGCTCGACAAGAAAGGGCGCCCGCTCAGCGCCACGGAAATCGAGCGCAGGCTCAATTCGCTGTTGCAAGACCTCAGCATCGAGCGGCTGCGCGCCAGCCCGGCGCTGGCGCTGTCGGGCGGCGAGCGTCGCCGTGTCGAAATCGCCCGCGCACTGGCCACGCAGCCGCGTTTCATCTTGCTCGACGAGCCCTTCGCTGGCGTGGACCCGATCGCCGTGATCGAGATCCAGCGCATCATCAGTTTCCTGAAGGCCCGCGGCATTGGTGTGCTCATCACCGACCATAACGTGCGCGAAACGCTGGGTATCTGTGATCGGGCCTACATCATCAGTGAAGGCAGCGTGCTGGCCGAAGGGCGCCCCTCGGACATCATCAACAATGCGGAAGTGCGCAAGGTCTACCTTGGCGAGCACTTCCGCATGTGATCGGAGGGTGCCGCTGCCATGAAACCCTCCCTGCAGTTTCGGCTGTCCCAGCACCTGGCGCTCACGCCTCAGCTGCAGCAATCCATTCGGCTGCTGCAACTCTCGACGCTCGAACTCCATCAGGAGATCGAGCAGATGCTGGAACAGAACCCGTTTCTTGAACCCGACGACGATGGCGGCGGACTCGATCTCGCTGCTGCCACCGAGTACGAGCGGCAGCGCAACGACAGCTCCGCAGGAGAAAGCGAAGCCGCGTTCAAGGAGTCCCCGGAGTCCTCGGAGGCCGAATCTGGCGGGCTGGACTCTGCCGAGTTGGGCACCACCGAGCGGGATGACTGGGAAAACGGTACCGAACGCGACGACTTCGATGGCATTCGTGAGACTCCCAGTCGCCAGAATGACGACGATGACTTCGATCCGCTCGAGCGCAACAGCGTCGCAGTGTCCTTGCAGGACCATCTTCGCGAGCAACTGCGCGGCACCCGCCTGAGCGAAGCCGACATGGCCGTGGTCGAGATGCTGATCGAGTCGCTCAATGAAGACGGCTACCTGGCTGATTCGCTGGAAGACATCGCCGCCTCCTTGCTCCCCGAAGATGCTGACGAGGAGAGCCGTGAAGAGGTGCTCTCCCGCCTGCGTTGCGGCCTGAGTTGGTTGCAGAACCTGGAGCCTGTCGGTGTGGGGGCGGCCAATCTGTCTGAATGCCTCGTCCTGCAGCTCAAGACCATGACCCCCTGCCCCGAGCGTGAGGTCGCCATCCAGATCTGCCAGCATCACCTTGAGTTGCTGGCGCGCCGTGATGTGAAGAAGCTGATGGCCGTCACGGGCGCCGACGAAGAGTTGCTCAAGTACGCCCAGGGGCTCATCGTGACCCTGGAGCCCAAGCCAGGTCGGCAGTTTTCGCCTGCAGAGTCCAACATCATCGTTCCTGATGTGATCGTTCAGAAGTCCGGTCGCAGCTGGAAGGTGGTGCTCAACCAGGATGTGATGCCCAAATTGCGCATCAACGACCTGTATGCGCAGGCGCTGCGCCAGAGCCGCGCCCCGCGTGGGGCCTCGGCGTCCGAAGGGCATGCCGCCATGAGCTCGCGGCTGCAGGAAGCGCGCTGGTTCGTCAAGAACATCCAGCAGCGTTTCGACACCATCCTGCGCGTTTCCCAGGCCATCGTTGATCGGCAGAAGAACTTCTTCACGCACGGCGAGATCGCCATGAAGCCCCTCGTGTTGCGTGAGATTGCCGACGAGCTGGGCCTGCACGAGTCCACCATCTCGCGGGTGACCACGGCCAAGTACATGTCCACCCCGTTTGGCACGTTCGAGCTCAAGTATTTCTTCGGCTCGTCGCTCAACACCGAGACGGGGGGCAATGCCTCCAGCACAGCTGTGCGTGCCCTGATCAAGCAACTGGTCAGCGCAGAAGACCCCAAAAAGCCCTTGTCCGACAGCCAACTCAGCCAGATGCTCGAAGAGCAAGGTATCCAGGTTGCGCGTCGCACGGTTGCGAAGTACCGTGAAGCCCTCAAGATCGCGCCTGCCAATCTGCGCAAGGCGCTCTGACCTGTCGCGGCGCCGTCTGGCCGCGCGGTTTTTTTCTCTGCCCAATCCGTCATGTCCCTGAACGACAAACCCGCACCTCGCCGTGTCATCGGCAGCCGCCCGCATGCTCAACCTGTTGAAGGTGCGCTGCGCGCAGACCAGGTCGCTGTGCTCTTCTTGCCGTGCGCCATGGGCGTCGAGCCCTTGCTGGAAAGTGAAGCCGCACGCATCCTCGGCGAGCGCGCGCGTGTTCAGGCTGGGCGCGGTGGCGTCGAGGTCTTGCCACGACAGAGCCAGGGCATGGCCGAATGCGTGTTCCTGCTGAATCTGGAAAGCCGTCTGGCGCAGCGTGTGCTCTGGCGTGTCGCTCAGCGCATCTATCGCCACGAAGACGACATCTACGCCATGGCCCGCCAGGTTGACTGGTCTGCCTGGATCACGCCTCGCCAGACGCTGCGGGTCGATGTCACCGCCCGCCGCAGCCCGCTGCGCAGCCTCAATTTCGCCTCCTTGCGCGTGAAGGATGCCGTGTGCGATGTGCTGCGTGACAAAGCTGGCGAGCGCCCGAGCGTCGACACCCAGCGCCCCGACCTCTCGCTGGTGCTCCATCTGGATGAATTGCAGGCGCTGCTGTACGTCGACACCTCAGGTGAGGCCCTGTTCAAGCGTGGCTGGCGAGAAGACACCGGTGAAGCCCCGTTGAAGGAAACCCTGGCGGCGGCCATGCTGGCGGCAGCAGACTGGCAAGGGCGACCGGAAGATGGCCCGTTGCTCGACCCCTGCTGCGGCGCCGGCACGATTCCCATCGAGGCCGCGCAGATCGCGTGTGACATCGCGCCAGGCCTGCAGCGCCGCTTTGCCTTCGAGCGCTTGCTGCCATTTCGCGCCCATCTGGCCAGTTGGCAATCCATCCGTGAAGCTGCTCGCCAGCGCCGCCACCCTCCACGTGTCCAGATCTTTGCGGGCGACGTCTCCTTCCGGATGACCGATTTCGCGACGCGGAACGCCGAGCGTGCCGGGGTGCGCGACGTCATCGAGTTCAAGACAGCAGATGCCTTGCAGCGGCCTGCCCCGGTGGAGCGTGGCGTCCTCATGTTCAACCCACCTTACGGTGAGCGGATCGACCCCAAGGGCTCTGGCTCCAGTCATGCCCGCGCCGAACAGCGTGCCGGCCGTGAAGACTTTGAAGACCGCGAAGAGGCGGGGGCCTTCTTCCTGCGTCTGTCCGCGCACTGGAAGCGGCAGTACTCAGGCTGGACAGCCTGGGTGCTGAGTCCGGACATGAAGTTGCCCGGAGCGATGCGTCTCAAGGAGACGCGTCGCGTGGTGTTGTTCAACGGCCCAATCGAGTGTCGACTGTTCCGTTTTGACATGGTCGCTGGCGCCATGAAGCCTGTCCGCTCCGACGCACCGGCGGAGCCTGCCCCTGATCAGTCTGTTGATTGAGCGCCGGGGGGGCGCAAGGTCGACACGATGGACATGATGGCAATGGGGGCCGTATCCGCCCTCAAGGTGCGGCTGCCCAGGCTGATGGCTTGAAATCCAGCTTGAATCGCCAGCTGCTCTTCCTGGGGGTTCAGCCCACCTTCCGGCCCACTCAGAAATACCCACTCCTGGGGTGATCCTGCCCCTGGCGCAGCGTCAACCAACCAGTCCCCAATCCACTTCGTTTCCCGCAGACTCAGGACAGCACGTCTGCGGCCGACTGTCTCCCTGCTCGGCCCACCCATGCTGGCCACCCAGTTTTCCAGCGAACGCACGGGCTCGATCACCGGCACAACAGCCCGGCCGCATTGCTCGCAAGCTGAAATGGCCACGGCTTGCCAGTGCGCCACTTTCTTGGCGGCGCGCTCGCCGGACAGCCTCAGTACGGCGCGCTCACACATCAGTGGCTGGATGGCGTACACGCCCAACTCGGCCGCCTTTTCCACGATGGTGTCCATGCGGTCATTCGCAGGTACGCCGACAGCCAGCGTCACGCGTGTGGCCAGTTCCTTGTCCACGGCAACCGCCTGAACCACCTCCACCGCCACATCCCGCTTGCCCATGCGGGTGACGCGGGTGAGCCATTCATGCCCGGCGCCATCAAACACATTCAGCTCGTCGCCGGGTTGCAGTCGCATCACCTGTACGTGGCGCGCGGCGCCCTCCGGCAATTCCAGTGTGCGGTGCTCGCCCAGGCCGATCAGCGCCTCCCCGATATGCACTCTCAGTCCCAAGTGTGTGTCCTCTCTCAGTCGATTGAAGCTCGCGCCGCTTCTGCCGCACGCGAGGCAAAAACGTAGTGTGCCCCTGGCAAACAAAGATTTTTAAAAAATTTATGCAAAGGGCTTGCGCGGCCTGTAGAAATGGTGCCATAATTGCGTTCTTCGCTGATCGCGACAGCAAAAAAAGCAAAGCGATCAACCGATAAGTTCTTTAAAAATTAACAGCCGATAAGCGTGGGTGTTTGGGTGAAGTAGGCCGCAAGGTCGAAAGACCAGACACTCAGGTAAAAGAAGAGAAATTCACTTGTAGTGAAGTTCACTTCAATTCCAA
>NZ_JAYRDZ010000008.1:0-188348 GCF_041909175.1 Aquabacterium sp. | reverse complement strand
CTGATCACAGGCGTCACTGGGCAAGATGGTTCTTACCTGGCTGAGTTTTTGCTCAAAAAGGGCTACGAGGTGCACGGCATCAAGCGCCGTTCGTCGCTGTTCAACACCGACCGCATTGACCACCTCTACCAAGACCCGCACGTCGACAACCGCAACTTCATCCTGCACTACGGCGACCTGACCGATTCGACCAGCCTGGTGCGCATTGTGCAAAAGGTGCAGCCCGACGAGATCTACAACCTGGCCGCCCAAAGCCACGTGGCCGTGAGCTTTGAAGAGCCCGAGTACACCGCCAATGCCGACGGCATTGGGGCCCTGCGCCTGCTCGAAGCCATTCGCATCTTGGGCCTGGAGAAGAAGACCAAGTTCTACCAGGCCTCGACCTCTGAGCTGTATGGCCTGGTGCAAGAGATCCCGCAGAAGGAAACCACCCCCTTCTACCCGCGCAGCCCCTATGCCGTGGCCAAGATGTACGCCTACTGGATCACGGTGAACTACCGCGAGGCCTACGGCATGTATGCCTGCAACGGCGTGCTGTTCAACCACGAAAGCCCGGTGCGCGGCGAAACGTTTGTGACTCGCAAGATCACCCGCGCCATCAGCCGCATTGCGCTGGGCCTGCAAGAGTGCCTGTACCTGGGCAACATGAGCGCCCTGCGTGACTGGGGCCACGCCAAAGACTACGTGGAAATGCAGTGGCTGATGCTGCAGCAAGACCACGCTGAAGACTTCGTGATTGCCACCGGCGTGCAATACAGCGTGCGCCAGTTTGTGGAGTTTGCCGCCAAGGAACTGGGCGTGACCGTGGCCTTTGAAGGCGAAGCCGAAGCCGAAATTGGCAAGGTGGTGAAGGTCGAACCCGTGAACGGCGACATGCTGGCCAAGTGCAAGGTGGGCGATGTGATTGTGCGGGTGGACCCGCGCTACTACCGCCCCACCGAAGTGGAAACGCTGCTGGGCGACCCCACCAAGGCCAAAGACAAGCTCGGCTGGACGCCCAAGACCTCACTGCAAGAGCTGGTGGCCGAAATGGTGCGCAGCGACTACACCTCGGCCAAGCGCGACAGCCTGGTCAAGCTGGCTGGTTTCCAGGCCTACGACCACTATGAGTAATCTCATCAAGATACTAACTGGCAGATTGGGAAAAATACCAAGCAAAGCCCACCACAAGCTGGCTGGAACACTATTCTCTGCTATCAAGCTGGTGTTCCACGGCCCGTTTGAAACAAACACCGAACACGGCCGAGCGAATGAACGTTTGAGAAGAGTGCTGATCAGCGCCCTCACGTCTGCCGGCGCCAAAGTCATCACCGTGGGTACCGCGTTGATCACCGTACCCTTGACTCTAAATTATCTAGGAACCGAGCGTTACGGACTATGGATGACACTCAGCTCAGTTATTGCAATGCTGAGCTTCGCTGATTTTGGAATTGGAAATGGCGTCCTCAATCTCGTAGCCGACGCAAAGGGCCGTGACGATGAGCAGAAAATAAAACAGGTAGTTTCGAGCGGCGCAGCGATATTAACAGCCATAGGAATATGCGCAGCCACTATATCAGTCGCAACATATCCACACGTGGACTGGCCTGCCTTATTTCACGTCACCAGTCAACAGGCAAAAATTGAGTCAGGCCCAGCAGCCATCACTTTTCTGCTGATATTTTCACTCAACATTCCAGTCGCATTGGTCGCTCGCGTACAGGCAGGACTGCAGGAGTCCTACCGCGCCAGCATATGGCAATGCGCTGGTAGCTTGCTTTCCCTAGGGCTGACCATCTTGGTCATATCCTACCAAGCAGGGCTACCCTGGTTGGTATTATCATTTGCTGGCTCACCAACCATCTGCGGAATAGCAAACGGAATACATTACATCGCCACAAAAAACAAGCAACTGATGCCAAAGGCGACATTTGTAGAAATACAAATTATGAAGCAAGTCGCACGCAGCGGCCTGTTATTTTTTGGCTTACAACTGGTTGCCGCACTAACGTTTGCATCCGACAATTTCCTGACCGCACGAATACTTGGCGCTGCGTCAGTCGCGAATTATGCAGTGCCAGATAAACTATTCTCACTGATCACCACCACCGTATTGATGGCGACACAACCTTTATGGCCAGCGTACGGCGAAGCATTGGCACGGCATGATATTGGATGGGTCAAATCCATATTGAAACGATCCGTTGTCACTGCCGTATTTTATGCGGGTACGTTTGGAGCAATACTGATCGCAGCGGGACCCAAAATCATTCACTTGTGGGCCGGCCCCACGATCGACACACCGCTCCCACTCATTCTAGGACTGGCAATTTGGAAAGTAATTGAAGCGGCAGGATTATCCATTGCCGCATTGATGAACGGAGCACACATCGTTACCCCACAAATAGTCATGGGAATGGTCACCTGCGGGGCAACGCTAGCACTGAAATCAACCGGCCTCTCCGTTTTCGGCATTGAGTCAATACCATACGCAATGTCGATCGCATTTTTTATTTTCACCTTACTTCCGAGCGCCTATACCTTGCACATACATCTCAAAGAGAAGCAAAGACGATGATCAGCGCCCGCACTTTAAAAATATATCTGGTATCCATAAAAAGACGACTACCACCGTGGACTCGTGCTGCTTGGCTCAAAATACATAATCACCTATCCGTTGCCTTTGAACATAAACACATTGGGCGCCAATCCTATATCGCACCCGGTGTCCATGTCACGCGATGGAGAAAGGTGCAAATAGGAAACAATTCTGTAATTTGCGACGGCACCTTCATCAACATCAACGACCTCTCAACTGAGGCGCACGGTATTCAAATTGGCGACAACGTCTGGGTCGGTCGGCACAACTTCTTTAGCCCCGGCCCGGCCCTACGATTAGGTGACTATGTCCTAACTGCACCTGATTGCAGATTTCTGGGCGCAAACCACAACATCAACGACCCATTTCAACCATATATCGCCACAGGCACCACGGGACGGGACATCACCATTGGCACAAATGTCTGGCTAGGAGCAGGCGTCACAGTGATGGGAGGCGTCACCATTGGACATGGAAGCATCGTAGGGGCAGGCTCAATCGTTACCAAGCCAATCCCACCTTTTTGCATTGCGACAGGTATTCCTGCAAAGGTTGTGAAGGTATTCGATGCGAAAAGCCACAAGTGGGTACCAATTGATAAACCGCACGAACCACTAACGATCTCGGAAGCTGATTATGTTCAGCACCTCAATAGCAAAACACCCCACATCTCGATGCCATGGCAAGTCGCGAGCAAACGAATGGGAGATGGTTACCGATATAACCAAGTTCATCATTGAAACGACACCAAGAGAATCGAGCAATCACTAAACACATCCGCCACATCACCATTCAAATATCAATACAACAATGAAAACAGCACTTGTCACCGGCGCAAATGGATTCTTGGGAAGGCACGTCGCCAAGCTTCTGGCGTCTGAAGGACACCAAGTGATTGGAATGGGACACGGCACCTGGACGCGCGACCAATGGAAATGCTGGGGCCTTTCCGACTGGCATAGCTGCGACATCAATCTGCAAACACTGAGGACCTATGGTGGCGCACCGGATGAGATCTTTCATTGCGCCGGTAGCGGCTCTGTTGCCTACTCCATCACACACCCATTGGAGGACTTCAATCGTACTGTAGAAACCTGTATATCAGTACTGGAGTTTGCTAGGCTAACCAGCACCGTGAAGAGAACCGTTATTCCCTCTAGCGCAGGGGTGTATGGCGCAACGACCATCACACCGACACCCGTCAACACCCCACTTGCACCCGCATCGCCGTATGGTTATCACAAGGTAATGGCGGAGCATGCAGCCAAATCATACGCACAGTTCCTTGGCGTCAGGGTATCAATTGTTCGGCTTTTTTCAGTATATGGACCAGAGTTGCGCAAACAATTGCTATGGGATGCTTGTACAAAACTGACACGAGGAGACGCAAAATTCAGTGGCACCGGAGACGAAACTCGTGACTGGATACATGTCACCGATGCAGCTAGCCTCATGTTGGCGGCGTCAAAAGTATGCAACGAAAATTTCGTCATATTCAACGGCGGGAGCGGAAATCCAGTATCCGTGGCTACAGTAGTCAACGAGCTCTCGTCCGCCTTGAATACGAATGCCGCCACGACTATAGATTTCGATGGAGCCAAGAGACCTGGCGACCCCGAGCGATATCATGCCGACATCGCCGAATCGTTGGCCCTAGGTTGGCGACCAATTATGGAGTGGCGAACAGGCGTAAGAGAATATGCTGAATGGTTCAAGGAGGATGCCAAGTGATCAACGTTGGATTCATTCTTGCATTTAAAGACACTCAATGGACGGGCGGCATAAACTATTACAAAAACCTCATTAAATCACTAAGGGATCACGGTAGCCCCGATGTAAAACCTGTCGTCATCACATCCCCCGACACACCAATAAAAATATTTGAAGACCTGACAGGCGTTGAATTTATCACCACGCCGTATGTTTCCCCAAGTAGCTTCTCGTGGAAAGCCTCAAAAGCAGCCCAACACGCTTTCGGTCGAGACATCTGGTTTGAGTCATTTCTTAAGCGCCATCAAATAAATTTGATATCGCACTCAGGCCACCTTGGACGGAATTCAAAAATTCCAGCCATTGGATGGATTCCAGACTTCCAACACTTGCGGATGCCTGAATTTTTCTCCGCCGACGAGATCGCAGAGAGAAACGCCCGTTTTCACCGCTTGTGCAACTGGTGCGCAGGAATCATTGTCAGCAGCGCAGACGCGTTATCTGACTTAAACAAATTTTCACCGAACACCGCGCAGAAGGCGGATGTTTTACGTTTTGTGACGGGTGTGTCCGCACCCAGTGACGAAGCATGCAAGATGGTATCTGACAAATACAACCTCCCGCCAAAATTCTTCCATCTACCAAATCAATTCTGGAAACACAAAAATCACGAAACATTAATCAAAGCATTGAAAATACTGAATGACAGGAATAATCGGATGACTGTTATAGCCACCGGGAATCCAAAAGATCTTCGACAACCACACCACTACGAGCAACTCCAAGGATTAGCTGAAGATCTTCATGTTACGGGAAACTTTATTTCACTGGGCGTTGTACCATATGACGAAATGGTCTGTCTCATGAAGTCGTCCATTGCCGTGGTCAATCCGTCGCTATTTGAAGGATGGAGTACTACAGTAGAAGAATCAAAATCTCTAGGGAAGAAAATAATTCTCTCTGATATACCGGTTCACAGGGAACAATCCCCTGAACGTGGAGTGTATTTCAGCGCGCAGGACCCCTTGGCACTGGCAAATTGTTTGCAGCAGACCTATGAAGGATGTGACGACGACAGCGAGGCCTTCTATCTGGCCGATGCTAGCGCGCGAATAGACGAACGTTACAAAGAATTCGCCCAGTCATTCTGTAAAATCGCCTTAAGACACGTTCGCAAATGAATGGGATTGAGACCTCCAACTGGCTAATCATGGAGCCGCAAATGTCTGGGCACCATGAGGCATATGTCATCAACATTTTGGATGGGATGGCAGCACGTGGAATAAAACCCATCGTCGCAACAGATATAAATCTTGCGACCAGCAACAGCGTTAAACGCATACGCTGTGCCCACCCTTCAGTACACTTCATTTTTTCTAAACCACCAGACGAAATTTCATTATACGGAAGCGCCTACAAGGATGCACGGAGGGAATTCGCATACTGGAGGTGGTTTAAGCAAACATACGAGCATTCATTAGAAAGCATCTCAGTTAATCGAGTGTTGCTCCCCTATATCGATTACGCTCTATATGCGATCGGGATGCTGGGATCACCGTTCAGGCATTGCGAATTCAGTGGAATCGCAATGCGTCCGACATTTCATCACCGGGAGGAGGGAGTACACACCCCCTATCGGCGTTCCGACTTCATCAAGGAAGCGCTGTTCGGTAGGTTGCTGAAGTGCCCCAATCTGCGACACCTTCTGACCATTGATGACACGCTCTTCCGTTTCGCACAAAAAAAAGGTGCCGCACAGTGGTCAAAAGTTAAGCTAATACACGACCCAACCACAATTGACTCCGTCGAATATAAACCGCCGTATTTGGTTTCCGAGTTGGCAACTAGAACAATACCGGTATTACTTGTGTACGGAGCGATTGAAGCGAGAAAAGGCATCAAAGAGCTGCTTGACGCAGCGCTTGTCCTTCACAATACCAGCGAATGCCCCACAATAGTCATCGCAGGCCGACAGGGAGATGAAGCCGCAAAAATAATAAACGATGACAAGTATATTTCGTTGAAGCTATCAAAGAAGCTAATTGAACTTAACGAATTCATTTCGTCGGATCTGGAATCTCAATTGTTGATGAACTGCGATGCCGTTTGGATGGGCTACAAAGCACACTACGGGATGAGCGGCGTTATTATTAAGGCAGCAGCGGCAAAGCGGCAAATAATTGCGACGAA
The DNA here is from genome assembly GCF_041909175.1 of Aquabacterium sp. GTDB lineage: Bacteria > Pseudomonadota > Gammaproteobacteria > Burkholderiales > Burkholderiaceae_C > Aquabacterium. The sequence goes on along the minus strand of NZ_JAYRDZ010000008.1, from coordinate 181,870 downwards.
AGACGGTCTGATTGGATGGCATGCAGCACATCTACACCGATCTTCATTAGTGGACGTGAACGACATTGGGGCGATCTGCCTATCCTTAAGGGCAATAACAATGCACCCCTTCTCCAATTTTGATCAGGATTTACTCTTCAAATACTCGTGGGAAAATGCCAACAATCTGATTTTGGGGCACTGATCAATGAAGAGCCACAGCCGCAGATCATTTATTTATAAATTACTTGTTTTGCCAAGTGCTGTGACTGCAACGAAGTCACTAGCTGCCGAGACTCGGTCTACACAAACCGCGGCGCGTATCTCGGTCAACCCCCGAGCACAGATCAACAGCACTCTCGCCGACGCCCTAAACAACATGAAAGGCGGGGATCTCCAAATTCCCGCCGGACAGCACCATATCACTATAGATGACGGCCTTTTTAATATTGAAGGCGACATTGTTATCAGAAGCGACTCAGGTGCGCCCGCTGAACTCCACATAACACATGCATCTAGTCGCCCTTTCTCAATAATATCTTGCAAATCATCAAGATTGGTACTGCAAAATATTACAATTTTCATCCAATCTAGCGCCCAGCACTCAGTAGTTATATCCATTAATGGACAGTGCGCCGACTTTCGCATGATTGACTGTGCCGTGGTGGGCGAAAATGATAACTCTCCGCAAGTTCGCCCTCACGGCATACACATAACTGACTCCGCTCAAGTTGGGCGCGCCCTGGTTAGCAACACGACATTCAAATTGCTAAATTATGGGATCTTTACATCAAATTTATTCTTTGGCGGCTGCAGGAACTGGGTAATTGAGAAATGCAGATTTATTTCAAATCACGCAGATGACCTTGAGTTTAATTCAGCACTCAACCCGCAGATGCCCTGGCAGGGGATAAACATCTCCAACTGCGAGTTTTCCAGACCAGAAACGGACATAAAGAGTAAATTCTCAGGAATGGCGATTGGCGTCGACTCAGGTAGCCAATTTATCATTTCTTCATGCCGATTCACGGGATACAAAAGAGAAGCCATTCATATAGAAAATAACACTCACGACATCATCGTGTCGAAAAATATTTTCATCAAGTGCGCCAGGGGCATTTCTGTCTTTCAGCAAAACTCGTTTGGCGTCATGATTGAAGGCAATATTTTTGATTACGCCGAAGTTTTAGTGCGGAGGCCAACCACGATTCACCCCAACGACGCCAACATTGCGATTGATATCGCCAACCCTGGTGTCATTTCATCCTCCAGTTATGCGAAGATAAGTAACAACCTCATTAAAGGTTACGATATAGGAATCTACTGTCCGGTCGATCGAGGTGGCGTTGTTTCCAACAACACGATATCGCTTTGTCATGTCGCATTATTTTTACCCTCACAAGCCATGGCGCGGACAGAAGGCAGTCGGATTATTCAATGCCAATACGCATACTCATCGCCGCCAGGTGATCTTGGCTCTTGCTATCTTGAAGATACGGAGGAGTTGGTAAGCTCTAACGGGGTGTACTCCGTAGAAATTGGAGGAGTTTTGACACCCTCCCCCCACAGGGACAACGAGAACGAAGCCAGGAGGGGGCATTTTAACTTTTGGGGGGCTTCATTAATTAATGGAAAAATCATAGTTTCCTGCTCACCGCACCTTGTAGCCTCATGCAATGTCAACATAAAAAATGCATCAGGGCCCGCCTTGATCTCATTAGATTGCGGCCCTGAACGCAACGATTTTGTTTTGCGCACCAATGCTGATTCAAATCTGAATGGCATATCTGAAATATTGGTACAGCTGGCTGCTCTCCCGTCACCAAAATCTCTCTTCATCAACTCTTCCGGATCCTTGATTGTGGAGAGGCGACATTGAAGTTGGATGACATATCGTGAATTTCTTATCCCTTTTATCGACCATTGGCATGCTCATGCTACGGCCAACTGCACTAGGCAGTACGGTGAGCTCAGTTGGCATTTTTGTTATTTTTATCGCCTCGATTTTAAAAATATATAGCAATGGTAGGGTTGGATGGTTAAAGACGCAGACATTCGATATCAATTCAATTCAGGTTCTGCTTGCACTTGCACTATGGGGATACTCCATCAGCTTAACTGCAATCTTACAAAAATCGAATTTTGATTACGCCTGGAAGGCTACCGCCCTGGTTTCTATCAGTGTGATCTGCGCTCACATTCTGCAAAGCGATCGCACCACTTCCACTCACTTCTTCTCCATATTTGCCAAATTAAATGGCGCAATTGGCTGGTCGATACTAATAAGCACCTTACTAATCCCTGTGCTTGGATATGATAAAATCAAATTATTGACATTTGAAAATAAAGGGTATGAGGGATGGGACTTCAATGGAGATATCCTATTCCCATTTAGCCTTGTCTATGGATACCTATCCGAATACGGAATTTATAGATTTTCCGGCTTTTCCAGAGAGGTTGGGATCGCCCAGGCATTTTTCGCATGGTCATTTGTTTTCATTTCCATCAACAATGGAAAGCCATTCTGGCGTTTGGGTTGCGTGCTGGGCGTTTTGTTTTGCGGATCTTCAGGCGCGTTCTTAACACTGGGGTTGAGTTATGGACTTCTAAAACTATCAAAGCGGAATAGAACGCCCATCGGGCTTTTGGTAATGCTTATTGCCGCCGCCGCTGCGATTGCATTAACCATATATGCGCCCGGGGTCGGGCTTCAGGACAAGCAGGAAACCCACCTTGATTCACAGCTGGACCGCGAATTTGCGCTGAGCTTTGCGATGAATCATGCCTCTGAGCTATGGTTCGGAAACGGGCTTTATTATCTGTATACACCATACGATGGCATGGGGATCAATGCCATATCTTCTATTTATTACATAGGGATAATTGGTGTTTGCCTGTATGTAGCAATTTTTATCGCACCACTCTTCTTTGCTGCCACAGATAAATTCATATACCTTGCGCTAATATCTCCACTATTGTTAACGGCGCTATTCCTGCAACCGTTGATAGACGCACCTTTGGTTTACGTATTAATTATGTATATCCCAACGGTTGAGCGGCCACACACAAACCAACTTAGATAAGAATAAATATACCCTATGCCACACACCACCGATAAAAATATAGATGCTCCAATTGTGTTCGTATGGGAGAACTTCGGCCCCGGCCATGCCGACCGCTGTGATGCCGCAGGCATTCACTTTCAGGGGAGAAGGCGCGTTATAGGTATCGAGGTCTTTTCCAAGAGCCAAACTTACGATTGGATCCCTGAATCTGGTCAACATTTTGAGAAGATTACGCTATTTTCCAACTCGCGCGCAGATAACACCCCTGTTGTATCTCGCTACCTTAAAACTATAAGAGCATGCGTAAAGTATCTTGGTGGTGACTTTTTGCTCTGTCATTATGAAAATCCGGCGACCCTTGCCACAGCACTGACGTTGCGCCTTCTGGGACAACGGGTGTTTGTCATGAACGATTCCAAGTTCGATGACTATCCCAGAAGTCTATTCCGTGAGATATTAAAATATTTTTTTTACCTTCCATATATGGGTGGACTAAGTTCAGGGCAGAGAGCAAAGGACTATTTGCGGTTCCTTGGCGTTCCTGTTGAAAAAGTAAAAACCCACTACAATTCTTTAAATATCGAAAGGATACGTAGACTGGGATCCGCGCCCCAAAAGTCAACATCCTTTCATGACAAGCCTTTCGTGGTGGTCGCAAGACTCGTCGAAAAAAAGAATTTATTTGTCGTGCTCTTTGCATTTTCAGTTTATCGAAAAACTGGTGGCTTCCGCAATCTTCAAATAATTGGAAGTGGACCTCTCGAAAAGGCCTTACAGGAACACGCAGCTAACCTTGGGGTTAATAATCATGTTGAATGGTCTGGATTTTTGCAAACGAATCAAGTTTGCTCTGCGGTTGGCGATGCCCTTGCTTTAATATTAATCAGCAAAGAGGAGCAGTTTGGCAACGTTGTTATTGAGGCTTTGGCACTTGGGGTCCCTTGTATTGTTTCTCCGCAGGTTGGTGCGCGGGACTACTTGGTCAGATCATTCATAAACGGATTTATCGTCGAAGACGATAATGCTACAGGTTTGGCAAGATTGATGCATTACATCGGGTCAAACGAGGCCCAGTGGAAAATCCTAAGCGAAAACTGCGCTGAGTTTGCAGAAGTGGGTCACACCACGCAATTTGCTAATGCAGTTGATGCTTTAACGTCAAAACAACCATGACGCAACATCATGCGGATACATCAAAAATTACGGGCGAAAGTCACCGTGCGATTTTTGTCGTTGCGGCAATGCCCCCGCCTGTCCATGGGCAGTCCGTAATGAATTTGATCGTGGCTGACTCTATACGAAATTATTCACCAAACAACCTTACAATATCCAATATTGCCCCATCTTCCAGCAATATATTGGTGTACCATTTATCCCGAATTTCTCGTGTCACTATAGCTTCTCTGCGTATCTTATTTTCACCCCGCCGCAGAATTTCCGTATATTCTGTATACGAGTCGGGTTTTGGTTTTCTTTACAATTTACTTATACTTATATCTGCCCGCGTTAGGATGGCTGATGTATTCATCCATCACCATACCTCTGAACATTGCAAACGTCACTCTAAGAGGTTTGCTGTGGTGAACTGGATGGCGGGCGTCCACGCCAAACATATCGTACTGTCAGATCAAATGAAATCTGATTTGCAAGATACTTATGGAACGAATCTACTCATAAGGGTTGTCAATAATGGCTCATGCTTAAGTGGCATACCTAAGATAGATCCAAACCATAAGATTTTCGACGGATCTATTTCTCTAGGCCATCTATCAAATCTGACCCCTGAAAAGGGTGTGGCCGACGTTCTCTCGATTTTCTCAGAGCTTCGCTCAAGAGGCTGTCCAGTGCGACTTGAATTAGCTGGCCCCACTGCAGATCCTTCTATAGAGAAAGCCATCGCAGAATTCTCGGCGCTAGGCGACAACTATTTTAGATACTGGGGACCAGTTTTCGGCGAGAGAAAAGCAGATTTCTTATCAAAAGTCGATATTTTCTTATTCCCTAGCAGGTATAAATACGAAGCTCAGCCACTTGTATTGCTTGAATCAATGGCCTATGGCGCATTTTGTATCGCTTACGAGGCCGGCTATATCCCTGAGTTATTATCTTCTACAGGCTTCCTTGCATGCAATAGGGAAGAGATCATTGACTTTCTATCCTCTTCGGCACTAACCCCTACATACCTAATTGGCGAAAGTGGGCGAGCTATTGCCAGTTCACTCCAATTTCGAACGGAGGGCAGACGTCAGCTCGAACTTCTCATCGAGGATATATGTAATAAGGCGCAAGGAGGCTAGAGTGGTTGATTTTCCAGCGAATGCAAGAATTCTATTTATCGGCCATCATTTCCCTAGGCCAAACAATAAAGTGATCGGCACTTGGGCTATTGACCAGCTCGACGCCATGAACAACATGGTTGAAGAGGTCCGAGCCATTTCACCTGTACCACTCGTCCCATCATTTATTGGACGAGTACTGGGCAAGGGATCCTCTCATCTTTGCCCGGACTACGGCGTAATGGGCCGATCCCACATTAAATCATTTTATCCACGTTGGCCCATTTATCCAGTAGGTCCACTGAAACATTTTCTCTTTCGCTTTCCTGCAATTTTTCTGTTTTTAGCCTGGAACTTCATAAAAGGCGACGTTTGCAAAATTCACGAAGACTTTAAGCCTACTCACATATTTGCGCACCACGGAGCTATGGGTGGATACATTGCTTCAAAGCTTTCTGAAATTTATGGCACGCCCTACTTCATAACTGAACACAGTTTCGGAGAAATTGAATCTTGCGCCCGTTTATATTTTCGCAGAAAGGTATACAAATCGGTAATAAAGAGAGCCGAGCTATGGGTGGCTGTCGCATCTAGAATGGCATCTGCAATGCGACGGCAGTGCCCTGACGCCAACATCAAAACCATATACAATGGAATTAATCCAGATTCCATACCAAACGCACCAGATATTCCTTTAGACCTAAAGGGGGTCATTCAAGGTAAATTGGTTATATTTTGCGCTTGTTTTATGTACGAGCGAAAAAATGTCCCATTGCTTGTAAAGGCGTTTGATGTCGCAGCCGAGAGCACTAAGGAAGCAGTTCTTGTCATCGCAGGTGATGGGCCCGACTATAACAACGTGGTATCTGCAGTCGAGAATTCCAAACACAAAGACAGAATCCACATAATTGGTCGCGTCGAACACAAAGACATTCTTAGTATCATGCTAATCTCCGATGTCTTTGCGAGCTTCGGCGTGAACGAGCCATTTGCGACAACATTTATCGAAGCCATGGGCTGCGGTTGCCCTATTATTTATTGTAGTGATGGCGGAATATGCGAAGTTGTTCAAGATGGCATTCACGGCTTTTCGATTCCACCAAATGATTTGTCAGCCGGAGTGGCCGCGATCACGAAACTTTTAATTAACTCCAAATTAAGAACCAAAATGGGGAGCAACGGAAGGCTTCTTGTTGCGGATCGACTTACGTGGCAAAGAAATGTACAAACTATTTTTAGTGAAGTTGGCTTAATCGAGTCTTAGGTCACTCGCTAAAGGATCAAAGTCAAAAAATTTAGTTACACTCGTTCACTGAACTATTCCCCTCAGTCTCCCCGATTGACTTCTTTTCATCTGCTGCCTCCACATATTTATCTCACCTGGCTCATTTCCTTTGAGCCGCGTTGCCGTACTTAGCAGCAATATCTGAACATCAAATTCGTATCTTGCACATTTGTTAGCCTGCTCCCACAACATCAAAACCTCTTGTGGACTAGCGCCTTGCTCCGCTTTTGCGAGAGCGAGAAATGCTGTTGCCCATGGATTTGTTGGGCGCATATTTTTTGAACGTGTTGCCCATACTACGGCTTCTTCAGCATATATCTTTGCGATTTCCGGATCTGTCAATCGTCTTGTCCGTTCCAAATAGAGCATTGCCATTACACTGGGTGGGCTTGGATCTTCAGGGAATGCTTCCCAGGCTTTCAACGCACTCTGTCTTGCGGAAACCCATTGGTTTTTCGTTAGGTTTTTATTTTCTTTTTCGGAAGATTGTTCTAGCGCTTTTTTTGCAGGCAGAAGTAGATAGCCAGCCTCCGCAATATGCGCAGAGTAGTTAAATAAGACGGAAAACAAACCTATAACACCCGCACTAACAGTTGCATTTAGTGCTGCTCTCAAAGAATTAGGCCCCGTCACTTGGTTTATCATTTTTGGCTGACAAGCTGTGTTGGCACGTTTTTTGCAAGGTTATCTGCGGTGTCCTGCCCTAAGTTCCTCAGCAATAGCTCGTAAGCCCCATCCATTCTCGGACGCCTACCTTTTAGATTGTGGCAATCGCTAGCAATCCCACTCACCCACCCCTGTTTCAGCAAGGCCATAGACGCTTTATGGGCCTGGGTGCCAAATTCACCAATCACAGAGGCAGCCGTAACTTGCACAGCGCACCCCATATCCACAAAAGGGCGTAAGCGTTCAGGCTTTTCCATCACGGCCTTATTGCGCTCTGGGTGGGCCAGCACGGGCATATAGCCACGGTCCAGTAGGTGGCGCACCAGCTTGTCGCTCCCCAGGGGAATGCTGCCGTCAGGCAGCTCCAGCAGCAGGGTTTTCAGGCCCTGGTAAACGCCCAGGGTGGGCAGTTCGTCCTGCGCAAGCAGGTCAAGCACGCTGTCGTTCAACCGCACCTCGCCACCCAGCGAAATGCTCAGCGGTATGCCCAGCGCCTTCAGCGCAGCCTCAAACCGCTCGAAATGCGGCTGCAATGAGGTTTTGGTGTTGTTCCACTGGCCGGGGTACACATGGGGGGTGACCACCGCATGCGTTACCCCTGTTTGCACCAAAGCCCGGGCCAGGGCCAGGGCTTCGTCTATGGTGGCTGGGCCGTCATCCACGCCCGGCAAAAGGTGGGTGTGGATGTCGATCACGCTTGTTTGGAAGCCTCTTCGGCTTTATAGCCATAGTAGCCATAGCCGTATTTGCCATAGGCTGAATACTCACCGTGGTAACGCTGGGCCTTCTTGAAGTCCAGCTCGTTGACCACCACACCTACCAGCGGCGCGCCAATGCGTTTCACCTTTTGAAGGCCTTTGCGCACCAGGGGCACCGGCGTTTCCATGGCCTTGACCACGTAGATGGTGCCGTTCACCTGGGGGGCCACCACCAGGGCGTCGCTCACCAGTTCAACCGGGGGGGTGTCGATGATGATGACGTCGTAGTGCTTCTTCAAGGCTTCGAGCGTGGCTTTGAAGCGCTGGCTGTGCAGCAATTCGGTCGGGTTGGGGGGAATGTCGCCAGCCGGCATCACGTGCAGGGCACTGAACTCCACCTTGTGCACGCAGTGGTTGAGGTCTGCCGTACCTGCACACAGGTTGGCCAGGCCTTTGGCGCCAGGGGGCAAACCCAGACCACGGCCAATCATGGGGCGGCGCATGTCGGCATCAATCAACAGGGTGCGCTTGGTGGTGGCCATGGACAAGGCCAAGCCGCTGGCCACACTGCTCTTGCCCTCGGCCGGAATGGACGAGGTCACCGCGTACACCTTGTGAGGTGAGTCAATGCTGCTGAGCAGCAAGCCCGTGCGGCCTGTGCGCACGGCTTCGGCGTAGATGGAGTCCGGGCTCTCGGCCAGGGTGCGCATCACGGCAAAACGGTCTTTATTGAGCAAGCTGGGCAAGGTGGTGAGCACCGGTTCAGCAAGTTGGCGCTCGGCATCTTCGGTTCCCTTTATGGTGTTGTCCAGCTTTTCAAGCACCATTGCTATGAAAGCACCCAACACAGCCCCCAGGACAAGCGCAATGACCACCATCTGCGAGCGCTTGGGGCGCACCTGTTCGCCCTTTTCCGGGGCCGGGTCAACCACGCGGGCCACCAGGCTTTGCATGTTGTCGGTGGCGTTGGTTTCTTTGGCGCGCTCCATGAAGGTGTCGTATAGCTGGCGGTTGGATTGCACTTCACGCTCCAACATGGCCAGCTGGGCTTCCTTGCGGTTCACCTGCGCGACGGAAGAGCGTGCTGCGCCCAATTCACCGGCCATTTGCTGCTCTGTGGCACGTGACACTTCATAGTCTCTCACCAGACTGTTGGCCACGGCCTCCATCTGTGTGACCGTGTTTTGCTTGGTGCCGTCCAACTCCCCCTGAGCTTGTTGCATCTTGGTGTTTTCAGGGCCGTAACGCTTGGACAACTCTTGCACCTTTTGTTGAGCCAAGCTTTCCAGCTCCTTGGCACGTATTACAGACGGGTGTCGCATCACTGCTGCGACGGCAGAGTAATCACGCGAGCCGTTTTTGCGCACGGTCTGAATTTCGTTGTAAACGCCCTGGTTTTCAGCCCGGCGGACGCGGGCCTGCACCAGCTGCTCGGTCAGGTTGGTGATGCTTTGGGTGTTGAGTGCCTGGGCCGAACCGCCCAGGCTGACGAGGCCCTGGCTGTCGCGGTAGGCCTGCAAGGCGCGCTCAGAGGCTTCCAGCTTTTGGCGCAGTCCGCTCACACGCTCTTGCAGCCAGTCACTGGCCTGTTGAGTCAGCTTAAAGCGAGATTCCCGATCGTTGTTGATGAAGGTTTCTGCCACCGCATTGGCAGCACGGCTGGCCAGCGCAGCGTCTTGTGATTCAAACGAGACCTTGACCAGCTGACTCAAACGAACGGGTTCGACGATCAATGCGTTCTGGAACGCGGACAGGGTACCTTCAGCTAACGTGTCCGCCGTCCACTCCGGTGTAGGCTTGGTCATACCCAAGCTCTTCTTCAGCTTGGCAGACCAGCTGTCTTGCGCTTTGCGAGGGTCAAACTCCGGCACTTCCCACAGCTTGAGCGCCTTGATGGCGTTGAGCGCCACTTCGCGCGACTTCAGGATTTCAACCTGCGTCTGGTAATACTCTTTCGACTGCGAGATGCCGCCGTACACCTCGTCAATGTTGACGACCTTGTTCTTGCTGGGCTCGATCATGACCGTGGCGGTGGCACGGAACACATCAGGCAGGGAAAAGGCCACCGCTCCGGCAACCACGGCGCAGGCCACAGCCAGCCCCAGAATGCCCCACTTGCGTTTGGTGATACTGCGCCAGTTGTCAAGCAGTGCCAGGCGTTGTTCGTCGTTCAGGCGAAAACTGACGGACTCAATAGGTGCGTTGTCTGAAGTCATGTAAGGCTAGCCTGTCAGAAGAAGCTCTCTTCAACGGTCACGATGTCGCCGGGCAACACCGGGGTGTTGAGGTCCACATTCACCGGGGTCTGGGTTTTGTCTTTCTCGCGAATGAGGAAGATTTTCTTGAGCGAGGCACGCTCTTTGAAACCGCCCGCCAGCGCAGCGGCCTTGCGAACAGTGAGCCCAGGCTGAAAGGGGTAGCCACCGGGTTTGTCGACCATGCCGTTGATGAAGAAGGGGCGGTATTCTTCAATCAGCACCGATACCTTGGGGTTGACCAAAATACGGCCCTTGAGCTTGTCGACCACCATGCGCTCAACCTCGCTGATGGTGCGCGCCAGCACATTGATTTCACCCACGGCGGGCATGGGCACCGACCCGATGTCTGACACCCGCACTTTTTCAAGTGAGAGTTCGGGCTCGTCGAGCACACGGATGGTGATGATGTCCCCGGGCCCGAGTTTGTAGGTGGTGACGAATTCGACCGTGTCGGTATCAGGCGCCGCCATAGGTTGGGCATGAAGGCCCACTGAGTTGGCCGCCAGCACGGCCATCAACACACAGCGAATGACGTGAAAAATTCGGCTCGACACGGGTGAATACTGCATGTGATTTAGAAGGCCAGATCAAGCTTGACGGTCAGCAAGTTGCGGTCGTAGTCGTAGGTGTTGTCGTCTGAATTGCGCTTGCCATAGCGGTATTCACCCGTCACACGCGACCAGCGGCTCACCACATAGCTGGCGCCCAGCATCAACTCGTTGGTGCGGTCTTCGCGGTTTCCGCCCACGTAGGTGGTGTCGCTGAGCGTCAGCCCGACACGGGTGCTGAAGTAGCTGCGCCAGTTGTGGTCCCACGTGAGGCCCACGTAGCTGTTGGTGATGTATTGCGCGGTGGTGCCAGTGGCATCAGAGGCCCCCCGGCCGGTGGTAACACCGAAGGTGGAATACGTGAGCGGCTGCCACTTCAGGCCGCCTTCCCAGGTGCTGCCGTGGAAGTCTTTGCGCACGCGGTTGTAGTCTTTGCTGAGGTAACCCACCTTGAACTCGCCACTGGTGGCGGCCGTGGCCTCCCACCGGGTACCTACCAACAGGCGTTGCTCGGTGTTGTCCTGGTTGGTGGTGTTCAGGCTGTAGTCAAAGTCGGTATGGCGGTATTCGGTCAACACCTGCGTTTTGGGGCCGACACGGTACAAAAAGCGCCCGACCACATTGAGCGAGGCGTAATCAGACCCCAGGGTAGAGGCACGGTGGTTGAGGTATTTCTTGTCGTAATAGCCCACTTCGCCTTCAATATTGCCCTGAGCTTCTTTGGCACCGTAGCGGCCAGCCGCAATGAAATTGCTGGCCTGGTAACGGTCTGGCTTGTTGGAGGTGGACACGTCAGTAGAACCAACCGGGTCGTATTGGTTTTGGTAGCTGGCGCGCCAGTTGAAGGCGAAGCGGGTGTCCAGATCATGGGCGCCTGAGGCGGCCACTTCCTGATTTTCGTAGTCGTAGTCGGAATACGAGTTGTAGTGCACGGCTTCGGCGCGATAGCCCAGCGAATACTTGCTCACCCCATATTGGGCAGACAGCACCAGTGACGGCGCCGCGCTGATGAAGCTGCTGCTTTGTGCGCTGGTAGGCGCCAGAGTAAGGTTGTCGTTGTAGCCTAGGCCCAGAGTCACCATTGGGGTGAACACCAAGTTGCCGTCACCTAGGCGCAGGCTGCCCGGCTGAAACTGCCCACTTGCAGGCACACCACCAGACTCAAAGCCTTCTGCGCCACTGCCCACAGCCGTGCCCACCGCTGTTTCGGTGGCGGTGGTGGTGACGGGCGCAGCAGGTGCCTGAGCAAGTGCCACACCAGAGACAGTGAAGCCCACGGACAGAAGGCAGGCGAGGCGAAGGATGGCGGCTTGTTGCGTGTTCATGGCAAAGGCTTCCTGATGTATTGTGATGACGAGCAACTGGTTTGCCGCCAAGGTGCAGACCACATCAGCGCCATGATGGTGCTGAGGGTGAAGGCGTTGGCAGGTATATGCAGGTTGAAATCGACCCAGCTGTGTATTGCAATGCAGCATAAGGCCATGAATACCCCATACGCTACCCCACGGGTCGAGGATCTGAAAGAGCTTGACGTGTGCGCAATGGCTCTTCGCAGCGTGATGATGCCCGTAACCAACAGTAACCCCAGGCCAAGCAGGCCGGTATCTGCGGCAATTTCGGCGTAGTCGTTGTGGGCGTGGTCAAAAAACCAGGACACGAGCACCATGTCTTCAGTCTTGAAGCGGGGGAACTCCATGTAGAAGGTGCCGCCGCCGTAGCCAAACCAGGGGCGTTGGGCGATCATCGGCAGGGTATGGATGGCCGGTTGCAGGCGGGCTTCGAGAGTTTCTTCGCCACGCTTGTCTTGCTCGACCACGGCAGTGGCTTCAAGCCGCTGCACCACGTGTTCCAGCCCGACCCATTGGCCAATGACCACCACGTCGACCAGAATGAGGCTGGCAATGAGCACGCTGGCAGTGCGCCGCAGTGCAGGCAGCCGCCACCACACCAGGCAGCCCACCAGCACCACCGCCGCGAAGAACGAGGCATTGCCCATGCGTGAGCGGGTGAGCACCAGCGCAATGACCATGACGACAAGCAGCAAGCGCAAGGCCATGCGCGGCGTGAGCATGAAGCGCAAGAAGGCCACCGCTGTGCGCTTGACGTGGCGGGTGGACATGGTGTCTTCACCCTTGAGGGAGCCGACCAGCCAACCGATGCCCATGGACAGCGTGAGATAGAGATAACAGGCCAGGTGGTTGCGGTTGATGTAGGTGCCCGTGGCTTGGGCGCCATGCTGAATGTCTTCGTAGAAGAGTTGGTATTGCGCCTTGACGGACAGCAGGATGATGGCCACCAGAGCTTCGGCAATGCCAGCCGCCACCAGGGTAAAAACCAGCACCTTGGCCCGACGCTGGCTGGTGACCAGCAACAAGGTGAGCAGGAACTGCCCCACAAAGGTAAGGGTGCAGAGCAGGTAGTACTTGGTGGAGAACGGGTCGCTGGTGCGCAATAGGCCGCCGTTCAAACCACCCCAGATTTGGCCGAGTTGCAGCAAGGCAAACAGCGCCAGCAGCAGCAGAGGCCAGCGGGCACGGCCCAGGCGGGGCCAGGGGTTGGCGCCGCTGAGGGTGATGTTCAACCAGGTGGCCATGACCAGCACAGACACCACGGCCCCTGCCCCACCCATGGCCCAGGGACGGTTGCTACCGAAGGGGATGGGCATCCAGACCAGAAGCACCAGCATGGCCACAAACAGAGCACGCTCAACGACCGTGGACACAGAACCAGACTGCATGGGTGGCACAGGCCAGGCAAATTCAAGACGTGGAAACAAAAACCGCGTGGAGGGCCACGCGGTTGCATGAGGCATCAGATGCCAACAAGGCACTGAACCGCACGGCGAAATCAGCTCCGGGTTGCTGTGTTTCCGCCGCCCCCGCCACTAGCGGCGCCACTACTTAGACTGGAAGGAGTAAAAACAGGCGTTTGCGCCGTGTCATTAGTTGTGTTGGTCCCCGGGCCAGCAGCTGGCGCGGTGATCCCAGCATCCAACAAGGCCGTCTGCAACGCAGTATCTGCATTTCCACCAGGAACAGCTGCCTGCATGGCCGAAGCAATGACAGATATAGACACGCCAGCTGACTGCAGTGCGGAAATGGCAACCTCATAGGACACCCCGACATCGGTCATGGCGGCGGCGACCACCTTCGGACTGACGCCTTCGCTCAACAGTTTCGCCACGACCGCCTTGACCTGGGCAGCATCAACGCTGAGCACGTGGCCTTGACTGTCTTTCGTGACAGCAGAATTTAATGCAATCTCTGCAGCAGACAAGCCGCCAATTGAAGAAACCGCGCCCATCGATGCAACCCCTTGGGCGGCAGCATAACCTCCACCCAATACAGCAGTCAGCAACAGCACGACAGCAATCTGCGGCTTAACGAAAGGCATAAGTTATCTCCCAAACAGAAATCTGGTCTTTGAGCGCGAGTTTACGTGCACGACCTGTCAGTCGTCAAACGCTCAAGGCATGCGGCGCGACACCAGTTTCAAACCAGCAAGCACGATCAGTGCCACCCAGACCAGCGGAGAAGACGAATCAGGCGCTTCGAGCATGCCTTTATCCACAGCGAAGGCCGTGGACCCAAAGACCAAGCCCAACAGTACGACCACGATCAATTTGGTTTTTGTCATTTTTTAGCCCCCCTTTGTGCAGTGCAATATAGGGGAAGGTGCCAAAAAATGCCCACTTATTTAGGGGGTAACCCTAAAGTTGGCTCAGTCTTTGCCGAAAAGTCACGAACCGGCGTTATCAAAATGCATCAGCCTGCGCCAACAAGGGTGCCTGCGCGTCTTTGGGCGCCAGGTTGGGCTGCAGGCCCGCTAGTGGCCACTCGATGCCTATGGCAGGGTCTGACCACAAAATGGCGCGTTCGCAATCTTTGGCGTAGACGTCGGTGGTTTTGTACAAAAAGTGGGCGTTGTCGGTCAGCGCCACAAAACCGTGCGCGAAGCCTTCCGGAATCCACAGCTGGCGGTGGTTGTCTGCCGTGAGCTCGGCGCCCACCCATTTGCCGAAGGTGGGCGAGCCCTTGCGGATGTCAACCGCCACATCAAACACCGCCCCCTGCACCACCCGCACCAGCTTGCCTTGCGGGTGCGGCGGCAGTTGGTAATGCAGGCCACGCAGCACACCCTTGCTGCTGCAGGAATGGTTGTCTTGCACAAAGGGGCGCGGCGCAGGCAGGCCCAGTTTGGCCAGCTCGGCATGGAAGCGGGCTTCGTTGAAGCTTTCCATGAACCAGCCGCGGTCGTCCTTGAACACGGCGGGCTCGACGATGACGACGTCAGGAATGGCGGTTTGGATGAGTTTCATGATCAGTAAGCGCCGTCTTGAATGACCTTCATGAGGTACTGGCCGTAGCCGTTCTTCAGCATGGGTTGGGCGAGTTTTTCAACCTGTTCGGCCGTGATCCAGCCGGAACGGAAGGCAATTTCTTCCAGACAGGCCACTTTGAGGCCCTGGCGTTTTTCGAGCGTGGCGATGAACTGGCCAGCTTCGAGCAGGCTGTCGTGCGTGCCGGTGTCTAGCCAGGCGTAGCCCCGGCCCATGATTTCGACATTGAGCTGGGCCTGAGCCAGGTAGCGGGCGTTCACATCGGTGATTTCCAGCTCACCACGGGCGCTGGGGCAGATGCTGGCGGCGATGTCGCACACCTGCTGGTCGTAGAAATAGAGCCCGGTGACGGCGTAGTTGCTCTTGGGTTGCTTGGGCTTCTCTTCGATGCTGAGGGCGCGCTTGGCCTCGTCAAACTCGACCACGCCATAGCGCTCGGGGTCGGTCACGTGGTAGGCGAAGACGCTGGCGCCCTGCTCTTGCGCGGCGGCGTTGCGCAGCAGGCCCTGGAAGTCGTGCCCGAAGAAGATGTTGTCGCCCAACACAAGGGCGCTGGGGTGGTTGCCCACAAAGTCTTTACCCAGGATGAAGGCCTGAGCCAGCCCATCAGGGCTGGGCTGCACGCAGTAGCTGAGGTTGATGCCCCATTGGTGGCCATCGCCCAGCAGGGCCTGGAAGCGCGGGGTGTCTTGCGGGGTGCTGATGAGCAGGATGTCTCTGATGCCGGCCAGCATGAGGGTGCTGAGCGGGTAATAGACCATGGGCTTGTCGTACACCGGCAGGAGCTGCTTGCTGATGGCCAGCGTGGCCGGGTGCAGCCGGGTGCCGGAGCCGCCGGCGAGGATGATGCCTTTGCGTTGGGTGCTCATGAACAGACTCACTTCCCTGCGATTTCGATCAACATGCGTTGCACGCCCTGCTGCCAGTGCGGCAGCGTGATGCCCAGTGCCTGCTGCAGCTTGGCGGTGCTGAGCCGCGAGTTGAGCGGCCGCCGGGCAGGCGTGGGGTAGGCGGTGGTGGGGATGGGCTGAATGGCCTCGGGCGCCACCTTGATGGGCTGGCCCTGGGCGCGCGCCCATTCAATGACGAAGCGGGCGTAGTCAAACCAGCTGGTTTCACCACTGGCCACCAGGTGGTACAGGCCGGTCAGGCGGGCGCGGATGGCGTGCGCGGTGACATCAGCCAGCAGATCGGCCCCGGTGGGGGCACCAATTTGGTCGTGGATGACATTGAGGGCTTCGCGCTCGCCAGCCAGGCGCAGCATGGTTTTGGCGAAGTTGCCGCCGCGTGCGGCGTAGACCCAGCTGGTGCGGAAGATGGCGTGGTCACAGCCGCTGGCCGCGATGGCCTGCTCGCCCTCGAGCTTGGTTTGACCATAGACGCTCAAGGGGCCGGTGGGGTCAGCCTCGGTGCGGGGGGCTGTGCCGCTGCCGTCGAACACGTAGTCGGTGCTGTAGTGCACGAGCAGCGCGCCCAGTTGGGCCGCTTCGCGGGCGATGGCCGCTGGCGTGGTGGCATTGAGCAGGCGGGCCACTTCGGGCTCGCTTTCGGCCTTGTCGACCGCCGTGTGGGCTGCGGCATTGACGATGACATCAGGGCGCACGGCACGCACCAGGGCAGCCACTTGATCAGGCTGCGTGAAATGGGCCTTGTCTGACCCATGGGCCACGACGGTACCCAAGGGCGCCAGCGCGCGTTGCAGTTCCCAGCCGACCTGGCCGTTTTTGCCCAGCAAGAGGATGTTCATGGTGTGGGGCCGTGCTTATGCGGTGCGGCTGGCGTAGTTGGTGCTGATCCACTCACGGTAGGCGCCAGAGCGCACGGAGTCGATCCACTCGGTGTTGTCGAGGAACCATTGCACCGTTTTGCTGATGCCCGACTCGAAGGTTTCAGCCGGCTGCCAGCCGATCTCGCGCTGGATTTTGCGCGGGTCGATGGCGTAGCGGCGGTCGTGCCCGGGGCGGTCTTTCACGTAGGTGATGAGGCTTTCGTAGAGGCTGCCGTCAGCACGCGGGCGCAGGGCATCGAGCTTGCGGCACACGGTGGTGACGACGTCGATGTTGCGGATTTCGTTGATGCCGCCCACGTTGTAGGTTTCGCCCGTGGTGCCTTTTTCCAGCACCTGGCAGATGGCCTCGCAGTGGTCGCGCACAAAGAGCCAGTCGCGGATGTTGAGGCCGTCGCCATAGACGGGCAAGGGCTTGCCTTCGAGGGCGTTGAGGATCATCAGCGGGATGAGCTTCTCAGGGAAGTGGTAGGGCCCGTAGTTGTTGCTGCAGTTGGTGGTGAGCGTGGGGAAACCGTAGGTGTGGTGGTAGGCCCGTACCAGATGGTCGCTGCCCGCCTTGCTGGCCGAATAGGGGCTGTTGGGGGCGTAGGGCGTGGTTTCGCTGAAGGCGGGATCGGTGTCGCCCAGCGAGCCGTAGACCTCATCGGTAGACACATGCAGGAAGCGGAAGGCGGTCTTGTCGGCTTCGTTCATGCCGCCCCAGTAGGCACGGGCTTCTTCCAGCAGGCTGAAGGTGCCGACCATATTGGTGTGGATGAACTCGCCTGGGCCATGGATGGAGCGGTCCACATGGCTTTCTGCCGCGAAATGCAGGATGGCACGCGGGCGGTATTGGGCCAGGGCGGCTCTGACGGCTTCGCGGTCGGCAATGTCAGCCTGCACGAGGGTGGCGCGGCCTGCGTCAAGGTGCGGCTTGATGGTGAGCGGGTTGCCCGCGTAGGTGAGCTTGTCGAACACGACAACGGGCTCTTCAGGCAACCCCAACTTGGCCAAACGCTCAAACCAGTGGTGGACAAAATTGCCGCCGATGAAGCCGGCGCCGCCTGTGATGAGGATCATGTGAGGCAAACCTGATGAAAAGGCCGTCTATGAGACGTCAGATTATGCCCACCAACCTTTGCCAGCCTGAAATGCGACAGTTCAGATCAAACCGCAGAGTGGGCACCAGTTTCGGGGGTATCGTTTGCTCACAAATCACTGGAACGTACATGTCATGCGGCATGATTAGACTGGGTTGGGTTGATTTCGCGACCTGATCAGGAACAGAGGGAAAGAATTAGAGAGATGGCCAAGGCAATGATTCTGGCTGCGGGACAGGGAACCCGCGTACGACCACTGACGAAACAGACTCCCAAGCCGATGGTGCCCATTTTGGGCAAGCCGGTGCTGGAGTACATCATCGAGCACTTGGCGCGTTATGGCGTCAAGGAAATCATGGTGAACGTGGCCTTCAACCACTGGAAGATTGAAAACTACTTTGGTGACGGCCACCGCTGGGGCGTGGAGATTGGCTATTCGTATGAAGGGGTGCGCGAGCACGGCGAGATCGTGCCCAAGCCTCTGGGCTCTGCGGGTGGCATGCGCGCCATTCAGGATTTCAGCGGCTTTTTTGACGACACCACCATCGTGATGTGCGGCGACGCCATCATTGACCTGGACATCCGCGCGGCGCTGTTTGAACACAAGGCCAAGCAGGCCGTGGCCAGCGTGGTGACGCTGGAAGTGCCCAAGGACCAGGTGAAGAACTACGGCATTGTGGTGGCCGACAAGGAAGGCCGGATCACGTCTTTCCAGGAAAAGCCGAGCCCGGAAGAGGCCAAGTCGAACCTGGCGAGCACGGGTATCTACATTTTCGAGCCCAGCGTGCTCGACCTGGTGCCGCAGGGCAAGGAATTCGACATTGGCAGCCAGTTGTTCCCCATGCTGGTGGACAAGGGCCTGCCTTTCTATGCGCAAAGCCGCTACTTCAACTGGATCGACATTGGCCGCGTGACGGACTACTGGTCGGTGTGCCAGCGCGTGCTGCGTGGCGAGGTGGCGCAGATGGACATGCCCGGCACCGAGGTGCGCCCCGGCGTGTGGGTGGGCCTGAACACCAAGGTGGACTGGGATTCGGTGAAGATTACCGGGCCGGTTTACATCGGGTCGGGCTCTTGCATTGAAGCTGGTGTGACAATTGAGGGCCCCACGTGGATTGGCCACGGCAGCCTGCTGCGAAAGAACAGCAAGGTGGTGCGCAGCGTGTTGTTTGAGTACACACGGCTGAGCGAGGGGGCTGAGTTCAACGAAGTAGTTGCATCACCCAACTATTGCGTGGACCGCCATGGCAACACAACGTACCAGGGCGATGAAACCACGACCTTGCGGTGGGGTGATGCCAGGGCATAAATGAAGCGATATCTGGTAACCGGCGCGGCCGGATTCATTGGCATGCAGGTGTCACAGGCCTTGTTGGCCCGTGGCGATGCGGTGGTGGGCATTGACAACATCAATGACTACTACGACCCCCAACTGAAACTCGACCGGCTGACCCAGATCAGCCAGGGGCCGCAAGCGGCGGCCTTTCGGTTTGAAAAGATCGACATTGCCGATGGTGCCGCGCTGAACAACCTGTTCGCCCGCGAGCGCTTTGATGGCGTGGTGCACCTGGCGGCACAAGCCGGGGTGCGCTACTCGCTGACCCACCCGCACGCGTATGCGCAATCAAACCTGGTGGGCTTTGTGAACATGCTGGAGGCCTGCCGCCACCAGCAGGTGCCGCACCTGGTTTATGCCAGCAGCTCGAGCGTGTATGGCGGCAACGTGAAGATGCCGTTTGCCGAAACCGATGCGGTGGACCACCCGGTGAGCTTGTATGCAGCCACCAAGAAGTCGAACGAGCTGATGGCGCACACCTACAGCCACCTGTTCGGCCTGCCGACCACGGGCTTGCGCTTTTTCACGGTGTATGGGCCCTGGGGCCGCCCTGATATGGCGCCCTTCCTGTTCACGAAGGCCATTCTGGCGGGCGAACCCATCAAGGTGTTCAACCACGGCCAGATGATGCGCGACTTCACCTACATCGACGACATCGTGGCTGGCGTGATTGGCACGCTGGACCGCCCTGCCACCCCAGACGAGCAATTTGACCGCGAGCACCCGAGTGCAGCGGGCTCGTGGGCGCCGTACAAGGTGTTCAACATTGGCAACAGCGAGCCAGTGAAGCTGATGGACTTCATTGGCACACTGGAAAAGGCCCTGGGCAAGGAAGCCATCAAGGACATGCAGCCGATGGCACCTGGCGATGTGGTGGCCACTTATGCAGACACGTCTGCCCTGGAAGCCTGGACCGGCGTGAGCCCGAGCACCTCTCTGACTGAGGGGATTGAGCGCTTTGTTCGCTGGTACCGCGCGTATTACAAGGTCTGAGTGAGAAAATACGCCTCAGAATCATTCAACATTTGAACGAGTCGCTATGAAAGTTTCCGTTGTTGGCACGGGCTATGTGGGCCTGGTGACTGGTGCCTGTCTGGCCGAAATGGGCAATGATGTCCTGTGCCTGGATGTGGACCCGAACAAGATCCGCATTCTGGAAGAAGGCGGCATCCCTATTCACGAGCCCGGCTTGGACGCCGTGGTGGCCCGCAATGTGAAGGCCGGTCGCCTGGCTTTCACCACCGATGTGGCCCGCGCTGTGGCGCACGGCACCATCCAGTTCATTGCCGTGGGCACGCCCCCGGATGAAGATGGCTCAGCCGACCTGCAATATGTGCTGGCAGCCGCCCGCAACATTGGTCGGCTGATGACCGACTACAAGGTGGTGGTCGACAAGAGCACGGTGCCCGTGGGCACGGCCGACAAGGTGAAGGCCGCCATTGCGGACGAACTGTCCAAGCGTGGCAGCGATGCCAAGTTTGCCGTGGTGTCGAACCCCGAGTTCCTGAAGGAAGGCGCTGCGGTGGACGACTTCATGAAGCCGGACCGCATTGTGGTGGGAGCCGAAGACGAGCAGGCCATCTTGCTGATGCGCGCGCTGTACGCCCCATTTGGCCGCAACCGCGACAAGGTGCTGGTGATGGACGTGCGCAGCGCCGAGCTGACCAAGTACGCCGCCAACGCCATGCTGGCCACCCGCATCAGCTTCATGAACGAGCTGGCCCTGCTGGCTGAAACCATGGGCGCCGACATCGAGCACGTGCGTCTGGGCATTGGCTCTGACCCGCGCATTGGCACGCACTTCCTGTATGCCGGCTGTGGCTACGGCGGCAGCTGCTTCCCCAAGGACGTGAAGGCCCTGATCAAGACCGCGACCGACGAAGGCCACGATCTGAAGGTGCTGAAGGCCGTGGAAGCGGCCAACGACCACCAGAAGACCGTGCTGGTGGACAAGATTGCCAAGCGCTTTGGCGCCGACCTGAGTGGCAAGCATTTCGCGCTGTGGGGCCTGGCCTTCAAGCCCAACACCGACGACATGCGTGAAGCCACCAGCCGCGTGGTGATCAGCGAGTTGTTTAACCGTGGTGCCACGGTGACGGCCTATGACCCGGTGGCCATGGAAGAGGCCAAGCGCATCTTTGGTGATGAGCCGCGCCTGCGTTATGCAGAAAGCCCGATGGACGCGCTGAAGGGTGCCGATGCGCTGGTGATCGTGACCGAGTGGAAGGAATTCCGCAGCCCCGATTTCGACCGCATCAAGGCTGAACTGAAGACACCGGTGGTGTTTGACGGCCGCAACCTGTATGAACCGGCCCTGGTGAAGGCCTCTGGTCTGGACTACGCACCGATTGGCCGCGCCCAGCCCTGATCACTGACCCGGTGGGTGAAGTGGCAGCTCGATGATGAAGCAGCTGCCACCACCCAGGCGGTCTTCGCAGCGCACATCGCCGCCATGGCGTACGGCGATCTGCTTGACGAGGCTCAGGCCCAGCCCCACCCCACCGACGTGCTCGGCATGGCCAGGCATGCGGTAGAAGGGCTCGAAGATGCGGTCACGCTGGCTGACCGGCACACCCGGCCCCCGATCACACACTTGAATCTGCACACGTTGCGGCGTGGGCATGGTCAGGTGCAATTCAACCGGCTCGGTGTTGCCACCGTAGCGCTTGGCGTTTTCCAGCAGGTTGCGCATGGCGCGTCGCACCAGGCGGTCATCACCCTTGAAGCCGTCAGGCTTGAAGCTGCTGTGGATGACGACCCGCGCCCCTGTGCGTTCAGCCTCTTCTTCACCCATGGTCTTGAGGTTGATGGGCTGCAGATCGAGCGTGGGACGGGCGTCGAGCCGGCTGGCAAGCAGCACTTCTTCGACCAGGGCATCGAGCTCGCTGATGTCCTTGTTGATTTCGCGGCGCAGGTCTTCCGTGCGCTCAGGCGGCAACTCGGTGAGCATGGCCGTGGCCATTTTCAGGCGCGCCAGGGGCGAGCGCAGCTCGTGGCTGGCGTTGGCCAGCAGGCTGCGGTGCGAGGTGACGAGGTCTTCGATTTGCTGCGCGGCCTGGTTGAAGCTGCTGGCCAGCGCGGCGACTTCGTCTTTGCCTTCTACTTCGACACGGTGCTGAAGCTGGCCGGAGCCGAAGGTTTCCACGCCCTGCCTCAAGGCCTTGATGCGACGCGTGAGGTGGTTGGCAACCGGCCAGGCACCCACGGCCACGGCGACAAACAGCAACACCAGCGACAGGACCATGCCTGACGCCCCCCCTACCGCGATGGCAGGCGGAGTCAACCAGGCCAGCGGCGCCAGCCAGAACGGCGTGCGAGATGGGCCATTTTCAACACGGTTGCGATCACCCCGGGGGCCACGGGCGTTGTCGTTCTGGATACCGTCCGGGCCGAAACCAGGGCCACCAGGCCCCAATGGCGGTGGGCCATCGAAGCCGTTGGCACGCTCGTTGAAGCTTTCATTCGGACCACCGGGGCCACCAGGCCCGCCGGGCCCTCTGGGGCCACCAAACTGGTCCGGACCATTGTTGCCGCCCGGCTGTTGCGGACGCCCGCCCCTGAGCAGGTCAGGCGGGCCACCGTGCAAGGGGCCCAGGCGCACGATGAGCAGCAAGCGCCCGTCGCTGAGCTTGACCTGGCGGAGCCGGGTCAGCATTTGCGGGTTGAGGCGGATGAGTTCGTCGAGCTCGTCCGAGGTGGCAATGCGCCTGCCCTCGGCACTGTCGAGCCCCATGGGCAGGTGCAAGCGCTTGGCCCACTCTTTGAGCGCGGCAGCTTGCTCGGCTTCCGGGCGATCAGGCCCGGGCAGCGATTTTTCGATCAGCTCGGCCCAAGCGTCGATGCGCTGGTCGGCTGTGTTTTGCGAGAGCAACTCCTGGCGCTCGCGCTCGAAGTGACGTTTCGCGAGCCAGCCGGTGCCCAGAGTGAACACCAGCAGGACCGCGACCACGGTCAGATAGATGCGCAGCGCAAGGGTCTTCATCCAGCTTTGCTGCTGTCAGCGTCCTGCTTCTTGGCGAACACGTAACCAGCACCACGCACCGTGAGGATGCGCTTCGGATCTTTGGGATCGTCTTCGATGGCAGCACGGATGCGAGAGATGTGCACATCGATGGAGCGGTCAAAGGCTTCCAGCGGGTGGCCCTTGAGGGAGTCCATGATCTGGTCACGGCTGAGCACGCGGCCAGGGTGCTGGGCCAGCACGCACAGCAGATCAAACTGGTAGGAAGTCAGTTCGCAGGGCTTGTTGTCCAGCGTGACCTGACGCAGTCCCGGGTCGATTTCCAGACGACCGAAGCGCCAGATTTCGTCATCGGTCTGGGTGCCTGTGCGACGCAGGAGCGCACGGATGCGCGCCAGCAACTCGCGGGGCTCGAACGGTTTGGGCAGGTAGTCGTCTGCCCCGACCTCCAGCCCGACGATGCGATCGGTGGGTTCACCGCGGGCACTCAGCATGAGCAGCGGCAACGCACGCGTACGCGGCGAAGAACGCAACTCACGACAGAGGTCCAGCCCATCGCCGTCGGGCAGCATGAGGTCCAGAACCAGGGCGTCGCAGGCCTGTCGGGCCAGCAACTCGCGCCCCGCCTTGAGGCTGGGGGCGCACGACACACTGTAGCCGTGGCCGCGAAGGTAATCGCTGACCATGCTGCTCAGACGCAGGTCGTCATCAATGAGAAGGATGTGCTCACTCATGTCCTGCATTGTCGCGCGCTCCATCCTCATTTTTCTCCGCGGAAACGTGCACCCGGCTCATGCGGACGGTCTTCACGGTGTTTTTTCATCTGCTCGGCCACTTTGGCGCGCTGTTCAGGCGTCAGGACCTTGGCAACGTCGACCATGGCTTGCAGCATGCGCTTGCCGGCCTTTTCGTGCTCGGCGTTCATTTGCTCATGCAGCTTTTCAATGGTGGGCACGTCAACCTGCGGTGCCAGCAGAGCGTCCATGCTCTTGGCGTGCAGGTCTTCCTTGCCACTGGCTTCGTGCAGGGCCTTCATGTCGGCAGCAGCGGCATCGGTGATGTCCTTGATTTGCTTGCGTTGTTCAGGCGTGGCCTTCACGTCGTCGAGCATGCGCTCCAGCATGCGGCCGCCAAAGGGCATGGCACCAGGGCCGCCAGGCGCGCCGGGGCCTTCACCACCAGGGCCAGGACGACCAGGACGGTGCTGGTCGCAGGCAGGCGGACGCTTGTCGGTCGCGTTGTCGGTCTTGTCAGCCCAGGCGT
Source organism: Aquabacterium sp. (assembly GCF_041909175.1). Lineage (GTDB taxonomy): Bacteria > Pseudomonadota > Gammaproteobacteria > Burkholderiales > Burkholderiaceae_C > Aquabacterium. The sequence goes on along the minus strand of NZ_JAYRDZ010000008.1, from coordinate 157,328 downwards.
TGAAGGCCACTGCGCCGGCGGCACCAGTTGCCAGCACGATCACAGCAGATTGAACGAGAGAACGCATCTTGCGCATGGAATCACTCCTCGGTGAGTCAGCGGCACATGCCGCGAATCGGTAAGGTGATGGTGCGAAGTGGCCGTAAATGCGATGTGCATTGGGGGTAAAGAACTGTGAAAAGCGGCCGAAAGAACGCCGAATTTCACAGTTTTTAAGCAGAGGCTTACCCACAGAATGGGTTTGCCTACGCGTATTCACATTTCGCCCTCTGCCCGCAGGAAAACCATGTCACAAGCTGTTCGCGTGTCCGAATTCTTCAAGTATCACGGGCTGTGGGCCCCTGGTATTCGCCTGTTCCGAAAGGTCAGTTTCTCGATCAAGGCCACCTTGATCTCGCTGGTGTTCATCGTGCCGCTGAGCTGGGTGTCCTGGCAGTACTTCAGCGACAAGGCCGCGGCCATTGAGTTTTCCGCCAAGGAGCACGATGGCGTGACCTATGCGCAAGCCCTGATGCCCGCACTGGCTGCTGCGCAGCACGGCGAAGACATGAGCAGCCCGATGGCCGCCTTGCAGAAGGTGGAGGCATCGGTAGGCCAGGAACTGGGCACGGCGAAGGCTTTTCAGGCTGCGACCAGCGCCACGCCCCCGGAGCAGGCCTCGGCCCTGATGAGTTTGCTGGCGGCAGCTACAGACGGCTCGAACCTGACACTGGACCCGGACATCGACAGCTACTACCTGATGGACGCGTCGATGTTCAGGCTGCCACTGCTGGCGAACTATGTGGCCCAGATGAAATCGCTGGGCCAGGGCATGCTGCAGAGGGGTCAATCGACGCCAGACGAGGTGCGCAAGCTGACTGAACTGAGCGCCCTGGCTCGGGAGCAGTCTGCCGCCTTGTCGGACGGGCTGAACAAGGCCCATGCCTACAACCCGGCCACCCGTGGTGCGGTGAACGGCGAGGCCGTGCTCGGTGAGGTGGCTGCCTTCCTCAAGGAAGTGGATCAGTCATTCCTGCAAAACAGCGGCACCCCGATGGGACAGCCTGAGTCGTTTGGTGCGCATGCTGCCGCGCTGCACGCCGACACGCTGGCCTTGGTCAACCGCAGCAGCCAGGAGCTGAACCGTCTGATTGGTGTGCGCGTGAGCGGGCTGGTGACGGCACGCAACGTCACAGCGGCTGTGATGGCGCTGTTCCTGCTGTGCGCGGTCTATCTGTTCATGTCGTTCAAGCGGGTGCTGGATGGCGGCCTGCGCGAGGTGGCTTACCACCTGACCTCGATTCGCGATGGCGACCTGACAACCCGCCCCAAGGCCTGGGGTGGCGACGAGGTGGCTTCCTTGATTGGTGCACTGCAGCAGATGCAGGCCTCGCTCGGTGACATTGTTCAACGGGTGCGCGAGTCGTCTGACTCCCTGCTGACGGGCGCGAGCGAGATCAGCGCCGGCGCAATGGACCTGTCGGCCCGGACCGAGGCCAATGCGGCCAGCCTGCAGCAGACCTCGGCATCCATGAGCGCGATGTCGGACACCGTCAAACACAGCGCAGCCAGCAGCGAGCGGGCGGCCGGCATGGCCAATGAAAACGCACAAGTGGCCCAGCGTGGCTCTATCGTGATGAAGGAAGTGATTCAGACCATGGACGGCGTACGCACCAGCTCCGGCAAGATTGGCGACATCATCAGCGTGATCGATGGCATTGCCTTCCAGACCAACATCCTGGCGCTCAATGCGGCCGTGGAAGCCGCCCGTGCGGGCGAGCAGGGCAAGGGCTTTGCCGTGGTCGCCACCGAGGTACGCGCCCTGGCGCTGCGCTCGGCCAATGCGGCCCAGGAGATCAAGCAACTGGTAACCGAAAGCATGGAGCGGGTGTCTGCCAGCACCCGCGTGGTGGAAGCCGCTGGCGCCACCATGGACGAACTGATGAGCAACGCCGACCACATGCAGAAGGTGCTGATGGAGCTGTCTGGCTCGGCCACTTCGCAAAGCGCCGGCATCACGCAGATTGGGTCGGCCGTGCAGGATCTGGATCAGTCTACCCAGCAGAACGCGGCGCTGGTTGAACAAACCGCGGCGGCCGCTACCTCGGTGAAAGACCTGGCCCAGCAGATGGCAGACCGGGTGAAGATGTTCAAGCTTCAAGCCGCATCCGTTTAACGACAGCCAAATCCGTCTCATCTTTACCTAAACCGAAGTTAAGGCTGGTGAAAACACATTGATATAGCGCGACAAAACTGCATGACATCCAGGTAGCATTGTGTAAACCCTCACTAATGAGGGGCCATGTATGCACCAACCCGAAGGGATAGCCTGATGTCCGCAGTTTTGTCCATTACCGGCCTGACCAAAGCCACCGATACCGGCACGTCGACCACCGACGGCGTTACCAAAAGCACCAAACCAGCCCTGTATGGCACATACGACGGCGGATCAGGTATCACCATCCAGCTGTACTACCTTGATGGAACCGGTACCCCCAAGGTCATCGGTAGCGGCACGGTTTCTGCCACCGGCACCTGGACGATCACCTCGACCACGGCCCTGACTGCAGGCACTTACGACATCTTTGCGCGGACCAGCGATAGCTCGACCATCAGCGCCGAGGCTTACCCGGTCAAGATCGACCTGAGCGCTGCGGCCCCCACCGTCAGCCTGACCACTGACACCTATGGCGTGATCAGCTTTGACGGCAGCGATACCAACGTCGGCACCGGTTCTGACCTGATCACCAAGTCCACCTTGCCCACGGTGAGCGGCACTGGTGAGGTGGGCGCCACGGTCACCCTTTACAAGGGTTCGGTGGTGATGGGCACAGCCACCGTCGGCTCGGACGGCACCTGGACCACCGCCCTGACCACGGCACTGACCAGTGGGGTCAACACCCTGACCGCCAAGCAGGTTGACCTGGCCGGCAACACCAGCGGCGCCGCTACGTTGAAGGTGACGGTGGACACCACGGCTGCTGCACCGACCACCCTGGCGCTGAACAAGACCACCAACTCGGGCCTGACCACTGACCTGATCACCAATTTCAGCAAGGGCGCTGCCATCACCGGCAAGGGTGAAGCGGGTGCCGTGGTTGAAGTGCTGGACGGCGACACCGTGATCGGCATCGCCACGGTGAGCACCAAAGGCACGTGGACCGTCACGCTGCCGGACGATCTGGATGACGGTAGCCATGTGCTGACCGCCCGCCAGACCGACAAGGCAGGCAACACCTCAGGCCTGAGCACCAGCATCACCGTCACGATCGACACCACCGCCGATTCGCCTGATGCACCCATCCTGGCTTCGGCCAGCGACACCGGTCGCTACAACGACGATGGCATCACCAACAACACCAAGCCGACTTTCACAGGCTCGGGCCTCAGTGCCGGTGCCAAGGTCGAGATCTGGCTTGACACCAACAACGACGGCACGCCCGACAAGTCGATCGGCTCCAGCACGGTGGCCAGCGATGGCAGCTGGACCTTCACGCCCAAAGCCGCTATCGGCAGTGGCAGCTACACCGTTTATGCCAAGGTAACTGACGTGGCTGGCAATGTGTCAGGCTGGTCGGAAGGCACCTCGCTGACGGTGAACAAGACGACATTGGCCGCGCTCACTACCGTTGACTTGATCACGGCCGCTGATTCAGCTGGCCCCAACGGCACCGCGGTCGATAACCTCACCGCCGACAACCACCCCACCTTCTCAGGTACGGGTGCAGCGGCCAACGCCGAAATCAAGCTGTTCATTGACACCAATGGGAATGGCAAGCTCGACAGTACAGAAACCACACTGGGCACCACCATCGCTGAAAGCGACGGCACATGGTCATACACCACAGAAACTGAACTGGTCGACGGTAGCTACAAGATCAGCGCCATCCAGACTGATGTGGCAGGCAATGTCAGCACCAAGGGAAGCAAGGCTCTGACCGTCACGATCGACACCACTGTGGCGGCTCCCACGGCACTGGCCTTGACCGCTGCCAGCGACACTGGCAGCAGCACGACGGACGGCATCACCAAGAACAACCTGCCGACCCTGACCGGCAAGGGCGAAGTGGGCGCACAGGTTAAGGTGTATGAGGACGACACCCTGTTGGGCACGGCCACAGTGGGCACCACGGGCACCTGGTCGCTGACGCTGACCAGCGCCCTGAGCGATGGCGAACACCAGATCTACGCCTACCAGGTTGACAAGGCTGGCAACGTGTCGGAAGACAGCTCGACGCTGACCGTCACGGTGGACACGAGCGAAGACAAGCCCGCCACGCCCGACCTGGATGAGAGCAGCGACACGGGCACCAACACCGAAGACAACATCACCGCAGACACGACACCAACCTTCAGCGGCAGTGACGTCTCTGTCGGCGCGAAGGTGGAGCTGTTCAACGACAAGGATGGCGATGGTGTGCTGGACACCGGCGAGTTGCTGGGCTCGGCCACCGCGGACAGCAATGGCGACTGGTCCATCACGACGGGCACGCTGGCTGGCGGCACCTACAGCGTGAAGGCCCGTGTGACCGACACGGCAGGCAATGTCTCTGCTGCTTCAGACGCCCTGAGCGTCACCATCAAGACAGCCAAGCCCGCCACGTTGACGGCCCTGGACCTGGCTACAGCCTCTGACAGTGCTGCCGCCAAGATCGGCACCACATCCGACAACTACACCAATCAGACCAACGTCACCGTCAGCGGTGCCAGCGCTGAAGCCGGCAACACCATCAAGGTGTTTGACGACAAGGACGGCGATGGCGTGCTTGATACGGGCGAGCTGCTCGCCACCACGTCGGTGGCCGCCGCAGGCGCCTGGTCGGTCAGCATTGAAGGGCTGAGTGCCGGCACACACAGCATCAAGGCCATCCAGTTGGACGATTTCGGCCAGACCAGCACGGCCAGCGCAGCACTGAGCGTGACAGTGGACACCACGGCAGACAGCACACCGGCTGCGGCAGACCTGGCCACGGCCAGCGACAGCGCTGGTGCAGGCACCGCAGGCACCACCACCGACAACCTGACCAACGTCACCAAGCCCACCTTCACCGGCACGGCCATCGCAGGCGAGCAGGTCAACATCTACATCGACGGTGCGGACACCCCTGCTGGCCAGGTGGTGGCCAGCTCCACTGGCGCATGGACCTGGACGGCCACCACCGCCCTGACGCCGGGCGAACACACCATCGTAGTCACGCAAACGGACAAGGCGGGCAACGAGTCTGCATCCAGCGCCGAGCTGACCATCACTGTCGACACCGCAGAAGCTGCGCCGTCGAAGCCCGACCTGACCATCGCCAGCGATTCTGGCTCGGTCACCGACGACAACATCACCGCCGTCACCACCCCCACCTTTACCGGAACAGCCGGCAAGGGGGACAAGGTAGAGTTGTTCAAGGACACCAACAACAACGGCACGCTCGATTCCGGTGAACTGCTGGGCTCCGCCACGGCTGATGCCGATGGCAACTGGTCGATCACCTCCAGCGCCTTGACCGGCGGCACCTACAGCATCAAGGCCCGTGCCACCGATGCCGCAGGCAATGTCTCGATCGCATCTGATGCCGTGTCGGTCATCATCAAGACGGCCAAGCCCGCCACGCTCACCGCGCTGGACTTGGCCGCAGCTGACGACACCGCTGGCGCCAAGATTGGTTCGTCAACCGACAACTACACCAGCAAGACCACCGTCACCATCAGCGGTGCCACCGCTGAAGCCGGCAACACCATCAAGGTGTTTGATGACAAGGACAGCGACGGTGTGCTGGATGACGGCGAACTGCTGGGCAGTGTCAGCGGTGCAAGCGCAGGTGCTTGGTCGATCCAGCTGGAAGACCTGGCTGCGGGCACCCACTCGATCAAGGCCATCCAGGTGGACGACTTTGGTCAAACCAGCGTAGCGAGCACCGCCCTGAGTCTGACCATCGACACCACGGCTGACAGCGCACCCGCGGCTGCAGACTTGGCGACGGCCAGCGACAGCGCTGCCGGAACGGGCACCACGGCGGACAACCTGACCAATGTGACCAAGCCCACCTTCACTGGCACCGCTATCGCAGGTGAGCAGGTCAACATCTACATCGACGGTGCGGACACCCCTGCTGGTCAGGTGGTGGCCAGCTCCACCGGCGCCTGGACCTGGACAGCCACGACCGCCTTGACCAGTGGTGAGCACGAGATCACCGTCACGCAAACCGACAAGGCCGGCAACGAGTCGAGTTCGAGCAGCGCGCTGACCATCAAGGTGGACACGACGCCTCCCGCGACCTCCACACCTGATCTGGCTGCCAGCTCCGACGCCGGCACCTCAGACCACGACAACACCACCAATGTGGCCAAGCCCACCTTCACAGGTACCGTCTCCGCTGAGGAAGCTGGTGCGAAGGTGGAAGTGTTCCGCGACGCCGATGGTGACGGCGTGATCGACAGCGGCGAATCGCTGGGCACCACCACGGTGGGCAGCGACGGCAGCTGGAGCCTGACGGCTTCGACCGCATTGACTGCCGGCGCGAACAACATCAAGACCATCGTGACGGACAAGGCCGGCAACGTCTCGTCGGCATCGGCCGCCCTGGCCGTGACGCTGGACACCACACTGCCCACCGTCTCTGGCACCCCAACCGTCAACGGCAACACGCTGACCTTCACCACCAGTGAAGCGCTGGACGCCACCCACCTGCCAGCTGCCAGCACCTTCACGGTCAAGGTCGGCGGCACGGCTGTTGAAGTGAGCGGCGTGGCCGTCAGCGGCAGCACCGTGACGCTGACCCTCGCCTCCGAAGTGGCCATCGGTGCCACTGTGACCCTGGGCTACACCGATGCCACATCGGCGGACGACACCAGTGGCGTGGTGCAAGACACCGCCGGCAATGACCTGGCCACGTTCACCGGCAAGACCGTCACCAACTTGACGCCTTCTGACTCGAAGGCACCAACGCTGAGCTCTGCGTCGGTCAATGGCGACAAGCTGACGCTGACCTACAACGAAGCGCTGGATGCCAGCCACATCCCATCGGTGAGTTATTTCACCGTGCTGGTCAATGGCGATCAACGCACCGTCACCTATGCTGCGGTGAGTGGCAGCTCATTGGTGCTGACGCTGGCCAAGAGCGTGAGTGCCGACGACACCAATATCACCGTCACCTATGCCGACCCGAGCAGCAGTAACGACACCTACGCCGTGCAGGACTCGGCTGGCAACGATGCTGCGGCACTGACGACGCAAGCCGTCACCAACGCCACCTCGTCGTCGGGCACCGACACGGCATCGCCGGAACTGGTCAACAGTTCGCTGGACACGTCGACCAAGACGCTGACCCTGACATTCAACGAAACGGTGTCGCTGGGCGCAGGCAACCCTGCGGTTTACATCCTGCATGATGGCGGCACATCGACCGTTGCATCGTTCTCAAGCGCCTCGGCTAATGGTCACACCGTGACCCTGGGCATCAATGCAACCCTGGCCAGCACCGATTCGGTCATCCTGCTGGTGGGCGGCAACACCGTGAAGGACGCCTCCAACAACTACGTGCCGGAATGCTCGGTGGTGGTGGGCGGCAGCGCGGCCAACAATGTGGATCTGGCCTCTTACACCGGCACGCTGTTCTACCCCGTGATCGTGCGGACCAACGGTGGCAATGACACCATCGTGGGCAGCGGCGCTGAAGAGGACACACTGGTTGGCGGAGGCGGCTCTGACTACATCAACGGCAGCTGGGGCGGCGACGAAATCTACGTCACCGAAAAAGCCGGCAGCAAGGCCTCGGACACCATCAGCTTCCTGGTGAAGGACAGCGAGGACGGCGCCTATTCCTACGCAGCGTCCGATTCTGGCGACTACTGGGTTGGCAGCACCGTCGACAACACCGACGTGGTGTTTGGCTTTGACGTGACGGATGCATCGACTTCGAGCAACACCAACGACAAGCTGGTGATGGTGTCAAACACCATTGCCGCCGACAAGACCGCCACCAGCGGCACAGCGGTCGGTTCGTTTGCCAAGTACGCGATCACTTCCGGCATCGTCACGCTGATGAACAGCAGCGGCACCGCCATCACTGTCAACAGCAACAACTACGAGCAAGCCATCACCTTCCTGGCTGGCGTGCTCAAGGCCGGCGACACGGTTGGCATTGCGGTGGACTCGGGCGACACACCCGATGGCCTGATCGACAGCACGGCGATCTACCAGCATCTGGACACCAGCGGCGGCACCGATGGCGACATCCTGACCCTGCTCAAGGGCGTGACCGGTGTGACGCTGGGCACCTCTGCGGGCCAGAACGTGGTCCAGATCGTCGACGATGCACCGCCTGAAATCAATGACGCCACGCTGGGGACCAACACCCTCACGCTCAAGCTCAATGAAGTGGTGACAGGCAGCAGCGGCTTCAGCGCCTATGTCAACAACGCCGGCACGGGTACCAACGTGCTGAACAATGTCTCAGGTGCCACCACAAACACACTGACGCTGAACCTGAGCAAGACCCTGACCTCGACCGACTGGCTGCTGGTCAAGTACGACACCAGCGCCGGCACGGTGGCTGATGCCACGGGTAACAAGATGGGCGCGATCATGTCTGACGCCGGCATCGCGATCGGCGGCTCGGGCAACACGACCATCGACCTGAGTACCACCAGTGCCAATTTCGCCATTGCCGACATTGGTGGCGGCAATGACACGCTGACCGGTGGATCGGGTGACAACAGCATCGAAGGTGGCAAGGGCAACGACTCGATCATTGGCGGCGCGGGTGCCGACACCATCACCGGCGGGGCCGGTGTGGACACCATGACTGGTGGTACCGGTGCCGACACGTTCATCTTCGAGCAAGGTGACTCGACCACCGGCACGTTCACGGACAAGGACAGCAGCAGCACCGTCAGCAATGGCGACACCTACAACTTCAGCACCAACGGTGTCGACGTGATCACCGACTTGAAGGACGCGGGTGACACGCTCAAGCTGAACAGCGATGGCGCCACGGGCTTCTCCGAATATCTGGCCGGTGGCAAAACGCTGACCGACCAAACCTACCGTCTGGTGGCCGGCAACTACAACACTTCGACCAAGGTGTTCACGGTCAACTCCAGTGGGTCTGACACCCTCGTGGTCTATGACGGCGACAGCTCGACCAGCGTGTCGGAAACCGCTGTGGTGCTCAAGGGCACCTCTCTCAGCACGCTGGACTACTCGCAATACTCGAACGAAATCTCCGTTCAAGTGGCACCGTCGATCAGCTCGGCCTCGTTCTCTACAGACACCAGCGGTGCCACTACGCTGTCGGTTGTGTTCTCCGATGTCATCACCAGCAACACGCTGACCACGGCCATTCTGGCCGGATACGATGCCAGCACCAGCAAGTGGGTGTCGCTGACTGTGACGGGTTACAGCTGGTCGAGCGACGGCACGACGCTGAACATCACGACATCCAGTGCTTTCGATACAACGAAGGGACTGGTTGTTGAAACAGGTGGCGCCGTGGTGAGCACGGGTGGCTCACTTGACCTGACCGGGTCCTTGGTGGTGGGCAGTGGCACTGCCGACACGATCAATGCATCCAGCATCAACTCGAATCTTGATTCGTCGTTCGGCAATGGTCTGTGGTACCCCGTCAAGGTGATGGCCAACGGCGGCGCCGACTCGATCGTCGGCTCTGACTCTGCGGACACACTGGTGGGCGGCGGCGGCCAGGACACCATCAATGGTGGCTGGGGCGCCGACAAGATCCAGCTGAAGGAAAGCACTGCAGCATCGGATACCGTTCAACTGCTGGTACCAGAAGACAACTCTTTCTGGACCGGCAGCAGCATCGAGCAAACGGATGTCATCTACAACTTCGATGTGAGCGGCACCAGCACGAACGACAAGCTGGAACTGGCGTCGTCGACCGTTGCTGCGACAACCACGAGCGGCAATGGCACCGATGTGGGCGTGTTCGCCACCCACACCATTGCCAGCGGCGGTGTAGTCACGCTGAAGAACAGCTCTGGCTCAGAGGTGTATGTGACGGCCGCCAACAAGGCCGATGCACTGACCTACCTGGCTGGCGTGTTGACGGCTGGGGACACCGCCGCGCTGCACTATGACTTCGATGGTGACGGTACGGCTGACAGCACCCTGGTGTATCAGCATCTGGATGCATCGGGCGGAACCGATGGTGATGTGGTCACTGTGCTCTACGGTGTGACCGGCGCGACGCTGGGCACGTCCGCAGCAGCCAACATGATCCAGATCACCGATACCTGGGCGCCGGATGTGCGTGATGCTTCACTGGCATCCACCAGCCTCACGCTGAAGATGTCCGAGAAGCTGGCCAGCACCACCGACATCACGGGCTTCTCTGCCTATCTGAACGGTGACGGCACGAACATCGTCAGCAGCGTGTCCACTACCGCCAACCAGCTGCAGATCAACTTCAGCTCGTCGTTGACGGCAGGTGACTGGGTGATGTTCAACCACACCGGCTCACTGGTTACCGACCTGAACAGCCACATCTGGAATTTTGCGTCTGCCGGCGCGGCGATTGCCTATTCGGGCGACACGACGATCGACCTGAGCGGCACATCGGCCAATTACGAGCTGATTGACCTGAGTGGTGGCAATGGCACCTTGACCGGTGGCAGCGGCGACAACTACATGGAAGGCAACGACGGCGACGATGTGCTGTCGGGCAACGATGGCTCGGACAACATGGAGGGCGGTGATGGCGACGACGCTCTCGATGGCGGCGACGGTGACGACCACCTGCTGGGCGGCGCAGATGCCGACGACCTGACAGGTGGCGCAGGTGCCGACACCTTCGTGTTCAACCAGGGCGACTCGACCGCTGTGGCCTTCGCTGACAACGGCACGGTCGGCGTCAACACAGGGGACACCTTCACCTTCACTGGTGGCAGTGCCGACGTCATCACCGACTTCTCCGATGTTGGCGACACCATCCAGTTGAACAGCAGCAACGGCATGCAGTCGCAGACCGGGTCCTTCACGGGCATCGTGGGCGACCAGAAGTACGCGGTGGTGGTGGGCTCCTACAACGCCACTTCGCACGTCTTCACGGTGGACACCGCGACCGGCACTGACTCGTTGCTGGTGTACGACGGCAGCGAGGCCACGGGTACGGTCACTCAGACCGCCGTCGTGCTGGTGGGTGTCACGCAAGTCAACGACCACAGCTACGGCAACCTGGAAGTGCTGACTTCCTGATGACGGGCCTTCGGGCCCTACTCTCAGGCCAAGCCGCTCCAGGCAAAAGGCCGCACCGACGAAGGTCGTGTGCGGCTTTTTTTATTCGAACCAGCTGTTGGCCGCCGACACCGCTTCCATCGGGGCACGCCCTGCCAGCGTGTGCAAGGCCACCCAGGCGCGAATGTATTGGTAACGTGCCTGAGCCAGGTCACGCAAGACCATCTGCAGTTTGTGTTCGGCATTGAGCACATCGAGCACCGTGCGCACGCCAGCCTGTTGCGACTTGCGGCTGGAGATGACCAACTGACGAGCGGACAACTCGGCCTGCTGCAGGGCCTGCCACTTCGCCAGCCCTTGACGCAGGCCGAAGTATTCACGGCTGACCTGCAAGGCGAGTTCACGGCGGGCAGATTCAAGCAGCTCCTGGGCCTTGGCCTGCTCGGCAATGGCCTGCCGCACAGCCGAGCTGACGCCCCCGCCGCTGTAAAGCGGCACATTGAGTTGCACACCGAGGATACGGTCAACGTAGGACGAGTCTGGCGAGGTGACGGTTTCACTGCCGCTGCGGGTGATCATGGCCACCGCATCGAGCGTCGGGTAATGGCCGGCTTGGGCCTTGTCGATTTCAAGCTGTGCTGCGTTCACCTCGGCCTGCCGGGCCAGCAGGTCGGGGCTGTTGGCTTGCGCCTCGCTGATCCAGTGGTCCAGATCATCGGGGTCGGGGGCATGGGGCACCAGTCGGTCTGCCGCAAGCCGCGCCAATACCGCGGCTTTCTGCTGAGTCAGCGATTGCAGGGTGCGGCTGGAGAGTTCGAAGTTCTGGCGGGCATCGAGTTCCTGTGCGCGGTTGAGGTCGAGTTGTGCCTGAGCCTCGTCGACATCAGTGCGTGTGCCCGAGCCCGCGTGGACCGATTTACGGGCGGCATCCAGAGAGGCCACGATCAGCTCACGCTCTTTCAGGATCAGGTCGAGCTGGTCCTGGGCCAACAAGGCTTCCAGGTACGCGGAGGTGACCTTGACGGCCAGATTCTGAGCCTCCTTGCTCACCAGTGCATCAGCCTGCTTGCCGGCTTCAATGGCCTCGTTGCGGTTGATCAGCAGCTGTTTGCGGTACAGCGGCTGGCGCAACTGCAAGGTCTGGTTATAGCTGTAATAACGTTCGCTGGATCGCACCTCCTTGCCCGTCGAGCTTTGCTGCGTCCGGTCGATGTCGTTCTGGTTGCGACTGACACCGAGCGAGATATTGGGCAGCATCTGCGCATTGGCCTGCGGCAAACGCTCGTGCGCCGATTGCTGCGATGCCCGCGCTGCGCGCATGCCGGTGTCCTGCTCCAGCGCGGCTTCAAAGGACTGCAGCAAATCGGCCGCCAGCGCAGCCTGTGCAAGCGTGAGCCCAAGCGTGAGCCCCAGTACCGTCGCGACGAAGGGGGTGACTGTTCGTAGCCGAGGCACGCTCACTCCTCCTTCATGACCGAGGCCAGACGCTTGTGCAGCGGGCCCAGGAGATAGCTCAGCATCGAGCGTTCACCGGTCTTGATGACCACCTCGACCGGCATGCCTGGCTGCATGCGATGGACGCCCAATGCCTTCATGCCCTCAGGCGTGACCCGCACACGGGCCAGGTAGTACATGACCTTGTTGCCACCCACCTGGTCTTCCAGCAGGTCGCTTGAAATGGACTGCACGATGCCTGGCACGACCAGTTGCGGTGCATGCGCAAACGTGGCGAAACGCACATCGGTTTCCAGCCCGGCATGCACCTTGTCGATCAGGTGAGGGTCGATGCGGACTTCCAGCATCAGCGGCTCGCCAACCGGCACGATGTCCATGATCTTCTGGCCCGGCTGGATGACCCCACCAACCGACTGCATGGCCAGCCCGACCACCTGCCCTGCAGCCGGTGACCGGATCTCGGTGCGATTCAGGTCGGCCTGCACCGCCACCAGCTTCTCAGCGTGGATCTGCATTTCGCGGTTGACTTCAACCAGCTGGGTTTCGACATCCTTGCGGAACTCCTGCTCCTTGCTGATGCGGTGCTGACGCAGCTCGCTGATGCTGCTGGCGGTACGGGCAATGTTGCCCGTCAACTCGGTCAGCGCCGCCTGGGTATCGGCCTCGTTGCGTTCCAGCTCACGCTGCTTGTTGAGCGGGGCATAGCCTTCTGCCACCAAGGGGCGCAACTGCTGCAGCTCTTCACGAATCAAGGCCTGCTGCTTCTGCCGGCTTGCCTGCATGTCGACATAGGTGCGGCGAGCCAGCTCCTGGCCACGGATGCTTTCTTCGATGGCATCGACATCGGCCTTGAGCGATGCGCGGCGGGCTGCGAAGAGTTGCTGCTGTGTCTGCATGAGGGCCTGGACCGCCGTGTCACCGGAAGCCGCACGCAGATCGTCTGCGAAGCTGATGGTCAGGGCACCTGTCTGTTCGGCATGCAGGCGTGCAGCCTGCGCGCGCAGGTCAAAGTAGCGCATGCGGATCGAGGCCAGATTGGCTTTGGCCACGGCCTCGTCGAGCTCGATCAGGGGTTGACCATCCTTGACCACATCGCCTTCGTGCACCAGCACTTGCTTGATGATGCCGCCAGCCGGATGCTGCACTGGCTTGCGTTTGGTGTCGACCACCACCATGCCCTGGCTAGGCACCCCCTCGTCCAGCGGTGCCAGCGTGGCCCACAAGGCGAAGCCACCAAAGCCGATGGCCAACGCGAGCAGGCCCACGCGCATGGCATGTCGGGTGTCCGTCGGCGGAGCCGTATCTGGTGCAATGTGCGGTGCCGTCATGAAACTACTTTCTGGTTATCGGTCCCTGGATGAGCGGGTGCTGTGGTCGGGCGGGCGGGGCGCAGTTGCTGCAGGACGTCTGCGGCAGGACCATCCAGCCGGATGCGCCCTGCAGTCATCACGACGATGCGGTCAGCCAGCGCCAAGGCGCCTGGTCGGTGGGTGATGAGCACCACGGCACTGCCCTGCTCCCGCATGGCACGCACGGCCTGCGCGAGCGCGCTTTCACCTGCTTCATCGAGGTTGGCGTTGGGCTCGTCCAGCACCAGCACCCGCGGGGTGCCATACATGGCACGGGCCAATGCAATGCGCTGCATCTGCCCGCCGGAAAGGGCACCGCTCATCTCGTCGAACGGTGTGTCGTAGCCCTTGGGGAAGCGCAGGATCATGTCGTGCAAGCCCGCCGCCTGGGCTGCTGCCACGACACGTGCGGAATCAACCTCGCCGAAGCGCGCGATGTTCTCGGCAATGGTGCCGGGCATCAGCTCGACGTCTTGCGGCAAATAGCCGACCACCGCACCCAGTTGGTCTCTGGGGTAGGAAGCCAGTGGCCTGCCATCAAGCAAGACCTCACCGCGGGTGTCAGGCCAGATGCCGAGCAGGGTGCGCGCCAGCGTCGATTTACCTGAACCAGACGGCCCGACCACAACGGTCACGGTGGTGGGGTGGATGTCCAGGTCGATGTGCTCAATGAGGGGAGCCTCACGACCAACCGCATGCGCTGCCACATCAATCAGCTTCAGGTGGCCTTGTGGTGCAGTGGGCATGGCCGCCGCCTCAAGCGCAGATGAAGGGGTCAGCAGGGCATTCAACCGATCGTAAGCTGCACGGGCGCTGAGCGCGGCACGCCAGAGCCCCATCATCTGATCAAAGGGCGACAAGGCCCTCGACATCAGCACGTTGGCAGCGATCATGGAGCCCGGGGACAGTTGGCCATCGATGACCAGCAAGGCGCCCACGCACAGCGACATCGATTGCTGCACATACCGCACGAACTTGCTGATGCCGGTGACCCGGTGGGTGATGGCCGCCGCATCGGCCTGCAAGGCCAGGTAGCGGTGATGGCGCTCCTGCCAGCGCGCATACAGCGCCGGCAGCATGCCCATGGACTCGACGGCGTCGGCTGCACGCAGCTTGTGCTGCAGAAAGCCCTGCGCTTCGGTCTGGGCCTCGGCAACCCGCCTGGCGGGCAGTTCCTGTTGACGGCGCCCCCAGATGGCAAGGGCCATCTGAATGACCGCAAACAGAATGGACAGCGCCCCCAGCATCGGGTGCAACATGAACGACACGGCCACGTAGACCGGCGTCCAGGGCGCATCGAAGAAGGCGTTGATGCCCTGCCCCGTGAGGAATTGCCGCAGCTCGGTGAGGTCCTGCAGGGCGCGTTGTCGCTTGCCGCCTTCAGGGCTCAATGCCGTGTCGAATACCTTGCGGAAGACCGCACCGGACAGCTGATGATCAAGCCGCACGCCCACACGCACCAGCAGACGTGAACGAGACCATTCGGCCAGCGCCATCACGGCAAACAGAAACAAGGTGACCAAGGAGATGGCCATCAGGGTGCCCACGTTATGGCTGACCATGACACGGTCGTAGACCTGCAGCATGTACACGGTGGGTACCAGCATCAGCAGGTTGATGACCATGCTGAACACGCCGACTGCGATGAACTCGGCGCGGAAGGTGCGCAGCACCTGGGCCAGGGGGCTGACCATGCGGCTTGTGAAAGTGTGGCTCATGCGCGGACTCCTGCGGGGCGCGCTGTGGTCGGTGCCTGGGCTGGCCGTGTCACAGCCGCCATCACCTCGTCTCGCGGCCCGAAGGCTTGCTG
Organism: Aquabacterium sp.; assembly: GCF_041909175.1. Taxonomy (GTDB): domain Bacteria; phylum Pseudomonadota; class Gammaproteobacteria; order Burkholderiales; family Burkholderiaceae_C; genus Aquabacterium. The sequence continues at coordinate 141,550 of NZ_JAYRDZ010000008.1, read as the reverse complement.
GACGCCATCGCGCAGCATCAGGAGCTTGTCGGTCACCCCGAGGATGCTGGTGCGGTGAGTCATCACCACAAACGTGGTGCCAGACGCCTTGCGCAAGCGAATGGCTTCGGCCAGCGCGAAGTCTCCCGCCTCGTCGAGACTGGCATTGGGCTCGTCCAGCACCACCAGCACCGGTTGCCCATAAAGAGCGCGAGCCAGGGCAACCCGCTGACGAAGCCCACCCGACAGGAGTTCACCGTCGCGCCCGACCGGGGTGTCGTAGCGCTGCGGGAGGCTGTCGATGTAATCGGCCAGCCCGACAGCGGTGGCCGCTTCACGCACCTTGTCGATATCGACCTCGCCAAAACGCGCGATGTTCTCGGCCAGAGTGCCATCGAGCAGCAGGACGTTTTGCGGCAGGAAGCCCAGCCAAGGCCCCAACTCTGCCTTGTTCCAGGTGTGCACATCGACACCATCCAGCCGGACCTTTCCGGTGGCGACAGGCCACACGCCCACCAATTGGCGCGCCAGCGTGGTCTTGCCTGAGGCTGATGGACCGATGACAGCCAGGACCTCACCGGGCTGCAAGGCAAAGCTCACGCCCTTGAGGATGGCATGCTGGCTGCGTGGTGCCACGGCAGACAGCTGGTCGACCGTCAACCGGCCGCTGGGCGCCGGCAGCGGCATTGCGGGCGGCTGGGCGGGCATGGCGCCCAGCAACTTGTCGAGACGCCCCCAGGCATCACGGGTCGCCACCACGGTTTTCCACTGGGTCAGCAGCAGCACGAGGGGCGCCACCACCTTGCCACCCAGAACAGAGCCAACGATGATCGACCCCGCGCCGCCAGCCAATTGGCCTTGCATGGTCAACCAAGCCCCCATGCCCAGCAGGGCGGAGCTCATGACCGTCTGGATGAAGCGGGACAGGGACTGGTAGACACCAGCCCTGTCGGACGCCTGGGCTTGCAGACGCAGCACCTGGTTTTGCTGCAGCTGCCAGCGTTGGAAGACAGCGGGCAACATGCCCATGGATTCGATCACCTGTGCCTGCCTCAGCGTTGTCTCGACGCTTTGCTGCGCCTGCGTGGCGGCTCTGTTGGCGTCAATCAGCGGCTTGGCGGTGCTGCGCTCGTTCAACCAGGTGACCACCGTCATGCAGGCAGCCAGCGCCAGCGCCAGCGCCCCCGTGACCCAGCTGAGCAGAAAGAGCAGCAGCAGATAGAACAAGGCCAGGGGGGCCTCCATGAGCGCCGCGACGATGGGGGTGGTGAGGAAGTCGCGCACCGTGCGCAGGTCGTTCATGGCCTGCGCTCCGCCAGCCGACACGCGCCGCCACTGGGCCTCATGGATGACCGAAAACACGCGCCGATTGAGGCTGGCGTCGAACTGCCGCGAGGCGGCGCCGAGCAGATGGCCACGCACTGTCTCGAGCACCTCCATGAGCATCAATGCGCCGATCAGGAAGATCGTCAGCATCAACAGGGTCAGGTGATCGCGGCTGTTGACGACGCGGTCGTACACCTGAAACATGTAGATGGTCGGGACCAGTGCCAGCAGACAACTGACGATGCTGAAACCGGTTGCCTTGCGCAGCACCGGATACAGCTGACCGAGCGCGACCGACAGTTCCGATCCGGATTGTTCTTGTGGCTTCATACCGCGACAGGTTGGGCAGGGCAGCCTCCCTGCCCCCAGCCTGGCTATTGTCGCGGAAGAAATGGCCTATTCAGCTATGGATATGCGGGGCCATGCTCTGAGCCAAACATGTCCTTTTGCAACGCTTCCCACTCTTCCGGGCTCATCTCTACCTCGGACACCTCCGGGCGACGCTGGTCTGCCTGACGGCGGCGGTCGACCCTGCCGGGTGGGCCCACATCATTCTGGCGCCGGTCCTGGCCGGACCGGCGTTCAGTGAGGGGGTGTCGAGAAAAGGGTTGCGGCTGCTCATGGCCAAAATATTCGCGCCGAGCAGGGTTGACCAGCATCCCTCATATGAATGAAACCGGCGAGGCGGCCGCGACATATGTCACGCGAAACCGCCCTTTGTCGCCGCCGTATCCGCGGCTCAGCGTTCTTCGAGATGCATGTGGTCACGCCGCGCCAACTGCGGGAACAGCCAGTGCCAAGACACCGCCACCAGGATGGCCCCCACACCGCCGACCACCACCGATGTCACCGGCCCCCACATGGCTGCCGTGGCACCGGACTCGAATTCACCCAGCTGGTTGGACGCGCCGATGAAGATGGAGTTGACGGCGGCCACACGGCCACGCATTTCGTCGGGTGTTTCCAACTGCACGAGGGTCTGGCGGGTGACCACACTGATGTTGTCACAAGCACCGGTGCAGGCCAGGGCCAGCATGGACAGCCAGAAGCTGCTCGACAGCCCGAACAGGATGGTGGCCAGACCGAATATGGCGACGGACATCAGCAAGCGCCGCCCAACCTGGCGTTCCAGTGGCCAGCGCGTGATGACCAATGACATGGTCAGCGCACCGATGGCCGGTGCTGCACGCAGCAGCCCGAGCCCCCAGGCCCCGGTGTGCAGGATGTCGCGCGCAAACATGGGCAGCAGCGCAGAAGCGCCCCCTAACAGCACGGCAAACAGATCGAGCGAGATGGCGCCCAGCACAACCTGCCGCTGCATCACGAAATGCAGCCCCTTGAGCAATTCAGCCATGCTGACTTTGCCAGCCACCGGCTTGAAGTCGTAATGCACCCCCATGGCCAGCACGGTGGTGGACACCAGCAAAGCCAGGCACAGGCCATAGACCACGGCGGCACCAAACGCGTACAACAGACCACCCAGTGCCGGGCCGACGATGATGGCGAACTCCATGCCGGTGGAGCTCAAGGCCACCGCACGCGGCAGCATGGTGCGAGGCACCAGCAAGGGTGTGATCGATTGTTGGGCTGGCATCTGGTATGCGCGCGCCACGCCCAGCAGGATGGACAGGATCAGGATGCCTTCCCGGCTGACGTGGTCCGTGACCGTACCGACCACGAGCGACAGGGCCACCAGACCCTGGATGCTGGCGGTGGCAGCCATGATGCGCGCACGGTGACGACGGTCAGCGGTGTGGCCTGCCGGCAGCACGAGCAACAGGGCGGGCACAAACTGGAAGAGGCCGACCAGGCCAAGGTCCCAGGCGCTGCGGGTCAGGTCGTACATGTGCCAACCCACGGCCACCATCAACATCTGGTTGGCCATCATGCCCGTGAGGCGGGCGAACCAGAAACGCATGAAGGCGCGTTGCGCCCACAGTTCGCGGTAGTGAGCACCAAACACGCGAATTCCCTTCAAGGCAAAAGGGTGAACTGTATACACCTGCCCGGCGGCTTGAGCAGAGCCGCCACTTAACCCGCGGAGCGACATCGGTCATTGTTTACATCATGGTTGATGACAAAGATACCAACCGGTAGGTATGATCATCGCCATGAGCACCGCTTATCACCGCAAGAAGCAACCTGAGCAGGTTCGCCAGGCCATCCTGGACACCGCCTGCCACCTGGCCGCCCATGAGGGACTGGGCAAGATGTCCATCCAGGCCCTGGCCGATGCCGTGGGCGTGACCAAGGGCGGGGTGTTTCACCACTTCCCGAACAAGAAAGCCCTGGTACACGCGGTGTTCCAGCACCTCGTGGGCGAACTGGACCGCGACATCAATGACCGCCTCGCCGAAGAAGATGGCTCCTACGGCAGCTTCACCCGCGCCTACGTGCGCGTGACGTTCGAAGATGAAGTCTTCCACGGCCACGAGGCCTGGAGGGCCTTGTGCATGTCGATGGCCAACGACCCGGACGGCCAGGCTCTCTGGGCCGACTGGATGGCACACCGCCTGGCCATGCACGCCGAAACTGACAACGACCCTCATCTGGAGATCGTGCGCTTTGCCGCAGACGGCGTCTGGCTGGCCATGCTATCAACGGCAGAGCGCAGCGTGCTCAAAGACCGTGAGGCCGTCAAGGCCCGCCTGCTGGCCATGACCCGGCCACAAACATGACCTTTTTCAACCCAACCGCATTCATTTCATCCGAGGTTTTCATGCCGACCAACACCACCCGATTTGCACGCAGCCTGCTCTCGGCCAGTGCGCTTGCTTCTGCACTCATGCTGGCAGCCTGCGGCCAGGGTTCGGGCGATGCCCAGCACGGCGGCGGCCCCGGTGGCGCGCCAGAAGTGAGTGTCATCACCCTCGCGCCCCAAACCGTCACGCTGACCTCGGAACTGTCGGGACGCACCACGGCATTCCTGCTGGCCGATGTGCGCCCCCAGGTCTCCGGTATCGTCAAGGCACGGCTGTTCACCGAGGGCGGTGATGTGAAGGCCGGCCAGACGCTGTACCAGATCGACCCGGCGCCGTACGAGGCCGCCCTGGCCAGCGCGCGTGCCACCTTGGCCAAGGCCGAAGCCAATGTGCAGACCCTCAAGCTCAAGGCAGGTCGCTACGACGAGCTGGCCGGCATTGATGCCGTGAGCAAACAGGACCGCGACGACACCCAGGCCAGCCTGAAGCAGGCGATAGCCGATGTGGAAGCCGGCAAGGCGGCCGTGCGCACGGCGCAGATCAACCTCGACTACACCCGCGTCAGCGCCCCCATCAGTGGGCGGATTGGCCGCTCTGCCGTGACGCCCGGCGCCTTGCTGACCGCCAACCAGGAAACCAGCCTGGCTACCGTGCAGCAACTGGACCCGATCTACGTCGATGTGACCCAGACCAGCGCCGAGCTGCTGCAGTTGCGTGACGAGCTGGCCGCTGGCACGCTGCAAGGCGTGAAGAACGGGCAGGCCAAGGTGAAGTTGCTGCTGGAAAACGGCAGCACCTACCCACTGGAAGGCATGCTGCAGTTCTCTGAAGTGTCGGTGGACCAGGGCACGGGCAGCGTGACCTTGCGCGCCGTGTTCCCGAACCCGCAGCGTCGCCTGCTGCCCGGCATGTATGTGCGCGCGGTGGTCGATCGCGGCACCAGCAGCAAGGCCATACTGGCACCGCAGGCTGCCGTGTCGCGTGATGCCAAGGGCCACGCGACCGCCATGGTGGTCGACAACAGCGGCAAGGTCCAGGCACGTGCCCTGACCACCTCACGCATGGTGGGTGACAGCTGGCTGGTGACCTCGGGGCTGGCCGCTGGCGACAAGCTGGTCGTTGACGGCCTGCAGTCCATCCAGCCCGGGGCCACCGTGAAGCCCGTGCCCGCCAAGACCGCGGCGCCTGCAGCATCTGCTGCATCGGCACAGAACTGAGCCTGCGCAGGAGCCCATTCATGTCCAGATTTTTCATTGACAGGCCCATCTTCGCGTGGGTGCTGGCCATCGTCATCATGCTGGCCGGTGCGTTGTCCATCAACACGCTGCCCATCCAGCAATACCCCAGCATCGCCCCGCCGCAGGTATCGGTGAACGCCACCTACCCGGGTGCATCGGCCAAGACCCTGGAAGACACCGTCACCCAGGTCATCGAACAGCAGATGAAGGGCATCGACGGCCTGACCTACATGTCGTCGACCTCGGACTCGGCCGGCAATGTGAGCATCACGCTCACCTTCAGCGCCGGCACCAACCCTGACATCGCCCAGGTGCAGGTGCAAAACAAGCTGCAAGCCGCCACGCCCCAGCTGCCCGAAGTGGTGCAGCGCCAGGGCGTGAAGGTGGTGAAGTCGACCATCAACTTCCTGATGGTGGTGGGCTTCGTGTCGAAAGACGGCAGCATGGACCAGACCGACCTGTCGGACTATGTGGCGGCCAATGTGGTCGACCCCTTGAGCCGCGTGGAGGGCGTGGGCGAAGTGGAGCTGTTTGGCGCACAGTACGCCATGCGGATCTGGCTGGACCCGAACAAGCTCAACCAGTACAGCCTGACCCCGGCTGATGTGAGCTCGGCCATCACCGCGCAGAACGCGCAGGTCTCGGCAGGCCAGATGGGCGCCGCCCCGGCGGTCAAGGGCACCCAGCTCAATGCCACGATCACGGCGCAAAGCCGCTTGAAGACAGCCGAGCAATTTGGTGCCGTGCTGCTGAAGACCCAGACCAACGGCGCCACGGTGCACCTGCGTGACGTGGCCCGTATCGAGCTCGGTGCAGAGAGCTATGCAACGGTGTCGCGCTACAACGGCAAGCCGGCATCGGGGGTCGCGATCAAGCTGGCTACCGGCGCCAATGCATTGAACACAGCCAAGGCCGTCGAACAGGAGCTCGCCGAGTTGCAGAAGTTCATGCCCAAGGGCATGACCTCCGTCATCCCCTACGACACCACGCCGTTTGTGGAAGTGTCGATCCACGAAGTGGTCAAGACCTTGATCGAAGCCGTGGTGCTGGTGTTCCTGGTGATGTACCTGTTCCTGCAGAACTTCCGTGCCACGTTGATCCCGACGATCGCGGTGCCGGTGGTGCTGCTCGGCACCTTTGGCGTGATGGCCGTGGCCGGCTTCTCGATCAACACGCTGACGATGTTCGGCCTGGTGCTGGCCATCGGCCTGCTGGTGGACGATGCCATCGTGGTGGTGGAAAACGTCGAGCGGGTGATGGGCGAAGAGGGCCTCTCACCCAAGGAAGCCACGCGCAAGTCGATGGGGCAGATCACGGGTGCGCTGGTGGGCATTGCCCTGGTGCTGTCGGCCGTGTTCGTGCCCATGGCCTTCTTCGGTGGGTCAACCGGTGTGATCTATCGCCAGTTCTCGATCACCATCGTGTCGGCCATGGCCCTGTCGGTGCTGGTCGCCATGGTGCTGACCCCAGCGCTGTGTGCCACCCTGCTCAAGCCGATTAAAAAAGGCCACCACGTCGGTGAGACCGGCTTCTTCGGCTGGTTCAACAAGCGCTTCGATCAGGCCACGAACGGCTACCAGGGCATCGTGGGCCGGATCTTGGCCAAACGCGGTCGCAACCTGGTGATCTACGCAGCCATCGTGGCCGTTATGGGCGTGCTGTTCGCGCGCCTGCCGACCTCTTTCCTGCCCGATGAAGACCAAGGCATCATCTTTGCGCAGATCCAGCTGCCAGCCGGCGCCACACAAGAGCGCACGCTGAAGGTGATCGAGCGCGTGGAAGACCACTTCCTGAAGGCCGAGAAGGACAACGTCGAATCGATCTTCTCGGTGGCAGGCTTCAGCTTCGCCGGTCAGGGCGAGAACATGGCCATCGGCTTTGTGAAGCTCAAGGACTGGAGCGAACGCAAGAGCCCTGCCCAGAGTGTGAAGGCCATAGCGGGCCGCGCCATGGGCACTTTCATGCAGTTCCGCGATGCGATGGCCTTTGCCTTCGCCCCGCCTGCCGTGATGGAGCTGGGCAACGCCACCGGTTTTGACCTGTATCTGCAAGACCGTGCCGGTCTGGGCCATGAGGCCCTGATGCAGGCCCGCAACCAGTTGCTGGGCATGGCTGCACAAAACCCCAACCTGTCAGGCGTGCGCCCCAATGGGCTGGAAGACTCGCCCCAGCTGCGTCTGGACGTGGACCAGGCCAAGGCAGGCGCCATGGGCGTGGCAGTGGCCGACGTCAACGACATGCTGTCTACCGCATGGGGCAGCTCCTACGTTGACGACTTCGTTGACCGTGGCCGCGTGAAGAAGGTCTATATGCAGGCCGATGCCATGTTCCGCATGACGCCGGAGAACCTGCCCAACTGGAAGGTGCGCAACAGCAGCGGCCAGATGGTGCCCTTCTCGGCCTTCGGCACCGCCAACTGGGAACTGGGTTCACCTCGCCTGGAACGCTACAACGGTCTGGGCGCGGTGGAAATCATGGGTGAACCTGCTCACGGCAAGAGCTCGGGGGTGGCCATGCAGGCGATTGAAGAGATCGCGGCCAAGCTGCCCGCAGGCATCGGCGTGTCCTGGACTGGCCTGTCCTACCAGGAGCGCCTCTCGGGTTCGCAAGCGCCAGCGCTCTACGCCATCTCACTGCTGGTGGTGTTCCTCTGCCTGGCTGCGCTGTACGAGAGCTGGTCCATCCCGTTTGCGGTGATGCTGGTGGTGCCTCTGGGCGTGATCGGTGCCCTGCTCGCAGCCAGCCTGCGCGGCCTGTCGAACGACGTCTACTTCCAGGTAGGCCTGCTGACCACCATTGGTCTGTCTGCCAAGAACGCCATCCTGATCGTGGAGTTTGCGAAGGCTGAAATGGAACATGGCCAGGAACTGATCCAGGCCACCCTGACCGCCGTGCGCATGCGTCTGCGCCCCATCCTGATGACCTCACTGGCATTTGCCCTGGGCGTGCTGCCCCTGGCGATGGCCAATGGCGCCGGCTCGGGCAGCCAGAACGCCATCGGTACTGGTGTGCTGGGCGGCATGATTTCGGCGACGGTGCTGGGCATCTTCTTCGTGCCGCTGTTCTTCGTGGTGGTGCGCAAGGTCTTCCCTGGCCACCCTGCCACCACCGCACCGGACACCCAGGCACCCGCACACGAAGGACAGTGACATGAAAGCATTCACCCCTACCCTGCTGGCCATGGGCGCAGCCCTGGCCTTGAGTGGCTGCGGCACCCTGGCCCCCACCTATGAGCGCCCGGCCTCACCGGTTGCAGCCGACTGGGCCCCGGTGGGCTCGGACACGGTTGCGTCCGGTTCGGGCACCTCGTCAACCGCTGCGGCCGATCTGGGCTGGCGCGCGTTTTTCGCCGATGCACGATTGCAGAAACTGATCGAGCAGGCGCTGGCCAACAACCGCGACCTGCGTGTGGCTGCACTCAATGTTGAAAAGGCACAGGCCCAGTACCGCGTGCAACGCGCAGACTTGTTCCCCAGCGTCAACGCGGCAGGCGGGCTGACTGCCCAGCGGCTGCCCGCCGATGTGGCCGGCACCTCGCAGCCCATCATCTCTCGGCAGTACACCGCCACACTGGGTGTGAGCTCGTATGAGCTGGACCTGTTTGGCCGCGTGCGCAGCCTGAAAGACGCCGCGCTCGCCACCTACCTGAGCACCGATGAAGCACGGCGCAGCACCCAGATCAGCCTGATTGCCCAGGTGGCCGAGGCCTATGCCACACTCGCCGCTGACCGTGAACGACTCGCCCTGGCCCAGGAAACCCTCAACAGCCAGCGTGAAACCTTGCACCTGACCGAGCGCCGACATGCACTGGGCGTGTCGTCTGCGCTCGATCTGAACCAGGTGCAAAGCACGGTGGAGTCGGCCCGCGCCGACGTGGCCAGCTACACCAGCCAGGTGGCCCAGGATGTGAACACCCTGACACTGCTGGTGGGTGCGCCACTGGACGCCAACCAGACCGCCACGAGCGACACCCAACTGGCGCTCACGATCACGAACGATCTGCCAGTTGGCTTGCCCTCCGAGGTGCTGCTGAAGCGCCCGGATGTGCAGGAAGCCGAGCGCAGTCTGCAATCAGCCAATGCCAACATCGGTGCCGCGCGCGCCGCGTTCTTCCCGAGCATCACCCTGACGGCCAGCGCAGGCGGCTCCAGCACCTCGCTGAACAACCTGTTCCAGGGTGGACAAGGCTACTGGAGCTTCGTGCCCCAGATCACCCTGCCCATTTTCGATGCAGGCCGCAACAGCGCGAACCTGAAGGTGGCCGAGGTCAACCGCGATATCGCCCTGGCGCAGTATGACAAGGCCATCCAGTCGGCCTTCAAGGACGTGTCGGACGCCTTGGCTCAACGCGCGACCATCGCCGAGCAGGTCGCTGCCAAGGATGCCCTGGTGCGCGCAAACGAGTCCTCATTCCGGCTCAGCCAGGCGCGCTACCAGAAGGGCGTGGATGGCTACCTGAGTGCGCTCGACTCTCAGCGCTCGCTCTACTCGGCCCAGCAAGGGCTGATCACGGCCCGACTCAGCCAGCAGGTCAACCGCATCACCCTGTACAAGGTGCTGGGTGGAGGCGTGTCCGAGCAAAGCCCTGCCCGCTAAGAGAAAAAGCCCCAAGCGACGAATCACTTGGGGCTTTGTCTGGCGGAGAGGGAGGGATTCGAACCCTCGGTACGGGGAAACCGTACGCCTGATTTCGAGTCAGGTACATTCGACCACTCTGCCACCTCTCCTGAACCGGGGCTTGCTGTGGTCACAGCAACCAGCTGAATGCTGGAAAGCTCAGCAGTATATCAGCAATTTCAGAGCTTGATGAACTCCTGGCCGCCCATGTACGGGCGCAGCGCGGCCGGGATGCGGATCGAGCCGTCGGCCTGCTGGTGGTTTTCAAGCACAGCCACCATGGCACGACCCACAGCCAGACCGGAACCATTGAGGGTGTGCACCAACTCGTTCTTGCCCTGGGCGTTGCGGAAACGCGCCTGCATGCGGCGGGCCTGGAAGGCTTCGCAGTTCGAGCAGGAGCTGATCTCGCGGTAGGTGTTCTGCGCAGGCAGCCACACTTCCAGGTCATAGGTCTTGGACGAACCGAAACCCATGTCGCCCGTGCACAGGCTCACCACACGGTAGGGCAGTTCCAGCTTTTGCAGGATGGCTTCGGCGTGGCCCACCATCTCTTCCAGTGCGGCATAGCTTTGCTCAGGCGTGGTGACCTGCACCATTTCCACCTTGTCGAACTGGTGCTGACGGATCATGCCGCGGGTATCGCGGCCTGCGCTGCCCGCTTCGGAGCGGAAGCAGGGGCTGTGGGCCGTGAGCTTGATGGGCAGTTGGTCCAGCGGCACGATGGTGTCGGCCACGGTATTGGTCAGCGTCACTTCCGAGGTCGGGATCAGGTACCACTTCTCGCCTTCGACATCGTGGTCACCCGAGGTGACGTGAAAGAGGTCTTGCTCGAACTTGGGCAACTGACCCGTGCCCTGCAGCGCCGCTGCATGCACCAGGTAAGGCGTGTAGCACTCGGTGTAGCCGTGCTCCTGCGTCTGGGTGTCGAGCATGAACTGCGCGAGCGCGCGGTGCAGGCGGGCGATGGAGCCCTTCAGGAAGGTGAAACGCGAACCCGACAGCTTGGCGCCGGTTTCGAAATCCAGCCCCAGTGGCGACCCCAGATCAACGTGGTCCTTCACCTCGAAGGCATAGGTCTGGGGCGTGCCCCAGCGGCGCACTTCGACGTTGCCAGATTCGTCCGAGCCCACCGGCACGCTCTCGTGCGGCAGATTGGGCACAGCCAGCAGCAGGGCCGACAGCTCGGTCTGGATGACATCAAGGCGCTCGGCGCTAGCCTTGAGCTCGTCGCCAATACCAGCCACCTGGGCCATCACGGCCGAGGTGTCTTCGCCCTTGCCCTTGAGCATGCCGATCTGCTTGGACAGGCTGTTGCGCTGAGACTGGAGCTCTTCCGTGCGGGTCTGGATGCGCTTGCGCTCGGCCTCCAGTTCGCGGAAACGGGCATCGTCCAGATAGGGCTGCGGGTTCTTGCGCAGGGCCAGACGTGCCAGGACAGCGTCGAGGTCTTTGCGCAGCAGAGAGATGTCAAGCATGGTGAGGGTCTGAAAAAACGAAACAGTTGAACTGAGCCGAGTGCCGATCAGGAACCGGCTCGGTCAGCGGGCAAAGGGCGGTCCAGCCCGGTGCCACCCAGGCCTTTGGGCAAGGGGAATCGCACCGATTCTTCCACACCTTGCATGCGGCGCACCGAGGTGGCCCCCAAAGCCTTGAGGCGGCTGATGACCTGCTGGACCAGCACATCGGGCGCAGATGCACCCGCTGTCAGGCCGACACGCGGACGCTGGTCGAGCCAGATTTCCTGCAGGTCTTCAGGGCAGTCGACCATGTAGGCCGGTGTGCCCAGCCGCTCAGCCAGTTCACGCAGGCGGTTGCTGTTGGAGCTGGTGGGGCTGCCCACCACGATCACCACATCGACCTGCGGGGCCATGAACTTCACGGCATCCTGACGGTTTTGCGTGGCGTAGCAGATGTCTTGCTGCTTGGGCTCGCGGATGTGCGGGAAACGGGCCTTGATGGCGGCCAGGATGCCGGCTGCATCGTCCACAGACAGGGTGGTCTGCGTGACCACAGCGAGCTTCTCGGGGTTGGCCACCTGAACCTGAGCGACGTCGTCCACATCTTCGACCAGGTAAATGCCTTCCGAGACCTGGCCCATGGTGCCCTCCACCTCAGGGTGGCCCTTGTGACCGATCATGAGGAACTCATAGCCCTCGCGCCGCAACTTGGCCACCTCGATGTGCACCTTGGTGACCAGAGGGCAGGTGGCGTCGAACACCCGAAAGCCGCGCTCGTCGGCTTCCTGGCGCACGGCCTGACTCACCCCGTGGGCACTGAACACCAGCGTCGCGCCCGCCGGCACCTCGGCCAGGTCTTCAATGAAGATGGCGCCTTTGGACTTGAGGTCGTTCACCACATAGGTGTTGTGAACGATTTCGTGGCGCACATGGATGGGGGCGCCATATTGCGCCAGCGCCCGCTCGACGATTTCGATGGCGCGGTCCACGCCGGCGCAAAAGCCGCGCGGCTCGGCCAGCAGGACCTCGTGTACCTGAGGGTTGGTCACGGTCGTCATGCCTGGATCACAGCACGCCGATCAGCTGCACTTCGAAGTGCACGGGCTGGCCGGCCAGGGGGTGGTTGAAGTCAAACAGCGCCCAGTCTTCGCCTTGCGGGCCCAGTTCGCGCAGGATGCCGGCAAACGTGCCCTGGCCATCCGGCGTGGGGAACTGGACGATGTCGCCCACATCCCAGGTTTCATTGAGGTCACCCAGCTTGCGCAGCAGCGACAAGGCCACACGCTGCACCAGCTCGGGGTTGCGCGGGCCAAAGGCCTCGCCCGCCGCCAGCTCGATGGTGGTGCGGGTGCCTTCGGGCAGCCCCAGGAGGTGCGCCTCCAGCGCCGGGGACAGCGCACCCGTGCCCAAGGTAAGGGTGGCAGGCTTTTCGATGAAGGTGTTGACGATGTCAGCGCCATCCGGACCGGCCAGACGGTAGTGCATGGTCAGGAACGCACCAGGCTGCACGGTGGGGGTGGAATCGGTACTCATGGGTGATAGCGCGAGCGCGGGACGATCAGTAAAGTTCTCTATTCTAGGTTTTTGCCTGGGAAATCAAAAACAGAGAGGATCAATGCATGAAGGATTTGCCCGTGGCCTTGCGGCCGCGAGAGAAGCTGATGGCCATGGGCCCACAGGCGCTGGCCGATGCCGAGTTGCTGGCCTTGCTGCTGCGAACAGGCCTGCAAGGGCTGGGGGTATTGCAGCTGGCGGAAAAGGTGCTGACTGAATTGGGGGGCCTGGCGGGCCTGCTGCACGCCCAGCCCGCGCAGCTGCAAGCCATCCGGGGCCTGGGCCCGGCCAAGCGTTCCGAGCTGATCGCCGTGATGGAGCTCGCCCGCCGCGCCCTGAACCGGACCCTGAGCGAACAACCCGTTTTCAACTCACCGCAAGCGGTCAAAGACTATCTGCGCATGAACATCGGCGCCCTGCCCCATGAGGTGTTTGCCGTGCTGTTCCTCGATGCACAACAAAAGCTGATTGCCTGCGAGGAGATGTTCAGGGGCAGCCTCACGCAAACCAGCGTCTACCCTAGAGAGGTGGTGAAGCGCGCCCTGGCGCTGAATGCCGCCAGCGTGATCCTGGCGCACAACCACCCTTCCGGCGTGCTGGAGCCCTCGCGCGCCGACGAGCTGCTGACCCAGACACTCAAGAGCAGCCTGCAACTGATAGACGTGCGCGTACTCGATCACTTGGTGGTGAGTACCGGGGGCGCCTTGTCGTTCGCTGAACGCGGCCTGTTGTAAGGAGCACCCTCAGTTTGTTGTAGGCTTGCGCTCGTGAGCCAAGCCAAGCCGACCCACACCACGCTGCACGACTTCGCCGATCTCAAGCGGGCTTTGAAAAAAGCCTCGCGAGAGGCTGCGGCGCAGGCCGCCCGTGAGCGCGAAGAGCGCCTCAAGCGGGAAGAAGCGGAACGGGCCGCGCAGCAGGAGCGCGAGCTGTTCAAGCAGGTGGTCGGTGCCGTCCACACCCTGCCGTCGACCGGCCGCGTGGTGGTGTCCCGCCCTCGCCCTGCCCCCTTGCCGCGCTCGCGCGAGCAGGACGAGGCCATGGCGCTGCAGGAGTCTCTCTCTGACGAGTTCGATGTGGACAGCCTGCTCGAAACCGATGCGGCGCTGGCCTGGCGACGCCCTGGCATTGGGCCGGATGTGCTGCGCAAGCTGCGCCGCGGCGTGTGGACGCTGCAGGCACAGATTGACCTGCACGGCGCCCGCACCGACGAAGCCCGCGAGATGCTGGGCAACTTCACGCGCGAGGCTCAGCTGAAGGGGTGGCGCTGCGTGCGTGTGGTGCACGGCAAAGGCCTGGGCTCGCCAGGTCGGCAGCCGGTGCTGCGCGACAAGGTGCGGCGCTGGCTGGTGCAAAGTGACCGGGTTCTGGCCTTTGTGCAGGCCCGTGCCGACGAAGGGGGGGCAGGCGCCCTCGTGGTGCTGCTCGCCCCACTCACGCGCGGCAAACCGGGCGCTTAAACGCCCTGGTTGCGCATCCAGTCGGCGGTCTGGAAGAAGGATTGCTCCAGCCGGCGCCCCAGTTCCGGGTCGATGCCTTCATCGGCCATCGCCTGGAACATGCAGGCCAGCCACTGATCACGCTCCAGGATGCCAATCGTGAAAGGCATGTGCCGAGCACGCAGGCGCGGGTGACCGAATCGCTCGATGTAGTGATTGGGGCCACCCAGCCAGCCACTGAGGAACCAGTACAGCTTGTCGCGGGCATCGTCCAGTGTGGTGCCATGGATGGCCCGCAACTCCTTGAACGCCGGCTCCAGATCCATCAGGTCATAGAAACGATCGACCAGGGCGCGCACTTTGGCGTCCCCCCCGATCAATTCATAGGCGGTGACGGACTCTTCTTCCGGCAAATCAGACATGGCAGGGACAACTCAGCGGTTCAGCAATTTCGTGGCGATTTGTACCACGCCTTGCGCCGCCGGGCTGCCGGGCAGCAGCTCCATCAGGAGTTGACGTTTCTGCACAGCCTGACGCACAGAGGGATCGGAAGGGATGTCGCCCAGAAAAGCCAGCTTGGGCGGATGGCTGTTGGGGCCCTGCACGAAGCGGTCGACCACCTGCTGCAGTTGATGGCAGATGGTGCGACCGTCACCGGAGCGCCCCACCTGGTTGACCACCAGATGCAGGCTTTCACGAGATTGCTGCGACGACAGCACCTTGATGGTGGCGTAGGCGTCGGTCATGGAGGTGGGCTCGGGCGTGGCCACGACCACCACCTCATGGGCCAGCGACACGGCATACAGCACCACGTCGGAGATGCCGGCACCGGTGTCGATGATGAGCACGTCAAAACGGGGAGACACCGCCTCGATGATGCGCTGCAACTGGTCACGCACTTCCGGGGTCAGGCGGGAGTATTCCACCAGACCGGAACCAGCCAGCAGCACGGAAAAACCGCCTGGCGCCGGCAGGATGGCCTCCTCCAGCTGGGCCTTGCCCGTGAACACGTCATGCAGGGTGATCTTGGGATACAGGTTGAGCACGACGTCCAGATTGGCCAGACCCAGGTCGGCATCCAGAACGAGCACCTTCAGGCCCTGGCGGGTCAGGGCCGCAGCCAGGTTGGCGCTGACGAAGGTCTTGCCCACACCGCCTTTGCCGCTGGTGATGGCCAAGGTTCTGGCGAGGCGTGTCGGTGCGCCCGACGCCTGGGGCGTCGTCGAAACGTTGGTCGAATCAGGGGTGGACATGGACACCATCATTACGGGTTATTCGGCACAAAGGCATCGGGACCTGAGTCGGAACCGAGATCGGATTGCATGAGCGAGGCAAACAGCAGGCCCTTTTCTTCCGCACTGACCACGGTCAGCGGCGGCATTTCCAGACAGGTGCGGTTACGCCCCTCTGACTTGGCCCGGTAAAGCTGTTGATCAGCGCGCTCACTCCAGAGGGTGGCAGACGACCGCACCCATTGGGGTGCAAACGCCCCGCCGATGCTGATCGTGATGGACAGTTGCTGCCCGCCAATGACGGCCACCGGCCGCGCCGCTACCTTCTGGCGGATGCGTTCGGCCACGGTCTGCCCGAAAGCAGGCGGGCAATTGGGCAGGATGATGGCGAACTCTTCCCCACCGATACGCGCCACGGTATCCATGGGCCGGACGCAATCCAGCAAGGTATCGGCCACCGCTTTGATGACGATGTCTCCCGTGGCATGGCCGTAGGTGTCGTTCACACTCTTGAAGTGGTCGATATCGACCACCAGCAGCAAGGCGGGCTCGCCAATGCGCGCGACGCGGTCGACTTCACGGCTGATGGCCACTTCAAACTGGCGACGGTTGGCCAGACCGGTCAGGGCATCGCGGCTGGACACCTCGCACAGGCCATCCAGAATGGCTTGCAGCCAGGCTTGCGAGCCCAGCTCCAGCTCCGGCGGCAGAAGCCACCCGGCCTGATACAGCAGGTTGAGAGCCGGATCAACGCGCAAGCCGGAGGCAAAACTTCCTGCAGGCATGACGGTAGGAACAGGTTCGATGGAAATAGGAGACTCCGGACGGGCAAGAGATCCGAAATCAAGTCTAGCAGCGCCATCCGAACCAAAGGCGGGAATAAGGCTGCTTTCAGGCGCGATCTTGAGTCGTTGCAGCGCAGCGCCCACAGGCATCCTCAAGTTCATGTCCTGTTTGACGATATCAATGAGGCCCCTGCCTCCACATTTCTTACGAGTACGCCGATGTCGGATTCCATGAGCCTGGTTTCAGATCGCGAGTTCTCCTTCAATGCGAAGGATTTCGCCCGCGTGCGCGCCCTGATCTACCAGCGCGCCGGCATCAGCCTGCACGAAGGCAAGCAGGCCATGGTGTACAGCCGCCTGTCACGCCGCCTGCGTGACACCGGCCACCAGTCGTTCGAAAGCTACCTGCAGTGGCTGGAAAACGCTCAGGGCGCCCAGGCCCAGCAGGAGTGGCAGGAGTTCATCAACTGCCTGACCACCAACCTGACCTCGTTTTTCCGGGAAGAGCACCACTTCCACACCCTGGCCGAATGGCTCAAGGCACGTGGCAGCCAGAGCACCCGCATCTGGTGTTGTGCAGCCTCCACCGGGGAAGAACCCTACTCCCTGGCCATGACCGTGGCCGAAACACTGGGCCTGCACGCCCCGGTCAAGATCCTGTGCAGCGACATCGACACCAATGTGCTGACCACAGCTTCTCGTGGCGTCTACGACGCTGGGTCGCGCGGCTTGAACCCCCAGCGCCTGCGGCAGTTCTTCCTCAAGGGCAAGGGCAACAATGAAGGCCAGATCCGGGTCAAGCCCGAACTGGCGCGCTTTGTCGAGTTCCGGCCGTTCAACCTCATGCAGGAGCAGTGGTCGCTGGGTGACCCCTTCGACATCGTGTTCTGCCGCAACGTGATGATCTATTTCGATGGCCCAACCCAGCGCAAGGTGCTGGAACGCATCCATCGCGTCATGAAACCCAAGGGTCTGCTGTTTGTAGGCCATTCAGAAAACTTCACCGAGTCGCGTGACCTCTTCCACTTGCGTGGCAAGACGGTCTATGACAGGGTGTGATCAGGCCGGAAAAAAGGGAACCTCCTATGATGAGCAGCAACCCCAGCATCACGCGCGCCGGCATGAGCCAGCCGATGGCCGGCATGGCCGCCGTGGGCTCGATGGCCGCAGACATGGCTGCCCGCAAAGACCGGCTGGCTCGACTGAAGGCCCGTGTGCCCAAGCCACACGAGGCGTCCTTCTTCTTCTACGACGCCCACTTCCAGTCCGAAGCGGTCAAGATCCTGCCGGGTGAATACTTCGTGTTCAACGAAGACGTGCTGATCATGACCACGCTGGGCTCCTGCATCGCGGTGTGCCTGTGGGACCGTCAGGCCAAGATTGGCGGCATGAACCACTTCATGTTGCCCGACAACGGCGGTGGCGCCAGCGATTCCGGCCGCTATGGCTCGTTCGCCATGGAACTGCTGATCAACGAGATGCTGAAAATGGGGGCATCGCGCATGACGCTGGAAGCCAAGGTGTTCGGCGGTGGGGCCGTCATCAGCGGCATGAGCAGCATCAATGTGGGCGAGCGCAACACCCAATTCGTGATGGAGTACCTGAAAACGGAACGTATTCCGGTGGTATCCAAAGACGTGCTGGAGATCTATCCGCGCAAGGTATGCTTTTTCCCCAAGAGCGGGAAAGCCATGGTCAAGCGACTGGCCCCGAGCAATCCCGAAGCCATCGTGGCGCAGGAACGTGCTGCGGCCCAGAAGGCGGCCGTGCCGGCCACCACGGGCGGCTCGATCGATCTTTTCTGACCACGGAGAACAACAATGGCCAAGACACGTGTGGTCGTGGTGGACGACTCGGCGCTGGTGCGCAGCCTGCTGACGGAAATCATCAACCGTCAGCCCGACATGGAGTGTGTGGGCGCGGCTTCGGACCCCTATGTCGCGCGGGAAATGATCCGCAACCTCAACCCCGACGTCATCACCCTGGATGTGGAAATGCCCCGCATGGATGGCATCGATTTCCTGTCCAAGCTGATGCGCCTGCGACCCATGCCGGTCGTGATGGTGTCGACCCTGACCGAGCGCGGTGCCGACGTCACGCTGAAAGCACTGGAGCTGGGCGCCATCGATTTCGTCGCCAAGCCCAAGATCGGGGTGGCCGACGGCCTGCGCCAGCTGCAGGATGACATCACCGACAAGATCCGCATTGCCTCCAAGGCCCGCATCAGCCGGCACCTGAACCCGCCGCCAGCCGCTGCCAGCGCAGGCAGCCCAGCACCGGCTGCAGCCGCCCCCCGCACGACGCTGTCGAGCATCGGCCGGTTATCTACCGAAAAGATCATTTTCATTGGCGCCTCGACCGGTGGCACCGAAGCCACCAAGGAAGTGCTGATGACCTTGCCGGCCGATTGTCCGGCCGTGGTCATCACCCAGCACATGCCGCCGGGCTTCACCCGCAACTATGCGAACCGCCTCAATGGCCTGTGCAAGATCAGCGTGAAGGAAGCCAGCGACGGCGAGCGGATCCTGCCCGGCCACGCCTACATTGCACCGGGCGGCCTGCATCTGAGCGTCGAGCGCTCGGGCGCCAACTACATTGCCCGCGTACAGGATGGCGACCCGGTCAACCGCCACAAGCCCAGCGTGGAAGTGCTGTTCAAATCGGCGGCCCGCGTGGTGGGCCCCAATGCCCTGGGCATCATGCTGACCGGCATGGGCGCAGACGGCGCCAAGGCCATGCGCGAGATGCGTGATGCAGGCGCTTACTGCGTGGCCCAGGACGAAGCCACCTGCGTGGTGTTCGGGATGCCCCGCGAGGCCATCAACGCCGGCGCCGTCAACGAGGTGCTGCCGCTGGGCAAGATTGCCCAGCACATGCTGGACCACCTGCGCACCACGGCTGGTCCGGCACTGAGCCGCGTCTGATCCACACGGGGCAGCAGCAGGCTGTCCCGGTGCTCATGGACGGCCGATGAAGATGAAGGCCGTCGCGCCCACCTGCGGGCTGTACATCAAACCGCTGTAGACCGGCCCGAGGGCCGTATCTGCGCCCAGGTAGAGGCTGCTGCCGGTACGCAAATTGCCGGCCCCCATGTCCTTCGGGCGCTCCCAGGCATTACCGGCCTCAAGGCTGGCGCCGACCACCAGACCGCGGGTCAAAGGCAGCTCGCTCACCCGCATCTGGTAGCCCAGACGCAGCAAAGCCACCTGGTTGCCACTCACCTGGAAGGGCTCATAGCCGGAGAGTTGCTGGAAGCCGCCCAGGCCATAGCGCGGCGTGTTCGCCTGCGCACCATAGGACAAGCCCACCCGCGCAAAGGCCGTCAAGGTATGCGGACCCCAGGTATCTGCGACCTGGAACTGGCCCTCGAAGTGACGCAGACTGCCCTCATCCGTGACGGCTGCGTCGGTGCGCCCCTGCATCCAGTTGGCCTCCAGGCGCCAGCCATGGTTGGGAAAGTTGGCGTGATCCAGCTGATCGAACACCGCCGCAACCCGCCAGCCACGCTCGACCCAGCTCACGGCACTGGACGGGCCGGAGTAGCTGGCAGACGACAGGTCCAGGTCATCCCGCCAACGCTCCTGGATCAGGCCAAAGCGGAACTCGCCATATTCGCGCCAGGTAAGGCCCAGATCCAGCCCCAGAGTGCGTCGCAGGCGGTCAATCTGGGCTGACTGTGAGCCCTCAGGGTCGTTGTAGAGCGCCAGCTTGGAGCTGTAGGCGCTGCCCGAAGCGGAAAAGAAGCTGCGCAAGCCATCAGGCAGGGTCCAGTCCAGCGGGCGATACCATTCGCCCCCCAGCGATGTGGCCGAGCCCAGCTTCAGGAAGCTGCGCCATTCGCTGCCATGGCTGTCGAGCCAATGGGTGTTGTGGGCCAGTTTCAGGTTGAACAGGCTGTTGCCATGGCTGTCGGCACTGAAATCGAGGCCGACCTGCAGGTAGTTAGGGCCCCAGGGCTTGTCCTCCAGATCGAACACGATGCCATCATCTTCGCCAGGGGTGTGCTCCAGATGGAAGTCCGTGCGCAGGTAGTCGCCCGTGGCAGCCAGGCGTGTGAGGTCGCGCTCGGCCTTGTCCAGATCGAAGGGTTCCCCTGCTTTGGTTTCCAGGATGTCGGCCCGGCTTTCCGGCTTGGTCAAGGTGGTGCCCTGAAACTCGACAAAAGCCAGACGCGGCGCATCCAGCGGCTCCTGCTGGCGGCTGGCCTGCCAGCGTGCGTACGCTGCATCACTGACCTTCAGGTCCTGCATGCGCAGCACCAGGGCTTCAGCCTGGATTTCACCCAGGTTCATGAAATCGTCCGCCCGATCGAAGTCGGCCGACGTCAGGTCATTGAGCTTGGGCGCTATCAGCACATCATCCGGATGCAGACTCGCCAGACTGCGGCGCACATTCTGCTCGGTGAGGATGTTGATCATCTGACCGGTCACGCCAGTCAGAGAATTGAGTGACTCCCGGCCCGACAAAGGCGTACCGATGTTGACCACAATGAGCCGGTCTGCGCCCATGGCACGCGCCACGTCAACAGGCAGGTTGTTGACCAGCCCACCATCCCCCAGAATGCGGCCATCGACCTCGACAGGCGCAAACACGCCCGGCACTGACATGCTGGAGCGCATGGCCGTGGCCAGATCGCCGTCTTTCAAAATCATGGCCTCGCCGGTTTCCATGTCAGTCGCCACGGCACGAAACGGGGTGGGCAACTCGTCAAAGCTGCGCACCTTGCGGGCGCGCAGTGTCAGCCGACGCAGATGGGCCTCCAGCATGCGGCTGGACAAGGCCCCAATGGGTGCCTTGATACCACCACTGCCAACACCCAGCTCAATCAGCGGAGACACGTCGACATCCTGCTCCTTGCGGCGTTGAGACAACTGGCGGCGGTCCACCCGCGACGCGAAGGCGTTGTCCCAGTCCATGTCGGCCACGGCCTTTTCAATCTCGGCAGCAGACATGCCACTGGCGTAGAGCCCCCCCACGATGGCGCCCATGGAGGTGCCGGCGATCACATCAACGGGAATGTGCTCCCGTTCGAGCACCTTGAGCACCCCGATGTGAGCCAGGCCACGCGCGCCGCCGCCGGACAGCACCAGGCCGATGCGGGGGCGGTGTTGCAGCGTATCGGCAGATGCAGGGGCCGCCACATGAGACTTCACTGCAGCATCAAGCGGCACATCAACCGTAGCCCGAGCCGGCCATGAGGCGGCCAGCAGACAGGCACAGGCAGCCAAACACCTGCCCCGGGGCCAGGCTCGCTGGATACGGATGGGGGTATACCGTTGGAGATTCGCCATGGGCAGATTGTGCAAGGTCAAACAGCTTCTTTCGGCCCCGTCACCGCGGCTGGATTTTTGATGTGGATCAGTACTCGTACGGTCTCAAAGGCGTCAGATAGCGGCTACCAACTGATGACGAACGAGGATTGGAGACCCAAATGCATGCATGGAATGACTTTCTTTCGACAGACTATGGCCTGATGAGCGCTGCCGTGATCGTGTTCATGCTCATCATGATGGTCTATATCGGGTTTTACGTGGCCAAGCATGTCAAGGAATCGGCCATGAAACATGACGCAGAAGTGCAAAAAGGCATCCGTCAATCCTGATGGATTGACTTTGCAGAAACCAGAGACAGGTAGCGAATTAAAAAGGCCTCCCAGTGGGAGGCCTCTTTTTTTGAGCATCGACTGCTCAGGTGACAGGCACGACTCACGCCGTGCCTGCGGCTGGCATCACATGCCCATGCCGCCCATGCCACCCATGCCGCCCATGTCAGGCATACCGGCTGCAGGTGCGTCGTCCTTGGGGGCTTCGGCAACCATGCACTCGGTGGTCAGCATCAGCGAAGCCACGGAGGCGGCGTTCTGCAGAGCCGTACGGGTCACCTTGGTCGGATCCAGGATGCCCATTTCGATCATGTCACCGTAGGTGTCGTTGGCAGCGTTGAAGCCGTAGTTGCCCGAACCACCCAGCACAGCGTTGACCACCACGGAAGCTTCGCCACCGGCGTTGCCCACGATTTCGCGCAGAGGCGCTTCGATGGCCTTCAGCACCAGCTTGATGCCGGCGTCCTGATCGTGGTTGTCACCCTTCAGTTCGCCCACAGCTTGCTTGGCACGCAGCAGCGCCACGCCACCGCCAGGCACCACGCCTTCTTCCACTGCAGCGCGGGTAGCGTGCAGGGCGTCTTCGACGCGAGCCTTCTTTTCCTTCATTTCGACTTCGGTGGCAGCGCCCACCTTGATCACGGCCACACCGCCAGCCAGCTTGGCCACGCGTTCTTGCATCTTTTCACGATCGTAGTCGCTGGTGGCTTCTTCGATCTGGATGCGGATTTGCTTGACGCGGGCTTCGATGTCACCAGCAGCACCAGCACCGTCGATGATGGTGGTGTTTTCCTTGGCCACTTCGACGCGCTTGGCTTGGCCCAGGTCGGCCAGGGTCACCTTGTCGAGAGCCATGCCGACTTCTTCAGCGATGACCTTGCCACCGGTCAGGATGGCGATGTCTTCCAGCATGGCCTTGCGGCGGTCGCCGAAGCCAGGGGCCTTCACAGCCACAACCTTCAGGATGCCGCGGATGGTGTTGACCACCAGGGTAGCCAGGGCTTCGCCATCGACTTCTTCAGCGATGATCAGCAGCGGACGGCCAGCCTTGGCAACTTGCTCCAGGGTGGGCAGCAGGTCACGGATGTTGCTGATCTTCTTGTCGTAGAGCAGCACGAAGGGGTTGTCGAGGATGGCGGCCTGCTTCTCAGGGTTGTTGATAAAGTAGGGCGACAGGTAGCCGCGGTCGAACTGCATGCCTTCGACGACTTCCAGCTCGTTGTTCAGCGACTTGCCGTCTTCAACGGTGATCACGCCTTCCTTGCCGACCTTGTCCATGGCTTCGGCGATGATGCCGCCGACATCAGCGTCAGAGTTGGCAGAGATGGTGCCGACTTGAGCGATTTCCTTGGAGGTGGTGGTGGGCTTGCTGATCTTCTTCAGTTCGGCAACCAGGGCAGCCACGGCCTTGTCGATGCCGCGCTTCAGGTCCATCGGGTTCATGCCGGCGGCCACGTACTTCATGCCTTCGCGCACAACGGCCTGAGCCAGCACGGTGGCGGTGGTGGTGCCGTCGCCAGCGTTGTCAGAGGTCTTGGAAGCCACTTCCTTGACCATCTGGGCGCCCATGTTCATGAGCTTGTCCTTGAGCTCGATTTCCTTGGCCACGGACACACCGTCCTTGGTCACGGTGGGGGCGCCGAAAGAGCGCTCGAGCACCACGTTACGGCCCTTGGGGCCCAGGGTCACCTTGACGGCGTTGGCCAGGATGTTCACGCCTTCAACCATGCGAGCGCGGGCGTCCGCGCCAAAGACCACGTCTTTTGCTGCCATGAGAATTTCTCCGAAATACTTGTAGGTAAGGGGGTGTCAGGTTCGCGGGTCGATTACTTTTCGACGACGGCGAACAGGTCTTCTTCGCGCATGACCAGCAGCTCTTCGCCGTCGACCTTCACGGTCTGGCCAGAGTACTTGCCGAACAGGACGCGGTCACCCACCGTGACGTTCAGGGCCACAAACTCACCCTTGTCGTTGCGCTTGCCAGGACCGACGGCCAGCACTTCGCCTTGGTCAGGCTTCTCGGCTGCGTTGTCCGGGATGATGATGCCCAGAGCGGTCTTGGTTTCGTTTTCCAGGCGCTTGACGATCACGCGATCGTGCAAAGGACGAAGTTTCATTGTTTCTCCTGTCACTGAAGACATCGGTTTGACGTAATCTGCCATGCGAGCATGCGCTCACATGACATGAATTGAACAGCCAACTCAAGCTGACACCCGGCGCTGTTAGCACTCGGGTGCAGTGAGTGCTAAAACCCATTATAGGGATGACTCGAGAAGTTTCAAGAGCCCTTTTTTTCGGTCAGCGGTGCTGGAAGCTGGCCGGACGCTTGTCCAGGAAGGCCTGCATGCCTTCGCGCTGATCGGCCGTGCCAAACAGTGAATGGAAGAGATGACGTTCGTATGTCACCCCGTCCGACAAGCCGGTTTCGAAGGCGCGATTGACCGCTTCCTTGGCCATCATGATGCTGGGTTGACCCATGCTGCAGATGACGGTCGCCGCGCCCAGGGCTTCTTCCAGCAGCTTGTCGGCGGGCACCACGCGCGACACCAGACCGCTGCGCTCGGCCTCGGCCGCATCCATCATGCGGGCGGTCAGCACCATGTCCATGGCCTTGGCCTTGCCAATGGCGCGCGGCAGGCGCTGCGTACCGCCGGCACCGGGCATCACACCCAGCTTGATCTCCGGCTGACCGAACTTGGCGGTGTCGGCCGCGATGATGAAGTCGCACATCATGGCCAGCTCGCAACCACCGCCCAGGGCAAAGCCCGACACCGCCGCGATGACAGGCTTGCGCACGCGCCGGATGGTTTCCCAGTTGCGGGTGATGAACTGGTCCTTGTAGGCGTCGATGAAGTCCAGTTGCGCCATGGCCGTGATGTCGGCACCTGCGGCGAAAGCCTTCTGGCTACCGGTGATGACCATGCAGCCAATGGCGGCGTCCTGATCAAAAGCCATCAGCGCCGCACCGAGTTCGTTCATCAACTGGTCGTTCAGGGCATTGAGCGCCTTGGGGCGGTTCAAGGTGATGAGGCCCGTCTTCAATGGGCCGTCGCCCTGCACGTCGGTCAGGATCGTTTCGTAGCTCATGGTGCTTCCTTCAGTCTTGAATGAGTGGGAACCTGTGAACAGGTGCTCGTCCGAGGGTAATACGGGACGTGCGTCTTTTTACGCAGACGCCTATCATGGCGCGAATAAGCATGC
The DNA here is from genome assembly GCF_041909175.1 of Aquabacterium sp. Lineage (GTDB taxonomy): Bacteria > Pseudomonadota > Gammaproteobacteria > Burkholderiales > Burkholderiaceae_C > Aquabacterium. The sequence goes on along the minus strand of NZ_JAYRDZ010000008.1, from coordinate 116,415 downwards.
GGCCTGTCTGCGACAGGATTCCGACAAGGGGGGGAGAATGGCTTCGCGGTCTCCTGCAGTACTCAAGCGGTTCTACCCAGCGCTGGTATGGGCCGTCGGTGGTGTTCTGATCCTCGTCACAGCCTTCATCGGTTTCATGCTGATGCAAAGCCGCGAGCGCTATCACGCCAATGCGGAAGAAACCACGCGCAACCTGGCACTGGCCACCGAAAGCTTTCTGCACGCCCATTTCGAGGAAGTGGAGCTGGCCCTGAAGCAGGCCGACAAGGAATTCCGACGTGAGCACGACAGCGGCCAATTCAGCCGGGAACGGTTTTCGGATTACCTCATCGGCTTGAAAGAGCGCATTCCGAACGCCCGTGCTATTCGAGGCGCCGATCAGGATGGCTGGGTGATCTTCGGCGAAGACATCGATCTGACTCACAAGCAGAGCCTGAAGATCCGCGAATTCTTCGATCGAGCCCGCAAAGAGCACGCCCTGATCTTTGGCGTCCCGGTTCGCTCGCGCATCACAGGCGAATGGGTGTTTCCCATCGTCTACCCGCTGACGCTGAGCAATGGCCAGTTTGGTGGCGTGGCCTATGTGCTGATCAACAACGAGCGCATCACCGATGTCTTCCGGTCCTACAACCTGGGGCAAAACGGGGTGGTGACGCTGTTCGACTCGCAACGTCGGGTGCTGCTGCGCTACCCGGAGCAGCCGGGCGGGCCGCGTGACGACACGCAGCACCCACCGACCCTGAATTCCCAGTACACCGTAGATGCGCTGTCGGCGGGCAAGACATCGGCCAGCTACCGCACGTTCAGCTCGATCGATGGGCTGCACCGCATGCTGAGTTTTCAGAAGATAGGCCAGTACCCCATCTATGTCATCCTCGGGGTGGACAGCGACGAGTATCTGGCCGGCTGGGACAAAGAAGTCCTGGTGGCCAGTCTCTTCCTGATGGTGCTGTATGGCAGCACCCTGAGCCTGCTGATGATCGTGCGCCAAACCTGGCGCCAGCAAGCCCACACGGTGGCCGAACTGACCGAGTCGGATTCCCGCATGCGGCTGCTCACGGAAGGGTTGCCGCAAATGGTCTGGATGGCCGACAACCATGGTCGATTGAGCATGGTCAGCCACCACTGGGCAGAGTTCACGGGCATTCCGGCCTCGTCGCTGATGGCCACCGGACACTGGCTGCAGGCAGTCCACCCCGAAGATCAGCAAGTGGTTCGCTCCACCTGGCAACAGGCCGTCGAGGAGCGCCGGGAGTGGCGACAAATTTGCCGACTGCGTCAGCACGATGGCAGCTGGCGGGTGTTTGATCATCAGGCCCTCCCGCAGCGAGACCATGCCGGCCAGCCACTGTGCTGGGTGGGCAGCAGCACCGACATCACGGCCACCCAGGAAGCCCATGATGCGCTGCTGTCTGCCAAGGAACAGGCGCTGCAGGCAGGTCAGGCCAAGTCGGCGTTCCTGGCCAACATGAGCCATGAGATCCGCACACCGATGAATGCCATCATCGGCATGCTGCAACTGCTCAGGCAGACCGAACTCACCACCCGCCAGGGCGACTATGTCGACAAGAGCCAGTCCGCGGCCAAGGCACTGTTGAGCATCCTCAATGACATCCTGGATTACTCGAAAGTCGAGGCCGGCAAGCTCACCCTGGACCCGCATCGCTTCAGCCTGGACCGTCTGCTACGCGACGTCGGCGTGATCCTCTCGGCCAACCTGGGCGCCAAGGACATCGAGGTGCTCTACCGTGTCGAGCCTGGCACCCCCATGTGGCTTGAAGGTGACGCCCTGCGTCTGCAGCAGGTTTTGCTCAACCTCGCCGGCAATGCCATCAAGTTCACAGAAAGCGGCGAGGTCGAGCTCAGCATCACCCCCCTGCATCGACGGGGCAACCGGGTGTCGCTGCGCTTCACGGTCAGAGACACCGGCATCGGCATCGACGCCGCACAACGCCAACGCATCTTCGAAGGGTTTTCTCAGGCGGAAGCGTCCACCAGCAGGCGTTTTGGCGGAACCGGTCTGGGCCTGGCCATCAGCCAGCGGCTGGTGCGCATGATGGGCGGCGAACTGCAACTGGACAGCGAGCCCGGACAGGGCAGCCGCTTCTGGTTCACCATCGAACTACCCGAAGCCGACAGCAACCAGCAAAACCGGATACGGCCGCAACCAGCGACGAAGGGGTCAAGGATGTCGAGCGTCAGATCACCATGGGTCACCCCTATGACGTCATCTTTGTCGATGGCCGCATGCCTGATCGCGATGGCTGGCAGACCGCCGAGCGCATCCGCAATCTGCAGGCCGAACAGCGCTCACCCCTGATCATCATGGTGACGGCCTATGGCCGCGAAATGCTGGCGCGGCGGCAGCTGGAAGACCCCAAGCTGCTCGACGCCGTGCTGATCAAACCCGTGACGCCCGGCATGCTGCTCGACGCTGTCACCCTGCCTGACAAGCCGGCCTCCGAGCAGGCTTACCAGCCCCCGGAACGAAGAGAGACCCGCCTCACCGGTGCCCATGTGCTGCTCGTGGAGGACAACCCGACCAACCAGCAGGTCGCACGGGAGCTCCTCGCGCTGGAAGGTGCCACGGTGGTGGTGGCCGACAGCGGGCAAGCTGCCATTGATGCCCTGCAGCATGAGCGCGACCACGGCAGCACCGATTTCGACCTGGTGCTGATGGACATCCAGATGCCCGACATGGATGGCCATGAGGCTACCCGCCGCATTCGGCAGGATCTGGGCATGACCGACCTGCCCATCATTGCCATGACCGCCAACGCGCTGCCCAGTGATCGGGAAGCCGCACTGCAGGCAGGCTTGAATGACCACATCGGCAAGCCCTTTGATCTGGACCAGTTGGTGGAAGTCATCCGCCAGCATGTTCAGCTGGACAGCCCCGGGTGCGACCCTGCCGTTGTGCTCGACACCAATGGCGCATTGAAGCGCCTGGGTGGCTTCCAGAGCATCTACGCTCGCACCTTGCGCCATTACGGTGAGGACGTGCAGGCCACCCTGGCCCAGTGGGGCGAGATCACCCAGTCAGCTGAACTGCCGCGCAAGTTGCACACCATCAAGGGCATGGCTGCCACCGTTGGGGCCATGCAGGTGGTCGAGCTGGCTGCCGGACTGGAGTCCAGCAGCCAGGAGCAGCCAGGACAGCAGAGCCCAGCTCACCAGCTTGAATCCTTGCGTCGCGCCCTGGCCGTGTCCATGGAAGCCGCACTTCGTCATGCAGCGGCGCTTGAAGACCGGTCACCCCAGAGCGCCTACACTGGATAAACACAACACCCAAGCCACGCCCGCTTATGCCCCAAAAGGAAGTGATGGCCCGGTTGCGGGCCTGGCTCACAGAACACGCCGGCGGTGATGTCACCTGCATAGAGACCCACATCTCATGGGTCCTGCTGACCGCCGACCGCGCCTACAAGGTCCACAGGGCCGTCAACCTGGGCTTTGTCGATTTCACGTCGCTGGCCTTTCGCCTTCAGGACACGCTGGCCGAGTACCAGCTCAACCGCCGCTCGGCCCCCGATCTGTACCTGGGGGTATGGGCCTTGCGCTCGGAAGGTCTGGGCATCACCCTGGCCAAGGTCGACCCGCAAGCCCCACCGGTACCCGGCAAGAACGACATCGAGTACGTGCTCGAAATGCGGCGCTTCGACCCAGGGCAGCGTTTCGACGAGCTGCTGTCTCACGGCCAGCTCACCCCCGCCCTGATCGATGCGCTCGCCGATGCCCTGGTGGGCTTCCACCAGCGATGCGAGGTGGTACGCGACCCCGAGCTCACCAACGTCGCAGACCTGCAGCAGGGCATTGCCGACAATGTCAAGGCCGTGCTCGACATGAGCACCGAGTCGACCGAGCGGGCCGTGCTGCAGCAGCATCAGAAGTGGCTCACAGTGCAGTCTTCACGCTGGCAGACCCGCATGGCCCAGCGCGTGGAAGCAGGGCTGCTGCGCGATGCCCACGGGGATCTGCATCTGCAGAACATCTGCTGCTTTCAGGGTCAGGTCACCCTCTTTGATTGCCTTGAGTTCAGCCCCCGCCTGCGCTGCATCGACCTGATGAACGACCTGGGCTTTCTGATCATGGACCTGCAGGCGCGAGAAGCACCCAGGCTGGCCTGGCGCCTGCTCAACCGCTACCTGGAGCAGACCGGCGATTACGCCGGAGTGGCCTTGTTGCGCTATTTCATGGCCTACCGGGCCATGGTCCGCATCAAGGTGGCCCTGCTGTCACCCAACCACGCGCACACAGCCTATCTGCGGCTGGTCAGGTGCCTCATGCAGACGCCCATGCGCGCCCTGATCATCACCCACGGCCTGTCTGGCAGCGGCAAGACCACGGTGACGCATGGTCTGGTCGAGACGCTGGGCGCAATTCGCCTGCGCTCGGATGTAGAGCGCCAGCGCCTGTTTGGCCGCCAATCAGCCGGGCGCTCGCAACGCTATACCCCGGAGACCACCGAGCAGATCTACACCCACCTGGCCAACCAGGCCAAGGACCTGCTGGTGTCGGGCCACATCGTGGTGGTGGATGCCACCTTCCTGAGCCGCAGCCAGCGTGATCGCTTCCGGGCCGTGGCGCGTTGCTGCGAAGTGCCTTTCGTGATCCTGCACTGCCAGGCCGACAACGCCATCCTGCACGACCGCGTGGAAGCACGGGTGCAGGCCGGGCACGATGCATCCGAGGCGGATACGGCCGTGCTGGACGCCCAACTGCGCCATGATGAGCCGCTTGGTGCCGACGAAATGGCCGATGCCATCACGCTGCAGACGGCACAGCCACGCGAGACCTGGTACCAGCCGGCAACCTGGCAACCCTTGCTGAGCCACCTGGGGCTGAGCGAACGTGCCCTGCCCCTGATGTGCTGAACCGCTGGCTCAGCGGCCAGCCATCACCTTGCTCATTTCCTGCTGCGACTGCTGCAGGCCAGCCTTGGGCACGATCTCGCCTTCGCGCTGGGCGATCTCTGCAAAACGGGCCGCCACCTGCTCGGGGGCATCCGGCCCATTGCCGATCAGCACCCCGTTGGTCAGGGTGATGTGCGATGCCGCGAAAACACCTGCACCGGCGCACAAGATGGCCCGGGTCGGGGCCTCGTCACTGGCCAAGTACAGCAGGCCCGGCGTCACGCTTTCCGGCGTCAGCAACTCCAGTACCTGCGGCGGCATGATGTCGGACGTCATGCGGGTAGCGGCCGTCGGTGCCAGGCAGTTCACCCGCACGTTGTACTTCTCACCTTCAAGGGCCAGGGTCTGCATCAGCCCTACCAGGGCCATCTTGGCTGCGCCATAGTTGGCCTGGCCAAAATTGCCGAAGAGGCCCGAGGACGAGGTCGTGAAGACGATGCGGCCAAAGCCTTGCGACTTCATGATTTCCCAGACCGCCTTGGTGCCGTAGACCGCGCCCATGAGGTGCACATCGACCAGCAGGCGGAAGTCGTCAAGCTCCATCTTCGAGAAGCTCTTGTCACGCAGGATGCCGGCGTTGTTGACCAGGATGTCGACACGCCCCCACTCCGTCATGGCCTGGTCAACCATGGCCTGCACGGCCACCGGGTCGGTCACCGACCCCCCGTTGGCGATGGCCTGCCCGCCTGCGGCGCGGATCTCGGCGACCACAGCCTCGGCTGCCGCGCTGCTGCCACCAGAGCCATCACGGGCTGCGCCCAGGTCATTGACCAGCACCTTGGCGCCGCGCGCCGCCAGTTGCAGCGCGTGGCAGCGGCCCAGGCCACCACCGGCGCCGGTGACGATGGCCACGCGGCCGTCAAAACGAAGGGGGGCAGAAGAGGTGTTGCTCATGGCTAAAACAGACAAGATTGATTTTCAAAATATTAGCAGCCATGACGGCCCCTGGGGCTCACCCGGCTCAGGACATACCCGCATTCTGTCGTCCAGCCTTCCCTGCTGTCGTGACACAGCGTGCACAAACCCACCACGCATTTCTAGAGTGCAGTCTCCACCAGAACAGCTCAGGAGACCCGCATGGACCCCAAGCAGCCTCAGAACGCACCCGCCGGACCGCAAGACATCGTGCCCCGCGAGAAGCTCGATTTCCAGATCGACGAACACACCCCGCGCTTCTGGTTTGGTGGGGATCCGTTCAAGACACGCCTGTTCGACGGCATGCAGGCGGCCTTTCCGGATGGTGAGCGCTATTTCATCAGCAGCGTGCGGGTCTACCGGGCGCAGATCACCGATCGCAAGCTGGCTGAAGACGTCAAGAACTTCATCCGCCAGGAAGGCCAGCACGGCATCGCCCACACGCACTACAACGATCTGCTGCGCAAGCAGGGTCTCGAGATCGACCTGATCCTCGACGAGGCCCGCACCCTGTTTGCCAATTACACCCGCCGGTTTTCTGCGGGCTACAACCTGGCCATGACCGCGGCATTCGAGCACTTCACCGCCATGATGGCGCAGATGCTGTTTGAAAAGCAGGACGTGATGGCCGACGCCGATGAGCACATGCGTGCCCTGTGGGCGTGGCATGCCATCGAGGAAATGGAACACAAGGCCGTGGCCTTCGACGTGATGCAGCAAATCGCCCAGGTCGGCTACTTCACCCGTTGCCTGGCCATGAGCCACGCGCTCTACAAGGTGACAGTCGACAGCCTGCGCATGACCAACATCCTGCTGCGCGGCGATGGCTTCAGCCGCCCTCGGCGGGCCTGGATGATCTTCAAGGGCCTGGGCTACCTCTATGGGCCACGGGGCATTTTCTCGCGCAACACCGGCAAGCTGCTGTCCTATTACAAACCTGGCTTCCATCCCTGGCAGCATGAGGTCATCCACAGCTATGGGGTGTGGGTGCAAACCTTCCAGCAGACCGGCGACCCCATGCGTGCAGGCAACGCCCTGTACCAGGCCGCCCACTGACTTACGCCAGCAGGTTTCCCCGCCACTGTGTCACGGTGGCGGGGTACACCCCTCTTGCGGTGCGCTTCATGGCACCTCATGATGACCGGACACGACCACCACCGTCGCCATGGCCATCTCGGTATTCGACCTCTTCAAGATCGGCATCGGCCCGTCGAGTTCGCACACGGTAGGCCCCATGCGTGCTGCGCGGCTGTTTGCGCTGAAACTGCGTCAGCAAGGCCTCCTCGAGCAAGTGGGCCGCATCGACGTACAGCTGCTTGGCTCACTGGGGGCCACCGGCCGAGGCCACGGCAGCGACAAGGCGGTGATCCTGGGCCTGATGGGGCACGAGCCCGACACCGTGCCCATCGACCAGATGGCTGTGTGGGTAGATGCGGTCCGCAGCAGCCACCGTCTGGCGTTGCTCGACAGCTGCATGGTCGACTTCAACCCGCAGTCTGACCTGCGGTTTCTGGGACGTCAGAGCCTGCCCTTTCACCCCAACGGCATGACGTTCGAAGCCTTCGCGACCGATGGCCGCATGCTGGTGGAGAGCACCTATTACTCGGTCGGTGGCGGCTTTGTGCTCAGCCAGGAGGCGGCAGACAACACCCACCGCCAAAGCCGCATTGCCCCCGACACCACCGTGCTGCCCCTGCCCTTTCACAGCGGCGCCGAGCTGCTGGCACTGACGGCGCAACATGGCCTCAGCATCGCCCAGGTGATGTGGCGCAACGAGCGGCACTGGCGCACCGACGCCCAGATCATTGCAGAGTTGCACGCCCTCTGGGAGGTGATGCAGGACTGCGTGCGCCGTGGTTGTACCACCGAAGGCATCCTGCCGGGCGGTCTGAAAGTCGCACGCCGGGCACCAGGCCTGTACGCGCAGCTTCAGAGCGACAGCGCGTGGGACGACCCGCTGCACGTGGTCGACTGGGTGAACCTGTACGCCCTCGCCGTCAACGAAGAAAACGCGGCGGGCGGGCGGGTCGTCACGGCACCCACGAATGGGGCTGCCGGCATCATCCCGGCGGTACTGCACTACTACATGCGCTTCGTGCCCCGCGCCCATGAAGGCGGTGTGCGCGACCTGCTGCTGACGGCCGGGGCCATCGGCATGCTCTACAAGGAAAACGCCTCCATCTCCGGCGCCGAGGTGGGCTGCCAGGGCGAGGTGGGCGTGGCCTGCTCGATGGCAGCGGGCGGGCTGTGTGCGGTGCTGGGTGGCACGCCGGCCCAGGTTGAGAACGCTGCCGAGATCGGCATGGAGCACCACCTCGGTCTCACGTGTGACCCGGTAGGGGGTCTGGTGCAGATTCCCTGCATCGAGCGCAACGCCATGGCAGCCATGAAGGCCATCAATGCCGCGCGGCTGGCCCTGCATGGCAACGGCAGCCACCGGGTCAGCCTGGACAAGGTCATTCAGACCATGAAGGAAACCGGGGCGGACATGAAGGCCAAGTACAAGGAAACTGCCCGCGGCGGCCTGGCTGTCAACATCATCGAATGCTGACGTGCCGTGTCGGCCCGGTCAGCGCACGATGGCCGCGATGGTGCGCACAATCAGCTTGATGTCGAGCCAGAGCGAGGCCTGGTCCACATAGCTCGCTGCCAGCGCCAGTTTGTGCGGCAGCACCTCGTGCACGTAAGCGTGCTCGGGGTCCTGGGCACGTGCCAGCACGGCGCTTTCATCACGGTACTCGATGGAGGCGATGTCAGTGATGCCAGGGCGCACCGACAGCACCTTGTCACGCAGCTCGGCCGGGTATTGCGCCACATAACGCGGCACCTCCGGGCGCGGCCCCACCAGACTCATCGTGCCTTGCCACACGTCGATCAGCTGGGCGAGCTCATCGAGCTTGGTCTGACGCAACACGGCCCCCACGCGGGTGATGCGGCGGTCGGCTCCGACCGTGATCTGCGGGCCCTGTCCAACCGGGTCGTGGCGCATGGTGCGGAATTTGTGGATGCGAAAGGGGCGCCCGAATCGACCGACCCGCTCCTGCCGGAAAAACACCGGCCCGGGCGAATCCAGCTTGACCGCCAGCGCGATCAGCAACAGCACCGGGGCCAGCACCAGCAGGCCCAGGGAAGACAGGATCAGGTCGAACAGGCGCTTGCTCACACGCGCCCCAGTGCCTTGCGCACCGCCGCGATCACACGCTCCACATCGGCGTCCGTCATGCGGGTGTACAGCGGCAGGCTGACCAGGCGCTCATACGCCTTCTGGCTGTGCGGAAACTGCTCGGGCTGGAGCGCATAGCGGTCACGCCAGTAGGGGTGCAGGTGCAAGGGGATGTAGTGCACGCTCACGCCGATGCCATCGGCAAACAGGCTTTCGATGAAGGCATCACGCGTGACCGGCGCGTCATCGGCCAGGCGCACCGCATAGATGTGCCAGGCGTGCTGGTCACCCGCATGCACGGGGCGGGGGGCCAGGATCAGCGGCAGGTCCGCCAGGGCGGCTTCGTATCGGCAGGCGATCTCCTCGCGGCGGGCCTGGAACCCCGGCAGGCGCTTGAGCTGGTGCAGGCCCATGGCTGCGCCAATGTCGGTGAGGTTGTACTTGAAGCCCGGCGCCACGATCTCGTAGTACCAGCTCGGCACCTTCGCCGTGAAGCGGTCAAAGGCATCGCGGTTGATGCCGTGCAGGCGCATGACCTTGGCCCGTGCGGCCATGTCCTTGTCGCGCAGCACCAGCATGCCCCCCTCGCCGGTGGTCATGGTCTTGTTGGCGTAAAAACTGAACACCACGGCATCGCTTTGCAGCGTGCCGATCAGCTGCCCCTTGTAGGTGGTGGGCAGCGCGTGAGCGGCGTCTTCGACCACCTTCAGACCATGCTTGCGGGCCAGCGCATAGATGGGGTCCATGTCGACCGCGTTGCCGCCGTAGTGCACCGGCATGATGGCCTTGGTGCGCGGGGTGATGACGGCTTCGATGGCTTGCACATCGATGTTGAGCGTGGCCGGGTCGATGTCGACCAGTTTGACGTCTGCTCCCATATAGCGCACCACTTCGGCGGTGGCCGTGAAGGTGTGGGTCGTGGTGATGACCTCGTCACCCGGGCCGATGCCCAGGGCTTCCAGCGCCAGGTGCAAGCCCGCCGTGGCGGAATTGACGGCGATGGCCTCCAGGCTGTCATCACCCAGGAACTTGACGAACTCCTGCTCGAAACGACGCGCTTTGGGGCCGGTGGTCACCCAGCCGGATCGCAGGGTATCGACGACTTCGGCAATCTCTTCCTCGCCGATCTCGGGCAAGGCGTAAGGCAGGAAAGGTAGTTGGCTCATGTTGCACTCACACAGGGTGTGTCGATCAATCTGAACAGAGCGCGGCTCAGCCGCGCGTGTGGGCGGCCCCGCGGGTCAGCCGTCCAAAGGAGGGATCCGGACGGCCGCGCACCAGCACGTCGTACCAGCCGCGCAAGGAGCCCAGACCGTATCCAAAGTGGTAAGCGGCGATCACAGCTGGCAGGTAGGGCAGAAGGTCCTGCCCTTCGCTGCGTGCAATCTGCAGGCTGATGCCGCCCACGGCCAGCACATACAAAAGCACCAGCAGGCTCAGCAGGCCACCCGCCAGCTCCCCCAGGAAGCCGGGCAACAGCACCGACAGGAGCAGCAGCACCGCGAGCGCCGCCACGAACAGGCCCGGAATGAGGTGGCGCACCGATGCCGCCTGCCCATGCTTGTGCATGACGAACGGCTTCCAGTAGCCGTACTGGCGATACTGGCGAAAGACGTCGCCCACGCTGGCACGCGGTACATAGGTAGAGCGGATACGGGCCGACTGCCAGATGCGCCCGCCGCCCTTGTGGATGCGGAGGTTGTGCTCGTCGTCCTGGTTGCGCACCAGGGTTTCGTCAAAGCCGCCGAAGCGCTCGAAGGTCTGGCGCGGCCACGACCCGAGGTAGACGGTATCGACCTCGCCCTCGAAGGCCAGGTCTCGCGAACGCGCGCCCCCTGCTACCAGCCGAGACTGGAAGGCGGCCGCCACCGCCCGCTGCACCACGTGTTCGGAGCCCTGTCCGCCTTCGGCCCGCCAGGGGCCACCCACGTTGTCGGCACCGGTGGCCTGCCAGGTGGCCAGACACCAGGCGATGTAATCAGGCGCATAGACGGTATGCACATCCAGCCGCACGATGAAGTCGCCCCGCGCCTGCTCGATGCAGCGGTTCAGGCCGCTGGAGACAATGCGCCCGGGGTTGTCGATCATCTGGAAGCGAGGATCGTGGCGGCACCATTCGGTCAGCAGGTCGCGGGTGCGGTCGTCGCTGAGCCCGTCGGCCACGATCACCTCCAGCGCCCACCCCTCGGGCACGGACTGCGCTGCCACACTCTGGCAGAAAGGCAGGATGTGGTCGCGCTCATTGCGACACGGCACGATCACCGACACCAGACGCGTCATGCCAACCTCTCAGCGCGTCTTGCCCACCAGCGAGCTGGCCGGCTTGTCATTGGGGTGCAGCAGCTTCTGGTACATGCGCCACATGGCATCCATCTGGCCACGCCGCGAAGCTTCGCGCTCGATGCGCTCACGGTTGTAGGCGCCCATCTGCTGCAATTGCTCGGGATGGTCAAAGGCCTGCAGCAGCGACTGCGTCAGGGCATCGACATCCCGCACCGGTACCAGCCAGCCACCCTTGCCGGCATCGACCCACTGGCGATTGGCGGGCAAGTCGGTGGCGATGATGGGCAGGCCGCAGGCCATGGATTCCAGCACCGACACCGAGGTGGCGTCACTGGTGGGCACCGAGATCGACACGCGGCTGCGCTGGATGGCCGACACCATGGCGGCATCACCCACACGGCCATGGAAACGCACCTGCTGCAACAGGCGCAGGCCGGTGACACGCTCCTGCAGGCTGTGCTCCATCGAGCCACCACCCAGCAGATGCAAGCGCGCCTGCGACTGCGGCCGCATCATCAGGAAGCGCGAAAACGCCTCCAGGATGACATCGATGTTGTAGTTGGGCTCCCAGCTGCGCAGGCTGACCACCTCGAAATCGGACGCCGGCTGCCCTGGCGTGAACTTGTCGGTATCGGCACCCCACAAAATCTGGTGCACCGGGGCACTGGGGTGGTAGCGGTGAACGATCTCGTCGACCATGTCCATCGAGTCGGCCGTGATCAACTGGGCACGGCGCAGCGACCAGCCCACCACGGCCCGCATCAGGCGGCTCTCGCGTGGCGTGACCAGAATGTCGGACCCCCACGCTGTCAGCACCTTGGGGCAATCCAGCCCGCAGGCTGCCGCCCACAGGCCATAAGAGGTGACATAGTGGCCATGCACCAGCGTCGGCTTGAAGCGCGCCGCCAGTTCGCGCACCACCTTGCGCACCTTGGGCAAGGCTGTGAACCAGCTGGCCTTGTCGCCGCCGGGCTGGATGGCAATGACCTGGCGCGCCCCCGGTACTTCGGCAGGTTGCCGCGTGATGACAACCGCCTCGGCACCGCGCTCGACAGCCGCAGCAACCCAGCGGCGCGTGTGCACGCTGGACGCATCGGCAAAAAACAGGATGCGAACCGGCTTGCCGGCTTGAACCGTCATGACGAAGTCCCCCCGCCCAGTGCCCGACGCAGATTGTCCTGGCCTGCCCAATGGGCATAAACGGCGTGAAGCTCAGGGTGTCGTTGCAGCAACTGGCGGTCCATTTCGCGGGTATCTCCAATGACCACCGCAGGCTGCCCCATGTCCTTGGGCCCCACGATGGCGAAGTCAGGCACTTGCCCGGACACGAAACTGTAGCCCTGGACGATGACACCTTTACCCAATTGGGCCCCGGGTGCGATCACGCTGTGCGGGCCGATGAAACTGTAGGCGCCAATGCGCGTTGGCCGGCGCACATAGCCGACCGGGTCGGCATGCCCGAAGTAGCGTCGCCCCATGACCCGCACGGAGCGGTGGCTGGAATGGCTCAGCACCGAGATGAAATTGGTCAGCTGGACGCCTTCTTCGATCTGCAGGCCATTCGAGCCATCAATGCGGTTGAAGTGGCCAATGAAGACATGGTCACCCAGCAGCAGGCCGGCAGGCGACTCGATGCACGCATGGGTGCTCACCCGGGTGTGGGGGCAATAGCTGCCATCGGCATTGCGCCAGCCATAGACGATGCGCGGCCCGGTCAGGACCGCCAGCAGCCGCGACACGGGGCGCTTGAGTTGCTGAACGAAATGCGTCATGTGCCTATTGTCAACGACGGACGCCACAGTGCCTTCACTGGCAGCCCGGCTTGTCGCAGGAACACCCCATAAGCGACCACGATGGCCACGATGTAGCCGGTGCTCGACGCCACAGCTGCCCCCAGGGCACCCAGACGGGGCACCAGCACACAGCCCAGCAGGAAACTCACCACCAGCGAGAGGCCAGCGATCATGCCGGACAGCTGCGGCTTGCCCAGGTGGTTGGTATAGAAAGCCGACAGGCTGGACGCCGCCGCATAGGCCGCCACGCCCGGCAGCAAGGCTGCCAGCGGCAGCAGCGAGGCGGCATAGGCCGGGCCCATCACCAGCGGCAAGCCCCACCAGGCCCCCACCAGCAGCACCGGCGCAGCGGCCAGGGTGGCCAGCACGTTGATGCGCACAGCCTGCACCGTCATGGCCGACGCGATGCGCTGATCCGGGTTGCCGATGCGCGAATAGGCCGACACCGTGACCGACGAGGACAGCAGCCACAGCAACTCGGCCACCGTCACCGAGACCGAGTAGGTACCCACCACCTTCAAGCCGTGAAAGTGCTCGACCAGAAACAGCGAGGCGCGGTAGTTGAGCAGGCTGATGACATTGGTGATGCCGATGGTGGCCACAAACCGCCACTCGTCCCACCACGGACCTGGCGCCGGGTCGGGCGCATGGATGGCCGCATCACGCCGGTCGGCATCGTGCAAGGCGTAGATGCCGGTGACGACGGCCACCAGCGATTTGCCGGTCACCCACACCAGCAGCACCACCAGCACGGTCGCCCCATGACGCGCCGCGCCTTCGGCAAACCACCACGCCAGCGCCAGCCCGGCCAGCACGGACGCGGGCGCCGCCACTTGCGCCAGATTGAGGGGCCACATGCGCCCCTGCCCCAGCCACAAGCCGGTGGCCGTCGGCACCAGCAAAAGGAAAGGTGCCGCCAGCGCCAGCAGCCACAACTGCGCGTAGGGCATGCGGTCAGCCCACCACGACACCGCCGTCAGGACCGCGGCTGCGACCAGGCCGAGGCCCACGGCCGCACGCAGCACACTGCGCAACATCGGACTGGCATGACCAGGCTGCCCGGCCTGTTGACGGGAAATCTGGCGGGCCAGCCACAGGCCCAGGCCCGAAAACAGCGTCAGCAAGCCCGATTCAACGGCCACGAACAGTGCAAATGCCCCCTGCACCAAGGGCCCCTGGCGTGCCACCAGCACGGTGATGGACAGCCCCAGCCCGACAATCAGCAGCTTGGCCACCAGATTACCCAACGCCGCACGTGGCACGACCACCATCACGCGCTGCCACCAGGTAGAGCGAGTCATGACGGAATCAACGGGAGTTTCAGGTGCGGACATGTCGACATTGTCGCGCAGCGCCGCAACACATCAGGGTTTCATACAATAGAGGGTTCGGCCAGAACCATTTTCAGCCCTTCATCATGACCACGCCCCAACAACCGACCCCTAGCGCAGACGCATCATCCACTCCCGAGACCGTGGTGGACACCAACAAACTGGTGGCCGAGCGTCGCGAAAAACTGGCGGGCATCCGTGCCCAGGGCGTGGCGTTCCCGAACGATTTCAAGCCCGCCCACCGCGCTGCCGCGCTGCACACGCAGTTCGACCCGATCGAAGCCCCTGAGCTGGAAGCGCAGAACGCCCCCGCCAGCGTGGCTGGCCGCATGATGCTCAAGCGCGTCATGGGCAAGGCCTGCTTTGCCACCCTGCAAGACGCCACCGGCCGCATCCAGATCTACGTGACCCTCGACAGCGTGGGCGCCGACACCCTGGCCGCCTTCAAGCACTGGGACCTGGGTGACATCCTGGCCTGCGAAGGCACCCTCTTCAAGACCAAGACCGGCGAACTGTCGATCAAGGCCAGCAGCGTGCGCCTGCTGACCAAGAGCCTGCGTCCGCTGCCGGACAAGTTCCACGGCATCGCCGACCAGGAAATGAAGTACCGCCAGCGCTATGTCGACCTGATCGTCGACGGCGAATCGCGCGATCGCTTCGTCGCCCGCAGCAAGGCCATCAGCTCCATCCGCCAGTACATGACCGAGCAGGGCTTCCTCGAAGTCGAGACCCCCATGCTGCACCCCATTCCTGGCGGCGCCAATGCCAAGCCCTTCATCACCCACCACAACGCGCTCGATCAGCAGATGTTCCTGCGCATTGCGCCCGAGCTCTATCTGAAGCGTCTGGTGGTGGGCGGCTTCGAGCGCGTCTTCGAGATCAACCGCAACTTCCGCAACGAGGGCGTGTCCGTGCGACACAACCCCGAGTTCACGATGATGGAGTTCTATGCGGCCTTCTGGAACCACCGCGACCTGATGGATGCGACGGAGGCCATCATCCGCCACGCGGCCATGCAGGCAGCCGGCACGCAGCAGCTGACTTACCAAGGTCAACCCGTGGACCTGTCGGTGCCCTTCAACCGCCTGACGATCCGCGATGCCGTGCTCCAGCACACCAACATCGGCCCCCATGACATCGACGACAAGCACGCTCTGCAGGCTCACCTGAAGTCCATCGGCATCGACCCGCTGGCCTTTGACCGCCCCGACGTCACCGTGGCCCAACTGCAGTTCAAGCTGTTTGAAGAAGTGGTGGAAGAAAAGCTGTGGGCGCCGACCTTCATCATCGACCACCCGGTCGAGGTGTCGCCGCTGGCCCGTGCGGCCGACAGCAACCCGTCGGTAACCGAGCGCTTCGAGCTCTACATCACCGGCCGCGAAATCGCCAACGGCTTCTCCGAGCTGAACGACCCCGAAGAGCAGGCTGCCCGCTTTGCCGACCAGGCCAAGGCCAAGGATGCCGGCGACGAGGAAGCCATGTATTTCGACGCCGACTACATCCGTGCGCTGGAATACGGCCTGCCCCCGACGGGTGGCTGCGGCATCGGCATCGACCGCCTGATCATGCTGCTGACCGACTCGGCCAACATCCGCGACGTCATCCTGTTCCCGGCCCTGCGCCGCGAAGGCTGACTGACAGCAGGCCGTTGAACGCAACACGACAAGGTCTTGTCCTACAAGGCGACACGCCTGGCACCTACACCACGACAGGTGCCGGGCCGCTCTAATGAGGCGGTCGCCCTACAGGGCATTACGGAGAGTACTTGATGCCTAACAACCGCCTGCTGCTTGCTTCGATGACCGCTGTGGCGGCCTTGCTGGTGCTGCCTGGCTGCGCCGTGACCCGTGACCAGTCGACCGTCGGCGAGTACCTTGACGACGCGGCCATCACCACCAAGGTCAAGGCCAAGTTCGTGGAAGACAAGGCTGTGGATGCCACGGCCATCAGTGTCGAGACCCTCAATGGCGAGGTGGTGCTGTCTGGCTTTGCCAAGAACGGCACCGAGAAAGCCCGCGCCGAAGAGCTGGCCCGGCACGTCAAGGGTGTGCGCAGCGTGAAGAACGCGCTGGAAGTGCGCAACTGATCTGCGCCTCGGCCCCCATCACAACGCCGCCTGATCAGGCGGCGTTGGTCATTGAATGAGGCCGTTTTTCAAGGCGTAGTAGGTAAGGTCGCTGTTGGTTGCCAGGTTGAGCTTGGCCATGACACGGGTGCGGTAGGTGCTCACGGTCTTCACACTGAGGGCCATGCTGTCGGCAACGGTGCCCACGGTTTCCCCCTTGGCCAGCCGCAGGAACACCTGGAACTCGCGGTCCGACAACAGCTCGTGGGGCTGCTTTTCAAGCGGCGTCCCCAAGCCGCTGGCGAGCAATTCCGCGACGGCCGGGGTGATGTACTTGCGCCCGCGTGACACGGTGCGGATGGCCTGGATGATCTCGTCCGGATCGCACTCCTTGTTCAGATAACCACTGGCCCCCTGCTTGAGCAGGCTGGTGGCGTAGTGCTGCTCCGGGTAACCGCTCAGGATCAGCACCGGCAGGTCCGGAAAACGGGCCTTGATGGCCGCCAGTGCATCGACACCACTCTGGTCGGGCATCGACAGGTCCATCAGCAGCACATCGACCTCTCCGCCACGCGCCAGCTCCAGCGCCTCCTTGCCATTGCTGGCTTCGCCGGTGACCCGCAGGTCGACCTGTTCGCCCAGGTACTGCTTGAGCCCTGCACGCACCAGGATGTGATCGTCAACCAGGCCAACTCGAATCATGGTTGTGGCTCTCCAAGGTCTGCATGGGTGTCGAGTCTAGGTGATGGCCATCCAGGCGTCCGCGACGTGAAGAACGCCCTTGAGGTGCGCCAATAAGCGCCTGGCAGTTTGACCCCACTTGCGTGTCGGCCTTGTCCTACACGCAGGTGGCGCGTTTTCGTGTCCAATGGTTTCACCCCCTGCTGACATGATTGCCATGCTCCCCGCCGTCCCACCTCCAGCGCGCCTGCGCTGCTTCCTGGTCGAAGACAGCCCGATCATCCTGCGCAGCCTCATAGAGGCGCTGGAGCAGATGGCCCCCATCACCGTGGTGGGCCATGCAGACGAGGCAGAGAGTGCCCTGCAATGGCTGGAGCAGCACCCTGGTGCGTGCGACCTCGTCATCCTGGATGTCTACCTTCGCAAAGGCAGCGGGGTGCAGGTCCTCAGCGCACTGAAGCAGCGCCACTTCGCGCAGCGCCGCATCATGCTCACCAACTACGCCACGGACGACATTCGACAGCGGTGTCTGGCCCTCGGCGCAGATCGCGTTTTCGACAAATCCAGCGAAATTGAAGAGTTGCTGAGCTATTGCACCGAGCTGGCCAGGGACGTCACGGCATGAAGTGGCCGAGCTGGCTGCGGAATCTGCCGGTATCGGCGTGGCGCATCCCGCTGGCCACGCTGGCTGCCGGCTTCATGCTGCTGATCACCGAGCTGGCCTACCAAAGCCAGCGCGACCAGCTCGACAACCTGGTCACGATGGGCCGCTCGCGCATTTTGCTGACCGTGGCCGTGCAGCGCATCACCGATGCCGAGTCGGGCAACCGCGGCTACCTGCTTGTCGGCGGCCGCGATTACCTGGAGCCCTACCTGCAGGCCCGCGAGGACGTGCACGCCACCCTCCGGGAGATCCGTGAGCTGGACCGGCAGGTCGGCGACGCTGAGCTCGTACGGCATCAGGCCGAGGTCGAGCAGCTGATGGAAGAGCGGCTCGGCGAGATGCAGGAGGTGCTGCGCCGCCATGACGAAGGGCACAGCGAAGCCGCTCTGGACATGGTGCGCAGCGGCATCGGGCGCGAAATCATGCAGCGCCTGCGCCTGGCCTTCGAGGCCAACATGGCCTACCGCAACGACCTGATCGCCAATGGCTTGCGCCAAATTCAGGACCTGCTGCTGCTCGGTCGCATCGGCATTGGCGCCATGACCATCTTGTGCCTGCTGATCCTGGTGATGTTCATCCGCCAGAGCCGGGTACTGACCCAGGAGCGCGAAGCCCAGCGCAAGGCCCTGGTGCATGAGCGCGACCGACTGGAGCAGGAGGTCGAATCGCGCACGGGCGAACTCAAGGCCCTCGCGCGACACCTGCAGACCGCCCGGGAAGACGAACGCGCCCGGCTGGCGAGAGACCTGCACGACGAACTCGGTGCCTTGCTGACCACAGCCAAACTGGATGTGGCCGTGATGCGCCCCAAGTTGCAACAGCACGTGCCTGAACTGGCACCCCGCCTGACGCACCTCACGGAAGCCTTGAACGGCGGTATCGCCCTCAAACGCCGCATCATTGAAGACCTCTGCCCGTCCTCGCTGCGGACCCTTGGCCTGAGCACCTCGCTAACCGCCTTGCTGCATGACACCGCCCGCGTCAGCGGATTGCAGGTCAACCACGACCTGCAGGAGGTGCGCCTGAATGCGGATGATCAGCTCACGGTCTACCGCATCGTTCAGGAAGCCATCACCAACACGCTCAAGTACGCCCAGGCCACCAGGCTGATCGTGCGCCTGTTCGAGCAAGACCAGCATGCCGTGATCGAGATCGAGGACAACGGCCTGGGCTTCGATGTCCACACGCGCAAGGTGGGCAGCCACGGCATTCAAGGCATGCGCTTTCGCGTGGAGGCGGCCGGAGGGCAACTCGAACTGTTCTCGCAACCGGGTGAAGGCACCCGCGTCTGTGCGCGCCTGCCACTGAACACCGAGCAGCAGATCGAGGGTTGACCCTGATGCCAGGCCGCTGCGCAAGACGACGGCTTGTTCTAGCATCAATGGCTCGTTTTACGGAGTCTGCCAGCCCATGTCTCACGCGCCCACCTCGAAGTCTGAGGACGCCCCTCTTGTCACCCGACACGGTGCCTGCAACCTGTGCGAGGCCATCTGCGGCCTGACCTTCCAGGTTCAGGGCCAGCACATCGTCTCGGTCAAGGGCAACGACGCAGACCCCTTGTCGCGCGGTCACATCTGCCCCAAGGCCGTGGCGCTCAAAGACCTGCACGAAGACCCGGATCGACTGCGAGAGCCCGTCAAGCGGGTCGTGGTCAACGGTGAAACCCGCTGGCAGACCATCACCTGGGACGAGGCCTTCGACCTGGCCGTGGAAGGGCTGGCCCGCGTGCGCGAACAACATGGCGCCCACGCCGTGGCGGTCTACCAGGGCAACCCCAGCATCCACAACTGGGGCAATGTCACCCACGGCGCGATGTTCTTCGGCCAGCTCAAGACCCGTGCACGCTTTTCGGCCACATCGGCCGATCAGCTGCCCCACCACCTGGCGTCCTACTGGCTGTATGGCCACCAACTGGCCATCCCCATCCCCGATATCGACCACACCCAGTACATGCTGGTGCTCGGCGCCAACCCGCTGGCCTCGAACGGCAGCCTGATGACGGCACCCGACATCCGCGCTCGCTTCAAGGCCCTGCGTGCCCGCGGCGGCAAGCTGGTGGTGCTGGACCCCCGCAAGACCGAAACGGCCGACATCGCCGACGAGCACCATTTCATCGACCCGGGCACCGACGCGGCATGGCTGCTGTCGGTCATCCACACGCTGTTCGATGAAGACCTGTGCCGCCCGCGCCAATGGGCCGACCTGCTCGACGGGGTGGATGCCCTGAAAAGGGCCGTGGCCGCCTTCTCACCCGAGGCCACCGCCGCCCACACGGGCATCGATGCCGACACCACACGCCGCCTGACCCGCGAACTGGCCGAAGCCGATGCGGGCGTGGTCTACGGCCGCATGGGGGTCTCCACCCAGGAGCACGGCGCCCTGTGCCAATGGGCCATCCAGGTCATCAACCTGCTGACCGGCAATGTGGACCGCGAAGGCGGCGCCTTGCTCACCACCCCCGCCATCGACCTGATCAAGAGTGGCCTGATGAGCAAGGGCCACCACAACGCCTGGCGCAGCCGCGTGCGAGGCGCGCCTGAATTTGGCGGCGAGCTGCCTGTCTCGGTCATGGCCGAAGAGATGCTCACGCCGGGCAAGGGCCAGATCCGCGCCCTGGTCACCTCGTGCGGCAACCCGGTGCTGTCCACCCCGAACGGCCGCCAGCTCGACACCGCGCTGGCCGGGCTCGACTTCATGGTGGCCATCGACTTCTATCTGAACGAGTCAACCCGCCACGCCGACGTCATCCTGCCGCCCACCTGCTTCGTCGAGCACGACCACTACGACCTGCTGTTCCTGCATCTCGCCGTGCGCAACGTGGCCCGCTACACACCGGCCATTGTCGACCCTGCTCCGGGGGCGCTGCATGACTGGCAGATCTACATGGCGCTGTCGAGCCGTTACGCGCGGCGCACCTGGGCGCTGGACAAGGGCACGGCCTGGCAGCGCCTGCGCGGCCTGTTCAACCGGGGTGTGATGAGCCGACTGAGCCCGGCCCGCCTGCTGGCCATCGGGCTGCGCCGCCAGGGTGGCCCACTGACCATGGCGCGGCTGCGCGCCCACCCGGAGGGCATCGACCTGGGGCCACTCAAGCCCTCGCTGGTGGCCGGCCTGAGCCGCCGCAAGCGGCGCGTGGCCCTGCTGCCACTGGCCATCCGCCAGGAACTGCCCCTGCTGGCCGAGCGCTTCAGCCACGCCGCCAGCGAACCTGATCGCCCGCTTAAGCTGATCGGGCGACGCGACGTGCGCACCAACAACTCGTGGATGCACAACAGCCCCCGACTCGTCTCAGGCAAGCCCCGCTGCGTGCTGTGGATGCACCCGCAGGACGCTGCACAGCGTGCGCTGCAGGACGGCCAGGAGGTAGCCATCCAGTCTCGGGTGGGCGAGGTGGCCGTGCCCGTGCACCTCACCCACGCCATCCGCCCAGGGGTCGTGAGCCTGCCGCATGGCTGGGGCCATGACCGCGACGGCATCCGGCTGAAGGTGGCCCAGGCCCACGCGGGCGTCAGCATCAACGACCTGACAGACGACCGTGCCACCGATCGCATCAGTGGCAACGCTGCCTTCAGCGCAGTGCCGGTGGAGGTGCGTGCAGCCTGAGCCAGACCGGGTGACAATCCGGGCATGAGCAGCCAGAGCACACAGGAAATTGCCCACGCCGCCGCCCGCATCGTCGTCGAAGAAGGGCTGGAATACGGCCCCGCCAAACGCCGGGCAGCCAAACAGCTGGGTCTGAGCACCCGCGACCTGCCCGACAACGATGAACTGGAAGAAGCGGTCGAGGACTACCTCGCCGTCTTCTGCGCCGACACCCAGCCAGCCGAACTGCTGGCACTGCGGCGCCTGGCTGCCGTCTGGATGGCGCGCCTGGCCGAGTTCCGCCCGCATTTGACGGGCGCCATCTGGCGCGGCACCGCCACCCGGCTCAACGACATCCACCTGCACCTGTATTGCGACGACCCCAAATCCGCCGAGATCACCCTGCTGAACAAAGGCGTCGACTACGACGTGGGCAGTGTGCCGGGGCCGCGCGGCGAGTCGGTCGACCGGTTGAGCCTGACCGTGCGGTGCGCTGACCTGAACGAGGCCATCGGCCTGCACCTGACCATCCTGGACCGAGACGACCTGCGTGGTGCACTCAAGCCAGACAGCCGTGGCCGCACCGAGCGCGGCGACCTCGCCGCACTGCAGAAACTGATTGACGCCACCAGCGCATCCGCATGACGATCTCCGAACAACACATCACGAACCGCAGGCAATTCCTTCAAGGCGCGATCGCCCTGGGTGCGCTGGGTAGCCTCACGCCCCAGGCTGCCCAGGCCCTGACAGCGCAGGACGATGGCTTGCTGATGGAGTCGCTCCCCGCCAACTGGTGGGCGCTTGAATTCGATCGCCCGCAAGGCGGCAGACTCAAACTGGCAGATTTCCGGGGCAAGCCCCTGCTGGTGAACTTCTGGGCCAGCTGGTGCCCGCCCTGCATCAAGGAAATGCCCGATCTGGTTCGATTCCAGCGCAACTGGTCCAAAAAGGGCGGCCAGGTGCTGGGTCTGGCCATCGACAGCCCCACGCCGGCCCGGCAATTCCTGAGCAAGAATCCGGTGAACTTTGATGTCGGATTGGCCGGAATGGGGGGCTCCGAGCTCATGAGCAGCCTGGGCAACCTGAGCGGAGGACTGCCATTTTCGGTCATGATCGGCCCACAAGGTCACCTCATCCGCCGCAAAATGGGCGCAACTCACCTGGAAGAGTTGCAAAGCTGGGCGCAGACCATGCCCCGCTGAATCCAGGGTGGCGAACACCCTGGAAACAGGACACTTGTATTTTTTAGCGCCAAATGCGCTTAAAATCCGCCTACTTTCATTTTCTTGGCAGGTTGCCCTGTGGGTCCCTGCCAATGACACATGCAGATTCTCGTCCTCCATGGCCCCAATCTGAACCTGCTGGGCACCCGTGAGCCCCAGGTTTACGGGTCCACCACGCTGGAGCAGATCAACACTGGACTGTCCGACTACGCCGCTGCCCGCGGTGCGTCCCTGTCGGCCTTCCAGAGCAACCATGAAGGTGCGCTGGTCGACCGCGTTCACGCTGCGCGGACGGACGGCACGGCATTCATCATCATCAATCCCGGTGCCTACACGCATACCAGTGTGGCCATCCGTGATGCCCTGGCCGGTGTGGCCATCCCGTTCATCGAAGTGCACCTGTCCAATGTGCACAAGCGTGAACCCTTCAGGCATCACTCCTACTTCTCCGACATCGCCGAAGGGGTGATTGTCGGATTGGGCGCCAAGGGCTACCAACTGGCCCTTGATGCCGCTTTAGAGCGCCTGAGCGCGCCCCCTCGCGGCTGAGTCGGACGGCCTACACGGCCGGTCACTGCCACCCCTTACCCACAGAGCCAAACGCTCGACAGACTGCTGGAGATCGCAAACCATGGACTTGCGCAAACTGAAAACCCTCATCGACCTGGTTTCGGAGTCGAACGTCTCGGAACTCGAAATCACCGAGGCTGATGGCAAGGTTCGCATCGTCAAGGCTGGCAGCGCCCCCGTGGTCATGACCATGCCCGCCGCCGTAGCCGCGCCGGTTGCTGCGCCCGTGGCCGCCGCTGCACCTGCTGAAGCCGCCCCTGCCCCTGCAGCAGAAGCCCCGGTCGAAACCGGCCACATCGTGAAATCGCCGATGGTCGGCACCTTCTACCGTGCCTCCAGCCCGGGCGCCAAGTCCTTCGCCGAAGTCGGCGACACCGTCAAGGCCGGCCAGGCCGTCTGCATCATCGAAGCCATGAAGATCATGAACGAGATCGAGGCTGACATCGACGGCACCATCACCAAGATCCTGGTCGAGAACGGCCAACCCGTCGAATACGGTCAGCCCCTGTTCATCCTCGAATAAGGGCCCCTCGCCATGTTCAAGAAGATCCTCATCGCCAACCGGGGCGAGATCGCGCTGCGCATCCAGCGCGCCTGCCGCGAGATGGGCATCCAGTCGGTGGTCGTCTACTCCGAAGCCGACCGTGAAGCCAAGTATGTGAAGCTCGCCGACGAAGCCGTGTGCATCGGCCCGGCCCCGTCGAACCAGAGCTACCTGCACATGCCGGCCATCATCTCGGCCGCCGAAGTGACCGATGCCGAAGCCATCCACCCCGGCTACGGCTTCCTGTCGGAAAACGCCGACTTCGCCGAGCGCGTCGAACAAAGCGGCTTCACCTTCATCGGCCCGACCCCCGAGTCGATCCGCATCATGGGTGACAAGGTCTCGGCCAAGCAGGCCATGATCAAGTCCGGTGTGCCTTGCGTGCCCGGTTCGGAAGGCGCCTTGCCGGATGACCCCAAGGAAATCATCCGCATCGCCCGCTCGGTCGGCTACCCCGTCATCATCAAGGCGGCGGGTGGCGGTGGCGGTCGCGGCATGCGCGTGGTGCACACCGAGGCAGCTCTGATCAATGCCGTGCAGATGACCCGCGCGGAAGCCGGCGCCGCCTTCGGTAACCCCGAGGTGTACATGGAGAAATTCCTGGAACACCCGCGGCACATCGAAATCCAGGTGCTGGCCGACCAGCACAAGAACGCCATCTGGCTGGGTGAGCGCGACTGCTCCATGCAGCGTCGCCACCAGAAGATCATCGAAGAAGCACCGGCACCGGGCATTCCCCGCCGCCTGATCGAAAAAGTGGGCGAACGCTGTACCGCAGCCTGCAAGAAGATCGGCTACCGTGGCGCCGGCACCTTCGAGTTCCTGTATGAAAACGGCGAGTTCTACTTCATCGAGATGAACACCCGCGTGCAGGTGGAGCACCCCGTCACCGAGTGGGTCACCGGCGTCGACATCGTGCAGATGCAGATCCGAGTGGCCGCCGGCGAGAAGCTGCCGATCACGCAACGTCAGGTGCAACTGCGCGGCCACGCCATCGAGTGCCGCATCAACGCCGAAGATCCCGTCAAGTTCATCCCCTCGCCCGGCCGCATCACCACCTGGCACCCGCCCGGTGGCCCTGGCGTGCGCGTGGACTCGCATGCCTACGCCAACTACTACGTGCCGCCCAACTACGACTCCATGATCGGCAAGATCATTGTCCACGGCGACACCCGCGAGCAGGCCCTGGCACGCATGCGCACCGCCCTGTCCGAAACGGTGATCGAAGGCATCCAGACCAACACCCCGCTGCACCGCGAACTGATGCTGGACGCCAAGTTCATCGAAGGCGGCACCGACATCCACTACCTCGAAGAGTGGATGGCTGCGCGCAAGCGCTGAGGATGGCCCATGCCCTTGTTTGAACTGACCTTGCTGGCCAAGGAAGCCGAAGTCGAACTCCTGAGCGATGCGCTCATGGAGATCGACGCCCTGTCGGTGTCGGTGGAAGACGCCGATGCCGACACCGAGCACGAGGAAGCCCTCTGGGGTGAGCCCGGCATGCCCGTGGCCCGCGAAGCCTGGCAGCGCTCGACCATCAAGAGCCTGTTCCCCAGCGAAGCCGAAGCCCTTGAAGCCGCCACCCTCATCCTCGCGCAGGACTGGGCCGGTGACATCCATGTGCAAGGCATTCAGCCGGTCGACGAGCAGGACTGGGTGCGCCTGACGCAATCGCAGTTCCAGCCGGTTCCCATCACCGACACCTTCTACATCGTGCCGACCTGGCATGAGGTGCCGGCCGCCGCCCAGACCGTGATGCGGCTTGATCCGGGCCTGGCGTTCGGCACGGGCACGCACCCCACCACCCGCATGTGCCTGAAGTGGATCGCGCAGCACAGCGCGGCCTACCAGGGTCAGCGCGTGCTGGACTACGGTTGTGGCTCGGGCATCCTGGCCATCGGGGCCGCCCTGCACGGCTCTGGTGTGGTTGATGCGGTCGACATCGACCCGGCCGCGGTCGAAGCCACGCATGCCAATGCCGAAGCCAACCTCGCGCACCTTCAGGATGCGTCGGGCAAGTTGCCCATCCACGCTGGTCTGCCCGACCTCGTGGGCGAAGCACAAGGCAGCTACCCGGTGGTGCTGGCCAACATCCTGGCCACGCCGCTGAAGATGCTGGCCCCGCTGCTGGCGGGCCATGTGGCCCCTGGTGGCCACCTGGTGCTGGCCGGTATCCTGGCCCGTCAGGAACAGGAGTTGAAGGACGCCTACGCCGAAGTGGGCCTGCAACTGCAGGTCGCCAACAGCGAAGAAGGCTGGATCCTGATGACGGCGACCCGCAACAAGGGTGCAAGTCAGGCCTGAGAAAGCCCCCGGCTCGTGGCATCATCGGGCGCCATGAGTCTGGCTACACGTTGCACCCACTGCGGCACGATCTTCAAGGTCGTTCAGGACCAATTGAAGGTCTCTGAAGGCTGGGTGCGTTGCGGCCGCTGCAACGAGGTCTTCAACGCCCTGCCAACCCTGTTCGACCTCGAACGGGAGCCGCCACCACAACGCCCGGGCGCGCCCCAGCAAGAAGAAGCCAGGCCAGCCGAGTCCATGACCCTGCCACCCGAACCGGCAGGCGAAGCCGATTCGGAATGGCCCAGCACGGCGGCTGGCCTGGTCGCGCCCAGCAATGACGACTTCGCTGCACTCGGCGAGCGCCCGCTGCATCACGGCGGCCAGCCCGCTTCCGCCACCGAATTTGATCTCGACACCGCCATTGATCGGCCGGTTGCCGCCCCCGCGCCCACCCCAGCGAGCTACAGCCAGCACCCCCTGGCTGCGCCCGAAGACCCGGACCTCGAACCGCCGACATCGCAGATGCCGGAAGATTTCAGTGCCAGCCGGCTACCTGTTACCGACGAAGCCGATGCGCTGGACTCGCGCTACCTGATGCCGTCGGAACGCACCGACAGGCGCCCTGCTCGTGCGGAGTTCGGAGGACCTGATTTCGCCGACGCCGAATTCCCCAGCGATGCGCTGGGGGATGAACCTGGGTTCGAACCGACGGTGGCATCGGACGCCCCGCCGCCGCTGCCAGGAGAAGCCCGGGTCACCGAAGCGGACAAGCCGATCAAACCGCCCCAGGAAGAAAGCCGGTCACGCCTGAGCTGGCGACGCCGTGCCGCGGCCGACAAGCCATCGGACACGGAAGAGGAGCAGCCTGCCAAACCGGCCAAGGCTGCCAGACAGACCAAACCCGCCAAGGATCAGCCCCCCGAATTCATGCGGCAGGCGGCCCGCCAGGCGTTCTGGCGCAGCACGGGCATGCGCGTCACGCTGTCGTTGCTGGCAGTGATTCTCACGGCAGGGCTGGGCCTGCAGATCGCGCACCTGCTGCGCAACCAGCTGGCGGCCTATCACCCCGAACTCAAGCCGCTGCTGACACAGTGGTGCGAGTTGGCCCAATGCCAGATCACGCCCCCGCTGCGCATTGATGCCCTGCAGGTCGAAAGCGCCACCCTGGTTCGCACCAATTCCGAGGGCCCGGACACCTACCGACTGGTCGTCGTCGTTCACAACAGCGCCGGCATCGAGCTCGCCTGGCCTGCCATCGACCTGACGCTGACCGACACCGATGGCAGCATCGTGGCCCGCAAGGCCTTCCGCCCCGCCGAGGCACAATGGTTCGCCAACACCGATGGCAAGTCGGAGCCGACCCCGTCTGCCCAGCCTTTGCCTGGCGCGGTGCCCGCACAACGCAGTACCGCCCTGCTGTGGCGCCTGAAGGCCCCCGAGCTCAAGCTCGTCGGCTACACGGCCGAATTGTTTTATCCCTGATTTCCCATTACAACGAGGAAGACCTGATCATGTCCGTTCTGATTTGCGGATCGCTCGCATTCGACACCATCACGACCTTCCCCGGGCGTTTCTCGCAGCAGATCCTGCCCGATCAGGTCCATATCCTCAATGTGTGCTTCCTGGTGCCCACACTCAAGCGTGAATATGGCGGCTGCGCCGGCAACATCGCCTACAGCCTGCATGCGCTCGGTGGCGTGCCGATGGTGATGGCCACGCTGGGTGCCGATGGCGGCCCCTACCTGGCCCGCCTGAAAGACTGGGGCGTCAGCCTGGAACATGTCTCCACGGTCGATGACAGCTACACGGCACAGGCCATCATCATCACCGATCAGGACAACAACCAGATCACCGCCTTCCACCCCGGCGCGATGCAGCATGCACATACCCAGCGCATCCGGGCAGACCAGCGCATCAAGCTGGCCATCATCGCGCCAGACGGCCGTGACGCCATGATCCAGCATGCCGAGCAGCTGCAGGAAGCGGGCATCCCCTTCGTGTTCGATCCGGGCCAGGGCCTGCCCATGTTCGACGGTGCCGAGCTGGAGCGCTTCATCGAGCAGGCCGCCTGGGTGGCGGTCAACGACTATGAAGGCAAGATGCTGGCCGACCGGACCGGCAAGAGCCTGGCCGAACTCTCCCGCGGTGGTCTGCAAGGCCTGATCGAGACACTGGGTGCCGATGGCTGCAACGTCTACGTGAACGGCGAACTGACGCATGTACCGGGCATCAAGGCGACTGCGGTGGTCGACCCCACCGGCTGCGGCGACGCCTTCCGCGGTGGCCTGCTCTACGGGCTCTCGCAAGGCTGGGATCTGGTGCGCAGCGTGAAGCTGGCCAACATCATGGGCGCCACCAAGATCGCCGTGTCCGGCCCGCAGAACTACAGCATCGACCGCGCTGCGGTCATCGCCCAGACCGCCGCCTGAGCATGGTGTGCAAGCGGGTCTGGGCCGGCGTGCTGTGCGCCGGCCTGACAGTCACCCAGTTGGCAGGGGCAGCCGATCTGCACCTCGCCAGCTGGAACATGGACTGGCTGATGACACCAGCCGCCCACGACGAACTGGCCTCTCGCTGCACGCGCACCCAGCCGCGCAGCGACGAGCGCGCCCTGCCCTGCACGCCAGGCCGCACCCCACCGCCCGCGCGCACAGCCGCCGACCTGCTGGCCATGAGCCACACGGCCGAGCGACTGCGTGACGAGGCCCATGCCGATCTGGTCGGTCTGCAGGAAGTGGATGGCGCCGGCGCTGCGGCACAGGTGTTCCGATCCGGCTGGAAGCTCGACTGCTTTGTGCAGCGTGCCCACCCGCAAAAGGTGGGCTTTGCGATTCGCGAGGGCATCCCCTACCAGTGCAATGGCGACCTGCAGGCCCTCGACATCGATGGCGGCAGCCGGCCGGGCGCCGACATCACACTCTACCCGGGCACGCCCAAGGCCATCCGCGTGCTGGCGGTGCACCTCAAGAGTGGCTGTTTCGATGGTCGACTGGACCGCAGTTTTTCGCCCTGCACACGCCTGCGCCAGCAGGTGCCTGTGCTGGAGCAATGGGTGGATGCGCGCGTGCGCGAAGGCATGCGGTTTGCCGTGCTGGGTGATTTCAACCGTCACCTGGACAAGGACGCACGCTACCCGGCAGGGCCGGATGAAGGCGCCCCCCTGAACCTGTTTGCGGCACTGGATGACGATGAGCCCAAAGGGGCTCACCTGGTACGCGGCAGCGCGCTGGGGCGCTATACCGGCTGTTCGCCGGATGACACCCACCAGCAGTTCATCGACGATGTGCTGGTGGATGCGGCACTGGCCGACAAGGCCACGCGCCGCAGTTTCCGGCAGTTGCCTTTTCAGGCCGAGGACACCGGGAAACAGCTTTCAGACCATTGCCCGGTGGTCATGACGCTCGAAGGCGTCTGGCGCTGACAGGCCTCAGGCCTTTTTGCCCTGGTTGGCTACCGCGGCGGCAGCGGCAGCGGCAGCTTCGGCATCGCCCAGGTAGTAGTGCTTGATGGGCTTCAGGTTGGCGTCCAGCTCGTACACCAGCGGGATGCCGTTGGGGATGTTCAGGCCGACGATGTCGCCATCACTGATGCCATCGAGGTACTTGATCAGGGCGCGGATCGAGTTGCCGTGTGCGGCGATCACGAGGCGTTGACCGCTCTGGATGGCCGGTGCCAGCACATCGGTCCAGTAGGGCACCACGCGGGCCACGGTGTCCTTCAGGCACTCGGTCAGCGGCACTTGCTCGGGGTTGAGCTTGGCGTAACGCAGGTCCTGACGCTGACCGCGGGGGTCGTTCGCATCCAGAGCCGGCGGCGGTGTGTCATAGCTGCGGCGCCAGATCAGCACCTGCTCGTCACCATATTGCTTGGCCATGTCAGCCTTGTTCAGGCCTTGCAGGCCACCGTAGTGACGCTCGTTGAGGCGCCAGTCCTTCACGACCGGCAGCCAGGTGCGGTCCATCTCGTCCAGCACGTAGTTGAGGGTGTGGATGGCACGCTTGAGCACCGAGGTGTAGGCCACGTCGAACTCGTAACCCTCTGCCTTGAGCAGCTTGCCGGCCGACATGGCCTGCGAGATGCCGGTGGGGGTCAGTTCCACGTCGGTCCAGCCGGTGAAACGGTTTTCAAGGTTCCAGGTCGATTCGCCATGGCGAATCAGCACGAGCTTGTACATGGCTTGGTGTCCGGTTGGGATTGGAAGGAAAGCGTTGTCGGCCACGCAGACAACTGAACCCGGGATTATAAAATCCCCACTTTGGCAATCCAACGGAAAGAATTCCCATGAGTTTCATCGTCGAGAACTGGATCTGGCTGCTGGCCGCTGTCGCATCGGGTGGTTTGCTGCTGTGGCCCCGTCTCAAGGGTGGTGCAGACGGTGTCTCGCCCAATGAAGCCGTGCAGCTGATCAACCGCGAAAAGGCCGTGGTCATCGACGTGTGCGAACCCGCCGAGTTCGCCGCAGCCCACGTGGTCGGGGCCAAGAACATCCCCCTGGCCGACATCGCTGGCGGCAAGGGCCTGCCTGGCAACAAATCGCTGCCGGTGGTGGTGGTCTGCGCCAGCGGCATCCGCAGCGCCAAGGCATGCACCCAGCTCAAGGGCATGGGCTACGAGCGCGCCGTTTCCCTGATGGGCGGCCTGAGCGCCTGGCGTGAAGCCAACCTGCCAATCGAGAAATCTGCCTGATTTTTCAGCTCCGCGCGTAGTCCACACGGCGCAGACGGACATGTCATCGGCGAGACAATGGATGTCTCGCCGATTTTCATTTCTGCCGACAGAAAGTTCGCCATGCAAGCCGTGAAGATGTACACCACCCTGGTCTGCCCCTACTGCCAGCGCGCCAAGGCCCTGCTCAAGCAGCGCGGGGTCGAGTCGGTCGAAGAGATCCGTGTGGACCTCGACCCGGCACAGCGCGACCACATGATGGCCATCACCGGGCGCCGCACCGTGCCTCAGATCTTCATTGGCGAAACCCATGTGGGGGGCTGTGACGACCTGATGGCGCTCGACAGCGCCGGTGGGCTGCTGCCCCTGCTCAACCAGGCAGCCTGAAGCCTGGCACCCCGGCTTGAGGGCCGGGTCTGCCCTAGCAACAGGCGTCTTGCTGGCGCAAGCTCGCAGATTTGTCATGGCGCTGGGCCATAATCCAGCCCCAGCAATCACACACTGACGCTGTCAAACAAGGACTCACCATGAGCGAGCAAGGCCAACCATCCTTCAACATCCAACGCATCTACCTGAAGGATCTGTCGCTGGAGCTGCCCAACGCACCCAAGATCCTGCTGGAACAAGGCCAACCCCAGGTTGACGTGCAACTGAACCTGCACGCTGAAGACGTCGTCGAAGGCCTGTACGAAGTGACCGTGACCGCCACCGTGACCGCCAAGGTCAACGACAAGGTGCTGTTCCTGGTTGAAGCCAAGCAAGCCGGCCTGTTCGAGATCCGCAACGTGCCGCAAGACCAGATGCAGCCGATCATCGCCATCGCCTGCCCGCAGATCGTCTACCCTTACCTGCGCGCCACCGTGGCCGACGTGCTCAACCGCACCGGCTTCCCGCCCGTGCACCTGACCGAAGTGAACTTCCAGGCCATGTACGAGTCGCAGCTGCAACAAGCGGCTGAAGCGGCCAACCAGGCCCTCAACTCGTAATCTGCACGCCCCATGAACCTCACGGTTCTGGGAGCCGGGGCATGGGGTACGGCGCTGGCCATCAGCGCCGCCCGCCAAAACCCCCATGTCCTGCTCTGGGCCCGCGATCTGCAGCAGGCCCAGGACATGCAGGCCGGCCGCATCAACGCGCGCTACCTGCCCCAGGCGCCCTTTCCCGAGTCCCTGCGCGTCACCCATGACTTCGATGAAGCCGTGGAGCATGCTCACGCCCACCAGGGCTTGATCATCGTCGGCACGCCCATGGCGGCGCTCGGCACCATGCTGCAGGCCCTGCCACAGCAGGCCGCCGTGATGTGGCTGTGCAAGGGCTTTGAAAAAGGCACCGGCCGGCTGGGCCACGAGATTGCGCAGGCCCTGCGCCCCGATTTGCGCGCCGGCGTGCTCTCCGGCCCCAGCTTTGCCAACGAAGTGGCGCACAACCAGCCCACGGCGCTGGTGGCAGCCAGCCATGACCCGACCCTGTGCGAACAGGCAGTCCAGGCCTTCCACAACACCGACAGCCTGCGCGTCTACACCTCGAACGACCCGGTGGGTGTCGAGGTGGGCGGCGCCGTGAAAAACGTGCTGGCCATCGCCACCGGCATTGCCGATGGCATGGACCTGGGGCTCAACGCCCGCGCCGCACTGATCACCCGGGGGTTGGCCGAGATGACCCGCCTGGGTGTAGCGCTCGGCGCCCGCCCGGACACCTTCATGGGGCTGTCCGGCCTGGGTGACCTGGTGCTGACCGCCACGGGCAGTTTGTCGCGCAACCGCACGGTGGGCCTGCAACTGGCCACGGGCAAGACCCTGCCGCAGATCCTGCAGGAGCTGGGGCATGTCGCCGAAGGCGTCTACAGCGCAGCCACGGTGCTGGCGCGTGCACAGGCCCTGGGCGTGTCCATGCCCATCACCGAAGCCGTGGTCAACGTGATTGAAGGCCACACCACGCCGCGTGCGGCCGTGGGCGCCCTGATGAGCCGCCAGGCCAAGGCCGAAGGCGTCGGCCCCAGCAGCGCTTACTGACCGCCGGCGTAACCGTTCTGGCGCCAGGCCTCGAACACCGCCACCGCCACCGCATTGCTCAGGTTGAGGCTGCGCTGCTCGGCGCGCATCGGCAAGCGCACCCGCTGGGTGGTCGGAAAGGTTTCCCTCAGGGCCGGATCCAGCCCCCGCGTTTCGCAACCGAACACCAGCCAGTCGCCAGGCTGCCAGGCCACCTCGGCAAAGGGGCGACTGCCCCGGGTGGTGAAGGCAAACATGCGGGTCTGATCCGGCTGCACGGCATCCACAAAAGCCTGCCAGCTCGCGTGGCGGCGCACCGGGGCGTACTCGTGGTAATCGAGCCCCGCACGGCGCAGCAGCTTGTCGTCCATCGAAAAGCCCAGGGGCTCGATGAGGTGCAGCTCACAGCCGGTGTTGGCCGCCAGCCGGATCACATTGCCGGTGTTGGGCGGGATTTCGGGTTCGACGAGGACGATGCGGAACATGGCCGCGATTATCCCCTGTCCCTTGCGCCAGCTCAGCGCGTCCCGGTGGTCTGGCGAAAGGCCATCACCGCCTGGTTGCGCAAGGTGCGCAGCAGGGACAGGTCCTTCTCGCTGAGCTGCAGGCTGTTGGCTTGGCCCTTGTCGGCATAGATCAGGCCCAGCGCCATGTCCTTGCCCTGGTGTTTCATGACGAGCGGCAGCAACAGGAAGGTCGGGGCCTGGACGCGGTCGCGAAACCAGCCCGGCAGGCGGGAGGCCATGGACGCCACCGAGGCATCGGCGATGAGGGTATCTGCCCCCTTGAGGGTCACGGCCGTGAACAGATCGGGTTGCCCACCCGGGGGCACGGTCAAGGCAATCTGGAACAGGGACTTGAGGGTATCCGCCTGCTCCCCCAGACCGATGCGTCCGAGCAGCTGCCCGGTGCGAGGGTCACGCAAACAGAAGATCACCCGGCGGCAATCGAGTGCGCGGTAGACCGTCTCCAGAATCATCTGCAGGATGTCGTTGAGCTTGAAGGACTCGACCATGGTATTGGTGATGTCCTGGATGCCGCTGGTGAGGATGCCGACCGTGTCCTGCGGGGTGTAGGCCGGCAAGGCGCCCAGGGCGCCATCGGCGTCGGGCTCGGCCAGGCCCAGGGCTGCGGCGTCCGGGCCGCCGGTGTCGCCCGCATTGGGTGCATCCACATAGAAGGATTCGAGCAGGCGCTCGGCCGGTGAGTCATCCGGGATGTCGAGCTGCAGGGCACGGGTGAGTTCGGTCAGGCGGGTGCGGGCCCGCGCGGCAGCGTCCTGCACGGCCGAGCGAGTCAACTCCAGCGCAGGCGCGTAGCGCTGGTTGAGGGCGTCCAGCTTCTGGCCAAGCTCGACCGGTGTCGTGAACATCATCGCGTCGGCCGCTTCGTTGGCCAGCGTGTCAAGCCAGAACAGGCGCTCGGGTTGCGCAGCCAGGGAGCGCATCGGCGGGTTCGAGTCCGGCACGCGCATGTTCTGCAGCAGGGTATCGGGCAGCCCCCAGCTCTTGCCGACATGCTGCCCCAGGGCATCGAAGCCCAGCCCCAGTACCTGAAAGGAGGCCTGCTCCTCACTCATCACGGGCGGCGCATCGGCTTCGGGTCGCACCAGCTCGCGGATCTGCTCGGCGTCTTCCGGCAGGTAGAACTCCACCAGCAGGCGCCCCAGGTTGCGAAACAGGGCTCCGATGAAGGCTTCTTCGGCATCGTGGTGGCGACCGCAGAGTTCGCTGGCCAGGGTGCCGGCCATCACCGTGCGCAAGAACGCTTCTTTCAACTGGCGGGCATGCTGCTTGTCGGCCATGTGCTCGACCAGCATCAGCGACAGGGCCAGGTTGCGCACGCCGGCCATGCCGATGAGCATGACGGCACGCGAGACGGTCGACACCGGGTCGGTGCCTGCACGCCGGTAGTGCGCGGTGTTGATGAGGCGCAGCAGCTTCTGCGTCAGCGCCACATCCTTGAGGATCTCGTCACTGAGTACGCTCAGGCTCTCGTGCTCGGCGTCCGACAGGGCCTGGATGCGGGTCACCGAAGCAGACAGCGCCGGGAAGTCGCTCTTGTAGCGCATGCGGCGCAGCAGGTATTCGAGCGTCACCTGCTGACCATCGGAAGGCGCTGGTGCGTTGGGGGCGCCTTCGGGGACGGGCGCAGACGAGGAAGCCGTCATGGTTCGGGATCGATGTCGGGAAAGTGGGAGCCGGGTAACCCTGCTCACATTGAGCCATACACCCGGCGCCATCAATCGGTGAAATACCGTGACATCGGCACGCCTTTAGCGCTTCACGCCCCTCAGCAGCCGCAATCCATTGAAAGTCACCAGCAGGCTGGCACCCATGTCGGCAAACACCGCCATCCACATGGTGGCGTCATCGAACAAGGCCATCAGCAAGAAGGCGGCCTTGATGCCGAGCGCGAACGCGATGTTCTGCCACAGCACGGCATAGGTGCGCCGCGACAGCGCAATGGTCTCGGCCACCTTGCGCAGGTCATCGTTCATGATCAGCACGTCGGCCGCTTCGACGGCCGTGCCCGTGCCCGCGCCACCCATGGCAAAACCGATGGCGGCGGCACTCAAGGCCGGGCCGTCGTTGATGCCATCACCCACCATGGCCACCGGGCCGACCTGCGCCAACTGCTGCACGCGCTGGAGCTTGTCATGCGGCAGCAGGCTGCCGTGCACTTCATCGATGGCCACCTGCCGGGCAATGGCCTGGGCCGTTACCTCGTTGTCACCCGTCAGCATGACCACCCGCACGCCTTGCGCATGCAACTCGGCGATGGCTTGCTGGCTGCTCGGCTTCGTGGTGTCGGCCACCGCGAACAGGGCCAGCACGCCCTGCTCGCCTGCCAGCAAGGTCACCGTGCGGCCTTGCGCTTCGTGCGCCTGCATGCGGGCCTCCAGCTCGGCCGAACACTGCTGCCGCTCTTCGATCCAGCGGTGGTTGCCCAGCACGACAGGCAGGCCATCCACCAGCCCGTGCACACCGCGACCGGCATCGGCACCCCAATCGGCTACAGGCAGCAAATCCGTATCCAGGCCGGCGGCAATGGCCTGTGAGACCGGGTGGTCCGAACGCTGTGCGAGGCTGCAAGCCAGGGCCAAGATCCGGCTCTCAGACAAGCCCGGAGCCAGCACCTCGGCCGCCACCAGCTTGGGTTGACCCTGAGTGACGGTGCCCGTCTTGTCGACCGCGACCACGCGGAGCTTGCGCGCCTCTTCGAGGTAGACACCGCCCTTGATGAGGATGCCCCGGCGCGCGGCGGCGGCCAGGCCGCTGACCACCGTCACCGGGGTGGAAATGACCAAGGCACAAGGGCAGGCGATCACCAGCAGCACCAGGGCCTTGTAGACCGCACTCAGCCACGGCCAGCCCAGCAGCAGAGGTGCGCCCACAGCCACAGCCAGCGCCAGCACGAAGATGGCAGGCGTGTAGATGGCTGCGAACTGATCGACGAAACGCTGGGTGGGGGCGCGTTTGCCCTGGGCCACCTCCACCTCGTGGATGATGCGTGCCAGCACCGTGTTGCCGGCTGCCTGCGTGACCTCGAATTCGAGTGCCCCGCTCTGGTTGACCGTACCGGCGAACACCTCGTCTCCCGGTACCTTGTCCACCGGCAGGCTCTCGCCCGTGACCGCGGACTGGTCCACGGCGCTCTGGCCACTCACGACACGGCCATCCAGCGCGAAGCGCTCGCCAGGTTTGACCCGCACGCGGGCGCCGGGCACGACGTGAGCGGCATCCACCAGAGACCAGCTGCCATCGGTCTGCTGCACCTCGGCCTGATCCGGCGAGAGGGTGAGCAAACCCGAGATGGCGTCGCGCGCCCGCTCCACCGAGCGGGCCTCGATCAACTCGGCCAGCGAATACAAGGCCATGACCATGGCCGCCTCGGGCCACTGCCCGATCACGAAGGCACCCAGCACGGCCACCGTCATCAAGGCATTGATGTTGAGCTGACCTCGCCACAAGGCCTGTGCACCTTTGCGCAGCACCGCTGTTCCGGACAAGGCGATCGCACACGCGGCCACCGCCATGCCCGCCACCTTCCACAACATGGCATCGGGGGCGAAGAAATGCAGCAACTCGGCCACGGTGGCGACCAGCAGCGCCATCACCAGCTGGACCAGTTCCGATCGGCGCGATGCCGCAACAGCGTCCGCCGCAGGCGGTGCAGCCAGGATGTCATTGGCAAACCCGGCCGACACGATGGCCTGCCGGATGCTCGACCACTGCGCGGCATCGGCGTCGATGGCCAGGGCGCGGCCTGCGAGGTCAAACTGCAGCCTGCGGATGCCGGCGATGGATTCCAGCACACGCCGAATCTGGCCCTCTTCGACCGGGCAATCCATGGCCGGGATGCTCAGCAGCAGGGTACTGGCGCCCGCTGCCAAGGGTTGGCTGACAACCGGCTCATGGGCATGGTCATCGTGGGCACCGCCACAGCAATGGGCTGAGCCGCACGCCCCGTGCTCGGCCGTGTGATCGTGATGGGTGTGGTGTGGGTGAGGGTTGAACATCGTGGATTTCCGCTGATGGCCTCTATTGGAATCCCTGTAGTTGCTATAGAGTCAAGCCATGAAGATCGGAGAACTCTCGCAAGCCGCCACCACCCCCGTGGAGACGATCCGCTACTACGAGCGGGAAGGCCTGTTGCCGGCCCCGCAACGCACGCAGGGCAATTTCCGGGTCTACCAGGCCGCCCATCTGGAACGCCTGCAGTTCATCCGGCATTGCCGCAGCCTCGACATGTCGCTCGACGAGGTGCGGGTGTTGCTGCGCTTCAAGGATGCCCCGGACGAGAACTGTGGGCATGTCAACGCGCTGCTGGACGAGCACATCGGGCATGTGTCGCAACGCATTCAGGAGTTGAAGTCGCTGGAAAAGCACCTCAAGGAATTGAGGCTGCGCTGCAGCGAGTCACGCCCGGCGGAGCAATGCGGCATCCTGGCCGGCTTGTCCGAAGCGGTGAGCGACCACGCGGCGCCCGCCAAAGAGCACAGCCACCTGCGCCATGTCCATGGCCGCCGTTGATCAGGCCGAGGGCGGGCGGGCATCCCGCTGGTTGGCAGCGACCCAGGCTTCATAGCCGCCTTGCAAGGGGCGCACCGACTGGTAACCCTGTTCCAGCAGCAGGTGGGCTGCATGGATCGCCCCCGCGTCTTCCGGGCAGGCACAGATGGTCACGATGGGCTGGTCCTTGGGCCAGTCACCCACGGCATCCTGGGGATGCTGGTGCTGCGCCAGCCGCGCCCCGTCAATCGGGCCTTTTTCGGCCACCATGGCCGGGCCACGCAGGTCCAGCACCAGAGGTGGGCGTTCGGCTTCCAACGCCGCCAGCAATTCCAGGGGCGTGATGTGAGGCACGGCGCTCAGGCGCTTGAAGCGGCGGCGTTGCCAGAGCTTCCACGACAGCCACACCAGCAAGGCCAGGCCCACGGCGATCAGCGCGCTGGATGCGTCGCGATCGAGAAACTGCATGACAGCCTGCACACGGTCTTTCAGAAACCAGCCCAGGCACAGCGCCACTCCGGCCCACAGGGCGGCACCCAGACCCGCCGCACCCAGGAAGCCGATCTGGTTCATGCGCAAAGCACCCGCGATCGGAGGGGCCACGGTCGAAAAGCCGGGCAGGAACTTCGCCACCACCAGCGAGGGCAGGCCCCAGCGCACGAAGCGCGCCTCGGTCTGGCTGACACAGGAGGACGGGTTGATGGAGAGGCGGCACAAGCCGGTCAGCACGCGGTAGCCGAACAGCCGGCCGGCACGGTACCAGACCCAGTCGGCCAGCACCGAGGCGACCGTGGCCACCAGCAACAGCGGAATCAGCCCTGCACCATCTGTGGCCAGGCTGGCCACCACCAGCAAGGTCGGAAATGCCGGCACAGGCAGGCCCAACTGCTGCATCAGCACATTGAAGAACACCGTCATGACGGCGTTGTGTCGCAGGGTGTCGGTGAGCTGATTCAGGTCCACGTGGTGCCATTCCTTCCAGCCAGCAGTGTAGCGAGGCTGCCAGACCGGCACCGGCGTGGGGTCACACCCCTGGCGGCAGCTTGCTGCGCATCTGTCGCCGGCGGTTCAACCGCTCCCCGTCGACCACGAAAGTACCATCACCCACCGCATGCAGCATGGGCCGGCGCTGGTAGCCTGTGCTCACATGGGCAACCAGCCCCTCCAGCACGACGATGCCATGTGCCTGCACGATGTCGACCACCCGGCACTCGATGTTGGCCAGACACTCCTTGATGAGTGGCGCTTGCACCTGGCGTCCCGCTACCGGCGTCAATCCGAAGCGCGCGAACTTGTCGGTGTCGCTCCCGGAACAGGTACCCACGCCGACCACCTTGT
Organism: Aquabacterium sp.; assembly: GCF_041909175.1. GTDB lineage: Bacteria > Pseudomonadota > Gammaproteobacteria > Burkholderiales > Burkholderiaceae_C > Aquabacterium. The sequence goes on along the minus strand of NZ_JAYRDZ010000008.1, from coordinate 77,393 downwards.
CCAGCAAGGGCGCATCGGGTATGGCCAGCACACACGCCCGTGTGGTCTCCAGCGCCGCGTAGGAATGGTTCCAGGGCCCGGTGGCCAATGCGAAACGGGGGGTGAAGTCGAGCACCATGGTCCAGGTGATGGTCATGACATTGGGGCGCTCGCCATCGTGGGTGGTGACCCACACCACTGGGCCGGGCTCAATGAGGGTGAAAGCCTTGTGCAAAGGCAAGGTGCGCATGGGTCAAGCTCGCTGTCTGAATCGGTATCCGATACCCGATTCGGTGGTCAGGTAGGTCGGCATGGATGGGTCATCTTCGATCTTCTTGCGCAAATTGGCCATGTGCACGCGCACATAGTGCATGTCCCCCTCATGGCCGGGCCCCCACACCGCCTTGAGCAACTGCTGGTGGGTGACGACACGGTCCGGCTGGCGCACCAGATGGGTCAGCAGCTTGTATTCGATGGGGGTGAGATGCAAGGGCTGCCCCGCCTTCGCCACCGTGCGGGTCGTGAAATTCACACTCACCTCGCCGAAGCGGATCTCGCTGTCGCCCACCGGATTCTGGAACAGGTGCCTGCGAAACTGAGAGCGCATCCGCGCCAGCAACTCGCCCGAACCAAAGGGCTTGACCAGATAGTCATCTGCACCGGCGTCCAGCGCCTCGATCTTGTCGTCTTCCCGGCTGCGTGCCGACAGCACCACGATCGGTACCTGTGACCAGCTGCGCAACTCTCGAATCAGGTCGACGCCGTCACCATCGGGCAGCCCCAGGTCGAGCACGATCGCATCCGGACGCCGCGTACCCGCCTCGATCAGGGCACGGCGTACGGTGTCGACTTCGAACACCTCGTAGCCCTCGGATTCGAGGCTCAGTCTGATGAAGCGCCGGATGTCCGCATCGTCTTCCACCACCAGGACCTTGACGCTCACTTCGGTCATGCCTCACCTCCCGATTCGGGCGACCAGCTCAGTTGGCTGCCGTCGTCGCTGGGAGGCTGTCCGACCGGCAAGGCGATGGTGAAGCATGCCCCGCCCTCAGGCCGGTTGCTGGCCGTGATCACACCTCCATGGGCCTGCACGATGGCCCGGCAAATGGCCAGCCCCAGTCCCACACCCGGTGTCGCACTTTCCTTCATGCCGCGCTCGAATTTCTCGAAGATGGAGGTTTCCTTGCCAACAGGCAAACCCGGCCCGGCATCCTCCACGGTCAGCCGCACCTCGCCCCCCCAGCGCCGGCCCCCGACCATGATGGCCGTGCCAGACGGGGTGTACTTGGCCGCATTCTCCAGCAGGTTGACCAACACCCGCTCGAACAGCACGCTGTCGAGATGCAGCAAGGGCAGATCGCCATCCAGCTTGACCTGGACGGGGCGGCCATCCAGCAAGGTGGCACAACTTGACAAGGCGCTGCCCACCACCTCTTCCAGCGGCAACCACTGGCGATTCAACTGCACGGCCCCGGCTTCCAGTCGGGCCATGTCAAGCAGGTTGCTCACCAGTGCACTCATGCGCAGGGCCGACTGGCGGATCGACTGACCGATCTGCTTCTGGGCCTCGCTCGGCGGCGGTGATGTCAACTCCAGCGCATCAGCCATGCCGACCAGGGACGCCAAAGGGGTGCGCAGATCATGCGAAATGGCGGACAGCAGCGAGTTGCGCAGCCGCTCGGACTCGATCTGGATCGAGCTCGCCTGGGCCACATCGATGTAGTGGATGCGCTCCAGCGAGATGGCCAGCAAGGAGGCACAGGTTTCCAGCAGCTGACGCTGTTCGGGGCCCATCCACAACGATGGTGGCGGCTCGACCACCAGCACGCCCCGCGTGCGCATGATGGCCTTGAGCGGCAGCACCAATGACGGGCTCGCCGGCAGGGTATCGGTTCCCTTGCCAGCAGGCTGGCTCCTGTCATACGCCCACTGCGCGATCCCCCTGTCGACAAGGGCATTGCCGCCAGGGATGTCATGCAGCTGACCGGCATCATCGGCCACAACCAAGGTGGCCGGCATGCCGAACTCCGCCCGAATGAAGCGCTGCCCCAGCTCGGCCACCTGCTGGGTCAACAAGGCGGAGGCCAGTTCCTTGGACATGCCATACAAGGCCCGCACGCGCTGTTCACGCAAGGTGGCCACTTCGGCCTGGGCTTTCAGGCCGGCCGTCAACTGCCCCACCACCAGGGCCACGCACAGCATCACCGCGAAGGTCACCAGGTACTGCACATCGGTGACGGCAAACGAAAACCGAGGCTGTACAAAGAAGAAGTCGAACAGGCCCACCCCGACGAACGCAGCCAGCACGGCAGGGCCGCGCCCCAAGCGCAGGCTCACTCCGACCACTGTCAGCAGGAACAGCATGACGATGTTCGACAACTCCAGCCTCGACACCAGCGGCGATGCCAGTATGGCCGTGACCACACAGGCCAGCACGGCCAGGCCATAGGCGCGCCAGTCGAGTGTCCAGAGGTCATCCCTGCCCCGCATCCTGTCGACCGCCGCACGGATGCCATGTGGCAAGGCAATCTGCAGCACGTCCAGCTCGTCGGACAGCGCCAGCACCTGGTCCGACAAGGCTGCCTGCCAAGGCCAGCGACGCGAGCGACGCCCCATCACCAGACGGGCCAGATTGTGTTCGCGGGCATACCGCACCAGGGTCTGTGCCACATCCCTGCCTGACAGGGTCGCCACCGTGGCGCCCAATTGTTCGGCCAGCTTCAAGGCCTTGAAGGCCTGCTGCGCCACATGGGCACCGCCGCCGGCCGTCACCGGCCTGTCCACATGGACCGCGTGCCACTGGATGCCCAGTTGCGTTGCCAGCCGGGCACAGGCGCGCACCACCTTGTCGGCACCGGCCCCATCACCCACACAGGCCAGCAGGGCCTCGCGGTGTGGCCAGACCTGCCCGACTGCGGCGCTGCGCCGATAAGCGAGTACCTCGTTGTCCACCCGATCGGCTGTGCGCCGCAAGGCCAGCTCCCGCAGCGCCAGCAAATTGCCCTTGCGAAAGAAGCTGCCGACCGCACGCTCCGCCTGCTCAGGGATATAGACCTTGCCAGCCTTCAGCCGTGCCAGCAACTCGTCTGGCGGCAGATCGACCACCACCACCTCATGGGCGCGGTCAAAAAGCTGGTCAGGTACGGTTTCCCAGACCGGGATGCCGGTGATGCCGCTGACGATGTCGTTGAGGCTCTCCAGATGCTGGACATTCATGGTCGTCCAGACGTCCACCCCGGCAGCCAGCAACTCCTCCACGTCCTGCCAGCGTTTGGGATGACGGGACCCTGCCACATTGCTGTGCGCCAGCTCGTCGACGAGCACCAGTGCCCGGTCATGGGTCTGGGCATGCGCCAATGCGGCATCCAGGTCGAATTCGGTCAGGTTGCGGCCCTTGTAGACAATGGACCGCAAGGGCAAGCGTGGCAGGCCCGCCGCCATCGCCTCGGTGTCCTGCCGCCCATGGGTTTCCAGCAGGCCGATGACCACCGCCCGCCCCTGACGGATCTCTTGCTGGGCTGCAGCCAGCATGGCGCAGGTTTTTCCCACACCCGCGCTGGCGCCAAAAAAGATCTTCAGCTCACCCCGCAGGGCTTCGGCCGCTTCTTCCTTGACACGGTCGAGCAGCTCATCGGGATCAGGCCGATTCTGCGCATCTTGCATGGGAAACACACCCCTGGCAGACAAGTCGTCACAAGCCCGCAGTATCGGTGGTCGAACATCAAGAAGTCATCAAGATTGACGCCGACCGGCCGGTCTTGATGCTTTCTTGATGCGCAGCCAGAAAAACTTGTCCACATCTTGATACCCCGCTTCCTACGATGCATTCACCCATCCAACAAAGGAGCGAACCATGGATGTCGCTTTCATCGTCCTGGGCTGCCTGTTCTGGCTGACGCTGGCCGGCATGGCTCAGGGCTGCGCCCGAATCGGAGGACATCGGAAATGACCTGGCTGTATGCACTGTGCGGCGTGATCGCGATCGGCTTGCTGATCTACCTGGTCATGGCGCTGCTCAACCCGGAGACACTGTCATGACCCTGCATGGCTGGACCCTTTTGATGGTCTTCAGCATCACCCTGATGCTGCTGGCCTACCCACTTGGTCGCTACATCGACACCGTCATGAACGGCCGATGGCGCTGGCTGACCCGTATCGAAAACCTGCTCTACCGGCTCTGCGGCGTCAAACCCGATGCAGAGATGGGCTGGCTGCAGTACGTCCTGGCGCTGCTGCTGTTCAATGCCCTGGGCCTGCTGGTCGTCTACGGTCTGCAAAGGCTGCAGGGGTGGCTCCCCTTGAACCCGCAAAGCCTGGGCAATGTATCGCCCGACTCGGCATTCAATACCGCTGTCAGTTTCGTCACCAACACCAACTGGCAAGGGTATGGCGGCGAATCCACCATGAGCTACCTGACCCAGATGCTGGGGCTGTCGGTGCAGAACTTCCTCTCGGCCGCAACCGGCATCGCCGTGGTGATCGCCCTCATCCGAGGTCTTACCCGGCACAGCAGCCAGGCCATCGGCAATGCCTGGGTCGACGTGACCCGCAGCACGCTGTGGATCCTGCTGCCCCTGTGCTCGGTTTTCGCGATCGGGCTTGTGCAGCAAGGTGTGATCCAGAACTTCGCGCCCTATCAGGACATCACATCGGTTGAGCGTCTCAGCTACGACGCCCCGCAACTGGACAAGCAAGGCTTGCCCGTGAAAGACGCCCAGGGTCAGCCGGTCATGACCACGCTCAGCACCCGCACGCAAACCCTGGCCATGGGCCCGGTCGCCTCTCAGGAAGCCGTCAAGCTGCTCGGAACCAATGGCGGCGGCTTCTTCAATGCCAACTCGGCGCACCCCTTCGAAAACCCAACAGCCCTGAGCAATTTCGCCCAGATGGTGGCGATCTTCCTGATTCCGGCTGCGCTGTGCTTCACCTTCGGCCGCGCCGTCGGTGATCTGAGACAAGGCTGGAGCGTGCTGGCTGCCATGTGGCTGCTCTTCGCGGCGGGGGCCGTGGGCACCATGCGGTTTGAACAGCAGGGCAACCCCTTGCTCGCCCACGATCAGGTCAACCAGGTTGCCTCGGCCGGGCAGGCTGGCGGCAACATGGAAGGCAAGGAAGTGCGGTTCGGCATCGTCGACTCGGCCCTGTTCGCCACGGTCACCACCGATGCATCGTGTGGCGCCGTCAACGCGATGCACGACTCCTTCACCCCGCTGGGTGGTCTGATTCCGATGGTGAACATGCAGCTCGGCGAGGTGGTCTTCGGTGGTGTCGGGACGGGGCTGTACGGGATGCTGGTATTCGCCATCCTGGCGGTGTTCATTGCCGGCCTGATGATTGGTCGCACCCCCGAATACCTGGGCAAGAAAATTGAAGCCTTCGACATGAAGATGGCATCGATCGCCATCCTGGTGACGCCCTTGGTGGTGCTGCTGGGCACGGCTGTGGCCGTCATCACCGAGTCCGGTCGTGCTGGCATCGCCAACCCCGGCGCCCACGGTTTCTCGGAGATCCTCTACGCCCTGACCAGCGCAGCCAACAACAACGGCAGCGCCTTTGCAGGCCTGTCGGCCAACACCCCCTTCTACAACGTCTTGCTGGCCATTGCCATGTGGCTGGGCCGCTTCGGGGTCATCGTGCCGGTGTTGGCCTTGGCAGGATCCCTGGCCGCCAAAAAGCGGGCCACGCCGACCGAGGGGTCGATGCCGACACATGGCCCCTTGTTCGTGATGCTGCTCATCGGCACCGTGCTGCTGGTCGGCTTGCTGAATTACGTACCGGCGCTTGCACTGGGCCCGGTTGTCGAGCACCTGATGCTCTGGAAGTGAGGCACCTCATGACTCGCATGGCCTTCAAACTCTATGACACCCAGCTGCTGCGGCCCGCTGTGGTCGATGCGTTCAAGAAGCTGGACCCTCGTGTCCAATGGCGCAACCCCGTGATGTTCGTGGTGTACGTGGGCAGCCTGCTCACCACCTTGCTGTTCGCGCAAGCCTGCATCCAGCCAGGCGATGCGCCAGCTGGCTTCATCCTGGCCATCGCGCTGTGGTTGTGGTTCACCGTGCTGTTTGCCAACTTTGCCGAGGCCCTGGCAGAAGGGCGCAGCAAGGCACAAGCCGCTTCGCTACGCAGCCTGAAAAAGCAGACCTGGGCCAAAAAGCTCGAAGCCCCACGTCGGGACAGCCCCTGGCACCCCATCGAATCGACCCAGCTGCGCAAGGGTGACACCCTGCTGGTCGAGGCAGGTGATGTGATCCCCGCCGATGGCATCGTGATCGAAGGCGTGGCATCAGTGGACGAAAGCGCCATCACGGGCGAATCCGCACCGGTCATCCGGGAGTCGGGCGGGGATTTCTCTGCCGTCACCGGCGGCACGCGCGTGCTGTCCGACTGGATCGTGGTGCAGGTGGCGGTCAACCCCGGCGAGACCTTTGTCGACCGCATGATCGCGATGGTGGAAAGTGCCAAGCGGCAAAAAACACCCAACGAAATCGCACTCACCATCTTGCTGGTGGCTCTGACCATCGTCTTTCTGGTGGTGACGGTGACCCTGCTGCCCTATTCATCGTTCGCCGTAGCCATGGCTGGCGGCGGGGCCACCGTGAGCCTGACCGTGCTCATCTCCTTGCTGGTGTGCCTGATTCCCACCACCATCGCCGGACTGCTGTCGGCCATCGGGGTGGCTGGCATGAGCCGCATGATGCAGGCCAACGTGATCGCCACCTCCGGACGGGCCGTCGAAGCAGCTGGCGATGTGGATGTGCTGCTGATGGACAAAACCGGCACCATCACCCTGGGCAACCGCCAGGCAGCCGATATGCTGCCGGCACCCGGTGTCAGCCAGGCTGAGCTGGCCGATGTGGCCCAACTGGCCTCTCTGGCAGACGAGACCCCCGAAGGGCGCAGCATCGTGGTGCTCGCCAAGCAGTTGTTCGGCTTGCGCGCCCGCGACCTCGGCAGCATGGGGGCCACCTTTGTGCACTTCTCCGCACAGACCCGCATGAGCGGTGCAGACCTGCCCGGCAGGCTGATCCGCAAGGGCTCGTCCGATGCCATTCGCAGACACGTGCATGGCCTGGGAGGTGACTTCCCGGCGCTGGTGGATGCGCTGGTAGAAGAGGTGGCGCGTCGGGGCAGCACTCCCCTGGTGGTCTCCGACAACGCCCGCGTCCTCGGGGTCATCGAGCTCAAGGACATCGTCAAGGGCGGCATCAAGGAACGCTTTGCCGAGCTGCGCAAGATGGGCATCAAGACCGTGATGATCACGGGCGACAACCGATTGACTGCCGCGGCCATCGCAGCAGAAGCGGGGGTCGACGACTTCCTGGCCGAAGCCACGCCCGAACAGAAGCTGGCCCTGATCCGGCAGTATCAGGCGGAAGGTCGCCTGGTTGCGATGACGGGCGACGGCACCAACGATGCCCCGGCACTGGCACAAGCCGATGTGGCGGTGGCCATGAACTCGGGCACCCAGGCAGCCAAAGAGGCCAGCAACATGGTGGACCTCGACAGCAACCCCACCAAGCTGATCGAGGTGGTCGAAACCGGCAAGCAGATGCTGATGACACGCGGCTCGCTGACCACCTTCAGCATCGCCAACGACATCGCAAAGTACTTCGCGATCATCCCCGCAGCGTTTGTCGGCACCTATCCGCAGCTGTCGGCACTGAACGTGATGCATCTGAGCAGCCCCGCCTCGGCCATTTTGTCGGCGGTGATCTTCAACGCACTGATCATCATCGTGCTGATCCCTCTGGCACTCAAAGGGGTGCCCTACAAGCCGCTCGGTGCCGCCACCCTGCTGCGTCGCAACCTGCTGATCTATGGCCTGGGCGGTGTGCTCGTGCCCTTCATCGGCATCAAGCTGATCGATGCCTCGCTCAGCCTGTTCAACCTCATCTGATCAGGAGCGTCACCATGACATCCCTCTTGCGCCCTGCCCTCAGCCTGTTCGCCACCCTGACCGTGGTGACGGGGCTGGCCTACCCCATGGCGATCACGGCCCTGGGCCAAACCTTCTTTCCCCATCAGGCCAACGGCAGCCTGTTGCACGACCATGACCAGCTGATCGGCTCCGAGCTGATCGGGCAGGCCTTTTCGGAGCCCCGCTACTTCTGGTCGCGGCCATCGGCTACCGGCCCGATGCCTTACAACGCGGCCAATTCTGGCGGCTCCAACCAGGGCCCCAGCAACCCGGCCTGGCATGACACCGTCACAGCCCGTGTGGCCCATTTGCGTGCGGCCGATCCGGGCAATACCCAGCCCGTACCGGTAGACCTGGTGACGGCTTCGGCGAGCGGGCTCGATCCGCACATCAGTCCTGCGGCGGCCCTCTATCAGGTGCCTCGCATCGCCAGGCTGCGCCACCTGCCGCCTCAGGTGGTTGAGGCGCTGGTGGCGCACCACACCGAGCAACCCTGGCTGGGAGTGCTGGGCGAAGCCAGGGTCAATGTGCTGAAACTGAACCTGGCGCTCGACCGGCTGACACCGGCATGACCCACCCAGTCGCTGCAGACTCAGATGAGCAAACCCAACTGCAGAGATCGGATATTCGGGGTGGAACACAACGCTGCTCACCAGCCCTTTCGCTGTCGCATGGCTGGTTCATCCACGAATAGCGGTCGCTATGTTTGACCGGCCATAACGTGGGCCAGCTGTCGTTTTTCAGGTTTTACGGACACCTCGTGGGTGTCTATGCTGAAAACCCTCGAAGAAAGGCAGTTCACCCATGACCCAGACGACGACGGAGCTGGAATCGCTCCTGATGCAGCGCTCGCTGACCGACACGGCCTTGCTGGCCGCAGCCGATGCCGCTGAAGACTTCCGCATCCTCCCCGACGTCACCGTGATCAAGGTTGGCGGCCAAAGCGTCATCGACCGCGGCCGTGCAGCGGTTTTCCCGCTGGTCGATGAAATCGTCCAGGTCCGCCAGCAGCACAAGCTGCTGATTGGGACAGGTGCAGGCACCCGTGCCCGACACCTCTACTCCATCGGTGCAGGGCTGGGCCTGCCCGCCGGGGTGCTGTCGCAACTGGGCTCTTCGGTCGCCGACCAGAATGCGGCCATGCTGGGCCAGTTGCTCGCCAAGCACGGCATCTCGCAGGTGAGCGGTGCCGGCCTGTCTGCCCTGCCGCTGTTTCTGCAAGAGGTCAATGCCGTGGTCTTCAGCGGCATGCCCCCCTACAAGCTCTGGATGCGCCCGTCACCCGACGGAGTCATCCCGCCCTACCGCACCGACGCCGGCTGCTTCCTGATGGCCGAACAGTTCGGCTGCAAGGCCATGGTCTTCGTCAAGGACGAGAACGGCCTCTACACCGCCAACCCCAAGACCTCCAAAAACGCCACCTTCATCCCGAAGATGTCGGTTGACGAAATGAAGGCGGCCGGTCTGCACGACTCCATCCTCGAGTTCCCCGTGCTTGATCTGCTGCAACAGGCACGCCATGTGCGCGAAGTGCAGGTCATCAATGGCCTGGTTCCCGGCAACCTGACCCGGGCCCTTGCTGGCGAACACGTCGGCACCATCATCACTGCGAGCTGAGAAGTACGACCATGGCTGACCACATCAACGAGATCAAGCACGTCGCATCGCCGCTGGCTCGCCAGACCCTGCAAGACACCGCCCTGACCAGCCCGGTGGCCGGTCGCAAGCCGATTCGCCTGCTGCCCTGGCTGCAGGTGGTGAAGATCGGTGGCCGCGCCATCATGGACCGTGGGCATGAGGCCATCCTGCCCATCGTCGACGAGATCCGCAAGCTGCTGCCGGAACACCGCCTGCTGATCCTCACGGGGGCGGGCATCCGCGCACGCCACCTGTACAGCGTGGGGCTGGACCTGGGCTTGCCGGTGGGCTCGCTGGCACCGCTGGCCGCCAGCGAGGCCGGCCAGAACGGGCACATCCTGGCGTCGCTGCTGGCACCTGATGGAGTCTCATACATCGAGCACCCGACCATGGCCAACCAGCTATCGATCCACTTTGCGGCGGCGCGCGGCCTGGTCGGCAGTGCCTTCCCCCCGTACCACCACCACGAATTTCCGGGCTCCCGCATCCCGACCCACCGGGCCGACACCGGCGCTTTCCTGCTGGCCGATGCGCTGGGCGCAGCCGGTCTGACCATCGTGGAAGACGTGGACGGCATCTACACGACCGACCCGACCGGCCCGCAAGGCAGCCAGGCCGAGTTGCTGAGTGAAACCAGCGCCGCCGAGCTCGCCAAGATGGAGGGCACCTTGCCGATCGACCGGGCCATGGTCGAGGTGATGGGCACGGCGCGCCATATCGAACGGGTGCAGGTCATCAACGGCCTGGTACCCGGTCGCCTGACGGCGGCCCTGCGTGGCGAACACGTGGGTACGCTCATCCACACGTCCGCCCACAAGGACTGATCTGCCTCAGGACGAGTTCCGTACGCGGCGGGTCGTGCCCGCCCACGTCTGCAGCAACCCCGACATCCTGATAAAATGCCGGGGTAGCCGCGTGTTGCTCACCCCCGCGGCCCTGACGCCTGACAGACCGGAGCATGCCTGGCATGCCCTCCTGATCAACACAGCCCGCGGCCCTCTGCCCTTGTTGCGGAAGGCTGTCCCGAAACGGCGAGTTCCACGTCGACCCGACACTGTCAGGTCGGCACCACACGGCAGACACCATCTTGTCGCCCCGCGAGGTCATGCTTTGGCATCACCTCGCCACTGGCTTGTGCCCCTCTGTATCAGGGTGCAAACTTCCAGATGGTGCCTATACCGTCCAACACAGACAGAGAACCATTTCCATGGCTAAGGAAGAACTCATTGAAATGCGTGGTCAGGTCGACGAAGTCCTGCCCGACTCCCGCTTTCGCGTGACCCTGGAAAACGGGCACAGCCTGATCGCCTACACCGGCGGCAAGATGCGCAAGCACCACATCCGCATCCTCGCGGGTGACAAGGTGTCGCTGGAGCTGTCGCCCTACGACCTGACCAAGGGCCGCATCACCTTCCGTCACCTGGAGCCGCGCTCCAACTCGATGCCCTCGAACCCGCCTCCACGCAAGTACTGAGATGGCAGGTGTGGTCTGAGCTCAGACCACGTTGCGGGTCTCTGACAAGGTCCACTCCACGCGGTTGCGCCCCAGGCGCTTGGCCTGCAACAGGGCCCCATCCGCCGCTTCGGTGAGCCCGGAAGCGGCGTCCACCACCGGGTAGGCGGCCAGCCCTGCACTGAAAGTGCAGTGCAAGGTCCCACCCGGGTGCGCGTGCGGCAAGGCCGCGAAATCGTGGCGAATGCGGTCAATCACCCCGCCAGCCTGCTCGGGTGTCACCCCCGGCAAGGCCACCAGAAACTCTTCCCCACCATAGCGCCCGATCAGGTCACTTGAGCGCAGCCGGCCCTTGAGCAACCAGGCCAGCGCGCGAATGACCTGATCCCCCACCGGGTGACCATAGGTGTCATTGATCGCCTTGAAGTGGTCAATGTCGATCATGGCCACGGTGAGGGGCACCTGCCCGCCCGCCGCCTCGGCCAACAGCGCCTTGAGTCGGCTCTTGGCCGCCGTGTGGTTGAGCAAGCCGGTCAGTCCGTCGAGGCGGGTCGAGCGCAAGGTTTCCCTGAAACGCTCGATCTTGGTTTTGACCACCGCGGCCAGCAACACCGGGTTGAAAGGCTTGGTGAGGAACTGGTCGCCCCCCAGACGCAAGGCCTCGACCTGCATGCCCACATCAGTGGCGCTGGACACATAGACAATGGGCAAGGTGCTGTACGCCGACATCTGCCGCAACACCCGTGTGGCCTCCACGCCGTTGAAGCGTGGCATGTACATGTCCATCAACACCAGATCGGGCCGGTAGGCTTCCAGCGATTCGATCAAGGTGCCCGGGTCGCGGATCACCAGGCTGTCGATACCGTGCTGAACCAGGGTACGCTGGATGAGCGCACCCGCCACCCGCGAATCTTCGACCACCAGCACACGGTGCTTGTCCTGCTCCAGGTTCTGAACCAGGTCGAGGATGCGGTTGAGCACCATGGCCGACTGCTCCTCAGCCGGGATGCTCACGTCGATGCCGGCGCGCATGAGCGCCACGATGGGCTCGATGGCAGACTGGGCCCCCAGGAAGAAGAGCTGGCTGACCGGGCTGGCCGCACGCACGGCCGAGATGAATTCGAAATGTGCGGCTTGCATGTCGCCGGGTGGGGGCACAAACAGCACCGCCAGCGGCTGATCTTCCACAGGAGGTGGTGTCCCCCAGTTCACGTCGATCACCTGAAAGCCGAAATACCGCATCTGACTGGCGAGCGCCGAGGCCATGCCGCTGCTGCCTTCCGGGCTGACGAGCCAGATCGTTCGGGGCTTGATCCACTCGACCTCATTGGCGGCAGCGGGCGCCAGCTCCTCGCCACGGCGCTCGGGCACCGCCGCGGGGGGCTTCACGGTGGCCACAGCCCCCAGCAGCGTGTCGAGCTGACGCTGGATGATCGCGACATCCTGGTCGCCCAGCGGGTGGGCATCTTCGTCGCCCAGGCGGGTAAGGGCCACCCCCTCCAGCCCCTCGCACAAGCGAACGAGGCCGGGCAGGCGCAATCGGTTCAGGTGCTCGGCCAGGCTGTTGACCGCCACGGCAAACTCGATGAACTGCTCGAACAGCCCGTCGGCCAGATACGCATCCCAGCGCGCCCGCAGCACATCAATCCGGTCATCTGTCGAGGTCGGCGGCAATGCAGTCATGGGGTAATTTGGCTTGCTTGCATCCATTATCGGATCGCCCTGATTCGCCTATCCATTCATCAATACCCTGGTGTCCGGCCAGTTGCGTCGTTCACGCCACATAGGCGCGCTCGAGCTCACCCACCGGCATCGGCCTGCCAAACAAATAGCCCTGATGGTGTGCGCAGCCATGTTCCGCGAGGAAATGGCGCTGCGCTTCCGTCTCGACCCCTTCGGCTATGACCGTCAGGCCCAGGCTTTGCGCCAGGCCGATGATGGAGCGTACGATGGCGGCGTCATTGGGCTCGCTCAGCACATTGCGCACGAAGGACTGGTCAATCTTCAGCTGATCCAGCGGCAGGCGCTTGAGGTAGGCCAGCGAGGAGTAACCCGTACCGAAATCATCGAGCGCGAAGGTGACCCCTCGCGACTGCAGCACGGCCATCTTCTCGATGGTGTCATCGAGGTTGTCCAGCAGCAGGCTTTCCGTCAGCTCCAGTTTCAGCCGCTCCGGGCGGGCGCCCGCCATGGACAAGGCCTTGAGCACCTGGTCCGCAAAGTCCGGCTGGCGGAACTGGCGTGCGCTGACATTGATAGCGATGGTGACATCTTCCAGCGAGCTGGTCTGGGCCCAGTCGGCCAGTTGGCGACAAGCGGCTTCCAGCACCCATTGGCCCAGGGGCAGGATCAAGCCCGTGTGCTCGGCCACCGGGATGAACTGCGCAGGCGAGACCATGCCCTTGTCGGGGTGCAACCACCGGATCAGGGCTTCCACGCCAACCAACTGACCGTCATCTCGCACCTGAGGCTGGTAATGAAGCTGGAATTCGTGGCGCTGCAGCGCCTTGCGCAGGTCGGCCTCCAGCGTGGCTCGGCGGTTCACTTCCACCTCCATCGCCGGGTCGAAGAAACGCACGGTGTTGCGCCCCCCCGCCTTGCCTTCGTACATGGCCAGGTCTGCGCGCTTCATCAGCTCTTCCAGCGCATCGTGCTGCGGCCCGAACAAGGCCACGCCTATGCTGCAGGTGCTGTGGTACTCCTGCCCATTGAGGTCATAGACATCCGCCAGGGTACGCAGCAGCTTATCGGCCACATGCCGCGCCTGATCGGCCGCCTCCGACTCGTTCGAGCTCAGCTCGGACAACACCACCACGAACTCGTCACCACCAAACCGGGCCAGGGTGTCCGTGGCACGCAGGCAGGGGCGCAGGCGCTCGGTGATCAGGCGCAACAGCAGGTCGCCCTTGTCGTGGCCCAGGGTGTCATTGAGCGTCTTGAAGTTGTCGAGGTCGATCATCAGCAAGGCGCCGTTGTAACCGGTGCGCGCGCAAGCAGCCTGAATCAGCTTGAGGCGGTCCATCACCAGGCGCCGGTTGGGCAAGCCGGTCAGGGAGTCGAAATAGGCCAGGCGCTCGATCTCGGCCTCGGCCGCCTTGCGCTGACTGATGTCCGAGAACGCCACCACGCGGTAGGTGACATCCCCGGACTGCGAATGCACCGTGTTGATGGTCAACCACTGCGGATAGACCTCGCCATTCTTGCGCTGGGTCCAGATCTCGCCCTGCCAGTGGCCGCCGGCCTCCATCTCGGCTCGCACGGCATCGTAGGCCTGCCCCACCACACCGGACGGCTGCAAGGACGCCGAAGGCTTGCCAACCACGTCCTCTGGCTGGTAACCCGAGATGTCGGTGAAGGCCTTGTTGACGCGCAGCACCACCCCGGCACCATCCAGCACCATCATGCCTTCCTGCGAGTCAAAGGCGGTGGCAGCCAGCGCCAGATCGGACTGGGCCTGGCGGCGGGTGGTGACATTGCAACCTGTGCCGCGGTAGCCAACAAACTGCCCCAGCTCGAAAACAGGCGAACCACTGACCGAACTCCAGCGCTCCTCGCCACTCGGCAAAGTCACCCTGAACTCGAACTGCGTGATCGGCTGGCGTTTCGCGAGCTTGTCGAGGTGGTAGGCCCAGTTGCGCCTTTCAGCGGCATCCTGGTTCAGTGCCAAATCCCGCAGAGGCATGCCGATCATCTGGCTGGGTGCCATGCGCAGCTCTTCAGGCAGGCGTGGCGACACATACGAAAAGCACAGGTTGGCGTCCAGCTCCCAGAACCACCAGTCCGCCGTAGCCGAGGCGAAATCACTGAAACGCCGCTCGTTGTGACGCAGGGCATCGTCGGCTTTGCGCAAGCGGCTCTCGGCTGAGGACACACGCAGGTACAGGGTGCAAAACAGCAAGCCCATCATCGAGACGCTGGCCAGAGCCAAGGCCTGCAACTGCATCGCAGCGTCCTGCCGTTCAGCCGCCACATCACGCAACACGGCCATGCTCACATCCTGGCGTCCCGAGATATCTGGCAAAGGCACAAAGGCTGCAGACCAGCGCAAATCATCCTGAGCCAGTTCGGTGACCTTGTCGGCGTGTGTACGCTCGGCCAACCAGCCGTTCCAGGCTGCCATCAGCCCATCGGGCAGGATCGCCGCCGTCTGGCTCAGCAGGACCTGCTCGGGGTCATCATCCCAGCGACCACTCAGCCCCAGGGATGCCTTGCCCTGCGCAAAACGCTCGGGCGATGTGACCGATTTGCGCACCGCCGTCATCACCTGCAGGTTGAGCACCCGCGATACTTCCTGGGCGAACCACTGGGCTTCCGTGCCCATCTCGACGTAGCCGATCAGCTTCCCGTCTACACGCCAGGGCGCGACATACCGCAGGGTATAGGTCGACAAGGTCCCCAACTCCATGCCACTGGCGGGCTCGCCCGTCTGCATCGCCTGCTTCAGGCTCTCGCGCTCGATCAGGTCGCCGCTGCGCCCGGGCACATGCACCCGCAACAGCACCCGCCCCTCGGGCGTCATGAAATACCAGTGGGTGATGCCCAACTGCTGCCGCAAGGCGTCGAAGCGATTCTGGGTGGCAGCCAGCAAGGCAGCCTTGTCGCCATGAACCATGGCCTGGACCAGGCGGGCGTCCGACTGGGCATCCGACACCTGCCAGGCCAGCTTGGTCACTTCTTCCTGCTGCAGACGCGCCCAGAAACTGCGCGCATGCTGCGCCACACTCCGGGTGTGTTCACGCTCCTGACCGCGCAGATACTGGCCGGCCCCAACGATGAACAGCACCACCAGCACCATCAGCACCAAAGCCGCCGGCATCAGAATCTGGCGTTTGAGCCGGGTGGAAGGCACGCGCACCCATCCCTCCTGCCTCAGGAGCGGGGGCGGGGTCGGAGACCGAACTGGACGAGAGGGACCCTCTCCGACGGGGGCTGCAAAAGACATCGGTACTGCGGATCAGGGGTGAACGTTACCCAGATCGGCAGATCTCTTGAAAACTGAAGGGCTTTGACGAGCAAACCGGACTAAACGCACACCTTGTCCGGCTTTCCGACGCAAGGCCACACACGGACGGGCCTCCAAGCCGATCAATCGCTCGACATCGCCCGCCAGAGGATGTTGAACAGTTCATCGAACTGGTCAATCAGCGGCCGTTTTTCGCCGCGCACGATGTGCATGAGCACCACGCGCCCGATGACACCCATGAAGACATCCAGCAGGATCTTGCTGGATACCTGCCGGTTGAGCACACCGCGTTGCTGCCCGTCCTTGAAGACACCGAGAAACGCCCCCATCAGATCCGGGCTTTCGTAAATGCGGATATTGCGGTGGCGGGACACCGGCACCGCCGTGAACAGCAGCAGCATCACCGCCGGGTGCTTGTCCATGTAGTCCAGCGTCACCCAACAGGTCTTGCGCAGGCGTTCGCGCGCGTCATCGATGCCCTGCAGGTGGTCGATCATGCGCTCGGCCAGGCGCCCGAGCATCACGTCCAGCATGGCGTAGACCAGCACCTCCTTGCTGCCGAAGTACTTGTAGATGGTCTGCAAGGACACGTTGGCGGCACGCGCCACATCGATCAGGCTGACGTCATGGAAGTCCTGATTGGAAAACAACTCCAGCACGGCCTTTTCGATGCGCTGCAGGGTGTCCGGACGCATTTTGGCCAGGATGGCGCGCCGGTCTGCCGCACCGGGTGCCGCCTCGATCCTGGCGCTGTCAGTTTGGGGAAGCATGGTTTCCGATATGGAAATTCAAATTACCAAATGGCGATCTTAAAAGGTAAATCAGGTGGGACACCCTTGTCAGAAAACGCGATCCTGAACAATATGGACAGCCTCATCTGAAGCCAACACGGATTGGTAATTCAGATTACCCAAAATATCCGCATTAACCCTAGATTACACCGAGAGACCGAGGAGACCCCATGCCCATTCAGAACTTCACCCCTGCCTGGATGACCGAAGACCACCGCATGCTCTATGACTCGGCGCTGCGTTTCTTCAAGGAACAATGGGTGCCCAAGGATGCCAAGTGGCGCGAACAGGGCTCGGTCGACCGCGAGACCTGGCTGGAAGCCGGCGCCAATGGCTTCCTGTGTGCCTCGATGCCGGAAGAGTACGGTGGCGCGGGCGGCGACTTTGGCCACGAAGCCGCCATCATGTTTGCGCAATGCGAGGCAGGGATCAGCAGCTTCGGCGGCTTCCTGCACTCGGGCATCGTCGCCCCCTACATCCTCCACTACGGCAGCGAGGAACAAAAGCGCCGCTGGCTGCCCAAGCTGGCCAC
This sequence comes from Aquabacterium sp., assembly GCF_041909175.1. Lineage (GTDB taxonomy): Bacteria > Pseudomonadota > Gammaproteobacteria > Burkholderiales > Burkholderiaceae_C > Aquabacterium. The sequence continues at coordinate 60,116 of NZ_JAYRDZ010000008.1, read as the reverse complement.
GGGTGAACTGGTAGGCGCCATCGCCATGACCGAACCCGGCACGGGCTCGGACCTGCAGGGCGTGCGCACCCATGCCGTCAAGGAAGGCGACACCTACCGCCTCAATGGCAGCAAAACCTTCATCACCAACGGCCAACTCGCCAACCTGGTCATCGTGGTCTGCAAGACCAGCAAGGACGAAGGTGCACAGGGCATGTCGCTGCTGGTGGTCGAAACCGACGGCGCCACCGGCTTCCGCCGCGGCCGCAACCTCGACAAGCTCGGCATGGAAGGTCAGGACACCTCCGAGCTGTTCTTCGACGACGTGCTGGTGCCCGAAGCCAACCTGCTGGGTGGCGCCGAGGGCCAGGGCTTCTTCCAGCTGATGCAGGAACTGCCCCAGGAGCGTCTGATTGTCGCCATCTGCGGCGTGGGCTCGATGCAGCTGGCCGTCGATGAAACCCTGGCCTACACGAAGGAGCGCAAGGCTTTCGGCAAGCCCGTCTTTTCCTTCCAGAACACCCGCTTCAAGCTGGCCGAGTGCCAGGCCACGCTGATGGCCTCGCGTGCGCTGGTGGACGCCGCCATGGTGTCGCACCTGAAGGGTGAGCTGGGCGTCGACCGGGCGGCCCTGATCAAGTACTGGATCACCGACAACCAGTGCAAGGTGATCGACGAGTGCCTGCAGCTGTTTGGCGGCTACGGCTACATGAAGGAATACGTCATCGCCCGTCTGTGGGCCGATGCCCGTGTGCAGCGCATCTATGGCGGCACCAACGAAATCATGAAGGAACTGGCCTCGCGCTTCCTGTGACGCGCCGCGCCCTTCCATTCCTCCCCACCGAACACAAGGAGCTTCCATGATCGAAGCCTATATCTACGACGCCGTGCGCACGCCGCGCGGCAAGGGCAAGAAAGACGGCAGCCTGCACCAGGCCACGCCGGTGTGGCTGCTGCGCACGCTGCTGCAAGCCCTGCAGCAACGCAACCACCTCGACACCTCGGTGGTCGACGACGTGGTGCTGGGCTGCGTGACCCCGGTGGGCGAGCAGGGCTCGGACATCGCCCGCACCGCCGTGCTCGATGCCGGCTGGGCCGAGTCGGTCGCCGGCGTGACGCTCTCGCGTTTTTGCGCGTCTGGCCTGGAGGCCGTGAACCTGGCCACCGCCAAGATCATGTCCGGCATGGAAGACATGGTGGTGGCGGGCGGCATCGAATCGATGAGCCGCTGGCCCATGGGCAGCGATGGTGGCGCCTGGGTGATGGACCCACGCATCAACGCGGGTATCGCCTTCGTGCCGCAAGGCATCAGCGCCGACCTGATCGCCACGCTGGAAGGCTTCTCGCGCCAGGACCTCGACGCCTTCGCATCCGAATCGCACCGCCGTGCTGCCGTGGCGCAGGCCGAGGGCCGCTTTGCGCGCTCCATCGTGCCGGTGAAGGACCTCAACGGTCGCGTCATGCTCGACCGCGACGAAACCGTACGCCCCGGCACCTCCATCGACACGCTGGCCAAGCTGAGCCCCTCGTTCGAGATGCCTGGCCAGATGGGCTTCGATGCCACCGCGCTCGACAAGTACACCACCATCGAGAAGATCATGCACAGCCACCATGCCGGCAACTCGTCGGGCATCGTCGATGGTGCCGCGCTGCTGCTGCTGGGCAGCAAGGAAGCCGGCATCAAGGCTGGGCTCAAACCGCGCGCCAAGGTGCGCATGTGCTCGGTGATCGGCTCCGAACCCACCATCATGCTGACCGGCCCGACCCCCGCCTGCCGCAAGGCGCTCGACAAGCTCGGCATGACGGCCGGCGACATCGACCTGTGGGAAATCAACGAAGCCTTTGCCACGGTGCCCATGAAAACCGCACGTGATCTGGGCGTGTCGCTGGACCGCGTCAACGTCAACGGCGGCGCCATCGCCATGGGCCATCCGCTGGGTGCCACCGGCGCCATCATCCTGGGCACGGCCCTGGACGAACTGGAGCGCACCAACAAGGCCACCGCACTGGCCTCGCTGTGCATCGGTGCCGGCATGGGCATCGCCACCATCATCGAACGCGTCTGAGGAGGCTGCACCATGACTCACACCCAAGCCTTCACCCTCGACATCGACGCCAACGGCATCGGCCTGGTCACCATCGACATGCCCGGTCGCGCGATGAACGTGCTCAACCCCACGCTCACCGCCCCGTTCGCCGAGCTGGTCACCCGCCTCGAAACCGACGACGCCCTCAAGGGCCTGGTCATCACCTCGGGCAAGCCCACCTTCATCGTGGGCGCCGACATCGACCAGCTCACCCAGATCCAGACCGCCGACGAAGCCTTCACACTGTGCGAAGAACTCAAGGCCATGATGCGCCGCATGGAAAAGTGCGGCAAGCCGGTGGTCGCGGCACTCAACGGCACGGCACTCGGTGGCGGGCTGGAACTGGCCCTGGCCTGCCATGCCCGCATCGCCCTGAACAGCCCCAAGCTCAAGCTCGGTCTGCCCGAAGTGAAGCTGGGCCTGCTGCCGGGCGGCGGTGGCACACAGCGCGTTCCGCGCCTGATCGGCATTCAGAAAAGCTTTGAGCTGATCACCCAGGGCAAGGAACTGTCGGCCACCAAGGCCAAGGAGCTGGGCCTGGTCACCGAGCTGGCCGACACACCGGATGAGCTGATCGCCAAGGCCAAGGCCTGGTGCGCCGCCAACCCGAAAGCCGCCGCACCGTGGGACGTCAAGGGCTTCCGCATTCCCGGTGGCGACAGCAAGAGTCCCGCCGTGATCCAGATGCTGGCCATTGCCCCCTCCATGGCCAACGCCAAGGCCCATGGCAACTATCCGGCCATTACCCACATCATGAGCTGCCTGTTCGAAGGCTGTCTGCTGGACTTCGATGCCGCATCCCAGGTCGAGTCGCGCTACTTTGCGGCCTGCGTGGTTTCTCAAGTCTCGAAGAACCTGATCGGTACCTTGTGGCACCAGCTCAACGCCATCAAGAAGGGCCAGTCACGGCCCAAAGGCTTGCCCGCCAGCCAGGTCCGCAAGGTCGGCATCCTCGGCGCGGGCATGATGGGCGCCGGCATTGCCTATGTGTCGGCCAAGGCTGGCATCGACGTGGTGTTGCTCGACACCACGCAGGAGAACGCCGACAAGGGAAAGGCCTATTCGCAAGGCTTGCTCGACAAGGCCATCAGCCGCGGCAAGAGCACCACCGACAAGCGGGATGCCCTGCTGTCGCGCATCCACACCACCACCTCGTATGCAGACCTGGCGGACTGCGACCTCGTGATCGAAGCGGTGTTCGAAGACCGTGCGATCAAGGCCGCCTGCACCCAGCAAGCCGAAGCGGTGATCCCCGCCACGGCGGTGTATGCCTCGAACACCTCGACGCTGCCCATCACCGGTCTGGCCCAGGCCAGCGCCCGCCCTGAGCACTTCATCGGCCTGCACTTCTTCTCGCCGGTCGACAAGATGCCGCTGGTCGAGATCATCGTGGGCGAGCAGACCTCGGACGAGACCCTGGCCCGCGGCTTTGACTATGTGCTGCAGATTGGCAAGACCCCGATCGTGGTCAACGACAGCCGTGGCTTCTACACCTCGCGGGTGTTTGCCACCTATGTGATGGAAGGCATCGCGATGCTGGGCGAAGGCGTGCACCCGCGCTCCATCGAGGTGGCGGGCTTGAAGGCCGGCATGCCCATGCCGCCCCTGGCCCTGCAAGACGAGGTCTCGCTGAGCCTGTCACTGCACATTGGCGAGCAGACACGCAAGGATCTGGCAGCCGAAGGCAAGACTGTGCCGGACCACCCGGCCAACGCGGTGCTGGTGAACATCGGCGCCACCCACCAACGCGTGGGCAAGAAGGCCGGCAAGGGCTTCTATGACTACAACGGCAAGGAGAAGACCCTCTGGCCCGAACTGACCCGGCTGTATCCGCCGCAGGCCACACAACCCGGCCAGCAAGAGCTGATCGACCGCCTGATGTTCATCCAGGCCAACGAAGCGGCCCGCTGCTACGAAGAAAAGGTGGTGCGATCGGTGGCCGACACCAACATCGGCTCCATCTTCGGCTGGGGCTTTGCGCCCCACCAGGGTGGCGCGCTGCAGTTCATCAATGCGATGGGGGCCACGCGTTTTGTGGCCCGCAGCCGTGAACTCGCGCAACGCCACGGCGCACGCTTCGAGCCGGCCGCCATCATCGTGCGCATGGCCCAGGAAGGCAGCCGCTTCGAAGACTGAGACAGGAGCCCCCCATGCCCGCCCCGTCCCTCGACTACTTCAACGACACCCACCACATGGTCCGGGAGAGCACCCGGCGCTTTGTGAAGGACTGCATCACCCCGCATGTGACCGAGTGGGAGGAAGCCGGCACGTTTCCCCGTGCGTTGTATCGACAGGCGGGCGAGCTGGGCCTGCTCAGCATCGGCCACCCCGTCACCTACGGTGGCACGGGTGATCAGGACGTGTTCCTGAAGGTCGCAGCCAGCGAAGAGCTGATGCGCTGCGGCTCCGCCGGTCTGGTCGCCAGCCTCGGCTCGCTGGACATCGCCTTGCCCCCCGTCTGGCGCATGGGCAGCAAGGCCTTGCAGGACCGCATCGTGCCGGGCGTACTGGCGGGCAACGAGATCATGGCGCTGGGCATCACCGAGCCCGGCGCCGGCTCGGATGTGGCCAACCTGCGCACCCGCGCCATCCGCGATGGAGACGATTACATCATCAACGGCGCCAAGACCTTCATCACATCCGGCATCCGGGCCGATCACTACACGGTGGCCGTGCGCACCGGCGAGCCCGGCTACAACGGCATCTCGCTGCTGGTGATCGACCGCGATACGCCCGGCTTCAGCATCGGCCGCAACCTGGAGAAGATGGGCTGGTGGGCCAGTGACACGGCCGAGCTGTTCTTCGACCAATGCCGCGTACCGGCCAGCAACCTGCTGGGCCCGGAAAACTCCGGCTTTTTCACCATCATGCTCAACTTTCAGATGGAGCGGCTCAACCTCTCCATCATGGCCTACATGACCGCCCAGCTGGCACTGGAGCAATGCCTGGACTACGTGCGCACCCGCGAGACCTTCGGCAAGCCGCTGGCCAAGCACCAGGTGATCCGCCACAAGCTGGCCGAGATGGCCACACAGGTTGAAGTGGCACGCGAGTACACCTACCGGTGTGCCGCCCGCATGGCCGCAGGTGAACAGGTCATCAAAGAGATCTCGATGGCCAAGAACTTCGCCACGCGCGCCTCCGACATGGTCACCCACGAAGCCGTGCAGATCTTTGGCGGCATGGGCTATATGCGCGAATCGCTGGTGGAGCGCCTCTACCGCGACAACCGCATCCTCTCGATTGGCGGCGGCACGCACGAGATCATGAACGAGATCATCGCCAAACAACTGGGACTCTGAAACCCGCATGACCACGCCCGCTTTGCTCGATGGACTGCGCGTCCTCGACCTGACCCGCAACCTGCCTGGCCCCTTTGCCACCCGCATGCTGGCCGACCTTGGCGCCAGCGTGGTCAAGGTCGAACCGCCCGAAGGTGACCCAGCCCGTGCCCTGCCACCCTTGTTCGATGCCCTGATGCCCGGCAAGACCACACGCCGCATCGACTTCCGACAGGCGGCCGACCTGGACGAGCTGCGCACCTGGGTCTGTGATGCAGACGTCCTTGTCGAGGGCTTTCGCCCCGGCGTGATGGCCAGCATGGGCCTGGGCTTCGAGGCGCTGCGGGCCCTGCAGCCACGGCTCGTCATGTGTTCCATCACCGGCTATGGCCAGTCTGGCGACTGGGCAGACCGGGCAGGCCACGACCTCAACTACATGGCCATGTCGGGTGCGCTGGACCAGATGCGCGGCGCCGATGGCCAGCCGGTCATGTCCAACATCCAGTGGGGGGACCTGGCCGGCGGCAGCTCGATGGCCGTGGTGGGCATCCTCGCCGGGGTCTGGTCCGCGCAACGCACCGGCACCGCCTGCCATGTCGACATCAGCATGACCCATGGGCTGATGGCCCACCAGATCATGCCGCTGGCCACCGGCGCGATGATGCAGCCCCTGCTGGGGCGCCAGCCCGGCGCACGTGAAGACATGCTCAACGGCGCCCTGCCCTGCTACAGCCTTTACGCCACGGCCGATGGTCGCACCCTGGCGGTGGGATCGCTCGAACACAAGTTCTGGTCCCTGGTCTGCCAGACCTTGGGCCACCCCGAGTGGACCGATCGCCACTGGCAACGCGGGCTCTTGCCCAACACCCCGGCGTCCGACGCCCTGCGGGCGGAGGTGGCCGCCCTGATCGACAGCCAGCCCCTGGCGCACTGGCAAGCCCTGTTCGCCGGGGTCGATGCCTGCGTGACGCCGGTCCTGACCCTGGCCGAGGCCCGCCAGCACCCGCTGTTCAGCCGGCAGCACCGCGAGCCCTGGGTGATCCGGCACGCCACGCAGCCCGCACAAGCGTGAAGTAACCCCTGGTCAGTTGTCATGCTCGCCCGGTAAAATACGCGTTTACCCTTATAAATAGACGCTCGAGGACAACATGACAACCGCGGCCGGGCATCTCGCGCCCGACACGCGCCAGCGTTGGCGTGGCGTGGTGGCCCTCAATCTGGTCTCCACCTTCTCTCAGATCGGCCAATACGGCATCGGTTTTTCGCTCTACCCGCTGGCCCTGGAAGCCCGCGGTCTGCCAGCCTGGCAGATCGGGGTCATCAGCTCGGCCCTGTGGCTGGGCATGCTCGCGGGCCTGTTGCTCGCCCCAATGGCCGTGCGCCGCCTGCACCACAGCCGCACCGTGCTGGTGGGTGTGGTGCTCAGCGCCCTGGCCCTGATGCTCACGCCGGCACTGCCGGTGACGTGGTGGGCCGTGCCTGCAGCCGCCTGCGGCTTCGGCATGGGCTTTCGCTGGATCGGCAATGAAACCTGGCTCTTCGGCATCATGCCGGAAGAGGGGCGCGGCCGCATCGTCGGCTTCCATGAAACCCTGATTGCGATTGCCGCAGTCACAGGCCCCGCCCTGATCGCCGTGCTCGGCGCCACCGGCTGGCCCTCCTTTCTGGTGGGCGGCCTCCTGAGTCTGGCAGCGGCCGTGCCGCTTCAGGCGGCTGGTGGCGTGCAACTGGGTGACGACGCCGTGCCGACGCCCGCCATGCGCGCCGGCGTGTCCTGGTGGGTGCTGGTCAAGCGCTTCATCACCCTCGGTGCCATCCTCGCGGGCATCGGCGGCATCACCGAAGGCGCCATCCTGGGCGTGTTCCCTGTTTACGCCCGAGAACGCGGTTTTGACAGCAGCGAAGCGGCCTGGTTGCTGTCGGTCTTCGGCATGGGCTCGCTGTTCCTTCAGTTCCTGCTGGGCTGGATCGTCGACAGCTGGGGCATGCGGGCCGCTGCCACCTGCGCGGCCGTGGTGACCGCCATCTGTGCGCTGTTTGCCAGCATCGCAGCCCCTGCAGGCCAGCTCTTCACCGTGCTGATGTTCCTGCTGGGCGGTGGCATCACCGGCTTCCTGACCCTGGGTCTGATCGCCGCCACAGAGCACGCCGACCCGGCACGCCTGGCTGAAGATGTGTCACGCGTGTCCATTGTCTTCACGCTGCTCTCGGCCATCGGCCCCGTGCTCGTGGGCGGGCTCGCCTCACTGGCCGGCGGCACCATGCTGATGGTGTTTGCCTGCTTCACCTCGGTGGTGCTGCTGACCACCCTCAAGCTGTTCCGCTGAACCTCGGCATCCCCCTCAGCGGATGCCGACAAACATCTTCCAGCGCCGACGGTTTTCCTGTTTGGCTTCGAACAGGGCCTGCTCGGCCTGGCTGAGCAACTTGGCAACCGACTCGACGCTGTCGTCATAGCCGGCCATACCGACCGACACGCCCACGCCGACCTCGTCCCCATCGGACAGGGCAATTGGCTGGGTCACCGAGCGCACAATGCGCCGCGCCAGCACCTGGGCCGACTCTTCGCCGCCATGACGCATGACGATGCCAAATTCATCGTCGCCGATGCGGGCCAGCACATCGCCCAACCGCACCTGCTCACGCAGGCGGCGCGCCACCTCGCAAAGCACTTCGTCACCGGCCACCCGACCGAAGCCCTCCTTGATGTCAGCAAAGCCATCGAGGTCCAGGATCAGCACGGTGAAAGGTTCGCCATTGCGCATCGCGTGGCGCAACTCCACGTCCAGCGCCTGGTCCATCTGCGTGCGATTGGCCAGACCGGTCAGGGTATCGAGCAGCGCCAGCTGCCCCATCTGCTCCAGGCGGGCCGTCGAATCCCGCAGGCCGCGCGCCAGCATCGCCAGATCCTGCAGCGCATCACGCTGCTCTTCTGAAAAATCACGGGCCGGCCCGTCCATCACGGCCAGCATGCCGTACACCCGCCCGGCCGCATCCTGAAGCGGGATACCCAGATAGGCCCGCAAGATGGGCACCGACATCAGCAGCGGGCTGTCGTGAAAGCGGTCATCGACACAGACATCGCGCACCGCCAAGGGTGCCAGGCTCGTGCCCAGCGCCTGATCCGTCAACAGCATCAACCGCTCGATGTCCCGCTCGGGCAGGCCCACCCCGCCAGCCAGCACCAGCTCATTGTCTTTGTGCAGCCCCACCCACGCGACAGGTACAGCCGCCACGCGGGCAGCGAGCCTGGCAATCAGGTGGCACTGAAAGTCGGACTGCAGGGGGGACATGACAGGGTGGCTCATGGGGCACCAGAAAAGGCTGAAGGACTGACCACAGTTTCGACCGGATGGGCAGGTTCTTGAGCCGTGGACGCCCTCGCCCCCTCATCCGGGTATGCGTCTTTCGCATATCCAAACGCATTCTGCATCCGGCAAGTATCCATCGGCATTTATATCCAATACAGCATGAGGGCGCACGCGAATAATGAGTTCAGGTCATTAAGAACCCCACCTGAGCGACCCAAAACGCATGAACGCCAACGAGACCTACCCGATCACGGCGCGGGACGACGCGCACTGGATCCCCGAATACCGCGACGGCGCCACACCCCGCAGCTGGAACCTGGCGCACGTGGTGGCGGAATTACGCAAGTCCCGCGAATGGACCCACAACGTGCGCCACAAGGGGCATGTTCGTGAGATGCCCTCGCGCGACAAGCTCGGGCTGGTGATCGCCGGGCTGAGCGCGGCCCTCTTTCCGACGCACTACGGGCGAGCCGACCTCAACGACGAGAGCATCGACTACTACGTCGGTGACACCCTCAACCACACGCTGGTGCTGCTGGCCGAGCAGGTCCGCCGTGGCCTGCTGTTCACGGCGGACGCCGACCCCATCAACGAAGACGAGCTGGCTCAGCGTGCACACGACATCACACGGGACTTCGCCGCCCGGCTACCCGCCATCCGGGCCCTGCTGGTGAGCGACCTGCAGTCTGCCTACCAGGGTGATCCGGCTGCCACCAGCGTGTCGGAAATCCTGCTGTGCTACCCGGGCATGACGGCCATCATCTACTACCGGCTGGCACATGCGCTCTTCGAGCTCGGTGCCACGGTGCTGGCGCGACTGGTCTCCGACATCGCGCACTCCCAGACCGGTATCGACATCCACCCGGGGGCACGCATCGGCCCGGCCTTTTTCATCGACCACGGCACTGGTGTCGTGATCGGCGAGACCACCGTCATCGGCGAGCGTGTGCGCCTCTATCAGGCCGTCACGCTGGGTGCCAAGCGCTTTCCAACCGATGCCGAAGGGCACCTCGTCAAAGGGCTGCCGCGCCACCCCATCGTCGAAGACGACGTCGTCATCTACGCCGGCGCCACGGTGCTTGGTCGCATCACGATCGGCCGAGGCTCGACCATCGGCGGCAACGTCTGGCTCACCCACGACGTGCCACCCGGCAGCAACGTCAGCCAGGCCCTCAACCGACACAGCTGATCCCTGCCCCCCTTTTCCCTCCCACTGTCCTGAGAAATAGGAGAACGGCTCATGGCCAACACCGCAGAACAAAGTACCGCATTGGGCGACATCGCCGCGAGACAGCTCGCCATCGCCACACGCACCGTGCCCCAGATGGGCACGATCACCCCTCGCTGGCTGACCCTGCTCTTGCAATGGGTCCCGGTTGAGGCCGGCATCTACCGGGTCAACAAGGTCAAGGACGCATCCAGCGTCACCGTGGACTGTTCAGGACGCGACGAGCGCATCCTGCCGCAGACCTTTGTCGACTACATCGAGAACCCGCGCGAATACCTGCTGTCAGCCGTGAACACGGTGCTCGATGTGCACACCCGCGTCTCGGACCTTTACTCGAAGCCCTACAACCAGATCTCCGAACAGCTTCGCCTGACCATCGAAACCATCAAGGAACGCCAGGAAAGCGAGCTCATCAACAACAAGGAATATGGCCTGCTCAACAATGTGGCCCCGCACCAGCACATCCAGACCCGCACAGGTGCACCCACACCAGACGACCTCGACGAGCTGCTGACCAAGGTCTGGAAAGAGCCCGGCTTCTTCCTCGCTCACCCGCTGGCCATTGCAGCCTTCGGTCGTGAATGCACCCGCCGCGGTGTGCCTCCCCCCACCGTATCCCTGTTCGGTTCCCAGTTCATCACCTGGCGCGGCATCCCGCTGATCCCCTGCGACAAGATCAAGATCGAGGACAACAAGACCAAGATCCTGCTGATCCGCACCGGTGAAAGCCGTCAGGGCGTGGTGGGGCTCTATCAGCCCGACCTGCCAGGTCAGCAAAGCCCCGGCCTGGCCGTGCGCTTCATGGGCATCAACCACAAGGCGATCGCCTCCTATCTGGTCTCCCTGTATTGCTCGCTGGCGGTGCTGACAGACGATGCCATCGCCGTGCTCGAAGACGTCGAAATCGGCAAGTACCATGAGTACAACTGAACTCGCCCAAGCGGGCATCCCTGATGTCGAGGCACTGGCGCAACTGGCCAACCAGTTCTTCTCGTCATGGCCTGGCCAGCCCAGCACGCCCCCCACGTCGACAGGAGGTGGGTTGCCGCCGGGTCTGTCACACCTGGGTGGCGCAGCCAACCCTCATCCGCTGGCACCATCCAATGTGATCGGCACCCAGTCCCTGCCGGGGTTGGACGTCCCCACCGTGCCAGATCAGACCATCGACCCGGCGCAGTGGGGTTTGCCATCGGATGCCGACCTGGCTCGTCTGGGCTCCCCCCGTCACCTTGAGCAGGCCGCTGCAAGCGGCCACGCGTTGGCCTCGTCGGTGCCCAGCTTCTATTTCCTCGACACCGGGGCGCTCGCCAAGGCAGGGGGCATCCACACGCCAGGGCTGGTCCATGCGCTGCCCGAGCAAGGTATCCAGTCCTTCAAGCCGCCGTTCGACGTGAACCTGATCCGCCGCGACTTCCCCATCCTGCAGGAGCGGGTAAATGGTCGCCCGCTGATCTGGCTCGACAACGCCGCGACAACGCAGAAGCCCCAATCGGTCATTGACCGCCTGTCGTGGTTCTATCAGCATGAGAACTCGAACATCCACCGTGCGGCCCATGAACTGGCGGCCCGGGCAACGGATGCCTACGAGGCCGCTCGCGACAAGGTCAGAGGGTTTCTCAATGCGCGCTCGGTCAACGAAATCGTGTTCGTGCGCGGTACCACGGAAGCCATCAACCTGGTGGCCAAGAGCTGGGGGCAGGCCCATCTGCGAGCAGGCGACGAGATCATCGTCAGCCATCTGGAGCACCATGCCAACATCGTGCCGTGGCAACAACTGTGTGCCACGACCGGCGCCAAACTGCGCGTGATACCGGTCGATGACGACGGCCAGGTCATCCTGGACGAGTACGCCAAGTTGCTGGGCCCACGTACCCGCATCGTTTCCTTCACACAGGTATCCAATGCACTGGGCACCATCACACCGGCCAAGCAGATGGTGGACATGGCGCATGCTGCGGGAGCCAAGGTGCTGGTTGACGGAGCCCAGTCGGTATCGCACATGCGTGCCGACGTGAGCCATCTGGACTGCGACTGGTTTGTGTTCTCCGGCCACAAGGTGTTCGGGCCGACCGGCATCGGCGTGCTCTACGGCAAGGAGGCCCTGCTTGACGAGATGCCCGCCTGGCAAGGCGGCGGCAACATGATCAAGGATGTGACCTTCGAGCATACCGAGTACCACGGTGCACCGGCCCGTTTCGAAGCGGGCACCGGCAACATCGCGGACGCAGTCGGTCTGGGCGCTGCCATCGACTACGTGAACCAGTTTGGTATCGATGCCATTGGGGCCTATGAGCACCAGTTGTTGCTCTATGCCACACGCCTGCTGAAGGATGTGCCCGGACTGCGATTGATCGGCACCGCGCCCGACAAGGCTGCCGTGCTGTCCTTCACGCTACCCGGCCTGCGGACCGAGGAGGTCGGCGCGGCGCTCAACCAGGATGGGATTGCGGTGCGGTCCGGGCACCACTGCGCCCAACCGATTCTGAGACGCTTCGGCCTGGAAGCCACCGTCCGCCCCTCGCTGGCCTTCTACAACCACTGCGGCGACATCGATGCACTTGTGTCATCGCTGCACAAACTGGTGGGCAGCCAGAAACGGGTGTACTGACCGCAGCCCACACCATCCCGCCACGCCAGCGCCTTCACAGGCCTGGCGTTTTTTCATGCCTGGTCTTCGAGCACCACCACGCGGGCGTCGGCGCCAGCCGGACCCAGGTCCTCATGGCTGGCAATGACGATGGCCTGCTGTCCTTGACGCGCCAACTCGTCCAGGCTGCGCAACAGGTGCGCAGTCGACTGACGATCCAGAGCGCTGCGCGGATCATCCATCAGCACCACCGACGCGCCGACCGACAAGGCCGCCGCCAGCCACACCTTGCGCTGGGCGCCAAGAGACAGCGCCCGAATAGGTGAACTCAGCAGCAGATCCAGCTGGAAGCCAGAGATATGACGCCGCCAGGCGACCACATCGAAACGCGGGTAAAGCTGCTTCAGGACGAGAAAGTAATCCACCACACTGAGGTAGCCGACGGGCATGCCCGCAGCACCGCAATAGAAGACCTCCTTGCGGAAGTCGGCCGGCTGCTGGCGCTCATCGTGCCCGAGCACGGCAATGTGCCCGGCATACCCATCCTGCGTACCCGCCAGCAACCTCAGCAAGGTGCTTTTGCCCACGCCGTTGCCACCCTTGAGCCAGGTCAGCCCACGGGAAAAGACATGGCTCCACCCATCAAACAAACGAGGCTGCCTCTCGGCAAAACCGAAAGACAGATCGCGAACGGACACCACATGGGTAGCGGAATGGGGATGTTGAACTTCTGTCATGCCATGACTCCAGCCGAGCGGCTCAGGCAACGTTCGAGTCAACATGTCACAAAGAGTTCCGTCCGTGATGCCGCGGGTGTCTTCTTCGTGACAGGGTCTCATGCTGGCGCGTGCTTCGCGGCTATCTGGGTCATCGCCAGGCGCGCCATCTTGCGCACCTCGGGATCGGCGTCCTCTGCAGCGATACGCAAGGCGGGCAAAGCCTCCGCATCCCCGATTTCACCCAGGGCAATGGCTGCCTCCTTGCGCAGGTTGACCATGTCATGTGACAGCGCATGGCGCACCAGTGGCCCGGTGGCGCGGCGGTCACGCAGGCGGCCCAGGGCGCGCGCGGCGATCAGGCGAACCTGCCAGTACCCGTCCGACAAGGCATCGACCAGTGGCTCGACACTGTCGGACAAGCGCAGTTTGCCCAGTGTGGCCGCGGCCTCCTCTCTGACCTGCCAGGCGTCATCTTGCAAGGCACTCAACAGCGCCGGCAAGACGGCCGCCTCGTGTCCCTGGGCCAGGCCCAACGCACCAGCGGCAGCACGACGCACCGCCACAACCGGATCTGATGCAGCAAGTCGCTCCAGCGCAGGCAATGCAGCGGCATCTTTCAGCCAGCCGAGCAGCCCGACTGCAGCCAGCCGAACCCGGTCATCGACATCATCGGCGCCGCGCAGCGCAGCCCCCAGGCTGGCAGGCAGACGCAGTTCGCGCAGGGCGTGCAACAAACTGGCCAGGACAAAGCCTTCAGCCCGCTCCAACCGAGGCAGCAGCAAGGCCCCACTGGCGGGCTGCTTGATCTCGGCAAGGCTGATGGCCGCAGCAGAACGCACCTGTTCGGATGGGTCACTCAGACTGGCGACAAGCGCATGGATCACATCCGGCAGTTCCCAGTACGCCAGCGCAGCGGCTACTTCCTGTCGTACACGTTCATCGGGATCAGACAAGGCCCGGATCAGCCACGGTGCGTGTGCGTCATTTTCCCCCTCCGCCAGTTCAGACAAAGCCAGGCGACGCATCGCCGGATCTTCAGCATGCAGACGCGGCCACAAGGCAAACAGTTCGGGATCAGCCTGCGCATCAGGCGGGGCTTCGGTTGGCAGCAATTGGGCAGTCATTCAGTCACTCTCAGGTCTTCAGACCCTTGACAGGGTCCAGTCGTTCGAGGGGCAAGGCGCCCCCTGTGTCACTCAACAGCGCCAGGCAGCGGCGTTTCAGCGCGCTGAAGGTCGAACTGGTCAGCCAGTCCTGACGCCGCGGGCGCTCTGCCGGCACATGCAACTCTTCAACGATGCGGCCCGGCCGCGGGCTCATCACAACAATCCGATCAGCCAGGAAAAGCGCCTCGTCGATGTCGTGGGTCACGAACACCACCGTGGTGCGCCAATGGCTCCACAGGCTCAGCAGCAACTCCTGCATCTTCAGCCGGGTCAACGCATCCAGCGCACCAAATGGCTCGTCCATGAGCAAGACGCGGGGACGGTTGATCAGCACCCTGGCGATCTCGACACGTTGCTGCATGCCGCCGGACAAGGTGTGCGGGTAGCGCTGCTCGAACCCCGCCAGCCCCACTTCAGAGAGCATGGCACGCGCCTGTTCCAGACGCGCAGGCCGGGGCACGCCCTGCATCTTCAAGCCATAGGCCACGTTGTCTTCCACCTTGAGCCAGGGAAACAGCGTGTGATGCTGAAATACCAGCCCCCGGCGGGGATCTGGCCCATCGATGGGCGCACCATCCAGCAAGGCCTGACCGCCTGCAGGCTGCAGGTGGCCAGCCAGGGCGCCCAGCAGGGTCGACTTGCCACACCCCGACGGCCCCAACAGGCACACGAATTCGCCGGGCTGAATGGACAGGTCAATGCCCTCCAGCGCCACAAAGCGCTGAGCCCCCGTGCCCAACTCGATTCGCAGCCCACGGATGTCGATCTCGCCGGCCCCCTCTGCGGCAGGCTGCGCCTGCCAGCTTGATTGCAGCACGGCATTCATGCGCGGCCCTCCTGATTCACGTACCAGGGCATCAGGCGTCGCCCGCCCCACTGCAACAAGGCACTGCTGCCCATGCCCAACAGGCCGATGACGAGCATGCCCACCACGATGTTGGCGTAGTTCTGCACGGTATAGGACTCCCATGTGTAGTAGCCGATCCCGTATTGACCAGAGATCATCTCCGCCGTCACGAGACAGAACCAGCAGGTGCCCATGCCGATGGACAAGCCGGTGACGATGCTGGGTGCAGATGCCGGCAGGATGACCTGGCCGAACAGACGCCAGCGCCCGGTACCCAGACTGCGTGCGGAAGCAATCAGCCGGGCATCCACCCCATTCACCCCATGGATGGTGTTGAGCAAGATCGGGAACAGGGCCCCCACGAACGTGATGAAGATCATGCTGCCCTCCGATGAGGGGAACATCAGGATGGCCAAGGGGATCCAGGCGACAGCCGGAATGGGCCGTGCCACCTCCAGTGGCGGCAGCAATGCCAGCCTGACCCAGGTTGCTCGCCCGATCAACAAGCCCAGCCCAACGCCAATGAGTGCGGCAAGGGCAAAGCCGGCCCCCACCCGAAACAGGCTGCTCGACAGGTGCAACCACACCTTGGGTGAGGCCAGCAACTCGCCCACGGACTCGGCCACCTCAGTCGGATCAGGCACATTGGCAAAGGTGACGAAGCCCAGGTTGGCGTGCCGGCTCGACAACAGGTGCCAGGTCCAGACACACACCAGCAATGAAGCGGCCTGCACGCCCCATCGCAACAAGCGATCGTGTGACGGCTTCATGCTCACTTCCCGGCCAGGCTCTGGCGCAGCCCGTTGAAGTCGACGACACGCCCCTTGTTGGCCGCCGCGTACGCCACAGCAGCATCCTTTTGCAGGAAGGCGCTGACGTCACCCTTGGCATCCACGGTGTACCAGGCCAGGCTCCCCAGCAGCTTGATGTGGTGGATCAGGTCGTGCACATACAGTGCACGCGCTGTCTTGCCACTCTTTTCAAGACGGGCCAGGTCACCGACCGCCTCATTGACCGACGCGTAGTGACGCACCTTGGCTTCGCCCTTCACCCAGATGCCAGCCAGGTGGCGGGTATCCGTGATGGGCTTGCCTGTGACCGCATCACGGCCCTTGAAGACCTCAGCCCCCGAGGCCTTCAACGCCGCGTCGTAATTCAAACCGGACTGCCGATAGGCGGCACGGATGTAGCTGTCGTCAATGAGGGCGCCAGCGTCCAGGGTGGTGTCGGTGCGACGCAGCAAGCGCAAGGTATCGATGGCGGTCTGCAGGGCCTGGCGGTAGGCAGGCAGGAACGCGTGCTCACGGGTTTGCAAGCCCAGCGGTCCGTGGAACAGGTAGCTCACCGGCGCTTCGATACCTGTGACCTTTTCAATCAGCTCGCTGTACTTCTCCGGATCGCTGGCCATGATGCGATCCGCCTCGATGGATGCACGCAGGAAGGCAATCACCACCTCGGGGTACTTGCGCCCGAAGTCGCTGTTGATGAGGGTGCCATGGAAGGTCGGCGTACGGGACTGGGCACCGTCGTAAATCTTGCGCGCATACCCCCGATACGGGAAGGCCTCGGCAAAAGGCACGAAGTCGGCGTGTGCATCGATCTTGTCGGCCTGCAGCGCCGGGCCGGCTACTTCAGGCGCCTGAGAGATGATGTTGACGTCCTTGGCGGGATCCAGCCCCTGGGCCTTCAGTGCACGCAGCAACATGCCGTGTGCAGCAGAGGCAAACGGCACCGAGATCGTCTTGCCCCGCAACTCCGACAACGACGTCACAGGCGAGTCCTTTGGCACGACAATGCCATTGCCACTGCCCAGCGTGCTACCGGACAGCACCGTCACAAACACACTCTTCTTGCCCGCCTTCTGGAAAGCTGCGCCGTTGGCGGCCCCGGGGAACTCGGCCATCGACCCGATGTCCAGCTTGTCGGCCAGCATCTCATTGGTCAGCGGCGCCCCTGAGGTGAAGTTTTTCCATTGCACGTCATAGGTCACGCCTTTGTACTTGCCATCATGCGGCAGGTATTTGTCGAGCAACTTCAACTCGCGAATCAGCAAGCCGCCTGTGGCGCAGTTGATGGTGGTGTCCTGGGTGCCAATGGCCAGCCGAATGGTCTCGGCCTGCGCGGCCAGCGCCAGTGAAATCGCACCCAGAGCCAGGGTGGCGGAACGGATCAGTTTGATGGACATGAACAAAGTACTCCTCAACGCACAAGATAGGGAATGGCAACCTGAATGGCGCCGGTGGGGCAGTCCTTTTGACAGGGCAGGCAATACCAGCATTCGTCATGCTTCATGTAGGCCTTGCCTGTGTCCGGGTTGATGGCCAGCACGTCCATCGGGCAGACATCGATACAGACCGTGCAGCCCTTGTGGGCGATGCAGCGCTCCAGATCGACGGTCACGGCCGCATCGGTGATCTGGATGACTGAGCCAGGTGCAAATGACATCGAACAACTCCTTCTTCAGGCCGCCTGGGCCTCTGGTGCCTGTCGACCGGCCTGGATGCGCAGGCGGTCGTAGGCGTGCATTTCTTCGTCCTCGATGGGCACGATGTAGGGCTCAACCTCACGCTTGAAGTGCTGCATGGCGCCGTTGTCGCCCTTCTTCAGATGGGCATGACAGAACCACTCGGCATCGTTGCGCTCGGGGAACTCCGTCCGCAGGTGGTACAGCCCCCAGCGGCTTTCTGTTCTGAACAGCGATGCACGCGCGGCCATCTCGGCGCAGTCACGGATCACGGCCACTTCCATGGCGCGCATCAGCTCGTGTGCATCGCGGGCATGCAGTTGCCCGATGTCCTCTCCGATCTCTTCAAACCGCTTGAGGCCCAGCTCGTACTTGCGCGTGACTTTCGGCGGCTGCAGGTAGTCGTTCACGAAGCGCCGCAGCTTGTATTCGACCTGAGCAGGCGGCAAGCCATGCTCGCGCAGCAAGGGCGCATACACGCGACGCTTCTCCGCCTCGACCTGCTCGGCATCCACCGCACTCAGGGCTTGCGCACTGGCCCGCTCTGCTGCCCGTACCCCGGCAAACCAGCCATAGGTGAAGGCACCCAGCATGTAGTTGTGAGGTACGGCTGCCATGTCACCGGCTGCATAGAGCCCCGGCACGGTGGTCTCGGCATGTTCGTTCACATGCACGCCTGATGCGCTGTGGCCGCTGCAAAAGCCGATTTCGGAGATGTGCATCTCAACCATGTCACGGCGGTAATCGGTGCCGCGCCCAGCATGGAACTGCCCGCGACTGGGCCGCTCATTGCCATGGAGAATGGTCTCGATCGTCTGGATGGTCTCCTCAGCCAGGTGGTCCAGCTTGAGGAACACCGGCCCCTTGCCCCCCTGAAGCTCCTGGTAGAACTCCAGCATCATCTGGCCACTCCAGTAGTCGCACTCGATGAAGCGTTCGCCGTCTGCGTTGGCCGTGTAACCACCCAGAGGGCCGGTCACGTAGGCGCAGGCTGGCCCGTTGTAGTCCTTGATCAACGGGTTGATCTGATAGCACTCCAGATTCGCCAGTTCTGCACCAGCGTGATAGGCCATGACATAGCCGTCACCGGCATTGGTCGGGTTCTCGTAGGTCCCCATCAGGTAGCCGGATGCAGGCAGGCCCAGTCGCCCGGCAGCGCCGCAAGCCAGGATCACGGCCTTGGCCCTCACCACGTGGAAATCCGCCGTGCGGCTGTCAAAGCCCATGACCCCATTGACACTGCCGTCGCCGGCCTTGAGCAGGCGCGTGGCAATGATGCGGTTGGTGATGTCGACACGATGCCGCTTGAGCTGCCGATACAGCACCTTCTTGACATCGTGTCCTTCAGGCATGGGCAACACATAGGTCCCCATGTGGTGCACCTTTTTCACCGCATAGTCGCCCGTGGCATCCTTCTCGAACTTGACCCCCCATTGGTCCAGCTGCTCGATGGTGCTGGCACTGTGGCGTGCATAGGCATACACCGTCGACTGGTTGACGATCCCATCATTGGCGATGGTGATTTCCTTCGTGTACTGCTCAGGGGTCGCATGCCCTGGCAACACAGCGTTGTTCAACCCGTCCATCCCCATCGAGATGCAGCCGCTGCGCTTGACGTGCGCCTTGTCGAGCAGCAATACACGCAGTTTCGGATTGGCTTCCTTGGCCTTGATGGCAGCCATCGGGCCGGCCGTGCCGCCCCCGACCACCACGATGTCGTATTCATGTTCAATGGTTTGCATAAGTCACTCCAGGGTGCGATGCCGGTCAATCCGAAGCCGGTACTGAAAGGCATCGCCTTTGAAATAAAGGAATTCGTAGTCCACTGGCTTGCCTGTAGCGTCATGCGTGAGCCGCTCGACGCGCAGCACCGGGCTGCCCTGCGGGATCTGCAATGCCGCGGCAACCGGGTCTAGCGCGGCAACCGCATCCAGAGCCAGATCGGCGTGACCGAGCGAGATGCCGCAGTCGTTTTCGAGAATCAGGAAGATGTCGCGGGCATGCAGATCCGCCTGTGCCAGCTGCCTGCCGACGGATTCGGGCACCCATGTCTGCTCGAAAGAAACCGGATCGCGATTGAGCAAGCGCACCCGGATGATTTCGGTAGCCAGCGCACCGCTGGGCAAGCCCAGACGATCGGCCACATCGGCATCAGGCAACACATCGCGCAAGGCCAATACCCGGTTGTGAACCGCATAGCCGTGCTGGCCCATGTGCTCGGCAAAGCCCTCCAGCGCAGAGATGTGCTGAAAGGCCTTCGGCCGAGACACAAAGCTGCCTTTGCCCTGCAGGGTGTAGATCAGGCCTTCTTGCTGCAGTCCAGACAGTGCATGGCGCACCGTGATCCGGCTGGCGGCATAGCGCGTGCGCAGTTCGCTTTCGGACGGCACACGGTCGCCGGGCTGGAACTGCCCACCGAGGATGGCCTCTCGCAAGGCATCTCTGATCCGCTCATACAGCGGGGCGTCGTCAAAGGGGGTGATGGGGGCTGTGGAACTCACTTCTCAACTCGTCATGACAAGTTGGAAGCAGTCTAGAAATCAGCCCTTCATGAAGGAACGAAGCAAATCATCCATCTTTATGCATCACGGCGCAGGGCGATGCATGACATGCGCAAATCAGATAAGCGCGTGGGGGGGCTCAGCCCTTTTCAACGGGGCGCGATGGCTCGCGACACCATTCGCTCCAACTGCCTGCGAACAAGGCCGTCGGGGCAAATCCAGCCACTTCCATGGCCAACAGATTGGGCAGAGCGCTCACGCCGCTGCCACAGTAATGCACCACCGAAGCGGGGTCCCGCCCCTTCAGCAAGGCTTCAAACTCGGCACGAAGCTGCGCCGGCTCCTTAAAGAAACCGTGCTCATCCAGGTTGCTCGCAAAGGGGCGATTCAGGGCGCCCGGGATGTGGCCCGCCACCGGGTCCAATGGCTCGACTTCGCCCTTGTAGCGCGGGGTGGCCCGGGCATCGATCAACGTCTGGGCAGGCGAAGCCAGTGCCAGGTGAACCTGATCGACCGTAGTCAGAACCCGCAGTGACGGGCGCAGCAAGTCGGCATCGCCAGCAGGTCGCCCTCGCGCCGGACCAGCCTCCAGTGCACCGCCTGCCGCCTGCCAGGCGGCCAGGCCGCCGTCCAGCACGGCTACATGGTCGTGGCCCATCCACTTGAGCATCCACCACAGACGCACACAGAAGTTGAGGCCATTACGGTCATAAACCACCACTTGCTGTTCAGCCTTCAGCCCCACGGATGAAGCCCATTGCGCCACAGCTTCCCGTGCAGGCAGCGGATGCCGCCCGCCGGATGCCGCCGGCGTATCCCCATGCACACTGAGGTCGTGTTCGAGATCGGCATGGATGGCAGTCGGAATGTGGGCCGCCAGAAACTGCGCCCCACCCGTTTCGGGTCGGGCCAGATCGGCGGTGCAGTCCACAAGCAAGACATCCGCATCTGTCGCCAACAAGCTGCGCAGGGACGCGGCCGAAATCAAGGTGGTGTAGCGCATGCAATAAGACCTTTCTGGCAAAGGATGATGCCCGATTGTGCCGATTCGGAGCAGACCACACAGCGCAGCATAAGCTCATGACCAAGCCTTCGTTTGGACCAACACCGGCGATGTCTACAGTGCAGAGCCTTCAGATAGTTTTACAAGAAGGTCACACATGCTCACTGCCCCACGCACCCGGCTATCAGCTACGGCCTATGCTGCGGTCCTGCTCACCCTGGGCACATCATCACTCAACGCACACGCAACCAACGGCTATTTTTCTCATGGCTACGGCGTGAAGGCAGAGGGTATGGCGGGAGTCGGCATTGCCTTGCCACAAGATGGCCTGACGGCCGCCACCAACCCGGCCGGCACGGCCTTCACCGGTGCCAGACTGGATGTGGGGCTCAACGTGTTCAACCCCAGCCGCAGTACCGACATCCGAGGCAATGACCTCAGCAGTTACGGCAGCACGTCGCTGGATGGGCATGACAGCGGCGACGGGCGTCGCTATTTCTTCATTCCGGAGTTTGGCTACACCCGTCAGTTGTCTGATGCATGGAGCCTGGGCGTCGCCGTGTATGGCAACGGCGGCATGAACACCCAATACAACCACAACCCGTTTGCAGCGCTGGGTGGCCAAGGCAAGGCTGGCGTCAACCTGGAACAGCTGTTCCTGTCACCATCACTGGCTTACAAGATCACGGCCAACCACGTGGTGGGCGTGGCCTTGAACCTGGCCTATCAACGCTTCTCGGCACAAGGGATCCAACCATTTGCATCAGCCTCATCGTCTGCCACAGACCTCAGCAACCGCGGAACCGACACATCGACAGGCATCGGCGCACGCATAGGCTGGATCGGGCAACTGACGCCAGACCTGCGACTGGGTGCCACCTGGTCGTCGTCCATCTCCGGCAAATTCGACAAGTACAAGGGCTTGTTTGCCGACCATGGCAGCTTCGATATCCCGGCGAACTACGGTGTTGGTGCAGCCTACCAACCCGCCCAGGACTGGACGATCGCACTGGACTACCAGGTCATCCAGTACAGCGAGGTGAAATCGGTGGGGCAACCGCTACAGAACCTCACGGTCTACGGCCAGCCTCTCGGGGCCACCAATGGCCCTGGTTTTGGCTGGAACGACGTTCGGGTCGTGAAACTGGGCGTGAGCCATGACATCCAGCCCAATCTGACCCTTCGGGCCGGCTACAGCCACGCTTCGCAGGCCGTGCCCAAGGATCAGACCTTCTTCAATATCCTGGCACCGGGGGTGGTGCAGGACCACCTCACGGCCGGGTTCACCTGGAAGGTCGATGAACACGCCGAGTGGAGTGGCCATGTCACCCATGCCTTCTCCAAATCGGTCCATGGTCAATCGTCCATCCCTGACTCATTTGGCGGCGGTGAAGCCCAGGTGCGCCTGAAGGAAACCATCGTGGGGGTGTCCTACGGCTGGAAGTTCTGAGGCAGCGCATGCCATGCTGAGCCACAATGGCCGCTGATTCACCTCACGGCCAGTCACCATGTTCGGCGTGCCAGACTACGGCGCATTCGTTGCAGCCGTCATCCTGTTTCTTTGTGTACCCGGGCCAGGCAATCTGGCCCTGATCACGGCGACCGGCCAAGGTGGGCGCCGTGCCGGCATGGCCGCCGGTATCGGTCTCATTTGTGGTGATCAGGTCCTGATGTGGACGGCGGTGGCGGGCCTGGCTGCGGTATTGCGCGCTTCACCGACGCTGTTTCATGGCGTGCAGTGGCTTGGGGCTGCCTATCTGGCCTGGATGGGATGGCTGATGCTGCGCACCCAGGCCGGTTCGGGGCCCGTGCTGACCATGCAGCCGCATCACTACTTCCGGCAGGCGCTCATCATCACCCTGCTCAACCCCAAGGCCATCGTGTTCTACATGGCCTTTTTCCCCTTGTTTGTAGACCCGGCGCAGCACCCCACCGGGCTGACCTTTGCGTTCATGGCGGTCACCATCGCCACGCTGACAGGGGCCTACTGCACGGTCATCGTGCTGCTGACCCATCAGCTGGCAGGGCGGCTCAACCGCCACACCCGGATCGGTGTCTGGCTGCAGCGGCTGGCAGGCATCACCCTGCTGGGCTTCAGCGTGAGGCTTGCGCTGGCACGCTGAAACCTCGCCCTCACTCCAGGGTCTCGTAGTACTTGCTGCTTCCGTAGCGTTGACTGATGCGCTCTGCCAGTTGCGGCACTTCCTGCACCCCATTTCGGTGAACATACGCAGCATAGGCGGCCTTCAACTCCGCCAGACGCTGTGGGTATTGGCCGGCCACATCATGTTGCTCGGCTCGATCCGTCTTCAGATTGAACAGCTGCCATCGGCCCGGTCCGTACGGGGGAACCGAGTAAACAATCTTCCACTCGCCTTGCCGATAGGCCTTCTGCCCGAACAGCTCCCACCCTTTGTCAAAGCGATCATGCACCGTGCTCTGGCGACCGGACAGGAAGGGCAGCAGCGATACGCCCTGCAGTGGTGCCAGGTCGTGCCCGTCGCGCGAGCCGGGATAGCTGACACCGGCCAGTTGCAGCAGTGTCGGCGCCACGTCGGTCACATGACCTGATGCGGTCGACACCTGGCCGGCACCCAGGTGTGCCGGGTAGCGGATGATGGCCGGCACCGTGGTGCCCCCTTCATAGCTGTAGCCTTTGAACATGTTGAATGGCAAGGCACTGACCTGCGCCCACCCAGGCCCGTAGGACACATAGGAGCTGGCCTTGCCCAGGTTGGCGAGGCTGTTGTCGCGGGGAACCTGACTCGGATTGCCCCCTACATAGGCGCCCTCGGCACCGTTATCGGACATGAAGATGATGACCGTGTTGTCGTACTGTCCCGTTTCCTTCAGGTAGCGCACCACCTTGCCCACGTTCTGATCGAGCACGTCCACCATGGCTGCGTAAATTTCCATGCGGCGCGCCTCCTGCTGCCGCTGGCTGTCTGTCAGCGCTGACCATTTGGGCCAGAACGGGCGGGCTTCGGCAGGCTGGAGGTCCTTGGGCAGGATGCCCAAAGCCTTCTGTCGAGCCAGCCGCTCTTCGCGCAAAGCGTCGTAGCCCTTGTCATAGCGGTGTGCGTACTTGGCAATCACATCCTGTGGCGCCTGCAAGGGCCAATGGGGTGCGGTGAAGGCCAGGTACGCAAAGAAGGGCTGCCCATCACCCTGACCTGCCTTGAGATAGGACACCAGCTTGTCCCCATAGTAGTTGGACGAATAAAAATCCGGCGGCACCACGGTCAAGCGGCCATCTTCTCGGTAATAGGGTTGGGCCGGGTCGACACGGGTGTTCCAGGGCTGGGCCACATGGTCGTCTGCGCCACGCAGCAGCGCGAAAGATCGCTCGAACCCCCGTGCGGTCGGACTGCGACCCTCTGTCAGGCCGAGATGCCACTTGCCCGCCATGTAGGTGTGATAGCCCGCCTCACGCAGCAAAGCGGGAAAGGCCACCACCCGGTCATTCAGATAGCCCTCATAGCCGGGCTTGCCCCGTTGCTCCGGCACCGTCAACTCGGCCATGCTGCCGATGCCGGCAACGTGGTGGTCCACACCCGACAGCAACATCGACCGGGTTGGCGAACAAGTCGCCGCCGTGTGGAAGTCGGTCAGACGCAGGCCCTCCCTGGCCAGCGCGTCGAGATGGGGCGTGCTGATTTCCCCACCAAAGGCACCAATGTCGGAAAAGCCGAGGTCATCGGCCACGATGAGGAGGACGTTCGGGCGGGCCGGCCGGGCTGCTGTCGGCTCTGCATGCAGCGCTGACGCCATCAGCGCTGCGCCCACGCACGCGGTGAGGTATCGCAAACGGATATGGGTTGAGGGCTGGGTCATGGTTTCACACATCCTGGTGTTGTTTCAAGGTCGAGAGACAGTGCGGAAGCCCACATGCGATGTCGGCATGTCCGGCTCCTGGGATTCGCGCGCAGCAGCGCGATAGCGCACGCAATAGTCGGGTGAGCACAGGTAGGAGCCCCCCTTGATCACCACCCTGGGTTGGGTCGCCACGGGGGGCGACCTGAGTACGGACGGATCGCCATTGGCGTGCGACTGATGTGGTCCGCTGTAGACATCTCGCGTCCACTCCCAGGCGTTGCCGATCACGTCGTACAGCCCAAAAGCATTGGGCGCATAGCAGCCGACCGGCGCCAGGCCGGCATGCCCGTCCTCCGCCAGATCCAGCACCGGGAAGCTGCCTTGCCAGTAATTCGCGGCAGGGTGACCCTGGGCATCACGTGGGGCGGCATCAAGCTGAGGGCCCTGTTTGCCAGCCTTGGCCGCATACTCCCACTCGGCTTCGGTGGGCAGATCACGGCCCAGCCAACGGGCATAGGCCAGCGCATCAGCCTGCGTCACCAGGACCACCGGGTAACGCTCTCGATGGGCAATGGTGCTGCCCGGTCCCTCCGGGTGTCGCCAGTCTGCTCCCTTGACGACACGCCACCACGCCACAGCACGGCTGTTGAGTTCGCGCTCGGACGGTATGTGAAAGACGGCAGCCCCACCCCGACGCTCGGCATCGGTCACATAGCCTGTCGCACGCACGAAGGCGGAGAACTGCGCATTGGTCACCTCGGTACGGTCGATCCAGAACGAGGCGACCTGCTGCGGTGATCCAGGTCGCTCATCCGCATAGCCGTTGTCCGTCCCCAGCACGACCTGTCCCGCAGGAATGGCTGCCTGACCAGCATGTGGATCATGTCGCCACCCCGTCGGCAACAGCGACCCAGTCAAGCAGCCCGCCCAGCTCACGCTCTGCATGAGACACAGCAGCGCACACCATGCCAGCTGCTTCATCGGGTGCCCCCTGTCCCACTGCCTTGCTTCCAGGCCCGTGCCTTGTTGATGTTTTGCTCGATGGTTTGCCACACCTCATCTCCCGGCGGCACCATGCTCAGCAGCTTGTCCCACTGGCGTATGGCTGCGTCGTAATCGTGACGCTCGAACGCCGCGCTGCCAGACAGCGCCAAGGCCTGAACATGATCTGGCTTGATCATCAACGCACGCGCCAGCAGGGCCTCCGGTTCGCCACTCAAGGTCTGGCCTTGAGCCATTCCCAGGCTCACGGCGTAGTCCGTCAGCACGTCGGGATCGTTCGGCCGACGCTGGATCAACTGCTGATAGGCCCCCACCGCTTCGCGGAAGCGCCCGAGGTTGTCATATGAGCGAGCCAGCATGCGCCAGCCGTCTGCGTCATCGGGCTGAGCAGCCAGGCGCTGTGCCAGCCTGGCCACCATGGCCTCTATCTGCGCCTGATCGACATTGGCTGGCGGCGCGCTTGAGAGCGCCGGCGAGATACCGGCCTCCACGTCGACGCCCGCTATCGCCCCAGGGTTGCCCAGCAAACCATACAGGCCACCAGCCCCCAGCACCACCACACTCGACAGCACCACCGCACGCCCGCGCCAATGGGAGGCTGGCTGCCCAACAGCCGCTGCCAGGCGGGCCTGCTGCCGCAGGGGCCACACCACCCACAGAACAGCCACCACCACCAGCGGCACAGACCACCAGATCAAGGGACTCATGACACACCCGCCTTGTCTTCGACTGTTCCGCGCCCGCGCAGCGTGGCCGCATAGAGCGCGAGCCCCAGCAGCAGCAACAGCGCTGGTCCGGTCCACAACAGCCACGTGACGCGGTTGACTGGCGGTCTATACAGGATGAAGTCACCGTAACGGGCGACCATGAAATCAATGACCTGCTGGTCAGTTGCCCCCTGCGCAAGCTGCTGCCGTACGACCAGCTTCAACTGCACGGCCAGTTCGGCCTGAGAGTCCGCCACGGTCTGGTTCTGACAGACCAGGCACCGCAACTCCGAGGTCAGTCGGTTCACGTGCTCGTCAAGCAGCCCCTGTGGCGCTGCAGCCTGTGCCAGCACAAGCGGCGCCCACACCCCAAGCAGTGCGCCACGCACCCAGCGCATCACAGCCTTAACCACGCTGCAGCTCCCGTATCAGAGGCAACAGGGTTTTGTTCAGTTCGTCCTCGGTGATCACACCAGGCTGTCGGTAGCGAATGCGCCCCTGCTTGTCGATCAGAAATGTCTCTGGCACCCCATACACCCCGTAGTCCATGCCGACGCGGCCATCGGCATCGAACACCGTCAGCTGGTATGGGTTGCCATGGGTCTGCAGCCACTGCCGACCCGCATCACGCTGGTCCTGATAGTTGAAGCCCACGATGGGCAACACCCGCTTTTGCGCCAGCTCAAGCAACAAGGGGTGCTCCTTGCGACAGGATGTACACCACGATGCCCAGACATTGAGCAACCACACCTGGCCCTTCATCTGCTGGGGCGTGAATTGCCTGGCGGGGTCATCCAGCAAACTCAGGCTGAAGGCGGGTGCAGCCTTGCCAACCAGCGGAGAAGGCACGGCGGCCTGGGGCTCACGCCACAAGCCGATGCCCAACGTGAAGGCGACGGCAACAAAAAACAGCAACGGAAGAAGATAACGTTTGATCATGGTTTGGTCTCACTCATGGCGCTCGCGTCGATAACGGCGATCGGCCGCAGCCAGCACCCCGCCAAGGGCTATCAACAGACAGGCCACCCACACCCAGCCCATGAAGGGCTTCACCTGAACCCGGACGCCCCAGCGCCCATCGGGCGAGGCCTCACCGATCGACACATACAGATCGCGGAAGACACCGCGGTCAATGGCCGCCTCGGTCATGGGCATGCGCTGCACGAGGTACAGCCGCTTCTCCGGAAACAGGGTGATGCGCGGGTGCCCGACCTGGGTCACCTCGAATCGGGCTCGTGCTGCGACGTAGTTCGGGCCTTGCTGCTTCTGAAGATCAGCGAATCGGAAGGTGTAGCCCCCAGCCGAGACACTCTCGCCCACTGCCAGGCTGCCATCTTGACCATGGTCAAGCCCTTTGACCATGGTCACACCCAGCACAAACACCCCTACCCCCACATGCGCCACCACCATGCCCCAGAACGACAAGGGAATGGCCCGCGGTGATTGGGCGTGGAGCCGCTGCCAGGCATGCCAGATGCTGGCCGAGATGATCCACGCAGCCAGCCACAAACCGGCGGCCACACCAGGCGAGGTCTTGCGTGCCAGCACGACACCCGCAGCACAGGCCAGAGCAACCCAGAAAGCCCCCTCCACCCGACGCCACAGGGGCGCCACGCGCGCCCGCTTCCAGGCCACAAATGGCCCCAACCCCAGCAACATCAGCACGGGCACCATCAATGGCAGGAATACCGACTCGAAATAGGGTGGGCCAACCGAGATGCGCCCCAAGCCCAACACCTCCACAGCGAGCGGATACAGTGTCCCCAGCAAAACCGTGCCTGTCGTCACCAGCAGGAACACGTTGTTGAGCAAAAGGAGCGATTCCCTCGACAGCAGACCGTAGCGGGCACCGGGGGCGAGCCTTGGCGCACGCCAGGCATACAGGCCGAGGCTGCCACCAATGACAATCAGCAGGAACACCAGGATGTAAACGCCCCGCTTCGGATCCGACGCAAAGGCATGGACCGACGACAGCACGCCGGAGCGAACCAGGAAGGTGCCCAGCAGGGACAGCGAGAACGCCAGGATGGCCAGCAGCACCGTCCAGCTCCTGAACGTGCCGCGCTTCTCGGTGACCGCCAGCGAATGCAGCAGCGCCGTGCCGACCAACCAGGGCATGAAAGAAGCGTTCTCCACCGCATCCCAGAACCACCAGCCGCCCCAGCCGAGTTCGTAGTAGGCCCAGAAGCTCCCCAGCAAAATGCCCAGCGTGAGGCATACCCATGCCGCCAGCGTCCAGGGGCGCCCCCACTTGGCCCAGTCTGCATCCAGCTCGCCAGACAACAGGGCTGTCACGGCCATCGCAAAGGCAACGGAAAACCCCACATAGCCCATGTACAGCAGAGGGGGGTGGAAGATCATCCCCGGGTCCTGCAGCAAGGGATTCAGATCCTGCCCGTCCGGCGGCACAGGCAGCAGACGCTCGAATGGGTTCGAGGTGAACAAGGTGAAGCTCAGAAAGCCCACACCAATCAACCCGAGGACCCCCAGTACCCGCGCCCGGGTTGGCGCAGGCCATGCCGCACTACGCCACGCTACCGCAAGCGCCCAACTGGACAACATCAGTTGCCACAGCAGCAGCGAACCTTCGTGCCCCCCCCAGGTTGCGGCCACGCGGAAAGGCCAGGGCAGCAAGCTGTTGGCATGGCTTGCGACATAGAGCACAGAGAAGTCATTCGCAACAAACGAACACACCAGGGCGCCGAACGACAGCGCCACAAACAGGCATTGTCCGCATGCCAGAGGCCTGGCCAGACTCATCCAGGCCACCTCACCACGCTGCGCGCCATACAGAGACAAGCCACCCTGCAGCACCGACAGGATCAAGGCCAGGATCAGGGACAGGTTACCCAACTCGGGGATCATGGTTGGGCTCCTTGCCTCGCAGCCGCCCGGCTGGCGCCTTGTTGCAAGGCATAGGCGGCCTCGGGCGGCATGTAGTTTTCATCGTGCTTGGCCAGCACTTCTTCGGCTTCAAATACCCCGCCTGACACCAGACGCCCCTGGGTCACCACACCCTTGCCCTCCTTGAACAGGTCTGGCAGCAGCCCGGTGTATCGAACCGCAATGCGCTGGTGCAGATCGGTCACGACAAAGGCCACACGCAAGCCATCTGCCCCGCGCTGAAGGCTGCCGCGCTCGACCATGCCCCCCAGACGGAACAAACGCCCCTGCGGCGCGTCGCCTGCCGCAACCTGTGTGGGTGTCAGGAAGAACACCATGTTCTTTTCGAAAGCTGACAACACCAGCCAGGCCCCCGCACCGAGCACAGACAGCGCCGCGACAGCCCCCACCAAGCGCTTGCGTCTGGGCGTCATGGCTCCCCCCTCAGGGCACGGCGTGCATGTGCACGCCCCTGCCAGGTCAGGCCCCACTCCACAACGAGTGCCAGCAAGCTCACCCCGAGCGAACCCCACACATACAGGCCGTAGCCACCCATGGCCCAGAAGGCCTGCCAGTTGCTCCAGTTCATGCAGCCACCTCGTCCAGATCGTTCACCCATCTGGCATGGGCTTCACGCCGCAGCACGATGGTCTGCAGCCTCAGCAAGGCCACACCTGCGGCATAAGCCCAGAAACCCAGCGCCACCAGCAGCATGCCGACCAGCATCGTGACGGCCATGGTCGGGGCGCTGCGCAAACTGATCGAAGCCCCCTGGTGCAAGGTGTTCCACCACTGCACGGAGAAATAGATGACCGGCACGTTCACCACGCCCACCAGGGCCAGCACGGCACCGGCGCGGTCACCCTGACGTGGATCATCGATCGATGCCTGGAGCGCGAGAAAGCCGATATAGAGGAACAGCAGGATCAGCTCGGACGTCAGACGGGCATCCCACACCCACCACGCCCCCCATGTAGGCTTGCCCCACAAGGCACCTGTCCACAAAGCCAAGGCTGTGAACAAGGCGCCAGTGGGTGCCAGTGCACGCGCCAGCATCGAAGACAGACGCGTGTTGAATACCCACCCGACCACCGACCAAAATGCCATGACAAGGTAGATGAACATCGACATCCATGCGGCCGGCACATGCACGAAGATGATGCGGTAAGCCTCGCCTTGCTGAAAGTCCGTGGGAGCCATGAACAAGCCCACATACAGCCCAGCCAGCACCAGCAGCAAGGCCAGCCCCAGCAGAGGGCCCGTCACACGCTCGGCCAAGGGAAAAAACCGTTGGGGTGATGCCAGTTGAAACAAGCGGCTCATGCTGTGCATCCTTCCTTCATTCAAGCGCAATGCGCAAGGCAGCGGCGGAAGCCAAGGGCGCCAGGACCAGCGCTACCAGCAGCAGCCCGCCCAGCAGTTGCAGATGAGCTTGCGCACCATGGGGCGACGACTGGGCACCAACGGCGCCCGCACCAAAGATCAGAACGGGGACGTAGAGCGGCAACACCAGCAAGGCCAACAGCACGCTGCCCCCTCGCGCCGCAGCAGTGAGCGCCGCGCCGATGGCCCCGATCAGGCTCAGCAATGGCGTGCCAAGTGCCAAGGTGCCCATCAGCACGCCGATCTCCCGTCCATCCAGGCCAAACTGCACCCCCATCAAGGGTGACAGCAACACCAGGGGCAAGCCCGCCAGCACCCAGTGGGCAGCCACCTTGCTCAGCACCACCCAGAACAGCGGCATCACTGCCAGCACCATCTGGTCAAGGGTGCCGTCCATGTTGTCCTGGGCAAACAGCCGCCCCAGTGACAACAAGGTCGACAGCAGGGCCGCCACCCACAAGACACCCGGAGCCAACTGGTGCAGCAAAGACGGTTCCGGCCCCACACCCAATGGAAACAGGACACAGGTCAGGACAAAGAAGGCCAGCGTCATGAGCACGTCCGCACGCCGCCGGTAGGCCAGCAACACATCGCGCTGGAATACAGCCCATATGAGATGGCCACTCATGTCCCACCTCGCAACACCAGGCTCTGCTCGGCACCCGCACGCAAGGTCGCGTTTTGATGGGTGGTGTAGACCACAACGCCTCCGGCATCCAGCAAGTCATGCAGCACGCCCGTCAGCCATTGCACAGCGCCTTGGTCAAGCGCATTGAATGGCTCATCCAGAACGGCCAGGGCCGGCACGGGCTGCACCAGCAACTGCGCCAGCAGCACCCGGCGTCGCTGCCCCTGCGAGAGCAAGCCGGCCGCCTGCCGAACACGCCCTCCCAGACCTGCCTCAGACAGGGCAGCCCTGGCCTGCGACTCGTTGCAGCGACGGCCCCGCAGCGCGGCGCCGAAGCGCACGTTCTCAATGGCACTCAAGTCATCCTTGATGCCACTCTGATGCCCGGCATACAACAGCTCGCCGTGTAGCCGGCTACGGTCTGATGACAACGGTTTGCCCCGCCACTGCACACAACCGGCGCTGGGCGGAAGCAAGCCGGACAAGACGCGCAACAGACTGGTCTTGCCTGCCCCGTTGGGGCCGACCACGCGCAACGCCTGCCCGGACCGAACACACAAGTTCAAATCGGAAAACAGTTGTCGCTGACCTCTTTCGAGTGCCAGGCCGTCTGCCTGCAACATCATCCTGATTCACCTCAACCAACTCGATTCAAGTTTCGTGTGGCCAAGGAACACCGTGTCCGCCTGCTGATCCATCACTGAGCAGCGACTCTATCGAGGGCCCTGCTCGGCACCAAGGAATGAAATTGCAGATGAATATGCAGGCTCCCCCCAGCCACCACCCAAAGCCTTGATGAGATAGGCTGTGCTCTGCAACTGCTGCGCTTTCAGTTGGGCTGCCTGACGCTGGTTGGACAAAAGGTTCTGCTGTGCTGTGACCACATCGAGATAGGTGATCACACCCCCGGCGTATCGCTCGTTGGCGATGTCAAGCACCTTCCCGGCACTGCCTATCGCCGCTTGCGACTGGGCTCTGGCCGTTGCCAGTGCATTCAGACCCGACAAGCCATCTTCAACCTCCTGCATCGCGCGCAGCACGGTGGACTGGTAGTTCTGGGCGGCGGCATCACGCGCGGCTGCAGCCTGGTCGGTCCGGGCCTGATTCCGCCCGCCATCAAAAACAGCCTGCGCCACACTGCCGCCAAGCGCCCACAACACGCTCGGCCCATCCAGCAAGGATGCCCAGCGCTTGCTTTCCCAGCCGGCCCCGCCAGTCAGCACCAGGCTCGGGTACCAGGCTGCCTGCGCAAGCCCCAACTGGGCATTGGCTGCAGCCACAGCCCGCGCCGCTGCGGCCACATCTGGCCGAGACAACAGCACCTCCGAAGGCAGGGCAACCGGCACGATCGGCATCGCACTGGGCAGATGACCTGGCGCGAGCTGGAAAGCATTGGCCGGCGACCCCGTCAACGTGGCCAGCGCATGAACGAGACCTTCACGCTGCTTGTTCAGCAACGTCAACTGCGTCTGGTTGGCTTCGAGTTGGGCCTGCTGCTGCACGACATCCAGACCAGATGCCACGCCACCTTCATGACGTGCCTGCAGCAGCATCAGAGCGCGTCGCTGGATGGCCAGCGTCTGGGTCAGCACCACCACCTCCTCGTCCAGAGAACGGACGCCAAAGTAGCCGGTGACGACATCGGCGACAAGGATCAGCTGTGCATGGATGGCCTCGCGCTCAGCCTGCTCCGCTGAGGCCTGCGCCGACTGCTGGTCCAGATGCAGCCGTCCGAACAGGTCCAGCTCGTAGCTGACGACACCTTGAATCACCGTGTCCGTCTGCACCGATGACAGGGCCTGCACGTCGGATGAGGTGGCAGGTCGATTCGCCGATGTCCGGGTACGGATACTGCGGCCCGCCAGATCGAGGTGGGGCCACAGCGCGGCACCGGTCACTTCGGCCGAGGCTCGCGCCTGGCGAACACGAGCCAAGGCCACCAGCAAGGTCGGGCTGTCGCGGACGGCACGGTCGACCAGCCCATTCAGAACCGGGTCCTCAAAGCGCTGCCACCAGGCCCCTTTGTCCAGCTGGTCACCCGGTCTGGCCAGCCGCCACGACAAACCCACATCCTCTGCAGACGAAGCGGCGGTCTGCCAGCTCGATGGCGGGGCCTGAACCGTCGGCAGCGGCGGCGGATGGGCACAGCCACTCAGGGCAGCACAGGCCAGCAACACCAGCCAACCAAGCCGGCTCATGCCTTGCCCTCCTTGTCCTTTTCCGGGGGTAGCACGCGGGTCTTCACACGCTGGCCCTCTTCTATGGTGTCGTGCGGGTTCACGACCACCATGTCCTGCGCCTTGACCCCTGCGAGCACCTCGACAGAACGCCCCAGATCCCGACCCAGCGTGACGGCCCTCAGACTCAAGCGCCCACCCTCACCCACCACGGCCACCCGGGCGCCATCCTGCCGGAATTGCAAGGCATTGGGCGGCAGCAGCAAGGCTTTCGGCGTACCAGCCAGAGGCAAACTGACCTCCACATACCCCCCAGGCAGAAGCAGGCCATGCTGGTTGGGTAATTCCACTTCAACCAGCAAAGAGCGGGTTGCGACGTCGATGCCCCCCGATACCCGCGTCACGGTTCCCTTGAACGGCAACTGGGGCCGCTCCAGCAGCTTGATGCCCACCTCCTTGCCCCGTTGCACATCGGCCGCAAATGCCTGTGGCACCGACACCGTCAGGCGAAGCCGGTCCGTTTGGGCAAGGTCATACAGCGGCTTGCTGGTCCCGCCGCTGCCCGCAGAAACCAGCGCGCCGACCTCGGCTGAACGCCGAACCACGACCCCATCAAAGGGCGCCGTGATCACGCCAAACTCATGCAACTGCTGCAGCCGTCGCACATTCGCCTGCGAAGCAGCCAGATCCGCCTGGGCCTGCTGCAAGGCCGCTCGCCGCTCATCCACCTCCTGCTGCGACACGGCATCCCGCTGACGCAAGCCCTCCCACCTCACCAGCGATGTCTGGGCCAGGCCGAGACGGGCTTTGATCTGCTCCTGATTGGCCTGTGCCTGCGAGAGATCCTGGTCCACCTCCGGGGTGTCGATGACGGCCAGCACATCACCCTTTCTCACCACATCGCCCAGGTCTTTCTTCCATACTTTGATGTAGCCATTGGTCCGCGCGTAGATGGCCGCCTCATTTCTACCCCGCAACGTCGCCGGCAGAGCGATTTCACGCAGGGCTTTGCTGGGCTTCGGGCTGGTCACCAGGACGGTCGGCGTGGCCTGGTCCTGTGTGCGCTGTGCCACGGTTTGCGCGTGCGCCGCATTGAGCCAAGCGCGCACACCCGCCCCCGATAGCAACACAGCCAGAGCCAACAAGCCGAGCACCATGGCCCGACGCACGGCACGCCTGACCGCAACGGTCTCTGTGGAGGTTTCAACAGACAACATGATTCACACCTGGACAGATGAAGAAGAAATGGCCGGGATGGCTGCACGACGGCCCTGCAGTCGGTGATGGATGCCCGCAAATACCAGCGGGACAAAAACCAGGGTGGACACCGTGGCAAACAACAAGCCGCCGATCACGGCACGGCCCAGGGGAGCGTTCTGCTCGCCCCCTTCGCCCAGTCCCAAGGCCATTGGCACCATGCCGATGATCATGGCCAGGGCCGTCATCAGCACCGGGCGCAGACGGGTTGCCCCAGCCTCCAGAGCGGCCATCAGGGGAGGCACCCCTTCCAGCAGACGCTGGCGGGCGAAAGACACCACCAGGATGCTGTTGGCCGTAGCGACGCCCACCGTCATGATCGCCCCCGTGAGCGCGGGCACCGACAAGGGCGTGCCACTGAGGTAAAGCATCCATGCCATGCCGGCCAGTGCCGCCGGCAGTGCGGCAATGATGATGGCCGCATCCAGCCAGGACTGGAAGTTCACCACGAGGAGCAGGTAGACCAGCACCACGGCAACCAGCAGTCCCCACAGCAGCCCTGAGAAGGACTGCTGAAGCGTGTCGATCTGGCCACGTACCGTGATTTCCGTACCGCGCGCCAGCTTGGGGCGGACCGCATCGATCAGGCGTGCGATCTCCTCATAGGTACTGGCCAGATCACGGCCATCGACACCCACATACAGATCCAGAACGGGAACGATATTGAAGTGCGAAACATTGCCTTGCTGGGCCGCTGACCTGACCTGTGCCACCTGTCCCAGCAACTGGGGATCCCGACCGCCACCCGCCGGGTTGACGGGAATGCTCAACATCGCACCCAGGCTGTCGATCTGGCTCTGGGGGGCCTGCACGGCCACGTTGTACACATTGCCATTGGCCGGATTGACCCAGTAGCTCGGTGCAGTCTGAAAGCTCGAGCTGAGCGAGACCATCATGTTTTGCGCTACATCTCGCGCCACCAGGCCTGTCTGAAGCAGACTAGAGCGATCCATGTCGAGCGCGAGCGTGCGACGGTTGAAGCGTTGATACAGGGTCACATCCACCGCACCGGGCACCTGCCTGATCTGTTGGTACAGCGTGCTGGCCACAGCCAGGTTCTCCGCCGTTCGTGGCCCCTGAATCTGGATATCGATGGGTGCGCTGAGGCCAAAGTTCAAGGTCTGGCTGACCATGTCGGCCGGCTGGAAGAAGAACTCATTGCCAGGAAAGGCCGGTGGCAATGCCTGCCTCAGCCGACGGATGTGATCGGCGGTAGGGGCGTGACCTGGCTTGAGCGACAACAGAATCTCGACATCACTGCTGTCAAACGTTCCATTGTTGTTGTAGAGCGTGTTGTAGGCAGAGTAGGGTCCGCCGACGATGTCAACGATGCTCGCAATCTCGTCCTGCCCGATCAGCTTGCGGATGCGTGTCTCCACCTGATCCACCAGGGCGGGCATCTCCTCGATGCGGGTACCTACCGGGGCACGCACATGCAAGCGAATCTGCCCGGCGTCGACCACCGGAAAGAAATCCCGACCCAGTGACAGGAACAGCGCACTGGAGGCCAGGCACCACAACAGAAAGGCACAGCCAAATACCAGCTTGCGCTGCAGCAGCGCCGCCAGCACCACCACATAGCCCTGACGGAATCGCTCGAACCAGGCCTCAAAGGCGAGATGGATGCGGCGAAAGCGCCCTGACGCAGAGGGCGCGCCGCTGTGTCTGGCACGGTGCTGCATCAGGTACAGCACCAAAGTAGGCACCAGGGTGCGCGACAGCACATAGGAGGCCAGCATGGCCAGCACCACGGCCTCGGCCAACGGCACGAGCAGCTTGCCGGCCACCCCGGTCAGAAAGAACATCGGTACGAAGGCGATGCAGATGCACAAGGTCGCAACCAATGCGGGGGTGGCAATTTCTGCCGCACCATCGAGAATGGCCTGATGGGGAGATTTGCCCATGTGCAGATGCCGCTCGACGTTTTCAATCTCCACCGTGGCGTCATCTACCAGGATCCCCACCGCCAAGGCCAGCCCACCCAAGGTCATGATGTTGATGCTCTGACCGATCAGGTGCAGCCCGATGATCGATGACAGGATGGACAGGGGAATGGACACCGCGATGATGGCGGTGCTGCGCCAGTTGCCCAGAAACAGCAACAGCAACGCAGCGGTCAATGCCGCAGCGATCAAGGCTTCATGCACCACCGACTTGATGGCTGCATCCACAAAAACAGACTGGTCTGACAGCGGTGTCACGGTGATGTCGGCTGGCAAGGCCAGCAACATCCTGGGCAACTCGCGACGGATGGTGTCGATGATGTCGAGCGTCGACGCGCCGCCGTTCTTCAACACCGTCATCAACAGGCCCCGTTCGCCATCCCTTCGAACCACATTGGTCTGAGGCTGATAGCCGTCTCGAACCTGTGCCACATCACGCACATAGACCGTCGCGCCATTGACCGATGTGATCGGGATATCGCCCAGACCGGCCAGTGTGGCCGGTGAACCGTTCAGGGCCACATTCACTTCCTGGCTACCGAGCTTGGCCGTTCCCGTCGGCAGGATCAGATTCTGCGCATTGAGGGCGTTGACCACGTCGACAGCCGTCAGCCCGCGCGCGGCCAGCGCGGCACCATTGATATCGACGTTGACCTGCCTGAATCGGCCACCGTATGGTGCCGTCACGGCCACGCCGGGCACCGTGATGAGCTTGGTGCGCAGCACATTGAACGCCTGCTCGTTGAGTTCCTGCTCGCTCAGCGTCGGGCTGCTGAACCCCAACTGCAGAATTGGCAGATTGGTAGCGCTGTACTTGACAATGGTCGGCGGAGTGGCCCCTGCAGGCAAGGACCGCAAAGCAGCCTGGGTGCTCGCCACGATCTGCGCAATGGCCGTGGCCTGGTCAACCTGGGGTTGAAAAAACACCTTGATGACCGTGAGGCCGGCCAGGGTCTGCGACTCGGTATGAGCCATGTCGCTGACCGAGTTCGCGAGATTGCGCTCAATCTGCGTGGTGACCCGATCTGTCATTTCCTTGGCGGTCAGACCGTTGTAGCTCATCATGATGGCCACAACCGGGATGTCGACCTCCGGAAAGACATCCACCGGCGTCTTGCGCAGAACGAACGGGGTGGCCAGCAAAATCAGCAAGGCCGCCACGATGAAAGTGTAGGGACGTCGCAGGGCGACTTGAACTATCCACATGAGGTGAAGTCGCCTCGGGCCGACAAAGAAAGGGCCCCGCCATCAGCTGGGGCCGGTCATGACAAGGCCGACACGCCTTCATCAGCGCGTCGGCATGGAGGCAGACGACCTGTATGCCGTCAAACCGGGTCAGCGCACAGCAAAGCAGTACAGCAGACCGGCTCCCCCCGTGCTCACCAGATTGGCCTGACCACAACCGCGACTGCCGTGCGCGGAGTTCCAGGACAGTGCCGTCGGCACCCGTCCAGTGCGGTCAAAGTGCCCCACCTGGACCGACCCCTCAGCCGCACTGCTGGTGTAGTTGCGGCAGGTATGGTCGCCCGCATCCGTGAAGGCCCGACCATCGGGCTGCGAGCCGGTCAGGATGTCGTGCTCGTTGGGGACATCGCCTGTTCGCTTGACCGGTGTACCCTTTTCGGTGAGTGCCGTGGTCCAGTTCAGCGCATTGCCGATGCGAGACTCTTCCAGCACGTCGCCGTGCAAGTGACCCACATCGCGCGCCACCAGGGCGCCATTGACATTGAACCAGGGGCCCGTACCGATGCGATCACGGGCATTCACAGCAGCTTGCCCATCCAGCGCCTGCGTGCTGAGGTAGGCATGCCAGGTCTTGTGGCCTGCACCCACCGCAGCAGCAAGCTGCTGGCAGTGCGCATCGGCCCCGGACAGCCCGCCGAGGTTGGCCCCCTGCCCCTTGCCCGCGCTCGTCACAAAAAAGCTGAAGTCCTGATGCGGCGCCGATGCGGCCGCTGCAGCCGGAGAGGTCTGCGCCTGCGCCGCGCCTGCGCCACAAGCGGCTACGCAAATCGCCACCAGTGTGCTGCGTGTCAATGACATGGTCCTGCTCATGGCTTCAGTCCTTCGCCTTGAAATCGTCATGGCAAGCCTTGCAGGTTCGCTGCAACTTGCCGAGCTGGTCTTTCACGGTGGCCACGTCGCCGGCCACAGCGACCCGGGCCAGCTCGTTGGCTTCACGCGAGAAGTTGCCCGCCAACTCACCAACCCGGGCGTCCTTGAACAGCTCGGGGCGGGCCGCCGTGTCATGCCAGCCCTTGCCTGACTCGGTCCCGGCAGCAAAGAGCGAGCCCAGGCCGGAATTGGCCAGCGAGGCAATCACATTGGCCGCCTTGACCACCTCGTCCTTGTTGTATTTGCCTTCCACATTGGCCTTTACCCGCCCCGTGTTCCAGGCAATGATCTGGTAGGCAGACTGCCGCCACTTGATCAACTGCTCGGGTTTGGGCGCTTGCTGAGCCACTGCAGAGGCTGCCCCGGCCAGAGCCGACACGGCCAGCACCGATCCCAGTACTTGTTTCAGATGCTTGTTCATCCGTCATCCTTCATGGTTGGAAAAATTGGTCTTGTGCAATGCGCACGGATCAGACACGCCTCACAGCGCAGAGATGTAGTCAGCCAGTGCCACGATGTCTTCGTCGGTGAGGCCTTGCGTGACCAGGTTCATCACGCCACCACTGCTGTTGCGGCGATCACCTGAGCGCCATTCACGCAGTTGCTTGTCGAGGTACAGCCACTCCTGCCCCCCGATGGCCGGGCTGATGAACCCGTTGGCCCGCAGCCCCCTCCCCTCAGCGCCATGGCAGCTGGCACAGGCGGCAATGCCCCGCCCCGCGTCCCCTTCCTGATAGAGCTTCCGACCGGTGGCGCTGGGTCGTGCGGGCTCGCCTTTCATGGGTGCCTGCGCGGCAAAATAGGCAGCAATGTCCAGCACATCGTCGTCATCCACGCTGCCTGCCATGATGGCCATCAGGTCATGTTTGCGGGCGCCGCTTCGAAAGTCGCGAATCTGCTTGAGGATGTACTCCGGGTACTGTCCGGCGAGCTTCGCGAACTTGCCTTCAGGCCCATTGCTGCGCCCGGCACCCTGCCCATCGACACCATGGCATTCCTGGCAGCGCTCGGCCTCCGACTTCGCCTGTCCTGCCCTGACATCCCCCTGGCGTTGCACACCGGCTGCTGCAACCGTCTGCCACGTGGACATCAGCAAACCTGCGCCCAGCATCACCACCAGCCACAGACCCATGGTGTGCAGCCTGGTCACTGTCGCGGCCCGCGCCCAACAGACGCCAGGCGCTGCACGACCGCCAGTGCCTGCTCCACATTGGCGACCGGCGCCAGGCCACCAACCGTTGCAGCCACATGGCCATCGGCCGTCAACACAAAGGTCGTGCGCTCGGCAAAGCCATGATCGATGTCAG
This sequence comes from Aquabacterium sp., assembly GCF_041909175.1. Taxonomy (GTDB): domain Bacteria; phylum Pseudomonadota; class Gammaproteobacteria; order Burkholderiales; family Burkholderiaceae_C; genus Aquabacterium. Next base: position 19,725 of record NZ_JAYRDZ010000008.1, on the reverse strand, counting down.
CGCCGCGGGTATCCTTGCGACCGGAGCTGGCCTCTCTGACAGACAGGTCAAATGCACGGGCAATGTGCCCATCGGCGTCCGAGGCCACGGCCACCTTGCCCGCGCAATACTCAGGGTCTGCCGAAAACTGGTTGAGGCGCTGAATGCTGTCCAGCGACACACCGATGACAGAAGCGCCAGCCGCAGCAAACTTCTCATGGTTCACAGCAAAGGTGTGGGCCTGGATGTTGCATCCTGCCGTGTAGGCAGACGGGTAGAAATACACCACCACCGGCCCACGGGCCAAGGCCTCCTTCAGCGAATAGTTGAACGATTGGCCCGCAAGAGAGGCCTGCGCTGTGAAGTCCGGTGCCTGGTCGCCCTCCTTGAGTGCGGCATGGGCCATGCTGGCCCCCATCAGGACCCAGGCCAGCACAGCCGCCCGGTTGAGAATTCTGGTCATGTTGATGGCCCCCATCACGATTTCTTGTAGAAGTTGTGGCACGTCTTGCAGGTCCGACTCAGGTCGGTGGCCGCGTTGACCGCTGCATCGAATTGACCGGCCTCCACCAGCTTGGCGATGTCACCAGCAATCGCTTTGCTCTTGCGTGCCAACTCCACGGCATCAGGGGCATCACCCTTGGCCGTGTAGAAGGCTTCGACCTTGGCAAAAGCCTCCGTCAACTCACGCGCCTCGGCTGTGGCGCTGCGGCCATCCCGGGTCGCGATGTTGGAGGCCATGCTCTTGTTGGTGTCTTCGATGCCTTGCATCAAATCGGTGTCCAGTTCATCCTGTGCGGCATAGACGGCCCCTGTCATGGCTGCCATCACGGTCAGCGTCATCCATATCCTTCGCATGTCGTTCCTGCTTGTCCGCCCTTTCCTGCGGCTGAAGAAAATTTGTTGGCGGCCCTCTTGTCAAGGGCCGCGCCGCTCACGCCAGGATGTCCTTGACCACCTTGCCGTACACCACCGTTGGCCGTTCCGATCGGCCGCTGTTGAGGAAAGTCACCTTCAGGTGGTCCAAGCCCATCAGTTGCAACACCGTGGCGTGCAGGTCATAGGTATCGACAGCCTTGTCCTTGTCCGCCACCTGCAGGCCAACCTCGTCGGTTTCACCGTAGGTAAAGCCAGCCTTGAGGCCGCCACCCGCCATCCACTGCGTATAGCCCCAAGGGTTGTGGTCACGACCATTGCCGCTTTGCCCATATGACGTGCGGCCGAACTCCGAGGTCCACACCACCAGCGTCGTGTCCAGCAAGCCGCGCTCCTTGAGGTCATGCAGCAAGCCGGCAATGGGCTTGTCAACCATCTTGGCCATCAGGCCATGGTTCTTGTCGAGGTCGTTGTGGGCATCCCAGCTCTGGCGATCGATGTCAGCACCTTCAGGCCATCCCGACACCACCTGGACAAAACGCACGCCGCGCTCCACAAGCCGGCGGGCACGCAGCAGCACTTCGCCGTAGCTCTCGCTGGTCTTGTCGTTGAGACCGTAAAGCTCCTTGGTCGCCGGGCTTTCCTTGCTGATGTCGACTGCAGCTGGTGCCGCGGTTTGCATGCGGTCAGCCAGCTCGTATGACTGGATACGGGCACGCAACTCGGTGTCGTTCGGATAACGATCGGCGCCCAGCGCATTGAGCCGTTTGAGCAGGTCCAGTGATGCACGCTGCTGCTTGGCCGTGCGAATTTCGGGACGGTCCAGATAGAGGATCGGTGAATCACCCGGCCGGAAGGCCGTACCCTGGTACACCGCAGGCAGGAAGCCAGCGTTCCAGTTGACGGAGCCCGCAGAGGGCTCACGGTCACCGTTGTACAGCACCACATATGGTGGCAGGTCCGCATTGGCCGACCCCAGCGCATAGGTGATCCAGGCGCCCAGAGAGGGGCGTCCCGGGTTCACATCACCGGTGTTGAGCTTGAGGATGGAGATGTCGTGGGTGGCCCCTACCGTTGTGCTCGACTTGATGAAGGTCAGCTTGTCGGCATGCTCGGCCAGATTGGGCAGCAGGTTGGAAAACCAGGCCCCGCTTTCGCCATATTGCTTCCAGCTGCGCTGCGGTGAAACGTACAGCTTCCCGACACCACCCTGCGTGCTGGTCTTGATGCCTTTCAGGAAGGAGGCGGGAATCTCCTGTCCTGCCAGCTTGATCAGGTCGGGCTTGTAGTCGTAGAGGTCCAGCGTGGACGGTGCGCCGTTCTGATGCAGCCAGATCACCGATTTGATCTTGGCCGGAAAGTGAGACGCCTTGGGCGCAAGGGGGTCGACCAGGTCGGCTGCCAGTGCAGCGTCAATGTGGCCGATGCCCGGCAGGAAGCCCCCCAGGGCGGCGCCGCCCAATCCCAGGCCGGCTTGGCGCAGAAACGCGCGACGGGAATCATTGCTCATGAGAAATCCTTCTCTCTGTTCATTGCTTGGATGGGTCAGAAGCGGTAGGCGAAGTCGTTGGAGTTGGCGACCGTGTGAACCAGGTCCACCAGCGCAGCCGACTTGATGGGATCGAAGCGCTTGAAGTCCTTCAGGCCGCCGGGTGCAGCCACCTCGAACTTGCCTGTCAGCGCCTTGTCCCGAATCAGGTTCTGCTCGTTGTTGAGGAAATCCTTCAAAGCGGTGCGCTCGATCTTGTTCGGCTGCCGTGAGAAGAGGATCTCGTAGAGACGATTGATCTGGGCGTCCTCGTTGGTCCCTGCCTCATTGATGACCCGCCCAGCCAGCGCCTGAGACCAGTCGAACACCACGTCACTGTTGAACAGCGTCAGGGCCTGCAAAGGCGTGGTGGTCACATCTCGCTTGTGATGCGGCTTGCTCGGGTCGGCGGGGTCGAAGTTCTGGGTGACCGGATACGGGAAGCTGCGGCGCACGAACACATACAGCGAACGGCGGTACCAGTCCTGCCTGTCCTGGGACACGGTCCAGGCCCGGTTGCCCTGGAAGTCCTGCGACTTGCCAATGTCTTCATTGCCCTTGATGACGGGAGGGAACACGGCGGGGCCACCCACCTTGTCGTTCAACAAACCCGATGCGTAGAGCAGCGAGTCGCGGATCTCTTCAGCCTCGAGGCGCTTGCGGGGGTAGACCGCCAGCAGCTTGTTCTCCGGATCGATCTGACGCACATCGTCACGCTCGCTGGAAGACTGGCGGTAGGTTGCCGACAGCAAGATTTCACGGTGCAGTTGCTTGACGCTCCAGCCCTTTTGGATGAAGTCAGCAGCCAGGTAGTTCAACAGATCCGGGTTGGTCGGCTTGGCACCCGCACGGCCAAAATCATGCGTGGTGGACACAATGCCCTTGTCGAAATACTGACTCCACACACGGTTCACATACACACGCGGGACCAGCGGGTTGGCATCGCTGGTCAACCAGCCAGCCAACGCACTGCGGCGGCCAGAGGAGTTCGCCAGTGGTTTGACTTCCGGCTGGTTTTTACCGACCCACAGTGCCGGCAAGGCGGGTTGCACTTCGTCGGTCGGTCGCTCGTGGATGCCGCCAAAGCGCACAAAGGTGGCCGGCGCATCGGCATGGTCCAACTCTGTGGCCGTGGTGAAGAACTTCGAGCCAGACTGCGGGCGCAACTTGTCGAACTGCTTCAGTTCATCACCCAGCTTCAGATAGGCCTGCAGTTTCTGCGCGTTCTCCTCGCTGTAGCCATCACGCCCCTTGTCCTGCCCGGTCTCGCGCAGGTAGGCCACGATGTCCTGCTCGCCAGCAACGGCATCCTTGCGCCAGTTCACCCAGCGGTCCAGCGGGGTCCACTGATCCTTGGGCTTGAAGATCGCATCGCGACTGTCTGTCAGATAGCGCTCGTTGTAGTAATGCCGCCCCACCTCGCGAACGCTGTCAAGAATGGCTTTCTGCTTGGCACGAATGTCTTTTGTTGCCTCGTTATAGGCAGCCTGTCTGGCCTCGAACTCCTTGTCCCAGGTGGTTTCCGTTCCTTTGGCCAGCGGCGTTTTCTCGTTGAATGCCGTGTTGGCAAAGAAGGCCTGAAGCTGGAAATACTCCTTCTGGCTCATCCGGTCAGTCTTGTGGTTGTGGCACCGAGCGCATCCCACGGTGCTACCCAATAGCGACTCGCCGACCAGGTCGGTCATGTCGGTTTCGATCTGGTACTTGCGCTGCACCAGGTCACGCGAGTTGGCGTTGTCCGGGTAGCCGGCCAGGAAGCCGGTGGCAATGTGTGCCTCCTGGCTGCCAGGGAAGAGCTCGTCACCGGCGATCTGCTCCTGAACGAAGCGTGTGAAGGGCTTGTCCTGGTTGAAGGCATTGATCACGTAATCGCGATAGCGCCAGTTGTTGGCCCGGGTGTTGTCGTTCTGAAAGCCGGTGCTGTCGGCATAGCGTGCGATATCGAGCCAACGGCGTGCCTGACGTTCGCCGAAATGCGGCGATGACAACAGGCGGTCAACGAGCTTGTCGTAGGCCTTGGGACTCTTGTCGCTGACAAAGGCCTTGACCTCTTCCGGGGTGGGCAACAAGCCCCATGCATCGAGCGTGGCCCGACGGATGTAAGTGGCCCGGTCTGCTTCCGGTGAAGGCTTCAACCCCTTCTCTTCGATCTGCGCCAGCACGAATGCGTCGATCGGAGACCGAACCCACGCTTTCTGCTTCACACCGGGAACAGCCGGGGCCGAAACCGGCTGATAGGGATTCCAGGCCTTGGCCTTGACCACCGCAGGAGTGGCTGCCGGCTCAGCCCCGGCAGGCCTGGTTTCTGCCGCCCACCCTTGGATGGCGAGCGTCCCCACGAACACTGACACGTACCACGATTTATTCATCAGCTTGCCCCACATATTCAGAAATCATTTATTCAAATCAACCACGCGACCAGCGCGCATATGGATATTCAATTTCAAAACATCACACCAGGTTGAAGAGACCACCCAGAAGGCAACTTCCGGGCCATGCAACACAAGCATTCAAAACCAATCAAAACAAACCGCAACCCATTGTTTTTATTGCTTATTTTGTTTTATAAAATACAAACTCACAAAACACATTAGCAACCCAAACAAAACACCTCATCAGCCTGCTGCCAAATCAACACCAAATTGCTGACATCGCAACACGGCCAGCACAAAAACAAACCAAAACACAGCAAAAACCCCATATTCAAGCTGGCACAACTCCTGCGTTTACAGGTCACCGGGCATAAATCAACCCGAAAACCAAACGAATTCATATATAGGAGTTGTGAGCGTGCATTTACCCAAATTGACTGCCATCGCCCTGGCTACGCTGGCGGCCACCTGGGCCGGCGGACCGGCCCTCGCTCAACCACAGTCGTCCGGCAATGAGATCAAGGCACTGAAAGGCACCGTCGAGGGTCTCAAGAAGCAACTGCAAGACTTGCGCAGCCAGCAAACGAGCAGCGCCAGCAATGCCCTGGACCAGGCACGCATTGAAGAGCTGCGCAAACAGGTGCTGGAACTGAGGGATCTGCTACAGAAGCAGCAAACTGCCCAACTGCCCGCCAGCCTCGCAGCACCAGTTGCAGAGGGCCAAGCTGAAGAAGCGCAGGAAGCAGTCGATGCCCGCACCCCAGCCAGCAAGGCCGACATCCAGGGCCTGCGCACCGACCTCGAAAACTACAAATACGATCAGTCACGTCTGCAGGAACGCAACATCCCCAGCGTGGTCCGCAACACCAAGATCGGCGGCTCCCTCACCCTCGGCTACGCCACGGCCAATCCGGCTGTGCAGCCCACCTCATCGGCCGGCACCACGCTGTCAGCCGAAGAGCGCAAGAACGGCTTCACCCCCGCGGTGGTCGGCCTGAATTTCTCAGGCAACCTGTACCGGGACTATGAAGAAGGCAAGAACCTCACCTACCGGATTGCATTCCAGACCTCGACCAATCTGGGGGGCAGCAATGCCGCCTACAACTCCACGGGGCAGTCCAACACCGAAGGCACGCAGTTCAACGTCACCGATGCCTATCTGAGCTACAGCTTCCTGCCGCAGTCTGGCAACGCCGAAGACCCGCTGGGCACATTGACCTTTGGTCAGCAGGTCATCCCCTTTGGTCAGGACGCACAGGCCATCGACCCGGAAGTCAAGGCTGTGATTGGCAACGCTGGTTTCGTCAGCGGCCTGGGGCTGGGCAAGCGACAGATTGGCCTGATCCTCAAGGGTGACTACGACCCGTATGTGGACTTCACCAACAACTACCGAGCGCCGCTGCTGTCCTATGCGCTGGGCTTCGTGAACGGCAACGGCGCGAACAAGCAGGACAACAACTCGATGCGTGACTGGATTGGTCGTCTGGTCTACACCCTACCGGTCGATTACGCCAGCTGGTTCCGTCAACTGCAGATCGGTACGTCGTACTACCGCGGTTACTCGGCACTCGGCTCGTCGGTCAGCAGCGCCACCAGCAACACCACGTACTACGCCACCAAGGGCCTGTTCACCCGCACCGGTTTCGACCTCAACTGGACCCACCTGCCCTACTCCATTTCCTATGAATGGGCTTATGGCAAGGACCAACTCTACAAGAACGCCACCAACCTGACGACCAACCCCGACCTCTACAAGCGAGGCAAAGGCCAGTACATCAACTTTGGCTACACCTGGGGTGAGCAGTTCCTCAACAGCTCCAAGCAGCAAGGCAAGTTTGACGATTACTGGCCCAAGTCCTATCAGGCCTTTGTGCGATTCGACACATGGGATCCCAACATCAGCGAAGTCACGGCGCGCACCTCCAACAGCGACCGCAAGCAATACATCACCACGCTGGGCCTGAATGTGTTCTTTGCCGAGACCACCAAGTTCCAGATCAATTACCTACACACCCGATACCAGCTTGAAGGCGCCACGCCCACCTTGCTGAATCCTGGCAGCAGCAACGGCATCCAGGCGCAGTTCAACGCCACCTTCTGAGTCCCCACACGTTCCAAAGGAGTACAAAACATGAAGCGACGATCATTCAATGGCCTGGTGGCCGCCGGACTGGCTGCCCCTGCCCTGATCGGCCTGAGCCAAAGTGCGCGAGCCGCAGATGGCGCCAAGCCCACCACCATCCGCATCGGTTTCCCAGGCGCTGGCACCGGTGGCCGCCCCCTCCCCACCACAGGGTTCACCGCCAACACCGTCTTCCTCGGTGAGCTGGAAAAGGAGTTCAAGGCCGACAACATCAAGATCGAATGGAAGTACTACGTCGGTGCCGGTCCGGCCCTCAATGAAGCCTTTGCCAACGGCCTGCTCGACTTCTGCTTCGGTCATGGTGACCTGCCTCTCATCGTCGGTCGCTCAACCGGTCTGAAGCACAAGATCCTGCTGTCATCCGGTCGAGGTGGTGATGTGTACCTGCTCACACCTGCTGCGGCGGCTGCGTCACAGGTAGCAGACCTGAAAGGCAAGACCCTGTCCGTCCAGAAAGGCACGGCTGGTCAGCTGACGCTGTACCGCTTCCTGGCGAAATATGGCTTCAACGATCCGGAAAAGGAATTCCGCATCATCAGTCAGATCTCGGACGACCGCCGCGCCTCGCTGGCGACGGGCGACATCGCCGGGGCCATCGACACACCGTGGGGACTGGAGGCACGCGGCATCACCAAGCGACTGGCAGAGGTGCACGACGACCTCAACATCAACAGCCCTGGAACGGTCTGGGTCGGTGAGACCTTCGAAAAGCAGTACCCGGATATTGTGCAGCGCGTGGTGACCAGGCTGGTCAAGGTCGCCCACTGGAGTTCCCAGGATGCCAACCGTGAAACCCAATACCAATGGTGGACACGGTCCGGCAACAACGCCTACATCGACAACAAGAAGGAATGGGACCGCGTGAAGGATCTGCGCGTTCGCCATACCCCCTTGCTCGATGACTACTACAAGGCCCAGATCCAGAAGGCGATCGCAGAGACCCGCAAGTTCCGGCTCACTCGCCGCGACGTCGAATTCGACACCTGGCTCGAACCCAAATACCTCAACAACGCGCTGCGCGAACTGAAGCTGGAGAACTACTTCCCGATTCAAGACGCCTCCGGGAAGTTCGTACGAAGCTGAGCACCCTGCCTGGCTTGGACACCCCGTCATGGCGGGGTGTCCTCCATCTCTTTTGAGGAGTGCGCATCATGAGCGCGTCGTCCAACGACATCTACGTATTCAAACCTGTCCAGGCCGAAGCCAATCCATCCGGAAGCCAGCTGTCGCAACTGGCTGCCCGCAGTTTCACCGCGCTCCGGCCTTTGGTGAGCCATGCGCTGATCGGCCTGGTCTGCCCGCTGCTGCTGTTCGGGCTGTGGTGGCTGACGGCCGAGCGCCAGTGGATCGCCGAGCAGATCCTGCCGTCGCCAGCCTTCGTCTGGCAATCCTTCCGCGATGTGCTCGATTCAGGCGAGTTAATCGAACATGTCGGTCACAGTCTGCGCCGCGCCGCACTGAGCCTGCTGATCGGTGGCAGCAGCGGCGTGCTGTTGGGGCTGGCCATGGGCCTCTCACCCACCTTCAAGGCTTATGTCTTTCCCACCTTCAAGGCGCTCGCTCAAGTTCCCGTGCTGGGCTGGATTCCCCTGCTGATCATCTTCGTCGGCATTGACGAGGCCCTGAAGCTCTCGGCCATCTCGATTGCGGTGGTGGTGCCGGTCACCCTGACCATCCTTGACGGCATTGCCAACATTCCCCGTGCGCTGATCGAAGTGGGCAGGGTCTACCGGTTCTCGCTGACCCAGAGGGTGCTGCGCATCGTCCTGCCGGCGGCTGCCCCGAGCCTCTTCACCGCACTACGGCAAGGCGTCATGCAGGCCTGGCTGACGGTCATTTTTGTTGAGTTGCTGTCGTCCAGCGAAGGGTTGGGCTTCTTCATGGCCTACAGCCGCTCGCTGTCACAGATCGACATGGTCATCGTGTCGATGCTGACCATTGGCGCACTGGGCATCGTCATCGAACTGGCACTGCGTGGCATCGAACTCCGCGTGCAGCGCTGGCGCCGTCCAGCCTTCTGAATGCAGCACCAAGGCCATCCATCATGAGCAATATCTCCGATCAAACAACGGCCCAGCAACCAGGCCACATCGACTGGCGGGCCTTTGTCCTGCCTCTGGCCATCATCCTGCTCTGGGCAGCGGCTACGCAGTGGCACTGGGTGAATACGAAACTGATCGTGCCACCTCAGCGGGTACTGAGTGCAGCGTTCACCGAACTGGGCCAAGTCGATTTTTACAGCGGCGTGGGCCTGAGCCTCTGGCGTGACCTCTCCGGCTTCACGGCTGGCGCACTGGCTGGTGTGGCCGCCGGTGTGCTGCTGGGTGTCTCGCGCTTCGCAGACAAGCTGTTCGGGCCCACCTTCCACACACTGCGGCAGATATCGCTGTTCGCGTGGCTGCCTTTGCTGTCGGCTGTGCTGGGAACAGGTGACTTGTCCAAGGTCATCTTCATTGGCTTTTCAGCCTTCTACCCGGTTGCCCTTGCCACCCTCGAAGGGGTTCAAGGCGTGAGCAAAGCCCAAGCAGAGGTGGCGCAGGTGTATGGCTTCACAGCGCGCCAGTTCCTCACGCGGCTGATTCTGCCGGCCGCCTCGCCGCAGATCCTGTCCGGACTCAAGCTCGGTCTGGTGTATGCCTGGCTGGCCACCATCGGCGCCGAATTTCTGCTGGTCAACGACGGTCACGGCATCGGCAACATCGTCTTCAAAGGCCGCGCCACCTTCAACGTCGAACTGATCATCTTCGGCCTCTTCGCCATCGGCCTGATCGGTTTCGTACTCACCCGGATCGCAGATGCAGCCGAGCGACGTTTCCTTCGCTGGCGCCCAGCCAACATCTGACCGACACCCGCCTCACCTCTTCACAGGAGCACGCCATGGCCCACGCCGGCACCATCGACATCACCAGCCTGAACAAGCATTACCAAGTCAAAGGCAAGACACTGCAGGTTCTCAAGGACATCAACCTTTCCATCCAGCCCGGCGAGTTCGTCAGCATCGTGGGCTCCAGCGGCTGCGGCAAATCCACCTTGCTGCGCCTGCTCATCGGGCTGGAAGGCGGTTTCGACGGCCAGTTGCTGCTGGACAATCAACCCATTCGGGGCACCAGCCTTGATCGCGGCATCGTCTTTCAGGACCACCGCCTCTTTCCATGGCTGACCGTGGAACAGAACGTGGGCCTGGGTTTGCTGAACGCACCCGGCAGTCAATCCGAAAAGGACCGCAACGTCCAGGAGCACATCGCGCTGGTCGGACTCAAGGGCTTCGAAAAGGCCTATCCCTACCAGCTCTCCGGCGGCATGTCGCAGCGGGCCGCCATCGCCCGCGCACTGGTCAACCGTCCGGAAGTGCTGCTGCTCGACGAACCATTCGGTGCGCTGGATGCCCTGACCCGCACCCGACTCCAGCAGGAGTTGCAACGCATCTGGCAGGCAGAAGGCATCACGGCCATCCTGGTCACCCACGATGTGGAGGAGGCGGTCTACCTGGGCGACCGCATCGTGATCATGGAGCCGCGCCCCGGCCGCATCAAGCGCATTGTCGATGTCCCGCTGGCTCGGCCGCGCGACCGCGCCAGCGCAGATTTCACCGCCATCAAGGATGACGTCCTGGGCGAATTCGTCCACGAAATCAACCACGCCACGGTAGCCGAGCGCCAAGAGCGCGCCGACCCGCTGGCCGCGTGACACACCCACCGCACCTTTTCATCAGACCAACAGAGACGACATCATGAACAAGACCCTTCCCGCCATCATCCTCGCCCTGACTGTCGGACTGGCTGGCACCAGCGCGTTCGCACAGCAGGCCGCCGACACCGGCTCATCCGGCAGTGCAAGCACCAATGCAGCCGCCGCCCAGCCCTGGACCTACAAGACCAAGAACCTCAATCGGCAGGAGGTAGACAAGCTGCTCGGCAACCCACGCAAGCTGCTTGTCATTGATGTCCGCCGTCCGGACGAGCTCAGCAAATATGGCAGCTTCCCCGTCTACCTGAACGTGCAGATCGACGACCTGCCAGACGTGCTCGACTACATCCCCAAAGACCGCCTGATCCTGACCGTGTCCAACCGTGCTCACCGTGCCGGCGCTGCTGGCGACCTGTTGTCCAGCAAGGGCTACAAGGTGGCAGGTGCCATTGGCAGTGTCGACTACGCCGAAGCGGGTGGCACCATTGTCAAGGTGGCCCCCAAGGTCGCCGCAGCTGCTGCCGCCGCATCGAAGTAAGCAGGAGTGAGCATGGCCAAGCCGGAAGCCAGCGCAGGCAAACTGATCGAGCTGTGGGACTGGCCCTTGCGGGTCTTCCACTGGTCGCTCGTGCTCAGTGTCTCGACCGCCATCGCCACCGGTCTGCTCGGCGGCAGCTGGATGCCCGTGCACGCCATCGCAGGCGAGCTCATCGCAGGCCTTCTCGCATTCAGACTGGCATGGGGTTTCTTCGGCTCCAGCCATGCTCGCTTCAGGCAGTTCGTGCCAGGCCCCCGGCGCCTGCTCGCCTACCTGAAAGGCCGCTGGACAGGCGTGGGCCACAACCCATTGGGTGCGCTGTCGGTCCTCGCGCTGCTCACCTTGCTGTTGGTGCAGGTGGCAACAGGTCTGGTCGGCAATGACGACATCGCCTTCCAGGGGCCTCTGGCATCCCTGGTCAGCGAGGCCACCTCGCACCGGCTCACCGGGGTCCACCACCTGCTGGTGAAGGTGCTGTATGGCTTGCTCGCGCTCCATCTGGCAGCCATCGCATTTCACCTGCACGTGAAAAAAGACAACCTGGTGTCGCCCATGGTCACCGGCAAGAAGCTGGTTCCCAAGGAGACCACAGAGCCTCGCCGCTACAGCTTGGCAGCCCTGGTGTCGGCCGGACTCATCGGGCTCGTCGCAGCCCTCATGCCCGGCGGGCTCGCATGGTGGAGCACCGCACACGACAACACCGACCAGCCCCCCCAACCGGAACACGCAACAGCCTCGACGACCGCCAGTCAGGCCACACCGGGGTGGTGACAACGTTCGCATAAACAACTGCGTTTTTATTCGTTCTACACATGAAGGCTGACTTCTAGGATCAAGTCACTTCATCAACAAAAGGATTGGTCCTCATGTCTTTCAAGCGCTCCACACGCCGCACTTTCAACACGATTGCATTGGCCACCCTGTCGGTCATCGCTGGTGCCGGTGCCGTCATCCCGACCTTGGCCCAGGCCAAGGACATCACCCTGCTCAACGTGTCCTACGACCCCACACGCGAGCTCTATCAGGCCATCAATACCTCGTTCTCCAAGTACTGGAAGACCAAGACCGGCGACGATGTGGTCATCAAGAACTCCCACGGCGGATCTGGCAAGCAGGCACGATCGGTGATCGACGGCCTGGACGCCGATGTCGTCACCCTGGCTCTGGCCTATGACATCGACGCCATCGCTGAAAAGGGCCTGCTGGCTACAGACTGGCAAAAGAAGTTCAAGTTCAACAGCACGCCTTACAGCTCGACCATCGTGTTCATCGTCCGCAAGGGCAACCCCAAGAACATCAAGACCTGGGATGACGTCGTCAAACCTGGCAACTCGGTGATCACGGCCAACCCCAAGACATCGGGCGGCGCACGCTGGGCCTACCTGGCCGCCTATGGCTACGCGCTGAAGAAGTTCAATGGCGACGATGCCAAGGCGCGTGACTTCATCAAGAAGCTCTATGAGCACGTGCCCGTCCTCGACTCCGGTGCCCGTGGTGCCACGGTGTCCTTTGCAGAGCGCGGTCTGGGCGACGTGCTGCTGTCATGGGAAAACGAAGTGGGTCTCGTGAAGCAGGAGTTTGGCAACGACAAGTTTGATGTGGTCTACCCGTCCACCAGCATCCTGGCCGAGCCCCCTGTGGCGCTGGTCGACAAGGTGGTCGACAAGAAGGGCACCCGTGAGGTGGCCACGGCTTACCTGCAGTACCTGTACACACCTGAAGCCCAGGACATCATCGGCAAGTACTACTACCGCCCGACAGATCCCAAGGCTGCAGCCAAGTACGCCAAGCAGTTCCCCAAGATCGACTTGTTCACCATTGACAAGGTATTTGGTGGCTGGACCAAGGCACAGAAGACCCACTTTGCTGACGGGGGTGTCTTCGACCAGATCTACACCAAGAAATAAGCCATTGCAGAGTGGGGGTGTCTCAGGGCGCTGGACAGGCAGCTCCGGGACACATTTCAGCGGCATGGGCCTGATGGTCCATGCCGTTTTTTATGGAGGGGCACATGCCCCTTCCCGCGCTGTCAGGCCGCCCGGATCACGTCATCCTCGGCAACCACCTCGCTGGCCCCACCCAACAGACCATGGCGCTTGAGCAGGGTCCTGAGCATGTTGCGGGTGAGCCCCATCAGCCTGGCCGTACGCACCTGGTTCTCATGTGCATGGGCATAAGCCGCGTGCACCAGTGCAGACTCCACCCGATCGAACAGATCAGGCTGCGCCTCGTCCAGCATGGCCACCCAGGCCTGCACCAGCCTGTCCAGGGGCGTGTCCTCCTGTCCATGAGGGGTACTCGCTACAGACGCCAGAGGTGGCACCTGGCTCACCTGGGCTGGAGTGGCGGCGAGCGTGGCTGCGCCCAGCCCGCCGGCCACCAGCCCCAAGGACGCGCTGGCGCCTTGGCTGGACAAGGGCACCAACTTGATGTCGTCTGTCTGGATGACCCCATCACGGCAGACAATCAGTGCGAAGTGGATGACATTCTCCAGCTCGCGGATATTGCCCGGCCAGCTGTAGCCCAGCAGGGCCTGCTGGGCCTCCGGCGACAAATCGGCATCCGGCTGGGACAAGCGCCCCCGATAGACCGTGATGAAGTGCCGTGCCAACGGCACGATGTCAGCCGGCCGCTCTCGCAGTGGTGGCAAACGAACACTGGCAACGCTCAGTCGATAGTACAAGTCCGCCCGGAAATGCTGTGCCTCAACAGCCTTGGCCAGATCGATGTTGGTGGCCGCCACCAGTCGCACGTCCAGCGGGATGCCTCGACGCGACCCGAGCCGAACGACCTGGCGCTCCTGCAAAACACGCAGCAGCTTGACCTGCAAGGCCATGGGCAGATCACCGATTTCGTCCAGGAACAAAGTGCCGCCATTGGCCGCCTCGAACCAACCGGCACGGGCCTGCGATGCCCCCGTGAAGGCGCCCGACTCATGCCCGAACAACTCGGCATCGATCAGACTTTCACTGAAGGCTCCGCAATTGACCGCCACGAAGGGGCCCTTGCGGCCACTCACATGGTGAATGTGGCGCGCAATCAACTCCTTGCCCGTGCCGGTTTCACCCATGATGAGCACCGTTGCTTCGCTGCGCGCGATGCGCTCTACATCGGCCAGCAGTGATTGGGATCCTGGGTCGTGGAAGACCAGGGCCTTTGCCCGAATGGACACCGGAGCCGAAGGGGACTCCGGCAAGGTCAGTACTCTTTCGCCGCTCATGTCGTGTTCTTGTTGGAGACCCGACAGCACCATGCTGCGGATCAGACAGCAGCCACCGTAAACCCAACACCCGCCCAGTTGAAGGGACATTTTCAAAGCAGCTTATGCGTGTTCGACGGTATGCGCCGATCAGCTATGCATCACTGGAATGGTTCCTTGCCCTGCGCCGTGGTGCCCCCTAAGCTGAATGCCATTCGGTACCCACTTACTGGAGGTCGAGCATGGGCATCACCGCCATCAACGTCCGCAACCAATTGCGTGGCCACGTCAAGGAAATCATCGAAGGCCCGGTGGTATCCGAGGTCGACGTCGAGACCCCGTCCGGACTCATCGTCACATCCGTGATCACCACCCGGTCCGTCAAGGATCTGGGTCTGGTGCCGGGCAAAGAGGTGATCGCCCTCATCAAGTCCACCGAGGTGTCCATCGCCGCACTCTGAGTGCCTCTCCAGCAAGGTCCCATCATGATCATGCAACCCCATCAGGAACTCCGTGTTCTCATCATTCCCGGCCTGCGCAACAGCGAACCCAGCCACTGGCAGTCATGGCTGCAAACGCAATACCGTGGTGCAAAGCGGGTCCAACAGGCCGACTGGCATCATCCAGAGCTTGAAGCCTGGGCTGACCGCATTGGTGACACCATCGCCCGGGGGCGGCCCGGCACCCGCTGGATTGCCGTGGCCCACAGCTTTGGCGTACTGGCCCTGGCTCGCCACATTGGCCGCCATCAGCACACAGGCCAGGCGCACCGCATCGTGTCTGCCCTGCTGGTCGCGCCAGCCGACCCCATCAAGTTCAAAGTCGACCACGCCCTGCCACAAGGCGGCCTGGGCCTGCCCACCACCTTGATCGGCAGCGAGGATGACCCCTGGATGCCCCTGCATCGGGCTCGCGAGTGGGCACAGCGCTGGGGCTCGCGCTTTCAGAATCTGGGCGCGGTGGGTCACATCAACACCGAGTCCGGCTTTGGTCCCTGGCCACTGGCGCGCTACAAAGTCGATCAGATGATCCGAGACCAGCAGCGCACCCATCGCATTGACCGCGCCCACCCGCTGGAACTGAACTTCGCAGTGTGACCGCCGCGCCGTGAACACATGACCTGGCTCAATCAAAGCGCGGGCAGCCAGTCAGGATGTGCCCTGCCGCCTGCAAGGTTTGTTCAACTCTGCTACCTTTGCGCCTCGATATGGATTGAGGAGTGCCGGGGTGAGCAGCCTGAGCAAACGCCTGGATGCCCTGACGGTCGAACAGATCAAGGGCATCAGCCGAGGAATTGAAAAAGAAAGTCTGCGGACCACGCTGGCAGGTGACCTGGCGCATACCCCCCATCCGGCCGGACTGGGGTCGGCCCTCACCAACCCGCACATCACCACGGATTTCAGCGAGTCTCAGGTCGAACTGGTCACCGGGGTCCATCGCGATGTGGACGCCTGCCTGAGTGAGCTGCAACAGATCCATCAGTTTGTCTACCAAGCCATTGATCAGGACATGCTGTGGGCCTGCAGCATGCCCGGCACCTTGCCGGCTGACGAGGACATCCCTGTGGGGGACTACGGCCGCTCGCACATTGGCCAGGCCAAGCGCATCTACCGCATGGGGCTGTCGCACCGCTACGGCCGGCGCATGCAGACCATCTCGGGCATCCACTACAACTGGTCCTTGCCCGGGCTCAGCAATGAACAGTACTTCGCGCTGATCCGCAACTTCCGCCGACAGTCCTTCCTGCTGCTGGTGCTGTTCGGGGCGTCACCTGCCGTGGCCACGGACTTCGTGTCCGATGCGGCACGCCAGCTTCATGCGCTACAGGCGTGGGGCTCGCGCACCTTGTACCTGCCCCACGCCACATCCTTGCGCATGGGCCGCCTGGGCTACCAGAGTGACGCGCAAAGCTCACTGGCTGTCAGCTACAACAGCCTGGAAGGCTATGCCGCCTCGCTGCATGACGCGCTCACGCGTTCGTACCCACCCTACGAAGACATCGGCATCCGGGGGCCAGATGGCGCCTATCGGCAGCTCTCGACCTCCCTGCTCCAGATCGAAAACGAGTTCTACAGCAGCATCCGCCCCAAGCGGGTGATCCAGACCGGTGAGCGGCCGCTGCATGCCTTGCGGGCACGCGGAGTGGAATACGTCGAGGTGCGCTGCATGGATCTCAACCCCTTCCTGGCAACGGGCATCGACAGCCAGACGGCCCGCCTGATCGACACCTTCCTGCTGCACTGCCTGTTGTCTGAAAGCGCGCCAGATACGCCCCAGGAGATTGCCGAACTGGCCCTCAACCAGCAGCGCGTGGCCACACGTGGCCGTGAACCGGGGCTGACGCTGCAGCGTCAAGGCTCAGAGGTCGTGTTGATGGACTGGGCCATGGACATCCTGCGTGACTGCGCGCTCATCGCCGAGCGGTTGGACAGCGTGCTGGGCGGGAGCGCCCACATGGAAGCCATTGCCGCCGCGCGCGAAGGCCTGCGCCACCCTGACAGCCTGCCGTCCGCCCGCGTGCTGGCTGCATTCGAACAAGACCAGTCCACCACGGGTCACATCGGCTTCGGACAGATGCGGTCGCAAGCCAACCGGCAGCAGATCATGGCCATGCCCTTGGCTACCGAAGCACGTGCCTGCTTCGAGCGTGAGGCCCAGATGTCACTGGCCGAGCAGCAAGCCATCGAAGCGGCAGACACCGAGCCGTTTGAAACATTCCGGCAGCACTACGTGTCGGCCCAGCGGCTGGTGGTGTGAGGGCAAGGGTCGTTACGCCCTACCTTAGTCACGAGAATTGCGCCTCTGCGTCAAGTCGAGTAACGAGCTCTATTCTGCAGCGTCACTGGACAAGGCCATGGTACTCGAGAGCTGTCGGCCGAGAGCGACCGTTTCTGGCCGATTCGAGCCGACTAGACGCCCAGACTTGTCACCGCAAAGCTGTCCGCCAGGGTCTCGCCTCAGCCGGGGCTTTTGGGTGCGGGGCATCCGCCTGCTGATGGCCGGGAACGGTTCTCGGCCGCACTGGCTGGGCGCACAATGTCGGTTGGACGTCTAGAACCCTCGTCGTGCAGGGAGCCTCCATACGCCACACGACGCCTCGTTTTAGCCTCGATAATGCGACAGTGCCAAGTCTCGGCGGCCTTCAGGAGCCTTACATGTCAAAACCGTACAAGCGTCCCGACCCGCTAGCGCAGAAGCACGCTCACAGCGACGCAGGTCGTGCGGAAAAGGACCCTGCTCGCCTTGGTCGCGATACACGTGGGTGGGTCACCGCCAACAAGCGCTCAGGTAAGGAGTTCGAAGCCCGACGCAACCTTCCATCCGGCCCGCTGGGCGGCTCAGGCCGCAAAACGAATATCTCGCGATCCTCCTAGGCTGCTGCGAAGTAGCCGCTCACGCACAGCAATACCGTGCTTCAAGTGATTGACAGCAATCCTGCTAGCAAGAAAGCACTCACGACAAATACATCGGGCGGGAGAGCCAACGACTCTCCGAGCTATGCACAAGCCAGCACCCAAACTTGGCCGGTCAACGAGAGACAAACTCATCAGATGACTCCGGCGCAGCAGCACCGATCACGCCAAGATTTCCCACATTGTTCCCACCGACAAGAAAAAAAGCCCTGAGCGAATCCGCTGTGAAGTAAGCCAATTGCTAGCTGCAAGTAAAGCATTACTTGGCGAAACTTCACATTCCTACAGGCTGCGTTGGGGTGTCGATAAAGCATTACTTGGCAGAACTTGCATCTCGACAACCAATTTCTGACAGAACTCACAGATCAATCTAAGCCACTGATTTTTATGATTTTTTTCTGCAAGTTTGTAGATCAAAATCTCGCCACAGGCACAGACTAGGCCATCTATTGACAAGTTCTGCCATGAAATGACTTACAGACCTTGCGTACATGAGCTAACTGACGGAGATCTGCTTGCTCAGGCCGTGGAGCGATCCACATACGCTAGTGCCACACACATTCCTGACGACAGAGATTCAGCTTCAGAAGACCGTGCCATAGTTCGGACTGCCATGAACGCCCAAGAGAGTCCACTGCCAACATCAAATCTGCTGATCCTCGGTAACGGTGACCGCAAAATCGAGGCCCTCAACTCACCCGCTTTGACGTTCACGTTCAACGGTCGCTGCGACACACTTCAACCCCAAGGCCAAGTTGATGTGCAGATGACGCGTGACACGCTCGGCACATACAGGTTGACGCTCAAATCACCGGACCAATCGATTGACACCTCGGCTTTGGAGGAGGAACTCAACCGAGCGCTCGAGGCACAGACCCGAACTCTCGGATGCCTTCCATCAACTGGCTACGCGTTGATTCACGGACGCAACGGCTTCTTCATTGAGTGCGGTGACCACCGAGCCATCCGTCGATTCCGGGGCGCCGGGTTCGGGCACGTTGACGCGGTGCCTGAGCAGCGCCAGCGTGGCACCCATCTTGTTGCTGGCCAGTTCATCGGGATTGCCGATCCGGATGCGCAACTGTGGATTTGCCTGCACTAGCTCCACGAACCAACGGTCCAGTGCGGACATGGCGCTGCCCGACACCTCGGTTGGCACCCAGGCCGGCATCGGCAGATGAGGGCTCGCTGGATGGCGTCGGGCCATGGGGTGCTCGCTTTCGCGCGAGCGCTGGCTCTGGCCGTGATTCGCCAGGACGGTGAACGCGTTTGCCAGTTCGCTCTCAGGCACGAACAGCGCCGCAGCCCCTGCGTTGAAGGCCTCGCGTGCCTGCGCATCCTCGCGCGGATTGCCGTTCAGCGGCAGGTTGTGGGCGGCATTGGTCGCCGCGCCCGGGAAGCCAAAACCTTTCTCCGTCTCGGCGATCACGTAAGGCAGCTTGACCGGATAGCGCCGATCCGAGCGTGCAGCGAAGGCGCTCAGCGTGTCTTCGGCTTCAACAATGGCCCATGCGATCGCCACTGGATCGCGTCCATCGACGATGACGGGATCGAAGCCGTTGTGGCGCAGGTCTTCGGCCAGCCAGGCAGCGCCACCTTCCTGCACGATCTGGGTGCGCTGCTCGATGCGCCGTCCGTTGAGAATCATGACCGGGATGGCGAAGCCGCAGTCCTCGGCGCGCCACCAGCGCGGCGCCCAGTCCGAGCCACGTTGTTCCTCGAAAGCGCCATCACTGAGGAATGCCACCAGGCTTTCTCCCGGCAACGGCGTGTGCACATACTGCAGCCCGGCGAACCCCAGATAGCCGCCTTCGGAGATCGCGCCGGCCGTGTTCGGCCCGGCATGGCTACCCAGCGGTACCGCGGGTCGCCCCTGCTTATCGATGGCATAGGAGTAGAAGTCCCCGATCAAACGCGACAGGCCCGCCTCGCTGCGGTCGTAGCGTCCACGCTGGGCGGCGGACACATCGCCGGTCAGTGCGTTCACCGC
>NZ_JAYRDZ010000007.1:0-206017 GCF_041909175.1 Aquabacterium sp. | reverse complement strand
ATGGTGCTGGAGCACCGCTCAGAGCACCCGTCGCAATGGGCGACCATCGAATCGATTGCCGAGAAGATTGGCTGCGTGCCGCAAACCCTGCACACCTGGGTGCGCCAGCACGAGGTGGATGCCGGTCAACGTGACGGTGTCACCACCGCAGATGCTCAACGCATCAAAGATCTGGAGCGAGAGAACCGTGAACTGCGCAAGGCCAATGAGATCCTGAAGCTGGCCAGCGCGTTTTTCGCCCAGGCGGAGCTCGACCGCCGCATCAAGTCCTGAAGGCCTTCGTCGACCAGCACCGCAAGCAATTTGGGGTCGAGTCGATCTGCCGCGTCTTGCAGATTGCCCCATCCGCGTACTGGCTTCATGCCGCACGTCAGCGGCAGCCAGGCTTGCGCTCGCTGCGAGGCCAGCGCGATGCGGTGCTGGTGCCGCAGATCCAACGTGTGTGGCACGCCAACTTGCAGGTCTATGGCGCCGACAAAGTCTGGCTGCAGCTCAATCGGGAAGGTGTCACCGTGGCGCGATGCACCGTCGAGCGGTTGATGCGCCAGCAAGGTCTGCAAGGCGTGCGCCGAGGCAAGGCACAGCGCACCACCATGGCTGATCCGAAGGTGCCGTGCCCGCTTGATCGCGTCAACCGTCAGTTCCGCGCTGAGCGGCCAAATCAGCTATGGGTCTCGGACTTCACCTATGTCTCGACCTGGCAGGGCTGGGCCTATGTGGCCTTCGTCATTGATGTGTTCAGCCGTCGCATCGTGGGTTGGCGCCAGAGCAGTTCCATGCACACAGACTTCGTGCTCGACGCACTGGAGCAGGCCCTGTACGACCGCAAGCCTTCCGAGGGCGATGGTCTGATTCATCATTCCGACAGGGGCTCGCAATACCTCTCGATTCGCTACAGCGAACGGCTGGCCGAGGCCGGAATCGAGCCCTCAGTGGGCTCCAAGGGCGACAGTTATGACAACGCCTTGGCCGAGACCATCAACGGCTTGTACAAGGCCGAGGTGATCCATCGTCGTGGCCCGTGGAAGACCAAGCAGGCGGTCGAGCTCGCAACGCTGGAATGGGTCTCTTGGTTCAACCACCATCGATTGATGGGGCCACTGGGCAATGTCCCGCCCGCAGAGTTCGAGGCAAACTACCACCAACAACGCGCTGGTCAGGCCGTGACCGCCTGACTTAAACCAACTGGCCTCCGCAAAACCCGGGGCGCTTCATGGGCCAAGCCAGTCGACGTCATAAGGGCAGCCACAGCCACCCAGCTCTTCTTCATAAACATGGCTTCCATCCTCTCTGATGATTGGGCACAACGTGCAGCAATGCGTGTTCACGCGGAAATCGCGCGATGCATTTTGAGCCTGGATGGCCTGTGTGGCCACCCGCTGCTGTCCCCTATTTATGGTTCACGCCAGGATGGAGCAGCCCTTTAGCGGCAGCCCGTCAACACAAGAAAATGAGCACACATAACGGAATTTAAAAACAAAAAGCGCCCCGAAGGGCGCTTCTACTTCACATCCAGAGGACTGGATCAGAAGTTGTGCTTGATACCAACGGCGAAGGTTTGGCCGGAATCAGCACCGGTACCAGCGTCGTTCTTGAAGCCGGCATACACGTCCGTGCGCTTCGACAGCTTGTGGTCGTAGCCCAGCGAGAAGATCTTGTGCTTGAACGAGCCGTCGATAGCGTCAGCGGTGTACTTGCCTTCACCATAGGAAGCCAGCACAGCACCGGCTTCCGAAACGGGCACCACCACGCCAATTTCATAGGCCTTCAGGGTCAGATCAGAAGTACCGGCGGTTGCGGTAATGCCGTCGGTGGTCTTCACTTGCGTGAATTGGCCCAGCAGCTTGACCACACCCAGGTCATACGATGCACCAACACCCCAGACCTTTTGCTTGGCCAGGTAGTAGTTGTTGTCGTCACCGCTTTGAGCGTAGGTCAGCATGGCGCTCAGAGGACCTGCGTTGTAGCCGGCCGACAGGGTGTAGTTGTCACGAGCGTTGCCACTAGCCGTGGTTTCCTTGGGAGCGTACTGAGCACTGACAGTGAAACCGGCAAAGTTGGGGGATTCGTAAGTCAGCGAATTTTGCCAACCAGTGTCAAAACCTGTACCCAACTGGATAGACGTCACACCTTGGGTGGCCAGATACACACCGGTATCTCGGTTGCCATAGTTGTCGCTGTACAGGAAGTGCATGGTCGGGCTGAAGGCCATCGACGAACCGAAGGCGCTGTACATCCAGCCTTGGGTAAAGAAGGCGTTGTCATATTGACCAACGATCACGCGACCGAAGTTACCACCCACGGCCACCCACGAAGCACGGCTCCAGAAGTCGCCGTTGATATTGCCGGAAGCCTTGCCGGTGTCAACGTCAATGAAGCTTTCCAGAGCGAACTCGGCCTTCAGGCCGCCACCCAGCTCTTCGGATCCGCCGAAGCCGATGTAGCTGGTCATCATGGCGCCACTTTGAACGGCGGTCACGCGAGAGTCCGTGCCCTTGGCATGCAGAGACTCGAACGAGCCGAAGGACATGTCGACGGTGCCGTAGGCCTTCACGTCAGCTTGAGCAGCGCCGGCCAGAGCCAGCAGGGCGGCGGCAGCCACCAGGTTCTTCTTCGCAAACATTAAAAGTTCTCCTAGTGAGAGAGGGATGAAACTTCTGGGTCAACAGGCTGCTTGCTCGTTAACCCATGCGATGCATTGTGGGTCGGAATTTCTCCGACGAACACTGCAAGCAAGTTCCATGACCACTTGCGAGGGGGTGAATACCTGATTTTCGTTGTCAGACTACAACGACGTTACATTTATGACCAATATTTCCGGACACTCGGGCACAAAAAAGCGCCCCGAAGGGCGCTTCTCAAGCTGATTCAGGCCGAAGCCCGAAATCAGAAGGCGTGGCGCAGACCCACAGCGTAGGTAGTGCCAGATTCGCTGTTGTCAGCCTTGAAGTTGGCGTACACCAAGCCAGCATAGACACCAGTGCGCTTGCTCAGGCTGTGGTCATAAGCCAGCGAGAACTCGCGAGCACGCAGGTCATCCAGCTTGTTTTCACCAAACGAAGCCAGCACCACGTCGTTGGCAGTCACAGGAACCGACACGCCCAGTTGGTAGAACTTGGCCTTGTTGTCCCAGTTGTCATCAGCCTTGGCTTGACCGTATTGAGCGAAAGCCTTGGCCACGCCGAAGTCGTAGCTGGCGCCCAATTGCCATTGATAACCGTATTGACCCTTCAGGCCAATGTTGGACAGCAGAGACACGTTGTCGGTGTAGGTCAGGCCAACAGCCAGAGGACCTGCCACATAGTTCAGTTGAACTGCGTAGATGTCGTCAGCGTCTTCAGTCGTGGAAGCACCCAGGGCATCAACCTTCTTGGCAGCTTCAGCAGCGGAGTACTGCACAGCGCCGCTGAAACCGTAGTAGCTCGGCGACACGTAGGTCAGAGCGTTCTTGCGGAAGTTTTCGTCCTGGAACAGGTTTTGCGACACATTCAGCATACCGGTCACAGGGAACGGGTTGAAGGTGGCGTTGGCCAAGTAGTTCAGAGCAAGCGAGTTACCGGCAGTCAGCGTACCGTAGGTACCAGCCAGACCGACTTCACTGGTGCGGGTCCAGAAGTTGGAGGTGGTGGAACCCGTGTCCAGACCCACAACGCTTTCCAGCTTGAAGATAGCCTTCAGACCACCACCCAGGTCTTCCTGACCCTTGAAGCCGATGAAGCTGCCAGCTTCGATGCCGGATTCCACCTTGGTGGTGCTGTCACCCTTGGCAACAGCCCCGGTAGGCAGGCCATCAACGCCCAACGCGAACGACGGAGCCTTGAAGCTGCCAACACCAACATCCAGATTGCCGTACACCGACACGGAAGATTGAGCTTGAGCGGCCACGGCAGCCAGCAGGGCAGCGGCAGCAACCAGAGTCTTCTTTGCAAACATTTGATTCTCCTGATTAACAGTACAAGTCGATGCCCGAATATCGGAGCAACTCAACTCTAGGTGCTATTGTGGTGCGCAATGCTTTCAGGTGGTGCAAATGATGCAATTAAACAACACAAATCACACCACCACATTGTGACAAGCTGATGGAACGCAGATGTCAACACTGCCTTACCAATATTTTCGGACGGCACACTTGGTTTCATACCAACCGTTACGCACCACATTGATGCACTCAGGGTACTGACTGTAGCGCGATTTCACGCTGCCCCGCTGGGTTTACCTTGGGAAACCAGACAGTCACAGTCAACAAAAAAGGCAGCCCGTGGGCTGCCTTGAGGTGCAATCAACAGGGCCTGTGACTGGCCGCGCGTGATCAGAATGCGTGACGCAGACCCACAGCATAGGTGGTGCCGCTGTCGCTGCTGCCTGCCTTCGCGTGGTCGTACAAAGCACCGGCGTAAACACCTGTGCGCTTGCTCAGGCTGTAGTCATAAGCGGCGCTGAATTGACGCAGACGGATGCTGTCGTACTTACCTTCGCCATACGAAGCGAGCACTGCACTGTTGGCCGTCACAGGGACGGCCACACCCAGTTGGTAGACCTTGTAGGTCACGGGCGCACCGTCGTATTTGGCTTGCGCATACTGACCAAAAGCCTTGGCCACGCCGAAGTCGTAGCTCGCGCCCACTTGCCAGGCCTTCTTGCTGTCGAAATCGGTGTAGGTGCCGCCGACGGACAGCTTGCCCACGGCGTAGTTGGCTTGCAATGCATAGGTGTCGTCGGTGCCAGTGGTCGACTCGGCAGCGCCATATTGGGCAGCCACGGTGAACCCACCCAGGTTAGGCGACGTGTAGGTGACGGCGTTAGAGCGGAAAGCTTCGTCAACAGCAACACGATAGCTGCCGACACCTACGCTATGACCAAACAGGTTCTCCGACACGTTCAGCGCGCCGGTCACCGGGAAGGGGTTGTAAGTGGCGTTGGCCAGGAAGTTCAGCGACAAGGAATTACCGGCCGTGACGGTACCGAAACCACCCGTCAGGCCCACTTCGCTGGTGCGGGTCCACATGTTGGTGGTGGTAGCGCCCGTGTCCATGCCAATGACGCTTTCAAGCTTGAAGATGGCCTTCAGACCACCGCCCAGGTCTTCCTGACCCTTGAAACCGATGAAGCTGCCAGCTTCGATGCCGGACTCGACACGGGTCACGCGATCACCAAACGCGGACTCGAAGCTGCCGAAGGCAACGTCCAGATTACCGTAGATATTGAGGCTCGATTGAGCCTGAGCGCCCATCACGGACAGCAGGGCGGCAACAGCCACCAGAGACTTCTTGGCAAACATGAGAAAACTCCTCGTATACAACAACACACATGGCCGCACGCGTACGTAACGCGTTGGCAACGCGGGGCGGTTTGTGGTTCATTGCTGCAGAGGGGCAAAAGGAGTCGATGTGATGCCGCAACACTTCCTCGTGTTTTTTGCCGGGCATTTGACGACACACAAGCTCGCCATGCCAATTGTCAAAAATCAGTCTGAAGCGTCGTTCAGGATTTCCAGCAGTTCGGCGCCGTAGGCCTCCAACTTCTTGGCTCCGACGCCAGCGATGCTGGAGAGATCACCCAGGGTCTGGGGCGCGATTCGCGCCATTTCGGCCAGCGTGGCATCGTGGAACACTTGGTAGGCTGGTCGGTTGTGCGCCTTGGCCACCGCGGCCCGCCAGGCACGCAGGTCATGAAACCGCTGCAGTGCCAGCCCGTCCAGGCCCTCGGGTGCGCCGCCAGCGCCGGAGATTCGCCGGGGAGTTGACGAGGATTTGGGCTCGGCGGGCTCGCGAAGCACCAGGCTGACCTCGCCCTTGAGCACGCCCCTTGCGCTGGGTGAGAGGCCCAGGGTGCTGAACTCGCCTTCGACCACCACATGGCCCAGCGCGATGAGCTGGCGCAACACCGCCCGCCACTGCTGCTCGCTCAGCGATGCCCCAATGCCGAAAGTAGAGAGCTGTTCGTGGCCATATTGCGCCACCTTCTCCGTGTGCTTGCCCCGCAGAACGTCAATCAGGTGGCCGGCACCAAAGCGCTGCTGCCCCTGCTGCCAGAAGCGGTAAATGCAGCTGAGCATCATGCGGGCGGCTTCGGTGCCGTCCCAGGTGCGCGGCGGGTGCAGGCAGTTGTCGCAGTTGCCGCAGGGCTGGCTCGCCTCACCGAAATAGGCCAGCAAGCGCACCCGGCGGCAGTCATGCGCTTCGGCCAGCGCCAGCAAGGCGTCCAGTTTGCTGCGCTGGATGCGCTTGAACTCGTCGCTGGCGGCGCCTTCATCAATCATGCGGCGCTGGTTGACCACGTCGGCCAGGCCATAGGTGAGCCAGGCATCGGCTGCCCCCCCATCACGCCCGGCACGGCCCGTTTCCTGGTAGTAGCCTTCGATGTTCTTGGGCAGATCCAGGTGGGCCACAAAGCGCACGTCCGGTTTGTCGATGCCCATGCCGAAGGCGATCGTGGCCACCATCACCAGACCGTCTTCCCGCAGAAAGCGGTCCTGGTTGCGTTTGCGAACACTGGCGTCCAGCCCAGCGTGATACGGCAAGGCGGCAATGCCCTGCTCCACCAGCCATTCGGCGGTGTCTTCAACCTTCTTGCGGCTCTGGCAATAGACGATGCCAGCGTCCCCTTCGTGCTCGTTGCGGATGAAGCGCAGCAGTTGCGCCCGCGGGTTAGCCTTTTCCACCAGCGTGTAGCGGATGTTGGGTCGATCGAAGCTGCTGATGAAGACGCGCGCATCCTGCAGGCGCAGCCGCTCGATCATGTCCGCACGGGTATGGCTGTCAGCCGTGGCCGTCAGGGCCAGCCGGGGCACATCGGGAAAGCGCTCGTGCAGCATGCTGAGCTGCAGATAGTCTTCGCGGAAATCATGGCCCCACTGGCTGACGCAGTGGGCTTCATCGATGGCGAAGAGGCTCAGCAGCCCCCTGTCGTGGAGGCTTGCCAGTTGCGCCTGAAACCGCAGGTTGGTCACCCGCTCCGGGGCGGCATACAACATCACCAGACGGCCCGACATCATCTCGCGCTCGATGCGCTGGGCTTCCTCCAGCGTGCAGGTGCTGTTCAGAAAGGCAGCATGCACCCCCAGCTCTTCGAGCGCACCGACCTGATCCTGCATGAGGGCTATCAACGGAGACACCACGATGGTGACCCCCCTGCCCGCACGATGCCGCGCGATGGCCGGCACCTGGTAACACAGGCTCTTCCCGCCGCCGGTGGGCATCAGCACGAGGGCATCGCCCCCGTCGATCACATGGCGGACGATGTCTTCCTGCTGTCCGCGAAAGGCACCGTAGCCAAAAACCTCCAGCAGGATGTCGCGCGGATTGACCGAGTCCTGAGCAACCGGGGTCACAGAGGTGCCCCATTGACGCAGGCCATCACCCTGCCCGGCTCGAAGGCGGTCCAGGGCTCATCGACAGTCAGCGGCTCCGTTGCGATCACGCAGACCCGGTCTTTTTCGCCAGCGAGCTCGGCGAAATTGAGCTGCATGTCCTCGTCTTGCAGGCGCGCCACGCCAAATGGGCTCTGTCGAACCAGGTAGTGCAGACGCGTGTTGGCATGGGCCCAGAGGGCATCGCCCTGGCTCAGCATGAAATTGAAGGTGCCGTGACAAGACAGTTGCGGCACCAATTCCTGCAGGGTCTCGGTGAGCGCCTCCACCGTGGGCATGCAGGCGTGGTGCTTGGCCAGTTCCTGCAATAGCCAGCAAAAAGCACGCTCACTGTCGGTGTCTCCCACGGGGTGGAAGGCTGCATGCAAACGGGGTGCGAAATCTTTCAGATTTCCGTTATGTGCAAAAACCCAATAGCGGCCCCAGAGCTCCCGCACAAAGGGGTGGCAGTTTTCCAGGGCGACGTGCCCCTGGGTGGCCTTGCGGATGTGTGCGATGACGTTGCGGCTCTTGATGGGATAGCGCTTGACCAGTTCAGCGACCGGCGACACACTGGCAGCCACGTGGTCGACGAACAGACGCACCCCTCTCTCTTCGAAAAAGGCAATGCCGAAGCCGTCCCCGTGCTCGCTTGAGCGCGTGGCAAAGCCGGTGAAGCTGAAGACGATGTCGGTGGGCGTGTTGCAGTTCATGCCCAACAGTTGGCACATGGGGTAAGGCTCCTCGGGCGCCAATGCTAACGCCTCGGGAACCCCCTCGTCAGAGCGAGCGTCGGGAATGCGCCGTCTGGGCAATAATTCCCGCCATCTTTTCGATCTCTCTATCTATATCTAGCATCTGGAAACTGGCCATGGCCTCCATCAACAAAGTGATCATCATCGGCAACCTCGGCCGTGACCCCGAAGTGCGCTACACCCCGAATGGCGCGGCTGTCTGCAATGTGTCGCTGGCGACCACCCGCAACTGGAAGGACAAGAATTCCGGTGACCGCGTGGAAGAGACCGAATGGCACCGGGTGGTCTTCTATGACCGCCTGGCCGAGATCGCCGGCGAATACCTGAAAAAGGGCAGCCCCTGCTATGTGGAAGGTCGACTGAAGACCCGCAAATGGCAGGACAAGGACGGCAAGGACAACTACACCACCGAGATCGTCGCCGAACAAATGCAGTTGCTGGGCGGCCGTGAGGCGCGCGGTGGCAGTGGCGGTGGTTACGGCGGCGGCGCCCAGGGTGGCGACGACGGTTTCAGCCAGGAAGCGCCCAGCCGTCCGGCTGCTCGTCCGGCACCGGCATCGCGTCCATCCGCACCTGCCCCAGCGCCAAAATCGTCCACAGGCTTTGACGACATGGATGACGACATTCCGTTCTGATCTGCGTCACGGTCAACGCCACTGCGCTGCAAGCCCCGGGTGTACCTACTCGGGGCTTTTTGCTTTTGAGACAACAAACTGACGTACGCGTTACCATTTGGAAATTAGGCAGTTCAAATGGTGACAGATGGCTTCCCCCCCGCAGTTCTCCCTGACCCTCCTGGGCGGCTTTTCCCTGACGAGGGACGGTCAAGTCTGTCATCTGGCCTATGAAAAGGGGCGGGCTCTGCTGGCCTTTCTGGCCACCGAGCCGAATCGCAGCTGCTCACGGGCACGGCTGGCGCAACTGTTCTGGCCGCACCTGAGCCGCGACACGGCACTGACCAACCTGCGACAGGTCTTGCTGGACCTGCGCAAAGCGCTGGACACCGGGGACACTGAAACCTCACCGCTGCAGGTAGACCGACAGGCGGTTCGGCTGCTGTCCGGCGGGAACTTCCGAGTGGATGTGGCCGAAGCCTTGGGGGCCCCAGGCAGTTGCCCTGCATCACCCCACTCTGCCCAGTGCGCCCCCTGCCTTCACCAGATGGAAGAAGCGGCAGCACGGTACCGCGGCGAGTTTCTCGCCAGCTTTGCCTTGCCTGACTGCCCCGAGTTCGATGAGTGGCTGAGCACTCAGCGCGAAGCCTTGCACTTGTCGACACTGAATCGCCTGATCCGGCTTTCAGACTGCCTGGAGCGCATGGGCGATTTTGGCAAGGCCGCGCCCTTTGCATTGCGGGCACTGGAGTTGGAGCCCTGGAATGAACAGGTGTTGATCAGGGCCATGCGTCTGCTGATCCGCACAGGACAGGATACGGCCGCCCTGGCAGCCTATGACCGCTGTACACGCACGCTGCAGCGCGAGCTGGGCGTCCAGCCAACAACTGAAACCAGCTACCTGGCTGATCAGATTCGGCGAGGCGACATGGCACAAGCCCTGACAGCCAGCCCCCCAGTGCTACCAGCGGCCTCCCCGTCTGCCACATGGACACGCCGCCAGCTGACGGTGTTGTGCATGGAGCTTGTGCCGCCACAGTCTGGCGACATCGATCAACTGCACTTCCTGCTGACACAACCGCGGGCACGGTGTGCCGAGGTGATTCAGGCATACGGCGGGCACCTGGTGTCCGTGCATGGCCGGACACAGCTCGGATATTTTGGCTACCCACAGGCTTCTGAACACGCCGCCAGACAAGCGGTCCAGGCAGGCCTGGCACTGGTGCGCTCGCCGTTCGTAGATGTTCAAGTCAGGGTCGGCATACACACCAGCGAGGTCATCAGCGGGGGCGCCCCGGCTTCGCCGGATCTGACCGGCGAGCTGACAGAAACGGCGATGGGCCTTCGTCAACTGGCCAAACCAGGCAAAGTGCTCATCAGTGGACAAACCTTCAGACTGGTGAGCACGGCATTTGATTGCCCCAACCATGGCAAGGAGCTCCTGCCTGGATCCAATCAAACCATTGATACTTACCTCGTTCAGGATGAATCTCTTCTGGGTGTGCGGCTGGACACCTTCAGCCACACGCTGACACCGCTGACCGGACGCTCCGACGAAGTGGCGATCTTGCTGGCGTCGTGGCAATCGGTGCGTCGCGGCAAGCACCAGGCCATTCTGATCACGGGTGAGCCGGGCATCGGCAAGAGCCGCCTGCTGCTGCCGCTCAAAGAGGCCCTTGATCCTCACGCCAGCATCCTCATCGATCTCCGCTGCAGTCCCGAGAGCCAGCACTCGCCCTACTTCCCTTTGGTGACGTGGATTCAGCAGCGGCTGGGATTCTTGCGTGAAGACAGCAGCACTGTGCGTTTCCAAAAACTGGTTCGATACGTCAACGCGGCCTTCAACGACGGTGCGGCAGAGGCTATCCCCCTGCTGGCCAATCTGCTCGGTCTGCCACTGCACGCGCCTTACCTGGCGACTCAAGGCAGCCAGCCTATGCAACGGGAGCCATTGCGCCGCTTGCTACTGGAACGCCTGCGACTGCTGGCCAATCGGCATCCGCTTTTGTTGATCGTCGAGGACCTGCACTGGGCTGACCCCTCCACACTGGAGTTGATCGAGCAATTGCTGGCAGAAGCCGATGCACCGAGGGTGCTGGCCGTCTTCACAACCCGGCCTGAATTTGAGCCTGCCTGGCCGGCAGATGGCATCCGCCGTATCGTCTTGCCCGCGCTCGACGATACCCAGACTGGCATCCTGATACGCCATATCGCGCCGGACCTGGAGCAGGCCACCTTGCAGAAGGTCATCACGCGTTCAGACGGTATCCCGCTCTATGCCGAGGAACTCGCGCATCAGTTGGCACATGACAGCTCGGTTGATATCCCACCCACCCTGGAGGATCTGCTGATGTCTCGCCTGGATGGGCTGGGCGAAGCGCGCCCCGTCGCTCAGATGGCCGCCACCATTGGACGGGAGTTCGACCTGCCCCTGCTCGCCCATCTCTGCCAGCTGGATGACACCAGCCTGAGAAACCGCTTGAGCCGGCTTCAGGCTGCAGGGATGATTGCGGCGCTCCCTGACGAGCGCTTCCGATTCAGGCACGTGCTCTTCAGAGATTCAGCTTACCGATCGCAACCCCGCAGGGAACGGGAGGCCAGCCATCGAACCATCGCCCAGCAGCTTCAGAGTGGATCGGGTCAGAACACGCGCCCTGAAATACTGGCACAACATTGGGCGGCCAGCGGAGACCCTCGACAGGCTGTGAGGTGCTGGCTCCAAGCGGGGCAGTCAGCTTCAGCTCAGTCGGCAGGTCTGGAAGCCCTGCAACACTTCCGTGCCGGGCTGGCCCTCGTAACGGCCCTGCCTGATGACAGTGAACGCGCCCAACTGGAACTGGCGCTGTTCATCGGGCTGGGGGCCACTGCCTGCGCAACCCAAGGCTACGCCTCGCTGGAGGGGAGTGAAGCCTACGCTCGAGCCGTTGCATTGAGCGAGCGTCACCAGGACAACACAGACATGTTTCCGGGCTTCTGGGGGCTGTGGGCCAGTGCCAGTTCCCGCGTTGGCCATGGACATGCCTTGACCGTAGCGAGAAGACTGATCCGCACAGCCGAGCAGACCGGTAACCCCATTTACCTGCAACAGGCGCATTTCGCCACCGGCAACACCTTGTTCTGGCGGGGTGATTTCACTGCGGCAAGAAACCACCTGGAGCTCGCGCTGACGCTGTACCGGGAAGATCAGCACGCCAGACAAATCGCGCTGTTTGGTGAAGACGCCGGCATCACGGCACAGTCGTATCTGTCATGGGTGCACAGCGCACTGGGCCATCAGGAACCTGCCCGGCAGCACAGCGCTGCTGCAGTGAGTCTGGCCAGACGGTTAGGACACCCCTTCTCGCTGGGTTATGCCTTGACCTTCGAGGCGATTCTGGCATGCCAGCAAAAAGATCTGTCTCGCGCTGAACTCGTGGCGCAGGAGAGCCGACAACTGGCCCGGCGATATGGCTTTCCCTTGTGGGAGCTTGGCGCACAGGTGGTCCTGGGGTGGGTCGATGCCATGCACGGCAAACCTGAGGGTGCCGAAGCGATCCAAATGGCGCGCCAGGCTGCCAGCCAGACCATGAGCGGCATATCTGTACAGGTGCTGCTGCTGTTGGTCGAGGCGCAGTTGGCCCTTGGCCAGTACGCCCATGCCCAGACTACCGCAGCAGAGGCACTCGCACTGGGCAAGGTCATTGGTGACTTTCACGGCGAGCCCATCCTCCTGCGCATGCAAGGTCTGGCATTGCTTCGACGAGTGACACCCGATGAGCCTGGTGCGCAAGCTTGTTTCCGTCAGGCCCTGGCCATCGCCCGGCAACAAAACGCTCGGCAACTGGCCTGCGAGCTGGAGCGCGTCATGCAACCCCCCACACCCGCAGCCAGCACCACCCCCTGAAAGCAGGGGTCAGAAATGTGACATCCGTCACAAAACATACCTTTCTCACGGCACCATACCGGTAGCCATTCAACCCGGCCAGGCCGGGTGCAGTCATGTCTGCACAACAGCTGTCTTACGGTGCTCTAACGAGCACTCTTTAACATCTGTTCACGACGCCGCATTGTTTGTTGACAGGGCGTCACTGTGCCGTGGCATTAACCGTGAGAAGCCGTCATGAACAAGATTTACCGCCTGATCTGGAGCAAGGCCCGCAACTGTCTGGTCGTCGTTGCCGAAAACGCGACATCGGTTGTGAAATCAAGTGGCGAAGGCCAGGTTGGCAGCACGGCCAGACAACCGCAGTGGGCCCTTCGACTGGCGGCGTTCATGGCGTTTTCCGGGCTTTTGTGTCCGCCCTTTGCGCTGTCGCAGGTGCAAACAGCCATCGTCACAGACGGTCGAACGCAGACCACCGTGTCCAGCAATGGCAACGTCTATGGCGTCAGCACGACGACCATCACCGGCAACAATGCCTTCAACTCGTTCAAGACCTTCAATGTGGGCGCGGGTGACACGGTCAACCTGAACGTGCCCACCTCGGCCATCAATCTGATCAACCTGGTTCGGGACCAGCGTACCGACATCTACGGTGTGCTCAACGCCATCAAGGATGGCCGCATTGGCGGCAAGGTCTGGTTCGTGAACCCCAATGGCTTCGTGGTGGGTGCCAGCGGCATTGTCAACGTCGGCAGCCTGACGCTGACCACGTCGACCACGCAGTTTGTCGACAATTTCTTCACCGCATCGGGCGCAGCCGATACCGCCTCGGTGAACCTGCTGCTGGCGGGTCAGGCCCCGCGCAATGCGGACGGACAGATCGTCATTGATGGCCAGATCAACGCCATTGACGACATCTCGTTGAGCGCCGGCACGATCAATGTCGGCGGCACGCTGTACAGCGGTGCCCGTTTCGTGGGCTCTGCCCCGGACTTTACCGATGTGGTCAATGCCAATGGCCTGACATCGGGCAGCGCCCTGGTGGTGAGCCAGGAAGGACATATCCAGATCGTCGCCGATCAGGATGTCACCCTTTCCGGCACCCTGTCTGCACAAGGCGCAAACGGCGTGGATGGCGGTACGGTGAGCGTGCAAGCAGGCGGTGACATCCAGCTCACCAGTGGCGCACTGATCACGACCGAAGGCCATGGTACGGACTCGGCCAATGGCGACATCACGCTGACGAGCAGCGGCAGCGGCCTGGGCACGGCAGCGATTGACATCAACTCGGCCACGATCAAGGGCGGTGACATCACACTGGTGGCCAGCAACGCCTATGACCTGTCGATCCTGCCTGTGCAGGTGCCCGTGACAGGCGCCAGCATCACCATCCACTCATCGGATATCGATGCCAGTGGCAAGCTGAGCGCGACGGCTGACGTGACGGTCGATGCATCCACATCCAGCCTGTCTCCCCTGGCCACCATCACGACCGTCTCCACGGCCAAGGTGGATGTAACCGGTAGCTCGCAACTGCACTCGGGTGGCGACACCACGCTGGCGGCCAGCTCGACCGTGACCGCCGATGCCACGGCGGGTACCCCTGATGCGCTCAAGTTGCCCGGTGATGCGGGCGTGGCCGTCAACGTGATTGTCAGCACCGCCACCGCCCACGTGGGAGGCAGCAGCACCGTGACCGCAGACGGCGCACTCGCCATCACGGCCACCAATGACGTCACGGCGACCACCCAGGCCGATGCCACGGCCAGCGGCGCCACCGCTGCTGGCGGCACGTTGGCCCTGACTGAACTGACCTCCGTGACCACGGCGTCCATTGACGGCACGGCCGCCACCACGGCTGACACGCTGACTGTGTCGGCCAATGCGACGAATACCGTCACCACCGAGGCCAAGGCCGCGACCAAGGGGGCCAGCAAGCAGACGAGCAGCCAGGCGGCCGCCAACCCCAGCCAAACCGAGGGGACGCTGAGCAAGTACAAAGACCAGGCATCCACGTCTGATGGCGCCGTGCAGGTCGCCGCCGCCGTGGCCATTGCCAACGTGAACAGCGTGACACAAGCCTATGTGGCATCCACCGGTCAGCAGACCAGCACCGGTGCCACGGCCATCACCACCCAGGCTGCCAGCACGTCCAGCGTGACGGCCGATGGCAGCAGTGCGTCCGGCTCGACCGGCGTGGGCGCAGCCGTGGGCCTGAACATCGGTGTCCTGGTCAACCAGGCCTATGTGGCGGACAACAGCAAGGTGGGCAGCCATGGCTTGAGCGTCAGCGCGGGCATGCCCACTGACAGCCAGAACGCTTTCACCACCAGCGCCAAGAGCGGTGCCGCCGCAAGCGGTGTCGGCGTAGCGGGCTCGCTGGCTTCGAACATCCTGGTCAACACGACCTCGGCCTACATCGCCGGAGACACCGACCTCAATGGCACGGCAGCAGCCGTCAATGCGGGTACCGGTGACGTGCTGATCGAAGCCACCAGCAACTCCGACAGCAAGGTCACCTCGGGGGCCGACGTCAAGGGCAGTGGCGACAGCGCCAAGGTCGGCGTCGGTGCGTCTGTAGGCTTCAACGTCGCGGTCAACACCACCACGGCCGAGATTCAGGATGGTGCAACCCTGACAGGCGGACAGGACCTGAGCCTGAACGCCAGCGCTGACCACACCGTCAGCACCGAAGTGACCGGGGGCGCAGCAGGCGCCAGCACGGCGGTGACTCCGACAGCCGCAGTCAGCATCGCGGTCAACACCACCGTAGCCCGTCTGGGGTCCGGTACGGCACTCGACATCGGCGGTGACTACGACAGCACCGCCGAGCAAAAGAGCAGCGTGAGCACCACCGCCACGGGCCAGACTGAAGGCAGCAACATCGCTGTAGGCGCCAGCCTGGCCTTGGGTTCGTCCACCGACACAGTCAGCGCATCCGTCGAGCGCAACATCACGGCCGATGGCGCCGTGGGCGTGCATGCCAGCTCGGCGGCATCGAACACCACCTCGGCCACCGCCAGTGTCTCGGGTGGCGAGAAGGCCGACAGCAGCACCGACCAACCCGCCAGCGGTGAGGCCGGCACCGTTGACAAACAGGTCGCCGCGCAAGGCGATGCGGCCAAGAAGGCTGCTGCTGCCACAGACGATGCCGCTGGCGACAAGGTCAATGACACCGAACCGGCTCCGACAACAGAGAGCAACTCATCTGGTGCCGTGAGTGTGGCCGCAGCCGTGGGTGCCAACGTGGAAGTGACCACCACCACAGCCCAGATCGCCAAGGGCGTGACGGTCCACGCTGGTGACGCCGTGGCCGTGACCAGCGCTGCGCAGACCGATGCCTCGGCCAGCGCCGATGGCAGCCAGGTCGACAGCGGTGGCACCAATGTCGGTGTCGGCGCCGCCGTGGCGCTGAACGTGGCCGTGGCCACCAATGTCACCACCATTGCGGACAACACGCACATCACATCCAATGGCGTGACCGTGAGCGCCACCGAGCGCGCGCAGGACGACGACAAGACCAGTGATTTCGCTGCCACCGCCAAGAGTGGTGCCGGTGCGGCCAATGTGGGCGTCGCCGGTTCGCTGGCGGTCAACGTCGTGGTTGACACCACCGTGGCATCGATCGCCGGTGACGACGACAGCTCCGGCACCGGCGCCAGCGTCAATGCCGGTACAGGCGATGTGCTCATCGAGGCCCAGCATGCCGCCACCAGCAAGCTCACCTCAGGGGCCGATGTGAAGGGTTCGGACGACACGGCCAAGGTCGGTGTCGGTGCATCCGTGGGCCTGGATGTGGTGGTCAACACCACAGTGGCTGAACTGGGTGACGATGCCGAGCTCACCGGCGGTCACGATGTGAGTGTCAACGCTGACAACGCCAACGCGGTGACCACCGAAGTCACCGGTGGTGCAGCCGGTGCCAAGATCGCCATCACCCCGGTGGCGGCGGTCAGCGTCGTGACCGACACCACCGTGGCCCGCCTGGGCTCTGGCGATGCGCTGGACATCACGGGCGACTACAGCAGCACCGCGTCACAAGACAGCAGTGTGAGCACCAAGGCCACCGGCCAGACCAATGGCACCAGCGTGGCCGTTGGTGCCAGCGTGGCCCTGGGCGTGGCTGTCGATACCGTCAGTGCCAGCATCGAGCGCGACATCACCGCCGATGGCGGTGTGGGTGTCAACGCCAGCTCGGCTGCCAAAAATGAAACCAGTGCCACCGCCAGCGTGTCCGGTGGCCAGAAGGCTGACAGCAACGACCAGCCGACCAACAGCGATGGCACGGCTTCCAAGACGGTCGATGAGCAGGTCGCCGACCAAAGCACTGCCGCCGACAAAGCCAGTGCAGGTGCCAAGACCACCGCAGCCGACAAGGCCACGGTGAAGACCACCACACCGACCAGCACGCCTACCGACACACCCAAGTCTGAAACCAGCGACGGTGCGGTGAGCGTGGCCGCCGCGGTGGGCGCCAACGTGGAAGTGGCCACCACCACAGCCCAGATCGCGAAGGGCCGCACCATCCAGGCCGGCGGCGCCGTGTCCGTGACCAGCCAGGCCCAGACCGATGCCTCGGCCAACGCCGATGGCAGCCAGGTCGACAGCGGTGGCACCAATGTCGGTGTCGGCGCCGCCGTGGCGCTGAACGTGGCCGTGGCCACCAATGTCGCCACCATTGCGGACAACACGCACATCACATCCAATGGCGTGACCGTGAGCGCCACCGAGCGCGCGCAGGACGACGACAAGACCAGTGATTTCGCTGCCACCGCCAAGAGTGGTGCCGGTGCGGCCAATGTGGGCGTCGCCGGTTCGCTGGCGGCCAACGTCGTGGTCAACACCACGGTGGCTTCGATTGCTGGGGATGACGACAGCTCCGGCACCGGTGCCAGCGTCGATGCCGGCACGGGCGATGTCAGCATCGAAGCCCAAAGTGCGTCCACAGCCAAGGCCACCTCCAGCGCCGACGTCAAGGGCACGGATTCCAGCGCCAAGGTGGGCGTGGGAGCATCGGTCGGGTTGAACGTGGTCGCACAGACCACGGTGGCCGACTTGGCCGACAAGGCCGTTTTGAGCGGTGGCCATGACCTGACGGTGAGTGCCACCAGCGAGAGCGAGTCGACCACGGATGTCACCGGTGGTGCCAGCGGCGCCAAGGTGGCCATCACCCCGGTGGCAGCAGTCACCATCGCGGTCAACACCACCACCGCCCATGTGGGCACCTCGGCCACGGATCTGAACCTATCGGGTGACATGGCCGTGCAGGCCGAAGGCACCGACACCGTGACGACCACGGCCACAGGCCAGGCACAAGGTGATGTGGCCGTCGGCGCATCGCTGGCCGCCACCATCGCGGTCGACACCGTCTCGTCCAGCCTGAACCGCAATGTTGCCGCCTCGGACAGCGTGGATCTGGAATCGACCTCAACCACCCAACTGACGACCACGGCCACGGCCGGCGCCAAGGGTGCCAAGGCCGCCAACAAGGATGCCGACGGCAACGAGCAGCCTGACAGCGGCACCACCGTTGACGAGCAAAAGAAGACCCAGCTGGATTTCGCCAAGTCGCGCAACAGCAGCACCAAGACACTCGACACCGACACCAACACCCCGGCTGCCGAAACGCCGGCGGTGAATGACAACGAGACCCCTTCGGTCGACCAGAACACCAACCCGAATACCACCACGGGCCAGAAGCAGCAGGCCAAGAAGGTCAGCGTGGCCGCCGCCATTGGCGTGGGCGTGGCCGTCAACCAGGCCAGCTCGACCATTGGTTCGAACGTCAAGGTCAAGACAGCCGGTGATGTGGATGTCAAGGCCACCACCGACACCAACTACGCCACCAAGGCCACCGGCGAAGCGGTGTCCGACGACGTGGGCGTGGCGGCTGCGGTGGCACTGACCGCCACCGTCAACACGACCAAGGCCAGTATCGCCAGCGGGGCCCACATCGACGAAGCAGATGCCGTTCATGTGCTCGCCACGTCGACCCAGAACCGCGATGCAGCCTTCCTGACCACCATGGGTGCGGAAGCCGTGTCCGGTGCCGGCGGTGGTGAGGTGGCCGTGGCCGGCGCCCTGGCCGTGGTCGGCAACTACAACAACACGGAAGCCTCGATTGACGAGAACGCCGTGATCGGCAGCGACACCACCCCGGTGGGTGATGTGACCGTCCAGGCCGACGACACCAGCAAGGTGGCGGTGCAGGCTCGTGCGGGCTCGCTCTCGAAGGGCACCAACAGCAAGGCCGGCATCGGCGCCTCGTTTGCGGCCGCCCTGTCCTACAACACCATCAGCGCCACCGTGGGCGATGGTGCCTCGCTCGATGTCAACTCGCTGACGGTGTCGGCCAACCGCAACCCGGTGCTGTTCAACGCCCTGCCCAACATCAGCGATGTCAAGAGCTTCAGCTTCGATACGCTGGACCCGTCGACCTACCTCGGCTCGAACAACTACTACACGGAAGCCGTGGCAGGTGCCGCGGCCAAGGGCAGCACCGCCGTGGCGGGTGCCTTCTCGGTGAACCTGTTCATGGACACCACCGAGGCCAGCATCGGGCAGAACGTGAATGTGCGCGCCACGGGCAGCCAGGCTGAAGCCGTGGCCGGCACACCCAATGCCGAAACCCTGGGGGTGGAGGTCTCTGCCACGTCCGACATCAACGTGATTGCCTTCTCTGGCGCGGTCGCCGGTGCGAAGAAGGCGGGTGTGGGCGTGTCCAACAGCGACATCGGCAACTTCGATCAGGTCAAGGCCAGCATCGGTTCGGGTAGCGTGGTAAACGCCGACGGTGCCGATGCCGGCGTGAAGGTGGCGGCATCGTCCACACAAGACATGACCAATGTGTCGGTCAGCGGTGCGGCCGCGACCGAAGGCACCGGCGTGGCCGGCGTGCTGGGCGTGATCGCCTCGGCCAACCTGGTCTCTGCCGAAGTGGGTGACGATGCCAGCATCACCGCACAGGGCGATGCCGAAGTGCAAGCCACCAACGACACCACGACGGTGATGGTGGCCGGCGGCGTGGCCGGCGGCAAGGAAGTGGGCGTGGGTGCGGCCATCGCGGTCAACGCCCTGTGGAACCAGACCCTGGCCAAGGTGGGCAGCGGGGCGTCGATTGACGCCAAGCAGGCCACCGTGGTGTCGGCCGTTGGCTCGGAAACCGCCGCCACGGCCGTCGTGGCGGGTGCAGGTGGCGGCAAGGTGGGTGTGGCAGGTGCGCTGTCCATCAACGCCATGTTCACCGACACCGAAGCCACCATCTCCGAGGGCGCCAAGGTCAACACCGACAGCGCTTACGACAGCGACGAACAAACCGTGGCCGTCACGGCCAACGATGACACCGTGATCGTCGGTGTAGCGGGTGGTGGTGCCGGTGGCGGCAAGGTGGGTGTGGGCGCAGCCGCCGACACCGCTGTGCTGATCAAGACCGTCAAGGCCACCATTGACGACGGTGTGGCAGCGGATGGCACCGAAGTGGATGCCATCAAGTCGGTGCGGGTCGCAGCGACCTCGACCGAGAACATCGTCTCGGTGACCGCTGGCTTTGCCGGAGGCGGCAGCGTGGGCGTGGGCGGAGCCGTGTCGCTCGGCATCGTTGCCAACACGGTGGCCGCCCATGTGGGTGACGCTGCCACGGTGTCTTCTGAGGGCAATGTGCTGGTCAATGCCGACGACGGCATCACGGCGGTGCTGACCGCCGGTGGCGGCGCGGGCGGGGGCGATGTCGGGGTGGGCGGCTCGCTGGCCGTGGCCACGCTGATCGGCACCACCCAGGCCACCATTGGTGACCAGGCCCACATCACGGCGCTGGGCCTGCATGGCAGCAGCGATGTCTACACCGGTGACACGGGTCGCGCGACCGAGGCCGCCAAGGGCTTGTCGGTCACGGCCTACAACAGTGAAAACCTGATCACCACGGTCGCCAGCGGCGCAGGCGGTGGCACGGCAGGCGTGGCCGCCACCGTGCAGGCCAATGTGATTGCCCAGACCACGGAAGCGGCCATCGGCCAGTTCACCACGGTCAACGAAGACAACACCGGTGCCGATGCCGACCAGCAAGTCCGCGTCAAGGCAGTGGATGAAACCGTGCTGGTGGACACCGCTGCCGGCGTGGGCGGCGGTGGCACGGCAGGCGTGGGGGCGGCCGCCAATGTGGCGGTGATCGCCAAGACCACCACCGCCAAGATCGGCAAGGGCAGCGAGGTCAACGCTGTCAAGGCTGTGGATGTGCAGGCAACCTCGCAAGCCGTGTCGGTGACCACCACCGCCGGCTTTGCCGGAGGCGGTAGCGCCGGTGTGGGCGGCTCGGTCGCCGCCGTCGGTGTGGCCAACACCACCGAGGCCTTCATTGAAGACGGCACCAGCAGCAGCGATGCCGCCCAGGTCAACGTCTCGGGCGGTGACCTGAGCGTCACGGCCAGCGATGTCGCCACGTCGACCCTGATCACGGGTGCAGGTGCCGGTGGCGGCGCCGCCGGTGTGGGCGTGTCCCTGGCCATGGGCGTCAATGTCAGCACGACCAGTGCCCGCATCGGCAACTACGCCGAAACCAATGCGACAGGCACCACACAGGTTGAAGCTGACGCCGTTCAGAACCTCAACGCCATCACCGTGGCCGGTGCAGGCGGTGGCTCTGCTGGCGTGGCTGGCACCATTTCTGCCGACGTGGTCGTGTCCCATACCGAAGCCGGTATCGGTGACCACGCCCAGGTCAACCAGGACAGCAACTACGCTGCCGCCGACCAGTCGGTGAGCGTGAAAGCCACGGACACCATCGTCACCGTGGGCGCAGGCGGCGCCGGTGCCGGGGGTGGCGCAGCAGGCGTGGGTGGGTCAGCCGACATCACCTTCGTGATGGCCACCACCACGGCCTCCATCGGCGACAACGCCGATGTGAGCGCCAAGAAAGACGTGTCGGTCGAAGCCACGTCGGACAAGTACGTCAATTCCGTCACGGTGGCGGGCGCCGGTGGCGGTGCCGCCGGTGTGGCGGGTGCGGTCTCGGTGATCGCAGTGGGTTCGCTGTTCGACGACGAAGCCAGCAGCGGCCTCAATGGCACCAACACGCAGGACTACGCTGACAGCCAGACCACCAAGAGCGCCGTCGGGGACAGCCTGGGCAGTGGCACACAGTCCACCCAGGCCAAGAGCACGCTCGACAGCAAGGCCAGCAAGCTGGGCGTAGCCAGCTACATGAGCAGCTCGGCCAACGTGCCCGAAAAGAACACACAGGCCTACATTGGCCATGGCGCACAGGTGAATGCCGGCGGTGACGTCAGCCTGGCGGCAACCGACAAGACCCTGGCCATCGTGGCGGCCGGCTCGGGTGCCGGCGGCGGTGCGGCAGGCGTGTCGGGCGCCTTTGGTGTCGTGCTGCTGCACGATGCCGCCGAAGCCTTTGTGGCTGACGGTGCCACCGTCAATGCCAAGGGCA
The DNA here is from genome assembly GCF_041909175.1 of Aquabacterium sp. Classification (GTDB taxonomy): domain Bacteria; phylum Pseudomonadota; class Gammaproteobacteria; order Burkholderiales; family Burkholderiaceae_C; genus Aquabacterium. The sequence continues at coordinate 184,002 of NZ_JAYRDZ010000007.1, read as the reverse complement.
CCCTCAGTGTAGACGCCAGCACCAGCGAGAACGTCTACAACGTCGGCATCACCGGCGGTGGCGCGGGTGCGGCCCAGGTAGACGGCGCCATCGTGGTCAATGTCGTGACCTCTGACACCGCAGCCTACATCGGCGCAGCCGACATCAACCAGGATGTGGCTTACCAGAACGCCAGCCAGTCGGTCAGCGTCAATGCAGACAGCGACAGCACCATCGTGACCGTGGCCGCCTCGGGTGGCGGGGCCGGGGCAGCCGCTGTAGGCGGCGTGGCCGGCACCAATGTGCTGAGCAAGGACACCCGTGCCTTCATCGGTGAAGGCGCGAACGTCCAGGCCCGTGACACGGTGGCCGTGGTGGCCGCCTCCACCGAAAACATCATCAATGGCGCGGTGTCCATCCATGGCGCGGGTGCCGCTGGCGTGGGTGCCGTGGTCTCGGCCAATGTGGTGACCAACACCACCGAGGCCTACATCGGCTCGGCCCTGGACGACAGCACCAAGACGGGTGCCACGGTCGATTCCAACGGCAACGTGACCCTGGCTGCCAGCGATGACACCCTCATCGTGGCCGTCTCGGCCGTCGGCAACGGCGCCGGTGCGGCGGGCGTCGGCGTGAACGTCGGTGCCAATGTCATCGCCAACACCACCAGCGCCTACGTGGGCGACAACTCGACCGTCAATGCCCGTGGCAACAGCGCCGGGGTAGACGTCTACAACGGCACGACCGGCGCCGCGACTGCGATGCCATCGGTACCGGGCGGCGGTTCGGGCAGCATCGACATCGACGGTGATGGCACGGCCGACGGCGACGTCAGCAATGGTGTGTCCTTCAGTGTCGAAGCCGAAGGCAACAGCTCCGGCAGCGGTGGCGCCAGCAGCTCGGTCGACCCGTCGGCCAAGGGCTCGCGTAACGAAGCCGTCAGCGGGGCCAGCGGCGGCATCGGTGCCAAGGGCGTGGATACGGGCGTAAAGGGCCTGTCGATTGCCGCCGTGGCCAATGAAAAGGTCATCTCGGCCACCGTCGGTGTGGCCGGCGCGGGCGCGGCAGCCGTGACTGGCGCCGCCAGCACCAACGTCATCACCTCGACCACCCAGGCCGGCATCGGCAATGGCGTCCAGGTGAACCAGGGTGGTACCACCGGTGCAGACCAGTCGGTGCGCGTCACCGCGGCAGACAACACCTTCATGGTGCAGACCGGTGGCACGGTCAGCGGGGCTGGTGCAGCTGCAGTCAGCGGCACGGTCGACACCGCCGTGGTGGCCAAGACCACCACCGCCCGCATTGGTCAGGCCACCATCGATGCCCACAACGTGGCGGTATCCGCTCAGTCGAGTGAAGACCTCTATATGGTGGGCGTGAACATCTCCGTAGCGGGTGCCGCGGGGGTGGGTGCGGCTGGCAATGTGGCCGTGGTCACCAACACGACCACCGCCAGCGTGGGTGCGGGTGCCGACATCGAGGCAACCGGCAACCTGGCTGTCAACGCCGATGAACAAACTGCCATCGACCTCTACACCATGAGTGGTGCAGGCGGCATCGCTGGCGTCAGCGGCGCGGTCTCGGTGGGGGTGATCGACAACACCACCCTGGCTCAGGTCGAAGGCAGCAGCGATGCCAGCCAGGCCGCCCAGCTCGACGCCCAGGGCACCACCGACATCGGTGCGACCTCGTCCGAAGACATCAACAGCGTGACCGTGAGTGCCGCTGGGGGTGGCGTCGGCGTGGCTGGTGCGGTCGGCGTCAAGGTCGTCAAGTCGACCACCCAGGCCACCATTGGCCAGAACGCCCAGATCAACCAGGCACTGGGCGGTACCAACCAGAATGTGAAGGTGCATGCTACCGACACCGTGACCCTGACGGGCGGCGGCGGCAGTGTGGCGGTGGGTGCCTTCGCGGGTGCAGGCGCCACGGCTGAAGTCAGCATCGTGCGCAACACGACCACAGCCAGTGTGGGCACAGGCGCCGACGTGCATGCCGATCAGGACATCGACGTCACGGCCGAATCGACCAAGGACGTGCAGGCTGCCGCCGTGGCTGCAGCTGGCGGCGGCTCGGTCGGCATTGCCGGTGGCGTGAACGTCGCCGTCATCGGTGCCGCGCTCGATACCGATTCGCAATCCAGCATCGGCAGCGGCAAGACCGCCACGTCGGTGGACAGCAGCATGACGACCGACAACGTCAGTGGCCAGCTGGGGGATTCCGACCACCTGAGCGGCGCCAAGTCGAGCATCTCGACACGCACGGCAGCGCTGGGCGTGGGTGATGACCTCAACACCACCTCGACCGCCTCGCTCGACAAGACACAGGCCGCTGTTGGCAGCCAGGCCAGCCTCACCGCCGGTGGCCACATTGACGTGTCCGCCACCGACCATACGCAGCTGGATCTGGTGGCCACCGGTGCGGCTGCGGGTTATGTGGGCGTCGGTGGCGCCTTCGGCGTCGGCGTGACCCACAGCACCACGGAAGCTTTTGCCGATGACGACGCCTCGCTGTCGGCCGATGGCGACATCACCATTGAAACCGCTGCAGGCAACGTCGACAGCACGGGCTCGCGCGTCATCAGCACCGCCGGTGCCGGTGGCGTGGTGGGTCTGTCCGCCGCCGTGTCGGTGCTGACCGACACCAGCGTCACCCAGTCCTACCTTGGCAGCGGCGTGAGCGTGGATCAGGCCGGCTCGCTGTCGGTGACCGCCACCAGGGACCGCCGCTCGGATACCCAGACTTACGGCGCCTCGGTCGGCGCGCTGGCCATCGGTGCATCGGTGGCCACCACGGTCTTCAACGGCACCACCGCTGCCTACCTGGAAGACGGTGTGCTCATCGGCACCAGCACCGGCAGCGTCGGTGATGTGCTGGTGAACGCCACCGACACGTCCAGCGCCAGCGCCCGCGCTGTGGCCGGGACTGCCGGCATCATCGCCGGCTCCGGTGCGGTCGCCACCGCATCGATGACCTCGCACGTCACGGCCGCCGTAGGCGATGACAGCCAGATCGACTCGGACGGTGACGTGACCGTCAGCGCCGACACCACCACCGACACCACCGCACGGGCCCTGGGCATCAACATTGGTGCCGGTGCCGTGGGTGCATCGGTGGCCACCGCCACATCGGGTGCCACGACCCTGGCCACCCTGGGTGATGACGTCGAAGTCAGCGCCGACAACCTGACGGTATCGGCCACCCGCCATGTGGGTGCCACGCCATCGGCCGTGGCGCAAGCCACCGGTGCGGCAGGCGGCCTGTTGCTGGGTGCCAATGCCACCGTGGCCACCGCCATCGGTCAAGGCACCACCAGCGCCGAAGTGGGCTCCGGTGCCACGTTCACCGTCACGGGCACGGCCGCCGTCATGGCCGACAGCCAGTCGCAGCAAAGCGCTGCCGGGACGGGCGTGTCCACAGGATTCGTGGCCATGGGCGCCGACTTTGCTATCGCCAACTCCAGCACGACCACCCAGGCCGTGCTGGGTGACGACGCCAAGGTCACGGGCAGCACCCTGCAGGTGTCGGCCAGCAGCGAAGACACCAACTACGCCTATGGCATCGCCGGCTCGGGTGGCGTGGTGTCTGCACCGTTCTCGCAGGCCTCGACCTCGAACACCAGCCAGACCTATGCCACCACCGGCAGTGGCAACAACGATGCGGCTGATGCGCGCAAGATCGACGTCGATACCTTGCTGGTGCAGGCTGAGCACACGGCCAACTTCAACAGCTGGATCGAAAGCACCAACGCCTCCCTGGTGGGCGTCAGCGGGGCCCAGGTGTCCAACACCGTCGTGGCCAACACGCAGGCCCACATCGGCACCTCAGGCTATGTCGAAGCCGACAACATCACCCTGCAGGCCGACAACGACATCAACAAGAGCACCCCGGCCACGCTGGCGGGTCTGACCAACCTTGCTGGTGGCGCCCTGGCTGCCCCCAGCTGGAACGTCAGCTCCACATCCGGCGGCCTGGCTGACCTGCCCGCCGCAGGCAGCACCACCACGCTGGCCGTGAAGGCCACGGTGGGCATCGGCGCCGGCGCCCATGTCGAGCAGACCGGCGACAGCAGCGACCCGGGCAATTTCACACTGGATGCCTGGAATGACGTCAACGCCACGGACAGCGTCAAGCTGAGCTCCGGCGGTGCCATCACCTCGGCCATCGCCTCGTCGGCCATCGTGCCGGTCGATGGGCAGGATTCGGCCAGCGCCAGCGTCAGTGTGGGCGCGCTGGCCGACCTGAGCAGCCTGGGCGACATCGCCATGGGGGCCCGCTCCACCGCCGTGCTGGATGCGGAAGCCGCCGTTGACATCTATGGTCTGGTCGGCGTGGCGCCGTTTGGCTCCAGCGTCGCCACCTTCCAGTCGTCCAACCAGGTGACCATCGGGGCCGGTGCCACGCTGGACGCCGGCCGCGACATCATCCTCAACGCCGGAGCCAACAGCAGCAACGTCACCAACATCATCCAGGTCACAGCCCACAGCGATGTCTACAACAACACGGCCATCCCTGTAGAGCAGGACCCCGTGGCCGACGCCACCATCCGCAACACCAGCCAGATCAGCATCGAAGCGGGTGCCGACCTGGGTGCCGCGCGGGATATCTACCTGTACGCCCAGGACGGCAGCAATGTCGCCACGGGTGTCGGCATTGGCAAGGACATTTACCGCGAAACCCTGGCCGCCATCGCCAGCGCCATCAGCGAAGCCTTCGGTGGCGACCCGGTCTCGTTCGAAACGCGCACGGGCAACTCGGTCAAGTCGCTCAGCTCCAACGTGGACGTCGAGGGCACGGTGCACACCGGTACCCAGCGCTACCAGGAGCTGACGATCGGTGATGACGGCGTCGGTGTGACGGTCAAGGGCACCATCACCAGCCAGATCACGGACATGCTCGATGTCGCTTCCGACATCCAGAAGCGCATCACCTATCTGCAAACGCTGGTCGAGCAATACAGCACCACCAGCAGTGACACGACCTCCGATTCGGCCATCGCCGTGGCCGCTTACAAGTCGGAAATCGACTTCCTCAAGCAAAAGCTCAAGGATCTCGGCTTTGCCTCTGGTGAAGTGGCCACCTCGACCATCAGTGCCCTGCAGGCCGCACAGGCGGCTGTCGCAGGCATGACGACCAAGATGGAGGGCTATCAAAGCCAGGTGGACACGCTGACGGCGACCAACACCACGCTGACCAGTACCAACCAGACACTGACGAGCAACAACAGCACGCTGACCTCGCAGAACGCCACCCTGACCGGGGTCACCATCCCCAACCTGAAGGCCCAGCAGGCCGCACTCGACAAGAACGCAGCCAACTACCAGACGAAGTACGACCAGCTTCAACAGCAGATTGACGATGCCAATAGCACGGTGCAGACCAACCTGCAGACCATCAGCACCAACACGAGCACCATCACTGCCAACAGCCAGGAGATCACGGCCAACGAAGCCCTGATGGTGCCGCTCAACACCAGCATCACCCATCTGAGCGAGCAGATCGCGAGCCTCACCGATGACATCAATGCCGGCCAGTACTCCTCCTCACCGGCATCGGGCCCGATCCTGAACGTCGTGACGGTGAGCGATGCCACGGCGCAACTGGGCAACATCTATGTGAAGGCGGACTCGCTGACCGGTTCCGGCACACTGGACTCTCCGGGGGACGCAGAGATCAAGATCACCAACACCGGCGCCAATTTCCTGGTCATCAAGAACCTGACGATTCCGGCTGACGAAGGTGGCAAGGTCTATTTCAACGGCATCTCCGTCACCGACAACGCGGAGATCAACAACGTCAACGGTTCCGCTGGCAGCGCCAGCTTTGCCGCGGTCAAGACAGCTGACAGCACCGACACCCCGACCATCCTGATTCAAAGCACCTACGACCCGACACTGGACCCCAACTACGGGGTCTCGGGCAAGGCGCAGCCGAAGCCGGCCGGCGATGTCATCGTGCAGGGAGACCTGACCAACCTGCGTGGCCTGGTCAAGATCGACGTGGCAGCCGGCAGCATCCGCCTTGAACAGAAGACCGATGACGACGGCAACGTCATTTCGCCGGCAGAGACGGCCACGGTGCGCGCCAACCAGGTCGAGATCAAGACCAACAACGGCGACTTCGTGCAGAGCTACACCGACAGCTTTGTCAACACCGGCGGCGACCCGCTGGTGGTGACCACCGATCCGATCACAGGGCTGTCTTCGGTGACCTACCAGGCCGAGTCGAGCACCTCCGGTATCGTGGCCAACGGCAGCGTGCTGATTGCCGCTCGCTACCTCAACATCAACGGGGTCGTGCAAAGCGGCATTGCCCAATGGGGTGTGGTGATCCCGGCATCCGCCACGGTGACGCTCACCAACGGCAGCAGCGTGAGCTTCGCGCAGGCCCAGGCTTACTACAACAGCCTGACCGACGCCCAGAAGGCTGTCTCCGGGGCCGAGTACTTCACCGTCAGCGGTGCCACGGTATCAGGCCTGGAAGGCACCGACTGGGAGCAGATCACCGTTCGCTACAACGCCAAGGAAAACCGCCTTGAACTGGGTGGCGTGACGGTGCAAGGCGGCTACATCAAGCTGTTTGGCGCCATCTACAACACCAACCTCAACGGTGGTGGCGAGTTGCGCGTGCTCGATGGCTATGGCCAGATCAAGGTCGACAACGAGACCAGCCTGTCGCTGCTGGTCAACACGCTCGACACCGGCCGTGGCGTGGCAGGCAAGATCGAAATCACCGACCTGCTCAAGACCGATGCCAATGGCAACTTCCTGACCACGACCTACACCCGCGAGGCGGGCGAGTCGCGTACGGGCTACAGCTATACCCCGCTGGCTGATATCCGTTACGCCAAGCAAGTCGGCAAGGAATTTGGTTCGACAGACTTCTATCGGTACTCGAGCGACGCCATCTTCGGCATCGACCTCAACAACATCAACCTCGACGACTACTGGATCGGCAACTACACATCGCCGGTCAACGTGCCCATTGAAAACAATGGGCAGTTCCTGGGACTGCTGCCGAGCGCGGGCACTGCAGGTCACACCCAGGTGGACTCCTCCGTGACGACCAACGGCGAGGTGGTGAAGGGCAACTCCTGGTTCGAGTGCAACTGGTGGACGCTCTGTGTCGCAGGCACTTACTACCAGGAATTCAGCCGGCCATCGACCACGCGGGTCATTTCGACTACCAGCGTCAAGGCAGACAACCCGATCTCGATCTCCTTCATCGGGGTCGACAACGGCATAGTGGATGTGGTGTCCAAGGGCAACGTCATCTTCAACGGCTCGATCAACAACCGCGACGGCGACACCAGCGTGTCATCGACCGGGTCGATCACCCAGTCGAACAGCCAGGCCATCGTCAGTGGTAACAATGTCTCGCTGTCGGCCGGAACCGGCATCGGCTCCACCACCCAGGTGGTGCAGGTCAAGGTCAGCGACAGCGGCAAGCTCGACGCCACTTCCAATTCGGGTGACGTGCGCCTGCAGCAGGTGTTGGGCCAGTTGAACGTCGGCACCATCGGCGGCGCCGGTGTGGCCAATGTCTACCTGGAATCCGACCGCGGCATCGTCAACTACGACAGCTCGTCGTATGTGGAAGGCCAGCGCGTGGAGCTGCTGTCCAACAACGGCGGCATTGGGGTGTTGACCGATACCGAGAGCAACCCGCTGACGGTCCGCACCGGCTACACCACCGACGAGACCCAATGGCCGAACAACGGCCTGGTGGCCACGGCCCGCGACAGCATCAACATCAAGAACGAAGCCGACAGTGGCAATGCGCTCTACTCGGGCAACCTGCTGCTGATCTCGGCCGAGTCGCTGGGTGGTGATGTGCGCATCGAGACCACGGGCAGCGTCATCGACAACAACCCGTACGCCACGGTGGACACCCGCACCGAAGCCGAGCTGGCCCAGTTGTGGGACGACCTGCGGCTGCGGGGCACGCTGGCCGACGAGAAGGCCAGCGAAGCCATCTCGGCCTATGAAAAGGGCAAGACCTCCAGCTACCAGCTCTACTGGCAGCTGCGTCAGCGTCAGGCCGATGGCGGCACCACTTATGACGCTGCCTTCGTCTTCAGCTTCACCCAGGCCGAGCACGACGCCCTGATCAGCTCCGGCATGACCGAAGCCCAGATCAGCACCCTGGCAGCCAACCGCACCACGCAGTACCACGAGCTCAACAGCGAAGTGGGCACGCTGACCACCAGCTACGTGTCGGGCTATGCCTACACGGCGACCGATACCGAAAAGACCAGCATCACATCGGGTTCGAAGTGGAGCGACGCCCAGCTTGAACTGTCGGTCGGGGCCGGTCTGCTGAAGGCGATCACCGACACGGTGACCACCATCAAGGAACCCAATGCCAAGGGCCGCAACGTCACCCTGATCGCGGGCGCCAACATCGGTTCGCAAGACCCGGTGCAGGAGATCGACCTGAGCCAAGGGCTGGACTCGCTGACCACCGCCCAGAAAGCTGCCCTGGCTGCAGCCGAGCGGGGTGATGTCACGCTCAACGGCAACATCCTGACGATCGCGCAGCCGCGCCCGGTCAACGTGACCACCACCGGCACCGGCGTGCTCAACGCGACGGCCACCAATGGCTATGTGCTGATCGGCTCGGAGGAAGACCTGCGCATCGAGCAGGTGTCTGCCACCGGCGAGATCCGCATCAAGACGGCAGGGGCACTGATCAACGGTGCATCGTCCAGCAGCACGGTCAATGTGCAGGGGACCAACACCATCCTGGAAGCAGCCAACGGCGGCATCGGCTCGGAAGAGGCGCCGCTGCTGGTCAACACCACCGATGGCGCCCGCGTGGTAGCGCGCGCCGCGGATGACATCTGGTTGAACACCGATGGCGACTTCACGGTCGACACGATGTTCTCGCGTCAGGACATCCACCTGAGCGCGGAAGGATCCATCCTGGACTACCAGTCAGCTGAAGGCACGGTGTCGCCCGATCTCAATATCCTGAGTCAGAACCTGTGGCTGAGCGCCTTGACCGGCTCGATTGGCACCTCGACCAACGCACTGGATGTGGGTGTGAACCGCACAGGCCTCATCTATGCCACGACCACCACCGTGGGTCAGGGCATCTGGCTCAATGGGCCAGCCGGTGAATACGCCAACTTTGGCGATGTCACCTCGGGCGATGTGGCCCACCTGTCGTCGGCCACGACGATGAAGGTGGACGGCACCATCACCGCGCCAGGCCCGGTCACCCTGATTGCCGGTGGCACGATGAGCCTCACCGAGAACGCCAAGGTGCATGCCACGGTGCTCGACACCAGCCTGCAAGCCGGCGCCATCGACATGGCTGCAGGTGCAGCCGTCTCGGTGGACGTGGGCAAGCTGACGGTGCAGTCCGACTCGACGCTGACGATGGCCGACGGCGCCACCATGACGGTCCAGCAAGGCACGATCGACATCACCACCGTGGGAGATGCCATCGTCACCGGCATCTTCACTGGCAACCCGACCGAAAGCGCCATCAGCATCACCAGCACAGAAGGCCACATCCTGGCCGGTCACACGCTGGGCAGCGGTCACATCGACATCCAGGCCGACACCGGTCCGGCTGCGAAGCTGACCATGTGGGCGGCACAAGGCATCGGTGACGAGCCGCTGAACCTGAAGCTGCTGAACCTGGAGGCCACCTCCGGCGGCAAGGCTGATCTGGCCGTGGATGGCTCGGTCAACATCGACAGCATCACCGCCGTCGAACGCGTGCTGCTGTCTGCCACCGGTGGCATCACGGGCGGATCGGTCAGTGCATCCGATGGCTATGTGTCGATCACCGGCGGCACCGGGGTCGACCTCGCCAGCGTGTCGGCGTCCGAAGATGTCTCCATCAGTGCGCCTGACCACATCACGGTCGGCGCCATCAACGTGGGCACGGCCCTCAACCTGGCATCGAACCAGATCCAGGCGGCCGTCACCGGTGGCAGCACGCCGGTGGGTGGTGCCATCACCGGCTATGACGGCAGCGTGGCGCAAAACGTGACGCTGACCCTGTCTGGCACGGGTGGCTTTGCCTTCAGCGACTTCTGGGCGGTCAACGCCGATGTGAGCATCCCGGTGGGTGCGCTGTCGGTGGGCAATGCCATCATCCTGGACCGCGCTACCTTCACCAACCCGAAGACCACCCTGCTGGTCGATCAGTTCGACAAGTCCAACCAGGGTGCCGACGTGCAGCTGTACACCGCTGGCGACAGCTTCTGGTTCGACCTGGCGGGCAACCGCGTCGACACCGACGCCTTCGTGCTCTACCGTGACCCGTATCACGAGGTGATCACGCCAGACGGCAACAACACCAGTGCAGCCGAGGCAGCCGACCAGCAGCAGGCCCAGTCCGACCGCAAGCGCGCCGTTCGTGGCCTGGACCAGGACGAAGCCACCACCACATCGCTGGTGAATGCCAACCCGATTCCGGCCGTGAACACGCAGTGCCCGGACAACAAGAAGAAGGAGTGTGAGCTGTGAAGCGGCATGAACTGACTTTCGCCGGCCTGTTGGCGGCGACTTCCCTCGCGTCAGCCCAGGTGGTGGTGCCGCCGTCGGCCGACCCGGGCGCCATTCAGCAGCGGCAGATGGAAGAAGAGCGTCTGCGGCAACTGCGCGAACGGGCGCAGCGCAAGCAGATCGAAGAGCCCGTGCAGAACCAGCTGCCCGAACCCGCGGTGCCCAAAGCGGCCGCACCGGGCGCCACGCACTTTGTCGTCAAGACAGTGAAGTTCACCCCGTCAGAGATCCTGAGCCAGGCTGAACTGGCCTCGCTGGCCAGCCAGGTGGAAGGCAAGGACCTGGACATGAACGGGCTGCGCCAGTTCGTCGACACGGTCAACAAGTTCTACCGGCAAAAGGGCGTGGTCACGGCCCAGGCCGTGCTGCCAGCGCAGGATGTCACCTCCGGCGTCCTGCAGATCCGGCTGGTTGAAGGCCACGTGGGTCAGGTCCTGTTGTCCGGCAACACCTCGACGCGCGACAGCTACCTGCTCAACCGCCTGGGCCTCCAATCGGACGACCTGGTCGATCTCAAGCAGCTCGAAGCGTCCCTGGTGCGCTTCAACCGCACCAACGATGTCCAGATGCAGGCCCAGCTCAAGCCCGGGCAACGTTTCGCAACCACCGACCTGGCCGTGAACGTGTCCGAACCGCCGGCGCAAAGCCTGCGGCTGAGCGTAGACAACCTGGGTACCTCGTCAACCGGCAGCAACCGCCTGACACTGGCTTACCAGCACCGCAGCCTGCTGGGCTGGCGTGACAGCCTCAGCCTGTCGGCCACCAAATCGGTGGGCACCACCAGCCTGGCCTTCAGCTACGGCGTGCCCTTCAACACCTCGGGCGGTCGGGTGAGCGTGGGCTACAACATCGACCGCACCTCGATTGAACATGGCAGCCTCAAGAGCCTGAACATCACCGGCCGTTCCGAGTCAGCCAACATCTCGGCCCGTCAGCCCTTGCTGGTCGACACCAACAGCGAACTGGATCTGGTCGGTGCAGCCAAGCAGCGCACCACCACCAACTGGATCGACGGCGTCACCATGCAGAAGGTCGACACCAAGGGGCTTGATCTGGGACTGGAGGGCCAGTGGTTCGACAACCACGCGAGCTGGTTCGGCAGCTTCACGCATTCGGTGGTCTCCGCCAGCACGCCGGACACCGCGCAATACAACATCGAGCGGGCTTCGCTGCGCCATCAGCGTGAACTGGAGAACGGCCTGACCTTCGTCGGCAATGTGACGCTGCAGGTGTCCTCCGACAAGCTCCTGCCTTCCAGCGAACAGTTCTTCCTGGGTGGCGAAGGCAGCGTGCGCGGCTACGCGTCCGGGGTGTATTCGGGCGACTCGGGCATGGTGCTCAACCTCGAACTGCATCACAGCGTGATGCTGCCCGGCGCCAGCAGCGTCGATGGCCTGAGCACCAGTGGTTTCCTGTTCCTGGACCATGGCCGGGTCAAGCCCTTCCGCCCACCGGCCTCCTCCCTGCCAACCTATGACACGGTCACCGGTGTCGGCCTCGGCCTGGACCTGGCACTGGGCAAGTCCACCCAGGGCCGCGTCACACTCGGCTACGGCCTCGACCATGTGGATGCGCAGTCGCACAACCTGCGGGTGACTTTCCAGCTGTCCACCCTGCTGTTCTGAGCAAACCGGCCACCCGACAACCGTACGCGCAAACACACTGGAACCCAGCCATCCAAATGGCTGGGTTTTTTCTTTCCACCTACTGGGAAACACCTGGAATTCAATCTTCCACCCAGGCCGAATGTGTGACAAAACGATGTCCACACACTGCTGAAAGTCACTGCCACCCCACGCGTTAAGTCCTTGATTCACATCAGGTTTCCTTTTTCCCCAGCAATGGCATGGCGTTTGCACAAACGCACCGCCCGTCCACAAGACGACTAGGGGACAAAAAAGTGACCGAAACCTTTTATGAAGTGCTGCGCCGTCAGGGCATCACCCGACGCAGCTTCCTGAAGTTCTGCAGCCTGACCGCTACCTCACTGGGTCTGGGCAGTGCTGCAGCCCCGCGCATCGCCCATGCGCTGGAAACCAAACCTCGCACGCCGGTGATCTGGCTGCACGGGCAGGAATGCACGTGCTGCTCGGAATCCTTCATCCGCTCGGCCCACCCGCTGACCAAGGATGTGGTGCTGTCGATGCTGTCGCTCGACTATGACGACACCCTGATGGCCGCCGCCGGGCACCAGGCCGAAGCGATCATCGAAGAGGTCAAGAAGAAGTACAAGGGCAACTACATCGTGGCCGTGGAGGGCAACCCGCCCCTCAACGAAGACGGCATGTTCTGCATCCACGGTGGCCGCCCCTTCGTGGAAGTGCTCAAGGAAACCTGCGCCGACGCCAAGGCCGTGATCAGCTGGGGCGCCTGTGCCTCGTATGGCTGCGTGCAGGCCGCCAAGCCCAACCCCACACGGGCCACCCCCGTGCACAAGGTGATCTCCGGCAAGCCCATCATCAATGTGCCGGGCTGCCCGCCCATTGCCGAAGTGATGACCGGCGTGGTGACCTACATGCTCACCTTCGATCGCCTGCCGGAACTCGACCGCCAGGGTCGCCCCAAGATGTTCTACGGCCAGCGCATCCATGACAAGTGCTATCGCCGCGGTCACTTCGATGCCGGCCAGTTTGCCGAAGCCTGGGACGACGAAGGTGCACGCAAGGGCTACTGCCTCTACAAGATGGGCTGCAAGGGCCCGACGACGTACAACGCCTGCTCCTCCATGCGGTGGAACGGCGGCGTCAGCTGGCCGGTGCAATCCGGCCACGGCTGCATCGGCTGCTCGGAAGACGGCTTCTGGGACAAGGGCAGCTTCTATGACCGCGTGACCTCGGTCACGCCGTTTGGCGCCGAACACACCGCCGACACGATCGGCAAGACCGCCGCCGGCGCCGTGGGTGCAGCGATCGCTGCCCACGCAGCGGCATCGGCCCTGGCGCGCGCACGCCAGAAGACCGGCGAAACCGAGCATCAAGGGGAATAAGGCATGGCATCGTATGAAACCCAGGGTTTCAAGCTCGACAACTCTGGCAAGCGCGTGGTGGTGGACCCGGTGTGCCGGATCGAAGGCCACCTGCGCGTCGAAGTGAACCTCGACAGCAGCAACGTCATCCGCAACGCCGTCTCCACCGGCACGATGTGGCGCGGTCTGGAAGTGATCCTCAAGGGCCGTGACCCGCGTGACGCCTGGGCCTTCACCGAACGCATCTGCGGCGTGTGCACCGGCACCCACGCGCTGACCTCCGTGCGCGCCGTGGAAGATGCCCTGGGCATCATGATCCCTGACAACGCCAACAGCATCCGCAACCTGATGCAGTTGACGCTGCAGGTGCATGACCACCTGGTGCACTTCTATCACCTGCACGCCCTCGACTGGGTGGACGTGGTGTCTGCCCTGAAGGCCGACCCCAAGGCCACTTCGGCCCTGGCGCAGAGCATCTCGTCATGGCCGCTGTCGTCGCCAGGCTATTTCCGCGACGTGCAGAACCGGCTCAAGAAATTTGTGGAATCGGGCCAGTTGGGCCCCTTCATGAACGGTTACTGGGGCAACCCGGCCTACAAGCTTCCGCCGGAAGCCAACCTGATGGCCGTGGCCCACTATCTGGAAGCGCTGGACTTCCAGAAGGACATCGTGAAGATCCACACCATCTTCGGCGGCAAGAACCCTCACCCGAACTGGTTGGTTGGCGGTGTGCCTTGCGCCATCAACCTCGACGGCGTCGGCGCTGTCGGGGCCGTCAACATGGAGCGGCTCAACCTGGTCAAGAGCATCATCGACCGCTGCATCGAGTTCACCGAACAGGTCTACATCCCCGACCTGATCGCGATTGCCAAGTTCTACAAGGGCTGGCTGTACGGTGGCGGCTTGTCGTCGAAGAACGTGCTGTCGTACGGCGACATCCCCGACAAGGCGAACGACTACTCGGCCAGCAACCTGCTGCTGCCGCGCGGCGCCATCATCAACGGCGACCTGTCGACCGTGCACGAGGTGGACCTCAAGGACGTCGACCAGGTGCAGGAGTTCGTGGCGCACTCCTGGTACAAGTATCCGGACGAGACCAAAGGCCTGCACCCCTGGGACGGCATCACCGAGCCCAGCTTCGTGCTGGGCCCCAACACCAAGGGCACCAAGACCAACATCAAGGAGCTCGACGAAGGCGGCAAGTACTCCTGGATCAAGGCCCCGCGCTGGCGCGGTCACGCGATGGAAGTCGGCCCGCTGTCGCGCTACATCATCGGCTACGCCCAGAAGAAGCCCGAGTTCAAGGAGCCGGTCGACGCCCTGCTCAGGGAACTCGACGCGCCGGTGACCGCCCTGTTCTCGACGCTGGGCCGCACCGCCGCGCGTGGGCTGGAATGCCAGTGGGCCACCCACAAGATGGCCTATTTCTTCGACAAGCTCATGGCCAACCTCAAGGCCGGCGACCTCAACACGGCCAACATCGAGAAGTGGGACCCCAGCACCTGGCCCAAGGAAGCCAAGGGCGCCGGTTTCACCGAAGCCCCGCGTGGCGCGCTCGGTCACTGGATCAAGATCAAGGACACCAAGATCGACAACTACCAGTGCGTGGTGCCGACCACCTGGAACGGTGGCCCGCGTGACCACAAGGGCCAGATCGGTGCGTTCGAAGCCTCGCTGATGGACACCCCGGTGGCCAAGGCAGACGAGCCGCTGGAAATCCTGCGCACCCTGCACTCGTTCGACCCCTGCCTGGCCTGCTCGACCCACGTCATGAGCCCGGACGGTCAGGAAATGTCCAGCGTCAAGGTCCGCTAAGGAGGGCTGATCATGCTTTCTCATCGCGACATGCAGGAGGCCGAGCGGCGTGGCCGACAGGTCCGCTCGATCTATGTGTACGAGGCGCCCGTGCGCCTGTGGCACTGGGTCAATGCGGCCGCTGTCACCACGCTGGCCGTCACCGGCTACTTCATCGGCAAGCCCTTGCCAACCATGCCAGGCGAGGCGGCCGAGAACTTCCTGCTGGGCTACATCCGCTTTGCGCACTTCGCTGCGGCCTACATCTTTGCGATCGGGCTGCTGGGGCGCATCTACTGGGCCTTCGTCGGCAACAAGCACGCACGCCAGATCTTCATGCTCCCCATCCTGAACAAGGCCTGGTGGAGCGAGGTCTTCTTCGAGGTGCGCTGGTACATGTTCCTGGAAAAGCACCCCAAGAAGTACGTGGGCCACAACCCGATGGCCCAGCTGATGATGTTCTTTTTCTTCACGGTGCTGGCGGTCGGCATGGTGTTCACCGGCTTTGCGCTGTACAGCGAAGGTGCCGGCGTAGGCACCTGGAGCGACCAGTTGTTCGGCTGGGTACTGCCTCTGTTGGGCGGCTCCCTGCAGACACACAACCTGCACCGCCTGGGCATGTGGATCATGATGTCCTTTGCCGTGGTGCACATCTATGCGGCCATCCGTGAAGACATCATGAGCCGCCAGAGCCTGATCTCGACCATGATCTCCGGCTGGCGGATGTTCAAGGACTGATCGACCGACTGTGACCTCGTCCCCGGGGCATTTGTTTCTACGGACCTCTGCCATGAATTCCAAACGCATCCTCGTGCTGGGTATCGGCAACCTGCTGTGGGCAGACGAAGGCTTTGGCGTGCGTTGTGTCGAATCGCTCAACGCCGACTGGACCTTCCCGGCACACGTCACCCTGATGGATGGGGGCACCCAGGGCCTCTACCTGCTGCCCTATGTGCAGGAGGCCGACTGCCTGCTGGTGTTCGACGCGGTCGACTACGGCGACCCCGCGGGCACCTTGCGCGAAGTGGTCGGCGACCAGGTACCCCGTTTCATGGGCGCCAAAAAGATGAGCCTGCACCAGACCGGTTTTCAGGAAGTGCTGATGGCTGCCGAACTGACGGGCAAGCTGCCCGCCGAGCTGGTGCTCATTGGCGTGCAGCCTGAAGAGCTCGAAGACTACGGCGGCAGCCTGCGCGACGCGGTCAAGGCCCAGATGGCGCCGGCCATCGACACCGCCCTGACCTGGCTGCAGCGCTGGGGTGCCGAAGGTCAACGCCGCACCGAGCAGGAAACCCTGCTGACCGACCGCGCGCTGGCCATGGACGTCTACGAAGGCGAGCGCCCCTCTGCCGATCAGGCCTATCGCCTGGGCGATGCCCGCTTCCTCAACATGGAGGCGAACTGAGATGTGTCTGGGCATCCCCGTTCAGGTCATCGAGTCGGGTGAGCACTTTGCGCGCTGCCTGGGCCAAGGTGGGCAGGAGGTCCGCGTCGACCTGGCCCTGGTCGGTCCGCAGGCGCCGGGCACCTGGCTGATGACCTTCCTGGACGCCGCACGCGAGGTGATCTCGGCCGACCACGCCCGCATGGTCAACGATGCCCTGGCCGCGCTGCAAGCCGCCGAGCGTGGCGAAACCAATTTCGACGCCTTCTTTGCCGACCTCGACAGAGAACCCCAACTGCCTGAATTCCTCCGGAAGGCACACCCATGAATCTGAATTTCACTGCCGGCCCCACCTCGCTGGACAGGCTGGACACGGCCATCGAGCGCATGGTGCACAAGCACGGTTTCCAGCGCCTGAGCAACGACACACCCGATCTGCCGGCAGGCCTGGCCGTGCTGCTGCTCACCGATGACCCGCAGCGCAACCTTGAATTCCTCGATGCCTGCGTGATCCTGCCGGAAGCCCTCAAAGGCCTGCCCGAACAAGTCACCAAGCTGGTGTCCGGCCCCGACCACACCCCCACCCTGCTGCAGCGTTACGGCGTGGCATTTCGTGGCCCCGCCGTGGTCTTTCTGCGCGACGGGCAATACGTTGGCGTGCTGACCGGCATCCGCGACTGGGGCGAGTACCAGGCTGAAGTACAGCGCCTGCTCGCCATGGCCCCCAACGACAGCAGCATCCAGAAACCCATCGGCATCCCTGTGCGTGTCGAAACCCGTCAGGGAGCCTGTTCATGAACGTCAACGGCATGCCGCCCACCATGCGGCCCTTCCCGATTTCCGTGGTCGCTGTCGGCCCCGGCTCGCAAGACACCGATGGCCCGGACTACCTGCCCATGCCCAAGGGCATGGACACCTTCTCGGCGCCCCGCCTGCCGGAAGATGCCAGCCAGGAATCGCTGCAACGCGCCGCCGACCTGCTCACCCGATTTGTCGACGACGCCGAGCGCAGCGGCTTCGGCCGCGCGCCGACACTGGATCTGACCAGTCTGGACGCCGGCACCCGCAACGTCATCAACCAGTCGATGGGCTTTGGCGAGGTCAGTGCCTTCACCAGCGGTGACACCCAGTGGCGCGTGCAGGAAACGGCGTTCGCCGGCATCTGGCGCGTGCTGCAGGTCAGCCCCCAGGGTCAGATCACCCTGGACCGCCTGGAAACTGGCACCATCCCGCAGGTGCTGCGCGATGCCATGACGGGCACGGCGCAGGCTGAACTGGCTGCCCCGGCCTTTCCGGAGGGCACCATGAACAGCCCTGCCCTGGTCGAAGAGATCCGCCAGCGCGCAGCCAGCTATGCCGACGGCCAGAGCGCCCACGTCATCAACCTGACCTTGCTGCCTGTCAGCGACGCCGACCTCGACACGCTCTACCACTGGCTGGGTCACCGCGATGTGTCCATTCTTTCGCGTGGCTATGGCAACTGCCGCATCACCAGCACGCACCTGCGCAACGTCTGGTGGGTGCAGTACTTCAACAGCATGGACACCTTGATCCTCAACTCGATCGAGGTGGTGGACATGCCGGAAGTGGCCCTGGCTGCACAGGAAGACTTCGATGACTCGATCGAACGCCTGCGCGAATACCTGGACGTGATGGTCGACCCGGTATGAACACGCCCACCCGATTTGAAGGGGCCTATCAGGATCTGGCCCCGGGCGACAAGCTGGAGTGCAGCATCTGCTGGTGGGTGTATGACCCCGAGCAGGGTGACGACAGCCGAGGCATCCCGCCCGGCACGGCGTTTTCAGAGCTGCCGACCGACTGGTGCTGTCCCGGCTGCGACGGCCCGCGCCACAAGTTCCTGAAGATGGTTGAGTGACCCTGTGAAGATCTGGGACCTGGACCCATCGCCGCAACTGGAGGCCCTGTTCCGCCACGTGGCCGAGACCCGCATGGCCGGCTTGCCCATCCTGAACCCGGCCCTGCAGGTCGAAGCCGTGGGCTTTCGGCGTGCGGCGGACGGGCATTGGGTGGGGGCCATGGTCACGCCCTGGTCGCTCAACCTGCTGCGCCTGTGCGGCCAGGCTGAAGGCTGGCCTGACTGCCCGACCGGGGCCAAGCTGGAGTGGGACTTCGCCTCCGGCCATTACGAGTTCATGGTGGCCGACGAAGCCCAGATCGGCAGCTACCACCTGTGTTCCCTGTTTTCTCCGATGTCCGAATTCGATTCACATGAGCAGGCCCGCCTGACCGCCGAGGCGGCCATGGCCGCACTCGATGAGCCCAAGGCGGCCCCCGCGTCGCCGGCGGCGACCACGCCCCCGCCCAGCCGTCGCCGTTTTCTGGGGTTGGGCGCATGAATCTGGCTGGCTCCCTGCTGGTGACGGCCCGCGTTCAGGACGGCCACATCCAAGGCTGTGACGTGGCCCTGTCGCGGCCCGACCTCACGCGGCTGTTCACGGGTCGATCGGCCTATGCTGTCGAGCAACTGGTGCCGGGGCTCTATGCCCTGTGCGCCCAGGCCCAATGGGCCACGGCAGCCCTGGCCCTGGCCTCGGCCCAGGAGCAACCGCTGCCGCCTCAGCGCACGCAGGCGCTCTGGCACGAGTTGCTGCACGAAACCCTGTGGCGCCTCTTGCTGGACTGGCCCGCTGCTGTGGGGCTCGAGCTGGCCCGCCAGGCCTTTGCCGACTGGCGTCGCCAGCGCGAGCAGGACACCCGGGGCCAGATCACCCAGGCCTTGCTGGATGGCCCCCTGGCCGCACTGGTCGAGCCATGTGCGGCACGCCTGCCCGACGATGGTGGAACAGTGCCCCCCGCTCCCGCCGCCCTGTCGCCCGAATCATGGTGCATGCACTGGGTGGGTGGTGCCTGGACGCCTCCCGAACGCCACACGGTGACGTCCATCCGAGGTGCCTTCCTGTCACGCGTGCAAGCCGCCCACGATGCGGCCCGTGCACTCGCAGAACAACGCCCCTACCCCGTGGCCAACTGGGGGGAGGCACCCCATGGCATCGCGCAGTCCCTGACCGCGCGGGGGGTGCTCACCCATGCCGCGACAGTGGAAGACAGTCGGGTGACCCGCTATGCCATCTGGGCCCCCACGGATCACCATTTCGCCAACCCGCAAGCCATCGACCGCCTGCTGGCCGGACAGGCCGTGAACGACCTGGCTCATGCACGCCAGCTGCTGGGCCAGGCGGTGCTCGCGCTGGACCCCTGCCTCCCGTACACTCTGGAGCTGCAGCATGCATGAAATGTCACTCGCCGAAGGCGTCCTTCAGTTGGTTGAAGACACGGCTCGCCGGGAAGGGGCCCGGCAGGTCAGCCGCGTCATTGTCGAAATCGGTGAGCTGTCGTCGGTCGAGCCGGAAGCCCTGCGTTTCTGCTTCGACGTCGTGACCCGTCACAGCGTGGCCGACGGCGCCGTGCTCGAGATCATCGACGTCCCCGGCACGGCCTGGTGCCTGCCCTGCGGCGCCTCGGTTCGAATCAATGAACGGTATGGAGCCTGCCCGCAGTGCGGCAGCCACCAGGTGCAACCCACCGGCGGCACCGAGATGCGGGTCAAGGAAATCGAGATCGCCTGAGCGATCGTTGTGCAGGAGACAAGACCATGTGTACAGTTTGCGGCTGCAGTGCAGGCGAAGTGAAGATCGAGGGTGATGGCCACAGCCACACCCATGTGCATGCGGATGGCACGGTGCACACGCACAGCCATGATCACGACCATGAACATGCGCACGCCCACCCCCATGAGCCGGGACATGAACACGGTCATGCGCATGACCATGGACACCCCCATGACCACGACCACCACCACGGCCAGGACCTGGACTTCGGCGCTGGCCCTGCCCGTGCGCACGTGCCCGGCATGAGCCAGGCCCGCATGGTGCAGATCGAGCAGGACATCCTCTCCAAGAACAACGCGTACGCCGATGCCAACCGCGGCTGGTTCGACGAACACGGCGTCTTCACGCTCAACCTCGTGTCGAGCCCCGGCTCCGGCAAGACCACCCTGCTGGTCAAGACCATCGAGCAACTCAAGGGTGAGGTCGAGATCGCCGTGGTCGAGGGTGACCAGCAGACCGCCAACGACGCCGAGCGCATCCGTGCCACGGGTGTGCCGGCCTTGCAGATCAACACCGGCAAGGGCTGCCACCTTGATGGTCACATGGTCGGCCATGCCATGCATCGGCTCCAGCCCGCCGAGGGTTCGCTGTTCCTGATCGAAAACGTGGGTAACCTGGTCTGCCCCGCCGCGTTCGACCTGGGTGAGCACCACAAGGTCGCCATCCTCTCGGTCACCGAAGGGGAGGACAAGCCCCTGAAGTACCCCGACATGTTTGCAGCCGCCGATGTGATGCTGCTCAACAAGTGCGACCTGCTGCCCTACCTGCAGTTCGATGCCGATCTGGCCGAAGCCAACGCCCGCCGCGTCAACCCGCACCTGACGATCTTCCGCGTATCGGCCACAACAGGCGATGGCATGGCGGCCTGGCTGGACTGGATCCGCGCCGGTCTGGCAGCCCAGCATGCCAAGCGCCACGACCACGTCGACGCACTCAAGGCCCGCATCGCCGAGCTCGAGCGTCAGCTCGCCGCGCGCTGAAGCCAGCACACCGAGCCCGGGGCGAAGATGGACGTGCGGCATCTGCGCATTCGCGGTCTGGTTCAAGGGGTGGGGTTTCGCCCCTATGTGTGGCAACTCGCCCGTGAATTGAACCTGGCCGGCTGGGTGCGCAACGACGGCCAGGGCGTGTCACTGGCCGTCGGCGGTGAGGCGCTCGCGCGCTTTCTGCACAGGCTGCCGGCTGAATTGCCGCCGCTGGCCCGCATCGACGCCATCGAAGACGCCCCACCCGCCTCCGATGTATCCTGGCCCGTCACGGGCTTTGCCATCCTGGACAGCGTGGGCGGCGAGGTCCACACCGCCATCGGCCCCGATGCGGCCATCTGCCCGGACTGTGCCGCCGACATCTGCCAGCCAGAAGGGCGCCGCTGGCGCCACGCTTTCGCCACCTGCACCCATTGCGGGCCGCGTTTCACGGTGAGCCGCAGCATCCCGTACGACCGCGCGCGCACCAGCCTGGCACCCTTTCCGCTGTGCCCGGCCTGCGAGGCCGAATACCGCAACCCCGCTGACCGCCGCTTTCATGCCGAAACCACCTGCTGCCCAGTCTGCGGCCCGCACCTGAGCCTGCTGGATGCACAAGGGCATCCCGTACCGGGTGACCCGATCGAGCAGACGGTGGCCCGGCTGCGCGCCGGGCAAGTGGTGGCCATCAAGGGCCTGGGCGGTTTCCACCTGGCCTGCGATGCCCGCCAGCCCGAGGTGGTCGCCCAGTTGCGTGCGCGCAAGCACCGCGAAGCCAAGCCCCTGGCGGTCATGGGGCTCAATGCCGCATCGCTGCAATCGGTCGCGCACATTGGCCCGGCCGACGCGCACCTGCTCGACAGCACGGCGGCGCCCATCGTGCTGTGCCCACGCGGCCCGGCCGAGCTCGACGGCATCGCCCCCGGGCTGAGCCACCTGGGGGTGATGCGCCCGGCCACGCCCTTGCACCTCTTGCTGTGGCATGAAGCCGCGGGGCGCCCCGCGGGTACCGACTGGCTGACCCAGCCACACCCGCTGCTGCTGGTGATGACCAGCGCCAACCCCCACGGCGAGCCGCTGGTGCGCGACAACGATGAAGCCCTGAGCCGACTGGCTGGCCTGGCAGATGCTTTCCTGCTGCACGACCGCGACATCGTGGTCCGCTGTGACGACAGCGTGGTGCGGGCCGATGCCGCTGGCCCCACCCTGCTGCGCCGGGCCCGGGGGCATGTGCCCGCACCGCTGCCGCTGCGGGATGAGGGCCCCACGGTGCTCGCCCTGGGCGCCTACCTGAAGAACTCCGTGTGTGTGAGCCGGGGGCAAGCGGCCATCCTCTCGCAGCACATTGGCAGCCTCGACAACGCCGCCGCCGTGGCTTTCCAGGAAGAAGTGGCCGACCACCTGCTGCAGATCCTCGATGTGCGCCCCGACGTGGTGGCACATGACCTGCATCCCGATGCGCCCTCGACCCACCTCGCTGCCACCCTGGCCGCACGCTGGCAGATCCCGGCCATTCCAGTGGCCCACCACCACGCCCACCTGGCCGCGCTGTGTGCCGAACACGGGCTGAACGGCCCGGTGACGGGCCTGGCGCTGGATGGCGTCGGGATCGGCCCTGACGGCGGGGCCTGGGGTGGTGAGTTGCTGCGTGTGGACGGCGCCCGCTGCGAACGACTGGGCCACCTGCACGCCCTGGCCTTGCCCGGTGGTGACCGTGCGGCCCGCGAGCCCTGGCGCATAGCCATCTCGGCCCTGCATGCGGCAGGCCTGCATGACGAGGTGGACGCCTGGGCCGCCCGACACGCCCCCGCGCGAGATGCCCGCGCCCTGTACAGGCTGCTGGACAAAGGCCTGAACTGCCCCCGCACCAGCAGCCTGGGACGCTGGTTTGATGCCGCTGCAGGCCTGCTGGGTGTGCGCGATGCCAATCTGTACGAAGGCCAGGCCGCCATGGAACTGGAAAGCCTGGCCGCGCAGCGCGGTGCCGTCCCACCGCTACCGGACGGTTGGCGCCTGGCAGACAGCACACTGGACCTGCGCCCCTTGCTGACCGCCCTGCTGCATGAAACGGACCCAGCCCATGGCGCCGCCCTCTTCCACAGCACCCTGGCAGCCGCGTTGGCCGACTGGGCCCGCACGGTGGCGGCACTGCAGCCGGGTGATGCTCTGCTGCTGGCCGGCGGCTGCGCACTCAACCAGGTGCTGGCAAGCCAACTGCGCCAGCACCTGCACACCCACCACATCGGGCTGATTCAGGCCCACCTGGCACCCCCGAACGATGGGGGCATCGCCCTCGGTCAGGCCTGGGTTGCCCGCCATGCATACAAGGAGATGAGCAATGTGTCTCGCGATACCGGCGCAGGTCGTTGAACTGCGCGAAGCCGATCAGGCCGTGGTGGATCTGGCCGGCGTCCGCAAGGAGATTTCCCTGGCCCTGGTCGAGGATGTGGCCGTGGGCGACTACGTGATCGTGCACGTGGGCTACGCGCTCAACAAGCTCGACCCCGACGAGGCCGCGCGCACCCTGCAACTGTTTGCCGAGATCTCGTCATGAAGTACATCGACGAATTCCGCGATGGCGAGGTCGCAGGCAAGCTGGCCCAGGCCATCCGTCAGGAGGCCGCCCCGGCACGCCGCTACCATTTCATGGAGTTCTGTGGCGGGCACACGCATGCCATCTCGCGCTATGGCGTGAGCGACCTGCTGCCCGACAACGTGGTGATGATCCACGGACCGGGCTGCCCCGTGTGCGTGCTGCCCATCGGGCGCATCGACCAGGCCATCCAGATGGCACTCGACCACGGCGTGATCCTGTGCACATATGGAGACTGCCTGCGCGTGCCGGCCTCGGACGGACTGTCCCTGCTCAAGGCCAAGGCCCGCGGCGCCGATGTGCGCATGGTCTACTCCAGCGCCGACGCCCTGGCACTGGCCCAGAAGCACCCTGACCGTCAGGTCGTCTTCTTTGCCATCGGCTTCGAGACCACCACCCCGCCCACCGCCGTCGCCCTCTCGCAGGCCAAGGCGCTGGGGGTATCGAACTTCTCGGTGCTGTGCTGCCATGTGCTCACCCCTGCTGCCGTCACCAGCATCCTGACCTCGCCCGAGGTGCAGGAGCTCGGCACCGTGGTGCTCGATGGCCTGGTGGGGCCGGCCCACGTGTCCACCATCATCGGCAGCGCACCCTACGAGTTCGTCTCGGAGCGCTTCCACCAACCGGTGGTGATCGCCGGCTTCGAGCCGCTGGATGTGATGCAGGCCATCCGCATGCTGATCCGCCAGGTCAACGAAGGCCGCGCCGAGGTGGAAAACGAGTTCTCGCGGGCGGTGACCCGTGATGGCAACCGCAAGGCGCAGCGTCTGGTCGATGAGGTGTTCGAGTTGCGCGAAACGTTCGAATGGCGCGGATTGGGCGAGCTGCCCCATTCGGCGCTGCGCATCCGCGAGGCCTATGCCGACTTCGATGCCGAACGGCGCTTCCCCACACCCTACCGCTCGGTGCCCGATCACAAGGCCTGCGAGTGTGGCGCCATCCTGCGCGGAGTCAAACGCCCGCAGGACTGCAAGATCTTCGGCACCGTCTGCACACCCGACAACCCCGTGGGCTCGTGCATGGTGAGCTCGGAAGGCGCCTGTGCGGCGCACTACACCTATGGACGCTACAAAGATGTCTGAACCCCGCAAGCACTACGTCCGGCCGCTGGACCTCCGTTCAGGCCGTGTCGACATGGCCCATGGCTCGGGTGGCCGCGCCATGGCGCAACTCATCGAAGAGCTCTTCGCGCGCCATCTGGGCAACGACTACCTCGCCCAGGGCGACGATGGTGCGGTGCTGCCGCTGCCGCATGAAGGCCGCCTGGTCATGGCCACCGACTCGCATGTCGTCTCCCCCTTGTTCTTCCCCGGGGGGGACATCGGTTGCCTGTCGGTGCACGGCACCATCAACGACGTGGCGGTCATGGGGGCCCGCCCGCTGTACCTGTCGGCTGCCTTCGTTCTGGAAGAAGGTTTCCCGCTGGCCGATCTGGCGCGCATCGTCCAGAGCATGGCGGCTGCCGCCAACGAAGCCGGTGTGCCCATCGTCACCGGCGACACCAAGGTGGTCGAACGCGGCAAGGGCGATGGCGTCTTCATCACCACCACAGGCGTCGGGGTGGTGCCACCCGGCCGTGCGCTGTCGGGCCGGCGAGCCCAGGTGGGCGACGTGATCCTGCTGTCAGGCACCATGGGTGACCACGGCATGGCCATCATGGCCGAGCGGGAAAGCCTGGGCTTCGAAGCGCCCATCGTGTCCGACACGGCCGCCCTGCATGGCCTGATCGACACGCTGCTGGCCACCGGGGTCGACATCCATACCCTGCGCGACCCAACACGCGGCGGTGTGGCCACCACGCTCAACGAGATCGCCCGCCAGGCAGGCGTCGGCATGATGCTGCAGGAAAAGGCCCTGCCGGTGACCCGACCAGTCGAAGCCGCCTGCGAACTGCTGGGGCTCGACCCGCTCTACGTGGCCAACGAAGGCAAGCTGCTGGCCCTGTGCGCAGCAGATGATGCCGAGCGCCTGCTCGCCGCCATGCGCAGCCACCCGCTGGGGCGCCATGCCGCCGTCATCGGCACCGTACACGAAGACCCTCATCACTTCGTGCAGATGACCACCACGCTCGGCGGTCGGCGTATCGTTGACTGGATGTCTGGCGAGCAACTGCCCCGCATCTGCTGATTTGTGGCAGGCTATCGACCTGCCCGCCCCTACCGAGCTTCCTGATGTCCCAGCCTGCAGAGCGCCGCCTCCCCGCCATCCTTGTTGTCGATGACGAGCCCCGTTCCCTGGAGGCCATCCGGCGCACGGCGGAAGAAGACTTCGAGGTCTTTTGCGCCAGCAGTGCCGCCCAGGCCATCGAGGTCCTCGAACAGGAACAGGCGTCGGCCGGCATCTGCATCGTGCTGACCGACCAGCGCATGCCGGACACCACCGGCGTGCAGTTTCTCAAGACCGTGCGCGAGCGCTGGCCCGATCTGGTGCGCATCATCCTGTCGGGCTACACCGACAGCGACGACATCATCTCCGGGGTGAACGACGCCGGCATCTGGCAATACCTGCTCAAGCCCTGGCAGCCGGAACAGCTGCTGCTGACCCTGCAGCGCGCTGCCGAAGTCTGGCGCCTGCAACAGGACAACCTGCGCCTGGCACTCGATCTGCGCATCGCCGGCCCGACCCTCAAGCGGCAGGTGGAACGCCGTCGCTCTCAGGCCCATCAGCAGTTCGGCCTCGACGCGCTCATCCGCGCCGAAGACAGCCCCATGCAGGCCGTCTGCGATCTGATCAGCAAGGTGGCCCCTTATGACCTCTCGGTGCTGGTGACCGGCGAATCCGGCACGGGCAAGGAAATGGTCGCGCGCGCCATCCACTATGAAAGCGAGCGTGCCGACAAGGCCTTCATCACCCAGAACTGTGGCGCCGTGCCCGACACCCTGCTCGAGTCGGAACTGTTCGGCCACAAGCGGGGGGCCTTCACGGGCGCAGTCGATGACCGCATCGGCCTGTTCCAGCAAGCCGATGGCGGCACGCTCTTTCTCGACGAGATCGGCGAGACCAGCCCCGCCTTCCAGGTCAAGCTGCTGCGCGTACTGCAGGAGGGCGAATTCCGGCCGCTGGGCAGCACCCGCACCGTCACCGTCGATGTGCGGGTCATCGCCGCGACCAACCGCGACCTGGAGGCCGATGTGCGCGATGGCCGTTTCCGCGAAGACCTGTACTACCGCCTGGCCACCATCGCCCTGCGTGTGCCGCCGCTGCGCGAACGCCCCATGGATCTGCCGCTGCTGGCCGACACCTTGCTCCGCCGTTTCCAGCAGGAACTGGGCAAGACCGGCATGAACCTGACACCCGGGTTGCTGGCACGCCTGGTCAGCCACGGCTGGCCGGGCAATGTGCGTGAGCTGCAAAACCAGCTGATCCGGCTGGTGGCCCTGTCGGAAGATGGCGCCTTGCAGGATGGACTCTTCACCCCTCGCCCACAGGGCGCCTTGAGTGCCTCGCCCGAGCAGACGCTGGCCACCCTGACCGGCGGCACGCTGCAGGACCGCGTCGACGCGCTGGAAACAGCCACCCTGCGTGATGCCATGCTGCGACATGCCGGCAACAAATCACGCGTGGCGCGCGAGCTGGGGCTCTCCCGCGTGGGCCTGCGTGCCAAACTCGCCCGGTACGGACTGGGGGATGCGGAATGAAGGTGTTGTGGCTGCAAAGCGGGGGCTGTGGAGGCTGTACCCAGTCCCTGCTGTGTGCCGAACCGCGCTCGCTGTTTGACGAGCTGCGCAGCGCCGGCATCGAATTTGTCTGGCATCCGGCACTGTCGGAAGCCAGTGGACCGGAAGCCCTGGCCATACTGGAAGCCTGCGCCAGTGGCGAGCAGCCATTCGACGTGCTGTGCATCGAGGGCGCCATGATGCGCGGGCCCCATGGCACCGGCAAGTTCCACCTGATGTCGGGCGATGGCCGCCCCTTGACCGAATGGGTGATGCGGCTGGCCACGCATGCGCGCTGGGTATTTGCCATCGGTTCCTGCACCGCTTTCGGCGGGCTGTCGGCGGCCACCCCGGGCAACCCGCTGGAAGCCTGTGGCCTCCAATACGACGAAGCCACCCCGGGCGGTCTGCTGGGCGCTTCCTTTCGCTCGCAAGGTGACCTGCCGGTCGTCAACATCGCAGGCTGCCCCACCCACCCGGGCTGGGTGGTCGACACCCTGCAAAAACTCGCCTTCGAGGGCCTCACGGCCGAGGACCTGGACCCGCTCGGCCGGCCGCGCCTGTACGCCGACCAACTGGTCCACCATGGCTGCCCCCGCAACGAGTTCTATGAATTCAAGGCCAGCGCTGAAAAGCATGCCGACCTGGGCTGTTTGATGGAGAACCTGGGCTGCAAGGGCACCCAGGTCCACGCCGACTGCAACACCCGCCCCTGGAACGGCAACAACTCCTGCATCAAGGGGGGCTTCGCCTGTGTGGGCTGCACCGAACCGGGCTTCGAGACCCCCGGCCACGCCTTCCTGGAAACACCCAAGCTCGCCGGCATCCCGCTGGGCCTGCCCGCCGACATGCCCAAGGCCTGGTTCGTGGCCCTGGCAGCCTTGTCCAAATCAGCCACACCGGCACGGGTGCGTGAAAACGCCGTGGCCGACCACACCGTCATCGTCCCAGCGCTGCACAAGCCCAACGGCAGAAAGAGCAGCCGATGAAGCGCATTCAACTGGGGCCTTTCAACCGGGTCGAAGGCGACCTCGAAGTCCACCTGGATGTCGAAGGCGATCTCGTGGTGGGCGCACGCGTCAACTCACCCATGTTCCGCGGTTTCGAACAGCTGCTCGTGGGCCGGCTGCCCGCCGACGCGCTGGGCATCGTGCCGCGCATCTGCGGCATCTGTTCGGTCGCGCAGTCTGCCGCGGCGGCCGAGGCCTTGGCACAACTGGCCGGGGTCACGCCGCCACCGAATGCCGTGCTGGCCCGACACCTGATCCAGGCGACTGAAAACCTCGCCGATCACCTCAGCCATTTCTACCTCTTCTTCATGCCGGACTTCGCCCGTCCCGCCTATGCCGGTCGGCGCTGGCATGCGGCCGTTGCCGATCGGTTCACGGCAGTCCAGGGCACAGCCACGCGCACCATGCTGCCTGCGCGTGCGCGCTTCTTCCATCTGATCGGCATCCTGGCCGGGCGCTGGCCCCACACGCTGGCCTTGCAGCCCGGTGGCAGCACCAAGGCCGTGACCGCGCAAGAGCGCATACACCTGCAAGCTACCTTGAGGGACTTCATCGACTTCGTCGAAAAGGAACTGCTGGGCTGCAAGCTGGAGACCTTCAGCGCCTTGCCCAGTGAAGGCGCCTTGCGCGCCTGGGCCGAGCAGTCCTATGGCGACCTCGCCACCTTCGTTCGCCTGGCCTATGACCTCGGCCTCGAGCACGTAGGGCGAGCCACCGATCACTTCCTGTCCTTCGGTGCCTACGGCCTGTTTTCTGCCGGGGTGCGCCAAAGCACCGGCCCCGTGTCCCCACTGGACGATGGCCGCATCACCGAAGACATCAGCCACGCCTGGTTGTCCGGACAGCTGGTCCAAGCACCGGCACAGGGCGAAACCCGGGTCCTGGCGGACAAGGAGCAAGGCTACACCTGGTGCAAGGCCCCCCGCTATGACGGTCAGGTGGCCGAAACCGGGGCCCTGGCACGCCAGATGGTGGGCGGCCATCCACTGCTGCTGAGCCTGGTCCAGCGCCACGGCGGCAGCGTGCTGGCGCGGGTGGTGGCCCGCATGATCGAGATGGCCCGCGTGCTGCCGCTCATGCTGGAGTGGGCACGCGCGCTGCAACCAGGCGAGCCCTACTGCATCGAGGCGCCCCTGCCCGAAGAAGGCGAGGCGCGTGGCCTGGTCGAGGCGGCACGTGGCAGCCTGGGCCACTGGATCAGCGTCAAGCGAGGTCGCATCGAGCGCTACCAGATCGTGGCGCCAACGACCTGGAACTTCTCGCCCCGTGACGCACATGGCCAGCCCGGGCCGCTGGAGCAAGCCCTGGTAGGCTTGCCGACCGGTGACGCTGCCCCCTTCATCGTGCATCACGTGGTGCGCTCATTTGACCCTTGCATGGTCTGCACCGTGCACTGAGGAGCGCCTGATGGCAGAACCCTTGCCCCCCATGCCGGAGAAGCTCGAAGAGCAGGCCTGGATCGAAGTCATCCAGAAGATGGATGAGGTCTACAACGACCTGCTTCAGTACGAGGTGGCACTCGAAGAAAAGAACGAGGCCCTGGAAGCCTCGCACCAGTTCATCGAGAGCGTGCTCTCGTCGATGTCGGACATCCTGATCGTCTGCAACCGCAATGCCGAGATCGAAGAGGTCAACGCCGCCTTGTGCCACTTCACCGGCAAGGAAGCTGCACAGTTGCTGCACCAGCCGGTGTATGAGCTGTTTGCCGACGACACCGAGCGCGCCAAGGCCCGTGACCTCGTGACACGCTATGCCCGCGAGGGGCTGCACGACTGCGAACTCTTCCTGCGTGCGGGCGATGGGTCGACCGTGCCGGTGTCGATGAACTGCACCCCCCGTCTGTCGCCCGCCGGCAAGCTCGTGGGCGTGGTGGTCACGGGCCGCCCGGTAGGCGAATTGCGCAAGGCCTACCAGGCCCTGCGCCAGGCCCATGACGACCTCAAGCGCACACAGAGCCAGCTGCTGCACGCCGAGAAGATGGTGTCCCTCGGGCGGCTGGTGGCCGGTGTGGCGCATGAACTCAACAACCCCATCAGCTTCGTGCTGGGCAATGTGCTGTCACTGCAGCGCTACGCCGGGCGGCTTGATGGCTATCTGCAGGCCGTGCACGCCAGCCCGCTGGCTGAAGACCCTGCCTTGAAGGCTCAACGCAAGGAACTGCGTATCGACCGCATCCTGGCCGATCTGCCCAACCTGATCGACGGCATGATCGAAGGCGCCGAGCGCACCCGCGACATCGTCGATGCCCTCAAGCGCTTCTCGGCGGTGGACCGCATGAGTGCCGAGCGCGTGCACCTCAACGAGGTCATCGAACGTTCGGTGCGTTGGGTGGTTCAAAGCGCCCCCATGCGCTTCCAGGTGGACATGGACCTGCCCGCCGACCTCTACTGCCAGGGCTCGTCAGGGCAACTGCAGCAGGTGGTCATGAACCTGATTCAAAACGCCTGTGACGCCACGGCCAGCCAGCCGGATGCCACCCTGCGCATCGTGGGCAACAAGCACGATGCGCAGGTCACCCTGCGCTTCATCGACAACGGCCCAGGCATCGCACCGGCCAACCTCAGCCGGCTGTTCGAGCCCTTCTTCACCACCAAACCCGTCGGGCAGGGCACTGGTCTCGGTCTGTCGATCAGCTACGGCATCGTCGACCGGCACGGTGGCAAGCTCGAAGCAGGCAACGGCCCTGAGGGGGGCGCCGTGTTCACACTCACCCTGCCGCTGGCGGCATGACGCCCGGGCTCACCCCTCGTCTTCGTCGTCCGACGAGGCCATCCGCTGGGTGTTGAGCCCCTTGTAGATGCCGCAACCCAGCACCATGTTCTGGTTGATGGGGCGCACAAACGTGGTCTTTTCCGCCACCTCACCCGTCATCGGGTTGGTGATGCGGTACTCCACCCAGCCACCGCCGTGCTGGGCAACTTCAAAGGCGTCGTGAACCAGCTTTGGCCCGTCCACGCCGGGCATCTCGTCAAACGAGCGCCCCACCCGCTTCGGGTCGGCGCCAAACGCCCGGAACACCCCCTGCCGGTCGATCGCAAACACATAGAGATCGCGGTCGATGTAGCTGCCCTGCGGATCCTGAAACAGGCGCACGGCCGCATCGAAGCCATGCTGACGAATGTCCTGCAGGCCGCGCTCCACCAAGGTCTTGGCCTCGTCCGCACTGCCCTGGCGCAGCCGCATGGCCGAGACCGCCGACGTGAGGTGGCGCGCACGCTCCATCAGGGCCTTGGCGGCACGGGCCGAGTCCTCCACCATCAGACCATTGCTCTGCGTGATCTGGTCCAGGCTCTGGATAGCGGTGGATATCTGGCTGAGGCCTTCGCTCTGCTCCACCGTCGAGGCCGAGATCGCATTCACATTGGCCGCCACCTCGCGGATGCCCGCGACCACTTTATCGAGCGTTTCGCTCACCTCGCGAATCTGCGCGGCACCTGACTCCACCTGCTCTCGGCTTTGTCCTATCAGGCTCTTGATCTCGGCTGCCGACTGGGCACTGCGTTGGGCCAGGGTGCGCACCTCCGCCGCCACCACGGCAAAGCCACGCCCCGACTCGCCGGCACGCGCGGCTTCCACTGCCGCATTGAGCGCGAGGATATTGGTCTGGAAGGCGATCGCATCGATCACGCCGACGATCTCGCCTACCTTGCGCGAGCTGTCTTCAATCGCCGTCATCGTGGACACGGCCCCTTGCATGGCGCCGCTGCCTGACTCGGCCACATCGCGCACCCGCGTCGCCAGGCCATCTGCCGCACGGGCGTTGTCGGCGTTGTGCTGCACAGTGCTCGACAACTGCTCGACACTGGCGGCCGTTTGCTCCAGGCTGGCGGCCTGCTGCTCGGTGCGGCTTGACAACTCCTCGTTGCCACGCGTGAGCGACTCGCCCTCCATCGCCACCATCGCAGCCGTGCTGCGGATTTCCGCCACCATGCCGGAGAGGCTGGCATTCATGCGTTCCAGATCGGCGCCGATCAAGGCCACCTCATCGCGCCCCCTGACCGCCGCATGCTGAGACAGGTCGCCATCGGCACTGGCCGACACCGCCTTGTGCACCGCGCCCATGGCGCCCATGAAGCTGCGGTAGAACGAAATCACCGCATACAACAGCCCCAGCACACCGACGGCCGACAGGCACATCGAAAACAGAAACTCCCGCTGGAGCGCACCTTCACGCGCCTTCAGCAAGCCGGTCAAGCGGGCCAGGGCATCGTGGTGAAAGGCCTGCACCTCACCGATCACCTGGGTGCCCTGTGCAAAGTAGGCCGCAGCCTCACCCACCGGAGCCTCCCCGCCAAACGCCGCACGCACCGCCTCGACAAACGTTTCACTCGATTTCAGGGCACCGTCCGCACTCAAGGGAGCCGTTTCACCGGATCGCTGCAAGGCACCCAGCCGCCACCGTACCGCCTTGAGGGTGTTGTTCAAAGCCTCGGCTCGGCCAATCAGGGCGCTGCGCTCGGCCGAGTTCATCTCGTGTGCAGCCAGCACCCCCGCCCCCTGCCCTCGCAAAAGCCCCACGGTCTCAGACCACAAGGGCACACGCTCCACCGTCAGATCCATCAGGAAATAAGTCGAGGCCTCGGGGTCCAGCAACAGGCCCGACTTTTCAGCCGCCAGCTGAATCAGCTCCATGAGGGCATTGACCTGCTCTGTGTGAAACCGGAAGGCTTCTTTCTTGTCGTTGGGCAACTGCTGACCTGTGATGCGCAGCAGCTCGCTGCCCCGCGCCTGCCAGTCCGACTTCAGACCTAATTCAGGGCCATGCGCCAGCACCGTCTCAACCTGCGCAAGGGCCTCGGCCAGCTTTTGCCGGGTTTCGTCCCGCCCGGCCTGCGCAGCGCTGTTGCCCGACAGCACCATGTTGTTCTGCCCTCGGTGCTTCTGGGTCAGCACGACCACGTCGTCCAGCGCCCGAACAATATCGGCACCCTGTATTTCGTTTTGCACCACTGTCAGGTCAGCGCGGTGGCGTGCAATGGTCTCCACAATCAAGACCAGCAAGGGCACGATCAGCAACGCCATCAAACCCACGAGCTTGGCGCGCAAGCGGAGGCTGCGCATGACCAGCACACCCGGAAAGAAAAAAGATTGCAACGCGCGCTTCATGGCGACCGCCCCTCGGTTATCGACATACGAACCTGGGCACTATGACTTGCTGCGCCTGCGGAGGAAAGCTCGAAAACGCGGGGGTTTCATCCCTTGAAGGCGTGTCCGTTCACCATCGATCCAGCACGATGGCCTGAGCCAGAGCCAGGGAATAGCGACTCGCCACGTCCTGCACAAAGCGCCCAAAATCCACATGGGCGGCGTCATCGGCTCGGTCCGAGATCGTGCGCACCACCGCAAAGGGCACGCCGAAGTCACCACACACCTGAGCGACTGCGGCACCCTCCATCTCGACTGCCAGCGCCCCGGGCAAGGCTGCACGCAAGGCCTCGCTGGCCGCAGTGGTGGACACGAACACATCGCCACTGACGATCAACCCCCGGTGCACGCGCGGTGCCGCCAGCCCGAGCGCAGACAAATGCACCTCAGCCAACGCTCCGCCACTCGACAAGGCCTGCGGGCTCAAGACCCGCTCCGCACAGGCCACGATCGACTGACACCAGGTTTCGTCTGCCGCCAAGGCAGTCTGCCCGGTTCCAGGCAATTCAAAACGGGGAAACAGCGGGCTGGCATCCATGTCGTGCTGAATCAACTGGTCGGCCACCACCACATCGCCCACCCGAACGTCGTCACCCAGACCACCTGCGACACCGGTGAACAGCACCCGATCGACAGCAAACTCGCACAACAACACCGTGGTGGTGATGGCTGCCGCCACCTTGCCAATGCGCGACAGCACTGCGACCACTTCCTGACCACACCAGTGCCCCAGCCAGAAGATGCGCCCTGCACGCTCGACAGGCCGGCGGTCCGGCATCGCATTCAACAAGGCTTCAAGCTCTTCGGGCATGGCCGCCACGATGGCAAGGCGACGGGACACTTCTGACATGGCAACTCCAGCAACAACCCCGAGATCATCGCCGAAGCCCGCGGTGTCGACCAAAAGAAAAGCCGCCCCGAGAGGCGGCTTGGCAAGCCCGAAGGCATGCAGCCCAGCATAGGTGGTGACCACCAAGGCTTTGCTGGCTGACCTGGTGAGAGATCAGCACTTTGTTGGAAAAGGGTCCCTGAGCTGTGCCCGGAAGATGAATTTTGCGCGTGACGCGGATTTTGAGGCGCAAATCTGCGTCACGCAATCATTTATGAACGATATTTGTTACGAGCTGCATCAAACAGCGTGGATACCCTGAGGCGGCACGTGATAATTTCCACACATATGGACGCCCTGCACACCCCACCCGACACCGACGACATGGCATCGACCGATGACGCCCTGTCGGGCATGGCTGCCACTCGCCTGGCGGAGTTGATGGCCCGTCACGGCGTACCGGCGCGGCAACACGCCAATGTGCTGTCGCAAATCACGGGCATGTCCATCAGTCAGGCTCGCCGCAAGCTGAAAGGCGCCAGCTGGTCCTTCGGCGAAGTGTGGCAACTCACCCGCTACTACGGTGAATCACTGGACGCCGTGTTTGCCGATATGGGATCGACCAGCACCAGCACCAGCGCACTGCCGCCCCCACAGCCTTCCACCTTGTCTGCCCGGTTTGTGCACCTGGCACAGCTGCTGCCCTGCGACATCCGTCTGGGTGCCCAATTGCCCGCCCACGCGCCTGCCGATCAACTCGCCGCCGCCCACGATGCGCACGGTTGGTGGGTTGCCAGTACGGGCGAGTTGCGCGACCGGGGCATGGCCTTTCCCCATTACGCCGTCGACCAACTGGTGATCAGCCAGGAGCGGCCCGATCACCTGGCCCGCCTCGCCATCGTGGATGACGATCGGCTCGCGGCTGAAGCCCTGCAGGAGTGGTTTGTCGAAGCCGGCTACCAGGCCCAGGCCTTCACCAGCGCCAGCGGCCTGCTGGACACCCCGCTGACACACTACGATGCCTTCATCGTCGACTTCATCCTCGGGCACCAACGCACCGCGCATGCCTTGATCGAGCAGATCCGCCGCACCTGCCCGGTCGCGCCCATCGTCGTGCTCACCGGGCAGTTGCGTGACGGCCAGGCCACCGAAGCCGACCTGACCACGCTCTTGCGCACACGTGGCGCCACCTTCTTCGAAAAGCCAGTCCGCCCTGCCGTGCTGGCAGCGGCCATCCAGAGCCACCTCGACCGCCTGGCTCAGACCGACGCTGATGAAACGCCTGACCGCTGACCAGCGGCGCGCCAGGCTCATGGCCAAGGTGGCCTTGCTGCCGGCCGCCCTCTTCATGCAGGGCGCCCTGTTTTTCACCTTGCAGCAACCGAGCGTGCATGGCCTTTACAACGTCGCCGCCGTCATGCAGTTCATGCCACTGCTCTACGTCGGCGCCTACATCACCCTGCGTGGCCTGGCCGCCACCTGGCTGTGCTGGATCCACTACACCGCCTTGATGATCCAGTTCGTGTGGTCCTGGCATCTCAGCGGCCAATTGCCCGACGAGCAAGCCGGCATCCAGGCGCTGATTCAACAAGCCCTGCTCACCACGGCGGTCTCCCACCCGCTCTATATCCTGGCCTTGCCTTATATCGTGCGGCTGCGGCGCTCTCTGGACCAGGCCCGACAGGACAGCTACCGCAGCAAGGCCCGCTTTCTCGCCATGGTCTCGCATGAGATCCGCACCCCTTTGCAGTCCATGCTGGGCTCCATCGATCTGCTCGCCATGCGCCTGGCTGCCCCGGCCGACCAGCGCGTCGTAGCGCGTCTGCGTGGCGCCGCTGACCAGTTGCAGACCCACTTGCGCGACGTCACCGAATACACCCGGCTGGAGGACCCCTCTCTGCACCTGGCAAACGAACCGATCGATCTACCTGCCCTGTTGAGCGAGCTGATCGACGAGTGGCGCGCATCGGCCCAAGGCAAGGGGCTCCAGCTCCGGCTGGTGCTGCATGATGCAGAACGCCCCTTGCTGGCCCTGTCCCATGGTGACCCGATGCGGGTCAGACAGGTGCTGGGGAACTTGCTGAGCAATGCCATCAAGTACACCCCTCATGGCGAGGTGGTCCTGAAGGCCCACACCAGCACCACCGAGCCCGGCATGGTCTGCCTGGTCGTCGAAGACACCGGGGTCGGCATGCCCGAAGCGCACCTGAGCGACATCTTTCAGCCCTATGTGCGGCTGGAGCACGCCCGGTCGACCAACACCGAAGGCACGGGGCTGGGTCTGGCCGTGGTGCAGCGCCTGGTTGACCGCATGGACGGCCACCTCGGCGTGCAGAGTACCCCGGGAGCAGGCAGCCGCTTCGAGGTTTGCCTGCCCATGCTTCACAATGTCTGAATCCGCCCGATCCGGGCAAGCCACCTCACTGCTGTCATGAAGTCCGCCTCGCCCACTCAAGCCCAGACCTGCACCCTTGGCACCCCCCTGTCACCCGCAGCCACACGCGTGATGCTGCTCGGCTCAGGCGAGCTGGGCAAGGAAGTGCTGATCGCCTTGCAGCGACTGGGTGTCGAAACCACGGCTGTTGACCGTTATGCAGGGGCGCCTGGTCAGCAGGTTGCCCACCACAGCCGCACCATCACCATGAGCGACCCGGCGGCCTTGCGCCACCTGGTCGAGACAGACCGCCCCCATCTGGTGGTGCCTGAAATCGAAGCGATCGCCACGGACGAACTCGTCAAGATGGAAGCCGAAGGGCTGGTTCGCGTGATCCCGACTGCACGGGCTGCACGCCTGACCATGGACCGCGAAGGCATCCGCCGCCTGGCGGCCGAAACACTGGGTTTGCCCACCAGCCCTTACCGTTTCTGTGACTCGCTGGACGAGCTGCGTGCAGCCATCCTCGGCGAGGGCCATCAGCCCGGCATCGGTTTTCCCTGCGTGGTCAAACCCGTGATGAGCTCCTCCGGCAAAGGCCAGAGCAAGCTCGATGGCGAAGACGACATCGCCACCGCCTGGGATTACGCCATGGCCGGTGGACGTGTGAGCCATGGGCGCGTGATCGTCGAAGGCTTCATCGACTTCGACTACGAAATCACCCAGCTGACCGTGCGGGCCGTCGGTGCCGATGGCCAGATCGAGACCCACTTCTGCGACCCCATCGGCCACATCCAGGTCAGCGGCGATTACGTCGAGAGCTGGCAGCCGCACCCCATGCACCCGGCCGCCCTGCAAAAGGCCCGTGACATCGCCAAGGCCATCACCGACGACCTCGGTGGACAAGGCCTGTTCGGCGTCGAACTGTTCGTGAAGGGCGAACAGGTATGGTTCAGCGAAGTCAGCCCCCGCCCGCACGACACCGGCCTGGTCACCCTGACCACCCAGGTGCAAAGCGAATTCGAGTTGCACGCACGCGCCATCCTCGGGCTGCCCGTGAACACCGCCTTGCGTTCTCCTGGCGCTTCTGCCGTCATTTACGGTGGTGTCGATGCCCAGGCCCTGGCCTTTGACGGCGTGGCCGACGCGCTGCGCGTCCCCCAGACCGACCTGCGGCTGTTCGGCAAACCGGAAAGTTTCGTCAAGCGCCGCATGGGCGTGGCCCTCGCTTACGACGCCGATGTCGAAGTGGCCCGCCAGCGCGCCAAGGAAGCCGCGGGCAAAGTCCACCCACGCCAGGTCTGAGGTAGCTCAGACAACCGGATCGGGTGGCACGCCGACATCCGGCAGGTGCACCCGCCCCCACAGGGGCGATTCGACTGGCCCGGCCCGCATCATGAGGCCGGCCATGTCGGTGATCTCGATCTCGGCATAACGCACAGCGATCAGCTGGTCATTGGCCAGCGATTTCAGCGCCTTGTTCACTGTCTGACGAGACACCCCCAGCATGCGCGCCAGATACTCCTGCGGCAAACGCAGGTGGCGGCGGGCCTTGGGCGAAGCCGAGTGCCCATAGCTGGTGGCCGAGTACAACAAGCGCCTCGCCAATTGCTGTTCGATCGGCAAGGTGGCGTTGTCCTCCATCGCCATCAGCATCATCCGCACTTTGGTACACGCCAGTCGGGCCATGTCGCGCCAGTATTGCGGGTGTTCATTGAGCCAGGGCTCCAGCAACACCTTGGGCACGGCCAACACGGTGCTGTCGGTATCGGCCACGGCATCCTGGCTGCGCGGCAGGCTGTCGATCAGGGCGATCTCGCCAAACCATTGATATGGCTCCAGATAAGCCGTGATCTGCTGCGCCCCCTCATGCGGACTCACCGACCCCACCCGCAAGGCCCCGGCCACGACACAGCACAGGCCATCGTGGTCACCGCCACGGGCGAACAGGGTTTCTCCGGCATCCAGATGCCAGAGGCGAGACAGGTTGATGAGCCCTTCCTGCAAGGGAACAGGGCAACTGGCAAACCAGAGGTGCGACCTCAGCGCCGGCAACAAGGACAGCGGAGTCGCTTCGGTACGTCGAGCAGTCAAGATTTGTTAACCCTAGGCGGGTTAGATGGTTCACGTGTAAACTGTAATGACCTTGACAGTTTCAATGTCACATTCGGTCTAGGATGCCACAAGTATCCATGAAAACCCTAATAAGTAGCACGATGAATACCACTGAAGCAGTACACCCGGGTGCCATTCTCCGCAACAAGTTCATGGCGCCTCAGGGCTTGTCCGCTAGCGGCTTGGCGATTCGCCTCCATGTGCCCGCTCCTCGTGTCAATGACATCGTTCGCGAACGCCGCGGCATCAGCCCCGACTCCGCGCTGCGACTGGCTCGCTTCTTCGGCACCACGGCTCAGTACTGGATGGACCTCCAGACGGCCTACGACCTGAAGGTCGCTGCCGAACTGGCTGGTGAGCAGATCCGCCGCGAAGTGATCCCTGTCGCGGAAATGATGAACCAGCAAGCCCACGTGGCCTGATCGGTTCCAGAAACAGCAAGAGCGGCTCCAGGCCGCTCTTCTTCTTTGGCGCACCAGTCCAGCTTACTGGAACGCCACCTCTGCAAAACTGCGCAGCTTGCGGCTGTGCAACTGCCCCAGCCCGTTCTGGCGCAGACGCTCGATCGCCCGCAAGCCAATGCGCAGATGCTGGTCTACCCGCTCTCGGTAGAACTGGTTGGCCATGCCCGGCAGCTTGAGCTCGCCGTGCAGCGGCTTGTCGCTCACACACAGCAAAGTGCCATAGGGCACCCGGAAGCGGAAGCCATTGGCGGCGATCGTCGCGCTTTCCATGTCGAGGGCCACCGCCCGGCTCTGGCTGAAGCGACGTTCCGGCTCACGGTGCGGCAACAACTCCCAATTGCGGTTGTCGGTCGACGCCACTGTGCCTGTGCGCATGATGCGCTTGAGTTCGTAACCGTTGAGCTGGGTGACATCCTCCACGGCCCCTTCCAGCGCCAGCTGGATTTCCGCCAGCGGCGGAATCGGCACCCACAGCGGCAGGTCTTCATCGAGCACATGGTCCTCACGCACATAGCCGTGTGCGAGCACATAGTCGCCCAACTGCTGTGAATTGCGCAGGCCCGCGCAGTGCCCCAGCATGATCCATGCATGCGGACGCAGCACGGCGATGTGGTCGGTTGCCGTCTTGGCGTTGGCCGGGCCCACCCCGATGTTCACCATCGTCACACCGCTGCGGTCGCGGCGAATCAGGTGGTAGGCCGGCATCTGCGGCAAACGGGGGGGCACCGCCCCCAACTCATCCCCCGCTTCGGCAGGCGCACCCACGCGCCGGGTCACCACGTTGCCGGGCTCCACAAACGCGATGCAGTCGTCGTCATCACGCGGGTTGGCCGGGTCAACGGGTCGCGCCATCAGCTCCTGCCCCATGCGCACGAACTCGTCGATGTAGAACTGGTAGTTCGTGAACAGCACGAAGTTCTGGAAATGCTCAGGCGATGTACCGGTGTAATGGCGCAGACGGTGCAGGGAATAGTCGACACGCGGCGCCGTGAACAGCGCCAGGGGCCGCGCTGCACCGCCACGGCTTTCATAGGTGCCATTGGCGATGCCATCGTCCATGGAGGCGAGGTCGGGCAGGTCGAACATGTCGCGCAGCAGCAGGCGCCGCTCCGCCGGCATATTGCCCTCCAGATGCGCATGCTCGGCCAGCGAGAAATGCACGGGAATCGGCTCGCTGCTCAGGCCGACTTCCAGTGACACCCCGTGGTTCTTCAGCAGCAGCTCGAACTGCTCGCGGTAGTAATCGGCATAGAGGTCCGGACGGGTCAGCGTCGTCTCATAGATGCCGGGGCCCGCCACGAAACCGAATGACAGACGCGAATCGGCGTGGGCCACCGTGTCGGTGTGGATGCGCACAAAGGGGTATTTGGCGCGCACATGGTGTTTGACGTCCTCACCTGCCACGAAGCGCTTCAAGGCTTCGCGCAAGTACTGGATCTGGGAGTCGTAAAGGTGCTGCACATACGACAGTGCAGCCTGGGCATCATCAAAATGCCGGGTCGCAAACTTGGGGGCGGCCATACCACTCCTGATCGATCAACACAGGCTTATTGTGCGCCGGGAGCAGGCAGGGTCACGAAGGCAATGCGATTCAAGCCGGCTTTTTGCAACACCCCGATCAGCTCGGCCACACGCCCGTAGGCGACAGCCTGATCGGCCTGAAGTTGCACTTCGGTATCCGGCCGCTGCTTGCCAATGACGCCAACCTGGGCTTTCAGGTCACCAGCCGACAGCAGCTTGTCGTTCAGATAGACATCGCCCTTGGCAGTCAATGCGATGGTGAGGCTGTCCGGCGGGGCCTCGGTGGCCACCGCATCCGCCTTGGGCAGGTTGAGCTTGAGGTCGGACGTCATCAGCGGCGCCGTCAGCATGAAGATGATGACGAGCACCAGCATGACGTCGATCAGCGGCGTCATGTTGATGTCGCTCATGGGCTTGGCGCCCTGACGTCGCTCCAGTCGGCCGAATGCCATGATCGCGCCTCAGTCGCCGCGACCCGATGCGGGACGGCCCAGCACCAGCTCACGCAGGTCATGCGCCAGACCTTCCAGATCGGCTTCGCAGGCCGACACGTACTTGCCCAGCACGTTGTAGGCGAGCACAGCGGGGATGGCCACAGCCAGCCCTGTCGCGGTCATGATGAGCGACTCACCCACCGGACCGGCCACCTTGTCGATGCCGACCGAGCCTTCGGTGCTGATGGCGATCATGGCGTGGTAGATGCCCCAGACCGTGCCAAACAGCCCCACAAAGGGCGACACAGCCCCGACAGAGGCCAGCAGCACCTGGCCTGCCTGCAGACGCGTCAGCACGGCATGCAGGGCATCGCGCAGGCGACGGGTCAGCTGAGCCTCGGGGTCGCCGGCATCCTCCAGGGTGCCCGGCGCAGGCGCGCCTTGCGCCGCATCGATCAAGGGCACCATCACGCCCTCGCGGTCCACGCCCTCGACGGCCTGACGGGCGGCACCCAGATCGCGAGCCTGCCACAACAGGCCGACGCCTTGCGCCATGTCGCGCCGCACCCGGGCCAGCACCCAACCCTTCCAGAGGATGATCACCCATGCCGCGATCGACATGAGCAGCAGCATGGCGGCCACGCCACGGCTGACCAGGTCACCCTGTTCCCATACGTGCAACAGCCCGTTCATGGCCGCACTCCTGTTGTTTACTTCAGCGCCAGGACGTCATCCATCCCGAACAGACCGTGTGGCTGGTTGGCCAGGAAACGCACGGCCCGCAGGCTGCCCTGCGCATAGGTCGAGCGAGAGGAAGACTTGTGCGTGATCTCGATGCGCTCGCCGATACCGGCAAACAGCACCGTGTGGTCACCCACGATATCGCCGCCACGCACGGTGGCAAAACCGATGGTGCTCGGATCACGCTCGCCGGTCACACCCTCCCGACCATAAACCGCGCAGGACTTCAGATCACGTCCCACCGCCTCGGCCACCACTTCGCCCATCTTCAGGGCCGTACCGCTCGGCGCATCGACCTTGTGGCGGTGGTGGGCTTCAATGATCTCGATGTCATAGCCTTCCTTGAGTGCCTTGGCCGCCTGGGCCAGCAACTTCATGACCACGTTGACACCCACGCTCATGTTCGGCGCCATCACGATGGCCACATCGCGCGCGGCATCCCGCACCTCGGCGAGTTGCTCGGGCGTGAAGCCCGTGGTGCCGATGACCGCCTTCACACCCAGCTCGCGGCAGACCTTCAGGTGGGCCAGCGTGCCTTCGGGGCGGGTGAAATCGATCAGGAAATCGGCGCCCTTGAGGCCTTCTTGCAGATCGGCGGTGATGAGCACACCAGAGCGCTGACCCGAGAAGGCCGTGGCATCCATGCCGATGGCAGGACTGGACGGCACATCCAGCGCACCGGCGAGCACCGCGTCATCGGCAGCCTGAACGGCCTCGATCAGCATGCGGCCCATGCGGCCGGAGGCTCCGGCAATGGCGATCTTGTAGCTTGGCTGGGAGGCCGGGGAAGAGGATTCCGAACTCATGGAGAAATGGTGTCTTGTTCAGTAAAGGAAGGGAGTGCATGAAGGGCTCAGCCCTGCACCATCACTCCAGTGTCGGGTAGGTACGCACCGCGCCCACAGGCACCTTGCGGGTGTCATCCACCTTGGGTGGAACCGGCAAGGCGGCGATCTGGGCATCGCTCAGATCCTGAGGCGGCTTCTTCGCCTCGCCCGGCTTGTCGATCGAGGCCACGAATTCATGCTCGGAAGGCAGGGCGTCGGCTTCAAAATGGTCGACCACATCATTCTTGAAGTAGACGGTCACCTTGCGCTTTTGGGGCTCCACCCCCTGGCGACGGATGGTGAAGACGTAATCCCAGCGATCCTGGTGGAACACATCGGCCAGCAGCGGCGCACCCAGGATGTCACGCACCTGAACACGACCCAGGCCAGGCTGGATCTGCGCCATCACCTCCTGGGTCACCACATTGCCCTGCACCACGTCGGTCTTGTAGGGTTTGATCACGCCGAACAGGGTTTCAGGCGACCAGGATGAATTGCGCCAGGAACTGCAACCAGGCAGTGTCAGCAGCAACGCAGGAACAGCCACCAGGGCCAGGGAACGGCGGGTCACAGAAAGCAGCATGAGGTCTACGCCTTAAAAAT
Organism: Aquabacterium sp.; assembly: GCF_041909175.1. Taxonomy (GTDB): domain Bacteria; phylum Pseudomonadota; class Gammaproteobacteria; order Burkholderiales; family Burkholderiaceae_C; genus Aquabacterium. The sequence goes on along the minus strand of NZ_JAYRDZ010000007.1, from coordinate 140,448 downwards.
CAGCACAAAAAAACGCCGGGCATAAAACCCTGACGCGTCAGATTGACGGCCAAGTCGATATCATCTCGGATTCTAGCGGCGGCCGACACCCGCTGCCTGCATTTCACGGAGCAACCATGAACAACGCCGACGAACTCAAGAGCAGCGGACTCAAAGCCACGCTGCCGCGCATCAAGATCCTGGAAGTGTTCCAGCGTTCGAGCGATCGCCACCTGACTGCGGAAGATGTGTTCAAGGTGCTCCTCAACGAAGGCTCCGACATTGGCCTCGCCACGGTCTACCGTGTGCTGATGCAGTTCGAGCAGGCCGGCATCCTGTCGCGCAACCACTTCGAAGCCGGCAAGGCCGTGTTTGAACTCAACGAGGGCAAGCACCACGACCACCTGGTGTGTGTGGACTGCGGCCACGTGGAAGAGTTCTACGACCCTGAAATCGAACGTCGCCAGCAGCAGATCGCCCAGGAACGCGGCTACACCCTGCAAGACCATGCGCTGTCCCTGTATGTGAACTGCCAGAAGCCCAATTGCCCGGGCAAGTCACAACAGAATCCACGCTGATCACGACATCGTCAGGGCTGCTCAGCCCTGGCCGCCCCGCTCCATCGCGCGCTGGTGGCGGCTGATGAATTCCTTGTAGGTGTCGATCCCGCGCAGTTGCAGCACGGTGTTGCGCACGGCAGCCTCGACCAGCACAGCCAAGTTGCGCCCGGCATCCACGGCGATCACCACCTTGCGAATCGACACGCCCAGGATCTCTTCGTAGAGCGGCTCATACGGTAGACGCTCGAACTCCCGCTCCATCGTTTCCTTGCGAACCAGGTGCACGATGAGCTTGAGTCGCATCTTGCGACGCACAGCGGTCTCACCAAAAATGGCCTTGATGTCGAGCAGGCCAATGCCCCGCACTTCCAGCAGGTTCTGCAGCAGATCAGGGCAGCGCCCTTCGATCGCGGTACGCGTGACGCGGTAAAGGTCGACCGCGTCATCGGCCACCAGGCCATGCCCGCGGGAAATCAACTCCAGCCCCAGTTCGCTCTTGCCCAGGCCAGATTCCCCGGTCAGCAGCACGCCCAGCCCCAGGATGTCCATGAAGACACCATGGCGCGTGATGCGCTCGGCAAAGTGCTGCGTCAGGTAGGACCGCAGCACGTCGATGACGTGGCCGGCCGGCTCCTGGGTCACAAACAAAGGAATGCCAGCCCGACCGCACAGGGCAATCAGCCGGTCGGATGGCGCTTGCGCATCGGCGACCACCACCACGGGTGGTTCCAGCGTCACGATGCGCTGGATGCGGCGCTCCTGATCTTCAGGATTGGAGCCCGCAAAATACTCGGACTCGCGCTTGCCCACGATCTGCACCCGGTAGGGGTGGATGTAGTTCAGGTAGCCCACCAGGTCGGCCGCCGACTGGGCGGTCTTGACCGCCTTTTCGTCAAAACGGCGCTCGGGATGGGCATGCCCCGCGATCCACTCCCAGCGCAAAGCGCCCCGATTGGCCTCGAAGAGCACCTCCGCGCTGATGACAGCGAGATCCTTGACGCGGACTGCGGTCACGTGATCAGGCAACAGACTTGAGGGGCTGCCAGCGTTCGATCAGCTCGTGCACCTTGGCCGCATCAGGCTCGGTCTTGAGCTTGTCCCGCAATTCGCGGTCCGACAGCAACTCGGCAATCTCGGACAGGATTTCCAGGTGGCGCTGCGTGGCTGCTTCTGGCACCAGCAGGAAAATCAGCAGGCTGACCGGCTCGTCGTCGGGTGCATCGAAGGGGATGGGGTCCTTCAGGCGGATCACGGCAGCCAGCGGGTTCTTCAAACCCTTGATGCGACCATGGGGAATGGCCACACCATGGCCGAGCCCCGTCGACCCGAGCCGCTCGCGGGCAAACAGATTGTCCGTGACGGTAGCACGGGCAATCGCATGCTGATTTTCAAACAGCAAACCCGCGTATTCAAAAACACGCTTCTTGCTGCTTGTGTCCACGTCGACCAGTACCTGGCTGGGCGGGAGGATGGCGGAGAGTCGATTCATCTTGTTACAAGCGGGGGCGACGGCAAACCTTGTCCCCCACCCTCTGGACGGATGAGGCGCGAATTATAAGTATGAACCGGGTTACTGCAAGTAGGCGACAAAACAGGACCCGTTAAGTCATTCTGCACTGTCTGCTGCAGCGCAGCAAGTCATCTGTTGGTCGATTTCAGTGTAGATCCCACACTCTCGTCTTTTCCCATGAAAAACGGCCCCTAAGGGCCGTTAACTTGGTGCCTCACTGCACGGGCGACCCGTCATCAGGTCGCACCAAGCTTGGTGCTGCTGTTGGTGACATCACGAAGCGGCCTCCCAGGCCACATCGTCCTGACGCTTGTGCGTCGTGTGCTGGTGATCTTGCGAACGGTCCTTGTGGCGGACCACCTGGCGATCAAGCTTGTCCATCAGCTGATCGATCGCTGCGTACAGGTCTTCATGTGAGGTTTCCACGAAGATGTCCTTGCCCTTCACGTGGAGATTCACTTCGGCCTTCTGACGGCGCTCCTTTTCCTTTTGCTTTTCGACACTGAGCAGGACGGCAACGTCCACCACCTGATCGAAATGACGGGTCACACGCTCCAGCTTGGTCAGCACGTATTCGCGCAGAGCAGGAGTAACTTCAAGATGGTGGCCACTGATCGTCAGATTCATACTGCCTCCTTTCGAGAGCAGAAGAGGTTGCAACAGGTCCGGTTGCCAGACCCGGCGAACTGCCTGAATTCGTCAACCGGAAGGTCAGTTTGCGCCCGGTTCCGGCTCATGACAAGTGCGTGAAATAAGGGTTTGCACTTGGTTGCAACAGCTTCACATGGATTCGCGTCAAACCTTGAGCAGACGCAATATTTGCACGTCGCCCAGCTCAAGTTGCGGCAGCTTCTGCCGACTTGTGCAGCGCCAGCTTGCCCACCCACCAGACCATGACCACGGTGCTGACAAGGGCAAGCCAGCCACACGCCCCATACCCCACAACCCGACCATCTGGTGCGCGGCTGATGAGCACGCCGCCCAGCCAGGACGCCAGGCCCATGGCGGCCGATTGCAAGGCCCCATTGACACTCATGAACGCACCGCGCACCGAAGCCTCGGGGGCCGCCGTCAGGATGGCCATGCCTGGCACCATGCGCCCCGAGACGAACACGAAGAAAGCGGTCGTCACCAGCACCACCACCGCCACCGGTACCTGTGGCAGATGCGTCAGGGCCATCATCGGCACGACCGCAGCGAGGCTGACGCCCCGAAACACACCAACCTTGCCATACCGGTCAGCCAGACGCCCCCACAGCCTCGCTGTGAAGAAGGTCGCCACCCCGCCAGCCAGGTACATGAGAGGCACCTGATCACTGCGCAGGCCCGTGTTGGTGGTGGTGTAAATGGTGATGTAGGGAATGATGGTGAAGCTGCCCGACACCAGCAGGGCGGACAAGCCAAACGCCCGCCAGTGGTTGCGGTCACCCACCACCTTGAGCAACGGCCCTCCCCCTGACGATGCCCCCGCGCCATGCAGGTGGGCAGACAAGGGTGGCACCACCTTCCAGGCCACCAGCCAAACCGGCAACGCCACCAGGGCAATCAGCATGAAAGGCCAGTGCCAGCCCCAGTGGCTGGCCACGAACAGCGAAGCCGGCACGCCTGCCACGGTAGACAGAGAAAAGGCCGACATCACCACACCCATGGCGCGACCACGCCGCTCATAGGGAATGGCATCACCCACCATGGTCGTGACCAAAGCCCCCAGCACGCCGCCGAACGTCCCGGCGGCAACCCGCGCGGCCATCAAGGCGCCATAGCTGCTGGCGAGACCACAGGCCAGCGTGGCCAGCGCGAAACCGGCGTACAGAAACAGGAGCGCACGCTTGCGTTCGAAGCGATCGATGAGGGTAGAGGCGACCAGGCCCGACACACCGGCTGCCAGAGAATAGGCCGAGACCAGCAGCCCGAAGCGGGCATCCGAGATGCCGAACAGGCGCGTCAGGGCTGGCCCCAGCGGCATCATCACCATGAAGTCAACAATGTGGGTGAACTGAACGGAAGCCAGCACCCACAACAAAAAAGTCTCGCCACGGCGAGACAGGGACAGATCAGCAGACATGCCGCCAGTCTGCCCGCAAGTTCAACTCACCGCAGGCATGGGGTCTTAAGTGCCCGGAATCCCGCGACAATACCGCCATACCTATTTCGCTGTCCCGCTGTGAAAGCACGCTTCGACATCTGGCTCCCCCTGGCATTGCTGGCCATCGTGGCCCCCACGCTCATTGCCGCACATGATCCCCCGTCGGTGACCTTCTACAACCAGGCGCTGGCCGTCTTCGGTTGGGGCTTGTGGCTGGCGGCCCTGCTGGGGCAAGGCCTGCCCAAGGTGGGTCATGGCCTGCCTCGGGCTGGCTTGCTCGCGGTGGGGGCTGCACTGTCGATCAATGCCGCCATGGCGCTGATCTCGCCCGCACTCCATGACCTGCCGCTGGGGCTGGGCATGATGGGGGGCGGGCTGTCGCTGGCCGCGTTGCTGGCACTCACCGTGGGCTGGAAAACCGGCTTGCGCCAGGACGCTGACGAGATCTTCGACACCTTCTGCATGGCGCTGGGCGCTGCCGGGCTGATTGGCCTGGTGATCGCCGGCATCCAGGTTTTTCACCCTGCCTGGGCTGATGGCACCTGGATCGCCGGCCCCACGATGCCGGGGCGCGCGGTGGGCAACCTGCGCCAGCCGAACCACTTCAGTACCCTGCTGGTCTGGTCGGTCTGCGCCACAGCCTGGCTGGGCGCGCGACGCCGCTGGCCGCTGTGGCTCGCCTTGTCGGCCATCACCCTGATGATCGGCGGCATCGTGCTGACGGCCTCGCGCACGGGCATGCTGGGCATGCTGCTGCTCGCCCTGTGGGGCTGGCGTGACCGTGACCTGCCGCGCCCCCTGCGCGCCCTGTTGATGGCCGCCCCGCTCGTCTATGGTGTGTTCTGGGGCGGCATGTACCTGCTGAGCCATGTCGACCAGCAGGTCGCATTCGCCTCTGAAGCCCGCCTGCATGACAAAAGCGATATTTCCAGCTCGCGCTTCAAGATCTGGGCCAATGTGCTGGAACTGATTCGCCAGAACCCCTGGTTTGGCGTGGGCTACGGTGAGTTCAACCTGGCATGGACCCTCACGCCCTTCCCAACCCGGCCGGTGGCCTTCTTCGACCACACCCACAACATCATCCTGCAGTGGGCGGTCGAACTCGGCCTGCCCCTGGCCTTGTTGATGACGCTGGCATGTGGCCTTGGCACCTGGGCCCTGATTCGGCCGCGTCAACTCGACGACACCCCGCCCCCGGGAGACGGCTTCCATGGCTCGCCGGCAGGGGCCACCTCGGTCATGGTGCTGATCGTGGGCCTGCACAGCCTGCTCGAATACCCCCTGTGGTACAGCTATTTCCTGCTGCCCGCAGCCTTTGCCTGGGGTGCCGGGCTGGCAGCACGCGCGCGTCAGCAAGGTGAAGTCAGCCAGGCCAGCGAACCAAGCCAGCTGGGCCGTCGCCTGCTGGTGCTGAGCCTGACGACCTGCCTGTGTGCCGCATGGTGCACCTGGGACTATCTGGCTGCCGCCAACATCTATGCACCCCGTGAAGGTGCTGGCCCGCTCGACCAGCGCATCCTGTTCGGGCAACGCATGCCGTGGTTTGGCTACCAGGCCGACTACGCTGCCGCCACCACGCAAGACGACGACGAGCCCTCTTTGCCGCCGCGCGCGTTCCGCCGCACCCTGCACAACCTGCTGGATGCCCGCCTGATGAAGGCCTACGCACGCTCGCTGGCCGAGCACGGTGAAGTCGACAAGGCCCGCTACGTGGTCGAACGCCTCAAGGAGTTTCACAACCCCATCGGCGATGAGTTCATGGACGAGTGCAACGAGCCCCTGGACAACGACGAGGAGCCGCCCTTCCAGTGCAGCCCACCCGCCAAGACCTACACATGGCGGGAATTGCTGCCGCAGTAACGAGGGGTCAGCTGCCGGCCTGCCAGTGGCCGGACTTGCCGCCCAACTTTTCCAGCAAGCGCACGCGGTCGATGCACATGCCCTTGTCCGCGGCCTTGCACATGTCGTAGATCGTCAGCAAGCCGATCTGCACGCCGGTGAGCGCCTCCATCTCGACCCCCGTGATACCCACGGTCTGCGCCGTGACCTCGCACCGCACTCCCGGCAGTTCGGGCAGCAACTCGAATTCGACCGCCACCTTGGTCAGCGGCAGCGGGTGGCACAGGGGAATCAGCTCCGACGTGCGCTTGGTCGCCTGGATGGCTGCAATCCGGGCGACACCCAGCACATCGCCCTTGCCCGCACGACCTTCGGCGATCAGGGTGAAGGTCTCCTGCGTCATGCGGATCTGGCCTTCTGCCACCGCCTTGCGCAAGGTAGGCACCTTGCCGGACACGTCGACCATGTGGGCCTGGCCCTGGGCATCAAAATGGGTGAGTTCGCTCATGATTACCGTTCGTAAAGGATCCAGATTGATTGAACCATCTCTGGTCCCCGCGCTCCAATCTGGCGCAGCCGGCAGCATACTGTTGTCCGGCGTCGCTACTCCGGCTCTGCCCGCACGAACTTGAAGATTTCCAGCTTCCCCCTCCTGCCGCGTCAACTGGTCTGCCTGCTGGCTGCGGGCAGCCTCCTGGCGCCCATGCCGGTGCTCACGCCGGCCATGGCGCAGCCTGTGGCGCCTGCATCGTCGGCCAGCGCCTTGCCGGCCATGGGCGACGTGTCCACTCAGAGCCTGTCACCGGCCGCCGAGCGGCGCCTGGGGGATCGGGTCATGCGCTCCATCCTGGGTGACCCGGATGTCGTGGACGACCCCGTGACCCTCGAATATGTGAACGACGTCTGGCAGGACCTGCTGCGCAGCGCCCGTCAACGCGGTGACATCAGCACCGAGATGGACGAGTTGTATGCATGGCGCCCCTTCCTGGTCCGTGAGCGCAGCGTGAACGCGTTTGCCCTGCCTGGCGGCTACATCGGGGTGCATCTGGGCTTGCTGGCCATGACCGGCTCCCCGGATGAGCTGGCCTCCGTGATGGCCCACGAACTGTCTCACGTCACGCAAAGACACATCGCCCGCATGATGAGCGAACAGTCTCGCCAGTCGCTGGTGAGCCTGGTGTCCATGATTCTCGGCGCGGTGGCCATTGCCCGCGCACCCCAGGCTGGCCAGGCGCTGATCGTGGGCGGGCAGGCCGCCTCCATCCAGGGACAACTCAATTTTTCTCGTGACATGGAGCGCGAAGCGGATCGCGTCGGCTTCGGCGTGCTGACCGATGCCGGTTTTTCGCCCGCCGGCATGGCGCAGATGTTCGAACATCTGCAAACCGCCTCCCGGCTCAACGACGACAACAGCTACCCCTACCTGCGCACCCACCCGCTGACCACCGAACGCATTGGCGAGGCCCGCTCCAGGCTTGGCACATCAGGCTGGAACCCCAATGCCCCGGTATCGGCTGAAGAACAGGCCTGGACGGCCCGACACGCGATGCTGTCCGCACGAGCCAAAGCGCTCATGGACATCCGCAGCGCCAGCTTGCAGCCGCTGGTTGCACCGAATGTGCACCCCGATATGCCCCCCCTGCAGAGCATCGCGCAGTATTACCTGTCAGCGGTGGCCTCGCGCATGTTGAGAGACGGCGCGCAAGCGTCGGCCTCGCTCAAGGCAGCCAGAGAGCGGCTGCCTTTGCTGCCAGAGGCGCAACGGGCCGAGGTGGATCGTCTGCTGACGCTCGAAGAGGTCGATCTGGACGTGAGCGCCCGGCAAGCCTGGGTGGCCACCAACCTGCTCCATGCCGCGCCAAGCCGCAACAGCCTGATCACACCAACCTGTCGCCCAGAGTTGCTGCTGGCTGCGCAGGCCGCGCTGAATCTGCCGGATACGGCCGGCGCACGCAGCGCCATCCAGGACACGGCGACACGGCTTCAAACCCATGTGAGCGCCCACCCACTGGACGCCACCGCCTGGGCTGCCCTGGCGCCGCTGTGGCAGCGGCTGGGCTACCCCTTGCGTGCGGTACGTGCAGAAGCCGAGGCCACCGCGGCCAACGGCGACCTGCCCGGCGCCATCGACCGCATCGAAGGGGGCCGCAAACTGGTCAAGCGCCCCAGTGACGATGAGGCCATCGAGCTGTCCGTCATGCAGTCACGCCTGCGCGCCTGGCAGCGCCAGCAGCGCGAGGACATGAAGGAAGACGGTGGGCCCTGACCTGGCGCAACTCAGTAGCTGAGCGTCACCCTCAGGCCCACGGCCTTCACCAATCCGCCATTTTTTTGCCCACCGGGGTTACGAATGAGCTGGATGTCGGGGGAGATTTCAACGCCCTCATGCGGATGCAGACGGTAATACATCTCGGCCAGCTGTTCTTGCCCCATGCTGCCCGAGCCATTCAGGAAGCCCAGGGCCAGCCCCAGCACGTCTTGTTCTCGGCTCCAGTAGCGGCCGTCCAGCTCGCCTCCCACCGTGGTGCCCTGGTCAAAAACACCTGTGCCGGCGGTGCGTTTCCCCCACCGTCCGAAGAGCACCCATGATGGCGACACGCGCCGATCCACCGACACGCCGACACCGGCATGTCGCTGCGGGCGCTGGGCAAGCGCATCCATGGTCTGGCCGTTCGTCCAGACGTACAGGCGGTACCCACCCACCGCGCGGTCAGCCCCGTTTTCAGCCTCGGTCAACTCAAGTTGAGCCATCCCCAACGGCGCCTTGACATCGCCATGTAGCCGCGCAGCATTCCCCGACGCAAACACCCCCACCGATCCACTCCATGACCACACCCGGTCGATGGCACTGCGGTAAGCGAGTCTGAGCCCAGGGGCAAAGCCACAGTCATCTACAGCGACATCTTTACCCGAATCCAGCAAGGGGTTGTGAACAAACACATTATTCAGGAACTGGCGGGACTCGTCAGCAGCCACTGCGTTCTGATCGAAAAAAACGAACGGATCAAGTTTGCCAACCGTGACATCGATCTGGGAGCCCGCCCCGGCCACCGCCACTGGCCAGGAGAGGTTGGCATACGCCTCGGCGAGGATGGCGAACCAGGCCGGATAACCATCACCCGTCGGAAAGGCCAGAGAGTTCACCGCCCCGGTATACAGGCGATCGGTCTGCACGACGCCCGCGCCTCGGCCAAAACGCATATGCCCTGCCAGAGACCATTCGGCCCCCAGCCAGGCACCGGCAGCCCACTGCCCCGACAAGTCTCCCCGGTAAGACAGCCGCCCCTCCGACTTGCCGGAAGCTGTTGCCGGTGCATTCAGCCGCTGCCCAACCACGGACGGGGAAGCAGCCCAACTGGCTTGCTCACGCTCAGTCTGCGAGGCTACAGCTGATTCATCAGCCTGGGCCGGCAGGGCAGCCGCCAAGGACAAGACAACAAACGCGAGTCGTTGACCAAAACGTCGCACGAATGGGGGCAATTCGCGTGGCATGGCATATCCCTGAAGCAAACCAATTCAATCAGAACTGATTCTCATTATTGCATCTTATCTTGGTAGAACGCGCACGATCTCCAGATCCCCGACAGCAAGAAGCCAAGTCACCAGTTCTGAATATGTGCCCCGCTTGTCGCGTATGTCCAACACAGGAACGGGCCCCGCAGGGGTTATTCCATCCGATGCTGCCTGCCCTTATTGCTCATGCAATTGCGAATCGTTATCATTTGCGTAACCAAATCGTCACATCCGTGACACCCACGCAAACCACTGTCTCTGGAGTACCCACATGTCGCGATCCCACTACCGAGCGCGCAAGGTCAAATCAACCTTGCCTGCGTCGCAGCCCTCTACGACCATCTCGCTGGGCGCCTTGGCAGCAGGTTTCGGCCTCAGCCTGGCCGCCCCGGTTCTCGCGCAAACAGCCAACCCCGTTACCGCAGACAAGGCCGACAACGCGCTGCCCGAAGTGAGTGTCAATGCCACAGTCGACCGCACCCCTGCATCGAAGCAGGACTACAAGGCAGAAACCACCAGCATCGCCAAAGGCAAACAGGCCCTGCGCGACATCCCGCAAAGCGTGACCGTGGTCACCGAGCGCCTGATGGACGACCGCAACCTCGATGACTTCAAGGATGTGCTGCGCGCCACCTCCGGCATCACCTTCCTGACTGGCGAAACCGGCGAAGAAGACATCCGTCTGCGCGGCTTCTCGCTGATGCAGGCCGGTGACGTGTATGTCGACGGTATCCGCGATTCGGCACTCTACGAGCGCGACACCTTCAACAACGACCGCATCGACGTGCTCAAGGGCTCAGCTTCGATGCTGTTCGGCCGTGGTTCGACCGGCGGCGTGGTCAACCAGGTCAGCAAGGTCCCCTTCCTGATGACGCAAAGTGAAGTCGAAGCCAGCATCGGCACCGGCAGCAACAAGCGGCTGACGGGCGACTTCAATATCCAGACTGGCGACGATGCTGCTTTGCGCATCAACGTCATGACCCAGAAGGCTGAAAACTGGGGTGCCACGGTGGACAAGAAGGGCATCGCTCCCAGCTACCGCTGGGGCATCGGCACGGCCGACGAATTCCTGGTGAGCTATTACCACCTTGAATACGACAACAACCCGATCTACAACCACCCCTGGTTCCTGTCCAACGGCAACCGCGGGCGCATCATCCCCGTGCTGGCCGCCAACGCCTTCTACGGCCTGGACAGCGACTACAACCAAGGCAATGTCGATTACGGCACTTTCAGCCATACCCACCGCTTTGACGATGGCGGCGAGCTGAAGTCCTCTCTGCGCTATGGTCGATACAAGCGCGACCTGATGACCTCGGTGATCAGCTTTGCCTCAGGCACCACCATCAACAACATCAACGACAGCACGGTCATCAACCGTCGCTCCAAAGGTCGCATCGGCATCAGCAACAACACCTTCATTCAGAGTGACTACAACAACAAGTTCACCTGGTTTGGGCTGAAGAACAACATCATCACGGGCGTCGACCTGTCACAGGAAAACGCCAAACGCAACAACAACTACGCCAACACAGGTACACAGCCGACCACCACTGTCGGCACACCTCATGACGGTGACTCCGTCACGGATAACCGTGTCGCCCCGGTCTTGAACAAGTTTGAAACTCGAACCTTGGGTTTGTACTTCCAGGACACGCTGGAATTGACGCCCACAGTGAAGCTGATTGCGGGGCTGCGCCACGACAACTTCACCGCCAACTACGACGTCTACAACTCCGCAGCGGCTGCGTACTACAAGTTCAATCGCAAAGATAAACTGTGGAGCCCTCGTTTCGGCGCGCTGTATCAACCCACTGACACGTCTTCTTATTACTTCTCCTACGGGCAGTCTTACAACACCTCAGGTGATACGTACCAGTTCTCGCCAGGATCCCCCACAGGACGTCAAGTACACACCCCTCCTGAAAAGAGCCTGAACATGGAGTTGGGTGCAAAGTACGATCTGTTCGAGCAAGGCTTGTCGGCCAGTATCGGTCTGTTCCATTCCGAGAAGTACCACGAGCGCAATACGGATCCAGAGCCCGGCGCCGATGAAGAACTGCTGTCCGGCAAACGCCACGCAAACGGCATGGACATCGAGCTGTCAGGTCGTATCACCCCGGCCTGGGAAGCCTTCCTGTCGTGGACCTGGATTCCGGACGCCCGCATCGACAAGAGCAACGTCGCGAAAAATGCAGCAGGTACAGGCGCACAGGTGCAGGGTGACCGCCCAGCACTCACGCCCAAGCACAGCGCGAGCCTGTGGAACACCTACCGTGTACTGCCTGACCTGCGCCTGGGCGCCGGCCTGACCCACCGCAGCGAGCAAAGCCCAGAAGGGGCTCGTCACGTGATCGCACCCGAGTTCACCACGCTGGACCTGATGGCCGAGTACACCATCCACAAGAACTTCTCCGCCAAGGTGAACATCACCAACGCGACCAACGAGTTGTATGCTGATGGCCTGTACCGCGGCTTCTACGTGCCCGGTGCCGAGCGCACGGTCACCTTCTCGCTGAAGGCCACGTTCTAAGGTCGCATCCCCCTGTGTCGCCTGCCCCACTCTTTGCTGCTCCATCATGTTGATTCGCATCCCCGAAGTCCTTACCGCTGACGAGCTGACGCAAGCCCGCCAGATCCTCGCGGAGGCCGCATGGAAGGACGGCAAGAGCACGGCAGGCACACAGGCCTTGCAAGCCAAGAACAACGAACAGCTGTCGCAAGACAGCCCCGAGTCCGAGCGCCTGCGTGCGCTCGTGCTCAAGGCGCTGGAGCGCCACCCCCTTTTCTTCTCGGCTGCATTGCCCAAGAAGATCTACCCCCCCTTGTTCAACCGCTATGGCGGTGACACCAATTTCTACGGCAACCATGTCGATGGCGCCGTCATGCAGGCCCGCCAGACCGGTCAGCGCATCCGCTCGGATGTGAGCTGCACCCTGTTCCTGGCCGAGCCCGAAGACTACGATGGCGGCGATCTGGCCATTGAAGACACCTACGGCACGCAGCGCGTCAAGCTGGCGGCCGGTGACATGGTGCTCTACCCCTCCACCAGCATCCACCGCGTCGAGCCCGTGACCCGCGGGCACCGCGTGGCCTGCTTCTTCTGGGTCGAAAGCATGGTGCGCAGCGATGAGCAACGGCGCATGCTGTTTGACCTGGACATGAACCTGCTGCGCCTGCGCGAAGCGTATGGCGAGTCGTCCTATCTGGTGAACCTCACCGGGACGTATCACAACCTGTTGCGCATGTGGGCAGACACATGAACGCCTCGGCCATTCCTGGTGATGTCGTCGCGCTGTGTGATTACGAGCGCCATGCCCGGGAACGCCTGACCGAAGCGGCCTGGGCCTACCTCAACGGTGGCGCCGCCAACGAACACACCCTGCGGGCCAACCAGACAGCCTGGTCGACCTTGCGGCTCTACCCTCGCGTCCTGCGTGCACTGGCCGGTGGTCATACCCGCACCGAGTTGCTAGGGCGCACCCTCGCCTGGCCTGTGTTGCTGGCCCCGGTGGCTTACCAGAAGATGGTGCATCCGGATGGTGAACTCGCTACGGCCTATGCCGCAGCGGCACAGCAGACCGGCCTGATTCTGAGCACCCAGGCCAGCATGCCGCTGGAGCAAATCGCCCAGGCCATCCATGATGACCCGGACCGCGGCCCCTTGTGGCTGCAGCTCTACATCCAGCACGACCGCGGCTTCACGCTGGAACTGGTGCGCCGCGCCGAGGCCGCCGGATACGAAGCGCTGGTCGTGACCGTGGACGCGCCTACCAGCGGCGCGCGAGACCGCGAACGCCGCACGCACTTCCGTGTGCCGGATGGCATCCACGCGGTGAACCTCGCTGGGCTCCAGCCTGCCCCCGCTCGTGCCTTGCAGCCCGGCGGCAGCGCCCTGTTCGACGATGTCCTGCATGACGCCCCGACCTGGGACGACATCGCCTGGCTACAGGCCCACACACGCCTGCCGGTGATCCTCAAAGGCGTGCTGCACCCGGCCGACGCCCGACAGGCACAGAGCCTTCAGGTGGGCGCACTCATCGTATCCAACCACGGCGGACGCACACTCGATACCGTTCCGGCCACCGCGCAGGTGCTGCCGCGCATCGTCGACGCGGTCGGCTCAGACTTGCCCGTGCTGGTCGATGGGGGCATCCGTCGCGGCACGGACGTGCTGAAGGCCCTGGCCCTTGGCGCACGCGCGGCCTTGATCGGCAGGCCTTATGTGCATGCCCTGGCCACGGCGGGCGCCCTGGGTGTCGCCCATGCCGTGCGCCTCTTGCGTGACGAGCTGGAGATCGCCATGGCCCTGTCTGGTTGTGCGACCCTCGCCGACATCGGTCCCGACGTGCTGTTTGATTGAGCCGCCGCACAGAACTGCGGCTCAGCTGGCACGCAAGCGCGTGGGTTTGCGCCGCTTGCCTGCCCGCATCTGCGCCCACAGAAACTGGCAAAACACCCACAGCGCCGGCGTCTTCGGCCGTGTCGGCAAGCCACCGCCAATGCGCTTGAGCTGCTTCGTGTACCAGGTCACCTCCAGCAGACCCATGCGGTCCACCGGACCGATGCCGGTACGGATGGGGCGCACCTGATAACGCGGCGCCTGCCCGGCCATCAGGCGCTTGGGCAGATCGGGCTCCAGGGCCAGTGCACGGGCCAGGCCAACCAGGTCGACAGCGCCCGACTCGATGGCTTGCGCCATGCCCTCGGCCGACCGAAAGCCCCCTGTCACCACGAGCGGCGTGCGCACCGCCTGCCTGGCCTTGGCGGCGAAGTCGAGGAAGTAGGCTTCACGCTGGCGGGTGCTGTCCTTGATCGACGTACCTGCCGTCTTCACCCCGGTCATGGCGGGCGCCTCGTAGGTGCCCCCGGAAATTTCAATGAGGTCGATGCCTGCTTCCGCCAGCGCCTTGATCGTGTCCATGGACTCCTCCTCGGTGAACCCACCGCGCTGGAAGTCTGCCGAGTTCAGCTTGATGCCAATGGGAAAGTCCGGGCCGACCGCATCGCGCATGGCCTGATAAACCGCCAGTACGAACCGACGACGCTTCTCTGCCGACCCGCCCCACTCATCGTCTCGCTGGTTGTGATGGGGCGACAGGAACTGGCTGACCAGGTAGCCGTGTGCGCCATGGATCTGCACACCACTGAACCCGGCCTGCTTGACGATGGCCGCAGCCTTCGCAAAGCGCTGCACCAGACCCTCAATCTCTGCCGCGGTCAAGGCGCGAGGAGTGGGGAAGAACGCCTGCATGTCCGGCCGGAACGGCACCGCCGACGGCGCCACGTTTTCCCGATTCAAGCCCTTGGGCGCCTGCTTGCCTGGGTGGTTCAACTGCACCCAGCAAGGCGTGCCGCCATGGGTGGCTTCACTCGCCCACGTCTGCAGGGCAGCCAACCCACTGTCATCTTCAATGACCACATTGCCGGGCTCACCCAGGGCTCGGCGATCGATCATCACGTTACCCGTCACACACAGCCCGATGCGACCATCTGCCCATGTGCGATAGAGCCGTGCGAGTTCAGGCGTGGCATGCCCATCGCGGCTTCCCAGCGCCTCCGACATGGCCGACTTGAACAGGCGATTGCGGATGACGCTGCCATTCGGCAAGGTAAAGGACTGGGACAAGACCTGCTCAGGCGTCATGGAAAGCACTCCTTGGAGTCACGATGGAAGCCCTGATTGGACACGGAAGCGCCCACTTCTGCAGCCCGCGGAAACCATCCCCATGTACACGCATACCCCGAAAACCCGCACCGAAAGGGCGCTCCAGCAGCATCCCGACACATTTCTATGACGCTGAAGGGCCACATTCCTTGCAAATCGCTGTTTTTCAGAGGGAAGAGGCATTACCATGGCAGACGCAATGCCCCAGAGGAACACGTGCGGACTCAGCACCTGCCCGGGGCGGTAACAGACAAGTCCTTTGATGGAGTGAATTCACATGGCAACTGCGAAGAAAGCCCCGGCCAAGAAGGCTGTGGCAACGAAGGCTCCTGCAGCCACCAAGGCCCCTGCCAAGAAGGCCGCCCCCGCCGCCAAGCGCACCCCGAACGCGGCCTTCATGAAGGCCATGACCCCGAGCCCGGCTCTGGCCGCCATCATTGGCGACAAGCCGCTGCCGCGCACGGAAGTGACCAAGAAGGTGTGGGAATACATCAAGAAGCACAAGCTGCAAGACGAAGCCAACAAGCGCAACATCAATGCCGATGACAAGCTGAAGGTGATCTTCAAGAAGGCTCAGGTCTCGATGTTCGAGATGACCAAGCTGATCAGCGACCAACTGAGCTGAGCATCTGGTCAGGCTGGCTGACGAGCCCGCCCATACCTTCCGAAACCCGGCCCTGTGCCGGGTTTTTTATGACCTAGGGGAACCCCGTAGAGCTTTGGCTATTCGGTCACACGACAATGCCCCCGCCGTGCCCACCAGGCCGGCACCGCTCGGCGGCCAAACGCCGTCACTCTGTTGTGCCCACTCTCAAGGAGATCCCCATGTGGAAAATGTTGGTTGGCTTTATCGTGTTTGCCGTGCTGGTCGTTTTCGTGCTCATGAAGAGCGGCGGAAATGTCGACATGAGCGGCGAGAAGCACGGTGGTGAAGCCACGCATGTTCCAGAGCAAACCGCTTCTGATGCTGCCAGCACGCCTGCTGCCAGCGCCCCGGCCGTCGAAGCCGCCAGCGCCGCAGCCAGCGCCGCATCGAACTGATCGACAGCCTGCTCAGGTAGTCTGATGTGTGGGGCCCTGGTGGCCCCTTTCTTCTGCCAGCCACATCAGCACGGGCACCGTGCCCGGCAAGACCGGCACCACCGACACTGGCAGGCTCTGCCAGGCCATTTGCTGAGCCTCGCGCATCTCGAACTCGCCTGTCCACTCATAGACCTTGCAGAAGTTCAGGCGCACCTTGGCGTGGGGATACTCCATCACCTCGACCTGCCAGGGGTGTGCTGCACCGATGGTGATGCCGAGCTCTTCCTGCAGCTCACGGCGCAAGGCTTGCTCCACCGTTTCGCCGGCTTCCAGCTTGCCGCCCGGGAACTCCCAGTAGCCGGCATAGACTTTGCCGACTGGTCGGGAGGTCATCAGGAAGCGCCCCTCTCGCCCATCAGCGTCGCGCTCGACCAGCACTCCCACCGCCACCTCTACCGGCGTTCGGTCGGTCTCGTCCATCACGTGATACGACTTACGCTCAGCCATGGCTGCGCCCGGCATAGTCGCGTGCAAACTGATACGCCACACGGCCTGAGCGAGAACCCCGCTCCAAGGCCCAGATCAACGCCTCAGCGCGGGCATGATCCCAGCCGGTTTCAGCCACGCCAAAGTGCTTCAACCACTGCGCCACGATGGCCAGGTACTCGTCCTGGCTGAAGGGGTAGAAGCTGATCCACAGTCCGAAGCGCTCGGACAAGGAGATCTTTTCTTCCACCACCTCACCAGGGTGCAGCTCGCCATCCGCCGTGTGCTTGTAAGTCTGGTTGTCCGAGTGGTATTCGGGCAAAAGGTGGCGGCGGTTGGATGTGGCCACGATCAGCACGTTGTCGCCACTGGCGGAGACGGTGCCATCGAGAATGGACTTCAGGGCCTTGTAGCCAGGCTCGCCATCTTCAAAGCTGAGGTCATCGCAATAGATGATGAAGCGCTCCGGACGACCACTCACCAGCTCGATCAGATCCGGCAGGTCGATCATGTCGGTCTTGTCGACCTCGATCAGCCGCAGTCCCTGCTCGGCATGCGCCTGCAAGCCCGCCTTGACGAGCGACGACTTGCCCGTGCCTCGCGCGCCGGACAGCAGCACATTGTTGGCGGGACGCCCGGCCACGAACTGCGCCAGATTGCGCGCAAAGCGCTCCTTCTGGCTGTCCACCTCCTGCAGGTCCTCGTAGCGGATACGCCCCACATGCCGAACAGGGTCGAGCAGCCCGAGGCCACCCAGCGGCCCACCGCGCTTGCGGTAGCGAAACGCCACCGAGGCCGCCCAGTCAGGCGCGTTGATGGCCGATTGACCTGGTGCCGGCAGCACCGCGGCAAGACGATCCAGCACGGCTTCCGCGCGCGCCAGCAAACCACTCAGATCGATGGAACTCATGACAACAATTGACGCACGGTGGCGTCGAGGTATTCCGTAGGGAGACGTTTGAAATCGGAGCGCGCAAACCGGTGCAGCCGTCCCAGCAACACGCTGATGGCCAGCGACGCACCTGCCTGGGCATCGACGGTCGGGGTCTGCGAGCCCCGCGCATCGGCCAGTGCCTTGTAGCTCTGCCGCAGCGCGGACTCCAGTCGCTCGAACAACTGGCTCATGCGCGCAGCCAGACGATCATGCTCGTTGACCAAGGCATCACCCACCATCACCCGCGCCATGCCCGGGTTCTTTTCGCCAAACTGGAGCGCCATGGCGAGGATGCGGGCGATCTGGGCAGCCGGATCAGGCTCTTTCTCCTGGATCTGGTTGGCCAGGGTAAACAGGCTCTGCTCGATGAATTCGATCAAGCCCTCGTACATCTGCGCCTTGCTGGCGTAGTGCCGATACAGGGCCGCCTCGCTCACCTTCAGGTGTGCAGCCAGGGCCGCCGTGGTGATGCGATCCGAACCGGGTTGCTCAAGCATCGCAGCCAGGGCCTGCAGGATCTGCACCCGTCGCTCGCCCGGCTTGGGCCGTTTGCGCACCGCTACCGGGGTGGCTTCGGCATCAGACTGGGGCGGAACTGCGTCGTCGTTCATCGTGTGTCGGTGTGAGGGTCTGACCAACGTGCACCCCAGGTCCGGAGTGCACTCAGCCGATTGATTCTGGCACACACCCACGCGGGGCGGCGACGCCAGGCCAAACCGACCTCCGGACCATGCACGGCAAGGGCCAGATAGTGCTGCATCCAGACCGTCTTCATGCGCACACTGCGCGCGGCCTTCAGATTGGCCAGCGTGTCTTCGATCAGCACACAGCGCGCGGCAGGCAGCCGATGGCGGGCCAGCACCACACGCAGCATGCGGGCATCAGGCTTGGGGCGCAAATCGCCGAACACACGCATCGACTCGATCGAGATCACCCCTTCGAAGCAGGACACCAGGTCGAGTTCGGTCAGCACCCGTTTGGCGTACGCCGCCGGCGCATTGGTGACGATGAACTTGCGGCCGGGCAACTGCCTGAGCGCGATGCGGTCACGCTTGGGCATGCTCAGGGCGCGTTCCAGTTCCGGCAGGCGGTGTGTCTCATGCAGAAAGTGCGCAGCCCGCACGCCATGGTGCCGCTCCAGCCCCAGCAAGGTCGCGCCATAGCGGCGCCAGTAATGCAAACGCAAGGCATCGGCCTGCTCACGAGACAAACCCAGGTGCTGCTCGATGTAGTCGGTCATCGACACATTGAGCGGCCCGAACACGGCCTGCCCCGCGTCGTGCAGGGTGTTGTCCAGATCGAACAGCCAGATCGGGGCAGATCGATCGCGGCGCTGCGTCATGGACACCCTTTCGGCAAGACAATCAGAGACACCGTCTGGGCATCTCGGTTGGTCGTGGCCAAACGCACCGTCCATTGCACGGCAACAGGCTGCCCGGCAGCCAGCGCATCGCGCAAGGCCACCGGCAGGCTGTCGGGAGGCGACTGCTGCCACCGGTCCTTGCCGGGTTGCCAGATGACCCCGCAAGCGCCCTGGCGTGATGCCACCGGACTCTCGCTGGCCGGCACATCCACACGCACCATCTGCACACCAGGCAAATAAGGCACAAGGGCCGGCACCGACAACAAGCGCGTGTGACTGGCGTAATACAAGGTGCCTTGCGTCAGGCCAGCCTCACCGATGTGCCGCGCCAGCTCCGGGTAGTCCACATAAGGACCGCACTCGCGACAGCGGCTGGCCGTCTTGTGGGCATTGACGGCAAAGACCAGTGGAACCACCACCGCAGTCCACACCAGGGTCGCCCAGGCCAGGCGTTTGACCTTCGGCGTATCGACCTGAACAAAACTGGCTGCCCAGGCCACAGGTGCCAGCGCCAGGAAATACACGTGATGCGGTTCGAGCCGCTGTGCGCCCTGCGCCATCCAGATCAGCAGCATCAACAGCAAGGTCACACCCAAGGTCCAGGTCAGCCAGCGCACGGCCTCCTGATCGCGAGCGGGCCCGGGGGCCACCTGCCACAAGGCGCGCCCGATGAACAGGAAGCGCCAGACCATCCACGGCAGCACCACGGCCGCCACCACGGACAGCAGACGAACCACCACCATCAAGCGGGACGGGCTGCCATGGCCGTCAACGTGCAAGCTCTCTTGCTGCTGCATGTGAAAGGCATCCGCCCCCTGCTGGATCACCCACAAGGCGTAAGGTGACACCACCAGCACGGCCACCACCACCGCGACCAGCAAGTGACGTGGCTGCAGCAAGCGGCGAAACGACGGCACCACGGCACAACTCAGCAGCGCAGCAGCCACATAGATGACAAACACGTGCTTGGTGAGCAGCCCCAGCCCCCCCATCAAGCCCAGCACAGCCATGCGCACCACAGATGGCTGCGCACGCGCCCACAGAACGGCCAGCGGCAAGGCTACATAGAAGACCCCAGCCAGCACAGTATGGGTGAGGTCAAACAGCGCGTAGTAATACAGATTGGGAACCAGCCCCACCGACAAGGCTGCAGCCAATGCCCCCCAGGTCGACAGCGACAGCACGCGACCCAGCTTGTAGAGCAAGGCCATCATCAGGGCGACACAGCCAACCCGCAGACACAGCACCACGGCCATCGAGGGCCCGGTCAAGGTCATCACCGACCAACTGATCCACTCGAACAGCGGCGGGTTGCGCAAACGGTATCCGGGTGCCAGAAACTGCACATGCTGGAGGATTTCAGCATCGTCCGAGCGACCGCCGGGCATGGTCAGGCAGACCACCAGCGACAAGACCAGCCACAAAGCCAGCCAGCCGCCCCACATCAAGACACGGTCACGCAGGCCACGGGTCATGGGGCCACACCTTCACGCACGGCCACCCGCGCCCACTGCACCACAAACGGCTTGCGATGCGGTCGGTGCAGCATGACTGCCGAGACCGCTGGCTGCCACGCCATGTCCGTCGAAGCGACCCCGGTCACGCGCAACAGCCATGCCTGCACATCCGGGTCTCGCAGGTCGGCCTCGGTCGCCACCACCAGTACCGTTGAAGGCAAAGGTTCGGACCAAGGTGCATGCGGCGTCAGCACCGCCACCGATGTCGGCCACCACAAGCGCATGTTGCCGCCAATCAGATGGTTGGACACCAGTGCCGCCCCCGGCATGGTGCCCGCGGCTTGCTCGATCTGCTGCGCGATGGCCTGCATGGGCAAGTTCTGCCTGGTCTGGGCAGCCCCTGGCATCGCCCACACCAGTCTGGCAGGCATCACCACGCCACACAGCAAAGCCATGCCCAGCGCAGCCACCCCCATGACACGTGCCGCGCGTGCGCTGACATCCGGCAAGGCGGCGGCCAGACTGATGGGCAGGAAAAACATCAGCGGAAAGAGCCAGCGTCCCTTGAAGGAGTCTGCCCCGATCGCCACGACAAACAGCACCAGCACGAACAGCACAGAGGCCACCAGACGCACCATGATGTGCTGCGTCTGAATGCGCCCCCGGGCTCGCCACCACATGGGCACGGCCAGTAGCAGCCAGGGCAGCACGAAAGACAGCAGCCCTTCGGCCATTTCACGGAACAAGCGCACATAGCGCTTCACCCCGCTCTGTCCATGATCCAGCTTGTTGAGTGTCTGATCCAGCACCTGCGCATGCTCGCGCAACCACAGGGCGTGGGGTGCAAACAGCAACAACGCCACAACCCCGGCAAGGACCGCGCCGGTCCAATCCAGCCGGGTTCGCCAGGACGGGGTCACCAGCACGGCCAGCAACAGCCCTGCCAGGAACACCACGCTGTTGTGCTTGGACAGCATGGCTGCGGCGGCCGCCACACCCAGCAGGGCGTAGCGCCACCAGCCGCCGCGCCGCACCGCCCACAGGCCACAACACAAGGTGGTGGCAGCAAACGTGGTGGCACTCAGCGAGTGGGTGAGGTCACGCTGTGATTCCCAGATGACCGTGGGCAACAACAACATGCCCGACAGCGCCAGCTGCCGCTGCCGGGCATGGAAGCCTAGTTGCTGGCAGACGCCGTACACAGCCGCCATCAGTCCGGTCAGCAAGCCCACCTTGATGACGAACAGGCTCAACAGGCTGGGGCCTGTCAGCTGGAACAGCGACCAGGTCAGCCAGGTGAACAGCGGCGGTTGATTGGTGTAGCCCCAGTTCAGGCGCTGCGACAGCACCAGCTGCCCGGCCTGATCCAGCTCAGCCGTGGGCGATGCAACCCACTGCAGGCCCGCCACCGCGGCGAAATACAGAGCCAGCACAAGCAGGCCCCAGGGTCGCTGAAACAGGCGATCAAGCCAGGACTGCTCGGCCATCATGGACTATGTGACTACAGTGGGCGCGGATCAATGCGAGCGGATCATCGTGCCGTAGGCCTGCTCCGTGAGGATCTCCAGCAGCATGGCATGAGGCACCCGGCCATCCACAATGTGAACAGCGTTGACGCCGCTCTTGGCCGCATCCAGTGCACCGGCAATCTTGGGCAGCATGCCGCCACTGATGGTGCCGTCGGCAATCAGCTCGTCGATGCGGCGGGCCGTCAGGTCGGTCAGCAATTGCCCTTCCTTGTCGAGCACACCGCGGATGTTCGTCAACAACAGCAGCTTTTCAGCCTTCAGCACCTCGGCCAGCTTGGAGGCCACCAGGTCAGCATTGATGTTGTAGCTCTCGTTGTTCTCGCCAAACCCGATGGGGCTGATGACAGGAATGAAGGCGTCATCTTGCAGCGCCTTGACCACGCTGGGATCAATGGCGACGATTTCACCCACCTGCCCCACATCGTGCTCGACGCTCGGGTCATCCTTGTCGACCAGCTTGAGCTTGCGCGCCCGGATCATGGCACCGTCACGGCCGGTCAGGCCCACGGCCTTGCCGCCCACGGCATTGATGAGTCCCACGATGTCCTGCTGAACTTCGCCGCCCAGCACCCACTCGACCACATCCATGGTCTCTTCGTCGGTCACGCGCATGCCCTGGACAAACGTGCCCTTCTTGCCGATCTTGGCCAGAGCGGCGTCAATTTGCGGCCCGCCGCCGTGAACCACGATCGGGTTCATGCCCACCAGCTTGAGCAGCACGATGTCTTCGGCAAAGTCCTGCTGCAGCGCAGGGTCCGTCATGGCATTGCCGCCGTACTTGATCACCAGCGTCTTGCCGTGGAACTTGCGGATATAGGGCAAGGCCTCGGCCAGGATTTCGGCCTTGTCACGAGGCGTAATGTTGGCGACGGCTTCGGGGTTGGTGTTCGGCATGGCTGTGGCTGGCTGGGCTAACAATTCGGAATGCGGTTATTTTACGAGTCAACCGCCCAGGTCCTGCGCTAGACTGGACATCATGTGGCGAACCTGGCTGATCATCGTGCTGATGGTGCTGGCCCCCTTGCGCGGGTGGGCCTGGTCAGCCATGTCGGTGGAACCGCTGCGCAGCGCCCCTCAGACGGCGTTTGCGTCACACCACGCTGGTGACGCCGCCTCGGTCATGCCCTCGCATGCCGCCTGCCACGATGCCGAACAGGCTACCGTGCACCCTGATGAAAGCGGCGCGCATGCCGGCTCGGCGCCCTGCGCTCACTGCGATGTTTGCCACGCGGTCATGGCGCCGCCATCGCTGTCTCTCGGTCTCACCATGCAAGCACCAGCCGAGAGCTGGGGCGCCATGGCCATGCTGCCGGCCACGCCACAGTTGGCCTCACGCCTGTTCCGCCCACCCAGGGTCTGATCCCACCGCATCAACTGACCGGCCAAGCCGCCTTGGCCGGATTGTTCTGCCTTGCACCGGGCCGCCAACAGGCCCTTTGATCATGATCAGACCACTTTACCTTGCAGGGCTGCTGGCCCTGCTTGGCGGCTGCGCGACTGCGCCCTCCGTTCAGACCGATGCCACAGCATCTACCCTGACGACACCGGGCACGGCACCACCGCCTGAGGGCGCCCCCCTCCCCAGCGGAGAACTGACCCAGGACCAGGCCCTTGCCCTGGCGCTGGCCAACAGCCCCACACTGGCCGCAGCACGCGCCCAGGCCGAGGCCGACCGACAGGATCTGCTGGACCAGTCCCGCCCCGCCTTGCTGGGGTTCTCGCTGGAGCGCCTGCGTCGCGGCGACGACAAGGAGCTCAACCGCACACTCAGCATCAACCTGCTGGACTGGCTGACCTGGCCCTGGCGGGCGCAACGCGCCGACGCCCAGGTCAAGGCCAGCGAGATGGCGTTGTCGCGTCAACTCCTGAGCCACACCCAGCAAGTACGCAGCCAGTGGGTGCGCGCCGTTGCCGCGCAGCAGCGCCTGCGCTACCGCGAAGATCTGCTGGCGGCGGCGCAAGCCCAGGCCGCACTGGCCCAACGCCTGCAGCAGGCCGGACACCTCAGTTCACTCGAAGCGCAGAGTCAAAGCCTCTGGCAGAGTGAAGCTGAAATCGACCTGCTGCATGCCACTCAGCAAGCCACGCAAGAGCGTGAGGCGCTGGTGCGGCTGATCGGACTGCGGACCGAGTCTGCCCGACGCATGGAGCTGCCGCCCCAACTGCCCGACCTGCCTGCGGCGCAGCGTGACAGCGCCCTGCTGACACAGGCCGCGCGGGAGCAAGGCCTCGACACCCAGGTGGCCTATACACGCTGGCAAGCCCTGTCGAGCCGGCGACAGCAACTGGGCTGGACCTCGTGGCTGGAACTGGAAGCGGGCATCGAGCGCAACAGCAGCCGGGGCGAAGCGACTCAGCATGGCGGCGTGCTCGACATCCGCCTGACCCGCTTCGACTTTGGGGCAGCCCAGCGCGACGCCGGCTCATCGGCCGAGCGCGCCGCCTTGCTGCGGTGGCAGCAATCGGTGGTCGACGCCGAATCGACCTTGCGCGAACAGATCGCCCAGGAGGGCATCCGCTGGCAGCAGGCCCGTCACCATCACCTCACCTTGCAGCCAGCCCGTGCCCGCCTGCTGGATGAGCGTCTCAAGCACTACAACGGCATGCTCACGGGGCCGTTCGAACTGATCGCGGAAGCGCGGGGGCAGGTGGAGGGCGTATTGAGCGCCATCGACGCCGATGAAGCCTACTGGCTGAGCCGGATTGCAACCGACGCGGCCATCCAGGGCGTTGGCGCAGAAGGCGGCCGGCGTGAATCAAGCCTGACGCCAGCAACAAGCCACACGGGGAGCCCAGCATGACCCAACGCCGACAATTTCTCAGAGGCGCCCTGTCTGGCGCCGCCTTTGCCAGCCTGGGCACGGCCGCAGCCACACCGGTGGCGCGCTCGGCCCTGGCTGGTCTGCCTGAACTGGCCAACCAGACCCACCCGGGCACACAGGCCCCGCTGCAGCCCACCGCTGGCAGGCCCTACCGCCCGGTGGTCACCCTCAATGGCTGGACACTACCCTGGCGCATGAAAGACGGCGTCAAGGAGTTCCACCTGGTGGCTGAACCGGTGGTCCGTGAGATCGCCCCCGGCATGAACGCCCGCCTGTGGGGCTACAACGGGCAAAGCCCCGGCCCCACCATCGAGGTGGTCGAAGGTGACCGTGTCCGTATCTTTGTCACCAACCAGTTGCCCGAGGTCACGACCGTGCACTGGCACGGGCAACGCCTGCCCAACGGCATGGACGGTGTGGCCGGCCTCACGCAAGCGGGCATCCCGCCCGGCAAGACCTGCGTGTACGAGTTCACCGCGAAGCGCCCAGGCACCTTCATGTACCACCCCCATGCAGACGAGATGGTGCAGATGGCCATGGGCCTGATGGGCATGTGGATCACCCACCCCAAAGCGGCGCACCCACTCATCAGCGAGGTGGACCGGGACGTGTGCTTCCTGATCAACGCCTATGACATTGACCCCGGCGCCTCCTCGCCCAAGGTCAATACCATGCTGGACTTCAACCTCTGGACCTGGAACAGCCGGGCGTTTCCGGGCATTGACGCCATCAACGTCCGCCAGGGTGACCGTGTGCGCCTGCGCATGGGCAACCTCACCATGACCAACCACCCCATTCACCTGCACGGCTTCGAGTTCGAGGTCACAGGCACGGATGGGGGACCGATCCCGAAGACGGCCCGCTGGCCTGAGGTGACCACCGACATTGGCGTGGGGCAGATGCGCCAGATCGAGTTCCTCGCTGATGAAGAGGGCGACTGGTCCCTGCACTGCCACAAGAGCCACCACACCATGAATGCCATGGGGCACAGCGTCCCCAACCTGATCGGGGTGAAGCAGGCCGACCTGGTCAAGCAAATCAACCGCATCGTGCCCGGCTACATGGCCATGGGCGAACAGGGCATGCACGAGATGGCCGAGATGGAGATGGAATTGCCTGACAACACCCTGCCCATGATGACTGGACAAGGGCCTTTCGGCCCGATCGGCATGGGCGGCATGTTCACCACCGTCAAGGTGAGACGCGATCAACCCCACGGCAGCTACCGCGATCCCGGCTGGTACCGTCAACCGCCAGGCACATCCGCGCGTCTATGGGAACATGACGAAGCCATCGCCCAAGCGCCTGACACCCCCACCTCACCCCATGCGCTGGAAGTTCAGGTACGCAAGCCTGGTTCCGGTCATACTGGTCATTGAAGACCGTTGAAGGAGCAATTCATGAAGAAATCCCTGCTGTCGTCTGCCGCTGCCTTGTTCCTGGGGCTGGGGCTGGCTGTAGCCGCCTGGGCCGAGCCCGTGGACGGCGAGGTCCGCAAGGTCGACCCGGATGCGGGCAAGGTCACACTCAAGCACGGCGAGATCAAGAACCTCGACATGCCGGCCATGCAGATGTCCTACAAGGTCGCCAACCCGGACTGGCTCAAAACCCTGCAAGTTGGCGACAAGGTGCGCTTCACGGCTGACAAGGTGAAGGGGCAGTACACCGTCACCAGCATCGAGGTGAAGAAGTAAGCCCCGCGCGGCTGGCACTTCAGCCATGAAAAAACCCGCCAGGGCGAGTTGCCCGGCGGGTTTTTTGTTTTCCAGAACCCCGATACAGGGGCACTGAAAGCATCAGAACGTGTAGCCGACCATGGCCGAGAACACGGACGGGTGGAAGCGGTAGAAGGCCTTCTGCTCGCTGTTGTCCGTCTTGATGGTGATGTCGTTGCGCACGGCAGCGGTGTACCAACCCACGCTTGCTTGCCAGTGGTCGTCGATCTTGTAGATCAGACCCGTCTGGAAGGCCAGGCCGAACGAGGTCGAGGTCTTGATACGCACCTTGCCATCGTTGTAAACCTTGGCGCCAGCTGCCGTGGCATCGGCATCGAACATCGTCACGTTGATGCCACCACCGACGTAAGGACGAATGCGGGACTCGGCATCACCAAACTTGTAGTTGATGAAGAAGGTCGGAGCGATCTGCTTCACGGTCGCAACAACCTGACCATCTTGGGCTGCCACGCGGGCGGCGGTCTGTTGGGTCAGATATGTCGACTGATTCACGACGGGGATTTGGGCCAAGTTCTTCACTGTAGAACTGACCTTGAACTTCACGTCGTGCTTGGGCGGCACACCGAGGACCAGTTCGGCATCCCAGTTGTCGTCAAGCTTGCGGGCGATGCTGAACAGCACGGTGCCTTGCGGCTGCACCACCAGGCGGTTGTCGCCGGGCAACTCGGTTACGTGACCAGCGTAGTGCTCGATTGGAATCGTGCCGTGCAGCGTACTGCTGGTGGCGCGTGGGTCAATGTAACCAGCACCGAACTTGATGGTCCAGTCCTGAGCCTGGGCGACGCCGCAAGCGGTGGAAGCGATGAGGGCCAGGGCAGCCCAGGATGTTGCACGGAGTGTCATGGTGTACTGCTGTTCTGATACACGGGATTGTCAAAAAACCGATTATTACATTTCTCGTGCAATGGTTGCACGATAAGTGCAAACGTTAGGGAAAGCCCCAGGTACTCCGGCCACCCATGCCAGGGAGTTTTTGCGGCCCGTCATGCCGCAGAGATGGCTGGCGGCGCTATACTTTGCCTCCTTTTTAAGCAGCCCTGATCGAACCCTCGATCAGGGCTGAGTCGTCTTCCACGCATGCAAATCGGTCCCCACACCCTGCCCAATCGGCTGTTCGTGGCCCCTATGGCCGGGGTCACCGACAGGCCGTTCCGCCAGTTGTGCAAACGGCTGGGGGCGGGCTATGCCGTGAGCGAAATGGTGACCTCGCGCAAGGACTTGTGGCACACGCTCAAGACCTCGCGGCGCTCGAACCACGAAGGCGAGACAGCGCCCATCGCCGTGCAGATTGCCGGCACCGACGCGGCCATGATGGCTGAAGCCGCCGCCTACAACATCGCCCGTGGCGCCCAGATCATCGACATCAACATGGGCTGCCCGGCCAAGAAGGTCTGCAACAAGTGGGCAGGCTCGGCGCTGATGCAGGATGAACCGCTCGCGCTGGAGATCGTCGAAGCCGTGGTGGCGGCCTGTGCGCCTCATGGCGTGCCCGTGACCTTGAAGATGCGCACCGGCTGGAGCCAGCAACACAAGAATGCCGAGCGCATCGCCCGCGCGGCCGAGCAGGCCGGTGTGGCCATGTTGACGGTGCATGGACGCACCCGCGAGCAGGGCTACAAGGGTCAGGCTGAATACGACACCATCGCAGCCGTCAAGGCCGCGGTACGCATCCCGGTGGTGGCCAATGGTGACATCACCTCGCCGGAAAAGGCACTGGCGGTCTTGCGCCACACCGGGGCCGACGCCCTGATGATCGGCCGCGCCGCGCAAGGCCGCCCCTGGATTTTTGGCGACATCGCCCACTACCTCGAAACCGGTCTGCGCCGCGCGGCACCGCGCACACAGCAGGTCAAGCAATGGCTGCTTGAGCACCTGACAGACCATTACGGGCTGTATGGCGAATTCGCCGGTGTGCGCACCGCACGCAAACACATCGGATGGGCGGTTCGTGCCCTGCCGGGGGGGGAGGCCTTCCGCCAGCACATGAACACACTCGACAGCTGCGACGCGCAAATCCTGGCTGTCACCGATTTTTTTGATCAGCTGAGCCTGACGCACGCGCTTCTGCCTGAAGACCTGCCCGGGTTTGGCGACCACAACGACAACGACAACGAGACAGATGACGCCGGCACAACGACGTGCATGGCGAATTGAGATCATGAGCAAGAAGCACATTCACGACTGCATCAAGGACAGCCTGGAGGACTATTTCCAGGACCTGCGCGGAGCCGAACCCCACGCCGTGTACGACATGGTCGTCAACGCGGTGGAGCGCCCCATGCTGGAGGTCGTGATGCAACGTGCCGATGGCAACCAGTCCCGCGCTGCCGAATGGCTGGGCATCAACCGCAACACCTTGCGCCGCAAGCTGCTTGAGCACAAGCTCATCAAGTAAGCCGCCGGCCCCACACCGATTTTCACCATCCCCCGCAATCTCCACCGAGCACACCATGAGCCAGAACCTCACCGCGCTGCTGTCCGTGTCCGACAAGACCGGCATCGTTGAATTTGCCCAGGCCCTGCACGCCCAGGGCGTGCGCCTGCTGTCCACCGGCGGCACCGCCAAGCTGCTGGCCGAAAAGGGCCTGCCCGTGACCGAAGTAGCCGAAGTGACCGGCTTCCCCGAGATGCTCGACGGCCGCGTCAAGACCCTGCACCCCCGCGTGCACGGCGGCATCCTGGCTCGCCGCGACCTGCCCGAGCACATGGCTGCCCTGAAGGAACACGGCATTGACACCATCGACATGTTGGTGGTCAACCTCTACCCCTTCGCCCAAGCCACGGCCAAGGCCGACTGCACGCTGGAAAACGCCATCGAGAACATCGACATCGGCGGCCCCACCATGCTGCGCGCCGCCGCCAAGAACTGGCAGGACGTGGCCGTGATCATCGACCCGGTGGACTACGAGCAAGTGCTGACCGAGATGAAGGCCGGCCAGATCACCCGTTCGACCAAGTTCATGCTGGCCAAGAAGGTGTTTGCCCACACCGCCGCCTACGACGGCATGATCACCAACTACCTGACCTCGCTGGAAGCCGGTGCCGAACTGGCCACCGAAGCCGTGCCCGCCAAGGCCGAGTACCCTGCCGTCTACAACCTGCAACTGCACAAGGTGCAAGGCATGCGTTATGGCGAGAACCCCCACCAGTCGGCTGCGTTCTACCGTGAAGCCGCGCCCGTGGTGTCCACCCTGGCCAACTGGACCCAGATCCAGGGCAAGGAGCTGTCCTTCAACAACATTGCTGACGCCGATGCGGCCTGGGAATGCGTGAAGGCCTTTGAGGTGCCCGCCTGTGTGATCATCAAGCACGCCAACCCCTGTGGCGTGGCCGTGGGTGCCGGCCCGCTGGAGGCCTACACCAAGGCCCTGAAGACCGACCCCACCAGCGCGTTTGGCGGCATCATGGCCTTCAACCGCGTGGTTGATGCCGACGTGATCGACGCCATCAGCGCCAACAAGCAGTTCGTGGAAGTGGTGATCGCACCGAAGTTCACCGACGCAGCCCGCGCGGCCTATGCCTCCAAGCAGAACGTGCGTCTGCTGGAAGTGCCGCTGGACGAAGCCACCCGCAAGCTGGGCAACGCCCTGGACTTCAAGCGCGTGGGCGGCGGCATGCTGCTGCAATCGGCTGACAACATCGACATCGTGGGTGACATCAAGGTCGTGACCAAGCTGCAACCCACCGAGCAGCAGATGAAGGACATGCTGTTTGCCTGGACCGTGGCCCGCTTCGTCAAGAGCAACGCCATCGTGTTCTGCAAGGACGGCATGACCATGGGCGTGGGTGCCGGCCAGATGAGCCGCCTCGACTCGGCCCGCATCGCTTCGATCAAGGCCCAGCACGCTGGCCTGACCCTGCAAGGCACCGCCGTGGCGTCGGACGCCTTCTTCCCGTTCCGTGATGGTCTGGACGTGGTGGTCGATGCGGGCGCGACCTGCGTGATCCATCCGGGTGGCTCCATGCGCGACGAGGAAGTCATCGCCGCTGCCGACGAGCGTGGCATCGCCATGGTCTTCACCGGCACGCGTCACTTCCGTCATTGATCGGCTGACACGGCCACGTGACACCGGGCCCTTCGGGGCCCTTTTTCATGTCGATTTATTTCGTGCACGAAACAAATATATACTTCGCGCACGAAACAATTAAGGCATGAGATGGCCGCTCGCCCCCGACTGATCTTCCTGCTCAACAGCGCCCAGCGACACCTGCAGCAGTGGATGGCGCAACAGACTGAAGCCCTGGCGGCACCCGGCGGCACCACGCCGTCGCCGGCCCAAAGCGGCGTCTTGTTTGCGCTGGCCCAAGGTGACGGCGCCACCATGGGACAGCTCGCGCAGGCGCTCGATCTGGCCCCCTCGGCGATGTCCGGTCTGGTGCAGCGCATGGAAGCACTGGGGTGGGTCCATCGACAGCCTTGCCCGGAAGACGGCCGAACCCAGCGGGTCTGGCTGCGCCCCGAAGGCCAGGCTGTGCTGCCCTTCATCCGCCAGGCCACACAACGCATCAACGGCCAACTCACCGCCGGGTTCACCAACGCCGAACTCGCCACCGTGGCCCGCTGGCTCACCCATGTCCAGCACCTCGACCAACACACGCCTCTGGAGCATTGAGATGCCACACGCCATGGAACCCGTTGACCTGGTCTGCCAGGACGGCACCCACCTCAAAGGCCACTTCCTGCCTGCTTTCGGTGGCGAACAGTCCGCCACCGAGCGCCCCGTGCTGCTGTGTCCGGCCACCGGCGTGAAGCAGCAGTTCTATCTGCGCTTCGCCGAGTGGCTGGCCCGGCAGGGCCATGACATCCTGGTGTTCGACTACCGCGGCATCGGGCAATCACTGCACGGCCGACTCCGTGACTCGCGGGCCACCCTCGCCCAATGGGGCCAGCAAGACCAGGTGGCCGCCCTGACGTGGCTGCTGCAACGCACCGGAGCAGAACAAGTCATGCTGCTCGGGCACAGTGCTGGCGGGCAGATGATCGGCCTGCTGCCCAACCACCGGCGCGTTGCCCGCGTCGTCGGGGTGGCGGCATCGACAGGCTGGTTACGCGGCATGCGCCCCAGCTTCCGCGCCAAGGCCTACTTCGCGCTGCGATGCGCCATCCCGGTGGCCGCCCGCATCAAGGGCTATGCCCCCACGGCGGCCCTGGGCCTGGGCGAGAACCTGCCGGCCGGGGTCGGTGTGCAGTGGGGGCAATGGTGCGCTGCCGGCGGCTACGCCACCAATGCGGTCAAAGGCAAGCCGCAGGAAGACTTCCACCATGAGGTGACCACGCCGATCACGGTGCTGCATGCCACCGATGACGACATCGCCACCCCAACCACGGTGGCCGACCTGCTGCGCACCTACCCTCAGGCCCGGGCACAGGTGCACCATGTGCACCCGGGCGACCACGGTCTGCGCCGCATCGGGCACATCGACTGGTTCCGGGTGTCGCACCAGGCCCTGTGGCCTTTGATGGCCAAAGACTTGAAGGGCTGACGCACGCGCACCTGCCGCGCAGGTATCCTGTCAGCCTCATGAAAATTCTCGGCATCGACCCTGGCCTGCAGACCACCGGATTCGGCGTGATCGAATCGGATGGGCCTCGTCTGCACTATGTGGCCAGTGGCACCATCAAGACCCGCGAAGCCGCGCAAGGCGATTTGCCCAATCGGCTCAAGCTCATCTTCGAAGGGGTGCGCGAGGTGGTCGCGCGTTACGAGCCTGAAGAAGCCTCGGTCGAAATCGTGTTCGTCAACGTGAACCCGCAGTCCACCCTGCTGCTGGGCCAGGCGCGGGGTGCGGCCATTGCCGGGCTGCTGGCCAATCCGAACTCGCCCAAGGTGTCTGAATACACCGCGCTGCAGATGAAGAAGGCGGTGGTCGGGCATGGGCACGCAGCGAAGGCCCAGATCCGCCACATGGTGATGCGCCTGCTGGACCTGCCACGCGAACCCAATAACGACGCGTCCGACGCCTTGGGCCTGGCCATCTGCCACGCCCATGCAGGCCACGCCATGGCCCAGATGGCCAAGGCCACCGAGCTGACCCGGCGCACACACGCCCAGATCAAGGGCGGCCGGGTCTACTGACGCAGGCTCACATGCCTTCCTTGATCAGTCGACCCGAGGTCGACTGCACCGGACGGGCATTGTTCGCATACAGCCGTGTGAAGATCGCGATCTGGTCGCGCGACATGGTGGCAGGCTGTTTCATCACCATCCACAACACGCCTTCGGTGCAAGGCGGCGTCGTCAATGAACCCATGTAGGTGTAGTACTGGCGCTGCTCCGGCAGCATCAGGTTCAGGTCCATCATGACCGGCGAGCCCTGCTCGATGTTCTTCTCCAGCGGCAGGCTGTTCCACACCAGCTGCACCATGGGGTTGTCTCGCCCCTGGTCCATCAGCACGGCGATCACAGCCAGATGCCCCTCTGCGTCCTTGTGCACCAGGTGCGCCACCATCTCGTACTGGCGCCCATTGATGCGCTCCTCGCTGGGCCGATGAAAGTGGAACTGCACCAGCTCATAGCGGCGACCACTGACCGTGATGGTGTTGCCCGGGTCGACATTCACCTGAACCGTGTGCCCGTTGTCGATCACGCGGAACGGCGTCTGGTGGTAATCAAACTGAATCGGCTCCAGTTGCACCTTGATGCCGTCGCGGATGTCGATCGGGCTTTGGCGCTTGCCCACCGAGCAGGTCTGAAACTCGGGCTTCAGTTGCCCCCAGTTTGGCGGAGCCCCTGCCCCGGCATAGTCCCAGTGGATGTCGTGCCCGCCGTGTTCGGCACCGCCGGGCAGCAAGGCGCCACTGGCGTCATGCGAACCAGCTTTGGCCGCCTTGGCAGCCTTGGCTGCAGCCGGGCTGCGGTTCGTGACCTTCACCATGGGTGCAGCCTTTTGCTTGGCACGCACTTCGGCGATCTTCTGATCGATCATGTCGCGCAGATCAGTCATCGATACCGACGAACCACTGGACGCTGCGGGCTCGGCCGCGCCTTCGGGCTTCATGGCCTTGCGCTTCAATTCTTCCTTGGAAATGGTCACCCGAGGGGTTTCAACCGAGGACGCCCCACCTGCACTGTCATGGCTGGCGCCATGCGTTTCCGACGCATGGGCATGCCCTGCCAGCGTCATGCCCGTCAACAACACCAAGGCGCCCAGGGCCAGGTGGGTGTACGTGAAACGACGGGGAACAGGTTGAACGGAAGTGCGTGCAGGCATGTCGTGTCTCCAGGGATCACGCCTGATTTCGTCCAGAAATGGCCCGAACTTGAGCCATATGAAAAATGTGAAGTCAGCCGGTAGGCCGGATTCTGTGCAGTACGTCACCTTGCGATGCCGCACCGTGACCGCCATTCCTCTGGGCCGCCTGTCGCCAGAACGGCTCGATGCCACCTACCCGCACACTCCCCGGGCCAGGTCGTCGTGTGCCTATTTGGTGTTGCTGCACGTAGAGATTGCCCGTTTCACCCGAACTGAATCGGCTCGTCTCTGTTGCTCTGATCCTCACCTCGCGGTGGAGAGGTGTTACCTCCTACGCTGCCCTGTGCAGTCCGGACCTTCCTCCAGTACGCCCTTTCGGGCCTTGTACCAGCGGCGATCTGGCTGACTTCACAGCGCCATTATCTCAGGCCTGCGCGTTCCAGGCTGGCCAGAAACGCATCGGCCTCTTCAAAACCGATGACGCGAGCCGAGGTCTGCTCCTGCCCTTGCGCGTTGTAGAAGACGATGCCGGGGGGGCCAAACAGTTGAAAGCGCTTGAGCAAGGCCTTGTCGTCGGCCGAGTTCGCCGTCACATCGGCCTGCAGCAGCACGGCATTTTTCAGCCGAGCCTGCACCCGGGCATCCGAGAACGTGAACTTGGCGAACTCCTTGCACGCCACACACCAGTCAGCATAGAAGTCGAGCATCACGGGTCGACCAGCCTTGGCGGCATCGGCCACGGCCGCATCCAGTTCGGCCACGCTGGCAATGCGCTTGAAGGGCAAGGCCTCCTCCGCCGACTGCGCTGCAGGAACAGCACTGGCCTGGGCCCGCGACAGGAAGGGTCGCAGGGGGTCCCATGGGCTTTGTGCCCCGGCCAAGGCCCCCAGGATCACCACCGCAGACAGCAAGGCCAACACCATGCCCAAGGCCTTGAAGGCCCGGTGGCGCAGGCTGGCTTGAGGCCCGATGGTGTCAAACCCGCCCGTGAAGGCTGCCGCCAGCGCCAGCAAGGCACCCGCGGTCCACACCTGCACAGCAGGCGACATCACGGGAGACACCAGCCACCAGGCCACGCCCAACAGCATCAAGCCGAAGAATGTCTTGACTGACTCCATCCACATGCCGGCCTTGGGCAGCAAGGTGCCGGCCGACAGGCCAACCAGCAGCAAGGGCACGCTCATGCCGCAAGCCAGGGCATACAGGGCCACCCCGCCCAGGACGACATCGCGGGTCTGGCTCAGATAGACCAGCGCACCGGCCAGCGGGCCGGTCACACAGGGCCCGACGATCAAGGCAGACAGCGCCCCCATGACAAACACGCCGACCAGGCTGCCCCCTTCGAGCTTGCGCGAGTGGTGGGTCAGGTGCCCCTGGATGAAGCCGGGCATCTGCAACTCATAGGCACCGAACATCGACAAGGCCAGCAGCACCATCAGCACACCAAAGGTGCCCAGCACCCAGGGGTTTTGCAGGGCTGCAGCCAACCCTTCACCCGCCAGCCCGGCCCCCATGCCCAGCAAGGTGTAGACGAGGGCCATGCCCTGCGAGTAACTCAGCGCCAGCAGGAAACCCCGCACGCGGCTCACCGGCCCGTCACCCACGATGATGGACGACAGGATGGGCACCATTGGCAAGACGCAGGGTGTGAAGGACAGCAAGAGCCCGGCAATCAGAAACACGCCGGCAATCTTGAAGACGTTGCCAGAAGCCAGCGCACGCTCAATGCGACCACCTTGTTCTGTGCCTCCCGGTGCCGACGCGGGCGCGGCCGATGCGGATGCGGATGCGGATGCGCCGCCAGCCAAGCCTGGCGCTGCCCCATCATCGGGCTGCACGGCCACCACCCGGCCGTGATCGGCCACAGAGAGCCGGTACACACGCTTTTGCGGCGGATAGCACAAGCCGTCGTCCGAGCAGCCCTGGTAGCTAATAGCGAGTGAAACCGGTGTTCCTGTCGCCGTGGCGGCAGGCAAGCTCACCTGTGCCTGCACGTCGCCGTAATACACCTCGACTTCCTTGCCGAACCCTTCGTCATATTTCATGACGCCTTTGGGCCATTGCGGCGCACTGGTCCCCACCGAAGCCGGGTCGGTTTCCACGCTCATCCGGTCTCTGTAGAGATGGATCTTGTCTGCCAGCTTGAAACGCAACTGCACGCTGCCATCCTGCGCGGCGGACACATTCAGATGAAAGGCTTCGTCAACGGGCAGAAAGTCAGCAGCCTGGGCCCCCGCGACGAGGAGCCACATCATGGCCAGCACTGCACCCCACCGACGGAGCCAACGCCCCGCCACGTCCGTCATATACATGTTTGTCATTCCTGTCTCGTCACAGTCCGTGGTGGCAGACTTCACCGCCGCCATCCACCGTCATCCACTGCACACCTTGCGCCCGCAAAAAGGGGGCGGCTTCATCTTGCATCAGCATGGCGATGGTCGACAGCGCACCTGCAGCCGTACACAGGGGGGCAGCCACGGTCACGGACTGCCAGCACTGTACCGGCCAGCCGGATCGGGGGTCGAGAATATGGCAATAACGCCGTCCATCCACCACCATGAAGCGCTCATAGTCACCGCTGGTTGCCAGGGCGCCTTGCGCCATGACCACCGCCCCTACCGTGTCCGCCGACTTGCGCGGATGCTGGATGCCAATGCGCCAACCACTGCCATCTGGCTGCGGCCCAAGGACACGCACATCGCCAGCGAGGTTCACAAAGCCGCTCACAGCACCGTGCTGCATCAGCAACGACGCGGCACGGTCAGCCGCATACTCCTTGCCGAAACCACCGAAATCGATCTCCATGCCAGGCTCAGGCAGGCTGATTTCCCTGGAAACCGGGCGCCACGCTACCTTTTCCCACCCCACCAGGGGCAACAAGCCCTCCACCGCGGCGGCCTCCGGCAACACCCCGGACTGAAATTGCCAGGCACGCCGCAAGACCCCGCTGGTGATGTCAAAGCGCCCCTCACTCAGTCGCCACAGACGCTCACCAAAAGCCAGCAAGCCCGCCGTTTCTTCATCTACCGTGATGCTGCGACCGCTGCCCGCTGCCGTATTGATGCGGGCAATGATGCTGTCGTCCCGGTATCGGGAGTAGCGCTGCTCGATGCGGCGAACCTCGGCGATGGCCAGTTCGGCCAGCGCTGCAGCGCGCTCATCAGGCAGGCCGGCCAGCCGAATTTCGGCTGAACCGGCCATGGCCACGAACTCGAAACCGATGGCCGCATCGTCCGACATCAGAACACCTTGGACAGGCCCCACTGGATGCTGGTGGCCTTGAACGGCTGCAGCCCGGGAGACCCGCTGCCACCAATCCGCCACGAGGCCCGTTGCTCGGTGTAGTCCAGCTTCAGATCCGTCGTCCAGGTTGGGTCCAGCCGCATCTCGGCCTTGACCCCGACTGTCACGGCACCAAAAGCCGACAGGCGCTGATCCGTCGTGAACAGGTTTGCCGTGTCCAGCGTCGAGGGCAATTGCGGCTGCCCACTGACCGGATTCATCTCCGGATCGACATAGAACGAGGCTGAACTCTGCGTGTAATAACGGAACAGTGGCGTCACGGAATAGCGGCTCCCGAATGGTTGCACCCACTCTGCCTGCCAGGTATGCGACCGCACCTTCCACGAATCGCGGTAGTAGCGGTAGCTGCCTCGCAGTGTCGCGCCCATCGACTCGACATGGTGGTTCCATCGAGTCAGGACCGCGAACTGGCGCCGGGTGTCTGGCCGATTGTCGCCTTTGTACGCATCCGAATACAGCCCATGGCCATTCGAATACGTCATATTGATCTGCAGCAGATCGTTGGCGGTCATGGCCTGCGTGACACCGGCCATGAGCTCCACGGTATGGCGCGATCCGGAGAACTCCGAGGCTGAAAAGCCCGTCGCCGAAATATCGTCGCTGGAGCCGCCCAGGCCAACATGGAATGTCGTGTTGTTGTCCTCGGACGAGAAGCGCGCATCGAGCCCCACCGCGTTCGACACGTAGTCATGCTCACCCGAGTGGCTGACAGACAGGCCATATGCACTGCGTGGACGGTAATAAGTGACCTTCACGTCACCGGCCGTGCGGTTGTCCGACATGCGCGAGGCGCCCGTCAGCGAGGTGTAATAACGGGGAGAAGCGCCCGAGACCACATCATTGACCGCCGACGCTTCAATCGCCAGATTGGGACCGACCGGGGCCTCGATCATGACCGACGGCGCAGACACCTGAATGCGCTTCATGTCAGGCTGCCAGTCCTTGTAATAGAGCTGCTTGTAGGCCACGGTGGTGTGCTCCGGCGCGCCTTCCGCACGGGCGGTATCGGGCACCAGGCCCGGCAGCGCCAACGCGGCACTCAACACGGCCCCCAGCCGGGTCGCTTGTTCTCGCTCAGTTGCAGCCACAGCCACCTCCGCCTACGCCATAGCCACCGGAAGAGCCTTCCTTGCTGCCGTTGATGTGCTGCGTGAAACGCGCATCCAGGGGGTCTCCGCCCATGGTCATTTCAGGCTTCGACAGATTGCCCTTTTCCCATGCCTGAGGCGGCGCATACAGACTGCTGCAGCCCGAGGACAGCACCGCAACCAGACCTGCCACCAGCAGGGCCAGACGATGTCGCATCATTGCCCCCTCCCACTCTGGAGTGCGGCCTCGATCGCGGCCTCCAGCTCCTTGCGGTCCTCTGCCCGGAAACCGGCATGCACCTTGATCACATGGCCATCCGGCGCGATCAGGTAGGACGAAGGCATGCCCTTGATCTTGTAAGCACCAGGCGCTTCACCCTTGCCATCGAACACGACAGCGAACTGGGCAGGCAGCTGAGACAGGAATGCATCGGCATCGGCCCGACGGCTGTCCACATTGATGCCCACCACTTTCAGGCCCCGTGCACCATATTTGGCCTGTAACTCGTTCATCCACGGAAACGACTGTCGGCAAGGGCCGCACCAGGATGCCCAGAAATCGAGATAGACGAGTTTGCCCTTGAGGTCGGCCAGGCTCAGCGAGCCCCCGCTCTGTTGCGGCAGGACGAACGCCGGGGCGGGCTGCCCCGCCTCGACCGCCTGCGCGGGCATCATCATGCCCAGGCCCAGCCCCCAACCCAGCACGCCCGACACAGCGCACTTCACCATGTTTGCCTTGAAGGTCATGTACATCTCCTCTTGAGTTCAACGCGCTTGCGAACGCCCTTTGCGCCAGACCAGCACGATGGCTGCACCGCCCACCATCAACAGCCAGATGGGGTCCATGGGCTGACCAGGGCGACCGATGGAACACCCACCACCACCCGCGTTGTCACCACTGGAAGACCCACCCGTGGAAGAGCTGGATGTGCTTGCCGTGACGCTCACCGGCAGATCCCCCACACCGGCTACAGAGACCAGCACCTGCGTGCTGACCGCCGCAGATGTCGACACATCTACCGTGCAGCTCTGCCCTGCGTTCAGCGTGAAGCTGGTGCCCGTGCACAAGCCATCGGCGCCCCCGTTGGTTGAAAAGCCCAGCGTGACCGTCGGGTCATTGGCCACAACATTGGTGATGGAGGCCACCAGATCCCCCGTGTTGCTCAGTACCAGTTGTCCGACACCGAAGGTCTGGGTGGTGGTGTCATAAGGCAGGGTCAGGTTGCTCTTGTTGAGACTGATCTGCGTTGTCGCGACACCCAGCCCCGTGCCACTCAAGGCCACATCGGTGTCACCTGTCCCGTCATGGGTGATGTGCAATGCCCCCTGGCGGGTGCCTGCCGCACTGGGCGAGAAGGTGACTGCGACCACGCAGGTGCCCCCCACACTCAGGACAGTGGACGTCGTGCAGGTGCTGTTACCCGCGTCGACCGCGAAGTCGGAGGCGTGGGTCCCTGTCATGGACAAGCCCGACAGCGTGAGCGAGCCCGGACCGTTGTTGGTCAGTGTGGTCGACACGGCTGCGCTGGTCATGCCCTGCTTGGTGCTGGCCAGGCTCAGACTGGTGGGCGACAGCCGAGCCACCGGCACTGCCGTCGCAGAGCCTGCTCCCGTCACGCTGATTTGATTAGGTGACGTACTGGCATTGCTGACAATGTTGATGGTGCCGCTGTAGCTTTGTACCGCTGTCGGCGTGAAGGTCACGGACAAGGTACAGGAAGCCCCTGCCGCCACCGAAGCGCCGCAGGTATGCGTCACACTGAACTGCGACACGCTGGATGCCACGCTGCTGATCGACAAGGCGCCGGTGCCCGTGTTATGCAAAGTCACCGTCTTGGCCGCGCTGCTGGTGTTCTGCAGCGTCTGGTCCATGGTCAATGAGGTGGTCGAGAGCGACACAACCGGTACCGGTGCGGCAGCGGCCGAGCCTGCCATCGAGATGGTGGCACTGCCCCCGTTGTTGGCGGCATTGGTCGTCAGGGTCAAGGTGGCACTGCGCGACCCTGTACCAGTTGGCGAGAACACCACCGACACCGTGCACGAGCCGCCTGCAGCCACACTGCTGGCAGTCGAACACGTCCCGCTCTTGATGAAGTCACCGGCGTTGGTGCCACCCAGCGTGATCGCGGAGATCGTCATCGCGGCGGTACCCGAGTTGCTGACGGTCACGTCCTGTGCCGTACTTTGCTGACCCACGGTGGTCTGGGCAAAAGACAGACTGCCCGGGCTCACGCCCAACTGCGCAGTCGGCACCGCCTGGCCCGTGCCCGACAAGGTCACCACCTTGTCCGTCACGGCGGGCGTGGTGACGACCGTACCGCTGTTGTTGGTGGCTTGCCCCTTGATGGTCAAGGTGGCAGACCGCGCGCCGGTGGTCGAGGGCGTGAATGCCAGATTGATCGTGCAGCTGTTCGAGCCTTCAACCAGCAAGGTGCCTGTGGTGGTCGATGCCGTGCAGGTGCCGCCACTCACGACCTGGAACTCGGTCGATGAGCTGGTGATCGCGGTCAATCGCAGCTTGATGCCGCCCGTGTTGGTCACCGTCACGGTCTGTGTCGACGATGCACTGCCAACCGTGGACGTGCCAAACGACACCGCGGTCGGTGACGGGGTGGTCACCGCAGCAATGTAGGAGGCCAGATCGGTCAGCTCCGCTGTGGTGAATTGCCCCTTGAAGACATCCATGCCCCCCGTACCGGCGGTGATGGCACTCTGAATCTTGGTCGGCGAATTCGAGCCATTCCACACCTTCGAGGTGTTGCTGGCGGGGGTCGATCCGTGGCAACTGCTGCAGGCGCTGCCATCGGTTCCTCTGGCGGCCCGGTACAGGGTCTTGCCGTTGACCGGGTCACCTGCAGCCCAAGCCGCACTGCCTGCTATCCATGTGGCACACGCAACCACACCCAGCAGCCAACTGCGGGTGAGCGCACGAGGGGGTGAGCCAGATACCTTGTCCATTTTTGTCCTCGTTTCGTTCATGCCCCGAGCCAACTCCAATCGGCCAGGGGGCGGATCCACCACCACACCAGGTTCATCCCGGCGTGCAGCGCCATGCAGGGCCACAACCGGCGCTGCCGGTCATAAACCCACCCGAGAAGGAGTCCGGCCACACCCGCACACGCCGCCAGCGACCATGACCGTGTGAGGCCATGGGCCAGCGCAAAAGCACTCGATGTCAGGACGTTGGCTTGGCTCAAGCCCCCCCATACCGCAGACAAACCCCGCCGCCAGAGCCATTCCTGAAGGCCGCCACGGAACAGCACCTCTTCCAGGACAGCAGCCAGCAACAGGGTCAATAAAACGGTCATCGGTACCCCTTCACATGCTGCGCATATTAAATGTGCAAAAATCACATTTACAAAATCATTGTGAAGAAACGTAACTGAGTGGCCGTGAAATTCCGGGCGGCATCCGTCCTCCAAGCCCATCGACCTGTGAAAAAATCGAAGCTCTACAGACAGGAGACATGCATGAAGGCCCAGTCCATCCTCGACACCATTGGCAACACCCCACACATCCGCGCCCAGCGCCTGTTCGGGACCACGCATGAGGTGTGGATCAAGTCGGAGCGAGGCAACCCGGGCGGCTCCATCAAGGACCGCATTGCCCTGTCGATGATCGAAGACGCCGAACAGCGCGGCGTGCTCAAGCCTGGCTCCACCATCATCGAACCGACCTCCGGCAACACCGGCGTCGGTCTGGCCATGGTGGCCGCAGTCAAGGGGTACAAGCTCATCCTGGTGATGCCCGAGAGCATGTCCATTGAGCGCCGTCGCCTGATGCAGGCCTATGGCGCCACCTTTGACCTCACCCCTCGGGAAAAGGGCATGAAAGGTGCCATCGCCCGCGCTGAAGAGCTGTCCGCCAGCATCCCTGGCTCATGGATTCCCCAGCAATTCAACAACCCCGCCAACATCGAGGCCCACGTGCGCACCACGGCGCAAGAAATCCTGGCCGACTTCCCTGAAGGCATCGATGTCCTGATCACCGGGGTGGGCACGGGAGGTCACCTGAGCGGCTGCGCACGTGTCCTGAAGCAAGCCTGGCCCCAGCTGAAGGTCTACGCGGTTGAACCGACCGCCTCGCCCGTCATCTCCGGCGGCAGTCCCGCTCCTCACCCCATCCAGGGTATCGGCGCTGGCTTCATCCCGGGCAACCTCGACACCAGCCTGCTGGACGGTGTCATCCAGGTCGACGGTGACGCCGCCAAGGACATGGGGCGCCGCGCCGCCACCACCGAAGGCCTGCTGGTGGGCATCTCGTCGGGTGCCACGCTGGCCGCGATCGCTCAAAAGCTGCCCGAGCTGCCGGCGGGCAGCCGTGTGCTGGGCTTCTGCTACGACACCGGTGAGCGCTACCTGTCCGTCGAAGGTTATCTGCCCGCCTGACCCCACCCCGTCCGGACCTCATCAACGGCCAACGCGTCGCGATGCTGCACCTCAAATTCCCGCAACTGCGCTCACCATGGCCGATGCTGATGGCCCTGGTCGCCAGCATTCCGGCCTTCTATGACTCGCTGATGCCCGAGCAAACGCCGTGGGCCGCATCCATGTATGTGCTCAGCGGCGTCCTGGTGCTGGCGGCGACCTGGTACGAGGGGCGGACATCGGGCACCAAGCTCGAAGAACTGGGCCTCACGCAAGGCCGCTGGAAGGCCCAGCAAACGGCCGACTGGCTGCTAGGGGTCTGTCTTTTCATCAGCGCCTTCCTGCCCGCCAGCAGCCAGTCATTTGGTGCGCTGGGCTGGCGACTCATGATTGCCCTGGCAACCCTGCTGCGGCTCATCATCGTCAGCAAGCCCATCTTTCAGGAGGCGGGCCTGGGCCGCTTGCTGGTCATGGCCAGCGCCGTGCTCGGGCTGTGCGGCATCGGCTTCTACTGGATCGACCCGGAAGTCACCAGTTTCTCGGAAGGACTGTGGCTGGCTTTCTCCACCGCTGCCACCGTGGGCTATGGCGACGTGGTGCCCAGCACCACGGCCTCGCGCATCTTCTCGGTGTTTGTGGTGCTGCTGGGCTATGGCGTGCTGTCGCTGGTCACCGCCAGCATTGCCGCCATGTTTGTCGGCTCCCATGAGCGCAAGATGGAGCGCGAGATCCTCAAGGACCTGCACCGACAAATGAAGATCGTGCGGGAAGACCTGGCTGAACTGCGCAAGACGGTACACGCCCTCGAAGAGGAAAAAAAACAGCGCTGCCCCGACTGAGGTAGCGCTGCGGATCTTCTGCGCAGGCAGGGGCCGGTCAGGCCGGCTGCAGACGCCAATCCAGTGTCTCGCCACCGCACAGTGGCTTGATCACGGTCTCGCCAAACGGCAACTCCTGCGGCACCACCCAGGGTGCGCGACGCAGCGTCACCTTGTCGGTGTTGCGCGGCAATTGATAGAAGTCAGGACCATAGAAGCTGGCAAAAGCCTCCAGCTTGTCCAGCGCGCCTGCGGCTTCGAACGCCTTGGCATACAGCTCAATGGCACATGGCGCGGTGTAGCAACCGGCGCAGCCACTGGCGTGCTCCTTCAGATGTGCAGCATGAGGGGCGCTGTCCGTGCCCAGGAAGAACTTGGGCGAACCGCTGACCGCCGCCTGCACCAGGGCCAGGCGGTGCTCCTCGCGCTTGAGGATGGGCAGGCAGTAGTAGTGCGGCCGGATACCGCCCATGAAAATCGCATTGCGGTTGTACAGCAGATGCTGAGGCGTGATCGTGGCGCCCACGAAGCGGTCGGCCTCGGTCACGTACTGCGCGGCCTCCTTGGTGGTGATGTGCTCGAACACCACCTTCAGCTCGGGGAAGTCCTTGCGCAGCGGAATCAGCTTGTCGTCGATGAATGCCTTCTCTCGGTCGAACACATCGACATCCCCGTCCGTGACCTCGCCGTGCACGCACAGCACCAGACCTTCGCGCTGCATGGCTTCCAGCACCTTGTAAGTCTTGCGCAGATCGGTCACACCCGCATCACTGTTCGTGGTGGCGCCCGCCGGGTAGAGCTTGAATGCCACAGCGCCCATGGCCTTGGCACGTGCAGCCTCTTCGGCAGGCGTGTTGTCCGTCAGGTAGAGCACCATCAGGGGCTCGAACTTCATGCCGGAGGGCACCGCTGCCAGGATGCGCTCGCGATAGGCCACCGCCTGCTCAGCCGTCGTCACCGGAGGCCGCAGGTTCGGCATGATGATGGCGCGAGCGAACTGCTCGGCCGTGGCGGGCACCACGCTGGCCATGGCGGCACCGTCACGTACGTGCAGGTGCCAGTCGTCAGGACGGGTCAGAACCAGGGTATCGGGGGCGGAAACGGCGCTCGGTGCCATAGGGCTGCTCTCTTTTTTGCGAATTCGACACACATGCACCCAGTTCGGTGCAGAGCGTGATTGTCCCATCGCCGGGCCTCTGTTCGCTACCCTGCGCTCAGGATAGGATGCCGGACAGACCGGCGCAACGACCGGCGCAGAGAGG
Source organism: Aquabacterium sp. (assembly GCF_041909175.1). Taxonomy (GTDB): domain Bacteria; phylum Pseudomonadota; class Gammaproteobacteria; order Burkholderiales; family Burkholderiaceae_C; genus Aquabacterium. Next base: position 95,911 of record NZ_JAYRDZ010000007.1, on the reverse strand, counting down.
ACTTTCCATGCCATTGAACATCAGCAGCTCCAGCAGTTCTGCTTCGTCATTCATGCAACGCCTGTTCAAGATCATCGTCATCGGGGTCGTTGCCATCTGGCTGCTGTGGCTGCTCAGCCCCGTGGTCGTGATCTCCGCAGGCGAACGCGGCGTGCTCACCACCTTCGGCAAGCCGGATGAGCAGGTCTACGACCCCGGCATCCACTTCCGCATGCCCCTGGCGCAATCCATGCACCTGATGGACGTGCGCCTGCAAAAGGGTGAAGGCGAAGGCGATGCCGCATCCAAGGACCTGCAGTCGGTACACACGCGCATCGCCATCAACTACCACCTGGACCCACGTCAGGCCGTCAACGTGTTCCGCAACATCGGCCCCTCCACCGAGATTGCAGCGGACCGGATCATCATCCCGGCCGCGCAGGAAGCCGTGAAGGCCGTGACCGCACGCTTCACCGCAGAAGAGCTGATTTCCCGCCGCACCGAAGTGCGTGATGCCATTGGCAGCCTGCTGCGCCAGAAGATGGAACGCCACGGTCTGGTGCTCGACGAATTCGCCATCGTGAATTTCGCGTTTTCGCGCTCCTTCTCCGAAGCCATCGAGGCCAAGGTGAAAGCCGAACAGGACAAGCTCAAGGCCGAACGCGACCTGCAGCGCATCGAGGTGGAAGCCAAGCAGAAGGTGGCCAGCGCCAAGGCCGAAGCCGATGCCCTGGCCCTGCAGCGCCAGCAAATCACACCGGACCTGCTGCAACTGCGCAAGATTGAAAACGAGCGTGCAGCCATCGAGAAATGGGACGGCAAGTTGCCCGGTGTGACGGGCGGCGCCACCCCGTTCATTCAGGTGAGCCCAAAGAATTGATGGGCTTCATCACAAAGGAGGCCTGAGGGCCTCCTTTTTTTGCCGATATGCACGGCATCAGGCGCCTGAGTACACCCAATCCACGTCTTGCCCCTGGTTGTGCGGCAGCGGGTCGCCTTTGCGCCAGTACACCGTCCCGCGCAGGTCGTCTCTCGCAGCCCAGCGACCGGTCAGCGGTGCAGGCTCACCCGTGTGAGCAACAAGCAACTGGTTTGAGTTCCAGTCGTTCTCCAGATCCTCTCCAACAAAGTGAGAAAAATCTGGCGGCGTCAGCGTTTCGGGGTAGTAGTCAGCCTCCTCAGGAGGCATGACGCCATCGACGTACCGCTGGTCCTCCCAGATCAGGCGCCAGGTGATGGGCTGACCACCTCCTGAATATGCACGCGGCTCGCCATAGCGATAGGCCCCCTCGCCAGCGCACATGTAGACCATGAGGCCATCTTTGACTTGTGCCTCGTAGATCCCAAAAACAGGACACGACTCCCCCGTTCTCACGAGCACATCCGCCACAGGACTCGGCACACGGGGCAACTCCTTGAGGTGAATGGTATCCCGCTGCCACTGATCACTCGAGCCGAGGATGCGTTTGCGCCTCTTCTCCTTTGGGTCGTAAACCTCTCTGGTGTCTTCCCAGATCACGCCTGCAGACAGGTTGGCCATCTTGTCTTGCAAACCGCCGGCAGCGAAACCGGCCACCTCACTAGCCCACACCAGTGAAGCCTTGATGGCGGCCACATACTTGCCGTAGTAAACCATGCCGTCTCCGCCATTGCGGCCACCCAGTACATACATCTGGTACTCGTGATCGGCGTAGTGATAGGCGTCCTCCAGAAAGCCACGGCTGTTGTGCTGGAAAACCGACCGGTCACCTTGCTTGAGCAGCGCCAGACCTTTGTCGTAAAGCGACAGACCTCGCAGCGCGGTGGCGTAAACGGATGAGGTCCATTCGGTCTGATATGACCTCTCTATTCCATTGATGGCATGTTTGGGCAACACGCCTTCAGAAATTAACTTCTCGACACCCGCAACCTCTTTTGCCAACGCAATGGCGCCCATCTGCCCTATGGGCTCTTCCTTGCATTGCCGCTCAATCAATTCGACGTACACAGCGTAAGCATCCCTGCACCTCTTCCAGGCGGTGTAACTCGTTCTGCGCTTGCGAAGCCAGAACTGGCGCGCACGATCCTCTTCGGTGATCTTGACTGCGGACCACTTCGGCTTTAGAAAATGGAGCATTGCCATGTGACAACGGGACTCCTTGCCTCATTCCGCATGAGGCGCCCATAAAAAAACCACCCCAAGAAATAGAGTCATGCCGCCACGGCAAATACTAATTGCACGCGACCAGCGCCTTCCTCGCCGAGGAGAGATCTTGGATCTTATTAGGGTTACCTAGGCAAGCATCGTCTTGCTCAATCAATACCCGCCCCTCCCGCTCACGCAATCTCAAAAGCACAGTCATATAGCGCCAACCGCCTCCGATATCCTGTGATTTTGTTGCAACAGGTTTGTCTGTCAGGTAATAACTAATGGAAAAAAGCAGCGCATCTTGCCCCTTCACTCGAGCGAGTGCGCGCGCACCATTGCACCATGTATGGCCATTTGCCTCGTTAAGCTTGACCTCATGCTTTGCCACCTGTTTCAGGTCTTTATCATAGACAAACAGGGCACAAACACCTCCACCAGGAATTGGAACAGAACGTTTGCTTCGAGCCAAGGCAGCGTCTCGGGCAGCATTTTGCTCTCTTGACACAATCTGCGCTCCCGCAACGTAGTACACCTTATCGTTCCAGAGCATACGAAAAAAATTGATGGTTTCGTAATAGTCCTTGGCCTCAAAACCCTGAGCAACCTGATCCCGATTGATTGCAGCCTCAAAGTTGTGGACACCAGCGAGACCAAACCCCACCTCTTGCTCAGTCCACGGAAAATTATCATCCAAAACAATTTCCGCGCGCACACCGACCTGAACCACACACAGCGCAATCAAGGCACAAAAATATTTAAGTTTGGCGAGAACTATTTTTTTCATAAGCTGCATGCATCTTGGTGTCATAAGCATTTTTCTTGTACCCACCCCCGTTATAGTAACGAGCGATATTGGCCCAATCCTTATCCTGTACTGCCTTCCATAGCTTGCCATTCGCCTTGTGCCGTATGAATCCTGACAACAACTCGATCTGCGTTGACTCACCGCCACACATCAGGGCCGCCAAAGCACTTGCCGATCGCAAACCACAATTTGAGAATTCTCCACCCATGATCTGAAATTTCCCCCAGGAGCAAGACGCTAAGGCCGCCTCGGGATCCAAACGATACGCGTTAACCAATCGAAGATAGCTCGCCGAGTGCGAACCATACCGATCCGCCGCGGCCGCGTCCTTACTTGAGGTATAGGCTGGCCCAGAAATGTCTGGGTGCGTCTTGTCATAGACCCCTTTGGTCAATCGCTTGAACCAATGTCGCTCAAACAGGATGCTAGGCACTTGCTTGCCATCTGTAGCATTAAGTCGCCAAAATGCAGCCCCCTTGGTCTCAACTTCTGCAATAGCCTTCAAAACAGCGACTTCGCAAGACAGAATTTCGGCGGCACTGCTCCATTGCTTTTCAGATATTGGCGCGTCCTTGTACAGATCAAACAGCTTCATCAACCCTTCAGGCATGTCGACCCCGACCTGAATGACCGCCTGCCCACTCTTGCCCTTCACTTTATTTATTTTCAGATTCGAGTTATTTTTATCTGCCGCCCCTTTTCCCACCCCAGCCTTTTTGCCGTCTGCATCAGGCTTGCTGGGGGCGCCTTTAGGGTGAAGCTGGGTTAAGCCATTGAACACCAATGCCCCGCTTACCAATGTGATCAGCTTATGGCCATAGTCCGACGCGGTTTGGCACACATTGATCCATTCCCCATGCAGATCTTGTACCAGCACCTCCACGCGGGACTTTGCGGATTTCGTTGTAACCCTCTTAGCTGCACCGTTAGCAGGTGTTTGACCAACACTGGTTTGGCCATCAAACCTGATCTTGTACCGAAGGTTTTCAATAGGGTGACGCAGCGCATCGAGAAACAGCACACTGACTCCAAAAGCCGTTTCATTTGAAAGATACAACGTCTGCCCCACTTCAAGCTGATGCGGGTTGCTGATTTTGTTCAGCACACACAACTCTTGCAAAGACTTGCCACAACGCTTTGCGATCATGCCAAGAGTGTCACCTTTGCGGACCAAATATGGATCCCGAATAACCCCTTCAGTCATCATTGCCATCCCCATCACCCGACTCGGCATCCAAGTCATCATCATTTGTCGCGATTTCGACGCCTTGCTCAAGAGCCCATCCGTCTCCAATGGTCAATGCATATCTGACTTTTTGGGAATCGCTCGTAAACAGACTTGCCGTGAACTCATCCTCGTGTCCCGCTGACAAGCAACCAATCCGCTTTGTCCCGTCATAGACCACGACCTGCTTGTCGCCGCCGAACGGAAGCCATGCTGAGGGGTAATCGGTAAACCCTAAAGCTTCGCTGTAGCGTGGCGGCTCCAATGACGGCCCGACACTGGAAGCCAACACGCTGGCGACCGCTCTTGCCGGCAACGCCATCAACGAAACACTCCCAGCGCCACCGCCTCCCCACTCATGCGCCCCCCCCTTCACGGTCCACGTCCCCGGACAAGTGAAGGTGATGTCGCCCCCCTTGATCTCGATCTGGCTTTGCCCGGCCGTCAAGGTGATGGCTTTGTTCGCCTGAATGCGGATCTCGTCGGTGGTGCTCTGCACGGTCAAATTCTGGTCTGACCAGATCTGCTGTGCATCGGTGTGGGCACGCAGGCTCAAGGCTGCGTTGGCCGTGATGGCCTGGATGCCACCTGCATGGGTATAGAGGCTGGTGGTCTGGCCGCTGACACTGCTGACGGTGTGTGCACTGCTCATCTGCACATCGCCCTGGCTGACCAGGCTGGTGTCCGCGCCACTGAACAGGCTGATGCTGGTGGGTGTCACCCAGGTGGCGGTGCTTGGCGTATCGAGGTGCAGCAGGGGGCTGGCGAAGCGCTCTACCGGGTCACCCAGCGCTCGACCTTGGGCCTTGCGCGCCGCATGCCCGTTGACATCGCCTTCAAAACGCCCCTGCGCCTGCGGGTCCATCTGGTCGGTGTGATGTTGCCAGGCCTGTCCGTCTGCGGCACTCGACAGCACCTGTGCGCCCTGGTGCTGTGCGCTGGCACTCAGGGCCTCTGCCAGCTCGCGCGCAGCCTTCAACTGGGCGACGGCTTCTGCTGCATCCATCTGCGTGCCGGTGACACTGGCCCCGAGCTGGCCGCGTTGACTGGTACTCAGCAGCAGCCCTTGCCCGGCTCGCACCACGGCCCAGCCATCGGTGTGCCCATAAAACCCTTCACCCAGCCAGGTGCCGCGCTGCGCATGCCCGGCGCCGCCACCCCCACTTTGCTGAATGAGGTAACCCAGCCCCAGTTCATGCCAGCCGCTCACCGGCCCCTGCGACACCAGCCGCATGCGCAGTTGCCCGGTTGTGTCGTCGACCAGCCATTGGTTGCTGCCCGCACCATCCAGATGCGGGTGATGCCAGCCAGACAGCACCCCGGCATGGTTGGCGCCTGACTCGTCACCTGCAGGCCAGGGCAGATCGTGCTGACCGTTGTGCAACTGTCCGATCACCAGCGGGCGATCGATGTCCCCGTCGACAAAATCCACCAGCAGCTCGGTGCCCTGACGCGGGGTGAACACACCACCCCAATTGGGCCCGGCCAGATGCTGCGCCACGCGCACCCAGGCACCGCTGCCCTCGTCGCCAGGGGCATGCCCTGTTTGCAGGCCTGTGGGCGATGTCGCCCCCGGTAGCCCCCCAGCCCAGGGCACGGCACCTCGCTGCCATGCAAACTGCACCCGGATGCGGCCGTCACGGTCGCAAGTGAGTGGCTCGCCAGCTTTCGCCATCACCACAGCCAACTGGGGGCCAGGGGCGGTGGGCTTGGCATGGGGCAAAGGGACCACCCGAGTGCCTGCCGGCACGGCATCAAATCGGTTGCGGTAGCTGCCTTGTTCGAATTCAGGCACCTGCAGGATGTCGGCGACCTCTGAGCCCAGGTTGTTCACGACTTCATGTGTGACCGTCAGCACGTCGTAAGCTGACGCCCCCGTTGCGTGGCTCTGGTGGTGCCCCGTCAGCGTGAAGCTGCCCCCTTCGCGCAGCGCCCGCACCGCACCTTGTGCCTGCACGGTGACGTGGTGCAAGGCCAGTGCCGCCATGCGCGCATCTGCCCTCGCCTGCGCCACGTCTTGGCTACCTGGCTGGGCGTCGTCCACCCGCCCATCGGCGTGGCGACGCTCTCCACCCAGCAGGTCCATAGCCAGGGTGGGCACCTCGCCATGCGTACCCAGTGCCCCAGCTTCGCTGTGGAGGCTGCCCACCCTGCGCTCATCCCACGAGGCCATGGTTAGGGCATTGGGCGTGACCACCTGCCCAAGAGACCAGGCCGTGATGGTGTCTTCCGACAATCCTCCCTGGTTTCTCAGCTCGGTACGCCCGAACCGCAACGGCCCCAGGTCAGGCAAGGTGGCCTGGCCATCGAACACCACCAGCACGTGGCGCCCTTTTTCGGCGGGGTCGTGCTCCAGCCGCCAGCTCCAGCCCTCGTCGGCCATCAGGCGGCAGGCAAAGGCCCAATCCGTCTCCCGGTATTGCGTCGTCAAGGCCCGCATGGGCCCAGGAGAAGCCACATCGAACCGGAAGGCCGCCGCCGGGTAGGCCTGGAACACCATCGAGACCACGTCCTGCGCGGTCTGGTCCTGAAAGATGCGGGCATCGCGCCGGTGCTGCAACCAGTGCGTCCATGCGGCCAGCACCACCCGGTAGCGGGCCAGCCCGCCGTCCGAGCCCAATTGCGCGGCCTGTGCAACCACCCCTTGCCAGATGCGGTGACTGCCATCCGCCAGGACCAGCCGCAAGGTGGCGGGCGCACCCATGAGTGCCTTGAGTTCCAGGTGCGCTGACGTGCTGAAGCAATCCACGTCGGCCCACAGGGGCTCGTGGGCATGCACGGCTTCGCGCAGGGTCATGCGCTCGACCACCAGGCTGCCATCTGGCAGCGCGGTGTCCATCTGCAGCAGCCGCGTCGACTGGCCCAACCGAATGGCGGCGCACAGCCGGTTCAGGGCCTCGTCAGCCAGGCCTCGCAGGGCACTGGCGGTTTGCGTCCAAAGCGAAGCCGCCCCTCCGGCCTGCGCCAGAGCGCCCGTGATATCCATGTTCCACCTGATGTTGTGATTGTTCGTGACGCGTCCGTAAACGCGGCCGCCCATCATCCCGTCAGGTGTTCTCGGGAGCCTTCCCACCCACGGGGGGAAGATGCAAGTGAATGTTTCCTGCGCCTCAGTCCGATGCGTCTGCGTGACCAGCCTGCTGCAGGCGCCACATCTCGGCGTAGCGGCCGTTGGCGGCCAGCAAATGGGCATGGGTGCCGCGCTCGATGATGCGGCCATGCCCCATCACGATGATCTCGTGCGCGTTGACCACCGTGGACAACCGGTGCGCCACGACCAGAACGGTCTTGCCTTGCCCAACAGCCGCCAGTTCAGCCTGAATGGCGCGCTCGTTGGCTGAATCCAGGGCCGACGTCGCCTCGTCGAACACCAGGATCGGCGGGTTCTTCAGCAGGGTGCGGGCAATGGCCACCCGCTGCTTTTCCCCGCCTGAGAGCTTGAGCCCCCGCTCGCCGACCATGGTGTCGTAACCCTTCGGGGTGCTGACGATGAAATCGTGGATGTGCGCGGCCCGGGCAGCAGCCTCCACCTCTTCCCGGCTGGCCTCGGGGCGGCCGTAGGCGATGTTGTACGCCACGGTGTCGTTGAAGAGCACCGTGTCCTGCGGGACGATGCCGATCTGGCGGCGCAGGCTGTCCTGCGTCAGCTGGCGGATGTCGTGGCCATTGACCGTGATGCGGCCCGCCTGACCACCTGCGCTCACATCATAGAAACGATAGAGCAGGCGCGCCAGGGTTGATTTGCCCGCACCAGAGGCGCCCACCACGGCCACGGTCTGCCCAGCGGGGATCTCGAAGCTCACATCATGAAGAATGGGCCGGGACGGGTCATACGCAAAGTCGACATGCTCGAACCGGACGACCGGAGGACCTTTGAGCAGCAAGGGCTTGGCATCAGGTGCGTCGGCCACTTCACGCTCGCGCTCCAGCAGCGAAAACATCTTGTCCAGGTCGGTCAGCGCCTGCTTGATCTCACGGTAGATCACGCCCAGGAAGTTCAGCGGGATGTAGAGCTGGATCATGAAGGCATTGACCATGACCAGGTCACCCACGGTCATGCGCCCCGCCACCACGCCCTCGGTGGCGCGCCACAACATGGCAATCAAGCCCGCCGCGATGATGAGCTGCTGCCCGGTGTTGAGCATGGAAAGCGTGCGCTGGCTGCGGATGGCCGCGGCACGGTAGCGGTCCAGGCTGTCGTCATAACGACGCGCCTCGAAGGCTTCGTTGTTGAAGTACTTGACGGTTTCGTAGTTCAGCAGGGAGTCGATGGCCTTGCTCTGGGCCTTGGAGTCCAGCTCGTTCATTTCGCGGCGAAACCGGGTGCGCCACTGTGTCACCGTCACCGTGAAGATCACATAGCAGACCAGCGCCAGCAGGGTGATCCACGCGAAGGTCATGTCGAACTTGGTGGCCAGCAAGGTCAGCACCAGCACCACCTCGATCAAGGTCGGGATGATGCTGTAGAGCGAATAGGAGATGAGCGAGTTGACCGCCCGGGTGCCACGCTCAATGTCACGCGTCATGCCACCGGTCTGGCGCTCCAGGTGAAATCGCAGACTCAGTGCGTGCAGGTGGGAAAAGACCTCCAGCGAAATGCGGCGCGAGGCCCCTTCGGTGGCACGTGCGAAGATGAGTTCGCGCAACTCGGTGAATACCGACGTCGACAGGCGCAGCAAGCCATAGGCCAGCAACAGCCCTGCCGGCACCACCATGAGTGCCTGGGCCGAGCCAGGATGTGGGGCCAGACGGTCGACCAGACTCTTGAGCAGCACCGGTACGCCCACATTGGCCAGCTTGGCCCCGATCATGAAGGCCAGGGCCAGGATCACCCGCCCCTTATAGGCCCAGAGGTAAGGCCACAGGCGTGCCAGCGTCTCCCGGTCGGACCGATGGTGCTTATCTGTGGCAGATGACGGGTTTTCGGCGCGGGGGCTGTGCTCGTGGCGTCGCATTCTGGAACAATCGTTGTCGTTCTGTCTTAACAATGCTGTCGATTGTCGACGGGAATCTTCATGACTGCTGAATCCTCCTACAAGCCCATTTTGCTCACACCCCCAGACATGCCGGAAGACATGGAGCTGGTGATGCGGGTCATGCCCATGCCGAAGGATGCCAACGGCAATGGCGACATCTTTGGTGGCTGGATCATGTCGCAGGTAGATCTCGCAGGCTGCATTCTCCCGGCACGCATTGCGCGCGGGCGCGTCGTCACCGTCTCGGTCAATGAGTTTTCGTTCCAGTCGGCCGTGTCGGTCGGTGACGTGCTGTCCCTGTATGCGCGGGTCGTGCGGGTGGGGAGAACATCGATCACGATGCACGTCGAAGCCTGGGCCGAACGCCGCCCGGACAACCCGATCGTGGTGAAAGTCACCCAGGCCAACATCACCTACGTGGCCATTGACAGCCACGGCAAGCCTCGTCCTTTTGGCGAGCAAACGCCAGAAATCAAACAGTAAGTTGCAGCTGTCACGTGCAATTGGTGAGTTGACGGCCTAAACTGAAGCTGCACAGCCATTCACTGAGGAGTCACACCATGTCACGCACAGCCCATCCGACAGCCCGCGCGCTGGCGATCGCGCAGTCCCAGCAGGCCCGCCAACAACGTGTGATGCGCCAGTTGAGCTGGTTGGTCGGCCTGACTTTGGTCGCTGGAGGCCTGTTGATCGGCGGTCGCGCCTTCGCGACCACCACCGCCAGCGCTGCATCCAAACCCACTGCGCATGCAGCCAGCGCTGCCAGTGCGACAGCCTGTTCGCACTGCGGTGTCGTCACCGCCGTCACGGCCAAAGAGGTCAAAGGCCAGGGCTCTGGGCTTGGCATCGTGGGCGGGGCCGTCGTCGGCGGCTTGGTCGGCAACCAGTTTGGCAAGGGTTCGGGCAACACGGTCACCACCATTGGTGGCGCCGTAGCAGGTGGCTACGCTGGCAACGAAGTTGAAAAGCACCTGAAGAAAAAGACCGTCTACAAGACGACGGTCAAGATGGAAGACGGCACCATCAAGAAGTTCACCGTGGACCATGAGTTCAAGGTGGGCGCCAAAGTGACCGTCGAAGGCGACGATCTCAAAGCGCGCTGAGTCTGACCCTGATCGAAACAGCCCCTGATGGATCGTGAGACCATTGGGGCATGGATCCCATCAAGCCCACCCCCATTGAAGCCGTACCCACGACCTTGCATCAGCAAGGCTGGGCGGTGGTGGAAGCCGATGCATTGCAGCACTGGCTGCACACCGACTCTGCCTCACTGGCACCGATTCGCGATTCGTGGTCGGACCTGCCACCAGACAACTTCCTGCGAGATGGCGGCCGCTATCGTTTCCGCCGCCACAGCAGCTTCATTGTCGACCCCGCTGCCGGCACGACCACGCAGGTGCCGCATCGCCCACACTGGCAACCCGTCACTTACAACGCCCTGCACGGCGGCATCGAACGCCATTTCGAACCCGTCCGCCCGGAAGTCAGCCAGCACCCACTTTGGCTGGCCTTGATCACCCAACTGGGCCAGTTGCTGGCCCAGGTCAAACCGGCAGACCGCTGGTATGTCGAAGCGCACCAGTTCCGTGTCGACACGGCAGGCGGCATTGGCCGGCCCACGCCGGAAGGTGCCCACCGTGACGGCGTCGACTTCGTGGCCGTGATCATGCTGGGGCGCCACCAGATCAAGGGTGGTGAAACCCGCGTGTTCGAAGCCGATGGCCCCCGCGGCGTACGCTTCACCCTGCACCAGCCCTGGTCCGTGCTGCTGATTGCGGACGATCAGGTGATCCACGAGTCGACCCCCATTCAGCCTCTGGATGGACATGGCTGGCGGGACACCCTGGTGCTGACCTTCCGTGCCAACGGCTTTCAGGACCCCATCAAGGCGAACTGACTGGGCGACGCCAGCAGCTGCGAACGCCTGAGCGCAAACAGATGACGACGGCCACGCTCGATCAGGGCTCCGGCCTGCTTCAGTTTGGACATCACGCGGGACACCGACTCCATGGCGAGGTCGGTGATGTCGGCCATGTCCTTCAGGATCGGCAGCACCACCCGGTCATCGTCGTGACCGGCCAGCAGCAGAATCAGCCGGGACACCCGCTCTTCGGCGGTGCCACTGCGCATCGACATCAGTGCCGCCGTGCGCTGCTGCATGCGGACAAATGACTGCAGCGCGGCCTCAGGCGAGACGGGCGCCCCCTGGGTGGACTGCACGGGTAACAGCCGAACCGGCACCAGGGCCTGCGCCCGCATGGCATACACACCCAGCGTGAGCATTTCACCCCCCACCAGGTCACCGGGCAGGAGCAAGCCGGCGAAACGGCGATCACCCGAAGCATCGACTTCGTCGAGACGGAGGGCGCCGTCCATCAGGCGCCAGACCTGGCCCTGCTCGCCTGGCTCATGCAGAATGGCCTTGGCGGCCAGTGTTTGGGGGGCAGCATGCGACATATGACCTCCTCAGGTCAGCAATTGAATCGACACGGTGCGCGGCGGCACCCATGGAGGCTCCGGACACCGGAGCCAGGATTCAAGCTTGAAGAGGAGGCGCACGTGAGGGCAGCAGATACCACCCCTCATGGCGCAAGCCGAAGACCTCGGCTGCCGCCACCTTGGCATAGGACAGATCACGCCGTTCCAGAGACTGGATCGATGCCAATGGCGGCGCGATGATGTCTTGCTGGAGCAGGCAATAAGGGCAGTGCTTGCTCAGTGGCGTCGCCGGCAGGCGATGATGCGAGCCGGTGTCCACCGAGATGAAACGCATGCCGGATGCGCTGCAGACCTCGACATGGATGCGCCCCTGTGCTGCGAGCACGTTCGCCAGCGTGGGCGCGAGCGCAGCAAACCAGACGGCACACAGGGCCGCCCAGAGCATTTGGCTGGAGCGCGATGGCCGGTTCATGGCATCAATGTCATTTTTCCTCATTGACACCATAACAGGCCTGAGACAAAGCGTCCAGCCACCTCGTCCCAGCGCCCGCCGATCAGAACTTGGAGAAGTCCGGCTTGCGCTTTTCCATCACGGCCTGGATCGCTTCCTTGGCGGCCGGGCCATTGAGCAAGCGGCAGAAATGGCGAATTTCCTCGACCATCACGCCTTGCAGACCGGGTTGAGGCTGCTTCATCAGAGCCTTGGTGACACGCAGCGATTCAGAGGGCTTGGCCGCCAGCTTGGTCGCCTGGGCCTGGGCATAGGCGGCCACTTCATGCGGCGGCAGCACACGGGTCACCAGCCCCATGTCGAGCGCCTCTTCCGCATAGAACGCTTCGCCCAGCAGCAACTTCTCGGCGGCACGCTGGTAGCCCGAAAGCATGGGCAGCAGCAGGCTGGAGCCCCCTTCGGCGCACACACCCAGGTTCACGAACGGCAGGCTGAAAGCGGCGTTGTCACCCGCATAAACCAGATCGCAGTGCAGCAGCATCGTGGCACCGATCCCGACGGCAGGACCGCACACGCCGGCCACCAGGGGCTTCGGGAAGGTGCGAATCGCTTCCAGGAACTGGATCACCGGCGCCTGCTCGACGGCGTCGGCATTCGGCGGGTTCTTCAGGAAATCAGCCAGGTCGTTGCCAGCAGAAAACACCTCGACGGCGCCTTGCAGCACGGCCACGCGCACGCTGTCGTCCTGCGCCGCGTCACGCAGCGCATTGGCGAGGTCCAGGTACATCGTGGTGGTGATGGCATTCTTCTTGTCGACGCGGTTGAAAGTCAGCGTCATGACACCGCCTTCGCGATGCATCAGGATGTCGTCAGACATGCAGGTCTCCTTATCGAATAGGTTCTCGGAAATCAGGATTCGATCCAGTGCAGCATACGCGGCCACAGGATCGAGGCGGAGGAGGCCTTGAACAGGCCGAAATGACCCATGCGGGGCCAGCCTTCACGAGCCGGGTACAGGTGCTCAAAGCGTACCGGAGCTTGGGCATACAGTCGATACAGATGGCGAACCCCGTCCGGGCTGATCAGTTCATCATCATCGAACAGCACGGCGGTGATCGGGACCGAGACCCGAGCATACCGATGTCGAACCGCTTCGCCCTCGGCACCGAGGTAGTCAGGATGCAGGCACCACCGCCGCCATTGCCACATGGCCGCAGCCGGCAGATCCCCCACGGCCCCCAGACGCCTGCCGGGGAAATAGCCCGCCACGGCGATCCCCAGCGGAGCCAGCCCCCACCACAGCAAGGGCGCACGGCGACGCACAGCGGGCGCGTTCATGCGCCAGTAGCCATTGCCACTGGCCACGGTCACCACACGATCAAAGCGCTCGGGCTGATCCAGCCAGCCAAACAATTGCCCACCCAGGCTATGCCCGACGTAGGTGCGTGGCAGGTCCGGCCAGCGCGCACACAGGGCATCGACCACGGTCGGAAGGTCCTGCGTGGCCCAATCGGTGATGCTGGCGCGATAGCCCCGCATGCGCCGCGGAGCCGACTCACCCGTACCGCGCCAGTCAAAGGTCATCACCGCCAGGCCATGCGACGCCAGCCAGCATGCAAACGGCTCATAAAAGCGCTGGGGCACGCCCATGGCATTGGTCAACAGCACAGCGCGGCGCGGCGCTACATCGGGCTCGTAGACACGAACCCTCAGGGACCGTCCATCCTGAGTGTGAAGAGTCAGCGCTTGCATGGGCATGACAGGAAAAAGCCCGCACGAGGCGGGCTTTCTGAAGTGGAGGCGATGCGGCCGATTACAGGCTGTCGACGCGCTCGAAGATGCCAGCAGCGCCTTGGCCGGTACCGATACACATCGTCACCATGCCGTACTTGCCGCCGGTACGTTGCAGACCGTGAACCACGGTGGCTGCACGGATGGCACCGGTTGCACCCAGGGGGTGACCCAGCGCGATCGCGCCGCCCATCGGGTTGACCTTGGCGCGGTCCAGCACGTAACCCTTGCTGTCCAGATCCTTCAGCACGGCCAGGGATTGCGCAGCGAACGCTTCGTTCAGCTCAACCCAGTCCATGTCGGAGGCCTTCAGGCCAGCGTATTCCAGGGCCTTGGGGATGGCTTCGATCGGGCCGATACCCATGATTTCAGGCGGCACGCCCTTGACGGCAAAAGCCACGAACTTGGCCAGCGGCTTCAGACCGTACTTCTCGCAAGCTTCCTTCGAAGCCAGGATCAGGCAGCCAGCGCCGTCAGAGGTCTGCGACGAGTTACCGGCCGTGACCGAACCCTTGGCAGCGAACACAGGACGCAGCTTGGCCAGACCTTCCACGGAGGTGTCAGGACGCGCGCCTTCGTCGCGGCTGATGACCTTCTTGGTGATGGTCACTTCGCCGGTTTCGAGGTTCGGCGTACGCACTTCGACTTCGATCGGGGTGGTTTCAGCGTCGAAGAAGCCAGCTTGCTGAGCGGCGATGGCGCGGCGGTGCGATTCGGTCGCGAAAGCGTCCTGCTCGGCGCGGGTGATGCCCCACTGCTCGGCCACCTTCTCGGCGGTCATGCCCATGCCGTAGGCGATACCGACGTTTTCGTCGATGTTCACCACGGCGGGGTTGAACGATGGCTTGGCCCCGCCCATGGGCACCATGGACATGGATTCCACACCACCGGCAATCATGACTTCGGCTTCGCCGACACGGATGCGGTCAGCAGCCATCGACACGGCGGTGATACCGGCCGCGCAGAAGCGGTTCACGGTGGCACCGGCCACAGTCTTGGGCAGGCCCGACAGCAGCGTGGCGATCTTGGCCACGTTCATGCCTTGTTCGCCTTCAGGCATCGCGCAGCCAACGATGGCGTCTTCGATGGCAGCAGGGTCCAGCGTGGGAACTTGCTTGAGGGCGTTCTTGATGGTGGCCACCAGCAGATCGTCCGGACGGGTGTTCTTGAACACGCCGCGGCCAGACTTGCCGATCGGGGTACGGGTGGCAGCGACGACGTAAACGTCACGAAGTTGTTTAGACATGTGTTTGTCTCCGATCGATCAGTTGCGGACAGGCTTGCCGGTCGACAGCATGCCCATGATGCGTTCTTGCGTCTTGGGGTTGTCCAGCAGGGCGCAGAAGTGCTTGCGCTCCAGGGCGTGCAGGTATTCCTCGCTCACCAGGGTACCGGCATCGACGTCACCGCCGGTCAGCACGTCAGCGATGCAGGAGCTGATGTAGTAGTCGTGGGCCGAGATGAAGCCACCGTCACGCATGTTGATAAGCGACGATTGCAGCGTGGCCTTGACGTTGCGACCAGCCACCGGGAACAGCTTCTTGGCAGGCGCGCGGTAGCCCGACTCGTACATGGCCTTGGCTTGAGCGATGGCGACGTACAGGACTTCATCCTTGTGCGGCACGATCACGTCGCTGTCGAGCAGGTAGCCGAACTTGCGGGCTTCGATGGCCGAGGTACCCACCTTGGCCATGGCGGAAGCCTGGAAGTATTCCTTGACGTAAGCCATCAGGTCGACCGGGGTCTGACCCGACACGCCCTTGGAGGTTTCCAGCAGCTCAGCGGAGCGACGCGCCTGGTAAGCCAGACCGCCGCCGCCGGGGATCAGACCCACGCCGACTTCGACCAGACCCACATAGGTTTCCATGGCAGCCACGCGCTTGGCAGCGTGCACAGCCAGTTCGCAACCACCACCCAGGGCCAGACCGTGCATGGCTGCAACGGTCGGGACGTTGGAGTAGCGCAGCGACAGCATGAAGTCCTGCAGTTGCTTCTCGAACGGAGCGATGGCCTTGCCGCCGCCTTGCATGAAGGCCGGCATCATGGACTGCAGGTCGGCACCAGCGGAGAACGGGCCTTCTTGCGACCAGATCACCAGGCCCTTGTAGCCGTCTTCAGCGATTTCCAGGCCCTTGGACAGGCCGGCGGTCACTTCAGCGCTGATGGTGTGCATCTTGGACTTGATCGAGGCGATGACCACTTCGTCGTCCAGGGTCCACAGGCGGATGGCGGCGTCTTCGAACAGGGTCTTGCCAGCGGTGGCAGCGCTCGGCGCATTGGAACCCAGCACGTTTTCGCGGAAGAACTGACGCTTGTAGACAGGCAGGTCGCGCACCGGCACGTACTTGCTGGCCTTGGCAGACCAGGAACCTTCGGCGGTGTGCACACCGTCGCGGCCGTCGAACACCCAGGCGGGCAGCGCTGCCTTGGACAGGGCCTTGCCTTCGTCGATGTCGGCCTTCACCCATTCAGCCACTTGCTTCCAGCCGGCTTCTTGCCACAGCTCGAAGGGGCCTTGCTTGGCGCCGAAGCCCCAGCGCATGGCGAAGTCCACGTCGCGAGCCGATTCAGCGATGGTGTCCAGCGTCACAGCAGCGTAGTGGAAGCTGTTGCGCAGGATGGCCCACACGAATTGAGCTTGCGGGTTGGCAGACTCGCGCAGACCCTTCAGGCGCTCGGCGGCGGGCTTCTTCAGGATCTCGACGACGTCCTTGTCGGCCTTGCCGCCGGCAGCAACGTATTCACCCGTGGCAGCGCTGAACTGCAGGATGGTCTTGCCTTCCTTCTTGAAGAAACCTTGCTTGGTCTTCTGACCCAGGAAGCCCTTCTCGATCAGGGAGGTCAGGGCTGCAGGGGTGTCGAAGGCGCCGTTGAACGGGTCATCCTTGGCACCGTTTTGCAGGGTCTTGATGACGTGTGCCATCGTGTCCAGACCGACCACGTCAGCGGTACGGAAGGTAGCCGACGAAGCGCGGCCCAGCTTCTTGCCGGTCAGGTCGTCAACGATGTCGTAGCCCAGGCCCGACTTCTCGACTTCGCGGAAGGTCAGCAGCATGCCGGCCACGCCCACGCGGTTGGCGACAAAGTTGGGGGTGTCATAAGCGCGGATCACACCCTTGCCGACCACGGAGGTCGAGAAGGTTTCCAGCTGGTCGATGACCACGGGAGCGGTGTACTCCGTGGGGATCAGCTCCAGCAGGTGCATGTAGCGCGGGGGGTTGAAGAAGTGGATGCCCAGGAAGCGCGAACGCAGTTGCTCGGGCAGCACGTTGGCCATGGCCGTGATGGACAGACCGGAGGTGTTGGTGGCCAGGATGGCCTTGTCATTGACGAAGGGAGCGATCTTCTTGTACAGATCTTCCTTCCAGTCCAGACGCTCGGCGATGGCTTCGATGATCAGGTCGCAACCCCGCAGCACTTCCAGGTGCTCTTCGTAGTTGGCTTGCTGGATCAGCGCTGCGTCTTCGACCACGCCCAGGGGGGCGGGCTTCAGCTTCTTCAGGTTTTCGACAGCCTTGGTGACGATGCCGTTCTTCGGGCCTTCCTTGGCGGGCAGGTCGAACAGCACGACCGGCACCTTGCAGTTGACCAGGTGGGCTGCGATCTGGGCACCCATCACGCCGGCGCCCAGCACGGCCACCTTGCGCACGTTGAATTGACTCATGTCTTCTCCTAGGGAAATAGGAAGTTGATTGGGTAGAAAGGGAGGCTCAGGAGCCTCCCTTGAAGAGCCAGCCGCTGATTAGAACAGGGCCTCGTCCATTTCCACCAGGGGCTTCAGGCCAGCCTTGGCCGTGACCATCAGGGTCTCGACTTCAGGCATCAGCTTGGCGAAGTAGAAGCGAGCAGTAGCCAGCTTGGCGGCGTAGAACTTGTCGCCGGAACCTTGCTTTTCCAGAGCGATCTTGGCCATGCGGGCGAAGAAATACGAGTAGACCATGTGGCCGACCACGCGCAGGTAATCCACAGCTGCAGCACCGACTTCGTCGGGGTTCTGCATGCCCTTCATGCCCACTTCCATGGTGAAGGCTTGCACCTTCTTGCCCAGCTCGGCCAGCGGCACGGTGAACTCTTGCATCGCGGCGTTGTCGGCGTTTTCCTTCACGAAGGTCGACACCAGCTTGCCGAACTTGGTCAGCTTGGCGCCAGCGTCGCCCAGCACCTTGCGGCCCAGCAGGTCCAGCGATTGCACGGTGTTCGTGCCTTCGTAGATCATGTTGATGCGGGCGTCACGCACGAATTGCTCCATGCCCCACTCGTGGATGAAGCCGTGACCACCGAAGACTTGCTGGCAGTGAACGGTCGACAGCCAGGCGTTGTCGGTGATGAAGGCCTTGACGATCGGGGTCAGCAGGGCGACGGTGTCGTCGGATTCCTTGCGAACGGCTTCGTCCGGGTGGTTGTGCGACTTGTCGAGTTCGACGGCCACGAAGTACACCAGAGCGCGAGCGCCTTCAGCGTAGGCACGGGCGGTCAGCAGCATCTTGCGGACGTCGGGGTGCACGATGATGGGGTCGGCAGCCAGGTCAGGACGCTTGGCACCGGACAGGGCGCGCATCTGGATGCGGTCCTTGGCGTAGTTCACAGCGTTTTCGTAGGCCACTTGGGTCAGGCCCAGCGATTGGTTGCCCACACCCAGACGGGCGCCGTTCATCATCACGAACATGGCAGGCAGACCGCGGTGGGGCTTGCCCACCAGGGTACCGACAGCGCCGTCCAGCACGATCTGGGCGGTGGCGTTGCCGTGGATGCCCATCTTGTGTTCCAGACCACCGCAATACACGCTGTTGCGTGCGCCCAGCGAGCCGTCGGCGTTCACCAGGAACTTCGGCACGGCAAACAGGGAGATGCCCTTCGAGCCTTCAGGTGCGTCCGGCAGGCGAGCCAGCACCAGGTGGACGATGTTGTCGGCCATGTCGTGTTCACCAGCCGAGATGAAGATCTTCTGGCCGGTGATCTTGTAGGTGCCGTCGGCTTGGGGCTCGGCCTTGGTGCGCAGCAGGCCCAAGTCGGTACCGCAGTGCGGCTCGGTCAGGCACATCGTGCCAGTCCACTCGCCAGAGGTCAGCTTGGGCAGGTAGGTCTTCTTTTGCTCGTCGGTGCCGTGGGCTTCCAGGGCGGCGTGCGCACCATGGCTCAGGCCAGGGTACATCGTCCAGGCCTGGTTGGCCGAGTTCAGCATTTCATAGATGGCCTGGTTGACCAGCATCGGCAGGCCCTGGCCGCCCCACTCAGGGTCGACGCTCAGACCAGACCAGCCGTTTTCGGTGAAGGTCTTGTAGGCCTCCTTGAAGCCGTCCGGGGTGGTGACTTCGTGGGTTTCCTTGTTCAGCTTGCAACCCTGGGTGTCGCCCACCAGGTTCAGCGGAGCCAGCACTTCAGAGGCGAACTTGCCGCCCTCTTCCAGCACGGCGTTGACGGTGTCGGCGTCCAGATCACCATAAGCGGGGATCGTTTTCAGTTCGTCAACGGCACCCAGCAGCTCGTGGATGACGAACTGCATGTCGCGCAGCGGAGGATTGTAGGAAGGCATCGTGAAGCTCCTCGGTCAGAAAGGCTCAGTGAACAAAAGAATTACCTGATCTCTAGGGCCAGGCGACGGTTTAAACAGAGGCCGCGCCAACCGGCACGGCCAATCCGGGCGACGAAACGGACGAATCAGCAGCATAGAACTGAATGACCCGCTCGAACGCCTTGTGAGCCCGATCCAGTGCCTCCGGTGAGCGCAGGAAACGCGCATCGTGGTGGAGGGCCAGGATCAGGCCATGGATCTCGAACTGCATCTGCATGGGGTCGGTGTCAGGGCGCAGGTGCCCCATCTCGATCGCCATGCGGATGGCGCGCACCAGCGAGCCATGCCAGGTGACCACCATGCCGGCCAGCGCGTCGCGCACCGGACCAGGACGATCGTCAAATTCCACAGCACCGCTGATGTAAATGCAACCGGAATCGATTTCGGTCGCCACTTTGGCCACCCAGCCCTCGAACAGGGCGCGCAGACGGGGCAAACCCCGAGGCTGCTGGATGGCCGGCATGAAGACCTCTTCCTCGAACCGCTCGTGGTATTCGCGGATCACGGAGATCTGCAACTCTTCGCGCGAGCCAAAGTGGGCGAATACGCCCGACTTGCTCATGCCGGTGACTTCAGCCAGCGCCCCGATCGACAGGCCTTCGATGCCCATCTGGGAGGCGAGGCTCAAGGCCGCTTCGAGGATGGCCGCACGGGTTTGCTGCCCCTTGTGTGCGCCTCGGCCACGCTCACGCCCCGCTGATTCAGCGGCGTGCTTGGCATCGTGGTGAGGCTCGACATCGGACACAGGATCTCTCCGGCGAAATAAAACGAACGGTCGTTCTATTTTGCAGAAAAGTGTGGCGTGTGTGTGAAAGCCTTGCACTTTTTTTGGCGTTTTTTAGACAGTCGAGGCCCACACCCTACCCCTGCCCAGGGGGTGACGCAAGGGTTTTCCCTAACAGCTGTTTTAAAGGACAGTTGTCCATAAAGTACAGCGATCTAGGTGCCCAAGGTTGTGAAATTCACACAACTTGGCCTATCCTGTTTCAGGCAATCCTGTATGGAGGGTGCATGGACGTGCTGCAACTCGACGTGTCGGGCCGTCCGCAGGCCTGGTTGTCGGCCAGAGAAGCGGCGGTGGTGTATGCCAATGACGGTGTCGCATGGACACTGGGTGAGCCTTTCATGGTGCTGCGTGGCGGCATCCAGCGGCTGACCGGCCTGCAGTCCCGATTGGAACTGCACCCGATCATTGCCGTGCATGGCGCGGTACCCAGTCGAGCGTGGCGGCAAGCCCCTGCTTTGTCCAATCCCAAGCTGTTTGTGCGAGACCGGCAGGTGTGCGCGTACTGCGGCGGGCACTTTCCCCTGACCGAACTCACCCGCGAACACATCGTGCCGACTTCACGTGGCGGGCAGGACACCTGGATGAACTGCATCACGGCCTGTCGCAACTGCAACGGTCGCAAAGGCAACCGGACACTCGATGAACTCGGCTGGCAGTTGTATTACCTGCCTTATGTACCGAGCGTGCACGAAGACATGATCCTGCGGGGGCGACGCATCCTGGTCGACCAGATGGAGTTTTTGCTGGCCAGCGTGCCGGCCCACAGCCGTCTGCGAGGCTGAAGCTCAGACTCGACGCAGACCGGGCGTGGCGTGTTCGATCACGAAGCGCGCCTGGGAGTGCAGCCGCGCATCGGCCTTCACCGGTGTGGCCGTGCCCTTGAAGTCCACCTGAATCTGGTCAGGGGTGACATCCAGCTGCACATAGCCGCGCTCGTCGCTGCGCATATGCAGGACATCAGGGTTGCTGGCCTTGAGCCACTGCGTCAGCAACTCGCTGAGTCCTCGGCTCGTCACCGAAGACGTGACCACCTCGCTGGCCACAACGGGCGAGCGCCGGTCTTGCGGCTGGTGACGGAGATTGGCCGCCACATGGCGATGGACATCGCCGCCCAGGCAGACCACCCCAGGCACACGCGGTTGCGCAATGGCCTCCATGAGGCGTGCGCGCGCGGCGGGGAAAGCGTCCCAGCCATCGCCGTAAAGCAGCTTTTCGCCAAATGGCAGACGCAGGCCCGCCGGGCTGATCTGGGTCGACTGCAGGATGAACTTCCAGTTGCGGGTGCTCGACGCGAGTCCATCGGACAACCAGTCCTCCTGCTCCGGCCCGAACATGGTGCGCTCCGTGCCGTTGGCCGCAGGGCAGTTCAGCAGCATCCGTCCGTTGGAGGGGCCTCGCCAACCCTGGCACACATGCGAGGAGCGGAACTGTCTGGTATCGAGCGTCCACAACTCGGCCAACTGCCCCCATTCGTAGCGGTCGTGCATGCGCATGGTGGCCGCCACGGGCGAACGCGTGGGCGACACAGGCAAGTGCTCGAAATAGGCTTGGTAGGCTGCCGCCCGCAATTTGACAAACGCGGCATGGTCCAGCCCACCGGGCTCGGTCAGCCCGGCATAGTCGTTCAGCACCTCGTGGTCATCCCAGACCAGCAGCCAGGGATGGGCGGCATGACTGGCCTGCAAATTGGGGTCGAGCTTGTACGACGCGTGGTGCAGGCGGTAGTCCGTCAAGGTGAACTTGGCGACATCGTCGGGGAACACGTGCGGGTGGCGGCGCACCTGCAAGAAGGAGCGCATTTCCGTCTCGTAGATGTAGTCCCCGACAAACAGCACCAGATCGACATCGCTGTCCGCGATGTGGCGGTGCACGGCAAAGTGCCCGGCCTCGTAGTGCTGACAGGAGGCGAGCGCCATGCGCAGCCGCCCGGGCATCGACTCGGGATCGGGGGCCGTGCGGGTGCGCCCGGCCGGGCTGACCTGACCACCGGCCACGAAACGGTAGAAATACTCCTGCCCCGGCATCAGGCCGGTGACATCCACGTGCACGCTGTGGGCGCTGGCAGCGTCTGCCATCACCGAACCGGACCGGACGACGCGCGTGAAGCGCTGGTCGGTGGCCACCTCCCAGCGAACCGGCACGGATTCCAGCGGCATGCCTCCATCGCGCTGACGCGGATGGGGTGCCAGCCGGGTCCACAGGACCACCGAGGTGGGTCGCGGCTCGCCGCTGGCCACGCCGAGCGTGAAGATCTCGTTGCTCTCACGCCAATCGGTGAGCACCGGCATCTGCGCTCGCACACCCGGCGCAAACAGCTGCTGCCAGGCCAGCGCGGCGGCACCCAGACTTAATTGGCGAAGAAGATCTCTGCGTTGCATGAAGGACGCGATTATGCTTGTGCTTGAAGGCACAATGACCCAACACCCAGGAGACTTGTCATGTCGAACCATGGATCCCGCCCTGACCCGTCGTCCGCTGCGGGCGGCGCTGGCTCATCGTCAGGCTCCCCTTTTGGTGGACTCGAAGCCGGCCTGTCCTTCTTTCAGGACTGGATGAAAGCCGCTGGCAGCGCCCTGCCGAATCTGCAGGCCGCGCAAGGCTCAGGCGGCTCGTCCACATGGGGACTGCCCACCCTGGACCCCGAAGAGCTCGACAAACGCATTCAGGACCTGCGCACCGTGCAGTTCTGGCTGGAGCAAAACGCCCGCATGATCGCCATGACGATCCAGGGGCTGGAAGTCCAGCGCATGACACTCACCACCTTGCGCGGCATGAATGTGTCGATGGATGCCGTCAGGGAGTCGCTCAAGGCACGCGCGGCCTCAGCGGCTTCAGCGGCGGCCCCGACACCCGCGCCGGAGCCCGAGCCCGCCTCCGATGCACAAGCCGATGCCCAGGGTGCTGCAGAGCCCACGGTCAACCCGATGAAGTGGTGGAACACCCTGACCGAACAGTTCAGCCAAATGGCCAGCCAGGCGGTCCAGGCTGCGAAGGTGGTTCCTGACGCGGCTGCGTCTGCAGACAGCGCACCCGCCGCCGCACGCCAGCCTCGCGCGGCGCAGGCCACAAGCAAACCGGCCACCAAACGCACCGCGGCGAGCAAGCCGCCCGCCAAGGCAGCTCGCAGCACCAAAACCACCAGCGCCCGAACCAAGCGCTGAACCCAGCCCAACGAACCCACGTCCGCATGACCGACACCTCGTCCACCCCTGAAACGGTGCCGCCACACGAAGCGCCACGGTTTCTCTGTGCCCATGCGATGCACCCGCAGGCCGATCTGGCCCTGTCGCTGATCTGGGCGCAACTGGTACCCCAGGGTGTCGAAACCATGGGGGCCACGCTGGGCTGGTGCTACCTGACCGAACAACTCGCTCCTCAAGCCGAAGGCATCATCAAGGGCCTCAAGGAACGTCTGCCCGGCGTGGCCTGGGTCGGGGCGATCGGGCACGGTGTGCTGTCAACCGGGGTGGAGTACATCGATGAGCCGGCGCTGGCCGTCATGGTGTCGACCATGCCCAACGACGACTTCCGGGTGTTCTCGGGCCGCCAGCCCCTGCCGCCCCTGCGCCCGGGCGCCGACTTCGTGCCCCATGTGGCGCAGGTGCATGCCGATGCGTCCACGATGGATGCGCAAGACCTCATCGAGGAGTTGGCCCAGCGCACCACCACCGGCTACCTGTTCGGCGGCATGAGCAGCACGGAGGGGCGGCAGATCCATCTGGCACTCGACCCCCTGGCACAGCACGGCACGCGCAACCAGGGTGTCTGGACCGGGGGGCTCTCGGGCGTGGCGTTCACGGATCACGTCAAGCTGGTGTCACGGCTCACACAGGGCTGCCAGACGGTGGGCCCGACGCGCAAGATCACATCTGCTGACCGCAACGTGATCTATGAACTCGATGGCGAGCCAGCCCTGAGCTGCCTGCTCAAGGATCTGGACCTGCCGGTCACCACGGCCTTGTCGGTGCTGCAGCGCGATGCCCTGCCCAAGGTGCGCAACACCCTGGTCGGGCTGACCGATGAGGGCAGCGACATGGTGGACCATGACCACATCCTCGGAGCCGACACCCGGGTGCGCCACATTGTGGGTCTGGACCCGCACCGCCAGGCGGTGGCAATCGGCGACGAGGCCCGCGAAGACATGATGCTCAGCTTCTGCCACCGCAACCGCGATGCCGCCCGCCGGGATCTGGTGCGCATCTGCGCCGAAATCCGCGAGGAATTCGACCCTGCGGACGGGCCGAGCCGCCCGATCGCCGGCGCGGTCTACATCAGCTGCACGGGTCGGGGCGGCAACTACTTCGGCAGCCCCCATGGGGAAATGCAGATCATCCAGCACGCCCTGGGTGACGTGCCGCTCGTCGGCATGCTGGCCAGCGGCGAAATTGCACGCAACCACCTCTATGGCTACACCGGCGTGCTGACGGTCTGGGGTTGAGGCCTCGGCGCGACGGTGTGCCCCTAGCACGAGGGATGGGCAAAGTCTGACTCCGCCTCCACACTGGGTTGGCGGTCCCGAGAGGGCCGCTTCAACATCAATACTAGGTGAGTCATGATTTCCAGAACCCATGCCCCCAGGCAGCCGATCCCATTCGGCAGCCGCACCACGTCGCACGACGCGGCCCGATCAGCCGTTCACCACACCACCCCACACACCCACCGTGTTGCAGCCCATGGCGCCCGCGGAGCCGACATCCAGGCGAAATACCTCGGCCACGGGTCCTTGAGCGTGCGCTCGACACTGAGTGGTCAGTTCTATCGTTTCGTAGGCCACGGCGACACCTTGCCGATCGACAGCCGCGACCTGCTGATGATGCAGCGCTTGCCTGACCTGCTGATTTCCCGCGTCTGAACGCAGGCGTTCAGGCTTGACGCTCGCGGGCCAGCCGATGGCGGGCCTGGTAGAGCATGTCCAGGGTAATCTGGCGCACCTCCAGCTTACTTTGCTCGATGTGGGCGCGCAGCAGATGCTGTGCTTCGTCGGCACGGCGCCGCGTGATGGCACGCAGGATGCGCGCGTGCTCGTCATACGTGGCCTCCACCCGCGCTTCCTTGGTGAAATCGAGGCGCCGAATGATGCGGATGCGCTCGGTGATGTCATCGTGCACACGGGCCATTTCCTGGTTGCCGATGCCATGCACCAGCGAGGAGTGGAAGGCCTCGTCAAGCTTGTCGACCATGCTCTTGACGGGATGCCGCTCTTCGGGTTTCACCATCCAGACATCGGCCAGGGTCTGCAGCACCGGGCGCTCTTCTGCTTCGCAGAGTTTCGCCACAGCGTGGGTTTCCAGCAGCACCCGGAAGTCGTAGAGCTGGTCGAACACATTGAAGTCGAACGGGGCCACCTGCCAGCCGCTCTTTGGAAAGACCTGCAGAAAGCCTTCGCGCTGCAAGCGCTGCAAGGCCTGGCGCAAGGGGGTGCGGCTCACCTCGACCCGCATTGCCAGGTCGTTTTCGGAGAAACGGTCACCCGGCAGCAACTCGAAATCGAAGATGAGTTGCTTGATCTGGGAGTAGACCCGCTCGGCCAGGGTGGCCGGCGAGGCCTGTGGGAGCGGGCTGGCCGGGATCATGTTGGTGTGTCGGCAAACGGAATCATGCTCACATGAGCAGAGACGATTTTCCAGCCAATTGGCAGGCGCACCCAAGTCTGTGTCTGAAATCCGCGCAAATCAGTGTCGCTTCGAACAAACTCCGTCATGGCCACGGCCGTATCCATGCCAAAGGTCGTGATGCGCACACCCTGCAAATAGCGCGTGAAGTCAGGGGCTGGCACGCCATCTCGGTAGGACACCAGGGCGGCATGGCCGAGTTGCCGGTCCGCGATGCCGTAGCGGGTCACCAGCGGGCTGTCCCAGAAAAAGGCGTTGAGCGCCTCGACATCGTTGCTCATGAGGGCCTTTTCATAGGCCTCAAACAAGGTGGTGACCTCGGCCACCACATCCGGCAGATTGATGTTCAGGTCGTCGATGCTCATCATGCACTCCGCTTCATGTAGGCGCGCCAGCCACCGAACTCACTGATGTCCTGTGCCCCAGCCACACCGCAGGGCTCACAGATGAAGCCCTTGACCCAGCTGCCATCGGCCAGTTCGACCGAGCCCAGCCCCAGTGGTGGTGGAATCAGCGCCAGGAAGGAACCGATGTCGTCCAGCGGCACGTCATAGACCTCCACGGCAATGGGCGTGCCTGCGCCGCCATCCGACACCCGCACCAGCCCCGGCTTGGGCGGCACGGTACCTGGCAGCGCATACAGCTTGTAGGCGGCCGAGGTGGTGGTGCTGGCGCGCAGACGGGCGCCGCGCTCGACCAACTGCCCATGCAACGGCATGCCGCTGAGATGCGCCCCGACGACGGCCAGCGCCATGGTGGGGGCGGCCTCAGGTTGCACGGCCAAGGTGAGGTCCTGCCTGGATGGCAGACCCAGACGACAACCCAGCGGGTAGCCGGTATGGCCTTGAAGCCCTTGCTGCCAGGCGACACCGACATCCGCCAGGGCTGCATCGGCCCCCCCGGGGGCAATCAGGGTGATGCCAAACGGCATGCCCGCCTCCGTGAAACCAGCGGGCAAGGCCAGCGCAGACAAGCCCAGCAGATTGACGAAGTTGGTATAGGTGCCCAACTGCGAGTTGCGCACCACAGGGTCAGCCTCGACACTGGCCACCGTGGGATGGGTCGGGGTCGTGGGCACGAGCATGAAATCGATCAGGTCCCAGACGCCCGTGGTGCCCGCAGCCAGTTCGCGCAGCTTGTAGAGGCTTTTGAAGGTGGTCTGGGCATCGAAGCGGCGAGCGCCTTCGATGATGCCGCGCACAACCGGGTTCATCTTGTCCGCGCTGGATTCGATGAACTCGCTGATGGCCGCATAGCGCTCGGCCACCCAGGGGCCTTCATACAGCAGGCGGGCCACGGCGCTGAACGGCGCCAGGTCAACCGGCACGAATTCAACCGGCCACGGCGCCCCGGTTTCGTCACACAGAGTGGACCACCGCGCTTTGGCCTGCTCGAATGCGGCGACATAGGCTGCATCACCAAAAAACTCGAGTTCGGTCGGCACGCCAATACGCAAGCTGCGCGGAAAGCGCGGCGACTGCAGTACCACGGTGTTGAACACCGGTGCGCCGGCATCCGGCCCCTCCATGACCGCCAGCACGCGGGCAGCATCGGACGCCGTCAACGCAAAGATGGACACGCAGTCCAGCGATTTGCAGGCGGGCACCACACCCGTGATGGGCACCAGCCCCGGTGTGGGCTTGAGGCCCACGAGGTTGTTGAAGCCGGCCGGCACGCGGCCCGAGCCAGCCGTATCGGTGCCCAGCGAGAAGCAGACATCGCCCCGCGCCACCACCACGGCCGAGCCGGCACTGGAGCCCCCGCTGACATGATCAGCCGAGAAGGTGCTGCGCGGAATGCCATAGGGAGAGCGTGTGCCCACCAGGCCGGTGGCGAACTGGTCCAGATTGGTCTTGCCGACGACGATGGCCCCCGCAGCCATGAGGCGTTCGATCACCGTGGCGTTGACCTGCGGCTCGTAGGCGTAATCAGGGCAGGCTGCGGTGGTCGGCAAGCCGGCGACATCGATGTTGTCCTTCGCTGCGAACGGAATGCCGTAGAGCGGCAAGGTGGCCGGACTGTGCCCCTGGAGGCGATCGATCTGTGCCTGCACGAAAGCAGGCGATGCCAGGGTGATCCAGGCCGGGTCAGCGGCGCGATCAGCAGCAGGAGACAGGTAAGGCTGGAGAACATCTGCAGGGGTCAGGGTGCCGTCTCGGTAGGCGGCCAGCAAACCAGCAATGGTGTGGGGGGAAGTAGAAGTTGTCGCCATGATGGGTTCGCTCAGTTTCGTCAGGTACGCAGAAAATCAGTCTTGGTCAGTTCACCGCCCGATGGCCTCGATCAGGGCCTGAGCAGGCGCCGTCCACCCCACGATGCCGCCTTGCGCACGCAGCATGTCGAGGGTGGCTTGCTTGAATTCGGGGAAATAGCTCTCGGTGCCATCTTCGACCAGCAGGCAGTCATAGCCGCGGTCATTGGCTTCCCGCATGGAGGTCTGCACACACACTTCGGTGGTCACTCCCATGAAGACCAGATAGGACACTTGCCGGGCTGCCAGCTCGGCACCCAGCGTGGTGGCGTAAAAGGCCCCCTTGCCGGGCTTGTCGATGACGATGTCGCCCGCCACGGGGGTGAGTTCGGGGATGATGGCGTGACCGGCCTCCCCCTGGATCAGAATCCGCCCCATGGGGCCCACGTCGCCAATGCGCAAGCTGGGCTGGCCTCGCAGGCGCTTGGCCGGTGGGCAATCGTGCAGGTCCGGGGCATGCCCTTCGCGGGTGTGGACCACCACCCCGCCTGCCTGGCGCCAGGCCTCCAGCACCCGCTGGACGGTCGGCACGATGGCCTGCAGGCGTGTGACATCGTTGCCCAGGGTTTCACCAAATCCGCCTGGCTCCACGAAGTCGCGCTGCATGTCGATGATGACCAGTGCGGCGTGGGCCATGTCCAGGGCGAAATCAAAGGGTTGCGCCTTCACGGTGACGATGCTCATGCTGCCAGCTCCTCGTGTTGATCTGCCTGCGCGTGCCCGCCCATGAAAGCGCCCAGCACGCGACGATCTGCGCCGGCGGCCTGACAGGTGTGCACGATGCGGCCTTCGCTCATGACCACGATGCGGTCGGCCAGCTTGAGCAGCTCGTCCAGGTCTTCGCTGACCAGCAGCACCGCGCCGCCACGGTTGCGCACATCCATGATGCGGGCATGGATCTCGGCGACCGCGGCGAAGTCCAGCCCGAACACGGGGTTCGACACCAGCAGCACATCGACCTGACCATCGAGCTCGCGCGCCAGCACGGCACGCTGCACATTGCCCCCGGACAGCGAACGAATCG
This sequence comes from Aquabacterium sp., assembly GCF_041909175.1. Lineage (GTDB taxonomy): Bacteria > Pseudomonadota > Gammaproteobacteria > Burkholderiales > Burkholderiaceae_C > Aquabacterium. Next base: position 66,871 of record NZ_JAYRDZ010000007.1, on the reverse strand, counting down.
GGGCATCCGCCCCTTGTGTCTTGACCTTGTAGGCAGCGATCAGCTCACGCGCCCGCTCACGCAGCACGCCCTTGCGCAACCAGCCCCAACGCGCGGCGGGCACCTGGTCAAAGCGCCTCAAACCCATGTTCAAGGCCACGCTCAGGTCCCCCACACAGGCATTGCGCAGGGGCTCTTCGGGCAGGCTGCGAACGTGCAAGCGCTGGTTCTGTTCACGTCTGGCCAGGTAACGTTCGCCCGCGACCGTCACCACCCCCGACTCGCGGTCGCGCTGACCGACCAGCGCCTCCATCAACTCACGCTGCCCATTGCCGGATACCCCCGCGATACCCAGTATCTCGCCGGCCGCAACCTGCAGGCTCAGCCCGTGCACGGCACGCTCACCGCGGTCGCCCTGCACGGACAAGGCATTCACATCCAGTCTGATGGCCGCTTGGGCCGGCTGCGGTTGTCGGTGCAAGGGCGCCGACGAGATCACCTCGTCTCGCACAGCCTCTTCATCGGACTCGATTACGTCGTCAGCCGCCTTGCTCACCGGCAGACCGCTGGCTTCGCCCATCATCTCCGCGCCCAGCTCCGCCGGACTGGTGTCAGCCACGTGCCGACTGGCCACCAGGCGCCCACGGTACAGCACGCTGACGTCATCGGCGATCTCCATCACTTCCCGGAACTTGTGCGTGATCATGATGACCGAGACCTCGCCCGCATGCGCACGGTCGCGCAGGGCGCCGAGCACTTCATCGGCCTCCTGAGGCGTCAGCACGGAGGTCGGCTCGTCAAGAATCAGCAGCCGCGGCTTGAGGTAAAGCTGCTTGAGGATCTCCAGCTTCTGTTTCTCGCCGGCAGACAGGTTCATCGGCCGGGCATCGAGGTCCAACCGAAACGGCGTGGTGGCCATGAAAGCCTCCAGCTCCTGACGCACCGCTTTCCAGGGCACCACCGCAGGCAGATCGCCCTTGGCCAGCAAGAGGTTCTCGGCCACCGTCATGCCCGGCACCACCGTGAAGTGCTGGTAGACCATGCCGATGCCCAGCTGCCGCGCCACCACGGGCGAGGTGATGGCGTGCTCTCGCCCATCAATGAGCACGGCACCATCTTCGGGCTGGTGGTAACCCACCACGGCTTTCACGAGGGTGCTCTTGCCCGCACCGTTTTCACCCAGCAGGGCATGCACGGTGCCGGGACGCACATCGATCGACACCTGATCCAGCGCCACGAAACTGCCAAAGCGCTTGGTCAGGTTGTAGGTCGACAGCGCCAGCGCGCCTGTGGCGGGTGGCTTCGGGTCGAGCGGTGCAGTCATGGTCTCACTCCACCTTGCCCGGCACGAAGGCCTGCAAAGCCGCGATGACGGCTCGGCTGTCAGAGACTGCGCCAAACACACCGCCTTGCATCTGAATCATCTTCAGTGCCGCTTCGTGGTTGCCGTGATCGGTCGCACCGGTGCAATCGGACAACATCACGCACTCGAAGCCACGGTCATTGGCCTCGCGCATGGTGGTGTGCACACACACATCGGTGGTGATGCCCGTGAGGATCAGATTGCGGATGCCTCGCGTGTGCAGAATCAGCTCCAGATCGGTCGCACAGAACGAGCCTTTGCCAGGCTTGTCAATGATGGGCTCGCCGGCCACCGGATACAGCTCTGGGATGATGTCCCAGCCAGGCTCGCCGCGCACCAGGATCCGCCCACAAGGCCCGGCGTCGCCGATACCGGCGCCAATCTGCTGCGAGCGCCAGCGCTTGTTGGCAGGCAGGTCACTCAGATCAGGCCGATGGCCTTCGCGGGTGTGGATGACATGCATGCCCACCTGTCTCGCTGTGGCCAGCAAGGCCTTGATCGGCTCGATCGGCGCGCGGGTCAAATACAGGTCATAGCCCATCTTGTCGACATAGCCGCCGACCCCGCAGAAATCGGTCTGCATGTCGATGATGATCAAGGCCGTGTTGCCCGGAGTCAGCTGTCCGTCATACGGCCAGGCGTAGGGCTTGGAGTCGATCGTGAGGCTCATGGCTTGACCTTTCCTGTCAACAGATTGGCTTCATTGCCGCCGAAGGTGCGGGTGGGCGCATCGAAACCGCAGGACCGGCCGTCCACGTGCACCACAGCGTCTTCCCAGGGCAGGCGCGCCTTGCCGGCGACCATGTCCTGCATGAAGGTGTAGGGGCAGTCCTGCGCGCCGCCCTTGACGGCAACGTACCCGCGGTGAAAGAACTGGTAGATGTTGTTCTCGACGCCCCAGTGCTGGCGGGCCTCGCGGATCAGGTCGGGGCGAATCTCGGCACACACGATTTCGTCCGGACGACCACCGCCTTGCGCCATGACCGTGCCGTCGAACTGGCAGAACATGGCCTCCCCCATGGAGTCAAACGTGCCGTCGCTGCCGCACAGGCAGACGCTGGCCGTCGCCATCAGGTTCTGGAAGGCGTTGGCCTGGTTGGTGACCTGCCAGGCATGGCGGATCGGCGCGGTGTACCCCGCCGTGCGGATCATCAACTCGGCCCCCTGGTAAGCGCATTCGCGAGCCATCTCGGGGAACATGCCGTCGTGGCAGATGATCAGCGCCAGCTTGATGCCTTTGGGGCCGGTGATCACGGGGATGCCCATGTTGCCGGGCTCCCAGGGCTCCACCGGCACCCACGGGTGGTACTTGCGGTAGTACAGCTGCAGCTGCCCCTGGTCGTCGATGATGAGCCCCGTGTTGTAGGGCTGACCGCCCGGGTTCTTCTCCATGATGGAGAAACAACCCCAGATGCGGTGCCGCACACAGGCGGCCTTGAACGCCGCCACCTCCGGGCCATCCAGCGTCACCATGAGTTCGTCGGCCGTGCTCATGGACAGGCCGTGCAGCGCATACTCAGGAAACACCACCAGGTCCATGCCGGCATAGCTGCGTCGCGCCTTGCCCACCATCTCGACAATGCGATCTGTCTGGGCTGCCAGCTGTGCCGGGGTCTCCACCACAGGCAGCTTCAGCTGAACCAAGCCCACCACCACCCCCGAGGGTGATTTGTTCAATCCTGCCAGTCCACTCACGATCCAGGTCCTTTCCTACTTTGTCAGGCTCAGCTCAGAAGGCGCGCCCTGCAAGGTCCGCTTCGGGGAGCAAGTCCACACCAGAATCAACAAGGTCAGTGCATAGGGCATCGCGTTGAAGAGGTGGTAGCCCGCACTGATCCCCACCGACTGCAAAGCGGGGCCCAGCGCCCCGGCGCCACCGAACAGCAGCGCCGCCCCCAGACAGTGCAGCGGACGCCAGCGCGCAAAGATCACCAGCGCCACCGCAATCAGCCCCTGCCCACTGGACAGCCCCTCGTTCCAGCTGCCCGGGTAATACAGCGACAACGAAGCCCCGCCGATGCCAGCAATGAAGCCCCCCAGCGTGGTCGACAACACGCGCACCGTGTTGACCGAGTAGCCCAGTGCGCGCGCTGCGTCGCTCGAATCCCCCGCCATGCGCACGATCAGCCCCCAGCGCGTGTTGGCCAGCGCCCAGGTGAGCAGCCATGCCAGCACCACACCCAAGGGGAACAAGGCATTGATACGCAAAGCCGCCTGCACCTGAGGAGCGTCACTCCACATGCCCAGGTTGATGGCAGGAATCTGCGCTGCCTGCGGCTGAATCAGTGGCTTGCCCAGGTAGAACGCCAGACCGGAGCCCAGCAGCATCAGGGCGATGCCCGTGGCGATGTCGTTGACGCGGGGCAAGGAGCACAACAGCCCATGCAGCAGCGCCAACAGCCCACCGGCGACGGCGGCCAGGAGCACGCCCACCCAGGCAGAGCCCGACAGGTAGCTGCCACCGAAGCCGGCCATGGCCGACAACACCAGCACACCCTCCAGGCCGAGATTGATGCGGCCTGATTTTTCCGTGAGGCACTCACCCAGGCTCACGAACAGGAAAGGCGTGCCAACCCGGATGGCGCCACCCAGCACAGCCAGCGCCACGTCCAGCCAGATGGAGTCATTCATGCTCGCCCCTTTCCTGCTGCCCCGAAGGACAGTCGACCACGCCAAGCTTCGCTGGCCAGAATCAGCACAAAGGCAAAGCCCTGCAACACCAGCACGGAGGCATCCGGCAGGTCCAGGCGACGCTGCAGCAGGCTGCCAGCCGAGCCGAAGCCGCCAAACAAAATGGCCACCGGGATGATGGCAAACGGGTTGTGGCGCGCAACAAAGGACACCAAAATCCCCGTGTAGCCCATGCCCGCGATCAGCGAGGCATTGGCATTCGTGTGCACCGCAGCCACCTCGATCGCCCCAGCCAGACCGGCAGTGGCGCCCCCCATGGCGCACGCCGTGATGGCCAGGCGGTGACTTGGCAGACCCACCAGGCGCGCAGCCCGGGCGTTACCCCCCACCACCCGCGTGGCAAAGCCATGGGTGGTGGCAAACAGCCAGATGCCTGACAGCAGACACAAGGCCAGCCCCCAGACCAACCCCCAGTGCACGTCATAGCCCGGGATGCTGCTCATCAGCATGCCCTCCGGCAACGGCAGCGTGGATGGCTTGTTGAGACTGGCGGGGTCCCGCATGGGGCCTTCAACAAAGTGCTTGAACAAGCCAATCGCGAGGTAGCCCATCAGCAGGGAGCCAATGGTTTCGTTGACGCCGCGGTATTGCCGCAGCGCCCCGACCAAGGCGATCCATCCGCCCCCCGCGAGGGCCCCGGCCAACAGCACACACAGAGTGCCCCACAGGTTCGCCGGGGGCATCCACAGGTAAGGCAGGCCGGCGCACGCAAGCCCACCGAGTACCAGCGCGCCCTCGCCGCCAATCACCATCATGCCGGCCTGGTAGGGCAAGGCCACGCACAGCGCCGTGAGCATCAGCGGCGCAGCCCGCTGCAAGGTGTTCTGCCAGGAGAAGGCATCGCCAAACGCGCCCTTGAAGAGCAGCGTCCAGACCTCCAGGGGACTCGCACCCCCCAGCCAGACAAAGCCGCCAAACAGCAGCAGGGCGCCTGCCAGTGCCAGCACGGGCAGGCCCACAGCCTCTACCCATGGCGTTGCGCTTCGGATGCTCATGGCGTCTCTCCTGGCTGCGTGGTTGGGATCAGATCTTGCCGATCACGCCCTCAACCAGGTAGTTCATCTGCTCCAGCACGACATCGGTCTGCTTCAGGGTGGTGCCCTTGGCCACCACGACCTTGCCCGTGTTGTCCTTCAGTTCGCCAGAGAAGATTTCAAACTGATCCTTGAGCATCTTGGCCTTGATGGCATCGGCTTGCTTGCGGGCCTTTTCCGGCACCATGGCACCATAAGGAGAGGTCTTGACGAAGCCCTCCTTGAGACCACCGCGCAGGAAGTTGGGGTGCGGCTTGCCGGTGCGCGCGGCCTCGACGATCTGCTTGTAAGGGGTGATCCAGTTCCACTCGGCGCCGGTCAGATAGGCCTGGGGCGCGAGCTTGGCCTGACTGGCGTGGTAGCCGCACACATACTTGCCGCGCTTGGCCGCGGTTTCCACCACCACTTTGGGGCCGTCCACGTGCATGGTGAACACATCCACCCCCTGGTCGGCCAGGCTGTTGGTGGCTTCAGCTTCCTTCACCGGCATGGACCAGTCACCCGTGAAGATGACCGAGCAGGTGATGTCCGGATGCACCGAACGGGCACCCAGCGTGAAGGCGTTGATGTTGCGCAGCACCTGGGGGATCGGCTTGGCAGCCACGAAACCCAGTTTTTTGGACTTGGTCATGTGCCCGGCGATCACGCCATTGAGGTATTGGCATTCGTCGATGTAGCCAAAGAAACTGCCCACGTTCTTGGGGTGCTTGGCGGCATCCCACAGACCGCCGCAGTGGGCAAAACGCACATCGGGGTTCTTCGCTGCGACAGCCAGGATGTGCGGGTTGAAGTAGCCGAATGAGGTCGGGAACAGCAGCGAAGCACCATCCTGGGAAATCATGCCCTGCATGGTCTTTTGCACCGCCTGGGTCTCCGGCACGTTTTCCTCGCCGACGATCTTGATGCCGGGCATCTTCTTCAACTCGGATGCGGCCTCGTAGTGCGACTGGTTGTAGCCAAAGTCATCCTTGGGGCCGACATAGATCATGCCGATGGTCAGCGGCTTTTGCGCCAGAACGAGGTCAGACAAACCTCCCAGAGCCACACCGGCTCCTGCCATGCCCACATTCTTGATCCACGTCCGACGATTCCATTGATCCTGTGCCATGCGTTTCTCCTGTTGAAGCGACCGTTGAGCGTCCATCTTCTGGTCGCACCGCATTGATGCGACCGTGATGTACTAGCTTGTATACAAGCAACGCATGTGCCAGTTTCTTGCGCACCAAAACAGGTTTGTCACGCACAGAACGCAAGGCGTTATCACGAAAACCAGGCCCAGATTGACGGGTAGATGACAGTCCGGGGTTCCCACGAAGAGGCTTTGTCCGTATCGCATTAAATTGAAGCCATACCTAGACTGCGCCGCTACCCATGCAAACAAAAGCAATGTCTTAGGAGAGACAAACATGAAAATGTCACGTTTGATCAGCGTCGCCGCCTTGGCCATGCTGGCGCCGCTGGGCGCATCTGCGGGTTACTTCACCTGGGACGCGGTCACCTTGCCCACCTCGACTGGCGCATCCTGCGGCAACGGCACGCCCTATCGCTTCTTCATCAACCGCAACCCCTTCACCACCAAGACCGTTGTCATCTTTGAAGGCGGCGGAGCCTGCTGGGAACAGGATGCCTGTCGTGGCAAGGGCGGCACGCTCGGCCTGGGCATCCTCACCGCGTCCAACCCCAACGGGGTGCCCGCGGACTACATGACCAACCTGGCCAACCTCTTCAACGGCGGGCTGTCCGGCCTGGCCCTGGGTGGCCTGATCACCCCCTTCTCGATGCGCCTGCACCCGCTGCAAAGCGTGCAGACCCAAAGCTGGAACATCGTCTACGCGCCGTATTGCACCGGTGATGTGCACACCGGCAACAAGGTCAGCGTCTACAGCGACGCCGACGCATCGAACCCGACCACCTACTACCACCGCGGCAGCGTGAACGGCGTCGCCATGGCCAACTGGCTGGCGGCCAACATGTCTCGCCCGGACAAGCTGCTGGTGACCGGTTTCTCTGCAGGTGGCGCGGGCAGCACGGCCAACTATGCCTGGCTGCGCCTGGCCCTGAACCCCAAGCAATCAGCCCTGCTGGCTGACTCCGGCCCGCTGTTCCAGGTGCCACGCACCGCCACACCGGAAGAAGCCCCCTCGGTGCTGCTGCACAACAAGATCCGCGACGTGTGGGGGCTGGATGGCACCAATGGTCTGGTCACCAAGTTGCTGACCCGCTTCCCCTCGGCAGGCACGGCAGAGAACCTGGGCAGCATCACCACCGGTGTGGCCAAGATGTTCCCCAACGACCGGTTCAGCTTCACCACCTTCCAGGCTGACGGCATCTATTCGTCCTTTTCGTACACCAAGTTCTACCCGGACATCCTGGCTGCCTCAGGGGCAGAGCGCGACGCCCTGCTGAACGTGAAGTGGCGCAAGGAAGTCGCCTCCTGGGTGGATGGCATGAAGCCGCTGTCAAACATTGGCTACTACGTGCCCTATAGCCGCGATCTGCTGAAAGCCCACACCATGACCACCCTGACCTTTGCGGGCACGGCGATCAACGAAGCCGGTATTTCCGGTGTCGGCAAGGTGGTCGACAACCTGATCGACGGCTCGGGCACCCCGATCCGCGCCTACGAGACGGCACGCAACGTCCAGAACACACCGCTCTATGGCTGGCTGGACACCCTGCTGCAACCCATCTACGAAGTACTCGGCTTGTAAGCCGGTCACCCGGGATCGGTCGCCGATCTCGCTGCTCAAGGAACACCAGACACGGCCCGCGGGCCGTGTCGCCGCTTCCGCCCCCGCATTTCAGTGGGCGAGAAATCCCCGAGCACCAACCCATTCGTGATCCACGGCGTTGTACTCTGAGGTATAAATGCGGCCTGCTTCGAACGATCGTTTGAAAAGATCGTTTGACCCCCGCACCAAACCACGAGGTGAGACCCATGCCGCAGTACAAAGCGCCCTTGCGCGACATGCGCTTCCTGATGAATGACGTGTTCGACTACCCCGGACACTACGCTTCGCTGTCCAACGGTGCCGACGCCACCCCCGACATGGTGGAAGCCATTCTGGAAGGCGCCGCCACCTTCTGCGAAGACATCCTCTCGCCCCTGAACCACAGCGGAGACCTGGAAGGCTGCCACTTCAACAACGGCGAGGTCACCACGCCGAAGGGCTTCAAGGAAGCCTACGCCGAATACGTCGCAGGCGGCTGGCAAGGCCTGTCGCACCCGAAAGCGTTTGGCGGGCAGGAATTGCCCATGTCGCTCAACCTCATCAAGTCGGAAATGATGGGGACGGCCAACTGGTCGTTCACCATGTACCCCGGTCTGAGCCTGGGCTGCATGAACACCATCATGCAATATGGCAACGAGGCGCAAAAGCAAACCTACATGCCCAAGCTGGTATCCGGCGAATGGACGGGCACGATGTGCCTGACCGAACCGCACTGCGGCACCGACCTGGGCCAACTCAAGACCCGCGCCGAGCCGCAACCCGACGGCAGCTACAAGCTCAGCGGCACCAAGATCTTCATCTCCGCCGGCGAACACGACCTGTCGGACAACATCGTCCACATCGTGCTGGCACGCCTGCCCGACGCACCCAAAGGCACCCGCGGCATCTCCCTGTTCATCGTGCCCAAATTCCTGGTCCATGCCGATGGCTCGGTGGGTGAGCGCAACCCGGTCAGCTGTGGTTCGATCGAGCACAAGATGGGCATCCGGGCCTCGGCCACCGCCGTGCTGAATTTCGATGGTGCCGTGGGCTACCTGATCGCCGAACCCAACAAGGGGCTGGAAGCGATGTTCACCTTCATGAACACCGCCCGCATCGGCACGGCCGTCCAGGGCCTGGCCCATGCCGAACTGTCTTACCAGGGCGCCCTGCCCTACGCCAAGGAGCGCCGCTCGATGCGTGCGCTGTCAGGCAAGAAGGACGCCGACCAGGTCGCCGACGCCCTGATCTGGCATGCCGACGTGCGCCGGATGCTGATGACCCAGAAGGCCTTTGCCGAAGGCGGTCGCGCCATGATCTACCACGCGGCCCAATTTGCGGACCACATGGTCAACGGCGTGGTGGAAGGCAACCAGGCCAAGCAAGAAGCCTATGACGACAAGCTGGGGTTTTTCACCCCCATCCTGAAAGGTTTCCTCACGGAGTGCGGCCTGGAAGCCGCCAACATCGGCATGCAGGTTTTTGGTGGCCATGGCTACATCAAGGAGCACGGCATGGAGCAGATTGCGCGAGACGCCCGCATTGCCACCTTGTACGAAGGCACCACCGGCATCCAGGCGCTGGACCTGCTCGGCCGCAAGGTGCTGCTGACCACCCGCGGCAAATGCGTGCGTGAGTTCACCGGCGACATGCTGAAGCTGGCCAAAGGCCACCTGATCGATGGTGGCCCACTGGGCAAAATGGCCCGCACCATCGCCAAGCGCGCCATCCAGTGGAATGTGCTGACCACCCGCATCATGTTGCGCGCCGCCAAGGATCGCGACCTGGTGAGCGCCGCCAGTGTCGACTACCTGATGTACTCGGGCTATGTGATGATGGCCTACTTCTGGGCCATGCAGGCCTTCCGCGCCAATGAGCTGCTTGCCAGCGGCCAGGGGAAGGAACCGACAGCGTTCTACAAAGCGAAGATCCAGACGGCCGAGTTCTACTTCGAACGCCTGCTGCCGCGTGCAGATGCCCATCGCACCGGGGCCGTGGCCCCCACCGAGGTGATCATGCAGATGGACAACGAGCACTTCAGCTTCACCTGAAGCACACTGATGTACTCACACACGCCAATGGCGTCGCATGAAATCAATCTGCCGCCCGAGCGCGGCGGTTGCACTCGGCAAGGCGCCAGCGTGGATCGGGAAGACGTGCCAACGCTTGAGGTAGATCTCCAGCTCCGCATGGCCCCCCATCTTCGCCGCCCCATGGGCAATCCAGTGGGCATCGTCGAACAGCACCTCGTCCTCGCCCACCTGTACCAGCATCGGCGGCAAGCCAGCAAGGTCTGACTCACTGGGGTGCGCCAAGGGATGCCCGGCCGGCACCTTCAGCCAGGAAATGGCCTGACGCCCCCAGCTGACATTGATGAGCGGGTCCACTGCTGCCCGTTCGGTCGCACTGCGCGAGCTCAAGCTCATGTCGATGGCCGGTGACATCATCACCATGCAAGCCGGCATGGGCAGACCCTGCAAGCGCGCCGCCAGACACACCTGCAAGGTCAGCGTCCCGCCTGCCGAATCGCCCGCAATCGCAATCTGCTCCGGCTTCCAACCGGCCTTGAGCAGGCTTTTGTAGGCCATCAGGCAATCTTCTATCTGGGTCGGGAAGGCATGCTCAGGGATACGGCGGTAGTCGGGCACCAGCACCTCTGCCTGCCCATAGCGCGCGAAACGCGTCGTCAAACTGCGGTGGCTGCGAGGGCTGCCGGTACAGAAGGCACCACCATGCAGGTACAGCACCGCCTGCCGGGGCTTGATGCCCTTGGGACGAATCCGCTCGACCATGATCGGGCCCAGTTGCTCCTTGCGCACCTCGACGCCGCCAGCCTGCAACATCGTCACCGACAAGGCATGCAGCACCCCACGCTGAATCGACAAGGGCACCCCGAGGCGCAACACTGGCTTGAGCAGGGCCCGCAAGGTGGTGCGCAACACCGCTGCGCCAATGGCCTCGCCAGCGCCAGTGGGTGGCAAGAAATGCCGTATGACTGGCTCAGCCAGCGCCCCGGCATGCAGTTGTTCGTCGGTATTGGGCACAGTCACAGCGCTCATTGCATCACCCCATCATGGTTCGCTGCGCGAACCAGGTTGTCATTGGTTGGTACCAGGACCCGAACAGACGGACCACCTTGTCCAGGAAACGGGCATCCGGGCCGACCAGCACCCGGCGCTTGTTCTTCTCGACTGCACGGAGGATCTGCAAGGCTGCGCTCTCCGCCGTCGTCGTGTTGAGCAACTTGTCAAAACGCTTGCGCGCCTGCTCCGGGTCGGACCCCGTGCGCTTTTGCATCGCGGGATCGATACGGGCCGCCATGGCGATGTTGGTGCGGATGCCGCCCGGGTGCACGCAAGTCGCGCTCACCCCGCAAGCGTCCAGGTCCAGCTCCTGCCGAAGCGACTCGGTGAAACCGCGCACGGCAAACTTGCTGGCGTTGTAGGTGCCTTGTGTGGGCAGCGCCAGCAAGCCGAACAGGCTCGATGTGTTGACAATGTGCCCGTCACCGGCCTGCTTGAGATAGGGCAGGAAGGCCTGCGTGCCCCACACCACGCCCCAGAAATTGATGCCCATGATCCATTCGAAGTCTTCCGGGCGAACCGCATCCAGCGTGGCCCCCAGGGCCACTCCCGCGTTGTTGAATATGAGGTTGACCTTGCCATGGTCACGCACGACCTGGTCGGCCCAGGCGTTCATGGCCAGCCTGTCCGATACGTCTAGACGCTGCGTGGTGACCTTCACGCCGAGGCGGCCAGCCAGGGCAGCCGTCTCCGACAGCCCCGTCTCATTCACATCACTGAGTGCCAGATGGCAGCCTCGACGCGCCAGTTCCAGCGCGAGCGTGCGGCCCATGCCGGATGCCGCACCCGTGATGGCAGCCACCTTGTCCTTGAATTGCTTCATATACCTGCTTGCTGATAGGGTCGACGTCGCGTTATCCACATGGGCGCACGCTGCCTTCTGAGGCAAGATGGCACTGCTTGTAGAAGCTGAAGCAGGCCCCCGCCCTGACTGCACCATCCAGAAAAGGACGTCAGGAAACACGAACCGGCGCACACATGCCGTTATCCGTGGCGCCAACATGCCAAAAATGCTATTTGACAATGTCTGTATCCAGAATCAGGGATAACCCACCGCCCCCCTCCATGCAGGGGGCATCAGGTCGTCGCTACGCCGGGGTCGACCCCCAGGAGCGCCAACGGCTGCGCCGAGCCAAGCTGGTCGATGCCGCGCTGGCGGTTTTCGGGGCCAAGGGCTACCACCAGGCCACCGTGCGCGATGTCTGCAAGGCAGCCCAACTGACCTCGCGCTATTTTTATGAATCGTTCGAGGGCATGGAGTCGCTGTTCCGCGTGGTGTATGCGCAAGTGAACCGGCAACTGATGGAGTCGACGCTGGAAGTGCTTGAGCACTGCCCATCCGACATCCATGCCATGTCGGAAGCGGCGCTGCGCAATTTCCTCGAATTCATCCGGGACGACCCACGGCGCGCCAGGGTCATGCTGATCGATGCCCTCAATGTCGGCGAAGGCATGTATTCGCTGGCCAACCAGATCAACCAGGACTTCGCGGAACTGATTGCCGGCTACCTGCAGCAGTTCATGCCCAATCTGGCCGGGTCCGGCCTGGACGCACAAGTGCTGTCAGACGGGCTGGTGGGCGCGGCCAACCGCATTGCCACCCAGTGGGTGGGGCGCCGCTGTCAGGCCCCGCTGGATGTGATCCTGAGCAACTCGCTGGCCCTGTTCGAGGCCACGATCGAGTACGCAGGGCGCAAGAGTGGCGCCCCGCTGATCCCCATCAAGACGTGACGCCCGCGCCGGCCGCCTGCTGGTCGGCGTGGTAGCTGGAGCGCACCATGGCACCCACGGCCGCGTGGGTGAAGCCCATCTTGTAGGCTTCCGCCTCGAACATCTTGAACGTGTCCGGGTGCACGTAACGGCGCACCGGCAGGTGGTGTCCGCTCGGGGCCAGATACTGGCCGATCGTCAGCATGTCGATCTGGTGCGCACGCATGTCGCGCATCACTTCCAGAATTTCCTCGTCGGTTTCCCCCAGCCCCACCATCAGGCCGCTCTTGGTCGGCACATTCGGCACCTCTTCCTTGAAGCGCTTGAGCAGGTTCAGGCTGAAAGCGTAGTCCGCACCGGGGCGGGCCTCCTTGTACAGGCGTGGCACCGTCTCGAGGTTGTGGTTCATGACGTCAGGCGGCGTCTCCTTGAGGATGGCCAGGGCCTTCTCCAGGCGACCACGGAAATCAGGCACCAGGACCTCGATGCGGGTCTGCGGAGACAGCGCTCGCACTTGACTGATGCAGTCGGCATAGTGACCGGCACCGCCATCGCGCAGGTCGTCTCGGTCGACGCTGGTGATCACGACATATTTCAACTTGAGCGCCGCCACCGTGCGCGCGAGGTTGCCTGGCTCGGCCTGATCAAGCGGGTCAGGTCGACCGTGGCCGACATCACAGAAGGGGCAGCGACGGGTGCACTTGTCCCCCATGATCATGAAGGTGGCTGTGCCATGACCAAAGCATTCGCCAATGTTCGGGCAGGACGCCTCCTCGCAGACCGTATGCAGCTTGTGCTCACGCAGGATCTGCTTGATCTCGTAGAAGCGGGTAGAGGGCGACCCTGCCTTGACGCGAATCCAGTCCGGCTTCTTCAACACCTCGGTTGCCGGCACCACCTTGATGGGAATGCGTGAGGTCTTGGCCTGCGCCTTCTGCTTGGCAGTCGGGTCGTAGGCGGGCGAGGAGGGGGGGGTCGAAGAAGGATCTTGGGACATGGTGATGCGTGCGGACCGCTGATGTCCGCCACGCCGAACTGTAGCCGAACGCGTCGATCAGCGTGCAGCGATTGAGCCCGCAGACGCTGTGGACTTCCACATCAGCCCGAAGCAGTTCGCGCAGGTGTCAGGGACTGAGATACTGAGCCAAGTGGTGCGCCAGGCAGGTGGCGGCCTCATCCCACGACACCGCGACCCCCACCGTGGCCAGATCCACCGTGCGCAAACCGGCATAGCCACAGGGGTTGATGCGGTCATAGGGCGACAGGTCCATGGCGACGTTCAGCGCGACACCATGGTAGGTGCACGAGCGCGATACCTTGATGCCCAGCGCCGCAATCTTGCCCAAACCCCGGAAAGGGTCCCGGGGATCACGGGGCTCCTGCAAGGCGGCATGGGCATGCGGGTCGTCCAGCCGCACATAGATGCCCGGAGCACCAGACACCCGGTGTCCGGTCACACCGAAGTGCTCCAGCGTCTTGAGCACCGCCTGCTCTATGCGAAAGACATACTCCTTGACGAAGATGCCCTGGCGCTTCAGGTCGATCAGCGGATACCCCACCACCTGCCCTGGGCCATGGTAGGTCACCTGCCCGCCACGGTTCGTCTGCACCACGGGGATGTGGTCCGGCCCTTCGGGGTTGAACAACAGATGCTCGGCCTTGCCTGCCTGCCCCTGAGTGAACACGGGCGGATGCTCGCAGATCCAGAGTTCGTCCGGCGTATCGGCCGTCCGGGCTTCGGTGAAGGCCTGCATGGCCTGCGCGGTATCCGCATAGGGCACACGGCCCAGTTGTCGAATGATCATGTCAGCCCGATCCGTTGGTACAGCGCACCAGGCAGGCGGGCCACCTGCCCCTGCAATTCCAGCTCCAGCAAGCGTGCACCCAGATCAGCGGGCCCCATGCCCGTTCGGGCCGACAAGGCTTCCTGACTGACGGGGTCATACCCCATTGCACGCAGCACCGGGTCAGACGAACAGTCCGCTTCATCCGACCACAAGGGCGATTCTGCCTCGTCAGGCATGTCCTTGCGGGCTGCCGTGGAGAGCCCCCAGTTGAGTTCTTCCAGCACATCTTGCGCAGTCTCGACCAGTTTGGCCCCCTGCTTGATCAACGCATGGCAGCCGCGAGATTGCGGAGAATGGATCGACCCGGGAATGGCCAGAACCTCACGGCCCAGTTCGCCCGCCAGGCGTGCCGTGATGAGCGAGCCCGACTGCAGCGCGGCTTCGACCACCAGCGTGGCGCGAGACAGCGCTGCCACCAAGCGGTTTCGCTTGGGAAAATGCCCCGGGCGCGGGGGCGTACCCAGCGGAAACTCGCTGAGCAACAAGCCGGACTGCGCGATGCGGTGCGCCAGTTCAAGGTGCTCCTTGGGGTAGACGCGATCCAAACCCGTTCCAACCACGGCAATGGTGCGACCTGTCCCGCCCTCCAGGGCCCCCTCGTGGGCAGCACCATCCACCCCCTGCGCCAGCCCCGACACCACGGTGACCCCCGCCTCACTCAGCGCACGAGCAAAAGCATGGGCGTTATCCCGACCTTGGGCTGTAGGGCTGCGACTGCCCACCATGGCCACAGCACGGCCGCGCAGCAAAGCGACATCGCCTTGCGCAAACAGCAACAGCGGAGGGTCAGCCAGCGCCAGCAAGTCGGCAGGATAGGCCGCGTCACCCAGCGTCAAAACGGCTCGGGGCGCCACCTCATCCGCTGCGGCCAGCCAGTCCTGCGTACGCAATACGGCGTCTGACAAGGCTGGAGGCTCAAGCCGCACCCGCGCCACGTCCGCCGGCTTGAGGCAGGCAGACAAGGCAGATGGTGTAGCGTGAAAAATTGCCTGCGGCGAACCAAAGGTAGCCAACAAGGCACGGCAGGCGGCCGGACCAAGCCGAGGCGTCAACAACAGCCTCAGCCAACCGGCCAACTCATCATGATCCATGACGATCTTGGCTGATCAGCGAAGAGAAAAGCCAGGGAGCCCGCATGGGGCTCACCTCGCTCAAGGCTGGGTGAAACGATCACCGGGGCGGACCGGCTCCTTGACCGTCAGGATGAGGGCATAGGACATGCGCTCAAACGTCCGGAACACGAACAGCAGGCCATGGCGCTCGTCAGGCAGCTTGATGGCTGCATTGGTCTCGTCCGTCTTGTCTCTGATGACACGGCCATCACGCCACAGTGCCAGCACATGGCCACGCTCAAGCCCATCTTGTGTGCCCTTGTTCAAGGCCACGATCTGGTTTTGACCTGCGGTCAGGGCTTCACCATAGATCGACACGATCTGGCCAGCGATGTCGTGATCGGGTGCATGGGGCGCCAGGTTGTCGTACTGACGTACCGGCACGGGCGACAGACGGTCACCGGCCATGGCTTCCTGACGCAGCGAGGTGATGGTGAAGGTCGACGGAATGACCAGCCCCTTGCCATCGGCCCCCGTGCCTTCAGCCCCCTCACGGGTCAGGTCGGCCGTGCCGACATAAGCCGCTTCATACCCCAGCACCTCGTTGGTCGTAGGGTCACGCAAAGGCTTGGGTTGCCTGAACAGACGCCACTCGCGACGCCCATCCAGATCACCACGCACATAGGCGGTTTCGCCACGCGACAACAGCACGCGGCCCTCTTGGGTCGCGACGATGCGCGGCGCCTTCACCAACTCATCCGTGGTGTCGAAGATCACGGCCTCGTTGAAGAAAGGCTCGATCAGGTGCAGCGGCACGCTGGCAATGGCGTCGTCCAGATTGCCTTCCCGCACGCGCGGCGACAGGCGGCCATCTGGGTTGCCAGACGAAGCCACCGGCTCACCGACACGCAGTCGGGCACGTCCGTTCGACTTATCCAGGTACAGCACCTGCCCCGGGAAAATCAGGTGCGGGTTGTGGATCTGCTGCAGGTTCATGCCCCACAATTCAGGCCAACGCCAGGGCTTTTTCAGGAACAACCCCGAAATGCCCCACAGCGTGTCATGGCGCTTGACCACATAGGAATCTGGCGCATTGGGCGCGAGTTCGGACAGCGGCACACCCGCCTCGGCGACCTGTTTGGCCGTCGACTTCTGTTGGGACGTGATGGGGTAGTTCGGGCCATTTTCGGCTTGCGCAACCGAGGCCATCAACCCCAATGCCACCGCAACCGAAACAGCCACGGCGTGAGCAACAGGCAGCATTCGCTGAGACATGAAAACGCTCTCCAATTCACCCCTGGAAGCACTCCCTAGAGCAGGAGTTCTCCAGATTCGGCAAAATCCGTTCAATGATCATTCGATTCTGCCCGTAATTCACAAGCCGCGGCAATGAAAATTGCCCCGAGTTACCAGTGGAAACTTTCTTTTGGGTGACCATACCGTTGCGCCGTATCCACTGAGCCACCAAGCAGAACCCCCGACAAACCCGATTTTCTTGACCCGCTGAACCATGGCCCTGCTGCCCATCCTCTGTTATCCCGATCCCCGTCTGCACAAAATCGCCCGTCCCGTTGAGGTGGTAGATGACCGCGTACGCCAGATCGTCGACGACATGCTTGAAACCATGTACGACGCGAAGGGTGTGGGCCTGGCGGCCACGCAGGTCGACATCCATGAGCGCATTGTCGTGATCGACACCAGCGAAGAGCGCAATGAACCGCGCGTGCTGATCAACCCGGAAATCATCCAGGCCAGCGAAGAGATGATCATCTGGGAAGAGGGTTGCCTGTCCGTTCCCACGATTTACGACAAGGTCGAGCGCCATGCCGAAATCCGGGTGCGCGCATTGAACCGCGACGGTCAGACCTATGAATTTGATGCGGATGACCTGCTGGCCGTGTGCGTGCAGCACGAGCTAGATCACCTGCTGGGCAAGGTATTCGTGGAATATCTCTCGCCACTCAAGCGCAACCGCATCAAGACCAAGATGCAAAAACGCAGCAAGTCCGAACAACACCAGGCGCTGTAAGCCATGAAAATCGTCTTTGCGGGAACCCCGGAATTTGCCCGGGAGGCCCTGGCGGCCCTGCACGCTGCGGGTCATGAGATTGCCCTGGTGATGACCCAGCCGGACCGCCCCGCCGGCCGAGGCATGAAATTGCAGGCCTCACCGGTCAAGCAATTCGCGCTGGACCACAGCATCCCTGTGGCCCAGCCGCACAGCCTGAAGCTCGACGGCAAATACCCTGACGAGGCGTTGGCCGCACAGGCCCAGCTGACCGCCATCGCCCCGGATGTGATGGTGGTAGCCGCCTACGGCCTGATCCTGCCGGCCTGGACCCTGGCCTTGCCCCAGCACGGCTGTCTCAACATCCACGCTTCCCTGCTGCCACGCTGGCGGGGCGCTGCGCCCATCCACCGCGCCATCGAGGCGGGTGATGCAGCCACCGGCATCACCATCATGCAGATGGACGCCGGCCTCGACACCGGCGACATGCTGCTGATCGAGAAGGAAGCCATCCGCCCGGACGACGTCACCGCGACACTCCACGACCGCCTGGCCTCATTGGGCGGCCGGTTGATCGTGCAGGCCCTGGAGCGCCTGAGCCTGGGCGCCCTGCCCGCCACGCCACAGCCGGCCGAGGGCATCACCTACGCCCACAAGATCGACAAGGCCGAAGCCGCCATCGACTGGTCCCTGCCCGCCGAGCAAATTGCGCGGCGCATCCGGGCCTTCGACCCTTTCCCGGGCACCACCTTCCAGTTGGGGGAGGACACCATCAAATGCTGGGCAGCCGCCGTGGTTCCTGCCTCCGGCGCACCTGGGCAGATCCTCCATGCATCAGGCGACGCTTTGGTGGTGGCCTGTGGCGAGCAGGCACTGGCCTTGTTGAGTCTGCAGCGCCCCGGAGGTCGCCGACAGCCGGTCCGCGAGTTCCTGCAGGCCCGCCCCGTGAGCGACACCCACGTCCGTACTTGAACTTCACCAGCCAGCCCGCATCTTAGGGGCTCGTATAGGAGACGAACACCATGTTCAACATCATGAAGACCGCCATCCTGATGGCCGCCATCACCGCGCTGTTCATGGCCATTGGCGCCATGGTGGGCGGTCGTGCCGGCATGATGCTGGCCTTCATCGTGGCCCTCGGGATGAACTTCTTCAGCTACTGGTTCTCGGACAAGATGGTGCTGAAGATGTACAACGCGCAGGAGGTGGACGCCCGCTCGGCGCCACGCTTCTACGCCATGGTGGAAGAGTTGGCGCGCAACGCCGGGCTGCCGATGCCCAAGGTCTACCTGATCGAGGAAGCCGCGCCCAACGCTTTTGCCACCGGCCGCAACCCCGAACACGCGGCCGTGGCGGCCACCACCGGCATCCTCAATGTGCTGAGTGAGCGCGAACTGCGCGGCGTGATGGCGCACGAATTGGCCCACGTCAAGCACCGAGACATCCTGATCAGCACCATCAGTGCCACGATGGCGGGTGCCATTTCCATGCTGGCCAACTTCGCCATGATGTTTGGCGGCCGCGATGAAAACGGCCGCCCGGTCAACCCGCTGGCCGGCATCGCCGTGGCGATTCTGGCTCCCCTGGCAGCCAGTCTGATTCAAATGGCCATCAGCCGTGCACGCGAATTCGAGGCCGACCGGGGTGGCGCCGAGATCAGCGGCGACCCGCAAGCCCTGGCCAGCGCCCTGCAGAAAATCCAGCGTTACGCCCAGGGCATCCCGCTGCACACGGCCGAAGAACACCCCGAGACAGCCCAGATGATGATCATGAACCCGCTGTCCGGCGGGGGCCTGCGGGGGCTGTTTTCAACCCACCCGGCCACCGAAGAACGGGTGGCACGCCTGATGGCCATGAGCCCGGGCCAACGCTGATCGCACCGTGATCGGCAGGGTCGTGCATTCCTGCCGTTTTCCCCCATCAAGATCCGTTTGACTCCATCCGATAACCCGTCGACCTGCCGGCCTTTTGGAGGCCGTGAAAGTTGTCTACGGAAATCGCCATGGATCAATCGCTGGAACAGGTCACTCGCTGGTCCGACCACTGGAAATTGCTCTCCTGGGTCATCCTGGGCTCAGGCCTCACCCTCACCGGGCTGGCCTGGACCTGGTTTCCCTGGCCCTTGCTCGCGGCTGGCGGCTGTGCGACCGCAGCGCTGTGGCTGGCGATGCGGGGCTTTGCCGTCCAGTATGGGCAGGCAGCGCGCATGGCGCAGCGGCTCAGCCGACAGGCCCGCACCAGCGAGAAGCACCTGCGTGCCGTCATCGACCACACGGTAGACGGCATCCTGACCCTCGACGAGCACGGCCAGATCCTGTCCGCCAACCCTGCCGCCTGCGAGGCCTTTGGCTACACCGAAGACGACATGGTGGGTTCCCCCATCAGCCAGGTGCTGCCGGTATTCGCCCACCAGTCACCCGCAGACACCATCTCGAACACCCTGCAGGCGCAGCAGATTGACCTGGATGGCCGGCGCAGGCGCTTCAACGGGCGCCATCGCGACCAGCACCTGTTTCCCCTCGATCTGGCCTTCAGCGTCATGGAGGTCGATGGACAGTCGGGCTATGTCGGGATCCTGCGTGATCTGAGCGCGCAGCAGGCTGCCGAAGCGTCCTTCCATGCCGCGCAACGTCAGCTCAATGAGGTCGACGAGATGCGACGGGTGATTGTGCACAACGCACCTTATGGCATTTTCGTGCTGAGCCGCCTGGGGCGCCTGCAGTCCGTCAACCCGGCAGGCGAGGCGCTGCTGGGCAGCCGGTCCGCCGATCTGCTGGGCCAGGCGCACTTCGAGCAATTCCTCTGGGACGAGGAAATTGCCGATCGCGCCCGCTTGCTCGCGCTGCGCTTGAACCGGCCGGTCGAACCGCTGCATGTGCTGCAGCATCTGGCAGTCGAATCACCCGGGCTGCCCAGCGAATGGATCATGGTCCGCAGCGATGGCAGACACCTCACGGTGGAGCTCACCGTCACCGTGTTGCGTGACGATGCGGGCACCATGACCGGCTACCTGGCCATGGCCTATGACGTCACCTCCCGACGCGATGCCGAGCGCCAGCTCCAGCACCTGGCCCTGCACGACGCCCTCACTGGGCTCCCCAACCGCAACATGGTGCAGGAGCAACTGAAATCGGCCGTCATGCTGGCCGAGCGCGACCACAACAGCATGGCGCTGATGTTCATTGACCTCGACCGCTTCAAGAAGATCAATGACACGCTGGGGCACCACATGGGCGACAGTGTGTTGATCGAGGTGGCCCGCCGCATCCGCGCCGAGATGCGCACGTCAGACATCGTGGCACGCCTGGGTGGCGACGAGTTTGTCGTGATGCTGCCGCGCATCGCGCTGCCCGAAGACGGCGTGGTGGTGGCGGAAAAGGTGCTGTCCCTGTTTGCAGAGCCCCTGCATGTTGGCCCGCACGAATTGCGCGTGACACCCAGCATCGGCCTGGTGATCTACCCCACCCACGGCCACGATGCGGTCACGCTGATGCGCCACGCCGATCTGGCCATGTACCAGGCCAAGAACCGTGGGCGCAACCGCATCCAGATGTATGCGCCAACCATGGACGCGGCGAGGCTGGACAGCCTGCAGATCGAAAACGAACTGTATGGCGCCCTCGAACGGCAGGAGTTGCGGCTGCACTACCAACCCCAGTTCGAATGCACGAGCGGACGGATCACGGGTGCCGAGGCCCTGCTGCGCTGGGAGCGCGGTGGCCGGTTGATCCCCCCCACCGAATTCATCCCGCTGGCCGAGGAGACCGGCCTGATCGTCGAGATCGGAGAATGGGTGCTGCGTGAGGCCTGCATGCGTGCGCAAGCCTGGCGTACCCAATGCGGCTGGCCACTGCGCATCAGCGTCAACCTCTCGGCTGTGCAACTGGAGCAGCCCGACATGATCGGCACGGTGGCCCGGGCCCTGCAGGACAGTGGCCTGCCACCCACCGCACTCGAGCTGGAGATCACCGAAAGCGTGATCGTGCGCGAATCCCTGCGTGCGGCAGACGTGCTGCAGCAACTGCGGTCGCTGGGGGTGAGCATCGCCATTGACGACTTCGGCGTGGGCTATTCAAGCTTCGCCTACCTGCGAGAGCTGCCTGTCGACCGCTTCAAGCTGGATCGATCCTTCCTCTCAGGCGTGCCTCAATCCAGCGGTGACAGCCGCCTGCTTGCAGCCCTGATTGCCATGGGGCACCGGCTGGAGGTCGGCATCGTGGCGGAAGGCGTGGAAACGGCTGCGCAACAGACGTTCCTGCGCGACCACGGATGCGATGAACTGCAGGGCTACCACCTCAGCCGCCCCCTGGCCCAGGACGCCTTTGAGGCACTCTTGCTCGCGCACAGCCAGGACAGGCTGGCGCGTGAACTGTTGACCCGCATCAGCGAGCGCAGCGCCCTCAATTGAGCAGGCGTTCGGGATCGGCGTCGAGCTTGGCCAGCGCCTGACGGGTCGCGCGCACGGTCAGGGACTCATCTTCCAGCGGCACCAGCAGGCCAGCCTGCAGGAACGCCGCCAGGCGGTGCAGTTGGAACAGCACCCCGCGGCCGGATGGGCTGACAAACAGATTGAGCTGCTTTTGCAAGCCGGTCCAGGCGAACTGGACGTTCTCCTGTCGACCCCGGTAGTCCAGCTGGAACCAGGTGCCAATCTGCAACTCGCGGGCCCAGGCCATCATGGCCGGGGTGGGCATGGTGCCCCCTTCCGCAACCACGTCCAGATCATCGCTTTCATGGCCGGACAGATCCCGCAGGGTCTGGGCATCGAGTTCAACCTCGGCCAGATTGGGCAAGATCTCGTCCAGCGCCTCCAGCCGCTCGGTCACTTCCTTGAGGTGGTCGGTCGTCAGGGTAGCCGAGCGTGCTGAAAATGCAGCCGCCAGCGCCGTGTTGAGCGCCTTGATATGGCCCTCCTGAACATCAGCCGTGAGCCCGGCCTGCGCCATGCCGTCACGCAGGATCTTGAGCAAGGGCGGCAGGCGACGCAACACATCGGCGCGGTCTTCCCGAGAATGCTTGGCGCTGGCCGACCAGATCAGATCACCGGCGGCACGCTTGAGTTCACGGGCCTCGTCGCTGCCCGGACCATGGATGACGGCGCTGTGCGCCAGCACATCGGCCCACACCCGAAAGAGGAAATCGCGCACACCCTCGTGAACCGGTACGTTCTCGAGCATTTTGCGCAACTCGATGGTGTACTGGATGGCCCAGGTCTCGCGTTGCTCGACCTGCTGGGCCAGGGACACGCCCTTGCGGCTGACCTCGTTGTGATCGCGGAAGTAACGCTCCAGGAAGCGCTCGAACTCCACCATCACCGTCTGGAACACCCGCCTGCCCGTGTCCGGGTAGGCTTCAACGACCTGCACAATGCGCTTGATCTCGGATGCCAGGCTGTCATCCTCAGGTCGCGTGGTCGACGCGAAGCCCATCACACAGGAACCCATCCGGTCGATCAGCACGCGAGCCGGGTGGTCCACATTGGCAAAAAAATCAGGCTCGGTAACGGCCACTCGCAGCACCGGCATCTGCAGCCGGGCAAACCACACCCGGATCGTGGCGGGCAAGCGCTCTTCCATGAGGATGCTCTGGAACAGCAGGGCGACAATCTCGATGATGGCCCGTTCATTGGGCGTATTGGCGGCCTGCTTCAGCGCCCGCTTGTTGTCCTGCAGGTCCTGCAGGACGATGTCTGGCGTGACAGGCTGCCCTGCCGCTTCCACCGCATGCTGGCGCACCTTCAGGTCGGCCACATCGATGGCGTGCTCCAGTTTCGGCTCAATGGCGACCGGGCCCGTCGACACCGGCTGGGTAGAGGCAAAGCCAGGCACCCGGCCTGCCACAAACTGATTGAGCTTGCCCAGCACCGCTTTGGGGGTCACCCCTGAACGGTGCAAGCCGGAGGCCTGGGTCACCAGATGGGTCTCTTCGAACACCCCACCCATTGGCTGCAAACCCGAATTACCACCCATGCGCGACACGCCGCCCGCACCTGTCTGCACGCCGCCCGGAGGCGGCTCGGCAGCCAGCGGCCGGACCACGCCGGTGTCTCGCGCACGGCGAATCAAAGGTCGCAAATCGATATCGGGCTTGACACCATGATCGAGCAGCACGCGGTTGGCTTCGTGATAGGACTCACGCGCCAGATGGGTGGCCTCTTCATGCAAGATGGGCTGCAGCGTTCGCCAGTGCAGATCACCCAAACCGGCCTCCAGCCAGCTGTCCATCACCCACCGGGCGATCACGGCCGGACGCAGCACCTCGCTCGAGTCATCATCGATGGAGTGAGAACCCCCCGCTTCCAGGGCATTCAGGCGTGCGCACAGGTCGGTGTATTCAGAACCCACGCCATCAGCCACGGCCTGGGTCATTCGTGAAGCAAGGAGATCTTGCTCCACCGCGCTGTCTTCCACCAGACAGAAATCAACGGCGCCCACAGAGCCCGGACGCACATCGACAGGCCGGCCCAGACGAACCGCCACCAATGCCGCTTGCAGCCTGTCATCAAGCGCCTTGGTCCAGGGCCCTAGCCGTGTGGGCAGATCCAGCACCAGGTCTCTGCGGCGTGTGTAGATGGCGGGCTCGGCGGCCTGGGACGCCAGCAGCTTGGCGCCATCCGCGCAGGCGGCAACCAGCCCGGCCGACCCTTTCAGGAGGCCTTCCAGGTAGGTCTTGCGGGCCAGGGTGCCCAGTGCACGAGATGAACCTTGGAACGACATGCGGGGGGAAAACGCCTCTCGGGTGTCAAGCCTCGCCCCACCCGTCTGAGCATCTAAAGATGACGAAGACTCTACACCACCGCACCCGAATTGGGGTCATTCGGATCGGTTTCTTTCTTCGCGTTACGCATCAGGTCTTCCCTAGTCACGCCCAGCCACATCGCAATGGCAGCGGCCACGAACACCGACGAATAGATCCCGAACAGGATGCCGATGGTCAGCGCCAGCGCGAAGTAATGCAGCGTCGGACCGCCGAACACCAGCATGGCCAGCACCATCATCTGGGTCGAGCCGTGGGTGATGATCGTGCGGCTCATCGTGCTGGTGATGGCGTGGTCGATGACCTGCGGCGTCGTCAGCTTGCGGAACTTGCGGAAGGCTTCGCGGATCCGGTCGAAGATCACGACCGATTCATTGACCGAATACCCCAGCACAGCCAGCACCGCCGCCAGCACCGACAGCGAGAACTCCCACTGGAAGAAGGCAAAGAAGCCCAGGATGATCACCACGTCGTGCAGGTTGGCGATGATGGCAGCCACCGAGAACTTCCACTCGAAGCGGAAGGCCAGATAGACCATGATGCCGATCACCGACACCAGCAGCGCCAGTGCACCGTCGCGGGCCAGTTCGTCACCGACCTGCGGCCCGACGAACTCATTGCGCTGCAAGGTGATGACACGGTTGCTGCCGGCCACACAGGCCTTGCCGGTCGCGCCTTGACCGGGCTGGGCTTCCACCGCAGCCACGGCACCTTGCTCGGCTGAGCACAGTGCGCCGAACACTTTGTCGACCACATCGGACTGCTTGATGTCCTGACGCGCCGGCAAGCGCAACAGCACGTCTCGCGATGAACCGAAGTTCTGCACTTGCACGTCACCGAACTTCAAGGCGTCGACAGCGGTACGCGCCTTGGCCAGGTCGGCACTTTGGGCGTACTGCACCTCGATGATCGAACCACCGGTGAACTCGATGGACAGATGCAGCCCGCGGGTTACCAGGAAAAACACGGCCGCGGCGAAGGTCAACATCGAAATGATGTTGAACACCAGCGCATGGCGCATGAACGGGATGTCACGCTTGATGCGGAAAAACTCCATGGCTTACTCCTGTGCCTTCCAGACCTGGCCAATGGCCACGCTCTTGAGTTTCTTCTGCCGGCCATACCAGAGGTTGACCAAGCCGCGCGAGAAGAACACGGCGGAGAACATCGATGTCAGGATGCCCAGACAGTGCACCACGGCAAAACCGCGCACAGGCCCCGACCCGAAAGCCAGCAAGGACAGCCCCACGATCAGGGTGGTCACGTTCGAGTCCAGAATCGTGGCCCAGGCGTGCTCGTAACCGGCATGGATGGCCGACTGCGGGGCCGAGCCATTGCGCAGCTCTTCACGCACACGCTCGTTGATCAGCACGTTCGAGTCGATGGCCATACCCAGGGTCAGCGCAATGGCCGCGATACCAGGCAGGGTCAAGGTGGCCTGCAGCATCGACAGCACCGCCACCAGCAACAGCAGGTTCACACCCAGCGCCAGCGTCGAGAACACGCCGAACAGCATGTAGTACAGCATCATGAACACGGCGATGGCGGCGAAGCCATAGACCAGGCTGTGGAAGCCCTGGGCGATGTTGTCGGCACCCAGGCTGGGGCCGACCGTGCGCTCTTCGATGATCTCCATCGGCGCCGCCAGCGAACCGGCACGCAGCAGCAGCGCCGTGTCGGCAGACTCTTCCGGTGTCATGCGACCCGAAATCTGCACGCGGCCACCACCGATTTCCGAACGGATGACCGGCGCGGTGACCACCTCACCCTTGCCCTTTTCGAACAGGATGATGGCCATGCGCTTGCCGATGCTTTCGCGGGTCACATCGCGGAAGATGCGGGCGCCGCGGGCATCCAGCGTCAGGTGCACGGCTGGCTCGTGGTTTTCGTCGAAGCCGGATTGGGCATCGGTCAGGTTGTTGCCGGTGAGGATCACCTGGCGCTTGACGATGATCGGCGCACCGCCGCGCTCGACATAACGCTCGTCGCCGAAAGGCACGGCACCACCCGCCAGTGCAGCCTGGGCTTCGCTGCTGTCATCCACCATGCGCACTTCCAGTGTGGCCGTGCGCCCGATGATGTCCTTGGCCTTGGCCGTGTCCTGCACGCCCGGCAGCTGCACGACCACGCGGTCCACACCCTGCTGCTGGATCACCGGCTCGGCCACGCCCAGCTCGTTGATCCGGTTGTGCAAGGTCGTGATGTTCTGCTTGAGGGCCTGCTCCTGGATAGTGCGCTCCGACTGCTGCTTGAGTTGCGCCACCAGGGTGACGTCCCCGCTCGGGTCGGTGCCATCGCGCCACTGCAGGTCAGTCAGGCTGTCCTGCAGGATGGGGCGCGCGGCATTGCGTGCGGCATCGTCACGGAAACGGACGGTGATGTCCAACCCGTCACGACGGATACCCGAATGGCGCACATCCTTGTCGCGCAACAAGGCGCGGATGTCACCGGTCAGGCTCTCCACCTTCTGGCTCAAGGCCCCCTTCATGTCGACCTGCATCAGGAAGTGCACGCCGCCACGCAGGTCCAGGCCCAGGTACATGGGCATGGCATGCAGGCTGCGCAACCATTGAGGCGAGCGCGAAACCAGGTTCAAGGCCACGATGTAGCCGGGATCGTTGGCATCCGGGTTGAAGGCCTTGATCAGGGCATCACGCGCCTTGAGCTGGGCATCGGTGTCATTGAACCGCGCCCGCACCGAGCGCCCGTCGAACTCGACGAAGTCAGGGGCCAGGCCAGCCTGCTTCAAGGTGGACTCGACTTGCGGGACAGTGTCTGCACTGAGCTTCAGCGTCGACTTGCCGCTCGAGAGCTGGACAGCCGGGGCTTCGCCGAAGAAGTTGGGCAGGGTGTAGACCACGCCGATGAACAAAGCCACGGCAATGATCAGGTATTTCCACCAGGAATAGCGGTTCATGCGAGAAATCCTCGGAGCGCGGGCTGCAACAGCCCGTCAGGCTGGCTGATTACTTGAAGCTGCCCTTGGGCAAGACCTGGCTCACAGCCGAACGTTGAACCTGCAGCTCGACACCGTTGGCCACTTCGATGGACAGGAAGGTGTCGCCCAGCTTGGAAATGCGACCGATGACGCCCCCCTGGGTGACCACCTCGTCACCCTTGGCCAGCGCTTCCAGCATGGCCTTTTGCTCCTTGGCGCGCTTCATCTGGGGGCGCATGACGACGAAGTACAGCACCACGATCATCAGCACGGGCAACAGCATGCTGTTGAAGATGCCAGCTGGCGAAGAAGCGGCAGGCGCGGCGGCCTGGGCGTAGGCATTGGAAATGAACACGTTGAGGTCCTTCAAGAAAACAAACACCTGTGGGTCTCACCGCTGGGGCAGACACAGGCCAATCTTGCTGATTGTATGCGGGCAGCTCACCGCCCCGTCACAGGACGTACTTCACCTGCGGGTGGCTGGTCAGTGCCCGATAAAGGTTGTCCAGTTGCTCCTGGCTGGTGGCGGTGACTGTGACCGTCAGTCCCAGGTACTTCCCGGAGCTGCTCGGGCGGTGCTCCAGCGTGGCAGCGTCAAAGCCGGGGTCGTGTTGCTGTACCACCGCCACGATCGCCTCGACAAAGGTGATTTCGTGCAAACCCATCACCTTGATGGGGAAGGCGCATGGAAACTCGATGATCGTTTCACGCGGCTTGTTCTGTTCTGTCATGTGGGTGTTCCTTATTTGATTCCGAGGCGAAAGGCATCCCAGGTGCGGCCCAGCCATCCTGCGGTCGGCACATCGTCCAGCGCCTGCAAGGGCACCTCCTGCCAAGGCTGCCCTGCCAGCGTCACCTTCAATGTGGCGACGGTCTGCCCTTTTCGCAATGGGGCCAACAAAGGGTCATTGCGCACCAGCACGGTTTTGATTTGCGAGGCCTGCCCGTGCGGCACAGCCAGCACCAGGGGGCGCTCCGTCCCGATCGACACAGCCGAAGCCCCCCCCTTCCACACCGTCACGGTGCTGACGGGCTGGGCTGCCTCGAAAAGCTTGACGGCATCAAAGGCGCTGTAACCCCAGTTCAGCAACTTCTGGCTCTCGTTGGCCCTGGCATCCGGAGACCCTGCCCCCAGCACCACGCTCAGCAGTCGCCGCACACCGGCAGGCGTCGTCTGCTTCGCAGAAGCAATCTGCCCGTACCCGCCACCTTCTGCATATGAGGTCAGCAGCCCATCCACCGAGGGATCGCGGATCAGCAACATATTGAGGCTAGGCCATCTGTTTGCTCCGAGCACCAACTCTCTGGCTGCGAAATAGGGTTGCGCCTTCGGATAATCGCCCAACAGCCTGACCGCCAACCAGCCCAGCTCCCGTGCGGTGCTCACCTGCCCCGCGGCCTTGACCCCTTCCGCATTCTGAAAATGCGTGCGCTTCATACCCAGTACCTGCGCCTGGCGGTTCATCATCCCCACGAAGTTGGACGAGGATCCCCCTACAGCCTCCGCCAGCACCACGGCCGCGTCCTGCGCCCCCGTTACCGCCAGCGCCTTGATCAGGTCGTCGACCTTGACACGGCCCCCGATCGACACCAGTGGGCGGGCACCATTGCTGACTGCGGCTTGCCAGGCCTGCTGCGACATGGGCAGCTCTTTCTGAACGTCCAGCTTGCCCTGTGAGACGGCCTGGAACACCAGGTATGCCGTCATCAGCTTGGTCAGGGCCGCCGGATCGACAGTTTGATCCGCCTGGCGCACGGCCAGCATCTGCTGGCTGGAAACGTCCCAAAGCAGAAAGGACCGAGCAGCCACCTCGGGTGGCTGGGGGCCGGCTGCCGGCGGATCACGCAGAAATGCAGCCGACATGGGTTGTGCTTGCGCCCAGGACGCGGGACAGAGCAACACAGCCAGCAGGAAACTGAAGATGAAATGTCGGCGACGCATGACGCTCAGCATGGGATTCTTTCGCACCGGTTGAGGCGCCAGCCTACGCCGGCCCACCCACCAGGTTCAGCGTTGACGTTGGACGCTGGCGGCGCGCAGATGACGCGACACCAACTCCCGCAACATGGCCAGTTGCCCGTGGAAGAAATGGCCGGTCCCCGGCACCACGGTCACGGGCAAACCTTGCGGACGAGCCCATTCCAGAATGCTGGCCAGCGGCACCACATCATCCTCTTCACCCTCGACAACCAGCGCATGCGTCGGCACGGCAGGCACGCTGTAGCGCGACGTGGCCGGACTGACCAGCACCAGCTGATCCGGCCGCTGCCCGCCAGTCGGGACAGCATCTTCCAGACGTTTATGCACCGTGGCCGCCACAAAACCGCCGAAGGAGAACCCCGCCAGCGCCAAAGGCTTGCCACGCAAGATGGGGTCGGTTTGGGCGTCTGCAAGGACGGCGAGCATGTCATCGACCTCACCTCGGCCTTGGTCCCAGGCCCCATCGGAGCGGCCAACTCCACGGAAATTGAAGCGCACGGCTCGCCAGCCCGCCAGAACGAAGGCACGCGACAAGGTATGCACCACCTTGTTGTCCATCGTGCCACCCATGATGGGCAGCGGGTGGGCAATCACGACCAGTCCGACGGGCGCCGAGCCATCTGCAGGGTCTTCCTGCACCACTTCGATATGCCCACAGGGCCCATCGATCAGATGAGAGTCGGGACGCCCGATCATCGACCGCGTTCCTCAGCGACCCACATCAGGCGCCAGCACCAGACGGTCGACCACTTCACCCTTGATCAGGTGCTTCTGAACGATCTCGTCGATGTCGGCCTTGTCGACAAAGGTGTACCAGACGCCTTCCGGATAGACCACCGCCACAGGGCCACCCGCGCAGCGATCAAGGCATCCCGCCTTGTTCACACGCACCTTGCCTTTGCCTGCCATCCCGGCATCCGCAACGGCACGCTTGCAGTGGTCAAAGCCTTCCTTGGCGGCATGATCGGCGCAGCAGGCTTCGCCGTTGATGCGCTGGTTAAGGCAGAAAAAAATGTGGCGCTCGTAATAGCTCATGGTCGGATTCTAGGCTTTGGCCTGTTCAGAAGAAAACACGTCGCGGCCAAGAATACGCGCAATCAGCCAACCCAGTGTCACATAGGGCCACAGGACACCGAACCAGCGTGCGAGACCGTGAAACCGGATGAAGCGGCCATTTTCCCAGGACGCCAGCGTCTGCGCGTAGTAGGGGTCAGGTGGCACCTGGTGGATCAGGACCACCAGACCGAGCAACACGCACAAGCCCAGTACGGCACAGGCTCGCCGGCTGCGGTGCAACAGCAAGGCCCCTGCCAGCGAACCCGTCAGCAAACCCATCAAGGTCGGCACACTCATCCACGTCAGTGCGTGCTCCGGACCGAAGTTCATCGCGGTCGACAAGGTGGTGGTGGCCACAGCCACCAGCACAGCGCCCGCCAGCAGCAACAGGCGCAAGGTCCGAGGTCGCGCAAACGCGCATGCCACCGTCATCGGGGCCAGCAAACCGAGGCAGACAATGGCCCCCTCCCGCAACTGGGCCTCCCAGGTGCCTGCCTCAAGAGGGATGCCGGTCGTCCACAGGGCCAGAGGGTCGTGGGGCAGCACCCACTGCTGCCAAGGGGTGTCACGCAGCAACATGACCAGGGCCACCCTCAGGTGAGGCAGTATCTGCCCCTCACCCAAGGGAAATGGCGGCGGAAACAGCAACCCCAGCGGCCACATGCACAGCAAAGCCAGGCCAAAACCAGCCTGAGGGATGAACCAGCGCTCCCGCCAGCGACTCCAGACGGCAATCAGCCCCAGCGCGTCCAGCGTGACCGCAGCCAGAGCCCCCCACGCGGCCCCCAGGGTGTTGAGCAGCCAATCGGTGATCGAGGGCACTCGCCCCGGTACCGTGAACTGCACCAATTCCAGTGTGTAGGACATGGCCGAACACAACAACAAGGTCAGCAGCGCCGCCCGTGCCGGCCGCCAGCCGCTTCGCAACCAGGCCACGCACAACACCAGCCCCATCGGCATGTAGCCGAGCAGGTTGCCAACCATGTCGGAGGGTATTTCCCGTGGCAGCTTGGGCAGGACCCAGCTGAACACCTGGCTGTCAGGCCAATGCCAGCCCGTCAGCGGGTGCAGCGTGGCGTACACGACCAGCGCGGCCGCAACCCCCGACAACGGCCAGGCGGTACTGCGATGCCCGGACATCTGCGCAGCCTCAGCCGACGACCGGCTGCTTGAGCACAACCAGGCAGACAATGGCTGCAAACAACAGCACCGAGACCTCGTTGAACACCCGGAACCACCGGTGCGAGCGGTGGTTGCGCAACTGCTCGAAGTCACGCAGCAGCTTGCGGCAAACGTGGTGGTAGCCGATCACCCCCAGCACCAGGGTGAGCTTGATGTGCATCCAGATCTGGCCGGCACCCTTGCCAATACCGAAATACAGCCACAAGGTGAGACCCAGGAGCAGCGCTGGCAGCATCAGCATCGTGCTGAAACGGTACAGCTTGCGCGCCATCAGCAAGAGCCGCTCCCGCTCCGCGTGGCTGTTGGCAGGCACCATGGCCAGATTGACGAACAGGCGGGGCAGGTAGAACAGCCCGGCAAACCAGCTGGCCACGAAGATGATGTGAAGGGCCTTGACCCACAGATACGCGTTGCTCATGGGCCAGATTATGAACAGACGGAACAAAAAAAAGAGCCCCGGCAATGGCCGGGGCTTTGAAGCCTTAACGCTGTCATCACGGTAAGGCACCTGCTCAGGGAGGAAAAGCAGGGAATGAAGCCTTGCGGCGTATCATTCGCTGACCATTATAGATGTCTCCACGAGATATGTCTTCCAGGCATGTCCGAAAATGCCAGTGTGCAGCCGAAATTTCCGGGATCTTTGCAATCCTTCACATTCATCATCGAGCGTTTGACCCATGTCCTACCTTCAGCTTTTTCCTCACCACCGCCCCCGCCGTCTTCGCAAGGATGAATTCACTCGCCGCCTGGTGCGTGAGCATGTGCTCACTTCTGCGGATTTGATCTACCCCGTTTTCATCCTCGACGATGAGCACCGCACCGAAGAAGTGGCCTCGATGCCCGGTGTACAGCGTATGGGGCGCCAGGCCCTGATGGCCACTGCCGAGCGTTGTGTGTCGCTGGGCATCCCGGTGCTGGCCCTCTTCCCGGTGATCGATCCAGCCCTGAAAGACCCTGAAGGCTCGGAAGCACTGAACCCCAATGGCCTGGTGCCGCGCACCGTGCGAGAACTCAAAGCCCGCTTCCCTGAGTTGGGCATCATGACCGACGTCGCGCTCGACCCCTACACCTCGCACGGTCAGGACGGCGTGCTGGACGAGACCGGCTACATCCTCAATGACGAGACAGTATCGATCCTGACCCGCCAGGCACTGGTGCATGCTGAAGCCGGCGTGGACATCGTCGCCCCGTCCGACATGATGGATGGCCGCATCGCCTCGATCCGCCAGGCATTCGAGTCGCAGAACCTGATCTACACCCGGATCATGGCCTACAGCGCCAAATACGCCAGTGCCTTCTACGGCCCCTTCCGCGATGCGGTCGGCTCGGCCGGCAACCTGGGCAAGAGCAACAAGAAGGTCTATCAGATGGACCCGGGCAACAGCGACGAAGCGCTGCGCGAAGTCGCCATGGACATCGGCGAAGGCGCCGACATGGTCATGGTCAAACCCGGCATGCCCTACCTGGACATCGTCCGCCGTGTGAAGGACGAATTCAAGGTGCCCACCTTTGCCTACCAGGTGAGCGGCGAGTACGCGATGATCAAGGCCGCCGCCCAGAACGGCTGGCTGGACCACGATGCGTGCATGATGGAGTCCCTGCTGGCCTTCAAGCGTGCCGGTGCCGATGGCGTGCTGACCTATTTCGCCATCCAGGCGGCCGAACTGCTGAAGCAGGCCTGATCACCCCTCGGAGTCCACGTGCGCTTTTTTCTCATCGGAGACACCTTCGAAGAACTGCCCGACTGGCCGGACACCCTGCCGGTCAAGGGTTTTCTGTGGGCCACATCGGGCCGACGCGAGTTGGAAGTCAACCTCAGCTCAGTGCAAGAGCACCTGCAAAGGCTGGCGGGGCGTGGGCTGGTTGACCTGCATGTGGCCGACCTGCTCAACCCGCAACTGCCCTCGCAGTTCGACTACACCTCGTGGTACGACCTGCTGGTGTTTCGCCGGCTCGCCGTGGCGCCCGGCACCGAGCGCATGTTCCTGGATGACGAGCAAGGCACGGCGTCGTCAGCGCGCCGAGCCCTGGCAGCCATCGATACCAGTCCGGTAGGGCTGGCTGTCTTTGACCGGGTGCTGTTGACCGTTCATCCGGCTGACTGCACGGTACGCGACTTCTTCGCCGCCCGGCTGGATCAGATCGGCGGGGCCGACTCCAGAAATGAAGGAAGGCTGCAAACCCGGCTGCCGCCCTCGCCAGCCGACCTCATGGTGCGCATCGTCAACCACATGGTTGACAGCTACCTCGATCTGCGTCGACTGCTGACACGGCAATTCGGCTACCTGCAGACCGAGCTGCTCAGCGACCGCAACCCGTTCACGCATTGGCAGGCGCTGCTGGAGTCACGCTCCGCCTTGCACCAGCTGGAAGACACCTGCGAAGACCAGCGCAGTGCCATGCAAGAGTGGATTGATGCACTGGACGAATGGCCTACCCCAGCCGAACCGCAGGCAGCCCATGAGCGGGAAGTGCTGCGGGTGCGCTCACGGGATGTGCATGAACACATCGAACGCGTGCTCAGCCATGTCCGCCGCCTGGAAGCCACAGCTGAAGGCGCCGTGCAGATTCACTTCTCGCTGCAAGGCAACCGCACCAACGACATCATGCGCACGCTGACGGTGCTGACGGCCATCTTCTTGCCCTTGAACCTGATCACCGGCATCTTCGGCATGAACTTCGACTCGCTGCCGCTGATTCACGCCTGGGATGGTTTCTGGGTGGCCGTGGCCATCATGGTCGCCATCGTCATGGCCATGCTCTGGCTGTTCCGGCGCAAACGCTACCTGGGCGAGTGATACAGCTCGCGGGCAAGGCAGAGGTCATCCCAGACCAGGGCCTTGTCGACCGGGTTGCGCAGCAAGTAAGCCGGGTGGTAGGTGACCACCACGGGTACCCCATGCACCTGATGGACCCGCCCACGCAAACGCCCGATGGGCTCGCTGGACTTGAGCAGCGACTGCGCGGCAAACCGGCCCATGGCCAGAATCAGCCTGGGCTGCACCAACTCGATCTGCCGCAGCAGATACGGTTCGCACTGCGCCACCTCGTCGGGTAAAGGGTTGCGGTTACCCGGTGGTCGGCACTTCAGCACATTGGCGATGAACACCTGCTGTTCGGCCGAAGCTTCGCTGCGCGTCAAGCCCAGAGCCGACAGCATGCGGTCCAGCAACTGCCCCGCCCGCCCGACGAAAGGCTCGCCCTGCTTGTCTTCCTGCTCGCCTGGCGCTTCCCCCACGATCATCCAGCGTGCGCCCTCATGTCCCACGCCAAATACCGATTGCGTGCGGCCATCGCACAGCGCGCAGGCCTGGCAGCCGGCCACGGCCTGCCGCAAGGCGGGCCAATCCATCTGCTCAACCCCTTCAGGGCGGTGCCGCAGAGGGGGCGCGGGTTCGACCACTTTCGAAGCCGTTCTATGTCCGGGCGCCGGACGCACCACCGGCTCGGCGGGACCGTTGCCAGGTTCGGGCTGCGGCGCCGGGCGCTGCGCCTGCACCACCGGAGACGAGACGGCAGGAACCGACTCAGCCGGCGCGACAGCGGCGGGCTGACCCGTCACGGCGGAGGTCTCTGCTGCAGGCTCGGCGGCCTCAGGCCAGAATGGCGGAATGCCCATTTCCTTGAGCATGGCGCGCTGACGTTCACTCCACCGCATCATGCAGCCCCCTCATCCAGCCAGCGGCGCATGACCAAAGCGTCTTCACGCCCCGCCTCTGCCGGGTAATAGCCCTTGCGCAGGCCCACCTGCTCGAACCCTTCCCGGACATACAGTGCACGCGCCGGGGCATTGGTCGGCCGCACCTCCAGCCACACGCATGCCGCACGACGCTGTCGACACTCATGGTACAGGGCCGCCAGCATGGCACGCCCGAGGCCCTTGCCGTGCCAGGCACGGTCCACCACGATGTTGAGCAAGTGCATTTCCTCAATGCCGCTCATGGCGACGCACACACCGACGATGGCACCGGTTTCCGGCACACACCTCAGGCGAGCCCAATAGCCACTGCGCAAAGACGAACGGTAGTTGTCGGCTGTCCAGGCATGCATGGGGTGCGCGCAAGCCGGGCCCTCCATGGCCAGCACCGCCGGGATGTCCGACTCGGTCATGGGCCGATCGACCAGTGCGGCCACCAGCACCGGGATAGGGGGAGACAGGTGAACCATGGCCATCAGGCGCCCTGCGTCCGCTTGCTGGCCTGGCGCTCGGCGGTGGTCTGGGCGACCTTGTCGCGCACATACAGCGGCAAAGCCAGCGCCGCGTCCACCACGGCACCGCGGGCCCAGGCCTGACGCGCCAACGCGACCAAGGCCGCACCACTGGGGGTGGCATCAGGCCAGTGGGCATCCGGCTGAACGTCAAAAGCATCAGGGTAGGCGCGCAAGGCGTTGCCCGCCATCCAGGCCCCGGCACACCGCACGCGGGGCAGATCCAGCGGCCACAAGGCAGGCGACTCCACCGTCTCCCACCCGAGGCCGGTCCAGCGATAGGCTGCCGCATAGATCTCATCCATGCGGGCATCCTGCACCACCCAGATCAACTGCCCAGGCAACCAGCGCGAAGGCGCCTGCAATCGCGCATCTTCTGCCACAGCCAGCAGCGTATCGATAGGGATGACGGGGCAATCTGCCGCCAGCGCCAACCCCTGGGTCACCGAGCAGGCCGTCCTCAGGCCGGTGAAGGCACCTGGGCCTCGCCCAAACCCCACCACCGTCAGATCAGCCCACGTGAGGCCGGCATCGGACAGGAGCGCCTGCGCCGCCGGCAGCAAGGAGGCCGACGATTGCGAGCCCCCCGCCACGACCGCCGTCCAGGACCGTGCCTCGTCGATCAGGCCCAGATGCACGACGTCGGTCGCGGTGTCGAGCACCAGCGCCCGCAGCGGCGCAGCGGTGCGATCGGAGGGAAACGGGGTGACAGGAGAATCTGCAGACATGGGCGGGAGTGTAGCCAGTGCCAAGCCTTCTATGATGCACCCATGAACAAGATGCTGCAGCGTCACCCCTGCCGGGCCCTTCCGCTGTCCTGCCTGATGGCGACGACGCTCGCGATGAACGCGGCGCTGGCCGCACTACCGGCCGAGGTGAGCGCGGCTCTGAGCATGGCCGGCGTGCCCGAATCGGCCGTATCGGTGTGGGTCGCCCCGGCCGATGGGGCCACCCCGCCCCGACTGACCCAAGGTGCGCAGACTCCGAGACAGATGGCCTCGGTGATGAAACTGTTCACCACGGGCGTGGCGCTGCAAAAGCTGGGGCCCGCCTACACTTGGCGCACCGACATCGCTCTGGATGGTGCCCTGCGCCCTGACGGCACGCTCCAGGGCAACCTGCTCATGCGCGGCGATGGCGACCCAACCCTGGTGACGGAGCGGCTGATGTTGCTGATGAGCCGACTGCGTCAGGCCGGATTGCGAACCATACGGGGTGACTGGCTGCTGGACCGCACGGCCTTCCAACTCGACCCTCACGACCCGGCGGCCTTTGACGGTGAGCCGCTCAAACCCCACAACGCGGGCCCGGACGCCCTGTTGATCAGCCATGGCGCAGTGCTGCTGCGACTGCGCCCCGACGCAGCCCACCCGGGTCTGGCGCAGGTCAGCATGGAGCCCGTGCTGGCAGATGTCACCCTGGCGGCCCGTGTTCGACTCGACCCCACCGCCGCGTGCGGTGACTGGCGAGCCCGCCTGCAACTGGACGCCCAGCCGCAAGCCGGCTCAGGCACCCCAGCGCGCTGGCGCATCAGCCTGAATGGCAGCTACCCCAGTGCGTGCGAAGAGAAGGAATGGCCCCTGCTGTGGCCGGAAGCGAGCCCGAACCGCCACACGGAGCGTGCGATCCAGGCGAGTTGGGCTCAAGCCGGCGGGCGGCTGCAAGGAGAGGTTCAACCCGGCACCTGGCCAGATGGGTTGAAACCCTGGTTGAGTTGGGTCTCCCCCCCGCTGTTTCAGGCGGTACAAGACATCAACAAGTTCAGCAACAACGTCATGGCACAGCAGTTGTTTCTGACTCTCGGCCGCACAGCACCGCAGCCAGACAAGCCGGTACCTGGCCCCACCAGCCTGGCCTCCGCCAGACAAGTGGTGGCCAGCTGGGTTGATCAAGCCACCGCCACGACCAGCCAGTCGGCGCACCCGTGCGGTGCGGCAACGCTGGGGCTGGACAATGGCTCCGGCCTGTCGAGAACCTCTTTCGCTTCCGCGGAATGTGTCGGCACATGGCTGCAGCGCCTGTGGAACAGCCCCGTGATGCCGGAACTGGTGGCGTCACTGCCCATCACCGGGGTGGATGGCACCGCCAGACGTTTCACGGAAACCACCGGGCTGGGCCATATCAAGACCGGCTCGCTCGACGGTGTGGTCGCGGTGGCCGGGATCATCCAGACGGCATCAGGTCGACGGGATGTGGTGGTGGCGGTGGTGAACGACCCCAAAGCCGATCTGGCTCGCCCCGCCCTGAGAACTCTGCTCAAATGGGCGGCAGACAACCCCTGACACCCGCAACACCCATGAATGCGTTCCACCCCGTGCTGACACTGGCACCTGAACACATGGAATACATCGGGACGGCCGCCGCCGTTCTGACCACTGGGTCCTTCATGCCGCAGGCGCTGCTGACCTTTCGCACCCGCGATGTCAGCGGCATTTCGCTCGGCATGTACAGCGCCTTCACACTCGGTGTGGCCTTGTGGCTGCTGTACGCCCTGGCCATCGGGTCACGCCCGATGATGATCGCCAACAGCATCACCCTGACGCTGGCGGTGATCATCCTGGGCATGAAGCTGGTCTACAGCCAGCGTTCACGCACCGCGGACTGAGATCAGAAGTTGTCGCGCACGCGGTTGTAAGCCAAGGTACCCAGCGTGTAGTGGCTGAGCGGCGCAAAGTGGGTGTAGTCTGCCCAGCGCGAAGCCGAGATCGATGCGTTGGTTACCATCGTTTCCGAGGTGCAGAACAGCAGCACCTCTTGTTCAGTCAACTGTCCACCTTGAGCGATGGTCCCAGAAGCCTTGGTTTGACCATCAGGGGTCGTGATGGTGTTCCCACTGACTGCGGTCTTGCAGGCAGGCTCCATCGTGCGCACCTTGGTCTTGGCGTCCGAATCGTCCACCTTCGTGTACATGTTGAAGGCGTCCACCAGACCGATCTTGTGGCCCGACACGTCATACAAGTCAGACTTCATCGCGTTGTTGAATGCCAGAGTCAAGGTCTGCAGCAGCGTGCCGTTTTCGGTGCTGGCCGCATTCGCGCTCTGGATCTTGGGCGAAAACTTCAGATTGGGAACGGACACAAACAGGACCTTCGCGCCCGCATTCGATGCGGCGCGGATGGCGGTAGCCAGGCTGGAGCCCAAGGTGGCAAGCTCGGTCGTGGCAGCATCTTGAGTCTTCGTGCCAGCAATCACCGCATCGTATTTTTCCAGGATGTCGTACTGCCCCACAAAGATGGTGACGAGCACGCCCGATTTGATCTCGCCGCTGGTAATCGAGTCGTTCACTTCCGTGACGACGGCGTCGACTTTCTTGCCCCAGGAGGCATAAGTCACGGCATTGCCGCTGTCCAGTGGGCAGTAGGACGAGCCGAAGTTGAGCGACGAATCCAGGTCGTAAGCCAGACGCTGCAGCCAGGTGCCCGAGTAGTTGCTGTAGCTCGGCGAGCAGATGTAGCCACGGGAGATCACGCGGGTCACCGAGGTCGACTCGATCGTGCCCGACTCCGTGTCAGACACGATCTGGTTGCTGCGCATGGCGAAGGTGGGTGAGCCGCTACCAGTAAAGGTCGAGCTGCTGGAACTTGGCGAGAACGTGGAAGCACATGTGGCGTAGGGGTCGGTGGTCGATGTGTCCGTGCAGTACTTTGTGCTGGTGCTCAACACGTTCAGGGTGTAATGCAGACCGACCAGGGTGCCCGTCGTACCAATCGTGATGCCACCGGTATCAAAAGCGCTGTTCTCATCACCATAGGCAATGATCTGCGTGGGCGTGAAATAGGAGCTCTTGCTTCCGCCACCACACCCAGCCACGGCCACAGCAGCAGCCAGACAGGCCAGCGACGCCCGGCGCAGGGAACCCAGGTTCGACGGCAAAAGAGAGGCAGAAAAGCGGAACATGAAGTCTCCAAAACGGTCACACAGATACGCAGCCCCGAAGAATACCCGACCTTGCACGGGAAAGTCGGGACAGAGGCGATTCAGGAGTGACGTGATTTACCAGCGTTAACTCAACATGCCTGGGCACACTTTCGCCGACTCAGGCCGCAGCCGCCCGCGTCAGGCGGTCTCTCACCCCGTCCCAGGCGCTGCCCTCCGGGGGGGCTTCCACCCAGATCAGATCCACCCCCAGGGCATCCAGTTCACGCAGATCCGCAAAGAGATCGTGCGCAGCCTGAACCGGCTCGGCCGGCATCGGACGGAACACCAGCCCGGGGCGAGCCGAGCGCCGCGCCCACAGGCTGCGGGAATAGACCGCGATACGGGGTGCCGGCTTGGGTCCGTCAAATGGCCGGGCCGCCAACTCGGGCTCGACCATGTTCAGGGCCATATCCAGGTGCTCATCGCTCATGAGCCGCACCTTGGCGCGCGGGGCGTAGTGGGCATCCAGCGTGCCCGAAGCGCGCGGGGCGTTCGGGTCGGGCGCTTCGGGGGTCGAGCGGCCCATCGGCATGCCGGCCGCAGCTTCCAGCTCAACGCGGGTCAGGCGCCCCGGGCGCAAGATCACCGGATGGCCGCGGGAACAATCGACGATGGTCGACTCGATGCCAACTTCGCAGGGGCCGCCCTGCAGCACCCAGACTTCATCGAGACCTTCGCCCTGCTCATTGAACTCTTCGACCACGTGCTCGGCACGGGTCGGGCTGATGCGCCCAAACCGGTTGGCACTGGGTGCGGCCACGCCCGCCACCCCCAGGCGAGCAGCCGCCTGCAACAGCTGCAGCGCCACCGGGTGATCCGGGCAGCGCAGGCCAATGGTGTCCTGCCCGCCCGCCGACGCAGCCGCCATGCCTTCGGCACGCGGGACGATCACGGTCAGGGGGCCTGGCCAGAACCGCTCCATCAGCTGCCGTGCGACCGGGGGGATGGCCGAGGCGAACTGGTAAGACGCCTCCACATTGGGCACATGCACGATCAGGGGGTGGTTGCTGGGGCGTCCCTTGGCCGCAAAGATGCGGGCCACGGCCGCGTCGTCGTCGGCGCGGGCCCCCAGTCCGTAAACAGTCTCGGTGGGCAGCGCCAGCAAGCCCCCATCGGCCAGCCGTTGTGCTGCCAGATCGATGGCGTCGGGCTGGGTAGTGGGATCCAACAGGCGCATGACGACTCCTCGCTCAGAAAGGGGCGATGCCCAGGATCTCCGCAGCCTTCAAGGCCGTGGCGCGGGCAGATTCCGGCGTGGCGCCAGTCACCGTCAGGTGCCCCATCTTGCGGGCCTTGCGGGCTTCCGTCTTGCCATACAGGTGCAGATGGGTACCGCTGAGGGCCAGCACAGCCGCCCAGTCTGGCTCCACCTGCTCGGCACTGCCAGCGGGGAACCACAGGTCACCCAGCAGATTCAGCATCAGGCAAGGGCTGTGCAGCACGGGGTCGACCAGTGGCAGCCCCGTCATGGCGCGCACCTGCATCTCGAACTGCGACACGTCGCAGGCATCAATGGTGTGGTGTCCGGAGTTGTGCGGCCGGGGCGCCATTTCATTGGCCACGATGCGACCATCCTGCAGCACGAAAAACTCGATGCACAGCACGCCCACATAGTTCATCGAGGCCGCAATCTGGTGTGCCGCCGCATAGGCCTGCTGCGACACTGCCTCGCTCACGCTGGGCGCAGGCACGGTGGTCACCGCCAGGATGCCATCACGGTGCAGGTTCTGCTGCAACGGGAAGTGCACCACACGGCCATCACGGCCCCGCGCGACCAGCACACTGACCTCATAGGCCAGCGGCAGCATCTTTTCCAGCACACAGCCGACCTGCTTGAGCTCGCTCCAGGCGGCGACCAGTTCGTCGCGCGTACGCACCCGGATCTGGCCTTTGCCGTCGTAGCCCAAGCGGGCGGTCTTCAGGATGCCGGGCAGCAGGTCATCAGACACTGCGGCGAGTTGCTCGGAGGTTTCGATGATGGCATGCGGGGCGCAATCAACGCCACACCCTACAAAGTGGGCTTTTTCGCGCGCACGGTCCTGGCAGATGGCTACCGCTGCACCGGCCGGCGCGACCGGCAGGGTTTCAGCCAGTTTGTCGAGTGCGGCAGCCGGCACGTTTTCGAATTCGGTGGTGATGGCCGCCGATACACGGGCCAGCTCGGTCAGACCGGCTTCATCCAGATAACCGGTGCAAACATGGTGATGTGACACCAGCCCGGCGGGACTGGTGGGGTCCGGGTCCAGCACGGCGGTGCGGTAGCCCATGGCTTGCGCCGCATGGACGAACATGCGGCCCAACTGGCCGCCCCCCATGACGCCCAGGGTGGCGCCGGGCAGGATCACATCACGTTGGCTCATGCCTTGGGTTCCATCGTCAGGTCATTGGTCATGGCGCGGGCCACGTCGGTCTGGCGCGCACGGAAAGCGTCGAGCCGGGCGCGCAGGGCTGCGTCGCCGTTGGCCAGCATGGCCACCGCAAACAGGGCGGCGTTGCCGGCACCCGCTGTGCCGATGGCGAATGTGGCCACCGGAATGCCCTTGGGCATCTGCACGATGGAGTGCAGCGAATCGACCCCTTGCAGGTGACGAGACGGCACGGGCACGCCCAGCACCGGCACCGTGGTCTTGGCGGCCAGCATGCCCGGCAGATGGGCGGCACCGCCCGCCCCGGCGATGATCGCCACCAGGCCACGGTCAGCCGCGGCCTCGGCATAGCGGAACATGTCGTCCGGCATGCGGTGCGCAGAAACCACCTGGGCTTCGAAAGGAATGCCGAACTCGGTGAGAATGTCGGCAGCGTGGCGCATCACGTCCCAGTCACTGCTGGAACCCATGACGACGCCAACCTTCACATTGTTCGCGGGAGTCGTGTCGCTCACGGCTCACTCCTGTTCTTGTCAAACCCTGAATTTTAGGCGCTGGCCCGCCAGCGGCGACAGACCATGATCGATATCACCATCGAAAACTTCCAGACTGACCTGATCGAAGCGTCGGTGCAGCAGCCCGTCCTGCTCGACATCTGGGCAGAATGGTGCGGCCCCTGCAAGTCGCTCGGCCCGGTTCTGGAAAAGCTCGAAGCGGAGTATGGCGGCCGTTTTCTGCTGGCCAAGCTCAATGCCGATGAGCAACCCGAGATTGCCGGACAACTATCACAGGCTTTCGGGGTGCGCTCCATCCCGTTTTGCGTGATGTTTGCCGGCGGCCAGCCCGTGGATGGCTTTGTGGGCGCCCTGCCGGCCGAGCAGATCCGCACCTTCCTGGACAAGCATGTGCCCAGCGAAGACCTGATCGAGTCGGAAGTAGAAACGCTGGAAGCCGAAGAGGCTGCCGCGGTGGGTGACACCGACACGGCCGTGGCCAAGCTGGAAGACGCCCTGGAAAAGGACCCCGGCAACGACGAAGCCCGCTACGACCTGATCAAGCTGCTGCTGGCCCAAGGCGCGCTGGAAGGGGCCAAGCACATCTTCCTGCCGATCGCTGGCCGCGCCACCGGTCCCGCCCCGGAGCCACGCGTGGTGGCCTTCAGCCGCTACATCGCCGCCGTGCAGGCGGCCCAGCAAGGCCGTCACCCCCAAGCCATCACCGCGGCCATCGAGGCCAACAAGCGTGACTTCCAGGCGCGATTCGAACTC
Source organism: Aquabacterium sp. (assembly GCF_041909175.1). Lineage (GTDB taxonomy): Bacteria > Pseudomonadota > Gammaproteobacteria > Burkholderiales > Burkholderiaceae_C > Aquabacterium. Next base: position 23,719 of record NZ_JAYRDZ010000007.1, on the reverse strand, counting down.
GCCCAACTGTTCTTTGCCTCCGGCAACTTCACGGCAGCCATGGACGAATTGCTCGAAATCATCATGCGAGACAAGTCGTGGAACGATGAAATCGCCCGCAAAACCTACATCGCCATCCTCGAAGTGATGACCAAGCCGCAGCCCAAGGCTGCCGCCGAAGCCAAGCCCGCGCTGGAAATCGCCGGCAAGCAGGCCGTCGCCAGCGCGGACCCGGTCATCGACCAGTACCGCCGCAAGCTGAGCATGGCGCTGTTCTGATCTCAGCAAAGAAGGGGCCTGCCATGAGCGAGATCACGATCAAGCGCTACACCCTGCTGGCCCCGCCGGGGCAAACCGCCCCTTGGCTGGACTGCCGCGTTTGCGGCCCCGAGGGTGCCCCGCTGCTGCTTTTTCTGCACGGTTTTCCTGAAGCCGCGTTTGTGTGGGACGAGTTGCTGCGCCACTTCGGCGACCGCTACCACTGTGTCGCGCCCAATCTGCGCGGCTACGCCAGTTCCTTTTCGCCACAAGACCCTGCTGCCTACCGCGCCCAGTCGGTTGCCATGGACCTCGTGCAGCTGGTCCAGCAGATCCGTGCCCCGGCCGCCGCCGTGGTGGCCCACGACTGGGGTGGCGCCATTGCCTGGGGCCTGGCCGCGATGCTGCCGCAGTTGATGCAGCGGCTGGTCATCCTCAACTCACCGCACCCCGCCCTGTTCCTGCAAGCCCTGCGCGACGACCCGCAGCAGCAACAGGCTTCGGCCTACATGAACCTGCTGCGGCAAGCTGGCGTCGAAGACCGGCTGCAAGCCGATGACTTCGCGATGATGTGGCCCTTCTTCGAACAGTTTGGCGGCGCCCCCTGGCTGACCCCGGCACTGCGCCAGCAATATCGGGAGGTCTGGTCCGCGGGCCTGAGCGGCGCACTGAACTACTACCGTGCCTCGCCACTGCATCCGCCGGAATCACCGCAGGACCCGGTATGCACCCTGACACTACCGGACAATCTCACGCACGTGCGCGTGCCCACCACCGTGGTCTGGGGCGAGGCCGACACCGCGCTGCCACCATCCCTGCTGGACGGCCTGGACCAGTATGTGTCCACACTGAAGGTGGTGAGACTGCCGGGTGCCACCCATTGGCTTGTGCATGAAATGCCCGAGCGTGTCGCTCGCGAGATCGATGCGGCCTTGCGGCGCTCATCGTGGCGGGAGCTCGTCAACTGAGTCGCCGGCAGCTACCATGGGCACATGAAAGTCGCAGCCCTTCAGATGGTGTCCACCCCTCGGGTGGACGAGAACCTGGCCCAGGCCGAAGCCCTGATCGCACAAGCCGCGCAGGCGGGTGCCGAATTGCTGGCCTTGCCAGAATACTTCTGCCTCATGGGTCTGCGGGACGCCGACAAGCTCCGCATTGCCGAGCCATTGGCCGATGCGCACGCCCCTGACCCACAAGTCAGCCCGATGCAGGCCCGCCTGGCTGCGGCGGCCAAACAGCACGGCGTGTGGCTCATTGGAGGCACCCTGCCCCTGGTCAGCGACACGGCTGACCGCGTCTACAACAGCGTACTGGTCTTCAATCCAGACGGCGCCCGTGTCGCCCGCTACGACAAGATCCACCTGTTCTGCTTCGATGATGGCGAGCGCCGCTATGACGAAGCCGCCACCCTGACACCCGGCCATGAAGCTGTCGCGTTCGAGATGCCAGATCGTCAAGGTCAGTCATGGCGTATCGGCCTCGGGGTCTGTTATGACCTGCGCTTCCCGGAACTGTTCAGGGCACTGACCAAAGCGGCGCCATGCGACCTGCTGGTCCTGCCGGCGGCCTTCACCCACACCACCGGGCTGGCCCATTGGGAGTTGCTGCTGCGCGCCCGCGCGGTTGAAAACCTCTGCCATGTGCTGGCACCTGCACAAGGTGGTCTGCACGAAAGCGGTCGCCGCACATTCGGACACTCGCTGGCCATCGGCCCCTGGGGCGAGGTGCTGGCGGTTCAGGCCGAAGGCCCGGGCGTGGTACTGGCCGATCTCGATCGAGCCAGGCAGAACATGGTCCGGAGCCAACTCCCGGCCCTGACACACCGGGTAATGGGCTGAAACCCCTTACAGGCCCGTCCAGTCTGTCGGCACCACATCGCCGCCACCCAAGGCGTCGTGACCCGCATCGTCAAACAACTGCAAGGCGTGGTGGCGCAAGTGGCTGCGCGCGTGCTTGCGGTTGTAAAGCTTTTGCTGGGCCTCGGCCGGCAGATCGGTCACCCGCAGCACATTGCGCTGGATGAGCACATCGATCAGGTCTTCCAGCACGCGGACCAGATCCGCATCCATGCTGGCGAACGAGCGCTGCGCTTCGTCGGCTGACAGGAAAGCCTGCACCTCCGGGTGGCTCGCGGGCAAAGGCTCTCCACCTTCCACAGGGTCACGGTGAAGGCTGGCGATACGCCCTTCTTCATCGCGCAAAACATAGTGCATGGCCATGGCCGGTTCCAGAAAAAAGCAATGCTGTAACGGTTATCGGCCCGCACACGAGGCAACTTGAGCTGGCGATCACCCCTCCAGCCGACAATCGGCCAGCATGAGTTCGCCCATGATCAGGCCCTGATCAAAGCAGTCGACCGATACGACCGCCCCAGGGGCCTTGCTGACCAGCGTACCCCCTTGATCTGGGGCCATCACCATGCGCAGCGTACGCCCATCATCGCCGGCCTGCAACATCAGCACCCACACCCCTTCTGCGCCTGATTCAACGCTGAACAACACCCCTTGCACCTGTATCCGTTTCCCGCGCAACTGGGCGTCCACCACCAAGGGTGCTTCGCGCGTCTGCGCACGCAACTGCGTGGCCGTGCGCACGGCCACCTTCGGCTTGCTCGCAGCATGGGTGGCCAGCGCCACCAGCACCTGCGACGCACCCGTCGGATCATGACCGGCGGAGACGGCACCGCCCCCTTGAGCCGCCCCTTCCTGCAACTGGCCTGCCGACAAGGCTTCACCCTCGGCCGGCCCCGCTGCTTCGTGCCACTGCCACCAGCCCTGCACGGCGCCGCCCAGGGCCGCCACCATGCCCAGCATGGCCCACCAGCCTGCACGTCTCATGGCCATCATCTGCCTCCTCTGACTTGCCAAAAAAGGAGGGCCGCCGCGGCGAGCGCGGGGCCCAAGGACGCAATCACACGTCCAGGAGAGAACCCGAATCACAAGGTCAACAGGTACTGGACCAGATTGGCCACGTCGCCCGCTGCACGCGCGCACCAGGGGTGAGGTGCGGCCGGCATGCCAATTGGCGCGGCGGTACCCATTTCATCGGGCCCGTATTGCGCACGCATCTTCTGGTAGTCCCAGTAGTAGTAGTCGTTGTCGCCGGCCACACTGCTGAAGTATTTGTGTCGCTCGACAAACAGGTTGCGCGCCTTGTAGGTCGAATCGAAGATGTCCTTTTGCTTGTCCTTGTAGACACGGAACACATCACCCTTGCGGTTCAGATCTGGAGCCGGCGTCGGCTGATCGACCGTACCCGGCTGCGGCCGCACAGGCGCATGGATGGTGTAGTACTGCTTGTACAGCGCAGAGCCTTCCGCACACCGATCAGGGTTGACGAGGTCCTCCAGGTTGCGAACGTGACCGTCCGACAGCAAGCCTCGCGAACTCACCCAGTAGAGGTTGCGCAGGTAGGTCGCCCGAATGGCCTGCTGCTTGCGCTGGAAGTCACTCGGCGCGAAGAAGCGCCCCACCTGGTTGAGCGGCACCATCACCTCGGTGGTGTTGGCGCCCAGCTTGTCGGCATGGCAACTCGCACAGGCCTGATCAAACAAGGCCTTGCCCTGGGCCACCGCCGCACTCACCCCGGCAAATGACTGCCAGCCGGAAGCCACAAACGCCCCCTCTCCCAGACTTTCACTGCCCGTCTGCGCCAGCTTGCCATTGGCTTTCAGCCAGCGGTACAGGCCCACATTGCGCAGGTCATCGTCGCTGTCGTCCAGCGTCGACATATAGGCCGTCAAAGCCTTGAGCGAGGTGGCATCCATCGAGCCCATGGCCCCATCGGGCTCTTCTGCATGGATGTACGAGCCCTCGAAGCCCACATAGGACTCCGTGTGTGACAGCGCGCGCCGGATCGGCAAATGGTTGGTCACGTTCGGGATGGCCACGGGCGAGAACATGTAGTCGTTGTCGTACAGACCGCCTTCTCCATGCGTGCGGGTGATCGTCGACTCACCGGTGCCGGCCGGCATCAGGTACAGCAATGGGGTCTTGTCCACCTTGGCCGAACCGCTTGCCCACTTGGGGCCATCTTCGGTTTCCGCCACATAGGCAAAGTTCGACGTGGTCTTGCCCAGCCCTGTCCCCAAAGTCGCCCACTTCATCGACCAGCCCGGGTTGGGCAAACCAGGGAACACCTTGGTGACCGTGCCGCTGCCCTTGCTGTAGCTGATCTGATAGCCGTGACACGACGCACAGTTGAAGCCAATCCAGCTGCCCTTACCCAGGAAGGGATGCTGCGACTCGGCATAGCGGTATCCCACCCAGCCTGTCGTTTTGGTGTTGCCCTCGGTCAGCTGCGGCACCAGGGTCAAAAAGCCCGGGGTCGGGTTCAGCTGCGGATAAGGTTTGAAATAGACGTCGTCGATCGACTCGGCCGGCACTTGACCGGCCACGTTCTTGACCGCGCCAAACAAGGTGGCCGGGTCGGCCTTCTTGCGCGTATAGGGGTCGGTCGCATTGCCCTTGACGATCGCATCCCATTCGAGATTCTTGTACTTGTGGCTCAGACCCAGGTTGTAGTCATACGACCAGAAAATGGCGCGGCCGAGCTTGAGCATGTCGGCAAAGCTGGGGTTGTTCACCTGCACTTCGATAGGCGTGATGGCCTTCGATTCGGCAGACACCACCGAGACCACATCGCAATTCACATCGGCCGGTGCCGGTATGCGGTAAACCTGCGCATCGATGATGTTGTGCGGCTGCCCAGGTCGGGTCAGCGACAGGTTATAGCCTTGGCGCTTTTGCACCTGCAGTTTCAGCGGCCCCTTGCTGACATGGGCCGGCACGGTGAACCGCACCTGGCTGTCGCTCCAGCTGATGACATCCCTGGGCCAGTTGCTGCGCGACACGCCAGTTTCATAGTTCAGGCTGGAAGCAATATCGAGCTTCTGCTCGTACATCGACAAGTTGGTCTCCAGCACCCGGCTGTTACCGATCATGACCTTGCTGAAGTCGATGTCCGTGCCCGCACCAAAACCACTGCCCGTCAAGGTGACCACATCGCCCGGCTTGATCACCGGGGCAGCCTGGTTGCCCCCAGACGTCCACACCATAGTGCCGTTGACCAGCATCTGCTGCACCATGGGCTGTGCAAACTGCTGAGATGACGCTGCGCGCTGCTGCTCACGCGCCGCATTGAAGCTGCACACGGTTTCCTGATCGGGGTAGGTTGGTGTGGCGGCCTGACTGGCCCCGAGCGGGGCCACCAGCACCAAGAGCCCCCATGTAGGGGACCAGTACCTGGACGAAGGGTAGATCATGCGTGTCTCCTGGTTGAACGCGGCGCATTTCACGCCTTGTGCGCATGATGAAAATCCGTCACACACGCCGTTGTCGGATGCCCGACAAACCAGGGAAACACCTGCCCGACCTAACCCTTATCGCCCCACCTGCCGCCCCTGCGGCTGCAGTTGCCCCAGCAAGGCCTTGTCGGCGCTCGACAGCCCGGCCTCGGCCACCAGGCGCCCAATATCGAGCACCTCGATTCGACCATAGGACACCTGAACGATCGACTGGTCCTGCAGGTTCTGCAGGATCTGGTTGGTCGTCTGCCGTGACAGCGACAACATCATCCCCAACTGCGCCTGGCTGATGGGCAGCACACAGGGGCCGTCACCATTGACGGTGTGAGCGAGCATGACCAGCCGCCGCATCAGGCGCAGGTCGGCGGGCAGCAGCGCCAGGTCCTCCATGCCGATGAAGGCAAACCGGACTTTCAGCGCCATCAGCACGCCCAGGTCGCGCCAGTAGCGCGGCTTGTGCGCCAGCAATTCGTTCAAAGGGGCCGCCGGCACATGCAGCAAGCGCGTCGCCCCTTCTGCAACGGCGTTGTGGGTGCGCGGCAGGCGATCGAACAAGGCGATCTCGCCCAGCCACATCGGAGCCTCGGCCATCGACAAGATGGCCTCCTTGCCGGCCTCGGTCACACCCGATATCCGCAGGCTGCCTTCCAGCACGGCATAAATGCCATCCGCCAGATCACCCCGGAAAAACAGATGCTCGCCGGACTGCAGACGGCGAGGCACCGCCAGCGCCAGCAGGTCTTGCTCGAGCTCGCCTGACACACTGCCAAACCAGGCATCGCTGCGCAACAGCGCCAGCGTGTCCGGGGCAATCCAGGCGGGGATGCTCACAGCTGACCGTATGAGTGCAGACCGGAGAGGAACATGTTCACCCCGAGGAAGGCAAACGACGTCACCAGCAGACCGGACAGGGCCCACCAGGCCGCAAACGTGCCACGCAGCCCCTTCATGAGCCGCATGTGCAACCAGGCAGCATAGTTGAGCCACACGATCAGCGCCCAGGTTTCCTTGGGGTCCCAGCTCCAGTAGCCACCCCAGGCTTCAGCCGCCCAGAAGGCGCCCAGGATTGTGGCAATCGTGAAAAAGGCAAAACCCACCGCGATCGACTTGTACATCACGTCGTCCAGCACTTCAGCGCTGGGCAACTGAGCCGCGATCTGGCGACGCAGGGCCACGATACCCGCCACCACCAAAGCGGCAATACCGAAATAGACCGCCCAGAAGCTGCTCATGAACTGCTCGGTTCCCGGCTTGGCGCGGAACACCACGGGCTGGAAGCACAGCACCACACCGATCAGCCACAGCGGTGCCAGCTTCCACCATTTGGTCTCGCCGGCATAGTGCTTGACCAGGTAGGCAAAGGCCACCATGGCGGCCAGCGCAAAGGTGCCATAACCAATGAAATTGGCGGGCACGTGCAACTTCATCCACCAGCTTTGCAGCGCCGGCACCAGCGGTTGAATTTCGCTGGCCCCACGAACGACCGCGTACCAGAGCAGGAAGCCCACCGCCGCACTGACCACCAGCATCACGAAGGCGCCCAGGGAGCCCAGTTCACGCCCGGCTCGGGCAAAGCGGTCCTCGTAGTACAGCCAGAACAAGGCCGTCACCCACGAGAACAGCACGAACACCTCATAGAGGTTGCTGACCGGCACGTGGCCGATGTCCGGAGCAATCTGATAGCTCTCGAACCAGCGCACCAAGGTGCCCACCAGGGCCATGAACACGCCGGCCCACGCCAGACGGGAGCCAAACCGCGTGGCATTGCCACTGCGTGCAAACACCCCCACCCAGTAGGCAAGCGTGCTCATGAAGAACAGCACGCTCATCCACAGAATGGCACTCTGACTGGAGAGGAAATACTTCAGCCAGAACACCTTGTCACCCTGCGCCAGGTCCGCCCCATAGGCATCGGTGGCGCGCATGTAGAGCGACATGGCACCAACGGACACCAGACCTGAGGACAGCATCAGCACCCGCAACGGTGCCCAGAACCAGCCCAGCCAGATCAGGCTGGGTACAGCCAGCGCCAGGATGCCGATCTCATAGCCGTCCATGGCCTTGCCGTGTGCCTGGTAAAACCAGCCCGCGGCCCCCACCACCAACAGGGCAAACACCCAATCGAACCAGGAACGCTGCCCACCCTTGGGCATGGGCAGGGAAGAAACAGAGGTATTCATGGCAAGCACCACACTTTCACATCACGCAGCAAGCAACGCAGCGCGCAGTTGCTCGAATTGATCATCGGTATCCAGGCTCTGGCGGGTAGACGACAGCGCCATGCGCCACGACGTCCCACCCTGGTTGTCATCCGATTGCAGCCACACCCATACGCGCCGTTCGCGTATGTAGAGCATGGCAAAGACACCGATCACCAACAACAGGCACCCCAGATAGACTACGTTGCGACCAGGGGTACGCGTCACCTGGAAAACACTGGCCTGGCGCTGCTGGAAGCTTTCCAGCGTGAACACCACCGGCACCGGGTAAAAAACCGCATCTGACAGCGTCAGCACAGCCGCCGTCATGAAATTGCGTGTCGCCTCATCGTCCAGGCTGACCGCCTGAAGTCCAGCACGTTCGCGGCTCACGTTGTACAACTCGAACAGCACGCCGTTGAGGATGCGCACCAGCGTCGCCGAGGTGTGCTCGCGCTCCGCTGGCGGGATGACGTTTTCAATGAAGTCAGACAAGGCCTGCAGGCCACCGGCGACGGCCGCATCGGGTGCACCGGCAGCGTGAGGTGCCTTCACGGCACCGGCAAACAGATCCAGCGCGCGCTGCGCCGTCAGGGTCACCTGCGCCGCCACATCGGCACGACCGGCAGGTGCCGACAGCTTCACAAACCGCGCTACTGCCTCGCGCCGAGCAGACTCATCCAGCAAGGCCTGACGCAAATGCAACCAGCCCGCCATGGAGCCACTCGCATCCGCCGGAATACGCAAATAGCGGAAGCCCTCGGCAGGGGTGTCACGCACCCCCAGCAGGAACACCATCTGGCCATTGAGCATGACCGGCGCCATGAAATTCTGGAACTCGCGCGCCTGGCCCGCCTGATCGCGCAACTTGTAGGTCACCGAAGGACCAATGTTCGTCAGCTTCTTGTCCCCTGGCGCCTTCGCCGCCGATCCCAGGTGCTTGCTGAGCTCGGACAAGTTGACCCCACGCACGTCGGTCGCTCCAGCTGCGGCACCGTCCTGCGCTTCCGCCATGTTTTCGACGTTGATCAGGCGCAGCCCCGTCACTTCCATCGTCAGCGTACCGCCCCCTTGCGGGGCCAAGGCCGCTGGCAAGGACATGGGCGCGCCACCCACCTGTCCAGGCAAGGACGGCAGCTGATCCGATCGACCATTCAGGAAGACAGGCTTGAGCTGCACCAGTGACCCGCCGTCTTCGAAACTCGACTGGAAGATCGTGACCCCGTCATAGGTCACCGGGTGGTTGACCTCCACGGTGAACGGCTTGCTGATGCCCTTGGCATCGTCGTGGATCACGATGTCACTGGCAAAGCGCTTGGGCATGCCCGTCTCATAGTAATCAACAGAGAATTTCTTGAGTTCGACCTCGAACGGCAGGGGCTGCAGCAGCATGCCCTTGTCCAGATTGAGCACGGCAGAGGCTGAACGCTGCCCTTCCGGCACGAACAACTGCGCTCGGTAGGCCGGGTTGCTCACGCTCAAGCGGCTGTTATCCGTCACGGTGCCACCGCGGAACGGTTGCAGATCATGCATCCAGGCCTGAACCTTGACGATCAGATCACCATCGAACAGCCCGCCCAGGCAGATCAGCACGATCGCGCCGTGAGCGGCCAGATATCCGATCTTGTTGGCAGCCCCCTGCCGGGCGCCGATCATGACCCCATGCGCACGCACATCGGTCTTGAATTTCCAGCCACGCGATGACAACTGCTGCTCGATCGAGGCCTGCGCCTGATCCAGCGGTTTGGCCACCACACCCTCTGCGCGGTGGTGGAAAGCCTGCAAGGACTGCTCGCGGATGTGCTCCTTGAACGTGCGCACATCCACCAGGATCTTGGGCAGGTTGCGCGCAATGCACAGGCTGGTCGAGAGCACCAGAAAAGCCAGGATGATCAGGAACCAGGGCGTGCTGTAAACACGAAACAGGCCCAGCGCCCCGAACACATCGGCCCAGAAGGGCCCGAACTGGTCCACGTAATTGACCAGTGGCTCACCTTGCTTGAGCACCGTTCCAATGGCCGACACGATACAGATCACCGTCAGCAGGGCGATCGCGAAACGCATCGACGACAGCAATTCCATCACCTCGGCCCGCCAGGGCTGGGAGGGGCGGGGGGAGATGGTCTCAACAGCACTCATGAACAGTCAATTCAGCTAGGCACGCGGGTGGCCGACTATAGCGCGCCAACACCTCGTCAAACGTCAGCCAAACGACCATGGCCGACATCCGGACGCAAAAAAGGCGGGCAACCCACTGGGACCCCGCCTTCTTCTTCACAGGAGGCCGCCGCAGCGGCCTCACATCATCTCAACGCAAGCCGGCGATGTAGTCCGACAGGGCTTCAATTTCCTTGTCGCTCAGGTTGGCAGCGATGGCCGTCATCTGGGCGCTGTTGGTGCGGTCACCCTGACGGAAAGCCGTCAGCTGAGCCTTGATGTACTCGGCGTGCTGACCAGCCAGGCGGGGGTACTGCACAGGCAGGCCTGCACCGTTGGGGCTGTGGCACCCGGCACAGGCTGCAACTTGCTTCTTGGCGATGCCTCCGCGGTAGATCTTTTCACCGGCAGCCACCAGATCCTTGTTCTGCGAAGCGCCCAGCGGGGCCTTCTTCGAAGCATAGAACGCTGCCACGTTCACGACGTCTTCAGGAGTCAGCGGCGCGGCCATGCCGGTCATCACGGCGTTCTTGCGCGCACCGCTCTTGAATTCGGTCAGTTGCTTGGCCAGGTATTCCTTGTGCTGACCTTGCAAAATGGGGAAGGTCGGCGCACCACGCGAGCCGTCGATGGCGTGACAGGCCACACAGACCGTCGAGGCCTTGGCCTGGCCGGCAGCGATGTCGGGCTTGGCGGGAGCTTGGGCAAAGGCCACGCCCGACAGGGTCAGGGCCATCGAGGCAAGGGCGATCAGGCTGGAGAGACGCTTCATGACGTGTGTGTGGGGGTTTGAACTGTGAATCTTGATGATTTTACAATGTCCCATGACTGAAGAACTGATTTCCGCCAAAGACGCTCTTGCTTGGGCTCATACGGCACGCTTTTTTACGACAGCGGCCCAGCTCAACCAACTGCCGCCCTCGGAATTGCCCGAGGTGGCCTTCGTTGGCCGATCCAACGCTGGCAAGTCCACGGCCATCAACACCCTGGCCCAGCAGCGCCAGCTGGCCTTCGCCTCGAAAACGCCCGGACGCACCCAGCACATCAACTTGTTCCAGTTGGGCCCCAAACTCACACCCAATCAGCACTGGGCCGACTTGCCAGGCTATGGCTACGCCTCGGTTGACCGCACGTCCAAGCTGCGCTGGCAGGAGGTGATGGCGCGCTACCTGGAGGTTCGCCGCAACCTCACAGGGGTGGTCCACATGGTCGACTCCCGCCATGGGTTCACCGAACTGGACAGGAACCTGCTGGAATTCGTCACGCCGCGCGTGCGCTCCGGCGAAGTCCGGCTGCTGGTGTTGCTGACCAAGGCCGACAAGCTCAACCGCAAGGAAGCAGATGCCGCCCTGCGTCAGGCGCAAGCGGTGCTGGGCGAAATGTCGACCGAAGAAGCCGACATTGGCGTCACGCTGTTTTCATCCACCAAGAAAACCGGCGTGGGTGATGTGGCCGCCATTTTGCGCAGCTGGGCTGCCACCGAAGAGCAAGCGGCAGCCGCAGCACGCGAAGCCGAAGCCTTTGCCGCCGCCAAAGAGGCGGAACGGCAAGCCAACCTCGACGAATAAGGCGGATCAGGCCCCGGTCAGGCGCTCCAGGGCCTCACGGTATTTGGCCGCCGTGTGCGCGATCACCTCGGCAGGCAAGGCCGGCGACGGGGCCTTCTTGTTCCAGGGCTGGCCGCCCACGGTAGCCTGTTCCAGCCAATCACGCAGGAACTGCTTGTCGTAACTGGGCGGATTGGCGCCTGCCTGGAAAGCGGCTTCATAGCCCTCAACCGGCCAGAAACGCGATGAGTCAGGCGTCAACACTTCGTCCATCAGCGTCAGGGTACCGTGCTCGTCCAGACCAAATTCAAACTTGGTGTCGGCAATGATGATGCCCTTGGTGAGGGCAAAGTCGGCGGCAGTCTTGTACAGCTTGATCGACACGGCACGGACCTGCTCGGCCAGATCGGAGCCGATGATCTCCACCATCTTGTCGAAACTGATGTTCTCGTCATGGTCACCCATCTCGGCCTTGGTGGCCGGCGTGAAGATGGGCTCGGGCAGCTTGCTGGCATTCTTCAGACCAGCCGGCAACTGGACACCACACACCATGCCGTTGTCCTGGTATTCCTTCCAGCCGCTGCCCGCCAGGTAGCCACGCACCACGGCTTCCACCGGCAGGGGCTTGAGGCGCTTGACCAGCATGGCGCGACCTTCAACCTGCGCGCGCTCTTCCGGCTTGACCACGCTCACCGGGTCTTCGCCAGTCAGGTGGTTGGGCACGACATCCTTGAGCAAGGCAAACCAGAACAGCGCCATCTTCGTCAGCAGCGCGCCCTTGCCCGGAATCGGCTCCCCCATGATCACGTCGAAGGCACTGATGCGGTCCGAGGCCACCATCAGGATGCGGTCTTCGCCCACCGCGTAGTTGTCACGCACCTTGCCACGGGCAAGCAGAGGCAGGGAATTCAGGGCAGAGGTATGCAGGGCAGAAGTCATGGATGACAATTTCCAGCGCAAAAAGGTTCAGCAGGTTCGCTCAAACCGACATTGTGCCCGCATCCGCTCCAGCGAAAACACACCCAGGCCCGATCAGGGCATGGTGGGCGGCGTGGACGCCGCTGCAGTCGCACTGTTGCGGCCATTGGCCAGGCTGGCCTCGGCATCGGCTCGGCGATCGGCTGACACCTTGCGGGCCGCCGGTCGCTCGGCCTCGATGAACTGCACATAGCCTCGCCAATCAATGCCGGCTGCGGCCACCAGGTCTTCGCCATAGATGATCTTCGACGCGCGCGCCATCAAGGGCAGATGCTCGAAAGCCGCACAATCGGCCATCGTGAAGGTATCGCCCGCGACGTAGGGGCCCAACACCGCCAGCTGCTTGAAGGCGGCCAGCACCTTGACGAAATCCCCCTTGACCCGCGCCAGCAACTTCTCCGGCAACGTCGCGCCGAAAAACGCCTGGGGATAGGTCTGTCGAATACACAACTCGACGTGCAACTCCAGGTAGGTCAGGATCTCGCGCACCTTGGCTGCGGCCCAAGGGTCGGCAGGCAGCAGGGCCGGTGTGGGCCACTGTGCCTCGATGTACTCCATGATCACCTGGCTCTCGCACAAGGCGCCCTGCTCGGTCTCGATGTAAGGCACCTTGCCCAGCGGCGACATGCGCGCCTGCTCACCCCCCTGACGCACCCAGACGCGAACCTCCTCGAAAGGCACGCCTTTCTCCAACAGGGCAAACTTGACCTTGCTGTAGTAGTTGGACAGCGGGAAGCCGTAAAGCTTGAGCATCTCGATGTGTCTCCCTGGCAGTGATCCGAACAACAAAAAAGCCGGCAGAGGTTACCCCCTACCGGCTTGAAGCAACAGGCGTCTAACCCTAGACGCCGTGCCTGGATCGATCAGGCCACGACCTGGGCCAGCTTGCCTGCGGCGTACAGCGCAGCCATCTCGCTCAGGGACACGCCCTTGATCTTGCCTGCCTGGCCTTCGCACCCGAATTCCAGATAGCGCTGCTTGCAGATGGCCTTGGCGGCTTCGCGCGCCGGCTTCATCCATTCACGCATGTCGAACTTGTCCGGGTTCTCAGCCTGGAACTTGCGCACCGCACCCGTCATGGCCAGACGGATGTCGGTATCGATGTTGATCTTGCGCACGCCGTGCTTGATGGCTTCCTGGATTTCCTCGACCGGCACGCCATAGGTTTCCTTCATCTTGCCGCCGAACTCATTGATGATGGCCAGCAGCTCTGCCGGCACCGACGACGAGCCGTGCATCACCAGATGGGTGTTGGGGATGCGGGCGTGGATTTCCTTCACGCGCGAGATAGCCAGGATGTCGCCCGTGGGCTTGCGCGAAAACTTGTAGGCGCCATGGCTGGTACCGATGGCGATCGCCAGGGCATCCAGTTGCGTGGCCTTCACAAAGGTCGCGGCCTCTTCGGGGTCGGTCAGCATCTGGCTGTGGTCCAGCTTGCCGACTGCGCCAATGCCGTCTTCCTCGCCGGCGTCACCGGTTTCCAGGTTACCCAGGCAGCCCAGTTCGCCTTCCACGGTCACGCCGACCTTGTGGGCCATCTCGACAACCTTGCGGGTCACGTCGACGTTGTAGTCGAACGAAGACGGGGTCTTGCCGTCTTCCATCAACGAGCCATCCATCATCACGGAGCCAAAGCCCAGGTCGATGGCGCCCTGACAGATCTTGGGCGACGTGCCATGGTCCTGGTGCATCACCAGGGGAATGTGCGGATAAGCCTCGCAAGCCGCCTGGATCAGGTGCTTGATGAAGGACTCGCCAGCGTATTTGCGTGCACCAGCACTGGCTTGCAGGATCACGGGGGCGCCCACCTCATCGGCAGCCGCCATCACAGCCTGAACCTGCTCCAGGTTGTTGACGTTGAACGCCGGGATACCGTAGTTATTTTCAGCTGCGTGGTCGAGCAGCTGGCGCATCGAAACGAGTGGCATGGAAACCCCCAGGAAGCCAGTTGGTAGACAGAAATGCGGTAATCGGCCCGGATTCTACTGGGCTTGTGGAGCAGAAACGACAACGGCCCCTCAGGTGGATGCTCCCAGCACGGCCCAGCCGCCAGAGTGAAACCGTGGCCGGAGCCCACGAGACGCCCCCGGATATTCCCGTGAATTTTTCACGCCATTCACACAAGTGCGGCAATGGCGGTAACAATGGTCGGATTCGGCGAAATATGCCTCGGCCCGGTTTCGCCATGTTCGCGGTCAGCAGTAGAACGATGAACCCCGAATTCAACGCCAGACTAGCCATTCGTCAGGATCGTGCGCTCAGGCAACAGGTCGAGTCCGAACGTTTTCGGATGTTGCTGGCCATGGCCACGCCTACCAATTTCCTGGCCACCCTGTTTGCGGTGGTCGGTGCCTATTTTTTCCAGACCCATGTCGCGGAAACTGCGCTCGAAGCCTGGGTGATATCCAAGGTCGTGGTTTCCGCCGCGCGCCTGGGCCATATGGCATGGCACCGTCAGGCAGGGTATCCCTACACCAAATGGTGGCAATGTTCCGCCATGGGTCTGTTGATCCTGGATGGGGCCTTATGGGGTATCGCTGCAGCCGTCATCCTGCTCGACAAGGAAGTACTCACTTCGCTGAGCATCCTTGTCACGCTGATCGGGATCACCTCCGTAGCCACCTTCACATTGCACCCCAACTGGCGGTTCAATGCGGCGTTTTGCCTGCCCATGCTGGTGCCGGCCACCCTCACGCTGTATGCACGCCACGACACCACTGGGTATTTTGGCGCGATCGGCCTGACCCTGTTTGCGGTCAGCCTGATGGCCGTCGCCTGGCGTGCCCAGAAACACATCTGCGAAATGCTCACACTGCGGTTCTATACCGCGCGCATTGCTCAGGACAGAGAATCTGCCTTGGCCGAATCCGAGCGCCGACATGAAATCAAACGCCAATTCGTGGCCACCATGAGCCATGAATTACGGACACCCATGCACGGTGTGCTGGGTTTGACACGCATGCTCCAGGCTGCCCCGCTGGACGCTGTCAATCAAAATCGTTTGTCGCTGGTAGAAAAATCCGGACAGCATCTGCTGGCTATCATCAACGATATTCTGGATTTTTCGCGCATCGAAGCAGGCCGATTGCCCATCGAGCCGCAGGCCTTCGATCTCGCCGAGTTGGTCATCGAAGTCGCCGAACTGACATCGGTCACCGCGCGCGACAAAGGGCTGACCCTTCGAACGGTGATCGACCTGCCCTACCCTTGTCTGCTCATGGGCGATCCGGCTCGCATCAGGCAGATCCTGGTCAACCTGATCGGCAACGCCATCAAGTTCACCGACACCGGTCGCATCACCGTGCGCGTCGCCCGGCAACTGGCCCCGGATGACAGCGCCGCCCATCTGTATGTCCTGCAGGTTGAAGACACAGGCATCGGGATGACGCCAGAGAGCTCAGCACACATCTTCGAACCGTTTCACCAGATCGACAATGCGCTCGACAAGCGCTTTGGTGGGACAGGGCTGGGTCTGACGATCACCCGAGAGCTGTGCCACGCCATGCATGGCGACATTTCCTGTCACAGCGAACCAGGGCGCGGCTCCATTTTTGAAGTCATCCTGCCCTTGCCTCCCGCCACCCTGGATGCCACTGCCTCAGGCCCTCTTGCGCGCAAGGCGGCGCCGGGAGCACCTGGCACCAGACCGCCAGCAACCGGCGAGGCCCTCTTGCGTGGCCATGTTCTGCTGGCTGAAGACAATGAAGTCAACGCCATGGTGGTCGAGGCCCTGCTGACCCGACTGGGTCTCACTGTCGAAGTCCTGGGCGACGGGCAGGCCGTGGTAGATCGCGTGTGTGCCGACCGACACCGGCCAGACCTGATCCTCATGGACTGCCAGATGCCCTCTCTCGATGGCTTTGAAGCCACCAAGCACATCCGGTGGCATGAGCGGATCAAGGGCTTGCCAAGGCTGCCGGTCGTGGCCCTGACGGCATCCGCACTCGCCGAAGACAGCGCGCGCTGCCTGGCTGCAGGCATGGACGCCCACCTGCCCAAGCCATTCCACGATGATCAACTGCTGGCCGTGCTGCAGGCCTACCTGCAGCAACCAACCCAAGCCGAGGCGGCCTGATCAGCGCACCTGACAGACCTTGAGCATGTTGGTCCCGCCAGGGTGCCCCATCGGCTCCCCGCAGGTGATGGCATAGGTGTCCCCCGGCTTGAGCACCCCTTGCTCCACCAGCACCGATTCGGCCTGCATCAGCGCATCATCGCGGTCTTCGTAAGAAGGCATCAGCAGGGGTCGCACATTGCGGTACAGCGCCATCTTGCACAGCGACACCGGCTGGGCCGTCAAGCCGAAAATCGGCACATGGATCTTGTGCCGACTCATCCACAAGGCGGTCGAACCCGATTCCGTCAGCGCAATGATGGCCTTGCAACCCAGATGGTGCGCCGTGAACAGCGCCCCCATCGCAATCGACTGGTCGATCCGGCCAAAGGTCTTGTTGGTGAAGTCGCCGTCCAGGGAGATTTCGTCTGCGACCTCGGCAGCCTCGGTGATCGACGCCATGGCCTGCACAGTCTCCACCGGATACTTGCCGGCAGCGGTTTCTGCACTGAGCATGACCGCGTCGGTACCATCCAGCACGGCATTGGCCACATCGGACACCTCTGCACGCGTGGGTACCGGGTTGACGATCATCGACTCCATCATCTGGGTTGCCGTGATGACGACGCGGTCCATCTCCCGCGCCATCTTGATCATGCGTTTTTGCAGGGCCGGCACGGCTGCGTTGCCAACTTCCACCGCCAGATCACCGCGGGCCACCATGATGCCGTCCGACACTTTCAGAATGCTTTCCAGGTTCGGAATGGCCTCGGTGCGCTCGATCTTGGCAATCAGCGCGGGCCGGTGACGCCACGGCTCTCCAGCGACATTGCACAACTGCCGTGCCATCTCCATGTCGGTCGCACTCTTGGGAAAGGACACGGCGATGTAATCACACTGGAAACTCGCTGCCGTCTTGATGTCTTCCATGTCCTTGGCGGTCAAGGCCGGGGCAGTCAAACCACCGCCCTGCTTGTTGATGCCCTTGTTGTTGGACAACTCGCCACCGATGGTCACGGTGGTATGCACCGCTTCACCCTTGACGGCATCCACCCGCATCACGATCAAACCATCGTTGAGCAGCAGCACATCGCCGGGACGGACATCGCGAGGCAACTCCTTGTAGTCCAGGCCCACACCGTGCTCGTCACCAGGTTCGGTCCGGCTGGCATCCAGAACGAAGCCCTGCCCGTCCGACAGCATCACCTTGCCTTCGGCAAACTTACCCACGCGGATCTTGGGGCCCTGCAGGTCGGCCATGATGGCCACCACCTTGCCGACACGCTGAGCGGCATCGCGCACCATCTGCGCACGGTCGATGTGGTCCTGCGCCTTGCCATGAGAAAAATTCAGCCGCACCACGTCGACCCCGGCCCGCAACATGCGCTCCAGCACTTCGGGCGTCGAAGAGGCCGGACCCAGGGTGGCAACGATCTTGGTAGCTCGTGACATGTCTCAGCGAGGCAGATGCCTTGGTAGTGGTGACACACACAGTGTCCCACCATTCCGCCGAGCCCAACACGGGAATTGACGGGGGGAGCCCCAGCCTTGTCGCGCCTTTGTGGCGATCCCATTACACTGCGGCCCATCATGGGTGCCATCACATGGCCTCCATCGTCCCTTGTGTTTGCCTTAGCCATGAGTTCTGACGCGCCCTGCCGCACCATTGTTTTTTCGCATGCCAACAGCTTTCCGGCCAGCACGTATCGGCCGCTGTTCGCGTATTGGCGCGAAGCAGGGTTCAACGTTCAGGCCGTGGAACAGTACGGCCACGATCCACGCTACCCCGTCACGCAAGATTGGCCCCATCTTGTCGAGCAGTTGCGCGACTTCATCGTGCAACAAGGGGCAAGCCCGGTTTATCTGGTGGGGCACTCGCTGGGTGGGTACCTCAGTCTGATGCTGGCTGCGCGCTTCCCGCAGCTTGCCCAAGGTGTCGTCGTGCTGGACTCGCCTTTGGTGAACGGCTGGCGCGCCATGTCACTGCACCTGGCACGCGCAACCGGGCTGATCGATCGCGTCATGCCCTCCGGCATTGCCGCGCAGCGCTGCCATGAATGGCCCTCCCTCAGCGCGACCCGCCAGCATTTTCAGGCCAAGCCCAAATTTGCCGCGTTCCACCCTGAGGTGTTCAACGCCTATGTCAGCCACGGCACCGCCGATCACTCGGTCACATCCGTGCGCCACCTGCGCTTTGACAGGCAGGTCGAGGCGGCCATCTACCGCCATTTCCCGGGAGACCTGTGGCAACACCTGCGCCGCCATCCCTTGCATTGCCCCACGGCATTCATCGGGGGCACGCGCTCCGGCGAGCTCCGCCGTGTCGGGCTGAGCGCCACACGCCAGATCTTTGGCCAACACCTCAGCTGGCTCGAGGGCTCGCACCTCTATCCCATGGAAGACCCTGCCAGCTGTGCCCAAGCCGTGCTGTCCTGGCTGAATCGCTTCGAGGGAGATGCATGATGAAGGCGCCCACACCACATGCATCGCCCCTGACCGGTACCGAGCCCCTCGATCCCCTCGTCCCCTTCCTCACTGCGACCAACTGGATCAGATCCGCCAACCAGTGCGGCGTCCCGATCCTGCAGATATTTGAAGACGAAGGCATCGACACACGCGAACTTCACCCTGAGACGGCGCAGATCCGACTGCAGACATTGCGACGCATCATGACCCGCTGTGTCGAGGCCGCCCGCGCCGGCGCCTCCAGCAGTTACTTCCCCGTGGTGCTCGGAGAGGGTTTCGCCTTCGAGTACCTGTCCGACATCGAAACTTTCATCACCACCAGCGCCACCCTGCGCGAAGCCACGCGCGCGCTGGACTGGATCTCTGCACTCGTCAGCCCCTACCTGCGGCTGACCCTTTCAGAGCACCGGGACCAGGCGCGCCTCGTACTCGACTTCAGCAGTGCGGTCCCACCTGCCACCGCATCCGCCTACATCGCCGAAGCGGTATTTGCCACCTTGCTGAAATTCAGTCGCATCCTCCTGGGCGGTCAGGCCCTGTTTGGCCATGTCACATTCCAGCACGCCCGGCACGCAGACGCCACCACCTGCGAAGCGGCCTTCCAGATTCCGGTGCATTTCAGCGAACCGATCAATGCGCTGTGGTTTGAGCGCAGCCTGCTGGATCAGCCACTGCGTGGCGCCTTTCCCGCGCTGCATCAGGAAGCGGCTCGCCGAGTCGAAGAGCGGGTGGCGGCTCAGGCCGACGCCGTGTTGCAAGTCCGCAGCGATGCGGCAGCAGCCTTGGTCAGACAGATCGAGCAGTTGCTGCTCACCCGCAGCCATCTCCTTGGCCAAGGCATCCAGGCCCTGGCCTGTGAGATCAACATCCACGCGCGCACCCTGCAACGACGCTTGCGTGAAGTGGGTGAATCCCACAGCACCATCCTGGCTCGCGTCCGATATCAGCTTGCTCGAAACTGGCTTCAGGATTCCCGGTTGTCGATCGAACTGATCAGCGAGCGGCTCGGCTTCACAGATCGCCGCAGTTTCACTCAGGCTTTTGCCCGGTGGTCTGGACTCACACCCAGCCAATTTCGCCGTCAACGAGCCTGAAACGTCGGCAAAAATCGGGTTTCCTCGCGTTTCCACCTGGAAAGCCTGTCGCGAAAATTTCCCTTTTGTCGCCCCTTTGTCTGGTCAAGTCGCCGCACGCTGCCTACAGTGTCGCGTATACCGCTGACCACAAGCGCCCCCGAGAAGAGATAGCCCATGCGCCCCGCCACCCCACCAGCCATCGTGCCAAGAGACAAGCTTCAGTTCGGACTGGATCGGGACATCCCGCGGTTCTGGCTCAATGGCGATCCCTTCAAGACCCGTTTCTTTGATGCCCTGTCGACCCTCTTCCCTGTGGGGGAGCGCTTCTTCATCACGTGTGTCCGTGACTTCAAAGACCGGGTCACCGATCCCAAGCTGCTTCAAGACATCCGTGACTTCACCCGCCAAGAGGGTCAGCACAGCATCCTTCACACCCAATACAACGACCGTCTCAAGGCACAGGGGGTCCATGTCGACGCGATTCTGGCAGGCCAGGAAAAGCGGCTGTTCCAGGTCATGCGGGGGCACACTTCTCGACAATTCACGCTTGCGTTGACGGCCGCCTCCGAACACATCACTGCGATCATGGCCGACGCATTCGTCGAAAGGCCCGAGGTATTTGAAGGCGCTGACGAGCGTATACGCGCCCTGTATGTCTGGCACGCCATGGAGGAGATGGAACACAAGGCTGTTGCGTTTGACGTCCTGCGTGACGCGGCACAAGGCAGCTACAGCAACCGCGTACGCGCGATGCTCCTGGTGACCATCCTGTTCCCTTTCCACGTCTTCAGGATCATGCGGCACATGCTGCGTGTGGACGGATTCACCCCTCGCCAGCGGCTGAACATCTGGGTCAAAGGCTTGTGGTGGCTATACAAGCCTGGCGGCGTGTTCATGCCCATGATGGGAAAGTACTTCCGATACCTGCACCCGGCATTCCACCCCTGGGACGAGCCGACCGTGGCCAGCTACCAGCCGTGGGTCGCACGACTGAGAGAAGACGGTGACCCCATCGCTGCCAGCAATGCGCTTTACGTTGGCGCCACTGCACGCCGCTGAGCCAGCCGTACATATTCCTCCGCCAAAGAAAAAGGCCCCATGAGGGGCCTTTTTCATCACGCGAGCAAGCAATCAAGCAGAGGCGCGCTTGCTCAGGATCTCGAACGCTGGCAGCGTCTTGCCTTCCAGCACCTCCAGGAAGGCCCCGCCACCTGTAGAGATGTAGCCCACGTCCTTTTCAATACCGTATTTGGCAATGGCAGCCAGCGTGTCGCCTCCGCCAGCAATGCTGAATGCGCTTGACTTGGCGATCGCGCGAGCAATGGCCTCGGTTCCATGCGAAAACGCGTCAAATTCAAACACGCCGACGGGGCCATTCCACACGATGGTGCCTGCAGCCATCAGCTTCTCCGCCAGTTTGGCAGCCGTCTTGGGCCCGATGTCCAGAATCAGGTCGTCATCATCCACATCCGAAGCGGCCTTCACCGTTGCAGGTGCGTCAGCGGCAAAGGTCTTGGCCACCACCACATCTTCAGGAATAGGCACTTCCGCACCACGCTCCTTCATCGCAGCGATCACGGCGGTCGCTTCGCCCAGCAAATCCGGCTCTGCCAAGGATTTTCCGATCTTCATGCCGGCTGCCAGCATGAACGTATTGGCAATGCCGCCGCCGACGATCAAGCCATCCACATTCTTCGCCAGCGATTGCAGGATCGTCAGCTTGGTCGACACCTTCGACCCAGCCACAATCGCGACCAACGGGCGCTTGGGCGCTGCCAGTGCCTTGGTGATGGCATCGATCTCTGCCGCCAGCAAAGGTCCTGCACAGGCCACCTTGGCAAACTGGGCGATACCGTAGGTAGTACCTTCTGCACGGTGGGCGGTACCAAATGCGTCGTTCACATAGATGTCGCACAGTGCGGCCATCTTGCGTGACAGCTCCTCGTTGTTCTTCTTCTCACCTTTGTTGAGACGGCAGTTCTCAAGCAAAACGACCTCTCCGGGCTTGACGTCAACACCGTCAACCCAGTTACTCACGAGCTTCACTTCACGGCCGAGCAACTCCCCCAATCGCTTCGCGACAGGTGCCAGAGAGTCTTCTGGCTTGAATTCACCTTCTGTAGGGCGGCCTAGATGGGATGTCACCATCACCGCGCCCCCGGCGTTCACCGCCATCTCGATCGCTGGCACAGACGCGCGGATGCGCGTGTCTTCCGTGATGTTGCCGGCATCGTCCTGAGGAACATTCATGTCTGCGCGAATGAAAACGCGCTGATCCTTGACTTTGCCCTGTGAAACGAGATCTTCGAGACGGATGATGTTCATGGTGTGCCAGCGTATGGGTGATTGTTCAGATAACTCTCTATTGTAGAAAGTTATCGAGCTACACAACGAGGCCAGCCACTCCCATGTTCAGGCGTCATGACCCATTCAGTGCGCCGACTTCTTGCTATCAGCCTTGGATTTTGACGAAGCACTCTTGTCCTCAGGCGTTGAGTCCTCCGTGTCATCATCTTCTGCATCCGATGCTTTCGCCGGCGCCGATGCGGCAGGCGCGGGCCGGGGAACAACCGGTGCGACGCCGTCCAACTTGTTTTCCCGCATGTACTCGTCCATTTCACGCCACCCTGCGAAGACCGCCGACTTCTCAGCCTTAGGATTCAGCACATAGCAGTCCTCAATTGCACGCATAGCATGCCGACACGCGCTACCAATCGCTTTGGCATCAGCCTCCGCCCGCTCGCGCTCCTTCTGAGGCGTATCGATGCCCAGCTGGTCACAGCCAGACAGCAACACCACAGCAAAAAGAACAGCCATGTGCGCGGCAATCTTGAATGGAGGCGAATAGTGTCCGTGGCGCTTCGTCATCTTCATAAACCTAATGCCTTGCAAATCGAGCGGTGCCCGTTTTGTATTACGGCAGAACACCCGCCGCCTTGAGACGATCAACGAGCAACCAACGCTGCACAGCAGACATGGCCGGCATGAAAAAAGCGCCCTGAAGGGGCGCCTTTAATGGATCTGCCGACACTCATCGTCAGCAAACAACTCGTCAAGTATCAACGCGTCTGGCTCCTCCCCCAGACTCCAGAACACCATCAAGACGATGACCTTCAGATCATCCAGGGCAATCGGGCCACCTGGCACAACCAGAGCGCGATCCAGTACGACCTCTCGCATCCTTGGCGACAAAACGCCAGCCGACTCCAGGAACCGAAGAAACCCAAGCGCCTCAGGCCCAACATGCTCCAACTCCACGCCAGAGTAGACTCGAATGCTGGAGTCTGCCGGATCGATGCCCTGATCCTGAGTCGCCTCAGATAGCCCATCCAACCAGGCCAGCGCTTCTCTGATCTCATCGGCCTCAAAGCCGACAGCTGACAGCTTACGCGCGAGCATGTCGGAGTCGGGGCATGCATCCGAGCGCCAATAGTGTTCGTAGAGATAAACCAGCACGTCAAACATGGGATCACTATACCGGATCAGCCCGAAGCCCGCTTCAAATATAGGTGCGATCACCTGCCTTGAGATAGACCGCAAAAATAAAAAAGCCCGACCAATTGGTCGGGCTTCTTGCATTAATAGCCTGACGATGTCCTACTTTCACACGGGAACCCGCACTATCATCGGCGCTGAGTCGTTTCACTGTCCTGTTCGGGATGGGAAGGAGTGGGACCAACTCGCTATGGTCATCAGGCTTA
>NZ_JAYRDZ010000006.1:0-324111 GCF_041909175.1 Aquabacterium sp. | reverse complement strand
ATGAAAACCTCTGAGAACGTCTCTTGAATTGGAGGGAAGTCTGTTGCCTTCATTGGGATCTCGATTGCTTAAGTCTTACGAATGTCTGAGCGCATGTAATGCGTGGCCTAACGTAATTTAGACGTCAGTGGCACATGGCCACATATGGCAATAAACGGCTAGATGTAGCCATTTATGGATAGATGTGGAGTCCATATCTATCCACTTTTCCGAATGCGGTCCTGCAGGCCCAGGGACCTCACCACACTCAGCGGCATGAGCCAAAGTTTGTCTTTGGGGCTCCACTGCGCTCCGGCCGCCAGTACGACAGACCGTAACTGGCGCTCGTTGTAGGCAATGTCCACGCCGACGAGATCCGTTGCCTTGGCGCGCAGCGGGGCTTGCTCAACAGCAAGTTCAACCGTGGTGACGCGAGTTTGTCCGTCTGGAGAAATGCGATGTCTGACGCAAACCAGCTTGTCGCCATATCGCTGAGCAAGCTTGATGGCACCTGCCGTGTCAGGCGCCAGTTTTTTGGACACACGGTAGTTCGTAGCCTCGTGTGGCATGTTGTTCCATCCCTGATCAGTGAATTTGAATCCACTTGTTTTCTATTTGTTAAGCATACTGTCCGCTTAGAGGCTGGTCAATTTCGGATTTGAGACAGTGGCATCCTCGTTTTCCGCATAAGGCGCTGAGGTTTGCTTCGTTGATGTGGGGCCGGCAGGGGCAGAAACTGGCAGGAACCCACCACATCACGAGGTCATGCATGTCAAACGTCTATGCCGACAATGCCCAGTCCATCGGGCACACCCCTCTGGTCAAACTCAACCGCATTCTGGATGGCGCGCCCGCCACGGTGCTCGCCAAGATTGAGGGCCGCAACCCGGCTTACTCGGTGAAGTGCCGCATTGGCGCCGCCTTGGTGTGGGACGCCGAAAAGCGCGGCCTGCTGGGCCCGGGCAAAGAGTTGGTTGAGCCCACCAGCGGCAACACCGGCATTGCGCTGGCGTTTGTGGCGGCGGCACGCGGCATTCCGCTCACGCTGACCATGCCTGAAACCATGAGCCTGGAGCGCCGCAAGCTGCTGCTGGCCTATGGCGCCAAGCTGGTGTTGACCGAAGGGGCCAAGGGCATGAGTGGTGCCGTGGCCAAGGCCGAAGAGATTGCGGCGTCTGACCCGAGCCGCTATGTGCTGCTGCAGCAGTTCAAGAACCCTGCCAACCCGGCCATTCACGAGGCCACCACGGGCCCCGAAATCTGGAAGGACACCGACGGGGCGGTGGATGTGTTCGTGTCGGGTGTGGGCACGGGCGGCACCATCACTGGGGTGTCGCGCTACCTGAAGCAGACCCAGGGCAGGGCGGTGGTGTCCGTGGCGGTGGAGCCGGCTGCAAGCCCCATCTTGACGCAGACCCGCCGGGGCGAGCCGGTGAAGCCGGGGCCGCACAAGATTCAAGGCATTGGTGCCGGCTTTGTGCCGGGCGTGCTCGACCTGAACCTGGTTGATCTGATCGAAACCGTGAGCAACGAGGAAGCCATTGACTACGCACGCCGCCTGGCGCGTGAGGAAGGCATCTTGTCGGGAATCTCGTCGGGCGCGGCGGTGGCGGTAGCGGCTCGTCTGGCCAGGCGGCCAGAATTTGCCGGCAAGACCATTGTGGTGATCTTGCCGGACTCGGGCGAGCGTTACCTCAGCTCGATCTTGTTTGAAGGCGTGTTTGACGCCTCAGGCTTACCCCTGGCTGCCTGAGTGGGCGGCCCAGAAGCCTTGGTGGAGGGCGGCAATCTCTTCCTCCAGGGCGGGAACCGGGCCCACCACTTCAATGGGCTTTTGCCCGCGTGAGAAGACCTCACGGCAGGGCAGGCTCATGGTGGGGTTCTCGTCGGCATTGCCGGTGAGTTGCAGCAAGCGCTCTTCGGTCATGGCGTAGACCACGCGGCCGATGTTGGCCCAGTATTGGGTGCCGGCGCACATGGCGCAGGGTTCGGCCGTGGTCACCAGGGTGCACTGCCAGAGTACGTCGGGGCTGTAGTTCAGTGCGGCGGTGCGGGCCAGCACCGATTCGGCATGGTTCACCGTGTTGACGTTGCCTTGCTCGGCCAGCACGGTTTCACCATCGGGCCCCACCAGAATGGCGCCAAAGGGGTGGCGCCCCAGCCCCATGGCCCGGCGGGCCACCTCGTTGGCGCGCTTCAGGTGCCGGGTGATCTGGTCGTCGGTCAGGGGCTTCAGTCGGGTGTAGTGCATAAAGGCTCAGGCTGCGCGGGCTTTCAGGATGGTGGCGACGGCTTCGTCGGCATCGGCCTTGAGGGCTTCGAGGTCCAGGCCCGGAATGGCACCGTTTTCCACCACGATCTTGCCGGCGCACAGCACGGTGCTGGGGCGGGCTGCACCGCTGACCACCGGGGCAATGATGGGGTCGTGCAGGCCCCATTGGCGCGGTTCGTTGAGCGGCATGACGACGATGTCGGCGGCCTTGCCCACTTCCAGGGTGCCCACGGCATCGAGCCCCAGAATCTGCGCGCCACCAAAGGTGCCCATGCGGACCACGTCTTCGGCAGAGATGGCATCGGCACCGCCTACAGCGCGGTGCACCATCCAGGCGGTGTGGGCCTCGTGGTACATGTCGGCCGCTTCGTTCGAGGCAGCGCCATCGACCGCCAGCGACACGCGGCCGCCGGCCTTCATGAGGGCCGGTGCAGGCGCCACGCCAGAGCCCAGGCGGCAGTTGCTTTGCGGGCAGTGGGCCATGCCGGTGCCGGTGGCCGCCAGGGTCTGAATTTCAGCCGGGGTGAGGTGCACCAGGTGGGCAAACCACACGTCTTCGCCCAGCCATTCGTGTTGCTCGACAAATTCCACCGGGCTGCAGTTGTGCACTTCCTTGCAGTAAGTGATGTAGTCCTTCGTTTCGCTGAGGTGGCTGTGCAGGCGGATGCCCAGGCGGCGGGCTTCGCGGGCCATGGGCTTGAGGTGCTCGGGCGGCACGGACCAGGTGGGTGTGGTGGCCGCGCTCACCACGCGGCGCATGGCGTCAGCCGCCGGGTCGTGGTAGCGGTGCACGTCCTTTTCCACGCTGGCGAGGAACTGTTCTAGCGTTTCAGGCTGGCATTGGGGCGGGGCGTTGCGGTCTACCTCGCGCTTGATAGTCTGGCCACCACGGGCGAGCACAAAGCGCACGCCCAGGTCTTCGGCTTCGTCAAACACGGCAGCTGATGCGTCGAACGGCATGCCGGGGTAGTAGTGGTATTGGTGGTCAGCCACAGTGGTGCAGCCCGACAGCAGCAGCTCGACCATGCCCAGGCGTGCGGCCAGGCGCAGCACGGCTTCGTGGTCGAAGTGGCGGCGGTAGGACACCGGCACCGCCGTGAGCCAGCCCAGCAGCGGCAGGTTGATGCCGGCCGGGATGCCCTTGAGCAGGCTTTGGAACAAGTGGTGGTGGGTGTTGACCCAGCCGGGCATGACGATGCAGCCGCTGGCGTCGATCACCTTTTCGTCGGGCAGCGGCTCGAGCTGGCCGATGGCGGTGATGGTGCTGCCGGTGACCCGGATGTCGGCGCCCTGGGTGGCGACATCGTGGCGCATGGCATCACCTGCCAGACCGGTGAGGATGCCCTTGGCACCACGGATGAGGATGGTTGATGAGCTCATGGTTGTACTTCTTCGAATGTGAGGGTCACTTGTTCAATTCGCTTTCGTGCCAGCCGCCCAGTGCCCAGCGGGAGAGTACAGCCAGGGCAGAGAACACAGCCACGCCGGTCAGCGAGATCAGCACCAGGGCTGCAAACATGCGGGGGATGTTGAGCTGATAACCGGACTGCAGGATCTGATAAGCCAGACCGGTACCGGTGCCGCCCGTGCCCGCTACGAACTCGGCCACGACCGCACCAATCAGTGCCAGGCCCCCCGAAATGCGCAAGCCGGCAAAGAAGTATGGCAGGGCGCTGGGAATGCGCAGGCGAATCAGCACCTGCAGACGGTTGGCCCGTTGCAGCTGGAAGTAGGACGCCAGGCCCGGGTGCACGCTGCGCAGCCCCAGGGTGGTGTTGGAAATGATGGGAAAGAGCGCGACCAGCGTGGCGCAGACCACCATGGAGGCGGTGGGGTCCTTCACCCAGATGATGATGAGCGGGGCAATGGCCACGATGGGCGTGACCTGCAGCAGCACGGCATAGGGGAAGAAGGCCGCTTCGATCCACCGGCTTTGCACGAAGGCAAAGGCCACCAGGGTGCCAAGAAGGGCCGACACACCGAACGCCAGCAGCGTGATCTTCACGGTGACCCACAGGGCGCTGCTCAGCAGCGACCAGTCGGCCACCAGGGTTTTGGCGATGAGCCAGGGCGACGGCACGAGGTAGGCCGGCACTTCGTTGACGGTGACCCAGGTTTGCCACAGTCCCAGCAGGACCACGGCCACGATCAGCGGCATCACCCATTGGCGAGCGTGGTTCATATCAGTGGGCCTCCTCGGTGTCGGACACGCTGGCGGCCATCAGTTGTTGGTGCAGATGGCGGACCAGGGCATTGAATTCAGGGCTGGTGCGGCTGTCTTCGTCGCGCGGGTAGGGCAGGTCGACCTTGAGGTCTTCCACCACCCGGCCAGGGCGGGCGGCCATCATGATGACGCGCGACGACAGGAACACGGCTTCGCTGATGCTGTGGGTCACGAAGACGACCGTCAGGCCGGTCTTGCGCCACAGCTCCAGCAGGTCGGTGTCGAGCTTGTTGCGGGTGATTTCGTCGAGCGCGCCAAAGGGCTCGTCCATGAGCAGCAGCTTGGGGCGTGTGACCAGGCCACGTGCAATCGACACGCGCATCTGCATGCCACCAGACAGTTCACGCGGGCGGTGCTTGCCGAACTTGCCCAGGCCGACGAGTTCCAGTGCTTCGGCCACGCGGGGGCCCGACTCTGACTTGGGGACGCCGGCGAGGTCCAGCGGCAGGCGCACATTGGCTTCGACCGAGGCCCAGGGCATCAGCGTGGCTTCCTGGAACACGAAGGACAACTGGTGGTCGACCTTGGTGTCGTTGACGGGCTTGCGCGAGAGCAGCAGGCGCCCGTCAGTGGGCTCGAGCAGCCCGGCAATCATCTTGAGCAAGGTGCTCTTGCCGCAGCCGGATGGGCCCAGCAAGGTGATGAACTCACCCGGCTGGATGGTCAGGTCGACCGGTGTGAGGGCGCGGGTGCCGTTCGGGTAGACCTGCTCTGCGGAAAGGACTTCAATAGCCGGTACGGGTGCGTTCATACATCTCGATGATGTGTTGCCCTGCCGTGGTGGGGGCATAGCGGGGCGGGTTGGCCTCGTCAAAGCAGCCTGGCAGCGCCTTGACTTCGGAGAAGTAGTCCATGTCGAAGAAGTAGGCGATGGAGTAGCGCTCGCGGCCCTTCGGGTTGAAGACGCGGTGGAAGTTCGACACGTAGGCGTCGTTGGTCCAGCGCTGCATCATGTCGCCCAGGTTGACGACAAAGGCGTTAGGCACGGGCGGGGCATCGAACCAGGTGCCGTCTTTGGCTCGCACCTGCAGGCCGCCTGCATCGTCTTGGGCCAGCAAGGTGACGCTGCCCCAGTCGGTATGGGCGCCACAGCCGATCTGGCCGGGTTCCAGCTTGTTCGATGGCGGTTGCTCAGGGTAGTGCAGCAGGCGCAGGATGGGAGTGGGGTCTTTCAGGAAGGCTTCAAAGTAATCAGCTGGCAGCTTCAGGCCCTGGGCAATGACCGACAGCAGGCGGTGGCCCAGGTCGTTGAGCGCGGCTTCATAGGCTTGCATGGTG
This sequence comes from Aquabacterium sp., assembly GCF_041909175.1. GTDB lineage: Bacteria > Pseudomonadota > Gammaproteobacteria > Burkholderiales > Burkholderiaceae_C > Aquabacterium. The sequence continues at coordinate 318,358 of NZ_JAYRDZ010000006.1, read as the reverse complement.
GCCTTGAAGCCAGGCACCAGTTCTTCGTCTGGCCATTGGTTGGCGCCCTGGTTGGGCACATGGGCCTTGACCAGCGGGTCTTCGGGGCCGCGGTCCACTCCCATGTAGAAGCTTTCCTTGATGTCGCCTGGCATGGTCGGGTCCAGCTTTTGCCAGCCAATGGGGTCGAACCCACGGTGGATGCCGCTTTTTTCGATGTGCCACTGGTTCTTGGCCTCGTCGCTGAGGGCAAAGAAGCGCTTGGACATCTCGAAGGCGGCTGCACGCAACTCGGCCGGTACGCCATGCCCGACCACATAGAAAAAGCCGTGCGTGCGGCAGGCGAGATCCAGACGCTGGGGCAGCCCTTCGGGCTGGCTCATGTCGATGATGGGCAGGGCGTACTCAGTCATGATGTGTGCTTCTTGTGAGGTTGATCAGGGCATGACCTTCAGGTCCTTCACGAACTGGGTCGTGTAGGTCTTCTTCAGGTCCACTTTGCTGGGGTCAAGCAGCTTGTTCTGCACGAGCATGTCGTAGGTTTGCTTCATGCGGGCATCGGTGATCACGCCGACACCGTGCTTGGCTGCCTCGCCGCCAAAGACCATGCCGACTTCCTTCATCTTGGTGATGCCGTAGGCGATGAGGTCGTCAGTCATGTTGGGATTGTCCTTCTTGATGAGCGTGTTGCCCGGGGTCGGATCACCCTTCAGGTAGCTTTTCCAGCCTTCCATGGAGGCTTTCACGAAAGCGGCCACGGCCTTGGGCTTGTTCTTGACGGTGTCGGCCGTGCACACCACGGTGGTGGCGTAAGGGGTCCAGCCCAGATCGGCCAGCAGGAACACGGTGGGCTTGATCTTGCCTTCCTTCTCGATGCTGAAGGGCTCGGAGGCCAGGTAGCCTTGCTGAGCGATGTTCTTGTCAGCCAGGAAGGGCTGGATGCTGAAGGTGTAAGGGCGAACTTGCGAGTCGGTGAAGCCGTATTTGGTCTTGATCCACGGCCAGTAGGTGACGAGCCCGGCGCTGCCGACCAGGATGGTCTTGTCCTTGAGGTCCTGGAACTTCTTGATCTCAGGGTGAGCGATGATGACGGCGGGGTCTTTCTGGAAAGCGGCTGCCACGGTGACAGCCTGGATGCCTTGTTCCCAGGCCTTCATGGTCTGCACGTCGTAGCCCATGATGCAGTCGGCCTGGCCGGCAGCCAGGATCTGCATCAGGTTGACCTGCGGGCCACCCATCTTGATGGTCACGTCGAGGCCGGCCTTGGTGTACAGGCCGGTGGCTTGAGCTTGATAGAAGCCACCGTGTTCAGCCTGGGCATACCAGTTGGTGAGGTAGGTGAACTTTTCGCCAGCATGGGCGGCGGGCAGTGCACCTGCCAGGCAGGCCAGGGCGGTGGCCATGGCAACAGAACGGCGGGTCAGAGAACGGACATGGGTCATTGTCAAGCTCCGGTTGGGGTGAGGAAAAGTGTAGAGGTCGTCAGATGCGGCTCAGGGTCTGTTTGACCTTGGCCAGAAAGCGCTCGCGTTGGGGTTGCGTGGCGTAGTTCATGGAGTGCAGCTGCAGCCAGCGGGTCTTGCAGCCTCGGGCGAACAGCGGGCGCATGCCTTTGAGGAACATGCTGCGACCAGGGTCGCTGATGACCCGCAGCCACCACCAGGGTGAGCCTGAAGTGGTCACCCCGACAAAGCAGCGGATGTTGTCGAGGCAACCCTTGATGGCACTGAAACGATGACCACCGACCTTGAAGGCAACGGTGGGCAGCATGGTGCGGTCGAGCCAGCCTTTGAGGATGGCCGGTGGCCCGTACCACCAGGTGGGGTAGACGAGCACCAGGGTGTCGGCCCAGCGCAAGGCATCGACGTGCTCTTGCAAGCCATCGATGTTGAACTGCGGGTTGGGGATGTAGTTCTGCCGCTCCTCAGGGCTGAGGACGGGGTTGAAGCCGATCGCGTAGAGGTCGATGTCGCGGACTTCGTGGCCTGCGTTGCGCAGGGTGTCCAGCGTGGTTCGGTGGACGGCTGCACCGAAGCTGTCGGGCAGCGGGTGGGCGAACACCACCAGGCACTTCATCGGAGTAGTTGATCGGCTTGAGGTCATGTCTTGATATGGCAGGTTGACACGCTGTAACGCGGTCTGGGTCTTCCATTTCAAGAGCAATTTCCGGCCAGGGGCCCCGCTTGGTGGGCCAGCGCTGGTGAACGCTTCTACTCTTGTTCAGATCAATGCAATTGGCAGGCCAGCTTGATCTGTATCAATTCGGTGCGAGGTGGTGCGAGGTGGTGCAGTTGGGGGCGTTGAGGACAGGGTTCAGTGGTTCTGGCTACCGCGGTGAGCCCAGGCCGTGGTGCGCTTCTCGACGATGGCGAACAGTTCGTACATGATCATGGCCATGGCACCCACCACCACCAGGCCACCAAAGGCCAGGCCCATCTGCATGGACGAGCCAGCCGACATCAGCAGGTAGCCAATGCCTTCGTTGGCCGCGGTCATTTCAGACACGGTGGTACCCACGAAAGCCAGGGTGATGGCCACCTTGAGCGAGCCGTAGAAGTAGGGCAGCGAGCGGGGCAGACCGACCTTGATCAGCACATCCCAGCGCTTGGCGCCGAGCACACGCAGCACGTCTTCCAGCTCGGGTTCGAGCGTGGCCAGGCCGGTGGCGATGTTCACCATGATGGGGAAGAAGCTGATGAGGAATGCAGTGAGCACAGCCGGGCCCACGCCAATGCCGAACCACACCACGAGGATGGGGATGAAGGCGGCTTTGGGCAAGGCGTTGAAGCCGGTCATCAGAGGGTAGATGGCGGCGTAGGCGATGCGCGAACTGCCAATCAGGAAGCCCATCAGCACACCAACGACGATGGAGATGGCAAAGCCGACCATGGTCACCCAGAAGGTGCGCCAGGCGTGCTTCAGAATCTCGGCATGGAACTCGTTGAGTTGCGAGGCGATGCGGGCAGGGCTGGGGAAGATGAACTCGGATACGTTGAAGGCCGAGCAGATGGCTTGCCAGATGGCGATGAAGATCACCAGCAGCACCCACGGGGCCCAGCGCTGCATTTGCTTTTGACTCAGTTTCATTGGGCGATCTCCACGTTGCCGGTGCTGATGGTGGCGGGCTTGCGCATGGCGCCAATGTGGCCGCGGAGCTCGTGAACGATGTCGGTGAATTCGGAGGTGTAGGTCACTTCGAGGTCACGCGGACGAGGCAGTTCGATCTCGCGTTTGGCGAGGATGCGGCCTGGGCTCTTGCTCATCACGTAAACGGTGTCGGCCAGGAAAACGGCTTCGCGCAGATCGTGGGTGACCAGGATGACGTTGAACTTCTGTTCGGCCTGCAGGTCGCGCAGGGCGCACCAGAGTTCTTCGCGGGTGAAGGCGTCCAGCGCGCCGAAGGGCTCATCGAGGAGCAGCATCTTCGGTTCGTGGATCAGGGCGCGGCAGATGGATGCACGTTGTTGCATGCCGCCAGACAGTTGCCAGGGGAATTTGTCTTCGTAGCCACCGAGCCCGACGCTTTGCAGCAGGGCCCGGGCGCGCTCGGCGTATTCCTTGCGCTTGGCCTTGAAGTTGGAACGGTAAGGCTCGACGATTTCCAGCGGCAGCAGGACGTTGTCGAGCGTGGTGCGCCACGGCAGAAGCGACGGGGCCTGGAAGGCCATGCCGGTGATCTTGAGGGGCCCCGTGACCCGCTCGCCAGCGATCGTGACGGTGCCTTGCGAGGGCATCTTCAGACCGGTGGTGAGTTTCATGAATGTGGACTTGCCACACCCGGACGGGCCAACGATGGCGACGAACTCGCCTTCATGGATCTGCAGGCTCATGTCTTCAACGGCGTATTGCTTTTGAGCAAGCAGTTCATCGTTGTAGGCAAGCCAGACCTGGTTGAAATCGACAAAGGCGGACATCTCGGGGCCTTTCCTCTAGCAGTTCTTCTTGGTGGCGGGCGGCTGGCTTACTTCTTGGGCAGGATGTTCAGCTCAGCAGCGCTGGGCAGATAGTCCGATGTCCACACCAGCTTGGGGTCCACGCGGGTCTTGGTGTTGTAGGCGTCGGAAACCTGCGAAGCCATCAGCGTCAGGCGGGGCAGCTTGACCTGGCCGAAACCTTCGGCGCGGGCATCGGGGCTGGCGACCACTTCATTGATGGCCATGCGCAGGCGGCGCTTTTCCAGCTCGACGTTGATGATGCCGTCGCGGGCCTTGACGGTGTCGATGGCGGCATCCGGGTTGGCCAGGGTGTCTTTCACGCCCTTGGTGAAGGCCTTCAGGAAGCCCTTGACTGCATCAGGGTGCTCTTTGAGGAACTTGGGCGACACGATGATGGCGTTGCCGTACAGCTTCACGCCGAACTTGGCATAGGGGAACACCACCACGTCTTCTGGCTTGGCACCGCGGGCTTCCAGGTTCAGCAGCGAGGTGAACGAGAAGCCGGTGATGCCGTCGATGTCGCCACGCACCAGCATGGTTTCACGCAGGGGAGGGTCCATGCTGGTCCAGGTGACCGGGGCGATCTTGTTGGCCTTGGCGAAGATGGTCCATGCCTTGCGGCCAGCGTCGAACACGGGAGCGCCCATCTTCTTGCCGCCGAAGTCAGCCGGGCTCTTGATGCCAGACTTCTTCAGTGCGAATGCTGCAGCCGGGGTGTTGTTGTAGACCATCATCACGGCGATGGGCTTGTTGGGGGCGTCCGGGTTGTTCGCGTAGAACTCCATCAGCGCAGCCATGTCGGCAAAGCCGAGGTCATAGGTGCCAGAGGCCACGCGGGTGATGGTGCCGCCAGAGCCGCTGCCGGCATCGATGCTCACATCCAGGCCAGCTTGCTTGAAGTAACCTTTGGCTGCGGGCACCAGGAACAGGGCCGAGGGGCCCTCGAAGCGCCAGTCCAGCTGGAATTTGATGGGGGTGTCAGCGTGTGCGACACCGGGGGCGGTCAGCGACAGGGCGCTGGCTGCGGCCAGGAGGGAAACCAGAATGGTGCGGCGGGCGGTTTTTGCGGCCATGTTTCAGAGGCTCCAGGTTGAAAACTGTATACAGCTTTTTCTGTGAGCGAGATCCGTGCCAGCTTGTTATGCTGTGTCGCGGTGCATGGCAGTGAAGGAAAAAATCGATGTCTGGCGAGCAGGAAACCCATGTCGTCACGGTGCAGCCGGGAGGTTGGTCGTTTCCGGTAAACCCAGGTGAAAGTGTGCTGGAGGCCGCACTGGCTGCGGGCATCGAGTTGCCGCACTCATGCCGCAACGGCACCTGCAGAGCATGCCGTTGTCAGATGCTGTCGGGCCAGGTTAGCTACCGGATCGAGTGGCCGGGCTTGAGCCTGGATGAAAAAGAGGCCGGAGAAACCTTGCCGTGCGTGGCGTTGGTGCGCACTAATTTGGTGCTTTATGTGCCTGACGCAAAGTCAGATTGAGTGCGCTTTCTCCAGGCCACTCCGGGTTTGCGATGTGTCAACAAGCTGCCACTGTGGATGGAATGCACTTGTCTGGCGCGTGGATGCTTTCCATAATCAGATAGTCCACACACTGAATCAAGGAGCATTTCATGAGTTTTGTACAACGCCTCGGAATGGCCGCGCTCGTGCTGGCATTTGCCGCCCCGACTTTCGCCGCTGATCCGGTCGCCCCGGCTCCCGATGGCGCCAGTGCCCCAGCCAAGAAACCTCATCTGATCAAGCGTGATGGCCGCACGAATCGTTGGGATACCCCGACCTGGACGCTGATGACGCCGGAAGAGCAAAAGGCGCACCGCGCCAAGATGCACAGCATGAAGTCATTCGACGAATGTCAGGCCTATGTGACCGAACACCACGCCGCCATGGCAGATCGCGCCAAGGAGCAGGGCAAGCAAATGCCTGATCCCGAGCGCAAGGACGTCTGCAAGTGGTTGAAGAAAAAGTAAGGTGCGCAGCTTCGGTGTGACCGAGGCTGTTCAATAAGCCCACGCCACGGTCAGGTTGTACTGAGCATCGTGGTAGTGGCTCAAGCCTGTGCTGCCTTGAACCTGCATGTTCAGGCGCAGCGTGGGTTTGGGGTTGTAGGTGAGGCCTGCCGTGCCTTGCGTCATCCAGTGCCGGGAGGCACCTGGATCAAGGTAATCAGGGTGACTGACGTGGCTGACGCCCAGTCCCAGTTCAGGTTGCCATGTGCCATCGCCCATGCGGGGTGCCCAGCGCACTTCATTCAGCCACTCGGCTTGTGTGATACCCACGCCTGCTTCGGTCACCGCAGACGCCGATGCATATTCGTGACCTGTCGTCAGCAGCGATTTGAGGCCCCAAGCTGGGCTGAGCTGATAGCGCGTCCAGACCGTGGCGTCAGCTCTCCAGCCATATTGAGTGCCACGGGTCATGGTGCTGGAGTCGTCAGCGGTCTGCGCATAGCGCGTACGGGTCAGCGCCAGCATGCCTGACAGGCGCCAGTTCGGTGCCAGGGCCTTGTCCGTGAAGCCGGCCACACCCAGTTGGTCCAGGCGAATGCGGACGTTGGCACTTGCGCCGAGGTTGCCGTGTCCGTAATAGCCCACCAGGCCCCAGTCGGCTGAATAGGCGCGTCCCAGTCTGGCGCCGGCCGCGAGGTTGCGCATGATGGCGCTGTATTGGGTGTCGCCTGAGCCGCCTCGGCTTTGCTCGAAACCGGCAGTCACACCCGGGGCCGATGTGACCTGGGTGTTGCTGTTGGTGGTGTCACTGAGGTTGGAGACGGCACCTGGTGCGGAGCTCACGCCCAGTTGATCGACCACGCGCACATTGGATTGCGTCAGGCTGCGCTGCGCGGTTGCCATGGCAGTCTGGGTCAGTAGCTGTGCAGCTTGTTGGGTGCTCAGGCCCGCCTTGCTGATCACCAGATGCAGCGTGGATTCCTTCTGGATGTTGTAGTCGGCCAGCGTGCGGCCTTCTTCGAGCTGCTTGCCCGCGAAGATCAGTCTTTGCTGCTCAGGCGGGATGCCTTCCTTGTCCTGAATCTTCTGCTTGACGACGTCGATGCTGTCGCTTGGCTCGACTTCCAGTGCAATGGTCTTGCCTGTGGGCGTCTTGACGAAAATCTGCATGGCAAATGCCGGTGCACAAGCCAGGACACAGACGGCGGCGACAACATGGGCAGGACGGAACGACATCGGGACTACTTGGTGGATGGCAACCGTCACATGCTAGTTGGCTGTGAAATTTTGTAATGAAAAATAAAGGCTGCCAAACAACAAGCTGTTGTGTTGTTTGGCAGCCTTCGGTGGTGCTGAGAAGGCGCGTCGGCGCTCAGCTCAGCAGGTCGAGCAGCGTGCGCGCCACCACCTTGGTGGCCTTGCGCAGGTCTTCCAGCACCAGGTGTTCGTCGGCGCGCTTGGCATTGGATTCGAACACGGTGCGCGGGCCCGCGCCGTAGATCACGGCCGGAATGCCCTGGGCGCAATAGAGCCGCACATCGGTGTAGAGCGGGGTGCCACTGGTGGGAATGGGCTCACCGAAAACGGTCTCACCGTGTTTTTGCAGGGCATCGACCAACGGGGCGTTGCCGGGTAGGGGCTTGAGCGAGTTGGCCAGCAACAGGCGCTTGATGTCCACCTTGATGCCGGGGTAGGTGGCTGCCGCATCGGCAATCACACGGCGGATGTCGGCTTCAACCTGTACCGGATCTTCTTCTGGAATCATGCGGCGATCGAGCTTGAACGACACCTTGCCGGGCACGACGTTGGTGTTGGTGCCGCCTTCGATGCGGCCCACATTCAGGTAGGGGTGGTTGATGCCCGGCACCTGCGATGAAATGCCCTTGTACAGCGTGTTTTGCGCATACAGGGCATTGAGGATGGCCACGGCACCTTGCAGCGCATCGACACCGGTTTCCGGAATGGCGGCGTGTGCCATCACCCCATGCACGGTCACTTCCATTTGCAGGCAACCGTTGTGGGCTGTGACCACCTGGTAGCTGAAGCCGGCAGCCATCATCAGGTCGGGTTTGGTGAGGCCCTGCTTGAGGATCCAGCCCGGGCCCAGTTCACCGCCAAACTCTTCGTCGTAGGTGAAGTGCAACTCCACACCACCCTTGAGCGGGCGTTGCAGCGACTCCAGCGCACGCAAGGCGAAGGTGTAGGTGGCGAAATCACTCTTGCTGACAGCGGCTGCCCGGCCATAGAGCTTGCCATCGACAACCTCGCCACCATAAGGTGGGTGGGTCCAGCCCTCGCCGGGAGGGACCACGTCACCATGGGCGTTCAGCGCGATGGTGCGTCCGCCACTGCCGAAGCGGCGGCGCACGATCAGGTTGGTGATGCTGGTCAGGCCGTAGTCCTTGACCTCCTGCTCGGGCACCGCGTGCTTCTCTGCGGTGTAGCCCCATTGGGCAAGCAAGTCTGCGGTGCGTTCGGCGTGAGGAGCGTTGTTGCCCGGCGGCGTGTCTGTCGGGACCTGAACCAGGGCCTGCAGGAAGCTCACCTCTTCGTCGAAGTGCGCGTCAATCCAGGCGTCCAGCTGGGTGTAGGGCAGGGTGGTGTTGTCGCTCATGAGGCGCTCAATTCTGATTCGAGTTGTTGGATGACGTGCTGGAAGGCTTCCACGCACAATTGGGCATCGTCGCAGGTGATGGTTTCAAGCGGGTTATGACTGATGCCGGCGTTGCCGCCCCGCACGAACAGCATGGCCTGCGGGAACGCCTGATGCAGCTTCATGGCATCGTGGCCAGCCCCACTGGGCAGGCGGTACGGCGGCAGCCCTACGGCTTCCACAGCCTGTTGCCAACGTGCCAGCCACGGCGCTGCACTGGGTGCGGCTGGCGCGGTGAGGCTGTTGACCAGGGTGTATTGCAGACCCCGACGTGCACAGATGGTCTGAAGCCGTGCGAGCACATCGGCCGCCAGCGCATCGCGCTGCTGGTCGTTGGGGGCGCGCAGGTCCAGTGTGAACTGGCAGCGGCCGGGCACCACGTTGATCGACCCGTGCGGAACGTGCACCACGCCAACCGTGCCCACCGAGGGGCCGATGGGGCTGCTGAGGTCTTGTGCGGCACGCTGTTCGACATACAGCACCAGCTCCGCCACAGCGGCAGCGGCATCTTTGCGGCGGTCCATCGGGGTGGTGCCAGCGTGGCTGGCCAGCCCGATCACCTCGCCGGTGTAGCGGGCGCTGCCGTTGATGGAGGTCACCACGCCCAGTGGCATGTCGAGTTCGTCGAGCACCGGGCCTTGCTCGATGTGCACTTCGATGAACCCCAGATAGTCGGCAGGGGCGCGCTTTTCAGCGTCGATGGCTTCCATCGTGGCCGGCAGGCCCGCGCCATCCATGGCCTGACGCAGGGTGATGCCATTGGCGTCGCTCTGGTCAAGCCAGTAGGGGTTGAAGTCACCCACCAGTGCGCTGGAACCCAGGAAGGTGGCGGCATAGCGCTGACCTTCTTCTTCGGCAAAGCCGACCACTTCGATGCCAAAGGGCAATCGTTTGCATGATTCGTGAAGGGCCTTCACACAGGCCATGGGCACGAAGATGCCCAGGCGTCCGTCGTATTTGCCTCCGTCGCGCACGGTGTCGTAGTGCGAGCCCGTCAACAGGTATGGGGCGCTGGCGGTGGCTGCGTGGTAGCGGCCGACCACATTGCCGACGGCATCCAGCCGCACCTCGTCAAAGCCGCAGGCCTTCATCCAGGTTTGCAGTTGCTGCGCGCAGGTGCGGTGGGCGGGGGTGAGGTAGGTGACGGTCAGGGGCTGGCGTCCACCGGCAGCCTCCGGTGCATCGTCACTGTGCGCCGCCAGCGTTTCAGCCCAGTCCCAGACCTGTTGGCCGGCTGCCGGTGTGTGGTCGAACTTGTCGTTCAGCCGGATTTCTGCAATGCGGTGGATGTTGCGCAGGCACTCGGCCAACTCGAAGTCGGCGTGGTTGTGCAGGCGACGCGAGAACGTCTCGATGATCTGACTGCGGCTCAAGCCCAGGCCACGCGGGCCGCGTACCGCCAGGATGAAAGGCCAGCCAAAGCGGGCGTTGTAGTCGCTGTTGAGTTGCTGCAACTGCGCAAACTCTTCTGCAGTGCAGTGGGTGAGGCCGGCCTTGCTTTGCTCATTGGTCGACTCGGCCGTCAGCTCACCGGCAATGGCGGCCTTGCCTGCCAATTCCGGGTGGGCACGGATGAGGCCCAGCTGAAGGTCTCGCCCGGCGTGTCGCACCACCTGAGCCAGCGCGTATTTCAACTGAGCCAGTGTGCGGAAGGGGCGTTGCGCCCAGGCGGCTTCGGCAATCCAGGGCGAGTGCTCGTAGACACCGTCGAGCAGCGCGACGAAGGCGGTCTGGTCGGCGACGTTGAGTTGGTCGAGAGTCAGGGTCATGGATCAGCGCTGTGGGGCTTGATAAGGGTGGGTGGCACGCCAGTGGCGGGCAATGTCGATACGGCGGCAAACCCAGACCTTGTCGTGCGACTGGATATGGTCCAGGAATTTCTGCAAGGCGCGCAAGCGGCCAGGGCGGCCGAGGATGCGGCAGTGCATGCCGATGCTCAGCATCTTGGGCTGGTTGAGGCCACTGGGGTCACCTTCGGCATAGAGCACATCGAAGGCATCGCGCAGGTAGGTGAAGAAATCTTCACCCTGAGAGAACCCCTGCGGCAGACCGAAGCGCATGTCGTTCGTGTCCATGGTGTAGGGCACGATGAGCTGCTGCATGACCTCGCCATTGCTCTTGGTGACCGGCATCCAGAAGGGCAGGTCGTCACCGTAGTAGTCGCTGTCGTACTCGAACCCGCCAAAATCAGCAACCAGGCGATGGGTGTGGGGGCTGTCTCGGCCGGTGTACCAGCCCAGTGGGCGCTCACCCGTCAGTTCTTCAATGATCTGCATGCCGATGCGCATGTGCTCGCGCTCGGTCGCTTCATCGATCTGCTGGTAGTTGATCCAGCGCCAGCCATGGCAGGCGATTTCATGGCCCAGGTCCTTGAAGGCCTGTGTGAGGTCAGGGTGGCGCTGCAAGGCCATGCTCACCCCGAAGATCGTCAGGGGCAGCCCGCGTTGCTCGAATTCACGCAGCAGACGCCAGACACCGGCACGCGAACCATACTCATAGATGGATTCCATCGAGAGGTGGCGGTCCGGGAACGAGGGCGGGTTGAACATCTCGCTGAGAAACTGCTCGCTGCCGGCGTCACCGTGCAGCACGCAGTTTTCGCCGCCTTCTTCGTAGTTCAGGACGAACTGCACGGCAATGCGTGCGCCGTTCGGCCATTGCGCGTGAGGGATCTGTCGGCCGTAGCCGATGAGGTCACGCGGGTACGTTTGTGCGTTGGAGTTCATGGGTCTTGCGATCTGTCAGTTGCTTCTCGACCGTAGCCAAGTGCTCGTGGAGCAGGTGGATGGCGCGGTCCAGGTCCTTGGCTTCAAGTGCGTGCAGGATGTCGACGTGTTCGGCGTTGGAGGCTTCGGCATCGTCAGCCGACTGGTACATCAGGGTGATGAGCGAGCAGCGCGAGACCAGTTCCTGCATCAACTCGACCAGCACCCGGTTGCCCAGGATCTGTGCCATCACCACGTGGAAGTCGAACAGCAGCTTGGTCCGAGAGGACACATCGTTGCGTTTGACGGCGTCGCGCTCGGCCTTGATGTGGGCTTTGAGACGGCGGATGTCGGGTGCCTTGATCTTCTCGACCAGCTGGCTGAGCATCTGGCTTTCCACCATGCGTCGCACGGCGAATATTTCACGTGCTTCCGTGATGGAGGGCTCCGCAACGAAGGCCCCTCGTGCCGGCTCAAGACGCACCAATTTGAGTTGCGAAAGTCGGAACAGGGCCTGCCTCACGATGGTGCGCGACACACCAAAACGGTCACCAATCGTTTGCTCCACCAGTTTGGCGCCAGGTTGGAGCTTGTGTTCCACGATGGCTCGGATGATGGCGGCAACGATGGCTTCGGTGGAGGATGTTTCAGAGGCATCCATGCCCGGGCCGATCTCTGTCGAGAGGGCAAGGGCATCGACCTTGGTCAGCCTGGGGTTCTTGCGTGGGACGCTCATCGTGAGTAAAGTGTATACAGTTTTGATGTTTGTCTGCAAGTGGGGTACCCGGTAACTGGCGGGCCCGTGATTTGCAAAGGTGTATACAGGCACATGCCATGCCAGGACTGAAAGATGACTGATTCCAATCTACATGAAAGCGCCCTGTCTGCGGGGCGTCTCACGACACACGTGCTTGACACCATGCAGGGCCGCCCGGCTTGCGGCATGGCGGTCGAGCTCTATGCCTGGCGCGATGACGCATGGCAATTGATCAAGCAGGTGCATACCAACGACGATGGTCGCGTGGATGCCCCCATGCTGGCAGGCGCCGATTTCCAGATCGGGCGCTACCGCCTGGTGTTTGACGTGGAAGGCTATTTCCGTGCGCAGGGCGTGGCTCTGCACGAGCCGGCCTTCCTGGGCAAGGTGCCGCTCGATTTCGGCCTGGCGCAGCCCACGCACTACCACGTGCCTTTGCTGGTCAGCCCCTGGGCTTATTCCACTTACCGCGGGAGCTGAGCATGACGGAGTTGTCTCCCTGGCTGGGTTACGCCATGGACTGGGTCAATCTGCTGCTGCGTTGGGCGCACGTGATCGTCGCCATCGCCTGGATTGGTTCGTCTTTCTATTTTGTCTGGCTGGACAATTCGCTGACACCGCCAGAAGACCCCGCACTCAAGGAAAAGGGTGTCGGTGGTGAGTTGTGGGCCGTGCACGGTGGGGGCTTCTACAACCCTCAGAAGTACCTGGGTGCGCCCAAGAAGTTGCCAGCCCATCTGCATTGGTTCTTCTGGGAAAGCTACTCGACCTGGCTGACCGGGTTTGCCTTGTTCACAGTGCTCTACCTGTTCAATGCCAGCACCTTCCTGATCGACAAGAACCTGATGGACTGGCCGCCGGTTGCCGCGGTGCATGCGGCCCTGGGTTTTCTGGTCGGCTTCTGGCTGATTTACGACGTGCTGTGCCGTACCGTCGGGCGCAAGCCGGGTAACGATGGCTTGCTAGGTGCCCTGGTGTTTGCCGTGGTGGTCTTTGCGAGCTGGCTGGCCTGTCAGTTGTTTGCAGGCCGTGCTGCCTTCCTGCTGATCGGTGCGATGATGGCCACGACCATGAGCGCCAACGTGTTCTTCTGGATCATCCCAGGTCAGCGCAAGGTGGTGGCGGCGATGAAGGCCGGGCAGCCTGTGGACCCGGTTCATGGCCAGCGCGGCAAGCAGCGCAGCGTGCACAACACCTACTTCACGATGCCGGTGCTGTTTGCGATGCTGAGCAACCACTACCCGTTTGTGACAGGCGCCAAGCACAACTGGATCGTGCTGGTGCTGATGATGCTGGCAGCAGCCCTGATCCGTCAGTTCTTCGTGGCGCGTCACAAGACCGAGGTGGCGGGCAAGCGGGCACCCTGGGGGTGGGCGATTGCAGGTGTGCTGATCTTGCTGGGCGTGGCCGTGTGGGTGGCGCCGGCACCGCAGGCCAAGGTGGAGGCAGCTGCGGTCGATACGCCGCAAGCCAAGGCGGCCCAGTGGGCCCATGTGCAGGACATCGTCAAGCAGCGTTGTGTGCTGTGCCACAACGCCAACCTGGCTAACAAGGGCGTGCGACTTGATCAGCCTGAGCTGATCGTGCAGGAAGCCCAGCGGGTGTACCAGCAGGTAGCGGTCCTCAAGACCATGCCGCTCAACAACGCCACCCAGATCACCGATGCGGAACGGGCCACCCTGGCCCAGTGGTTCCAGGCCGGCGGCAAGGCTGCCCCCTGATTCTGAGCATTCAGGCTTGAGCGCCGCTCAGGCCTGAACCAGTTGGCGGGCGAAGCCGTTGTGCCGCTCGACCAGCGGGCCCAGGTCTACCGTGGTCAACTGGCCATGGTCAGCGACCACTTTACCATTGACGATGGTCCACGCCGTGATGGCGCTGTGCCCAAACACCAGAGCAGCCACCGGGTCATGTACGGCGCAGCCCGCCATGTCCAGCGTGCGCAGGTCATAGATGGCCATGTCTGCTGCCTTGCCGACAGCCAGTTGGCCGATGTCGTCGCGCCCCAGCACGCGGGCTGAACCGCGGGTAGCCAGTCTCAAGGCATCGCGGGCACTCATGTCGGATGGGCCGTGGTCGCAGCCAAACGGCTCCAGCGCGCGCCCGACGCGGGCCAGGAGCATGGCCTGACGGGTTTCCGCCAGCAGGTGGGCTGCATCGTTGCTGGCCGAGCCATCCACGCCAATACCGACAGGAACGCCGGCGTCGATCATTTTCCGCACAGGCGCAATGCCGGACGCCAGACGCATGTTGCTGCAAGGGCAGTGTGCGACCCCTGTGCCTGTGGCGGCGAAGCGCCCAATGCCATGGGCATCGAGCTTGACGCAGTGGGCATGCCACACATCGTCTCCCAGCCAGCCCAGCTCTTCTGCATATTCGGTCGGCGTGCACCCGAAATGGGCGCGGCTGTAGGCCACGTCGTGGTCGTTTTCGGCCAGGTGGGTGTGCAAGCGCACGCCCAGTTTGCGAGCCAGATAGGCCGACTCGCGCATCAGATCCCGGCTAACGCTGAAGGGGGAGCAAGGGGCCACTACCACGCGTGTCATGGCCAGGTCGTCGGCATCGTGATGGGTTTCAACCAGGCGCAAGGTGTCGGCCAGGATGGCGTCTTCCTTTTCGACCAGCGTGTCGGGTGGCAGGCCACCGGCACTTTCGCCCACACTCATGGAGCCCCGGCTGGCGTGAAACCGCATGCCGATTTCCCGGGCCGCATGGATGCTGTCATCCAGTCGAACCCCGTTGGGATACAGGTAGAGGTGGTCGCTGCTGGTGGTGCAGCCCGAACGCAGCAATTCAGCCATCGCGATCTGCGTGGACACATGGATCATGTCCGGCGTGATGCGCGACCAGATGGGATAGAGCGCCTTGAGCCAGCTGAACAGTTCAGCGTTTTGCGCGGCCGGAATGGCGCGCGTCAGGCTCTGGAACATGTGGTGGTGGGTATTGATCAGGCCGGGGATGACCACGTGGCCCCTGGCATCGATCACCTGGTCGGCCTGGGCCAGTAACTGCGGGTCCAACGTTTCAGTTGGGCCCATGGCCAGAATGCGGGGGCCTTGCACCAGCACACTGGCGCGGGGCCACTCCGTGCCGGCGTCATTCATGGTGACAACCCAGTCGGCGTCGCGGATCAGCAGGGTAGGGGCGTGGTTCATGAGGTCAATCGTGGCCGTGTATGGAGGTGATGGGCGGGCAGACCTGCAGCAACTGGCCCACAACGGCCATGGCGATCACGGCAGGCTCCTTGCCCTCAATGCCCG
Source organism: Aquabacterium sp. (assembly GCF_041909175.1). GTDB lineage: Bacteria > Pseudomonadota > Gammaproteobacteria > Burkholderiales > Burkholderiaceae_C > Aquabacterium. The sequence goes on along the minus strand of NZ_JAYRDZ010000006.1, from coordinate 303,125 downwards.
GGATACCGATGGGGCAGGTCATGCGAGCGAGCGTATCAGCCGAAATCCCTTGCTCACTGAGTCGGTGCAGGAATTTGGCCTTCTTGGTCTTCGAGCCGATCATCCCCGCGTAGTGGAAGTCGCCTTTTTTCAGCACGGCGCTGATGATGCGCAAGTCAAGATCGTGCCGGTGTGTGAGGACCAGGTGACAGGCACCCGGCGGCGCATCGGGCACCTCGTGCTCCGCGGCATCCGTCGGTAGCCAGGTGATGTGTGGTGGCAGGCTGGCCAGCATGGCCTCGCTCGGTAGCCCCGGGGCATCCGGTCCGCTGTCGTCTCCGCGTTCGTCAATCCAGCGGACGGTGCAGTCCAGGTCCGCCAGCAGTCGGATGATCGCCTGCCCGACATGGCCTGCGCCGTGCAAGTCCAGATGGAAGCGGGCTGGCGGCACCATCCAGGCCTCCAGTTCCGCCGCGTTCAGGGGCGCAAAGCGCAGGGTGAGGGCACCGCCGCAACACTGCCCCAGGGTTGGTCCCAAGGCCAAGTCGGCTGTCCATGCTGCCAGGTTGAGCCCTTGTGTTTCGCGCAGGGCCTGACGAGCCTGCTCAATGGCTTGCCACTCCAGATGGCCGCCACCGATGGTCCCGTGCACCTCACTCAAGCCGACCAGCATGCGCACCCCGGCTTCTCGTGGTGTGGAGCCTTTGATGGCGACCACTTCCACGATCAGGGCAGGCTGCTCAGCGGCCAGCCAGGCCGCAGCGGTCTGCCTGTGAGCGCGGACCGTCTGGCTGGTCATGCTGCGGCCTTGACGGCGTCAATGGCGTCGAGGATGGCCTCGGGCGTAGCTGGCACACGCAGTGGCGGGTCGACGCGGTGCTGGCCCACGGCCGACACCGCATCGCGGATGGCCAGGAAGACCGAGAAGGGCAGGATCATGGGGGGCTCGCCCACCGCTTTGGACCGGTAGACGGTGTCTTCCACGTTGCGGTTCTGGAACAGCTTGACGTTGAACTCGGCGGGCACATCGCTGGCGGTCGGGATCTTGTAGGTCGATGGCGCATGGGTCATCAACTTGCCACTTTGCGGGTGCCAGTAGAGTTCCTCGTTGGTCATCCAGCCCATGGCCTGGATGAAAGCCCCTTCAACCTGACCGATGTCCAGTGCCGGGTTGATGGACTGTCCGACATCGTGCAGGGCATCGGCACGCAGTACCTTGCACTCGCCGGTCAGGGTATCGAGCAGCACCTCGGCCACCGCCGCGCCGTAAGCAAAGTAATAGAAGGGGCGGCCCTGCATGGTGTGGCGGTCCCAGTGCAGTTTGGGCGTGGCGTAGAAGCCGTCCGACCACAACTGGATGCGCGACACATAGGCGTCCTGAGCCACTTCGGCGAAGGTGAGCGCTTTGTCGCCGACCTGCACCATGTCGTGCGCAAACCGGATGGTTTCAACCGGAACCTGGTACTGCGCAGCCAGGTGGGCTACCAACCGACCCTTGATGTGGTTGGCTGCGTCCACCGCAGCCTTGCCATTGAGGTCGGTGCCGGTGGAGGCCGCCGTGGCGGAGGTGTTGGCTACCTTGGTGGTGTCGGTTGCGCTCACCCGGATACGCGACAGGCTCACGCCCAGGGTCTGCGCCACCATCTGGGCAACCTTGGTGTTGAGGCCTTGCCCCATTTCCGTGCCGCCATGGTTGACCAGCACGCTGCCATCGGCATAGATGTGCACCAAGGCGCCCGCCTGGTTCAGGTGCACGAGGTTGAACGAGACACCGAACTTGCAGGGCACCAGTGCCAGCCCCTTCTTCAGGACGGGGCTGGTTGCATTGAAAGCGGAAACGGCTTCACGACGGGCGCGGTAGTCGCTGGTGGCAACCAGCTCGTCGATCAGCGGGCGGATCACATTGTCTTCAATGGTCTGCCCGTAAGGCGTCACATTGCGCTCGGTTTCACCATAGAGGTTGGCCAGGCGCACATCGAGCGGGTCCATGCCCAGCTTGCGGGCGATGTTGTCGAGGATGACTTCCATCGCAAAGGCGCCTTGCGGGCCGCCGAAACCGCGGAATGCGGTGTTGCTCTGGGTGTTGGTCTTGGCGCAGTAACCCGCCATCGACACGGCCGGCAACCAGTAAGCGTTGTCGAAGTGGCACAGGGCGCGGGCCATCACGGGGGGCGACATGTCTGCCGAGAACCCCGCGCGGGAGATCATGTCGACCTTGGTCCCAAGGACGCGGCCGGCATCATCATGGCCCACCTCGAAGTCGAAGTAGAAGCAGTGCCGGCGCCCGGTGATCATCATGTCATCGTCGCGGTCGAAGCGCAGCTTGACCGGGCGCCGGGTGCGCTGCGCTGCGATGGCTGCAATGCGGGCACAGTAGGCTGACTGCGACTCCTTGCCTCCAAAGCCACCACCCATGCGGCGGCATTCAACCTGCACCTGGTGGGATTGCATGCCCAGTGCGTGCGCCACCAGATGCTGCATTTCAGATGGGTGCTGCGTCGAGCACAGCACATACATGCCATCGTTTTCCTTGGGCACGGCATACGAGATCTGGCTTTCCAGATAGAACTGCTCTTGCCCACCCAGATCAAAGTGTCCTGACCAGCGATGTGGGGCGCTGGCGAGTGCCGCATCGGCATCGCCCCGTGCCATGTGCATGGGTGGCACGACATAAGAGCCCATGGCATGGGCTTCTTCGGGCTTCAGCACTGCGGGCAGGGGCTCGATTTCCAGAAAGTCCTTGGCTCTGGCTGCGGCGCGCCGAGCGGCTTCGCGGTCGGTCGACAGCACCGCAAAGACGGGCTGCCCCACGTGGCAGACCTCATCGATCGGGAGGATCGGTTCATCTTCGATGATGGCGCCAGTGATGTTGTCGCCGGGCACGTCGTGGCCGGTGATGATGGCAAACACGCCAGGCAGCGCCTTGAGGCCGTCCACATCAATCTTGATGAGGCGACCGTGCGCCACAGGCGACAGCCCGAGGGCGCAATGCAGGGTACCGGCCAATTCGGGCACGTCGTCGGTGTATGGGGCCGTGCCGGTGACGTGCAGGTGGGCCGATTCGTGGCGGACGTTCTGGCCAGCAACCTGATGCGGGTTTTGCAGATCGAACTTGGCTGCTTCAATGGGGTGGTTCATGGTGTTCTCCGCCTTCAGTTCGATGCCTGTGCAGGCCAGACCTGCACTGTCTGAGGAGCCAGTGGTGCCTGTAGCCGTGTTTCGAGCCAGAAACGTTCGAGCAGGTTGGCGGCGACCTTGCTGCGGTAGTGGGCTGTGGCACGCAGGTCGCTCATGGGCTGGAAGTCCTCAGCCAGTGCGGCCTGGGCTGCGCGCAGGGTTGCTTCATTCCACGGCTGACCCACCAGCGCTGCCTCGGTCTTGGCCGAACGTCGTGCCGTGGCGGCCATGCCTCCCCAGCCGAGTCGCGCCTGGGTGATCAGGCCTTGATCGTCCAGGTGGATCACCAAACCGGCGCACAGGGCCGAGATGTCGCTGTCACGCCGCTTGGAGACTTTGTAGGCCCGCACGATGTCGCCCGCTTTCGGCAGGGGCACGCGGATGGCTTCGACAAATTCACCGGCTTGCAGGGCGTTCTTCATGTAATCCAGGTAGAACGCATTCAAGGCCAGCGTGCGGCGTTGCTCACCTTGACGCAACACCAGCTCCGCGCCGAGCGACAGCAAAATGGGGGCGCCATCGCCAATGGGAGAGCCATTGGCGACATTGCCGCCCAGCGTGCCGGCATGGCGCACCGGCGGCGAGGCAAAACGCAGCCAGACTTCCCGCAGCGTGGGGATGCGCGCGACCAGTGCCGACCAGGCCGCTTCCAGCGTGACACCGGCGCCAATCGTCAGCCAGCCATCGGCTTCCTGCACCGTCTGCAGCTCAGCCACACGGCCGAGATAGAGGATGTCGCCCAGTGGGCGGAACTGCTTGGTCACCCACAGGCCGATGTCGGTGCTGCCAGCCAACAGGCGAGCCTGCGGCAGGGTCTGGCGCCAATGGGCCAGATCGGCCAACGTGCGTGGGGCAATGAAGCGCGAAGTCTTGCCCGGTTCTGCTGCATCTGGCGCCTCGTAGATGAAGGTCGGGTCTCGGGCATCGAGTTGCTTGAGCGCCTCGACAGCCGGATGGGTGTCCAGGCAGACGCGTGGCGCGTCATACATCTGCTCGCCGGCATCCAGAATCGGGCGGTAGCCCGTGCAGCGGCACAAGTTGCCCGACAAGGCATCAGCCAGCATCTCGCGTGGCAGGGGTTTGGCGTTGTCTTCGTAGATCTGCCACAGCGACATCACGAAGCCCGGGGTGCAAAAGCCACACTGCGAGCCATGGCAGTCAACCATGGCTTGTTGTGCGGGGTGCAGATGCCCAGGGGTCTGTGCACTGACGTCTTCTACTGAATACAGGGCCTTGCCGTCCATGGTGGGCAACAACTGGATGCAGGCATTGACGGTGCGGCGTTGCAGCTCGCCGCTGCTGGGGTCGAGCTCGCCAACCACCACGGTACAGGCGCCACAGTCGCCTTCGGCACAGCCCTCCTTGGTGCCGGTGCAGTGCGCATGTTCGCGCAGCCATTGCAGCACGGTGGTGGTAGGGGGCAGCCCCGCCACGGTCTGGATCTGACCCTGGTGGAAAAACTGGATGGGGCGAGATTGAGGGTCGCTCATGGCGAAACTCCTGGAGCAGCAGAAATAAGGGCCTGATCAGGCCGACACACCAACTCGGTGAATAGTTGAGTTGTATACAAAGCGTACTGTGCTCGGATGCAAGCGGTATACCATGTGGTTGATAACTATTATCAGACCGCCAATATGAGCAAGGATGCTGTTTTCGAGAAGATCGATTTGTCCCTCATCCGTGTCTTGCACACCGTGATCACCGAATGCAGCGTTTCCCGGGCGGCCATCCGCCTGCAGTCCAGCCAACCGGCTGTCAGTGCTCAGCTCAAGCGTCTGCGTGAGCTGACGGGAGACCCTTTGCTTGTGCGGTGCGGGCAGAGCATGGCGCCCACCGATGTGGCGCTGAGCCTCCTCGAGCCGGCGTCCATCATCCTGCATCAGGCGCAGAGCATGTTCGGCAACAAGAGCACGGTGCGCGACTTTGATCCGTCGACCACCGCGCTCACCTACCGCATTGCTGCAACGGACTATCTTGATCCGTACTTTCTGCCCGAGCTGACCCTGCGGCTCAGGCGCCTTGCCCCGCACATCCGTGTGGAGGTCATCCAGTTGACCTCTGACCTGGATTACCGCCGAAGTCTGGCGCGGGGGGAGGTTGATCTGGTGATCGGGAACTGGCTGGAGCCCTCCGATGAACTGCATCTGGGGCGTTTGATGACGGACGACGTGGTCTGCCTGGTGTCTGAAGACCATCCAGCCGCGCGCCTGCCTCGCGAAGGCAGACGGGCCTGGAGTGTCGAACAATACCTGGCGGCCGAACATGTCTCACCTCCACCGTTGCACCCCGGTGCACTCGGCATCATCGACGAGCAACTTGCCATGCAGGGGATGCGTCGGAACATTGTGGTCCGTAACCCGCACTTTGCCCAGCTTCCTTATATGGTGGCAGGGTCACTGCTGGTCCTGACCACGGGGCGGCGCTTCTGTGAACGTTACGTGCAGCATCTGAAAGTGAAGATCATCCGGTGTCCGGTGAGCTTCCCTTCGATGAACTACTATCAGCTCTGGCACGATCTCACTCACCACTCCGCAGCCAGCAGGTGGCTGCGTGAGCAGGTGCGAGATGTTGTCAGGAACCTGCACCAGGTGCGTCCGCCCCAGCGCAATGATGACCTTGCGGTGGTTTCAACCAAACCGTGACTCTCATGACTGACTCATCTTTGGCCCTTGCCTCCAGGTCGCCCGTGTCCGGGCGTTGGGCCGTTCGCGCCGATCTGCTTGATTTTGTCGATGACCCTGGCTTTGCGGCACCTGCCGAGGCGCCGGGTGTGCGCTGGCGTCCTGACCATGTGCTGCTGGTGGACGGCGAGCGCATCGCGGCCATCCAGCCGGCATCTGCCCCCCTGCCCGAGGGGTGGACCGATGTGCCCGTGGTGGACCGACGCGGTCAGCTGCTGATGCCGGGATTCATCGATACCCATGTGCACAGCCCGCAGCTCGATGTGATCGCGAGCTATGGCACCGAGCTGCTTGACTGGCTCAATACCTACACCTTTCCGGCAGAAAAACGGTATGCAGATCCGGAGGTGTCGCGGGTCGGGGCCGAGCGTTTTCTCGGCGCACTCTGGGCCAACGGCACGACCTCGGCCGTGGTGTTCCCGACGGTCCACAAAGTCAGTGCCGATGCCTTGTTCAAGGTGGCCTCGGCGCGGCGCATGCGCTTGATCGCTGGCAAGGTGCTGATGGATCGACACGCGCCTGACGGTTTGCGCGACGATGTCGAGCAGGCCGAAAAGGATTGCGTGGACCTCATCACGCAGTGGCACGGGCGTGATCGCCTGGCTTTTGCCGTAACTGTACGGTTTGCACCCACGAGCACCCCTGAGCAATTGGCCATGGCAGGGCGGCTGTTTCAGGCGCACCCCGGCACCTATATGCAGACGCACGTCTCGGAAAACCGGGATGAAATCCGATGGGTGGAGGAGTTGTTCCCCACCGCCCGCAGTTATCTGGATGTATACGATCGAGAGGGGCTCATCGGTGCGCGCTCCATTTTGGCGCATGGTGTCTGGCTGAATGCCGAAGATCGCGCAGTGCTGCGCGAATATGGTGCACAAATTGCACACAGTCCTTCCTCCAACCTGTTCCTGGGCAGCGGCCTGTTCGACTGGATGAAGGCGGAGCACGAAGGGGTGAACGTGAGTCTCGCCAGCGACGTCGGCGGGGGTACCAGCCTGTCGATGCTGCGCAACATGGGAGACGCCTACAAGGTGCAAGCGATGCAAGGCGTACGGCTCTCTGCGTGGAAGGCTTTGTATACAGTTACATTGGGCGCTGCGCGCCATCTGGGCCTGTCGGATGAGATCGGCCGACTCGAGCCCGGAAGCGTGGCAGACCTCACGCTCTGGTGCTGGGCGAAGGGCCAGGTGGCGGAACACCGTGATCAGCTGGCCCGCGACTTGCACGAACGTGTATTCAGTTGGATGACGCTGGGTGACGAGCGGAACCTCCTGGCCACCTATGTGGCAGGGAACTGCGTCTACCAGGCTGATGAGCCAACCCACTGAAAACCACAAGATCCATGTCGCTGCGACTAGAACTCAAGAACATCACCAAGCAGTACCCGGCGGTGCGCGCGAATGATGCAGTCAGCCTGAAAGTACAGCCCGGCGAAATCCACGCCGTGCTGGGCGAAAACGGTGCTGGCAAATCCACCCTGATGAAGATCATCTTCGGCGCCGTCAAGCCGGATGCTGGAGAAGTCTTCTTCAATGGTCAACCCGTCCAAGTGCGCTCGCCTCAGGAGGCGCGGGCACTGGGCATCGCCATGGTGTTCCAGCATTTCTCGTTGTTCGACACCCTGACTGCCGCGGAAAACGTCTGGCTGGGGCTGGACAAGTCCATGTCGCTGGCCGAGGTCATGGAACGCATCCGCGCCGTTTCCGCCGACTACGGCCTGGAAGTCGACCCGCTGCGCCCCGTTCACACGCTCAGCGTGGGGGAACGTCAGCGCGTGGAAATCGTTCGCGCGTTGCTGACCAACCCGCAACTGCTGATTCTCGATGAGCCCACCTCGGTGCTCACCCCGCAAGCGGTCGACAAGCTCTTTGTGACATTGCGTCAGTTGGCTGATCGTGGGTGCTCCATCCTCTATATCAGCCACAAGCTCGACGAAATCCGCGCGCTGTGCCACCACTGCACGGTGATGCGGGGTGGCAAGGTAACGGGTGAGGTCGATCCCCGCCAGGAAAGCAATGCCAGCCTGTCGCGCATGATGATCGGCGCAGAGCCGCCGCAACTCAACCGCGCAGCCCCCAACCTCGGTGGGGTCGGGCTCGAGGTCAAGGGTTTGAGCCTGCCCAAGCAGGATCCGTTCGGTGTAGACCTGAAAAACATCAGCCTGTCGGTTCGGGCCGGTGAAATCGTGGGCATCGCCGGCGTGTCCGGCAATGGTCAGCAGGCTTTGATGGCCGCCCTCAGCGGCGAAGATCCGCGCGCCAAGCCGGGCACCATCACCCTGGTGGGCAAGGATGTGAGTGCTGCCACACCGGGTGTGCGTCGTGACCTGGGGCTGCACAGCGTGCCCGAGGAGCGTCTGGGCCGTGGTGCCGTTCCGGTGATGTCGCTGGCGCAAAACACCCTGTTGACCCGTGGTGAAGCGGTCGGCAAGGGCGGCTGGCTCAATCTGAATCTCATGCACGACATGGCTGTGTCGCTGATCGATCGCTTCAATGTGAAGGCAGGGGGGCCAGGTGCGCTGGCCAAGAGCCTGTCGGGCGGCAACCTGCAGAAGTTCATCATGGGTCGGGAAATCGATGCCCAACCCAGGGTCTTGCTGGTCTCCCAGCCGACCTGGGGGGTGGATGTGGGTGCTGCCGCCCAGATTCGTGGTGAGTTGTTGAAATTGCGAGACGCTGGTTGCGCCGTGCTGGTGGTCAGCGAGGAGTTGGACGAATTGTTTGAAGTGAGCGACCGATTGATGGTCATGGCTCAGGGCCGCCTGTCGCCCAGCATCGATGCAGCCGAAGCCACGGTTGAGCAGATTGGCGAGTGGATGAGCGGTCTGTGGGAGGGTAGCCATGTTCAAGCTTGAGCCCCGTTCCGCACCGTCTAAGGTGCTGTCTTTCACCTCGCCCTTGATTGCCCTGGCCATCACGGTCGTGATCGGCACCATCCTGTTCAGCTTGCTGGACAAGAGCCCGCTCGATGGGTTGCAAATGTTCTTCGTCGAGCCGATCAAGAGCTTCTACGCCCTGACCGAACTGACCCTCAAGGCGACCCCGCTGGTCCTGATTGCACTGGGTCTGGCGGTGTGCTTCAAAGCCAATCTGTGGAACATCGGCGCGGAAGGGCAGTTCATCCTTGGCGCCATCTTCGGCGGCTGGGTGGCCATGCACGCAACCCCAGAGTCGAGCCGTTTCCTGACCGTGACTGCGGTGTTGCTGGCCGGCATGGTCGGCGGCATGTTGTGGGCTGCCATCGTGGCACTGCTGCGTGACCGTTTCAATGCCAGCGAGATCCTGGTGAGCCTGATGCTGGTCTATGTGGCCGACATGGTGCTCAGCTACCTGGTCTATGGCCCGTGGAAGGACCCCAACGGCTACAACTTCCCGCAGACCATCACCTTTCTGGACCCCGCCCGCATCCCCAAGCTGGTCAGTGGTTTCCGCATGAACATCGGTGTGGTCATCGCGCTGGTCTGTGTGGGGGGCTTCAGTGTCTTCATGGCCCGCACCTTCACAGGTTTTCAGCTGGTCGTCGGTGGCCTGGCGCCTGATGCAGCTCGCTATGCCGGTTTTTCGTCCCGCAGAGCCTTGTGGACTGCGCTGCTGATATCCGGCGCCATGGCGGGTCTGGCCGGTGCGCTGGATGCCGCTGGCCCGCAGGGGCAACTGACGCCGCACGTGCCAATGGGCTATGGCTTCGCCGCCATCATCGTGGCTTTTGTCGGGCGCTTGAACCCGTTCGGCATCGTCTTTTCGTCCGTGCTCATGAGCATGTTCTACATCGGTGGGGAATTGGCCCAGTCCCGTCTGGGGCTGCCCAAGTCGCTTACCGGGGTGTTCCAGGGCTTGCTGCTGTTCAGCCTGCTGGCCTGTGACACCTTCATCCATCAACGCGTGCGCTGGGTTTCGTCGAAATGAGCCTCTTTACTGCTGATTCATTTGCGCTGCTGCTGGCAGCCACGTTCAACGCCGGCACGGTGTTGGGCCTGGCCTCCATGGGCTTGCTGATCAATGAGCGCTCCGGGGTGCTGAACCTGGGCGCGGAAGGCCTGATGTTGGTGGCCGCTGTGGCCGGCTTTGCCGCTGGCGTGCACACGGGCAGTGATGTCCTGGGGTTCATGGCCGGCGCTGCGGCCGGTGCGGTGCTCGCTGCAGTCTTTGGTGTGCTGGTCATCTGGCTCAACACCAACCAGTACGCCACGGGTCTGGCCCTGACACTGTTCGGTACCGGCTTGTCAGCGTTTGTCGGCATTCCCTATGCGCAGGCTCGCCTGTCGGAGCGGACCCAGTTCGCCATTCCAGGGCTGTCTGACATCCCGTTTTTCGGGCCGGCCCTGTTCAAGCAGCATCCCATGGTCTACCTGCTGGTCGCCTTGATGCTGTTCCTGACCTGGTTCCTGTATCGCTCTCGCGCGGGGCTGGTCCTGCGTGCGGTGGGTGAATCACCTGAGTCGGCACATGCGCTGGGCTACCACGTGCGAGGCATTCGTCTGGCTGCCGTCATGGCAGGCGGCGCGCTGTGTGGCCTGGCTGGCTCTTATCTCTCGCTGGTCTACACGCCCATGTGGGTAGAGGGCATGGTGGCCGGCAAAGGCTGGATCGCGCTGGCCCTGACCACGTTTGCAACCTGGCGCCCGATTCGTGTGCTGCTCGGTGCCTACCTGTTTGGTGGTGTCACCATGTTGCAGTACCAGTTGCAAGGGCAGGGGGTTCAGATCCCCAGCCAGTTGCTGACCATGCTGCCATACGTGGCCACCATCGTGGTGCTGGTCCTGATTTCCCGCAATCCCGCGTGGATCCGCGTCAACATGCCCGCCTCGCTGGGCAAACCCTTCCATCCCGGGGCCTGACAAGGCATCATCGCCCCTGGTTGTGTGTTTTCCGTCCTGACTGATTTGCTTTGTTCAACCCTGGAGATGACATGACTCAAGCAATGTCCAAACGCTCTTTGCTGAAGCTGGCCGGTTGGGCCAGTCTGGCCACGGCAGCCGCCCTGGCCGGTTGTGGCAAGAAGGAAGAGGCCGCACCGGCCCCTGCCTCTGAGCCCGCATCGGCTGCGGCCGCCAAGGCAGACCCCCTGAAGGTTGCCTTCGTCTATATCGGCCCCGTCGGCGATGCTGGCTGGACGTTCGCTCACGACAATGGTCGCAAGGCCCTCGAAGCCGAACTGGGCGACAAGGTCAAGACCACTTTCGTGGAAAAAGTGCCCGAAGGCCCGGATGCAGAACGCGTGATCCGTGACCTGGTTGCACAAGGCAACAAGGTCATCTTCGCGACCTCGTTCGGCTACATGGAGCCCATGCTCAAAGTGGCCGCCGACAACAAGGACGTCAAGTTCGAACACGCCACCGGTTACAAGACGACCGAGAACATGCGCGTGTACGACGGCCGTACCTTTGAAGGCGCTTACATGGCCGGTGTGATCGCCGGCTCGATGAGCAAGACCGGCACCCTGGGTGTCGTTGGCTCGATCCCAATCCCTGAGGTGATCCGCAACATCAACTCCTTCACCCTGGGCGCCCAGAGCGTGAACCCCAAGATCAAGACCAAGGTCGTGTGGGTGAACAGCTGGTTTGATCCTCCCAAGGAAACCGAAGGCGCACAAAGCCTGCTGAACCAGGGCGCTGACGTGCTGTTCCAGAACACCGACTCCGCCGCCGTGCTGCAAACCGCCGAAAAGGCTGGCAAGTACGCCTTCGGCTGGGACTCCGACATGAGCAAGTTCGGTCCCAAGGCTCACCTGGCTTCCAGCATCATCAACTGGGGTCCGTACTACATCAAGGCCGCCAAGGAAGCCATCGACGGCACCTGGAAGACCGAGAACACCTGGTGGGGCTACAAGGAAGGCATGATCGACCTGGTGTCGATCTCCGATGCCGTGCCTGCCGATGTCAAGGCCAAGGTTGACACGATCAAGGCTGGCCTGAAGGATGGCTCCTTCGTGATCTGGAAGGGTCCGATCAAGGACCAGGCCGGCAAGGAAGTGCTGGCCAAGGACGTGGTGGCTGACGAGAAGTTCCTCGGCGGCATCAACTTCTACGTCAAGGGCGTGGAAGGTGCCGTGCCTTCAGCCAAGTAATCGCGTTGGGTGAGCGGCCCGACCTGGGCCGTCTTCCCTGACCGGTCAAGGAAAGGCCCCCGATGAGGGGGCCTTTTTTGCTAGAGTGATCCATCGCTGTTCTGCCAAGAGAGCAACCCATGCCCCAATACGCTGTTTCGTCCGATCGTTTGCCTGCCTTGCTGCAGGCCATGCCCAAGGCCGAGTTGCACATCCACATCGAAGGCTCCCTGGAGCCTGAGCTCATCTTTGCGCTGGCCCAGCGCAACGGTGTCCAACTGGCCTATTCGAGCGTCGAAGCGCTGCGCGCGGCGTATGCCTTCACGGACTTGCAGAGTTTTCTGGACATCTACTATGCCGGCGCCTCGGTGCTGCTCAAGGAAGACGACTTCCATGACATGGCCTGGGCTTACCTGACCAAGGCCGCAGCTGAAAACGTGCTGCATACCGAGCTGTTCTTCGACCCGCAGACCCATACGGAACGCGGCGTCTCGTTCGAGACCGTCATCAAGGGCCTGAGCCGTGCCTGCGATCGTGCCCGAGCCGAACTCGGCGTCGATGCCACCCTGATCATGTGTTTCCTGCGTCACCTCTCAGAAGAAGACGCCATCAAGACGCTGGAAGCATCGCTGCCTTGGCGCGACCTGTTCATCGGTGTGGGGCTGGACTCGAGTGAGCGCGGTCATCCGCCCGAGAAATTCACCCAGGTGTTTGCACGTTGCCGTGAACTGGGTCTGCACGTGGTGGCTCACGCTGGTGAAGAGGGCCCGGCGCAGTACATCATCAATGCGCTGGACATCCTCAAGGTGGAGCGCATCGATCACGGTGTGCGCTGCGTGGAAGATGCCGCGCTGGTGAAGCGGCTGGCTGCAGAAGGCATGCCCTTGACGGTGTGTCCGCTGTCGAACGTGAAACTGTGCGTTTTCAAGACCATGGCCGACCACAACCTGAAGACCCTGCTGGATGCCGGCCTGAAGGTGACCATCAACTCGGACGACCCGGCCTATTTCGGCGGTTATCTGAACCAGAACTTCCTTGAGACTTTCGCCGGTCTCGGGCTGGATGCCGACGCTGCCTACACGCTGGCACGCAACAGCTTTGAGGCGAGCTTTGCAACTGATGAGGCCAAGGCCGGCTGGATTGCCCGGCTGGACGCCACGTTTGCATCCTTCACGGCTGCAGCCTGAGCACATCCGGGCCGCTGAGCGGCCCGGTTCAATCAAGCTCGGTGGCGACCGTCGATTTCAAAGACGCTGACCACGGCTGAAAGGTGTTGGGCCTGTTCCTTCAGGCTGGCGGCTGCCGCGGCTGATTCTTCCACCATGGCGGCATTTTGCTGGGTCATCTGGTCCAGCTGCGTCATGGCCTGAGTGACCTGCCCGATGTCTTCAGACTGCTCGCTGGTGGTGGATGTGATCTCACTGATGATGTCCGAGACGCGCTGGACGTTGTCCACGATCTCCTTCATCGTGTCGCCGGCCTGATGCACAAGCTGGGTGCCCGATTCCACCTTCTCTGTCGAGCTGTGAATCAGGGTCTTGATTTCTTTCGCTGCATTGGCGCTGCGTTGGGCCAGTGAGCGAACCTCGGCGGCCACCACGGCAAAGCCCCGGCCTTGTTCACCTGCGCGAGCGGCTTCCACCGCGGCATTGAGCGCCAGGATGTTGGTCTGAAAGGCAATGCCGTCAATCACGCTGATGATTTCGTTGATTTTGTGGCTGGCCGCATTGATGTCGCTCATGCTTTCAACCACCTGGGCCACTACCGACCCACCACGGTGGGCTGATTGGGCTGCACTGCTGGCAAGCTGATTAGCCTGGCGGGCCGCTTCAGCACTCTGGTGCACGGCCTCGGTGAGTTGGGCCATGGACGATGACGTCTGCTGCAGACTTGCGGCCGTGTTTTCGGTACGCGAGCTCAGATCCTGGCTGCCCGCAGCGATTTCCTGCGATGCCTGCGAAATGGTTTGTGCCGCAGACTGCACATCTCCCATGGCTTGGCCGAGCTGCATCATGATCTGCTTGAGTTGCCGCGCCATTGGGTCATCGACTTCCAGGTGGTTGACCGAGAGGTTGACCGCACCATCGCGGTCGGTTGCGGCCGCGATGCGCTGCAACTCCATGCCTTGGCGAGCAGCTGCTGCCATGCGCACGGCCACGGGGATTTCAACAAGGGTCTGAAGCACGACGTAACCTGCGTGAATCAGCACCTTGGGAAAGTTGGCCTGAGGCAGACAGTAGACACCGGCACCAGCCATCTGCATGCGGTCAAAGACCACGTGGTGGACGGCAATCAAGCCCGCGGCGAGCAAGATAGGGCGCCAGTCCCGGTAGGTCAGCAACACAGCGAGGGTGACGAAGACGCCGAAGTGAAACTCGGTCATGCCCAGCGCCAGCTGAATATGCAAGGCGACAAAACACATGGTGACCGCCGCCAGCACGCAGCGAGACAGCAACGAGTTGGGCGCAATCAGAAATGCGCCGGCACCCAGCCCTAGCAACACCGCGCTGACACCTGCTGCGGTTCCCAGTTGGCCAAATTCAGAGCCAATCCACAGGGCAATCAGCCCATAAAGGACGGCCACGGCCAGGATGGCGTGATCCGGTGTGAATTTCTGGAGGATGGTCGGGGTAGCGGGGGTGTTCTTATTCATGATGCGCTTCTCTTGTGTCAGATCTGACGCATCCATATCGGATAAGCGGACGATTTCTGTAGCCGATGCCGTCCAAACATGAGTTGTGGCGTGATCGGTGTCACGCCTCAGCGGGATTCAGCGCAACAGGAAGATATGCCTGGGCATGAATTGACCGGAGGCCAGAACCGCCAATGCAATCGCCAGCGGAATACTGGCTTTGAAGCCCACATATTTATAGCCCAGCGCACCGAGCAAGCCGCCAAGGAAGAAAGCACCGACCAGCCAGAGGTGCGTGCGCAATTTGCGCAGGTTGGCTGCCACCTTGGTGTAGCCGGGGGCATCTTTCGAGCGGTTCCAGTAGAGGATCTTGCCCAACTCGATGCCGATATCGGTCATCATCCCGGTCACGTGCGTGGTGCGAATCTCCGAGTTGGAGATTTTGGTGATCATGGCGTTTTGCAAGCCCATCACGAAGCACAGCAGGGCGATGGTGATCGAAATGTCTTCGTAGGCGGACTCGTTGTACTTGGCGCCTACCAGGCCGAAGATGAGCAGCAACACGGCTTCCAGCATCAGCGGGTAGGCGTACACCCCTCGCAAGCCCGATCGCCGGCCCCAGTTGATCAGGATCGCCGATGTGGCAGCCCCAGACAGAAAGCACAGCAGTGAGCCCAACCCGGCCAGAAACAGCTTGAAATTGCCCAATGCCAGGTTGTCAGCCATGCCGGAGAGCATGCCCGTCATGTGCGAGGTGTATTCACCTACAGCCAGAAACCCGCCCGCGTTGGCTGCACCCGCGATGAAGGCGAGTGAAATGCCCAGGTGAAGATTGGACTGTTGCGTGCGCTCGAGCGCAGTCAATCCCCGCAGGTAGTCAAGTGGCATGACAGCAAAGGAAGTCTTGGCGGCGGAAAACTGGGATGATCGCATTGTTTTGAACCTGTCCGCAATTTCATGACTTCTGTGCGATCAAATCTCGTGCCAGCTTGGCGTTGGGCGCTCAAGCAAACTTGGCGAGATGTGCGGTCTGGCACGCTTAATTTGTTGCTGGTGGCTGTGGTGCTCGCCGTGGCCGCTCTGTCTGCTGTTGCCTTCCTGGCCGACCGGATCGAGAAAGGTCTGAATCGGGATGCGGCTCAGTTGCTGGGGGCTGATCTGGTGGTGGTGGCTGACCAGCCCGTGCCTGCAGATCTGAAACAGTCTGCCCGTGCACAGGGCCTGCAAACCACCGATACGGCGGCAATGGCCAGCATGGCCCGTGCGCCTGACCAGGCGGGTGGACAAAGCAAGCTGGTGGCCTTGAAGGCGGTTGGAGACGCCTACCCATTGCGTGGCCATGTGACGCTGCGTGCACAGGGCGAGCAAACCGTGACTGCGCCGGCAGGTGGCCCGCCAGCCGGCTCCGTGTGGGTCGATCCCGCGGTGCTGACGGGTTTGAACCTCCGCGTTGGTGACAACTTGATGCTGGGCGAGGCAGGTTTGAAAATTGCCGCTGTCATTGCCACGGAACCCGACAGGGGCGCCGGTTTCATGGGCTTTTCGCCCAGGGTCATGATGCGCCTGTCTGATTTGCCCTCGACGCAACTTGTTCAGCCAGCCAGTCGCATCACCTACCGCTTGCTGGTCGCAGGGGCTGCTGTCCAGCGTTTCCAGCCTGTGGCTCAGCAGGCCTCACGACAGGTGCGCGGGCTGCACATCGAAACCCTGGAACAGGGGCGTCCCGAAATGCGCGCCACCCTGGATCGGGCTGGCTTGTTCCTGCGGTTGGTTGGCTTGCTTGCCGCGCTGTTGTCTGCTGTGGCGGTCGCATTGGTATCGCGCGATTTTGCCCAGCAGCGCCTGGATGAGTGCGCGGTGTTGCGGGTAATGGGGGTGACACAGCGACGCATGGCCGCCAGTTTTGCCGTGCAGTTCCTGCTGATCGGCTTGATCGGGAGTGTGATCGGCCTGCTGCTGGGCTGGCTGGGTCACGGTGTGTTCATCGGCCTGCTGGGTGACCTGATCCCGGTGACCTTGCCTGCGCCGGGCTGGATGCCGCTCGCGCTCGGTTTGGGTGTGGGTGTCTTGCTGGTTTGTGGCTTCGGCTTGCCGCCAGTGCTGCAGTTGGCCCAGGTGCCGCCATTGCGGGTGTTGCGACGCGATCTGGGAGAGCTCAAAGCGGCCTCTCTGTCTGCGTGGGCGGCAGGCTGCGCAGCATTGGTCGGTTTGCTGCTGACCGTCGCGCGGGACATCAAACTGGGTGGCATTGCGCTTGGTGGGTTCGGTGTGGCCCTGCTTGTCTTTGCTGCCTGCACCTACGTCATCGTCTCAGGGCTGCGCTGGCTGTTGTCCCGGCATGGACAAGGCTTGCCATCCTGGCTCGTGCTGGCCATTCGGCAGTTGGCTGCCCAGCCAGGCACCACCATCGTGCAGGTGTCTTCACTGGCGGTCGGGCTGCTGGCTTTGATTCTGCTGGTGTTGCTCCGCACCGATCTGATTGCCAGCTGGCGTGCCGCCACGCCGCCTGATGCGCCTGATCGCTTTGTCATCAACATCCAGCCTGATCAGGCTGAGGCGTTTCAACAGCAGCTTCAGGCCCAGGGTGTGAAGCACTATGACTGGTTTCCTATGGTTCGGGCGAGGCTGGTCAGCATCAATGGCCGTGAGGTCCGGGCAGAGCAGTTCCCCGATGAGCGCGCCCAGCGTCTGGTCGAGCGTGAGTTCAACCTCAGCCACGCCGGCGAGGCGCCTTCCTACAACCCGGTGGTGGCCGGCCGATTCGTGCCCGAAGAGCCTGATGCCTGGAGCGTTGAAGAAGGTCTGGCCAAAACGCTCGGATTGAAGCTGGGTGACCGGCTGAGCTTCGATCTGGCGGGTACGGCGATCACCGGGCGCATCACCAGCCTGCGCAAGGTTGATTGGTCGTCCATGCGCGTCAATTTCTTTGTGCTGGCACCCCGCAAGACCATGCCGGACTGGCCGGTTACCTACATCACGGCATTCAAGGCACCGTCCGGTGACGTGCTGGACCGGCAACTGGTCCAGCGGTTTCCCAACATCACGCTCATTGATGTGTCATCTACCCTCGCACAGATCCATGCCATCGTCTCCCAGGTCATCGCGGCGGTCGAATTCCTGTTTGTGTTCACGCTGGCAGCCGGTGTGCTGGTGCTGAGTGCGGGCCTGTGGACCTCGCGTGAGCGGCGTGCGAAAGACTGGGCCGTGATGCGTGCGCTGGGCGCTTCGGGTAGCTTGCTGGGCAAGGTTCAGCGTGTCGAGTTGATCTCGGTTGGCGCACTGGCGGGCGGGCTGGCCGCGGCGGCTGCGCTGCTGATCGGATGGGTGCTGGCGAGCCGCGTGTTCGAGTTCACCTGGCATGCCCCTCTGTGGTGGCTGCTGGTGGGGGCGGCAGCAGGGGCTGTGGTCACGGCGCTGGTGGGCCGTCTCAGTCTCCGGGGCGTCATGCAGCGCCCCGTGGTGATGACCCTGAGGCGTGCCGACTGATCGGCGGCACGCCTTGGTAACTTAGTCCTGGGTCAGGCTGGAGATCAGCCCCATATCGGAGCTGCTCATCAGGGACTCGATGTCCATCAGAATCAGCAGGCGTTCTGCCACATTGGCGATGCCTGTGATGTAGCTGGTGTCCACCAGCGACGAGCCCATCTCCGGCGCCGGCTGAATCATTTGCTCGGCCAGTTGCATCACGTCGCTGACCGAGTCCACCACGGCACCAACGACGCGGCCGCGCACGTTGAGCACGATCACCACGGTGAAGCTGTTGATTTCAGCCTCGCCCAGGTCGTTCAGGCAGTTGAATTTGACCCGCAGATCCACGATCGGCACGATCACACCGCGCAGATTCACCACGCCCTTCAGGTAGGCGGGCGCATTGGCGATCCGGGTCGGTTGTTCGTACGAGCGGATTTCCTGGACCTTCAGGATGTCGATCCCGTATTCCTCGCTACCCAGGCGGAATGTCAGGTATTCGCGTCCGGAGCCCGTCTGAATGGCCTGACGGGAGGAATCACTGCGGGACGACAGCTTGCCCGGTTGCAGGCCTGATGCCGTGCGAGGGGCCAGTGTCGATTGCGGTGCGGCTTCCATTACGGCTTCCATATGCGTCATCCTTGATCAGTTGGCTACCAGCGGGAGAGCGCCTGCTGGCAGAGGTCACACGAGGGCTCTTGTCGGTATGTCGGCTGTGCCGGCGCCTACCTTGAGGCCCTGTTACAAAAATGTGTGAACTCAGATACGGAATGTCGACATGGATTCGGTCAAGCGCTGAGCCTGGTCTTTCAGGCTGGCAGCCGCAGCCGCAGATTGCTCGACCAATGCAGCGTTTTGCTGGGTCATCTGGTCCAGACTGTTGACTGCCTGGTTGACCTGACCGATGCCCGAGCTTTGCTCGGATGCGGCCGCACTGATCTCCCCGATGATGTCGGAGACGCGCTGCACGCTGCTCATGATTTCCTGCATGGCTGCGCCGGCATCGTGGACCAGCTTGGTCCCCGACTCGACCTTTTCACTGGACGCCGTGATCAGTTGCTTGATCTCGCGCGCTGCAGTGGCGCTGCGTTGGGCCAGTGCGCGGACCTCACCGGCCACCACAGCGAAGCCGCGACCTTGCTCACCAGCACGTGCGGCTTCCACCGCAGCGTTCAGCGCCAGGATGTTGGTCTGGAAGGCAATGCCATCGATCACGCTGATGATGTCATTGATCCGACGGCTGGTGCTGTCGATGTCTTCCATGCTGTTGACGACGTTCGAGACGATGTCGCTGCCGCGGTGTGCGGCATCTGCGGCACCCCGTGCCAGCTGGTTGGCCTGGTTGGCCGCATCAGCGCTTTGACGCACGGTGCCGGTCAGTTGCTCCATGGAGCTGGCCGTTTGCTGCAGGCTCGAAGCCGTGCTTTCGGTCCGGGTCGACAGGTCCATGTTGCCACTGGCAATCTCGTTGGAGGCCACTTCGATCGATTCGGCGGAACTGCGGATGTCACCGACAATTTTCTGCACCGAGTTTTGCATGTTCAGCAGCGCGCGTAGCAGATCGCTGGCTTCGTCCTGGCCCGCTACCCGCAGTTGAGTGCGGAGGTCACCTTGGGCAATCGCCTGGGCAAGGCCGCGAGCCTGTTCCAGCGGACGGCAGATCGAGATCATGTTCAACAGGGTGAGCGGCGCCACAATCACCATGGCAACCAGCACCGCAATCACAAAGGCCGCCTCGGTGTACGTGACGGCTGACTTTTGTTCGTCGGTGTTGCTTTCTGCTTCGGTCAGCAGGATCTTCTCAATGTCGTTGAGTTGACCGTCCATGGCATCGGCTTTGGCGATGGAGGCAGACAAGGCCGCCATGGCATCGTTTGCCGAGAGTGCGCCGCCTGCCAGTTCGGTGGTCTTGGCAGTCAGGGCGTCCCGATACTCTTTCAGGTTGGTTTGCAGGTTGCGGACGATGGGGTTGTCCTCATCTTCTTCGCCCTCCAGCATCTTGCTGGACTGAGTCTGCAGGGCATCCGCACTGGCCTGCCAGGACTGCACAGAGCGCGTCAGGGCGTCCGACTGTCCGGCTTGGAGAAAAATCTGCTTTTCCAGGCGACGCATTTGTCCCAGTGCATCACGCATCCGGGAGAGGTCTTGCACCTCTGCAAAGGAGTGTTGGCGGAATTCGTCGCTCAGGGACTGGTTGCGAAGCATGCCGGCCAAGCCAGCCCCGCCAACCACCATCAACAGCGCCAGAACGACAGCAATGGCGCCAATCATCCGCGTACGGATGGTGAAATACCGCATGGTATCTGTGAGATTCATGGATCATCCCCCGAACCGACAAGGTCCGTCTGTACTACTAGAAGGATCTCGCCTTTGCGGGGTCTCCACTCGGGCGATTTGGGGGTGGTATCGGCCTCAATCCGTCACACTTGAGGCCAACCCATGATCTTGAACACCAAGATTGTCAGACGTTGAACAAAAAGTTCAGCACATCACCGTCCTTGACGATGTAGTCCTTGCCTTCTGCGCGCATCTTGCCGGCATCCTTGGCGCCGGCTTCACCCTTGAACTGGATGAAATCGTCAAAGGCGATGGTTTGTGCACGGATGAAGCCGCGTTCGAAGTCAGTGTGGATCACGCCAGCAGCTTGCGGGGCGGTGTCACCGACGTGGATGGTCCAGGCGCGCACTTCCTTCACGCCTGCCGTGAAGTAGGTTTGCAGACCCAGCAGCTTGAAGCCGGCGCGGATGAGTCGGTTGAGGCCGGGCTCGTCCTGACCCATTTCGGCCAGGAACAGGGCGCGGTCTTCGTCTTCCATTTCAGCCAGTTCGGCTTCGGTCTTGGCACAAATGGCCACCACAGGGCCGTTCTGGGCCGCTGCGTATTCCTTCAGGCGGTCGAGCAGGGGGTTGTTCTCGAAGCCATCTTCGGCCACGTTACCCACAAACATGGCCGGCTTGGCCGTGATCAGGCACAGCGGTTTGAGCAGGGCGCGCTCTTCCTTCGAAAAGTCGATGGCGCGCACGGGCTTGACCTGGTCCAGCGCATCCTTGCACTTTTCCAGAATCTTGCACAGCGCCTGTGCTTCTTTGTCGCCGGCACGGGCCGTCTTCTGGGCGCGGATCAGGGCCTTTTCCACGCTGGACAAGTCGGCCAGGCACAGTTCGGTCTGGATGACTTCGATATCGGCGATCGGGTCGACCTTGCCAGCCACGTGGATCACGTTCGGGTCTTCGAAGCAGCGCACCACGTTGACGATGGCGTCGGTTTCACGGATGTGAGCCAGGAACTGGTTGCCCAGGCCCTCACCCTTGGATGCGCCAGCCACCAGGCCAGCAATGTCCACGAATTCCACAATCGCGGGCACCACGCGTTCCGGGTTCACGATCTTGGACAGCTCATCCAGGCGGGGGTCAGGCACTTCCACCACCCCGACGTTGGGCTCGATCGTGCAGAAGGGGTAGTTCTCAGCGGCGATGCCGGCCTTGGTCAGCGCGTTGAAGAGGGTGGATTTGCCAACGTTGGGCAGACCCACGATGCCGCATTTGAGACTCATGGAAATTCCTTTGAAATCTGGCAGGGCGAAGCCTGGAGGTCAGGCTTCGTGCCAGATCGATTCGTGTTCGGGAGGAGGGCGATGCGCTTGATCAAGTGCGTTCGCTGTAACCGCGTATTGTAATTAATCGCAGCGCTGGTGCCATGACTCCGGGCGGCCGTTTGCAAGGTCACTAGAATGCCTGCATGAGTTCTCAAGCATTTGACATCTGTGTCAGCGGTTCCGGTGCGGTGGCCCGTGCGCTGGCCTTGGCGCTGGCCGGAGACGGCTGGCGGGTGGCGCTGGCCGGGCAGATCGACCAGGCAAGCTCTGTCGCGCCCGATATCCGTGCCTATGCCCTCAATGCACGCTCCATTGCCTTGCTCGAGCGTTTGCGCATCTGGCCCCAACTCAAGGCCTGGTCGACACCGGTCGAGTCCATGGTCATCCGGGGTGATGCAGCGGGCGCGCTGGAGTTTTCCGCGTGGCAGCAGCGGGTGACCGAGCTCGCCTGGATTGTGGATGCTGCGGCGCTGGATCGTCTGCTGGGCGAAGCCTTGCGTTACGCGCCCCGGGTTGAGATCGTGCCGCCCATGCAAGCTGGGCAAGTACCTGTTCAGGCTGACTTGCTGGCGATCTGCGAGGGCAAGCATTCCACAACCCGCGCCGCGCTGGGTGTGGAATTCGAGCGAACCGATTACGGCCACTGGGGTGTGGCCGCTCGCCTGAAAGCCAGCCAGCCACATCGTGGCGTGGCGAGGCAATGGTTCCGCTCCCCGGATATCTTGGCCTTGCTGCCTTTTCAGGATCCGGTGCCAGGCGCCTCTTATGGGTTGGTCTGGTCCCTGCCGAAGGAGCGGGCAGAAGCATTGTTGGGCTTGCCTGAGGCAGAGTTCACAGCGGCCCTGCAAGCAGCGCTGTGTGAGGCCGACCCCACAGCCAGTGACACGGTTGGCGAGTTGACGCTGGCATCTCAGGTGGCGGCATGGCCGCTGGCTGTGGCCAAGGCTCAGCGCTGGCATGGGCCGGGCTGGGTGCTGGTGGGCGATGCCGCGCACCAGGTACACCCTCTTTCCGGTCAGGGCTTGAATCTGGGGTTGGCTGATGTGGACACCCTGGCGTCGGTGTTGGGTGAAGCCAAGCGATGTGAATCGTGGCGTTCTGCCGGTGACGACAAACTGATGCGCCGGTATGTTCGCCGCCGTGTTGCGCCGACCCAGAGCATGCAATGGCTGACCGATGGGTTGCTCAACCTGTTCGCTGATGACCGTCAGGCGATCAAATCGCTACGCAATACCGGCATGAGCCTTGTGGACCGCCTGCCTGCTGTCAAGCAGTGGCTGGTTGGCCGGGCTCTGGATGCCTGACAGGCAAGGACTTTTTTAGTATGACACGCACACATCTTTCTTCTTGGGCCTCCCGCAGTGCGGCATGGGTCCTGCTCGGTGGGCTGGCCTGGCACGGCTTGGCCCAGGCTGATGATTTGCCTCAGCCGCAACTGAATCAGCTGCGACAACGCCTGGCCAAGAACATGCCCGAGTTGCCCCCGGTTGACTCTGCCGCAACGACACCCGTCCCGGGCATCATCGAGATCCACCTCGACAAGCAGGTCTTCTATGTGGACGCGAAGGCCGAGTACCTCATCAAGGGTCAAATCCTCGAAACACGCACCAAGCGCAATCTGACAGAAGAGAGTGAGAGTGAGCTCACCAAGACCGATTTCGCCGCGTTGCCTGTCAGCAAGGATGCTGTGGTCTGGCGCAACGGAAACGGCAAGCGCAAGCTGGTGGTGTTTGCAGACCCCAACTGCGGCTATTGCAAGCGCCTGGAAAAAGATCTTCAGCAGATCAAGGACATCACGGTCTACACCTTCATCATCTCCATTTTGGGGGATGACTCCAAGGTGAAGGCCACCAATATCTGGTGTGTCAAGGATCGCACGCAGGCTTGGCGTGACTGGATGCTCAATGGTGTGGAGCCTTCCCGCGCGTTTGGCATGTGCTCCAACCCGCTGCAGCGTAACAACGCCCTGGCACACAGCCTGCGCATTGAGGGGACGCCGGCAATGGTGTTTGAAGATGGCACCATCCTGCCGTCGGCAGCGCCTGCTGCGGTCATTGAGCAGCGTCTGAGCCGGGCGAGCGCCAAGGTCGGGCGTTGATCTGAGCCTCTGGGCTCCACTCAGTATTGGGGGGAAGACGAGCCGTTCTTGTCGGCCCCCACTTGTAGCGGCGGGGACTCCATCTCCATCTCGATGTAGGAGTTTTCCTTGCCGCGGAACAGGATGCGTACCGGGAGGTACTGCAGGCCTGGGGCAAACCAGATATCGCCAGGCAGCACGCCGTTCTTGTCGTCGCTCAGCCGGCGGGGTTTCACGTGGACGACCCCGATGCTGCCGAGTTTAGGGGTGACCATCACTTCTTGCCCCACCACGTCGTAGGCCATGGTCTCAGGCTTTTTGGGCATGGCCAATGGCATCTGAATGGTGTTGCCTTCGGTCAGCAGAGATGGGTCAAGGATGAACTCGTAGGACAGCTGTATGAGCTGGCTGGCGAGGTCCTGCATTCCCGGCACGCGCGGAATGCGGGCGCCCGAATCGAGCACCACCTCATCCGCCTCGAACGTCACCGTGCGAGGCTTGTTGGTTTTGATGAGAATCCGGTCAATTTGTTCGAAGCGAACAGGGGAGAGTCCCTTGGGGGTGATGTCACCTTCGCTGACGAGGTTCCATGACCCGATCGGCGCAAAGCTCGGGCCAATGATGGCATCCACGTGAACCTGGTAACGTGTTCCTTCTCGCACCCACTCGACTGAAGCCTTGCCCCAGGCGTCGCCACGGAAGTAGCCGTGCAGCTTGTAGTTGACCCGTGTGGCTTTGGGCCATTCGAATGCCTGGCCACCGTGGGGGGCTGGCGGCTTGACCTCGCTTTGATCTGCCGTGGCATGGTGCTCCACTGCGGGCTCGCTGGCTGCATGGGCTACCTCTGCCGCCGAGGCTTGCGAGGCTGCTTCGCTGGCAGCCTCAGCCACCGTAGAAGCTTTCTCTGGCGGGGCCGAAGCCGATGCATCGACGGGCTTCGGTGGGCGCTTGCGTTTGGGTTTGCTTGCGCCGCCAGTTGAGGGGGTAGCCTTGGTTGCGGTGGGTGCAGCCACGGGCGGGGTGCTCAGTTTGAGCTCACTGACATAGACCGCCTCCATCCGTTTGATGCTGGGTTTGTCGCTGTTTTGCAGATCTGGCATCAGGCTGGAAATCGTCCAGGTGACCCAGAAGTGCGCTGCGGAGACAGCGAGTACCAGCGCCAGCAGCCACCAGCGGTTGAAGCGCTTGAGCAAGGTTCTCATCAGCCTTGTGCCATCAATTGGTCAACAGCCAGGCATCACGCCGACTGGCTTGGGCATCCACAGCCTTGTCGTCGACCGTGAGGAGAATTTGCTCGCCCATGGTCGTGTGCAGTTTGCCTGCTGCATCAGCGGAGGGCGGCAGCAGCAAGGTCATGATCTGCTGATCCCGACAGACCAGCAGGCGCTGCGCTTGCCTGTCATGGATCCATTGGGTCAGGTCCTCAGGGCGGCGCAGTCGCCACCCGTCCAGTGCAATGAGCTCGTCGCCGGCACTGAGTCCGGCGGTCTCTGCCAGGCTGCCGCGCATCACGGCTTGTACTTTGAGCACGCCACTGCTGTCGCTCACCCGCATGCCCAGGCGCTGGGCCGGGCTGCCTGTCTTGCAGGTCCAGCGCACGCCGAAGGCCTGCACCAGTGCCTGCAGCGGGAGATCACGGGTGCCATGGACCCACTCCTGCATCAAGGCCTTCCAGGACCAGACGCCAGCTACAGTGGGCGGTTGACCGGCTTCTGCTTCGAGGGCCTGGGCCACATCGTCCTCATCAATCGGACGCCCCAGCTGCCAAAGGCGTTTCATGACGCCATCCAGCGTAGGCTGCAGTGCGCCTTCTGCCGGCGTCAGTTGTCGCAGGCTCAGGTCGAGCGCCAGCGCCACCAGCGAGCCCTTGGTGTAGTAGCTCACCGTGGCGTTGGCGGTGTTTTCATCCGGGCGGTAGTAGCGGGTCCAGGCGTCGAAACTGGCCTGGGCCACGCTATAGCGGTGACGGCCTGGGGTGGCGTGTACCTGGTTGACTGTCTTGCTCAGCAGCTTCAGATAGGCTTTGGCGTCGATCAGGCCGGTGCGCAGCAGGAACTGGTCGTCGTAGTACGAGGTGAAGCCCTCAAAGAACCACAGCATGCGGGTGTGGTTCTCCTGGCTGTAGTCGTAGGGCGCAAACTCCTTGGGCTTGATTCGCTTGACGTTCCAGGTGTGGAAATACTCATGGCTGATCAGTCCCAGCAGGGTCTGGTAGGCATCGATCGAGGTGGTGCGGCCGGTTCGGGGCAGGTCCTTGCGGGAGCAGATCAGCGCGGTGCTGTTGCGGTGTTCCAGTCCACCATAGCCATCCTCCACAGCATTGAGCAGGAAGACATAGCGATCGAACGGGGCCTTGCGCCGTCCGTGCCAGAACACGATCTGCGCTTCGCAAATGCTTCTGGCGTCGGCCAGCAGGCGCTCTCCGTCAAAGTCGGGGCTTGCACCTGACACAACCAGTTCGTGTGGCACACCGCGTGCCTTGAAATGACCGCGCCAGAAAGGGCCCAACTCGACTGGGTGGTCAACCAGTGCGTCGTAGTCGCTGGCATGGTAGTCACCAACGCCCAGTTTGTTGACCTTGACCGGAGCCAGTCCTGTTGCGACTTCCCAGCCTTTAGGCAGCCCGGTGATGCGCACCTTGTGTGGCAGTGCTTCTTGCCCCTCGACGCAGAGGAATACGCTGGTGCCGTTGAAGAACCCGCGCCTGCTGTCCAGGAATGCGGCCCGCACGGAGGTGTCAAATGCGTAGACCTCGTAACTGATCGTCAGTGGGGCACCGTCGTGGCAATCGACTTCCCATGTGGCCTTGTCGATTGGATGGACGCTGAGGGACGCTTCACCTTGCTGCGCAGCCAAAGGTGAGAGATGGCGCGCAAATTCACGCACCAGATAGCTTCCAGGAATCCACACGGGCAGGCTCACGCGTTGTCTGGCGCAAGGCTGCGGCACGGTCATCGTGACCTTGAACAGGTGTGCGTGGAGGTTGGCCACCTCAATCCGGTAATCGATCATGGTGCGGCAGGTCGGGTGTCAGAGTTGAGCGGCGGCGAGGAAGCAGCTGAGACTGGATACCACGGTGAGCCGAAAGCGCAGGGTCAACCAACCCGAGGCGCCAATCGTCGGGTAGAGCTTGCGGTCCACGACATAGCAAACGATGAGCACACCACCCAGCGCAGCGAGTCCGGCATGCGGTGGCATCAACTGGGCAACCCAGGCCATCAGGCCATAGGCAATGCCCCACCACAAGCAGCGTTTTTGCTCAGGGGTAGGCGGCTGATGCAAGCGCTGCTGCAACATGCTCAACCCCCACAGCATGCCCCCAATGAAGCCGACAACAAGGCAGGCATAGCTGGCCAGTCCGCCCACCACGAAAGCGAAGGGCTCGGCCTCCATGCGCCCGGCCAGCAGCCAGACAAACAAGGTGCCGCCGACGAAGGGGAGCAAGCCCAGATGCCCTAGGGTGCGGGCCAGATCGCTGGGTTCAGCCCAGCCGGGATGGGCTGACGGTGGGGTAGGGTAATGCGTTTGACTCAAGGTGTAACTCCAGGCCCAGCCGCCACCCGAACAGGGTTGGCGTGAGGCGCGATGCTCGTCATTGTGGCAATAAGTGAGGGATCGTGCTGTGCTGTTCAGTTGGCCAACCATCCGAAAACAGCCGGGATGTCGTCAGGAAGCGTCGGTGCACGCTTTTTCCAGTCGGCAACCCGCAGTGTTCTGCTCCAGCCCTGATCAAGGGTCAGGCCACAGCTGATCGTCAGCCACGTCTGTGCCTGAAGCTGCTGCAGCAAGGCATCTTTCAAGGCGTTGTTGCGGTAGGGGGTTTCGATCACGAGCTGCGTTTGGTGCCCCTTGCGAGACAGTTGCTCCAGGTCCTTGATGCGGGTGGCACGCTCCCCTGCGTCAACAGGCAGATAGCCCACAAAGGCAAAGCTTTGCCCATTCAGACCACTGGCTGCCAGTGCCAGCACGAGAGAGCTGGGGCCGGACAACGGTACAACCTGGATGCCGAGTTTGTGTGCGGCCAGTACCACGGCAGCGCCTGGGTCAGCCACCCCTGGCAGGCCTGCTTCGGACATGAGGCCCACATCGTGCCCCGCCAAGGCTGGCGCAAGCAGCGCATCCATCGCCTTGTCGTCCTGCTGTGTGGTTTTGCTGCCGCCCTTGGGTGGGCGAGGTAGAACCTGGATGTCCAGCCCCTGCAGCGGGGTAATCAAGGGGGTGATGGCATCTACCCGCTTGAGAAAGGCCCGGCTGGTCTTGGCGTTCTCGCAGATCCAGTGCGTCAGGCGCGCAGCGGCCTCAATGGCAGCCATGGGCAGGGTTTGGCGCAAATCGGGCAAATTGCCTGAGCCCGGTTCAATGCAGCCGAAATCAAGCGTGTTGGGCATCAGGATCAGTCGGCCCATCGTGGTGTGTGCGGTGGTGGCCATGTCAGTTGGAATTCGCGGTTGAAGGGGCATTCAGCGCTGCGCGCCAGGCGAGCAGGTCCAGGCCGGCCTGGCGGAGCAGTCTGGCCGTGACAATCAGGGGGAGGCCAATCAGCGCGGTGGGGTCTGACGAGTCAATGCGCTCCAGCAAGGTCACACCAATGCCTTCCGACTTGGCGCTGCCAGCGCAGTCATAGGGCTGCTCAATCTGAAGGTAGGTGTGCAAATCGGCGTCGCTGTATTGCCCCATGTGCACCCTTACCGTGCTGATGTCCAGAGCGATGAAGCCTGTTCGCGGGCGTGTCACAGCCACGGCGGTATGAAACAGAACCGATCTGCCGCGCATCGCCTGCAGTTGTGCAACAGCCTTGTCGTGGGTGCCGGGCTTGCCGATCGGTTCGCCATCCAGGTCCGCAACCTGATCGGACCCGATCACGATGACATCGTCACCCGCCGGGCAGGCTCTGGCCACAGCATGGGCCTTGGCCTGCGCCAACCGTCTGGCCAACTCAATCGGTGGCTCCTGGGCTGCCGGCGTTTCGTCGACATGCGGGGCTTGTACATCGAACGGTACCCCCCATTGGCTCAGCAAGGCGCGCCGGTAGGGGGACGTTGAGCCCAGAATCAGTCTGGGCCATGTGGATTCTTTCATGCCGCCATTGTCCAACTTCCTGCCGCTCGTACGGCCGACCCTCTACACTTGCGGGATGAAATCACGTGAGCATACGCCCCGTAAATTGGATGTCGGGGCATTCATTGATGAGCAGGCTCGCCTGGACGGTGAGGCGCCTGTCGCAGCCATGGCCCGTCTGGCGAGTTGCCTGGCCGAGGGGGCTGATCTGGATGTGTTGCCACCGGTTCGCTGGTCAGCCCAGGGGCGTCTGGTGCCGCAGCGTGTGGGGCGACCCGAGTTGTGGCTGGATCTGCACGCCGAGGCGCATTTGCCCTGGGAGTGTCAACGCTGCCTCCATCCGGTGCTGCTCGACGAGGTCATTGACCGCAGCGTGCGTTTCGTGGCTGATGAAAAGTCGGCCGAAACGCTGGATGCGGAGTCTGAAGACGATGTGCTGGCTGTGACGCGTCAGTTCGATCTGCTGTCTCTGATCGAAGACGAGTTGATCATGGAGCAGCCGATACTGCCCCGCCATGAGCAATGCCCGACCGATATCGGTGCGCTGATGGCATCCGACCAAGTGGTCATGCCTGACGGCTCTGCCATGGATGAAGCTGCGGTGCAGGCTGCCGAGGCGGCCAAGCCCAATCCGTTTGCGGCACTGGCTGCACTGAAAAAAGAGAAGGGCGACAAGGGCTGATTTGATATCAGTGTATTTGTCGTGCTAGAATCGCTGGTTTTCCGAGATTTTGTTTCGGAATCAATAACGATTTCATCAACACTTTGCGGACTGCAAGCGATGGTGGCGCTGCTTTGAAGCTCACCGAATCTCGCTGCGGTCTGACAACCCCGCGGGCTGTTTGCCCGTTTTGAGGAGTTCACCATGGCCGTTCAGCAAAACAAGAAGTCGCCCTCCAAGCGTGGCATGCACCGCTCGCACAATGCCCTGACCACTCCGGGCACTGCCGTGGAAGCTACCACGGGTGAAGTGCACCTGCGTCACCACATCAGCCCGACCGGCTTCTATCGCGGCCGCAAGGTGCTGAAGACCAAGGCAGAAGCCTGATCGATGTGAACCCCTGGTTTGTTCCGGGGGTGTCGCTCAACACGGGGCTGGATTGGCTGACAAGCGTTAGCCCTCCGGCCCGTTGTTGTTTCTGGCTCCAGAAAGCCGTCAGCCTGCCTCCATTCTGATGACCTCCAATTCGTCTGCTGCTGTTGCTCGTGCCATTCCTGATCTTCAGGGGGCTGTCCGTATTGCCATTGATTGCATGGGGGGGGACCTGGGTTCGGCCATGACCTTGCCTGCCTGCAAGGCCTTTCTGGCCCGGCATCCGGACGCAGAGTTGCTGTTGGTTGGCTTGCCTGAGGTCATTGAGGTTGCCAAGGATTGGGATCGTGTCACGCTGATCCCGGCCGCCGAGGTCGTCACGATGGACGACCCCGTTGAGGTGGCGCTGCGCCGCAAGAAGAATTCTTCCATGCGCCTGGCAGTGACCCAGGTCAAGGCCACCGCCGGTGTGGCGCCGGCGCATGCCTGTGTCTCGGCAGGTAATACCGGTGCGCTCATGGCGGTGTCGCGCTATGTGCTGAAAACGGTCGAGGGCATTGACCGCCCGGCCATTGCCTTTGGGTTGCCCAATCAGCAAGATCGCTCCACCACCGTGCTGGACCTGGGAGCCAATGTCGACTGTAGCGCGGAGCACCTGCTGCAATTTGCCGTGATGGGCAGCGCGCTGGTGTCGGCCATTGAGGGCACAGACGCACC
Source organism: Aquabacterium sp. (assembly GCF_041909175.1). Classification (GTDB taxonomy): domain Bacteria; phylum Pseudomonadota; class Gammaproteobacteria; order Burkholderiales; family Burkholderiaceae_C; genus Aquabacterium. The sequence continues at coordinate 272,663 of NZ_JAYRDZ010000006.1, read as the reverse complement.
CACGGTTGGCTTGCTCAACATTGGTGAAGAGGTCATCAAGGGCAACGAGGTCATCAAGCAGGCCGGCGAGCTGCTGCGCGAGGCGGATGCCAAGGGCTTGATCAATTTCTACGGCAACGTGGAAGGCAATGACATCTTCAAGGGCACAACCGATATCGTTGTTTGCGATGGCTTCGTCGGTAATGTCGCCTTGAAGTCTGCAGAAGGTCTGGCTGGCATGATGGCCAACTTCATCAAGCAGGAGTTTTCGCGCAACTGGTTGACCAAATTGGCCGCGCTGGCAGCTTTGCCGGTGCTCAACCAGTTCAAGAAACGGGCTGATCACCGTCGGTATAACGGGGCGGCTTTACTGGGTTTGCGGGGTCTTGTCTTCAAGAGCCACGGGTCGGCGGACGCGTTCGCCTTTGAGTTGGCGATCAAGAGGGCTTATGATGCCGCCCGTCATCGCCTTCTGGAACGAGTTCATGACCGGATCTCGGCCACACTCGAAGGCCTTCCCCCAGCTCACCAGGCTGAGGGTCAGGCCAGTCCAGATGGTACGTCGGCGGCTGATAGCGCAGGCGGTGCGGTAGATCGCGCAGCCTGAGTTGTTGGGCCGTCTTTAACGGGCGCCCTACAAGGGTGCAACTGTTTTGGACAAAATCTACTCTCGCATCGCCGGGACGGGCAGTTTTCTGCCGCCCAACCGCGTCAGCAACCAAGAGCTCGCCAGTCGCCTGGCAGAGCAGGGGGTTGAGACCTCTGACGAATGGATCGTTTCTCGAACGGGGATTCAGTCGCGCTACTTTGCCGACCCCGACGTCACCTCCAGTCAACTGGGGGCGCAGGCCGCAGAGGCGGCCATGCACGCCGCTGGTGTGACAGCGCAGGAGATTGATCTCATCATCTGCGCCACGTCCACCCCGGACATGGTGTTTCCCTCCACGGCCTGCCTGATCCAGCAGCGTATCGGTGCCAAAGGTTGCCCTGCTTTTGATGTTCAGGCGGTCTGCTCCGGCTTTGTGTATGCCATGACGGTGGCGGATGCGATGATCCGCTCTGGTGCTGCGCGGCATGCGCTGGTTATCGGTGCCGAGGTGTTTTCCCGCTTGCTCGATTTCAATGACCGCACCACCTGTGTGTTGTTTGGGGATGGTGCCGGTGCTGTGGTGCTGCAAGCCAGTTCGGCTCCTGGCATCGTCGCAACCCGTCTCCACGCAGATGGCCATCAGTCGGGTATCCTTTGCGCGCCGGGGGCAGTGTCTGGCGGCCAGGTCATCGGCGATCCCGTTCTGAAGATGGACGGACCGGCCGTCTTCAAGGCGGCGGTTACGGTGCTCGAGCAAGTGGCCAACGAGGTGTTGCACGCGGCTGGCCGAGATGCGTCGTGCCTCGATTGGTTGATCCCGCATCAGGCCAACCTCCGGATCATGCAGAGCATGGGGCGCAAGTTGCATCTGCCTGATGACAAGATCATCGTGACCGTGCATGAGCATGGCAATACCTCTGCGGCATCCGTGCCTCTGGCACTGGATGTGGCGGTCCGCGATGGGCGGATTCAACGTGGCGACACGGTGCTGCTGGAGGGGGTGGGCGGTGGCTTCACCTGGGGCGCCGTCCTGGTCGATTATTGAGTTTTGACATCGCTTCAACGACAAGTACTGAGGACACAGACAAGATGACTCGAATTGCTTTCGTCTTTCCCGGGCAAGGCTCCCAATCTGTGGGCATGCTCAATGCCTGGGAGGGGCATGCCGCTGTCCGCGACACGTTGGCCGAGGCCTCGGATGCCTTGGGCGAAGACGTTGCTCGCCTGATTGCCGAGGGCCCCAAGGAAGCCCTGGATCTGACTACCAATACGCAGCCGGTGATGTTGGCAGCAGGTGTGGCGTGCTGGCGGGCATGGCTGGCTGAAGGTGGTGCTCGCCCCGAGATCGTGGCTGGCCACTCCTTGGGTGAATACACTGCGCTCGTTGCGGCTGGCGCCTTGTCGCTCAAGGATGCCCTGCCGTTGGTGCGTTTTCGTGCCCAAGCCATGCAAGAGGCTGTGCCAGTGGGTGTGGGTGGCATGGCCGCCATCCTCGGCCTTGATGCGGCCGCAGTGAAGGTCGGGTGCGCCGAAGCCGCTGCCGCGACAGGTGAGGCTGTGGAGGCGGTCAACTTCAATGACCCGAAGCAAACAGTGATCGCCGGTACAAAGGCGGCAGTCGAGAAGGCCTGCGAAGTGCTGAAAGCGGCGGGTGCCAAGCGCGCACTGCCTCTGCCGGTGTCGGCGCCATTTCACTCCAGCCTGATGAAGCCTGCAGCCGAGCGACTGAAGGAAAAGCTGGCTGCGACGGCTTTTAAAACGCCTGACATCAAGGTGCTCAACAATATCGATGTGGTAGTGGCTACAGATGCTGACGCCATCCGCGATGCGCTGTATCGCCAGGCCTTTGGTCCTGTCCGTTGGGTCGAGACCATCCAGGCATTCAAGACGGAAGGCATCACGCATGTGATCGAGTGCGGCCCGGGCAAGGTTCTGGCCGGCATGGTCAAACGCATTGATGGCGAGTTGATTTCCACCACGATTTTTGATCCGGCCTCATTGGCCGAAGCCAAGGGGATGCTGGCATGAGCACGCATGACAACAAGCAGATTGCCCTGGTGACCGGCGCCAGTCGCGGTATCGGTCGCGCCATTGCGGTCACCCTGGCTCAGCGTGGCTATGTGGTGTATGGCACGGCCACCAGTGAATCCGGCGCACAGGCCATCACCGAGGGGTTGGCTGCCTTTCCTGGCTGCCGTGGCGTGGTGCTCAATGTCAATGACGCCGCTGCGGTAGATGCCCTGATCGACGCCATTCTGAAAGAGCAGGGCGCGCTGCAGGTGCTGGTCAACAACGCCGGCATCACCCGCGACAACCTGGCCATGCGCATGAAGGATGACGACTGGGATGCGGTGATCGACACCAATCTGAAGGCCGTTTTCCGCATGAGCCGTGCCGTGATGCGTCCGATGATGAAGCAACGCTACGGGCGCATCGTCAACATCACCTCGGTCGTGGGGGCATCCGGAAACCCGGGGCAGGCCAACTACGCTGCCGCCAAGGCTGGTGTGGCCGGCATGACCCGTGCGCTGGCGCGCGAGTTGGGTAGCCGCAGCATCACGGTCAACTGCGTGGCGCCCGGTTTCATTGACACCGACATGACCCGGGCTCTGTCCGAAGAGCAGCAATCGGCTCTGAAAACCCAGATTCCGCTGGGGCGTCTGGGGCAGCCAGAAGACATCGCCGAAGCGGTGGCCTTCCTTGCTTCGCCCCAAGCTGGTTACATTACCGGGACGGAGCTACACGTCAACGGTGGCATGTTTATGAATTGAGGTTTTGTCAGGGTATCTCAACTTCCTATTTCGGCTTGTCGCGGAATCCACCGTACAGCCGGTAAAATCCCTGGTTTGTTTGCACCACCTCCTGGAGGAGTCATGAGCGATATCGAAGCACGCGTCAAGAAAATCATTGCCGAACAACTCGGTGTGGCCGAGTCTGAAGTCACCTCTGAAAAGGCTTTCGTGGCCGATCTGGGTGCTGACTCGCTGGACACTGTGGAACTGGTGATGGCTCTCGAAGACGAGTTCGGCATCGAGATCCCCGATGAAGAAGCTGAAAAGATCACCACCGTTCAGCTCGCCATCGATTACGCCAAGGCTCACGCCAAGGCCTGAGATCCGCACTGATTGATCGCTGGGGCCCTTCGGGGCCTTGGTTGTCTCTGTCTTTACAAATTACATCCCATCCAGCATGACCCGTCGTCGCGTTGTCGTCACCGGCCTGGGCCTCGTTACGCCCGTGGGTAACACGGTGGCCGAATCCTGGTCGAACCTCATTGCTGGCAAGTCCGGCATCGACACCATCACCAAGTTCGATGCAACGGGCTTCGCCTGTCAGTTCGCAGGTGAAGTCAAGGGCTTCAACATCGAGGATTACATCCCCGGCAAAGAAGCCCGTCACATGGATACCTTCATCCACTATGGTCTGGCTGCCAGCATTCAGGCAGTTCAGGACAGTGGTTTGCCAACCGGTGAGGCCCTCACGCATGAGCAGGCCGAGCGCATCGGTTGCCTGGTTGGTTCCGGTATTGGTGGTCTGCCCATGATTGAGCAGACGCACAAGGACTACACCGATCGGGGTCCTCGTCGCATTTCGCCTTTCTTCGTGCCCGCCTCGATCATCAACATGATCTCCGGTCACGTCTCCATTCATTACGGGTTCAAAGGCCCGAACCTGTCGATCGTGACGGCCTGTACCACTGGCCTGCACAGCATCGGCCAGGCTGCTCGCATCATTGAGTATGGCGATGCCGACGTCATGGTCGCCGGCGGTGCCGAGTCCACCGTGTCACCTTTGGGTGTGGGCGGCTTTGCTGCGGCGCGTGCCTTGTCCACCCGCAACGATGACCCCGCTACGGCGTCTCGTCCCTGGGATAAGGACCGTGATGGTTTCGTGCTGGGTGAGGGCGCCGGCGTCATGGTGCTTGAAGAGTATGAGCACGCCAAAGCTCGTGGCGCCAAGATCTACGCCGAGTTGTCCGGCTTCGGCATGAGCGCTGATGCGTATCACATGACGGCGCCCGACGTGGACGGCCCGACCCGCTCCATGAAGGCCGCGCTGCGCAATGCAGGTGTCAATCCGGATCAGGTTCAGTACCTCAATGCGCACGGCACCTCCACGCCGCTGGGTGATGCCAACGAAACCAATGCCATCAAGGCAGCGTTTGGTGATCACGCCAAGTCGCTGGTGGTGAACTCCACCAAGTCCATGACGGGTCACCTGCTGGGTGGCGCTGGCGGGATCGAATCGGTGTTCACGGTCCTGGCTATCCATAACCAGATCTCCCCGCCCACCATCAACATCTTCAACCAGGATCCCGAGTGTGACCTGGACTACTGTGCCAACACGGCACGCGAGATGAAGATCGATGCCGCGCTGAAGAACAACTTCGGCTTTGGCGGTACCAACGGTTCGCTGTTGTTCAAGCGCGTCTGAGCTTGAGTGCGGCCCTTGCCCCGCGGGCGGGGCTGCTTGATTCCCCTGCGGCCTGGTCTGTTCAGGCTGGCCTTGGGGTATGGCCTTTGTTGCGGCGTTCAGGCCGCTTGGCCATGTTGCTTTCCTTGGCCTTCCTGTGCTGTTGGCTGGTGCTGACATGGCGTGATGCCAGGCTTGGTCGCGCCTCCTGGTGGCAATTGCTGGCCGGTACCACGGTCGCTGGGCTCTGGTTGCGCCAGTTTCCCCGTGTTTGGGGTGACCTGGGCAGGCGTGGTGACCTGCGTCTGATGTGGCTAGGGTGTCTGCCTGCCGCGGGCGATGTTGAGAATGAACAGCGTGCGGGTTGGCATGTCAACGTCAATGGCATAAGGCCCGTTGAAGTCATTCCAGTACTGAATATCGGGCCCGTTCTGTTGCTTCGTCTGTCTGCCATCAGGTCTGCGTCTGCATCCCCCGCATGGTCCGAGTGGGTGTGGCTGTCTGACCGTCAGTCGATGATGGATGCCGTGTCACTGCATCATTTGCGTGCGCTGGTGTTCGTGTCGGGTATGAATCGACGGACAGGTAAGGGGGGTATTCATTCTCCATATAAGGCTTCACCGACAAAGGTGGCATCATGCCCAACCATGTCATCTCGAGACAACGGGTCGAAGAGACCGTCACCCCAGTCGAGGCGCGTATGAGCCCCAAGTCTGAATACCCAACGGGCGATCAGGCGGATGTCGTGCGGCTGCCGACAGGATTGCTTCACGCCGCAGATGCCGTTGTTCAGTCGGCGGCTACCGAGTTGCCTGTGGATGCTGCGATCCAGTCTGTGGACGTCGATGCACCGCTTGTGGCCAGGGTGCAGAGGGGTGATCAGCGGGCCTTTGAGATGCTCGTGGTCAAGTACGAGCGTCGCATCCAGCGACTCATCGCTCGCATGGTGAGGGATACCGATCTGGTGGATGACATTGCCCAGGAGACGTTCATCCGGGCGTACCGGGCACTGCCCAACTTCCGGGGTGATAGCGCGTTCTACACCTGGCTTTACCGCATTGCTGTTAACACGGCGAAAAAGGCTTTGATTGGCCTGCAGCGCGATCCGCTATTGACCGAGACGGCGCTAGGAGGGCTTTCCGAGGAAGATGGGCAAGAGTCTTCTCGTGTTGAAAATGAGCTCACCACAGGGGAAACGCCAGAGTCCACCATGGCCAGTCGGCAAATTGCCGAGGCTGTCAACTCCGCTATTGAGGCCTTGTCCGACGACCTGAGGCAAGCCATCACCCTCAGAGAAATCGAGGGCTTGAGCTACGACGAGATTTCCGAAGTCATGAATTGCCCTATCGGAACGGTGCGCTCTCGCATCTTTCGCGCGCGTGAGGCGATTGCCCAACGATTGCGCCCCTTGCTGGACACCCGGGAGGGTGAGCGCTGGTAAAGTTCATTGAACTTTTTGTGAGGAGCTGTGTCTGACCGGACAGGTGGCCAGCTGGGGCCCGTACTAGTTAGTCGATCTGGAGTGATCACATGTCTGACCGTCGCATGGATACCGCATCATCGCTGGAGGCGCTGTCTGCATTGGTAGACGGTGAAGCCAATGAGGCTGAGACCGTTCGTGCGTGTCATGCGTGGCGAGATGACCATCAGGTTCGCGACACTTGGGCGCAATATCAACTCATCAGCGATGTGTTGAAGTCTGACGATTTGGCGTTGGATCAGGGGCGAGCCGACTTTCTGGACCGTTTTCGATCCCGCTTGGCCAATGAGCCTGTGGTGCTGGCGCCGGCCGTGGCCTATGGCCGCACTGCGCCGCAGATGGCGGATTCGGGGGCGGCAGACCAGATTGCAGTCGGTAGTGATGTCGTGATGCAGCCTTTGCGCCGCAGGACCTGGACGGGGCCGGTTGCCGTGGCGGCATGCTTCGTTGCGGTAGTTGGGGTGTTGGTGCTGCAAGGGCGAGGGGCCCTCGGTGATGTCGGCATGGATGCCCAGATGGCGGCCTCTGCAGGCGCTCCTCGGCCAGCAGCAGGTGAACGGGCTGATGTCGCACTTGCATCGGCTGCTGCTCCTGCTGATGTCGCTCAGTCGAGTCAGGAGGGGACCTTCATGCAAGTGGGGCACCATGGTCGCCTTGAATGGCGTGATCCCCAGTTGGATCAAGCCTTGATGAGCCAGCAAGCAGAGCATTCCTTTGCCTCACGCGGCGGAGCCCTTCGGACGGTCGCTTTCGAGGCGCCCTGAGCTCAAGTCTGAGCTCCCCACGTGGGCCCCGGATTTACTTCCTGAAACGCTGTGAACGTGAACTGTCAGCACAGTTGCGGCATCTTACGTTGCACATCTGTATTCATTTAGCCTGTTCATGAGGTTCTTGCCAATGACATCGTCGTATCAGTCGAAACCCTCTACGGCTTCCGTCGTGAAGCGCACCCTGGTGGTGGGGGCGGTCGTGTCCGCCGTCGGGTTGGTGCTGGGGTCCAGTCTGTTTCCTCACCCTTCGCAGGCGCAGCAGCCACAAACCCCCTTTGGTGTTCAATCCACCACGCCAGCGCCCGTGATCGTCAAGGGTTTGCCTGATTTTTCCGAGTTGGTGGAAAAGGTCGGCCCCTCTGTCGTGAGCATCCGTACCATGCAGCGTGTCACGGAGGACGACGGCGACGAGGATGAGGCCGATGCGCAGATGCGCGAGTTCTTCAAGCGCTTCTTTGGCACGCCCATGCCAGGTCAGACACCGCAGCGCAAGGCCAAGCCCAAGTCGAACGAGCAGGGCGAAGAGCGCCCTCGGGGGGTCGGGTCTGGTTTCATCCTGAGTGCTGATGGCTACGTCATGACCAATGCCCATGTGATTGACGGTGCCGATGAGGTCTATGTCACGCTGACGGACAAGCGCGAGTTCAAGGCCCGTGTGGTCGGTGTGGACAAGCGCACTGACGTGGCGGTCGTCAAGATCGAAGCCAAGGGTTTGCCCGCTGTTCGCATCGGGGATGTGGGGCAGTTGAAGGTTGGCGAATGGGTCATGGCCATTGGCACCCCATTTGGCCTGGAGAACACCGTGACGGCGGGCATCGTCAGCGCCAAGGCGCGTGACACCGGTGAAGAGGTGCGCTTCATTCAGACCGATGTGGCGGTGAACCCGGGCAACTCGGGCGGCCCGCTGATCAACATGCGCGGCGAGGTGGTGGGCATCAATTCGCAGATCCTCAGTCGTTCTGGCGGGTTCATGGGCATCTCGCTGTCCATTCCAATCGACGACGCCGTGAAGGTGGCAGAACAGTTGCGTGCCAATGGCAAGGTGGTTCGCGGCCGCATTGGTGTCCAGATCGAACCCATGAGCAAGGATGTGGCTGATTCACTTGGCCTTGGCAAGGCCGAGGGGGCGGTGGTGCGCATGGTCGAGCCGGGCGGCCCGGCAGACAAGGCTGGTCTGGAGGCTGGCGACATCATCACCAAGTTCAACGGCCAGACGGTCGAAAAGGTTTCGGATCTGCCTCGACTGGTGGGCAGCACCAAGCCCGGTACCAAAGCCACTTTGCAGGTGTACCGACGTGGCGCATACAAGGATCTCACGCTGACGGTGGTCGAGATGGATGCGGACAAGCCAAAGGACGGTGGCAAGCCTGCGCCGGCCGAAAAGGAGAAGGCGAATGCATCTAGCGTGCTGGGCTTGGCCCTGAGTAACCTCACTGCAGACCAGAAGCGCGACCTGAAGGTCAATGGTGGTGTGCTGGTTGAGGATGTGGATGGTCCAGCTGCCCGAGCAGGCCTGCGCGCTGGCGACGTGATTCTGTCGCTGGGTAATGTGCAGGTGGCCGACGTGAAGCAGTTCGAGGCCGTGCTGTCCAAATTGGACAAGAGCAAGCCTGTCAGCGTGCTGGTACGCCGAGGTGACTGGGCGCAGTACGCTGTCATTCGCCCCAATCGCTGATCGTCTGTTCTAACCAGATGACGACCCACAGTTCCCGACAGGGGCTGTGGGTTTTGTTATCTGAAAAGTCCTGTGCTTCGCAGGGAATATACCGGGGTTCCGTACGGTGCTCCCCGCTGTTGATAACTGAGCGGAAGCGAGCTGGAAAGTCGATACAATCACGCCCCAAGAACGCGCTCTTCTGTCGCAGAAATCAACGTGCCCGCTTGTCTTTGGGTGATTTGGTCTGCAAGGTTATCAACAGCAGCCTGTTGATATCGTGTTGATAACATGCTTGTTGGTGGTCTGCAACGACCCGTCCGATGCTTGGGCGGCGCTTGCGGCGGGGGGCTTTTCGCTACAATGAAAGCCCAACAAGCAGTTGCCATACGTTTTTGTTGGAAGGCGCGTCACTCCTTTGGACGTGCCTTTTTTTTATGAATCACATTCGCAATTTTTCGATCATTGCCCACATTGACCACGGCAAGTCGACGCTGGCTGATCGCCTCATCCAGCGCTGTGGTGGTCTCAGTGATCGGGAGATGGAAGCCCAGGTGCTTGACTCGATGGATATCGAGAAGGAGCGGGGCATCACCATCAAGGCACAGACCGCAGCTCTGCAATACAAGGCCCGTGATGGGCAGGTCTACAACCTGAACCTCATTGATACCCCGGGGCACGTCGACTTCTCCTATGAGGTGAGCCGTTCGCTGTCCGCGTGTGAAGGGGCCTTGCTGGTGGTGGATGCGAGCCAGGGCGTTGAAGCCCAGACTGTGGCCAATTGCTATACCGCGCTGGACCTTGGCGTGGAGGTGATCCCGGTCCTCAACAAGATGGACCTGCCGCAGGCCGATCCGGATCGAGCGAAGGCCGAGGTTGAAGATGTCATCGGTATCGATGCGACCGATGCCATTCCGTGCTCCGCGAAGACGGGCCTGGGGGTGGACGACATCCTGGAAGCCGTGGTGGCGCGCATGCCCCCGCCCAAGGGCGATGCAGACGGCCCTTTGCGTGCCATGATCATCGACGCCTGGTTCGACAACTACGTCGGCGTGGTGATGCTGGTGCGTGTGGTAGACGGTCAGATCAAGAAGGGTGAGCGCATTCGCCTGATGGCCACCAATTCGGTCTATCCGGTGGATCACCTGGGCGTCTTCACGCCCAAGTCGGTTGATCGCCCCGATTTGAAGGCTGGCGAAGTGGGCTTCGTGATCTGTGGCATCAAAGAGCTGGCCGCAGCCAAGGTTGGTGACACCATCACGGTGGAAAAGAAGCTGCCGAACAATGCCGGCCCGGCAGAATCCGCGCTGCCTGGTTTCAAGGAAATTCAGCCTCAGGTGTTTGCGGGGCTCTATCCCAGCGAGTCGAGCGAATACGACCAGTTGCGCGATGCACTGGAAAAGCTCAAGCTCAACGACAGCTCGCTGCGCTATGAGCCTGAAGTGTCGCAGGCTCTGGGCTTCGGGTTCCGCTGCGGCTTCCTGGGGCTGCTGCACATGGAGATCGTGCAGGAGCGTCTGGAGCGTGAGTTCGATCAGGATCTGGTCACCACGGCACCCAGTGTGGTCTATCAGGTCGAGATGAACGGTGGCGAGGTCATCGAGGTGGAGAACCCCTCCAAGATGCCGGAGGTGGCCAAGATCGCCGAGATCCGTGAGCCCATCGTCACGGTTCACCTGTACATGCCGCAAGACTATGTGGGGCCAGTGATGACGCTGGCCAATCAGAAGCGCGGTGTGCAGATCAACATGGCCTATCACGGGCGTCAGGTCATGCTGACCTATGAGATGCCGCTGGCCGAGATCGTGCTCGACTTCTTTGACAAGCTCAAGAGCGTCTCGCGCGGCTATGCCTCCATGGACTATGAGTTCAAGGAATACCGTGCATCCGACGTGGTGAAGGTGGATCTGCTGATCAACGGTGACCGCGTCGACGCCTTGTCCATCATCGTTCACCGCACGCAGGCGCAATACCGTGGTCGGGCCGTGGCGGCCAAGATGCGTGAGCAGATTCCGCGTCAGATGTATGACGTGGCCATCCAGGCTGCAATTGGTGGGAACATTATTGCCCGTGAGAACATCAAAGCCCTGCGCAAGAACGTGCTGGCGAAATGTTATGGTGGCGATATCACGCGTAAGCGCAAGCTGCTGGAAAAGCAGAAGGCTGGCAAGAAGCGCATGAAACAGATTGGTACTGTCGAGGTGCCACAAGAGGCTTTCCTGGCCATCCTTCAAGTGGAAGATTGATGAGTTTTCTGACAGGTATTCTTTATGCGGCGCTGGCTGCCTATCTGGGCGGTTGGTATTTCGGGCAATGGCAGGGCAATTTCTCTCTGTTGCTGCTGATTCTGTCCTTTGTCACCATGCTGTATTGGCTGGCCGAGCGCTTCAAGTTCCGTCCGGAGCGTGAGGCAGCGGCCACCCGTCTGGCTGAAGAGTCAGACAAGCGCAAGGCTCAATTGGCCAGCCAGGGGATTGCCCAGGTTGATGCTGATATCACTGAAGCCAAAGAGCGCTTGCTCATGCAGCCCTGGTGGCTGGATTGGACGGCCGGTCTGTTCCCGGTGATCATCGTCGTCTTCCTGATGCGGTCGTTTCTGTTCGAGCCGTTCAAGATCCCGTCTGGATCGATGGTGCCGACCCTGTTGGTTGGCGACTTGATTCTGGTGAACAAATTCCACTACGGTATCCGCCTGCCGGTCATCAACAAGAAGATCCTGGCCATCCATGAGCCGCAGCGTGGTGATGTGATGGTCTTCCGTTATCCGGTCAACCCCAGCCTCGACTACATCAAGCGCGTGGTGGGGGTGCCGGGTGACGAGGTCTCTTATATCAACAAGCAGTTGCGTATCAATGGCAAGTTGATCGAGACCCAGCCCTTGTCCGAGTTCTATGATGAAGACAGCATGCGTTACAGCCTGCAGTATTCGGAGAACCTGACGGGCGTGTCCCATCGCATCTTGATCGACAAGGACCGACCGGCCTATGTGCCGCCGATGGCTGTTGAAGATTTTCCGTTCAAGGACAACTGTCAGTACAGCGGGGAAGGTGTGGTCTGCAAGGTGCCCGCTGGTCACTATTTCATGATGGGCGACAACCGCGATAATTCTCAGGATTCTCGGTTCTGGGGCTTTGTTCCGGACGAAAATATCGTAGGTAAGGCTTTTGTGATCTGGATGAATTTCGGTGATTTGAAGCGAGTTGGGTTCTTCAATTGACCGTTCAAGGAGGCATGATGACGCGTCGAAATCAGTCTGGTATTTCTCTGATTGGCTTGCTGTTTTGGGCCGTGGTGGTGGCTTTTGTCGCCTTGCTGGTGATGAAGATCGTGCCGGCCGTGACGGAGTACCAAACCATCAAGACGATGGTGGACAAGGTGGCTAAAGACGGCGGTTCGACCGTACCGGAAATTCGTGCGGCATTCGACCGCGCGCAGCAGGTCGAATATGGGGTCGAAGCTGTGACAGCCAAGGATCTAGACATCACCAAGGAAGGTGACAAGATCGTCGTCAAGTTTGCCTACAACAAGGAAATTCCGATTGTTGAGCCTGTCTACATCCTGATCAAGTTCGAGGGTCGCTCGAAGTGATCGGTTGTGATGCCATGGTCGCGGGGCGTTGATGTCCCGCTCCGATTTCCATGAGCCAGCTTCGAGTTTTCCGAAGCTGGATGCCCTCCAGCATCGCATGGGCTATCAGTTCAAGAACCCGCGATTGCTGGCTCGGGCCCTGACGCACAAGAGCTTCAGTCAGGAGCACTATGAGCGGCTTGAATTTCTTGGTGATGCGGTGCTCAGCCTGGCTGTGTCGGACATGCTCTACAGCCAGTTCGATCGCAGCGATGAAGGCGATCTGACTCGCGTCAGGGCTCACCTGGTTCGGCAGGAAACCTTGCACAAGCTGGCCGTTGCGATGGGTCTACCAGAGTGCCTGCGCATGAGCGAGGGTGAAGCGAAAGGGGGCGGCGCCCAGCGCCCCTCCATTCTGGCTGATGCTGTTGAGGCCATCCTGGGAGCCATCTATCTGGATGCGGGGTTTGCCGAGGCGCAGGCCTTGGTCGGACGGCTGATCAAGCCGGTGCTGGCACAGGGGGCTACCCTGGACAGCTGGACCAAGGATGCCAAGACGGCCTTGCAGGAATGGCTGCAGGCGCGCAAGATGCCCGTGCCAACCTATCGAATCGACGCGACACGGGGCAAGGCGCACGAACAAGTTTTTGTCGTGGCATGTGAGTTGCCTGCGCTGGGCATCGCCGTGCTTGGCGAGGGGCTGTCTCGAAGAGCAGCCGAGCAAGCCGCAGCCGAAATCGTGCTGGCTCAGATCAAAGACCAGCCTCCCGTGACGCCGAAGCCTACCGTGGTTGTCAAGAAGCGCACCCGTGCCCAATAAGGGGCACACTGTTTTCCCCTATTCCGTTTGCCATGCCGAAAAAGCCTTCTTCGACTGACTCGTCCGCGCCGCCTGAGATCCAGCGGCCCGAGGTGACTTCTCCTGCACAGAATCCCGATCTGGATGCCATGTTGGCCAAGCTCTCGATGGCCCGCAAGGGCGGTGCGGGGGCTGATGCGCAGGCGGCTAACCAGCGCTGCGGGATGATTGCCATCATCGGGCGTCCGAATGTGGGCAAGTCCACTTTGCTCAATGCGGTGGTGGGGCAGAAGGTGTCGATCACCTCGCGCAAGGCGCAGACCACACGCCACCGCATCACTGGTATCTGTACCGATGACACAACCCAGTTCGTGTTTGTCGATACGCCCGGTTTTCAGACGCGGCATGTGGCACGCGGTACGGCGGCACTCAACCGCAATCTGAACAAGACCGTGCAGGCGACGCTGTCCGATGTGGACGTGGTGCTGTTCCTGGTGGAATCCGGTCGGTTTGGCCCGGATGACGAGAAGGTGCTGGCCCTGTGCCCGAAGGACAAGCCTGTGTTCCTGGTGGCCAACAAGCTGGATCTGGTCGGGCGCCGCGAAGAGTTGCTGCCTTGGCTGCAATCGATGCAGCAGCGTCATCCCTTCACCGAAATCGTGCCTTTGTCGGCCCAGAAAGAGGCTGACACGAAGCGCCTGCTGGACATCATCCGTCCGTATGTGCCTCAGCAACCCTGGTGGTATGACCAGGATGCCCTGACTGACCGTACCGATCGCTTCCTGGCCAGCGAGATCATCCGTGAAAAGCTCTTCCGCCTGACCGGGGATGAGCTGCCGTACACCTCGACGGTGGTGATCGACAGCTATCAGGAGGAGGCGCCTACGCCGGGCCGCAAAGGCGCTACGGGCCTGATCCGCATTGCCGCCACCATCATCGTGGAGCGCGATGCCCACAAAGGCATGGTGATTGGGGACAAGGGCGAGCGACTCAAGCGCATCGGCTCCGAGGCTCGGACCGAGTTGGAGCGCCTGCAGGGGCGCAAGGTGTTTCTCGAGTTGTGGGTCAAGGTTCGCTCAGGCTGGGCCGATGACGATGCCCGCCTGCGCACCTACGGCTACGAATAAGGTGGCAAGAAGGGTTTGATTGGTGGCCCGGGCTACGTCACGACCTGGCAGTGTGGGCTATGTGCTGCACAGCCATGACTGGAGCGAATCCAGTCTGATCCTCGATCTCTTTACCAGGGATCACGGGCGTGTTGTGGCTGTTGCGAAGGGCGCCAAGCGTCCCTATTCGCAACTTCGGCCGGTACTGCTGCCATTTCAGCTCATCCACGTCACATTCGGCGCCCGGCGTACCGAAGAGGCTGATGTCTGGCTGGTGCGACAGGCAGAGTGGGCGGGCGGCACAGCCTGGCCCGGCGGGGCCGCCATGCTGCCGGGGTTCTATGTGAACGAGTTGCTGATGCGTCTGCTGGCGCGTCATGATCCACACCCCGTGCTGTTCGATGCCTATCAGCAGGTATTGCAGGTATTGCCTGATCCGGCCTTGCTGCAGGCTGGGCTTCGGGCCTTCGAGTTGATGTTGCTGCGTCAGTTGGGCCTCTTGCCCGATCTCGGGGCAGAGACCATCGGCGGGGTGGCTTTGCAGCCCGATCTGCGCTATGAAATTCACCCCGAACTGGGCGTGGTGCAGCCGCAATGGCAAGGGGGCGATCTGCCGGTGGTCTTGTCTGCACTGACTGGGGATGCGCTCTCCGGACTGGATCGGGCGCTGGGTCACGCTCACGCGGGCCAGGGTATGGCGCCGCTCATGGCTGCCACACTTCCGGTGTTGGCAGAACTCAAAGCCATTTTGCGCCCACTGCTCCAATATCATCTGGGGTCTCAAACGCTGCGAACCCGGCAGCTCATGATGGAACTACAACAGGCATGAACTACTCAGCCGCTCTCCTGACATCGAACGATACGCCGCTGCTTGGCGTCAACATCGACCACGTCGCCACCATCCGCAATGCGCGTGGCGGCCGCTACCCGGACCCCGTTGTCGCTGCACGTCTGGCGGTCGAAGGGGGTGCCGACATCATCACCTTCCATCTGCGTGAAGATCGCCGCCACATCAAGGATGACGACGTGGTTCGGCTGAAAGAGGCGCTGTCTGTGCCCTTGAACTTCGAGGCGGCCGTTACCGACGAGATGCTCGACATCATTGTCCGTACACGCCCTGAACATGTGTGTCTGGTGCCGGAGCGTCGTCAGGAGGTCACGACAGAAGGTGGCCTTGATGTACTCGGGCAGTTGGGGCGCATGAAGGATGCCTGTGCGCGTCTTTCGGAGGCCGGTTGCCGCGTATCGCTGTTCATCGGGCCTGACCCGGCTCAGATCGAAGCTGCGGCCCTGGCTGGTGCCCCGTGCGTGGAGTTCCATACCGGTGCGTTGGCCAACGCATGGTGGGACGCCGATGTTGGCAAGACCGAGCATGAGTTGCTTCGTCTGAAGACGGGGCTCAGTCTGGCCCGCAGCCTCGGTTTGCGGACCCATGCCGGTCATGGCCTGGCTTTGTCGCTGAACCTCCCTGAGTGTGGTCCACGTCCCGTCGGGCCAAGCAGTACGGCGATCGCGGCGGCTCAGGTAGATATTGCCGAGCTCCACATTGGTCATGCCCTGATCGGGCACGCCATGTTCGTGGGCATGAAACAGGCCATTGCCGACTTCAAGGCCGAGATCGTGCAGGCACGACACGCGGCCGTCTCGGCAGCTTGACGGGCGGGGCGCGGGCCATGATCGTCGGCGTGGGTACAGACCTTTGTGCCTTGCAGCGCATCCGTGACGCCCTCGCGCAACATGGTGAGCGCTTCGCGAAGCGCATTCTTGGTGATCAGGAACAGCTTGTTTACGAGACGCGCGCCCAGGCCAATCCCGAGCGTGGTGTGCGTTATCTGGCCATGCGGTTCGCAGCCAAGGAGGCCTTCTCCAAGGCCATTGGGCTGGGCATCCGAGAGCCCATGAGCTGGCGTCGCTGCGAGGTGCTCAATGGGCCATCGGGACAGCCTGTCATCAGCCTCAACGGCCCTTTGCTGGACTGGTTTGATGAGCGCGGCTGGACGGCGCATGTCAGCTTGAGCGACGAAAGGGATCACGCCATGGCATTTGTCGTGATCGACATGAATTCAATGGAGACGACACAATGAGCAAGACAACCCGGTTGGCCCGTACGCTGGCCGAAGTGGATGGGGTTCATGCACCAGTGGTGCTGGACATCGAAGGGCTGACACTCAACGACGACGACCGTCGGCGCCTGGAGCACCCGCTGACGGGGGGGCTCATTCTGTTCGCACGGAACTGGGCCAATCGGCATCAACTGACTGCACTGTGTGCCGAGATCAAGGCCATTCGCCCAGATGTGCTGATTTGCGTGGATCACGAGGGTGGCCGCGTGCAGCGTTTCAAGACCGACGGATTCACCCATGTGCCGGCCATGCGTCGTTTGGGCGAGATGTGGATGAACGATGGCAAGGGAGGCGAGGGCAGCGGCGCCATGGCGGCCATGGATGCCGCAACCGCATGTGGTTATGTGTTGGGAGCAGAGTTGCGTGCCTGTGGGGTCGATCTGACCTTCACGCCCGTGCTGGACCTTGACTATGGCGAGAGCAGCGTCATTGGGGACCGCTCCTTCCACCGCGATCCTCGTGTGGTGACGGCCTTGGCCAAGAGTGTGATGCACGGCTTGCTGTTGTCCGGCATGGCGAACTGTGGCAAACATTTTCCAGGGCATGGCTTCGTGAAGGCGGACTCCCATGTGGCCATCCCGGTCGACAAACGCAGCTTGAAGGCGATCATGTCGGATGATGCTCGCCCTTATGAGTGGATGAGCACGTCTCTGACCAGTGTGATGCCGGCACATGTGATCTACCCGAAGGTGGATAGCGCGCCTGCAGGGTTTTCTGCGCGCTGGCTGCAAGAGATCCTGCGTGGCAAGCTGGGCTTTACCGGTGCCATTTTCAGCGACGATCTGAGCATGGAGGGGGCCAGCGTGGTTGGCAACCACACGCAAGGTGCCGTGGCAGCGCTCAATGCAGGGTGTGACCTCGTGCTGCTGTGCAACCAGTCACTTCACGGGGGCAAGCCTGTCGATGCCTTGCTCGATGGTCTGCTGGACAGTGTCTCCAAGAAACAATGGCGCCCCAATGCAGACAGCGAAGCGAGGCGCCTGGATCTATTGCCTCAAACGGCGCCCCTGACCTGGGACGAGTTGATGCACCATGCGCCATACCACCAGGCGCTGAGCAAGTTGCCTGTTTGAAGAGGGCGCACGAGCACCCATAAAAAAGCGCCGGTGTCTTTGAGACACCGGCGCTTTTCTTTTGTATGCATCGGGGGCTTGCCCCGATGCATCATCAGGCGGTCATGTCGAAGGGCAATTGCACCTGGTTGAGGTCTTTGCGTGTTTCAACCAGGATCAGCGGACCTTCATCCAGCACCAGAGCGGGCTTGCGTTCACGGGGAACGCGCACAGGCTTGGGTTCGTTGGCGATGATCTCCTGCACGACACGGATCTTCTCTTCATCGGAGTTGATCCATTCCAGGCCAACGCCTCGAGCCAGCTCAGCCAAATCAGTCAGCGGCAGCACATAGGGGGCTGGAGTTGCTTGAGCGGCTGGGGTCTCAACGGCTGGCGCAGTATCCACAACCTCTGCTTCAAGGCTGGCGGCAGGTGCAGGCGCAGGTTCGGCCAGTGTGAACGGGCCTGTGTCGGCGCTCGGTGCCGGCAAGGTCAGACTCAAGCCTTCTGTTGGGGCTGCGGCCTCCATGGCAGCGGCAGGCGCTTTGACATCAGTCTGTTCGCCGGCTTGTTCGCCTTCAACACGGTCGCGACGTTCGCCACGACGATTGCGGTCGCGGCGCGAGCGGCGACGGCCTTCACCGTTTTCACCTTCTGCCTCTGGGCGGTCACCTTCAGCCTGGGTGCCGTCGGTTGACTCCAGCAGTTCGTCGTTGCTCGAAGTGGCTTCAGTCAGGGCTTGTTGACCTTCCTCGCGCTCACCACGGCCTCGGCCACCACGGCGACGGCGACGGCCGCCTTCGCGTTGTTCACCAGTGCCTTCACCTTGGTCCAGCAGGGTGCTGGGCACGGTGTCCACAAAGGCGTTCTCAGTACCTTCTGCAGTCGCGGCGGCTACCTGTTCACGTGCGGGGCGGTCCTGACGGTCTCCGCGACCATTGCGGCCACGGCGCGGCTCGTTGTTGCGGCCATTGCCTTCCTGGCCTTCCGGTCGGGTATTCGTGGCCTCGGCTGTGGCTTCCTGGGGCCGCTCATCGCGCCCACGGCGACCTTGTTGCTGGCGACCTTCACGCTGTTGTTCGCCGCCACGGCCTTGTGCGCCGTTGCGTTCGCCGCGGCCTTGGCCTTCTCGGCGGTTGCGGTTGCGATCGCGGTTGCCTCGACCTGCCTGACCCTTGCCGGATTCGGCGGGCGTCTCGGGCGCCACTTCAGCTTTGGCTGGAGTGGCTTCGGGCGTGGAACCTGCGCCAAACAGACGCTTCAGCCAGCCGAAGAAGCCGCCACCAGCTGCAGCGGGCGCTGCGGCGACCGGTGCCACGCTGGGTGCTTCGAGAGCCGGCTCGTCCTTGGCGGGCGTGATCGGGGCAGGCTGGTCAGGCAGCACGCCTTTGATGACGGGCTCCTGCTTCGCCTTGGCGCGCTCGCTGGCACTTTGACGACGGGTGAAGCCGACTTCATCATCAGGCTCCTCGATCATCTTGTAGCTGGCCTGGATGTTGTCCAGACGAGGGTCGTCGTGGCGCAGGCGTTCCAGCTTGTAGTTCGGGGTCTCGAGGTGCTTGTTGGGCACCAGCAGCACGGTGACGCGTTGCTTGAGTTCGATCTTGGTGATCTCGGTGCGCTTCTCGTTGAGCAGGAAGGACGTGACTTCCACGGGCACCTGCACATGAACGGCCGAGGTGCCGTCCTTCATTGACTCTTCCTGGATGATGCGCAGGATCTGCAGGGCCGACGACTCGGTGTCGCGGATGTGGCCCGTGCCGTTGCAGCGAGGGCAGGTGATGTGCGAGCCTTCAGACAGGGCAGGGCGCAGGCGCTGGCGGCTCATTTCGAGCAGGCCGAACTTGCTGATCGAGGCAAGTTGAACGCGTGCACGGTCGGTGCGCAGGGCGTCACGCAGACGGCTTTCAACCTCACGGCGGTTCTTGTTGTCCTCCATGTCGATGAAGTCGACAACGATCAGACCGCCCAGGTCGCGCAGTCGCATCTGACGGGCGATTTCATCGGCCGCTTCCAGGTTCGTGCGGAAGGCGGTTTCTTCGATGTCGCTGCCGCGGGTGGCGCGTGCCGAGTTGACGTCCACCGAAACCAGGGCTTCGGTGTGGTCGATCACGATGGCGCCGCCGGACGGCAGGTTCACCGTGCGGCTGAAAGCCGTTTCGATCTGGTGCTCGATCTGGAAGCGCGAGAACAGCGCGGCATCATCACGGTAACGCTTCACCCGGTTCGACTGATCGGGCATCACGTGCAGCATGAACTGCTTGGCTTGCTCGTAGATGTCGTCGGTGTCGATGAGGATTTCACCGATGTCCGAAGTGAAGTAATCGCGGATGGCGCGGATGACCAGGGACGACTCCTGATAGATCAGGAATGCACCGGAGCCAGCCTGGGCTGCTTCGTCAATGGCCGACCACAGCTTGAGCATGTAGTTCAGGTCCCATTGGAGCTCGGCAGCCGTGCGGCCAATGCCGGCGGTGCGGGCAATCAGACTCATACCCTTCGGGTATTCGAGCTGGTCCATTGCCTCTTTGAGCTCCTCGCGGTCATCGCCCTCGATACGGCGGCTGACGCCACCGCCGCGGGGGTTGTTGGGCATCAGAACCAGGTAGCGTCCGGCCAGGGAAATGAAGGTGGTCAGGGCAGCGCCCTTGTTGCCACGTTCTTCCTTTTCGACTTGAACGACCAGTTCCTGGCCTTCCTTGATGGCGTCCTGAATCTTGGCAGAGCGGACGTCCACACCTTCACGGAAATACTGTCGAGAGATTTCCTTGAACGGCAGGAAACCGTGGCGTTCTTCGCCGTAATCAACGAAACAGGCTTCAAGAGACGGCTCGACGCGCGTCACGACGGCCTTGTAGATATTGCCCTTGCGCTGCTCGCGGCCTTCGATTTCGGTTTCGAAGTCAAGCAGTTTTTGTCCATCAACAATGGCCAGGCGCCGTTCTTCGGGCTGCGTGGCGTTGATCAGCATGCGCTTCATGTGCACTCCAGTTCATGCGAGGCCTGCCCTGGATGGCGTCAGGCAAAACCTCGTTGACTGTCTGCCCAAAGGCGACAGCCGCTTGCATGCACGAGTCAACGCAATGGAACCGGAAGGAATTGCCGTGGCAGCGCGACCAAAGGTCAGAACTGCAGGGGCGCGTGCGCGGTCATGTCACGAAGCCCTGGCCCTGGGCGGGGGCACGGCAGATCGCTGGCGGAGAGCTGATCGCCGGCCGGTTGTGCCGGGCAAGGGGTCTGGTCCGCATCGTGCCGTATTGTCCAGTCGGGCGTGCGCAGACGATTGCGCTGCGTCCCGTCGTGGGGATCGCCGCAATGCTGCTAGCCGGGCTGGAAACGCGCAGGATGAGCCGGGACATACGTGTATTTAACCGACGTAGATACCAGCGAAAACAGAAGTGACTTCCATCATGTTTTGCGCTGCTATCCAATAAACCTTGATTCTGGGTTCTATCGACATTGGCTCTGACACCGGTCAGACCCTGGCAAAACCACACCTTGGGTGGTTTTCTCCCTGATCGCACAGATGCTGCATCACCATCAATTTGGCGGGACACCCCGCCGAGGCCACATGGTCGTGCGGTACAGGACGGTCCTCAAAGGTAAACTCCGGTCCTGCTTCGCCGAGATGGCGACAGTCAAATCAACCATCACCATATTTTCTTCACGTGGCGAAGCCCATTATAGGTGCGAAATCCGCATCTTCGACCCCTAAAAAACCAGTGAAATCAAAACCTTCCGAGCCAAAGCGAACGGTTGTCGCAGCTGCGCCTGCTTCAGCAACCGTACAGCGACTGGTTGTGGACGAGGGTGGTGCAGGCCAACGCCTGGATAACTACCTGATCAAAGTGCTCAAGGGCGCACCCAAAACCCTGGTGTACCGCATCATCCGGAGCGGAGAAGTGCGGGTGAACAAAGGACGGGCTGCGGCCGATACGCGCCTTGCCATGGGCGACGAGGTCCGTGTGCCACCCCTGCGCCTGGCCGAGCGCTCACCGGAAGAGGCCGCGGCGGTTCCAGCCCGGGAGTTCCCTGTGCTGTTTGAAGACGACTGCATGCTGGTGATCAACAAGCCGGCAGGCGTCGCCGTACATGGTGGCAGCGGCGTGAGCTTCGGCGTGATCGAGCAGTTGCGTCGCGCCCGGCCGGAGTCACGCTTTCTGGAGTTGGTGCACAGGCTGGACAAGGAAACGTCCGGCATTTTGGTGATTGCCAAGAAACGCAGTGCATTGACGGTGCTGCAGGACCATTTTCGCGAGCGCAAGGCCCACAAGACGTATGCGGCGCTGGTCATCGGCCAGTGGCCTGGCAGCAAGAAGGTCATTGATGTGGCCTTGCACAAATATCTGACGGCAGAAGGCGAGCGTCGTGTCAGGGCTGTGCGTGGTGATTCTGATGAGGGGCGCCGCTCGATCTCGCTGGTCAAGGTGATGCAGCATTTCAAGGCGTTCAGCCTGCTCGATGTCACCATCAAGACCGGGCGGACCCACCAGATCCGGGTGCATCTGGCCAGCGAAGGGCATCCCATCGTGGGCGATGAGAAATATGGTGATTTCAACTTGAACCACGCGCTGGCCCGAGGGACGGCTGTGGCTGGCGTGCGGATGGGTGATCTGCCAGGAGGGCGTTTCGAGCGCATGTTCCTGCACGCTCGTTATCTGAGCTTGCCCCATCCCGTTTCTGAGGCGAGCCTGGTTTTTGAGGCACCCCTGCCATCGGAATGTCAAAGCCTGTTGGCAGCATTGGACGCTGCAAACGGCTAGAGTGTGGGTCTTATGGAAGCAACTTCGGAATTTCGGCCGCAGCAGTTCGATCTGATCGTGTTCGATTGGGATGGCACGCTGTATGACTCCACCGCCTTGATAGCGGGGTGCATCCAGGCTGCCTGTGCCGATCTGGGTTTGCCGGTGCCATCGCGTACCGAAGCAGCTTATGTCATTGGCCTGGGTTTGCACGATGCGCTGGCTCATGTGGCCCCCACACTGGACCCGGCCCGTGTGCCGGAGCTCGGGCTGCGTTATCGCCATCACTATTTCCAGCGACAGCACGAACTGAGCCTGTTCGATGGCGCATTGGCCTTGCTTGCCACGCTTCGCGAACGTCACCACTGGCTGGCTGTGGCAACGGGCAAGTCGCGACAGGGCCTCAATGAGGCACTCGACAATGTGGCACTTCGAGGCATGTTTGATGCCACTCGGACGGCTGATGAAACGGCATCCAAGCCCCACCCGCAGATGCTGCATGAGCTGATGCGCGAGCTGGGTGTCGAACCCGAGCGCACCCTGATGATCGGCGACACGACGCATGACTTGCAGTTGGCAGTCAATGCGGGCGTCCATTCAGTGGGGGTCAGTTATGGGGCGCACGAGCCGGAGGCCTTCTCGGACTATCCAACCCGGTTTGTGGCCCATTCGGTACCTGAGTTGCAGCATTGGCTGATGCAGCATGCCTGATTCGCTTGTCGCGGCGCCCCAGTACCTGTGCGAATCGGCTGAATTGATGGAACGCCAGGGTTCGGTTGTGTTTGAGGTCTGTGACTGGCGGCAGGTGGCATCTGCGTTTGCTGTGCGCTTCGAGGGTGAGGCGTGTGCCTATCTGAACCAGTGCGCGCATGTGCCGACCGCGCTGGACTGGCAGCCTGGCGAGTTCTGGGACCATGAACGCCGTTACCTCATTTGCGCCGTGCACGGTGCCCTGTATGACCCACCCCGTGGCGTTTGCGTGATGGGGCCGTGCCCCGGAAAATCTTTGACCCGTATTCCCCTGATGGAGCGGGACGGCAAGGTGTATTGGTATCCTAGTGACCGTATCCAGCCAGTGATCTGATTCTGAACCATTCGAAAGCCCGTTCACCATGAGCGACGTTGATCCTTTGTCTCCTCAGTCTTCTTCCGTGCCAACGGCGCAAAACGCCATGCTTGAGGAGTTCGCCCGTGTCTATCTGGCGCAGCAGCGACGTGAGCGTCGCTGGCGGTGGATCTGGCGTGGTTTGGGGCTGATTCTGATGGTGTCCATGATCTGGGCTGCCATGGAGAGCGTGCCAGCCTCGAAGGCGCCTTCCGCCCCCCATACTGCCTTGGTGGAGGTGAGGGGGGAGATTGGCGCTGACCAGAATGCCAACGCAGACAATCTGACGACTGCCTTGCGCAGCGCCTTTGAAGACGATGGGGCGATGGGTGTGGTGCTGCGGATCAACTCTCCGGGCGGTAGCCCCGTGCAGGCTGGTCTCGTCAACGATGAGATCCGTCGTCTCAAGGCGCTGCACAAGAAGAAGGTCTATGCCGTGTGTGAGGAGATGTGTGCCTCTGCCGCGTATTACATCGCGGTGGCAGCCGACAGCATTTACGTGGACAAAGCCTCCATGGTGGGCTCCATCGGCGTGCTGATGGACGGCTTTGGCTTTGTTGGTGTGATGGACAAGCTCGGTGTGGAGCGCCGCTTGATGACCTCAGGTAGCAACAAGGGCATGCTGGATCCGTTTTCTCCGCGCAATGCGCAGCAGGAAGCGTACGCTCAGGCCATGCTCGACCAAATTCACCAGCAATTCATCACAGTGGTGAAGGAAGGTCGGGGGAGTCGACTGAAAGAAGGGCCTGACACGTTCTCTGGGCTGTTCTGGAATGGCCAGCAAGCAGTGGAGCTCGGACTGGCTGATCACCTGGGTAGCCTGGATAGCCTGGCGCGTGACGTGATCAAGGCAGAAAACATCATCGACTACACCCTCAAGGAAAATCTGGCGGAGCGTCTGGCCAAGCGTTTTGGCGCAGCCTTTGGTGCAGGGACGGTGCAGGCCATGCGCGCATCGGTGTCCATCCACTGAGGTGGTGGGCAGCTCAGCTGTCGATCTCCATGATCTTGCGCCGCGCTGCGGCGTGAGACAGCGACAGCAGTTGCGCCACGTCGTTCACGTCATCCGGTAAGGCCGCCTGGGCATGAACGTCGTCCCAGCCATACTGAGTATGGCGAGCAATGCGGACGGCCAGCATCACTGTTTTCACCTGCGGGTGCTCTGCATGCCGATCATCGGTGTTCTTGATCAGCAGGTCTGGCAGGTGCCATGCCTGCATCAGGGCTTGGCTCAGCGTGTGCAAATCGACACCAAGCACTTCTTTCTGAATATCCAGGGACCGTGCTTGGTGGTCTTCCTTCAGTCGTTGCGAGATGTCTAGTGCCAGCTGAGGCGCGTAGCACCACAAGAGCATCTCGGCGAAATCGTGCAGCAATGCAGCCTCTTGGATGGCTTCTGCATCCTCATCTTGGCGGTGGCTGGCGAAACTGATCGCAAAGTGGGCGGCCCGCCTGGCGCGTTTGATGACTTTCAGCAAGCCGCTCAGCGCGTCAGGACGATCGCGTAGCCGTGTGATGACGCTGTGCACGTCCTGCATGGTCCGGAAAAATGGCCCGATACCCTGCATGAGTATGGCGGCCGTCATGGTTTCGGGCGGACTCACTTCTCGCCTGATGCAGTCCTTGGCCACGCGCACCAGCACTTTGAGTGTCATCAAGGGGTCGCCGCCCAAGCTGTGTGAGAGCAGGTGGGGGTCCACGTTGCCATGCGCCTCTTCAATCGCGCGCAATTCTTCCAACTCATGGAGCGAGCCAGGGAGCACCGGGATTTGCTCATTCATGAAAGCGGATACCCAGGCTTGCAGAGTCGGAAGAGGTTGCTCAATCATGGCGGTGACCAACATAGGATGCCGTCTCTCGGCAATATCGGCACAGTCTGCGCTTCTTTGAGGTTTGCTGCCTTGCGATGAGCCAGGTCGTAAACATCCATTTCAACAAAAAGCCCTCGCAAGGCGAGGGCTCGGCCGTTCGGTCAGCACGTTCTGGCGTGCCTGTAATGCTGTTACTTGCCCAGCATGTCCTTCTTCAGGTCGCTGTCGACCGGGCTGTTGCCCAGCCAGATGCGCAGTACGGCTTGATAGAAGTCTTCGCCGGCGATGTCGCTACCGCGTTGCTTGCCATCGACCAGAATACGTGTGCCTGTGGCAGGCGCGTAATCAAAGTGGATGGAGGTGCCTTTCTTCACGGAGCCGAAGCTCAGCATCAAGGAGCGCAATGCATCCAGCTTGGGTTGCATGCGAGTCACGTCGGCATCGTTGTTGTTGTTCTTGAAGCCCTTCACCATCGCTTCAGCGAAGTCTTCACCGGTGAGGTCGCGCAAAAGCACGATTTTCACGCCCTTCGGTCCTGACTGGGCTACAGCAGAGGCGGCGTTGCCATCCTTCTTGGGCAAGTACAGGCCTGCAGCATAGACGTCGACGATGAACTTCACGCGCACACCAGCCCCGTTGAGTTGCAGGGTCTGGCTGGCGACCTGATAGGTATCTTCGAACTTGGCACCTTTGAGTTCAACTGCTGCGAAAGCAGGGACGCCGATCAGTGCAGTGGTCAGCAAAAGCGTGCGCGCGAGGGCTTTCATTTTTCTATCCTGGTTCGTAAGGTAAATATCGTAAACCATGACTATGCACACAAAAATCGGATGCTGTCATCCGCACTTCCGTGGGTGTGCGGCAGCGAGACAACGATTGTTGTCGCATCTTGCAGGCAGAATCGCGGTACGCGACAAAGCGCTGCAATGGGATTGTTAACGGGCCCCCTGGCCGTCTGGTTGACCTTCTGGTTGGTCGGATCGATGCAAATGAGATGAATGCATGTCTTTCCTGGTGATTGATATTGGCAATACCCGCCTGAAGTGGGGGGTGTACTCGGAAGCCAGGCCTGGCGCGAAGCTGCTGGAGCACGGCGCAGTCGTTCTCGAAGACATTGATCACCTGTGGGACAGGAGTTGGTCGAACTTGCCCCGTCCTGATGGCATGCTGGGCTGTGTCGTGGCGGGCGATGCCATCAAGCGCCGTGTTGAAGAGCAACTCACGGAGTGGGGTGTCAAGCCGCGTTGGGTCATTGCATCAGAGCAGGCTGCAGGCGTGGTCAACCGCTATGAACACCCGGCACGACTGGGGGCAGACAGGTGGGCTGCCATCGTGGGTGCCCGTCATCGTGCGCTCGAATTGTCGGCCGGTGATCCTCCCCCGGTGTTAGCCGTGATGGTGGGTACTGCCGTGACGGTCGACTCCATCGACATGTCAGGTCGCTTTCTGGGTGGGTTGATCATCCCGGGGTTTGGGTTGATGTACCGCGCACTCGAGAGCGGCACGGCGGGCCTGAAGGTGCCAACCGGTGAGGTGCACGATTTTCCGACCAATACCAGTGATGCACTGATGAGTGGCGGCACCGATGCCATTGCAGGCGCAATCGAACGCAGTTTGCGTCGCTTGCGTCGTCATACCGGCCGTGAGCCGGTTCTGATCATGTCCGGTGGTGCCTCGCCCAGGCTGACCCACGTGGGCGAGTTGGCGCCCCGCGTGGTTGAAAACCTGATCTTTGAGGGCTTGCTGACCCTGGCAGCAGAAGTCTGACGGTCTGCCGTGCGTGCTCAGAGGATGAAGCGTGACAAGTCTTCATCCTTGGACAATGCCCCCAGGCGCTGCTCAACCAGGGTGGCATCAATATCGCGGTGTTGTCCGGTGAGCGATGGTGCAGTGAATGAAATGTCGTCAAGCAATCGCTCCATCACCGTTGCCAGGCGACGGGCGCCGATGTTCTCGGTCCGTTCGTTGACGTCAAAGGCGATTTCTGCGAGCCGTCGAATGGCGCCCTGAGTGAAGCTCAAGCTGACGCCTTCAGCTGCCAGCAAGGCTTGGTATTGCTTGATCAGGCTGGCACTGGGCTGTGTGAGGATGGCCTCGAAGTCGTCCACTGACAGCGACTGGAGTTCAACGCGAATAGGAAAGCGTCCCTGCAACTCCGGAATCAGGTCGCTGGGCTTGCTCAGGTGGAATGCGCCTGATGCGATGAACAGAATATGGTCTGTTTTGACCATGCCATATTTTGTGTTGACAGTGGTGCCCTCTACCAGCGGCAGGAGGTCACGCTGAACGCCTTGACGAGACACCTCGCCACTTTGCCCATCCTGGCGACTCGCAACCTTGTCTATCTCGTCAATGAAGACGATGCCATTCTGTTCGGCGCGCTCTACGGCACGTGCCTTGATGTCCTCATCATTGATGAGTTTGGCAGCCTCTTCCTCGATCAGTTCGGTTCTGGCGTCGGCAACCGTCACCTTTCGTGTCTGCCGACGTTGCATGCCCGGCTGGGCAAACATGGTCCGCAACTGCTCGGCCATGTCCTCCATGCCCGGAGGCGACATGATTTCCAGAGAGGGTGCCCCACGTTGATCAGCCAGATCGATCTCGATTTCCTTGTCATCGAGCGTGCCTTCACGTAGACGCTTGCGCATGATCTGACGTGCGGTGTTATCGCTGGATGGGCTCGATGAGCCCAAATCGGAGCGAGGAGGGGGCACGAGGGCATCAAGCAGTCGGTCCTCTGCTGCATCTTCAGCCTTGACCCTTTGTGCCTGTATCTGACGAGCACGCTCCTGCTTCACCGCAGACTCCACCAGGTCGCGGATGATGGTGTCGACGTCTTTGCCGACGTAGCCAACTTCGGTGAATTTGGTAGCCTCGACCTTGATGAAGGGGGCGTCGGCCAGGCGCGCCAGACGGCGGGCGATCTCGGTCTTGCCCACACCGGTCGGCCCGATCATGAGGATGTTTTTAGGCGTGATCTCGGTACGAAGTGTGCTGTCGACCTGTTGGCGACGCCAACGGTTGCGCAAAGCAATCGCCACCGCTCGCTTGGCCTCTTGTTGACCAATGATGTGGCGGTCCAGTTCGTTGACGATCTCCTGTGGCGTCAGCGCAGTCATGCCTTATTCCAGTGTTTCCAACGTGTGGTTCTGATTGGTATAGATGCAGAGGTCGCCGGCGATTTCGAGCGAGCGTTTGACGATGTCTGCAGCAGACAGTTCGGTGTGCTGCAACAGTGCACGTGCAGCCGCTTGAGCGTACGCGCCGCCGGAGCCAATGGCAACAATACCGAGTTCGGGCTCCAGTACATCCCCGTTGCCCGTGATGATCAACGACGTCTCGCGGTCGGCCACGGCCAGCATGGCTTCCAGCTTGCGCAGCACCCGGTCCGTGCGCCAGTCTCGGGTCAGCTCTACCGCCGCACGAGCCAGGTGTCCTTGGTGCTTTTCCAGCTTGGCTTCAAACCGCTCGAAGAGCGTGAATGCGTCCGCTGTCGCTCCGGCAAACCCGGCCAGCACCTGTCCCTTGTACAGCTTGCGCACCTTGCGGGCGCTGGCTTTGACGACGATGTTGCCCAGTGTCACTTGACCATCTCCCCCGATGGC
This sequence comes from Aquabacterium sp., assembly GCF_041909175.1. Lineage (GTDB taxonomy): Bacteria > Pseudomonadota > Gammaproteobacteria > Burkholderiales > Burkholderiaceae_C > Aquabacterium. The sequence goes on along the minus strand of NZ_JAYRDZ010000006.1, from coordinate 243,871 downwards.
AACTTGCCATCCATGGGGGGTTTGACGGCGAACACTGACAATGGTCGTGCCGTGGAATACATCTTCCATGGTGTTTGATAGGCGAAAAAAAGCGCGGGGAATGCGCTCAGGTCATCAGGAGCTTGACGCGAGCGTGCTCGTTGATGCCCATGGCGCCGAAGAAGAGCGCAACCAGCCTGTGCGGCTTGATGAAGATCACCTGGCGATTTTCTGCGCGGCGGTTCAGCACCCAGTTCAACAGGTCGCCGGCAGCGATGAAATCTACCCGAAGCAGGTTCTCGCAGTCGATGTCGAGCATGACGCTGGCACCTAACTGGCCGTCCAGTTTGGTCAGGGTGTCGCTGATGTCACCCACCAGTTGACCAGACAACTCAAGCGCTGCGACCTGAACCATGGCAGGCTCGTTCATGATCTGCGACTCAACGAACGATGTGGTGATTTCGCTGATGCGAGACAAACTCACAGACTGTGTGGTGACGCCATCATCCTTGAGCTTGACCTTGCAAGTGGCCGGCTCCCAGGATGGGGGGGACATCTCGTAGGTGACGCAATAGTCAATGGCGACTTCGTCGAATTGGTCAGGCCGATTGGTCAGACGCAGCATCTCGAGGCGCAACATCCAGTAAGCCGGGTCGGCGTCACGGGCTCCAGTGGGGGCGCTGTCGGCCAGAACCGAATGCAGGTGGTCGCTGCCAATCCACGCCATTTCGAGCGCTTCTGTGGCCCACTGCTTCATCAATTGAGCCAGCTGCGCAGCACCATCGGCCGATACGTATTCGACACCGGTCCAGTCAAACGTCCAGGGCCGTGGCAGTTGCAGCAACTCGCCACGCAGCGCACTCACCACATTGGCGTCAACGTGGTCCGGCGCCAACCAGCCCTCCACTACAGCAACCTCGACACCACTGGTGTTCTCTCCTGGCTCTGTGGCCGGTCCGGCGGCATCTTCAGGGCTTGGCATGACAACCTTGGCCTGTGTGGCTTCAGTTGTGGCCTTGACCTGTGCTATGCGAGCGGGCAGTGAATACCACTGAGGAGCCGAGAGCCCGAACTGGTGGGCAAAAGACACGGCCAACTGGTCGAACTTCTGTGGCAAATCCAGTGCGCGGTAGAGGTCGAAAACGACCATCCAGGTGTCTGAGCTCGTGTGGCGACTGCCATCGGGCGCAATCAGTGCCAGCAACGTCCGCTCGCACTCATCAAATTCAGCATTCGCAAACGCGATAACCGCTTCGTCCAGCTCTGGGTCGTGCTCCATCTCGCAGACCTCGATGCCGAGGCCGTCCGAAAAACCCGTTGGGGCCAGCGGCGCGGTGATGGGGGCTGCCTGATGAGGCCTGGAGGAGGCCTCGGTGGCAACAGGTGCAGCCTGCTTGGGGGTGTCAAACTCCAGCGGCGGTCGCTCGACCGCTGGCAGTGGGTTGGGCTCGGTCGGGGCGTAGGCCACCGCCGGGGAAATGGGTGGGGGGGGAGCAACCGGCCGCCTGGTCGCGCTGATCGTCGCTGTCTGCCGGGTGGGGGACTGGTCGCCGACCATCTGCTGTTCGATCGCCGCGATTTTGTCTACCACCGCAATGTCTGAGCGCGGGTCGGTGTGCGGGCGAGACTCGGAGTCCAGGTTGGTCGAGCCAGCCATGGCCAGGGCATTGTCCTGGCTCAGGCCTTCACGACGAATCTTTCGAAGCATGTCCAGTTCACGCTTGCGGACGAAATCGTTTCGCCGCTTGCGCTCGATCATCGCCTTGATTTCAGTCTTGGCGTATTCGCTTTCCGGCGAGTCTGCAGAAGGCGTGTCGAGTGCCGCCCAATCCGTGGTCGGATTGGCGACAAATCGGGCCACCTTGCGCAAAAAGCCGCCGGATTCCTTGCTCATGCTTGTTTCAATTCGGAATGAAGTAAACAGCTTAACCGCTGGAGACTCAGTCTCCGAACATCTTTTGTTTCAGTTCGCGACGTTGTTGTGCTTCAAGCGACAGATTCGCCGTCGGGCGGGCAATCAACCGACCCAGGCCAATGGGTTCACCAGTTTCGTCGCAATAGCCATATTCGCCGGCATCAATGGCTGCAAGTGCTTGAGAAATCTTCTTGAGCAGCTTGCGTTCGCGGTCGCGCGTGCGCAATTCCAAAGCATGCTCTTCTTCGATCGTGGCGCGGTCGGCTGGGTCCGGCACGATCGAGGTATCTTCTCTCAGATGCTCTGTTGTTTCGCCAGCATTGGACAGCAGGTCTTCCTTTTGCGCACTCAAGCGAGCGCGGAAGAAATCGAGCTGCTTTTCATTCATGTACTCACTTTCCGGCATGGCCATCAGTTCGGCCTCGGTGAGGTCTCGACCTGCTTTGGTCTTCCATGCGTTGGCAAGTTTGCTGTCAACCTTGGTGGCAGTGGTGGGCATGTTGTCTGAAGTACTGATTTTTGACGACGAGCGTCCGGTAGCCACAGGTGGGGCCGTTGCGACAGCTTCGGCCTTTTTGGCTGAAGCTTGAGATGGGGTAGGGGTTTTTACAGCAGTATCCGTGCCAGTTTTCTTGGCCCTTGAGCCAGATTTGCTTGAAGAGGCGGTTTCGGTGGCGGAGGCTGTCTCATCAGCCGTCGACATGTCGGCGGCCTTTTTCACAGTTTTCCCAGAGGCGGCACCGCTCGCCCCGGCGGACGTCGGTTTGGCAGTTGCTTTCGTCACTGGATCCTCCTTCCCGTAATGCGTGATCCACAGACAGGTTTATTTCAAGGGGACTGGCCTGGCTACTGCATTCATGCCCAGACCTTCATTTGCCTTTTTGGGCGCGCGGATTGTAACGATGCCAGGCCGCCAAAATCACCGCACTATCCCTAATTTTTCAGGCAAGGCACTGTTCTAGCCCAGATTTCAGCAATTCCTGAGGCAGGTCAATGCCAATGAAGACCATTTTGCTGGTCTTGTCCTCGCCAGGTGCCCATTTGGGGCCGACATCACTGCCCATCAGTTGGTGGACACCCTGGAAGACGACCTTGCGATCCATGCCGACGACGTTCAGTACACCCTTGTAGCGCAGCATCTTGGGGCCATAAATCTGAACAACCGAGCCGAGGAAATCCTCGAGTTTCACCGGGTTGAACGGGCGCTTGCTCTTGAATACAAAAGATTTCACATCATCGTCCTGACGGTGATGGTGTGGATGGTTGCAGTGCTCGCCGTGGTCGTGATCATGGTCGCAATCGTGCCCGTGATCATGGTGGTGGTGATCGTGCTCATCGTCCGTCAGGAAATCCGGATCGATTTCCAGTTTGGCATTCAGGTTGAAGCCGCGGATGTCGAATACCTCGCGCAGGGGCACATCGCCAAAATTGACGCGCTTCTGCGGGGCGCGAGGGTTCATGTGCTTGATGCGGTGAGCGAGTGCATCGGCTTCCTGCTCGGACACCAGGTCCGTCTTGCTGATGAAGATCTGATCCGCAAAGCCCACCTGGCGCTGAGCCTCCTGACGCTGGTCCAGTTGCTGCTGACCATGCTTGGCATCGACCAGGGTGACGATGGCGTCGAGCAGGTAGGTGTCGGCAATCTCGTCATCCATGAAGAACGTCTGTGCCACAGGGCCAGGGTCAGCCAGACCCGTGGTTTCGATGACGATGCGCTCGAACTGAAGGGCGCCGCTTTTGCGTTTGGTGGCCAGTTCGGACAATGTGGAGCGCAGATCTTCCCGAATGGTGCAGCACACGCAGCCATTGTTCATCTGGATGATCTGCTCGTCCGTGTCGGACACCAGAATGTCGTTGTCGATGTTTTCTTCACCGAATTCATTTTCGATGACCGCAATCTTCTGACCGTGGGCTTCGGTCAGGACGCGTTTGAGCAGCGTCGTTTTGCCGCTGCCAAGAAAACCGGTAAGGATGGTGACGGGAATAAGGCTCATGAACCAAGTGTAGCCTCGCTGTCAATGCCTTGTGCAGCGGTAGTCGCACAATTGCCACCGTCATCGGGTATTCTCGGCTCATCCCAACCACGACACCGCTGCCGTGTCCGAACCTTCTCAGAGTCGCTCCTCCCGAGCCGATCGCGCTGCCCCTGGCCAGCCCGTCAAAGACCGTCGCACCCTTTTTGAGCGCGTAGTCGAATTCATTTCTCCTGGTCCGGACTCCACGGATGAGTTGATCGAGTCGCTTGCAGATGCAGAGCATCGCGAGCTCATCGAGCCCGAGTCCCGTGTGATGCTGGAGGGTGTCATCCGCATGGCCGACATGACGGCCGGCGATGTCATGGTGGCGAGCAAGCGCATTGATTTTCTGGACATCGCTTCACTGTACGAGGACATTCTGGGCACTGTCATCGAAACAGGGCACTCGCGTTTCCCGGTTTATGAAAAATCGAGGGACAACATCATCGGGGTCCTGATGGCCAAAGACCTGCTCAAACTGCAGCGGGCGCCTGAGCTGAATCTGCGAACCCTGCTGCGTCCCGCGATGTTCGTGCCGGAGTCAAAGGGACTCAACGAGTTGCTGCGTGAGTTCCGTTCAACGCGCAACCACATGGCGATCGTGATCGATGAATTCGGCAAGACAGCCGGCATCATCACCATCGAGGATGTGCTGGAAGAAATCGTGGGCGAGATCGAAGACGAGTTCGATGATGAGGACAACCAGAGCAGCATTTTTACCCTGGCAGATGGCAGTCGGCGGGTGGCTGGCGATGCAGCCATTGCTTCGGTGAATGAGGGCTTTGGCATGCATTTGCCAGCCGACGAGTTCGACACCATCGGGGGGCTGGTTGCCCACGAACTCGGTCATGTGCCACGCCGCGGGGAGTCTGTCGAGATAGGTGGGCATGTGTTTGCCGTGATGCATGCCCGCGCAGGTGCTGTGAGGTGGTTCAAAGTGCTGCCATCGGATGCATTGACCGAGGCAGGTTCGTCCTGATGCTGGGTCAGTGGTCGCCCTACAGGGCGTGGGGCTGGTCAGCCCTGACTGGGTTCATGGCTGCCTTGGCGTTTTCGCCATGGGCTGCCGAGGTGTTCGCCGGGCTGCCTGCTGCGCTCATGGCTTTGTCCGTCGCGGGTTGGGTGGCTGGGCTATGGGGCGTGGTGCGACCGCGCGACGCGGCATGGTGCGGGCTGATTCACAGCTCCGTCTGGTTGGTGGGGGGCACGGGCTGGATGTATGTCAGCCTCCATCAGTTTGGTGGGTTGCCGGTCTGGATGGCCGCGCTGGCTGTCGGCCTGTTGTGCGTTTTGCTCTCGGTGTTCCTGGCAGGTGCGGCGGCCTTGTGGGTGCGTTGCCGCCGTGGTCAGTGGCTCCCGGATGGGGTCCTGCTCGCGCTGTTGTGGTTTCTCGCTGAATGGGCGCGTGGCACCGTGTTCACGGGGTTTCCTTGGGCCGCCAGCGGCTATGCCCTGGTTGATTCACCATTTGCCGTGCTGGCTCCCTGGTTGGGTGTTTATGGTGCGGGCAGTCTGCTGGTCATGGTTGTGTCGTGGTGGGTGCTGGCTGCGCCAGCTCCTCGCGCCATGGGGGTGGCGGCCATGCCCATGCTGGCGGTGTTGATGGTGGGCGGCTGGGTTCAGGCGCATGGGGGTAATCAGTTCACATCTGCACATGGCCGGCCGTTGACGGTGTCTTTGCTCCAGACCAACGTGCCGCAAAACGAAAAATTCGATGTGGCCCACATGGTCCGCCAATTGAGCTGGCTACAGGATGTGCTGTTGTCCTCGCAGGCGCAATTGACCGTGGCGCCTGAAACGGCCATTCCATTGTTGCCAGCCCAGTTACCTGAGGGCTACTGGTCGCACTTGACCCATTACTTCTCCATGCCGGAGCGGTCGGCGTTGCTGGGTGTGCCGCTGGGCAGTTATGAAGACGGATACACGAATTCCGTTGCGGGACTCTCCGGCGGTTCGGCGGCAGGAGCCGATACGTTTTACCGCTACAACAAGCATCACCTGGTCCCGTTCGGGGAGTTCATTCCGGTGGGCTTTCATTGGTTTGTGGCCATGATGAACATCCCGCTGGGGGATTTCACCCGCGGCCCCCGTAATGCGCCGTCGTTTGTCGTCGCCGATCAGCGCATCGCGCCGACGATTTGCTATGAGGATCTGTTTGGCGAAGAGTTGGCGGATCGGTTCGTTTCCGAAGATGCGTCCCTTGCGCCAACCATGTTTGCCAATGTCAGCAACCTGGCCTGGTTCGGTAAAACCGTGGCCATCTATCAGCATCTGCAGATTGCACGTTTCCGGTCGCTGGAGTTCCAGCGTCCGACGATCCGTTCTACCAATACCGGGGCGACTGTGGTGATTGATCATCTTGGCCGCGTGGCTGCCATGCTGCCCACCAATACACAGGGTGTGTTGCAGGCTGCCGTGCAGGGCCGGGTTGGTGTCACGCCTTATGCCGCCTGGGTGGGGCGCTTGGGTTTGTGGCCTCTGGTGGCATTCGCGGTCCTGGGGATCGGCTTATTGCGACGGCGCTGAGAATCGTGCTCATGATTCTTTAGAATCGAGGATTCCTCTGGCGATAGCATCGGCCTCGCCAGACTCGATCAGAACAATTCAGATTCACATGTCCGGGCCGCTGGTTCGGAAAAGGTTTTTCCATGCTGACTTTCCAGCAACTGATCCTGCGTCTTCAAAGCTACTGGGATGCCCAGGGCTGCGCATTGCTTCAACCGTACGACATGGAAGTGGGGGCGGGCACCAGCCATACCGCCACGTTCTTGCGCGCTCTGGGGCCGGAGCCCTGGAAAGCTGCTTACGTGCAGCCCAGCCGGCGCCCCAAGGATGGGCGTTATGGCGAGAACCCCAACCGGCTGCAGCACTACTATCAGTTTCAGGTGGTGCTCAAGCCCGCTCCTTCGAACATCCTGGAGTTGTATCTTGGCTCGCTGGAAGCCCTCGGCTTCGATCTCAAGAAAAACGACATCCGCTTTGTTGAGGACGATTGGGAAAATCCGACGCTGGGAGCCTGGGGGCTGGGTTGGGAAGTCTGGCTCAATGGCATGGAGGTGACCCAGTTCACCTATTTCCAGCAGGTGGGAGGCATTGACTGCAAGCCCATCACGGGCGAGATTACCTATGGCCTGGAGCGTTTGGCCATGTACCTGCAAGGCGTTGAAAACGTCTATGACCTGGCCTATGCGCCCGGCTTGAAGTACGGTGATGTCTTCCACCAAAACGAGGTGGAGCAGTCGACCTACAACTTCGAACACAGCAATGTGGAGTTCTTGCTGGGCGCCTTCACCAACTACGAAACCCAGGCCAAGTACCTGATGGAGCAGCAACTGGCCCTGCCTGCTTACGAGCAGGTGCTCAAGGCTGCGCATACCTTCAACTTGCTGGATGCCCGTGGTGCCATCTCTGTGACCGAGCGTGCTGCCTACATCGGTCGAATCCGCAACCTGGCGCGCAGCGTGGCGGCCAGTTACCTCGACAGCCGTGCCCGACTGGGCTTCCCCATGGCCCCGAAGGCCTGGGCTGACGAAGTGATCGAACAATTGAACAAGAAAGCTGCCTGAGCATGAGCACCGCCAACCTGCTGGTTGAACTGTTTGTTGAAGAGTTGCCGCCGAAGGCGCTGAAGAAGCTGGGTGAGTCGTTTGCCAACGTGCTGGCTGACAGCCTGAAGCACCAAGGCCTCGCACCTGCCCATGCTGTGGCGACAGCCTTTGCATCGCCCCGGCGGCTGGCTGTGCACCTGACAGATGTATCGACCAAAGCCCCCGATCAGGCTGTGCAGCAGAAGCTGATGCCTGTGACCGTGGCGCTCGATGCCCAGGGGCAGCCAACGCCAGCATTGCTGAAGAAGCTGGGCGCCTTGGGGGTGGGCGCCGAGGTGGTGCCCCAACTCAAGCGGGCGCCCGATGGCAAGGCCGAGGCACTGTTCCTTGATAGCATCAAGTCGGGTGCAACTCTGGCTGAGGGCCTCCAGAAAGCGCTGGATGAAACCCTGGCCAAGCTGCCTATTCCGAAGGTCATGACCTACCAGTTGGAACAGGGTGACGGCCCCGATTTCCAGCCCGGCTGGACGAGTGTGCATTTCGTGCGTCCGGCTCATGGCCTGGTGGCACTGCATGGCGATCAACTGGTGCCCGTACAAGCGCTGGGCTTGAAATCTGGCCTTACCACGCATGGGCATCGTTTCGAAGCGCAGCTTGACCCGGTGGTGCTGACCCATGCTGACAACTATGCCGAGCAACTGCGTACACAAGGCGCGGTGACGGCCAGCTTTGCAGAACGCCGCGCTGACATCGTGCGCCAGCTTGATGCAGCTGCTCGGAAGGCTGGCACCGGCCTCAAGCCGATCGAAGACGATGCCTTGCTGGACGAGGTGACCGCGCTGGTCGAGCGGCCGAATGTGCTGACGGGACGTTTCGAGGAGGCTTTTCTTGAGGTTCCTCAGGAGTGCCTGATCTTGACGATGAAGGCCAACCAGAAATACTTTCCGCTGCTGGACGCCGCTGGCAAGTTGACGAACCAGTTCCTGATCGTCAGCAACATCAGCCCCGCTGATCCGAGTGCTGTGATTGGCGGCAATGAGCGGGTCGTGCGTCCGCGTCTGGCCGATGCCAAGTTCTTCTTTGATCAAGACCGCAAGAAGACCCTGGCGTCGCGTGTGCCGGGACTGGCCAGGGTGGTGTACCACGGCAAGCTCGGGACGCAGGGTGAGCGAATCGAGCGTGTGCGCGCCATTGCTCGTGGCTTGGTTGAAGCAGTGAGCGCCACTTTGGGCTGCGACAAGCTGCCGACCGAGGTCGACATGGCGGCCCATCTGGCCAAGGCCGATCTGCTGACGGACATGGTTGGCGAGTTCCCCGAGCTGCAAGGCATCATGGGCGGCTATTACGCTCGGCACGACGGCCTGGGTGAGAAGGTGGCGCAGGCCATTGAAGATCACTACAAGCCGCGTTTTGCCGGTGACGAACTGCCCCGTCACCTGAGTGGCGTGCTGGTGGCCTTGGCCGACAAGCTGGAAACGCTGGTGGGGCTGTTCGGCATTGGCCAGTTGCCCACGGGTGACAAGGATCCCTTCGCGCTGCGTCGTCATGCCCTGGGTGTGATTCGCATGTTGATCGAGCGCGATTTGCCGCTGGAGCTGGAGCCGATGCTGCGCGCAGCTGCCCAGCCCTTTGGCGACAAGATCACCGACGCCACACCGGCCTTGCTGGACTTCTTCTATGACCGTCTGGCGGGGTCCCTGCGTGAGCAAGGCTACAGCGCTCAGGAGGTCGATGCCGTGTTGGCGCTGCGTCCGCAGCGTCTGGCAGACATCGGCCAACGTCTGGCTGCTGTACGCGCTTTTGCCTCGCTGCCCGAAGCAGCCTCTCTGGCGGCAGCCAACAAGCGTGTGGGCAACATCCTCAAGAAAGTGGATGGCGAGGTCAAGCCGGTCGTCGATGCAGCCTTGCTCAAGGACGCTGCCGAGTCTGCCCTGTATGAGGCACTGAACGTGGCCGGAGGCAAAGCGCTGGAGGCATTCGAGATGGGTGACTACACCGCATCGCTGCGCGAACTGGCTGTGCTCAAGGCGCCGGTGGATGCCTTCTTCGACGGGGTGATGGTGAACGCCGACGATCAGGCGCTTCGTGCCAACCGTCTGGGCTTGCTGGCCTGCCTGCATCAGGCCATGAACCGCGTTGCGGACCTGTCTCGTCTCGCAGCCTGATCCACAGGGAGGGCACCACCATGAAGCTCGTCATTCTCGATCGCGATGGCACCATCAACTATGAGCGTGACGACTACATCAAGTCGGCGGAGGAGTGGGTTCCTCTGCCGGGGGCTCTCGAGGCCATTGCTCGGTTGAACCACGCGGGTTGGCATGTGGTGGTGGCAACCAACCAGTCTGGCATTGGCCGTGGCCTGTTCGACATGGTGGCACTCAACGCCATGCATGCGCGCATGAACCAGATGCTGGGGCGCCTGGGGGGGCGTGTTGAGGCTGTGTTTTTCTGCCCGCACACCCCGGAAGACCATTGCACGTGCCGCAAGCCGCAGCCAGGGCTGTTTCAAATGATCGGGCAACGCTTTGGAGTACCACTTCAAGGCGTACCCATGGTGGGTGACTTGCCGCGTGATGTGATTGCAGCGCAGTCCGTCGGGTGTGAGCCGCATCTGGTGCGAACCGGGCAGGCTGCGAACATGACCGAACCTGAGTTGGTCGCGCTGCGTCAGCGTGTCCCTGGGCTGACGATCCACCCGGACCTCTCGGCCTTTGCCGACTTCATCATCCTGCGCGATCGTCGAGCGCATGGTGAAGACAGCCCGGTTGCAACCCATATGGGTGAGTTGTCCTGACCGCAGATCTGTTCAATCAGGCCTCACGCCACCCAGAGGCATCCAGGGAAATCAGGCTGGGGGATTGGGTGGTTGCCTATGCCTTCCAGCGCTCTTCGCGACGCAGCATCGGCATGGTGATCAGTGGCGAGGGTCTGAGCGTGCGGGCGCCCAGGTGGGTGAGCATGGCCGAGGTCGAGCATGCACTGGGGTCAAGGGCAGACTGGATCTGTCAGAAGCTGCTTGAACAGCGCCAGCGTCTTGCTCACCGCGAAGCCTTGAGAATGCGGTGGGAAGAAGGTGCTCAGCTGTCTATTCTGGGTGAGCCAGTCGAACTGCAATGGCTGCATGGTGGGCGAGGCGTCCAGCATGAACGGCCGCACGCCAGGACGGCGGGGCTGCCCGAGGCTGCGCGCCCACATGCCGGCATCCTGCGCATAGGTGTGCCGTCTGCAGCGCAGGCTGGCAACGTGGCGCCAGGGATGGTGGCCAATTGGATGAAACGCCAGGCCCGTCAGCATTTTGAGTTGAGGGTGGCTCATTTCAGCAAGCTCATGGGCGTGGAGGTCAGCCGGCTGGCGTTGACCTCTGCGCGCACCCGTTGGGGCAGTGCGAGTGCCAAAGGTGGTGTCCGACTGCACTGGCGCCTGATGCATTTTGCGCCGGTCGTGATCGATTATGTGGTGATCCACGAACTGGCGCATCTGCGTGAAATGAACCACAGCCCGCGTTTCTGGGCCATAGTGGAATCGGTCATGCCCGACTACCGGGTGCACCGCCAGACACTCAAGCGCAGCATCATGCCTGACTGGTCGTGAATCGAAACACGCCATCCTCGCCTCGGTGACGCATCAACTCGCCTTTGTGCCAAAGCGCATGCAGGTGCGCCACGGCCTCTCCCATGGCAAAGGTCGTCTGGTGCAGGTCCAGCGGTCGCCTGAACAGCACGGGCAGCAGGTCCGCCGCTGTGGTCGGGGCTTGTTCGCAGCAGCGTCTCACGTCCTCCAGGCGCTCCGCATGGTGCTGATGCAGTTCGTTGATGCGCGTGTGCAGTCCGAAGAACGGTTTGCCATGCGAGGGCAGCACCAGGCAGTCTGCAGGCAGCGCACGCATCTCGGTCAGGGAGTCCAGAAACTGTGTCAGCGGATCGGATTCCGGCTCGGAGTCGGTCACGCTGACGTTCGTCGAGATGCGTGGCAGCACCATATCACCTGAAATCAGCACGTTCAGTTCATCGCAATACAAGGCCATGTGCTCCGGAGCGTGCCCAAAGCCGGCCAGACAGCGCCATGACAGGCCGCGAACCGACAGCGTCATGCCATGCTGCAGTCTTCTGAAGCTGGCTGGTACCTGTGGGACCATCGAGCTGTAATAGTTGGTTCGCGCCCTGATCTTCGCCACCGAATCAGGGTCAGTCAGCCCATGGCTTGCAAAGAAGTCAGCTGCGCGATGGCCGCCATGTTCCGACGTGCGTCCACTGGCCATGTGGGCAGCATGAAAATCTGTGGCGCTGATCCAGAGACGACACGGTTGTTCGGGCGTGCTCCATCTGGACGTCAGCCACTCAGCGTTGCCAATATGGTCAGGGTGCATGTGGGTGACGATGACCCGCAAAACAGGGAGCCCCTCCAGGACGCTGTCAAACAACTGCAGCCAGTTCTCTCGGGTTTCCTCATTGGCGATGCCACAGTCCACGATGGTCCACCCGCTGCGACCATCGAGTTCGTCTCGCAACAGCCACAGGTTGATGTGATCCAGTGCAAACGGCAACTTCATGCGAACCCAGAGGATGCCGGGAGCGACTTCGATGGTTCCAGCGCGGGGCGCAAGGGTTTCCCCTAGGGGGTAATGCAGGGGCGTGTGGGCTTGGTCTTGCATGCTTGCATTGTGATGGAAGCTTGGCTGTGACTACACTGTCATCCATGGATAACCCGAAACTGGACAAGCTCTTCGAGAACAACCGGGCATGGGCGCGGGAAATTGACCAGCGCGTTCCAGGTTTCTTTTCTCGTCTGCAGCAACAGCAGTCGCCGCAATACCTCTGGATTGGCTGCAGCGACAGTCGGGTGCCTGCCAACGAAATCGTCGGTTTGTTACCCGGTGAGTTGTTCGTTCACCGCAATGTGGCCAATGTGGTCGTGCATTCCGATTTGAACTGCCTGTCGGTCGTGGAGTTCGCGATCGACTTGCTCAAGGTCAGCCACGTGATGGTGGTTGGACATTACGGATGCAGTGGCGTCAAAGTGGCCATGGAGGATGCGCGAGTGGGTATCGCTGACAACTGGCTTCGTCATGTGCAGGATGTGCGCAACCAGCATCGCGACTGGCTCTATGCCTTGCCGGCGGGGTCGCTTCGCCTGGATGCCTTGTGTGAGTTGAATGTGCTTGAGCAGGCGCTCAATGTCTGTCACACCACCGTGGTGCAGGATGCCTGGGCCCGCGGGCAGGAAGTCGTCGTGCACGGCTGGGTGTATGGCCTGCATAACGGCTTGATCCAGGACCTGCGCATGAGTGTCTGTGGCTCGCATGACGTGATGCCGGCCTATACCGCAGCGCTGGATGCACTTCGCCAGCGTTATGAATTGCAGGCCGCTTCGGCAGGTCCGCTCCTTTGAATTTCCGATAACCGTTTTCAGGTCAGTCGATGCTACCTACCGAATCGATGTTTCCCACTCAACTCAGTGACCCGCGTGCCTTCGAGATTGCCCAAGCATTGCTCGATGGATTCAATCGTCACTACAAGATCTTCCGTGCTACCAGTGCTCGGGCCAAAGGCCGTTTTGAGAATGCCGACTGGCACGAGCAGCAACGTGCACAACGCGAGCGGATCGAGTTTTATGACCTGCGCGTCGAAGAGACCTACAAGCGTCTGGAGCAGAGCTACCACGCCAGCAGCCTGCCCATGCATGTCTGGCATCAGATCAAGCTGTTCTACATCGGCCTGCTCACCAACCACCGCCGGCCCGAGTTGGCAGAGACCTTCTTCAATTCGGTGACGATTCGGCTGGTTCATCGCCAGTACTACCGCAACGATTTCATCTTCGTTCGCCCGGCCATTTCCACGGAGTACATCGAGGACGAAGATCCCAGAAGCAAGCCGACGTTCCGGGCCTTCTACCCGAACAAGGAGAACCTGCAGGACATGATCAAGGTGGTGGTGGAGAGCTTCCAGCTCAACAAGCCATTTGAAGATCTGGATCGTGACGTCGCGCTGGTCTACGAGGTCATGCAGGAGCAGATTGGCCACGTTCGGCTGCGCACCAATTTCCAGTTGCAGGTGCTGTCATCCCTGTTCTATCGGAACAAGGGTGCCTATATCGTCGGCAAGATCATCAACGGTTTCCGCAGCCTGCCATTTGCCATCCCCATCTTGCACAACTCGAAGGGGCGCCTCTACATTGATGCGGCGCTGTTTGGCGAGGACGACATGCTGGCCTTGTTCAGCTTTGCCCGTGCCTACTTCCTGGTGGACATGGATGTGCCATCCGCCTACGTGCAGTTCCTGCGTTCGCTGATGCCTCGCAAGCCGCGAGCCGAGCTCTACAACGCCTTGGGTCTGCAAAAGCATGGCAAGGCATTGTTCTATCGTGACTTCCTCTTTCACCTGACCCATTCAACGGACAAGTTCCGCATTGCCCCCGGGATCAAGGGCATGGTGATGCTGGTGTTTGACTTGCCGTCTTATCCCTTTGTCTTCAAGATCATCAAGGACTTCTTCCCTCCGCAGAAGGAAACGACGCGCGAGCAGATCATGTCCAAGTACCAGCTTGTGAAGCAGCATGATCGGGTAGGGCGCATGGCTGACTCGCTCGAGTTCACCAACGTGGCTTTCCCGAAAGACCGGTTCGATGACGAGCTGATCGCGGAAATCAAGCACTTTGCGCCCAGCATCATGGAGGAGCAGGATGACAACACCATCATCATCAAGCACCTCTACATCGAGCGCCGCATGGTGCCTTTGAACATCTACATCCAGGAGTCGGATGGGGAGCAGTTGGAGCACGCTGTCATCGAGTACGGCAATGCTCTGAAGGATCTGGTCGCGGCGAACATTTTCCCGGGAGACATGCTCTGGAAGAACTTTGGCGTCACACGCAACGGCAAGGTGGTGTTCTACGACTACGACGAAATCGAATACATCACGGACTGCAACTTCCGGAAGGTGCCGGCACCTCGCAACGAGGAAGATGAAATGTCAGGCGAGATCTGGTATTCCGTTGGTCCGCACGACGTGTTTCCCGAAACCTTCGGCCCATTCCTTTTGGGCGACCCCAGGGTGCGCGAGATCTTCATGAGACACCATGCCGATCTTCTTGATCATGCCTACTGGCAGGCGCAGAAGGAACGGATCAAGAGCGGCTATGTGCACGATGTCTTCCCCTATGACCGTGCTCATCGCTTCATCCATCGGATCAATCGTGGCTATCACCCAAGGCATGAAGTTGACCCTGAATTTGCGCCGGTTGAAGAGCCCGTCGAGATCGTCAATGACGACCTGCCTGTGCATGACCAAGGGCATCTCAAGGGGTTCATTTCCGGGGGCGCCTCGTCAGACTGACAAGGCGTTCGGGCATGAAAAATGGCGCCTGAAAGGCGCCATTTTTGCGGGTGCACCGCGTGTTTACCAAAGCTGCCACCAGGGCTTCTCTTTGGCCTTGGGCCCTTCTGCTGTCAGGTAGGCAGATTCAGGGAAGTTTTGCTTGAGGATGCGGGACGCATCATCACGCAACTGCGTCAGCCCCAGCTTGTCGTAGGACTGCACCATGATGTAGAGCGCCTCTTCAATCGCGGGCGAGTTGCGGTATTCGGTCACAGCGGTTTGCGCACGGTTGGCGGCAGCCACATAGGCTCCACGGCGCAAATAGTAGCGAGCCACATGCACTTCACCGGCTGCCAGTGAATTGACGATGTAGTTCATCCGCAGTCGGGCATCGGGCGCGTATTTCGAGTTGGGAAAGCGCTCAATCAGTTGCTTGAACGACTCGTATGCGTCCTTGGATGCCTGTTGATCTCGTTCCGACAGATCCTGGCGGGAGATGCGGCTGAACAGCCCGAGATCCTCGTTGAAGTTGATCAAGCCCTGGAGGTACAAGGCGTAATCCACTGCCGGACTGGTCGGGTGCAGGCGCAGGAATCGTTCGAGTTTCGCCAGTGCCTGGGCCTTTTCGCCTGTCTTGTAGTACGAGTAGGCCAGGTCCAGTTGAGCCTGTTGCGACAGCATGGTGCCCGATGCGCGGGCCTCCAGCTTTTCCAGGCGCTTGATGGCGTTCTCGTAGTTGCCTTCGCCAAGCTCGTCCTTGGCATCTGCGTACAATTGATCGTTGTTGAACTTCGCGAACTCGTCTTCCGGAGCGGATGCGCAACCACCCAGGCTGCCCAGCAATGTGGCTGCCATCAGGCTGATGGCCAGTCCGGACTTGATCTTGGTGGAGCGACCCCACAAGGTGTTTTTCTGCAGTTTCACGTGTGTTGACAGCAGCTTGACGCCGCACTGAGTTCCGCAAGATTGCGCTTACCCCGCAGTATAGAAGGTTGGCGGGGTCAATTCTTTCCAATTGCCTCTTCCTCTCGCTTGCTACACCATGGCTTCTCGCCCGACTCCCCCCCATTCCCCGGCGTCTTCATCCGTAGAGGAGACTCTTGTCCAGTCCGGTGCAGAAGAATGGGACGGAGATGATGAAGGGGCAGCAGGGCAGGTGGAGGCGCCGCCGGAATGGGCGAGTAAAGAATCACTTGTAGCAACAGCTGATCGCGGGCATAGGCTGGATGCATGGCTGGCGGTGTTGGCGCCCGAGTACTCACGCAGTCACCTGAAGACGCTGATCGAGTCGGGGTGTGTCACCGTGGACGGATCGCTTGTCAGTACTGCCTCGCGCAAGGTTGTTCCTGGGCAGCGTATTGCCGTTCTGCTGCGTCCCACGGCGCAAAGTCAGGCATTTGTTGCCGAGAAGATGGACCTGCCCATCGTCTATGAAGATGACGCACTCATCGTGATCAACAAACCTCCGGGAATGGTGGTTCACCCTGCCGCAGGCAACTGGAGTGGCACCTTGATGAACGGTTTGCTGGCTCATCACGCTGGGGCGAGTGCCTTGCCTCGTGCGGGCATCGTGCATCGGCTCGACAAGGACACCAGTGGCCTGATGGTGGTCGGCAAGACCATCGAGGCCGTGACAGCGCTGTCGCGCGCCATCGCCGACCGCGCCGTGCGGCGGCAGTATGTGGCGCTTGTCCACGGCCTGGCTCCCGATGCCATGGAGGTCGATGCCCCGATCGGTCGAGATCCTGTCAGTCGGGTACGCATGGCCGTACAGGGGGCGGGTAAGCCGGCTCGGACCGATGTGCGTTGCCTCATGCGTACGCGGGCACGGCTGGATGATGGCTGGGGACAGTACAGCGCGGTGGAGTGCACACTGCATACTGGTCGTACACATCAGATTCGCGTGCATCTCTCCAGCAAAGGTCTGCCCCTGGTTGCGGATGTGCTTTATGGCGGCAAGCCTGCGCTGGGCATGGGGCGACAGGCCTTGCATGCATTCAGGCTCGGCTTTATCCACCCCTCAACCGGGGAAGCCTGTCAATTTGAGTCCCCCTTGCCGTCAGATATGGCTTCGGCGTGGCGCATTTTGCAGGAGGCCGCCGAAAAAGCGGCAACTGGTGCATAATGTGTTCAGCATCGCATCGTGCGAGGTGGGCCGGTGTGCCCAAGCGCGGTGAGTGATCGGGTCTCGGTCCACGGTGTCTACACGCCCAACAAACCGGAGAAGCCGGTTTCCCAGGCCGCAAGAGCGTTCGTTCAAGCCTGTACCGCATTGATCGCATGGCGGACGGCCTTCAGCCCAGATGGGTTGCCCGTATTTTTCGATTGAAGAGATGGAAATCCTCAATCCTCAGGATGCCCAACGCATTCTGGAAGCAGCACTTTTATGTGCCGACCAGCCGATGACGGTGCGCGAAATGCGTACCTTGTTTGACGACACGCTGTCTGCGGACGGGGTGCGTGCCATGCTGGCTGCCATTTCTGCCGATTGGGATGACCGCGGTGTCGAGTTGCGTGAGCTTGCCTCCGGGTGGCGTTTCCAGACTCGTGCCGATGTGCAGGCTTATCTGGATCGGCTCAATCCGGAAAAGCCGACCAAGTACACCCGTGCCACACTCGAAACGCTGGCCATCATCGCGTACAAGCAGCCTGTCACCCGCGGCGACATCGAAGACATCCGTGGTGTGACAGTCAGCACGCAGATGGTCAAGCAACTGGAAGATCGGGGCTGGATCGAGGTTATTGGGCATCGTGATGGCCCCGGGCGACCGGGTCTCTACGCCACCACGCGGCAGTTTCTCGATGACATGGGTCTGGCCAGCCTCTCGCAGTTGCCTGCGTTGGATGACCTGCCTGGTGCGCAAGGGCTGCTGCCTGGGCTGGAAGCTGTGCTTGACGACGAGTCGCTGGTTGCCGGTGCGGTCGACACAGACCAAGGCGATCTGATCGAGGCCCAGCCTGAACTCTTGCCAGATTCCGAGCCCCACCTTTCACAGCCGGCGGCACATACCTCACCCGCTGAAACGACAACAGATAACGACGAGCCGGTGAACGGGTCGTCCGACTATTCACCACCTGCTCATGACCTCTGAAGACGCGTCCATGCAAGACTCGAACGATCCCGTAAATCAGCCAGCTGAGACGGCGGCGACACCGGCTGAAAAGCCCAAGCGCACGCGCCGGGTGGCCCCTAAGGCGGAGGCGGTTGCCTCCGAATCCAGTCCTCAGGAGGATGCTGCTCCGGCCGTGAAGCGTGCGCCTCGTCGTCGCAAGGTCGAGGCAGCTGAGGCGCCTGAGGCGCCGGCTCCAGCCCAGGCTGCCGAGGGCGATGTCCCTGCGGCCAAGCCCAAACGCGCTCCGCGCAAGAAGGCTGTTGTGGCAGATGAGGCTGTGGACGTTGCGGCAGCTGCGAATGCCGCCGACGACAGCGTGCCTGCTGCGGTTGCACAAGAGCCTGCTGGCGGTGGGTTCTTGTCGCTTGCGCCAGAAGAGTTGGCCGCCAAGCCTGATGGCGTGGTTGCTGATGCCGATGGCGAGGTCTCAGCCGAAGGTGATTCGGTCGAGGCTCGTGGTGAGGGTGATGGGCAGCGTCGTGATCGTCCAGGTCGTCGGGATCGCAATCGGCGAGACCGTGGCGACAGGGGTGATCGTGAACCGCGTGCTGACCGTGGTGCGGCCGGCGGCGAAGAGCCATCTGGTTCGGATGCCGAGGAAGGCGGGGCTTCCCGCCGGGCTGTTATTGCTTCTGAGCAGGCCAATGAGGTGTTTGCCGAGCTGACTTCCGGCAACTTCGACGCCGAGCGCGCCGAAGAGGTGGAAGAGGGGGCAGAATCGACCAAGCGTGTGCTGCTGCCTGAGCCTGATGCGCCCAAGTTGCAGAAAGTGCTGGCTCAGTCGGGCGTGGGTTCGCGTCGTGACATCGAGCAGATGATTGAGGATGGTCAGATCACCGTGAACGGTGAGGTGGCCCATATCGGTCAGCGTGTGTCCTTTGGTGACCAGGTCAAGGTGGCTGGCAAGCCGGTCAAGATCCGCATCGCGCCTCAACCTGCGCGCATCCTGGCCTATCACAAGCCCGTGGGCGAGGTGGTGACCCATGACGATCCGCAGGGGCGCCCTACGGTTTTCCGTCGGTTGCCGCGGCTGCAGCACGGCAAGTGGATGTCAGTGGGGCGTCTTGACCTCAACACCGAAGGCCTGCTGTTGTTCACGACTTCCGGTGAGCTGGCGAACCAATTGATGCACCCGCGCTTCGGTGTGGAGCGCGAGTACGCGGTGCGCGTGTTGGGCTTGCTCGACGAGGGTTCGCGCGCACGTCTGCTGGAAGGCGTCAACATCGAAGGGCAGGTGGCCTCATTCAAGTCGATTGAAAACGGTGGCGGCGAGGGGGTCAACCACTGGTATCGCGTGGTGATCACCGAAGGCCGCAACCGTGAAGTGCGCAAATTGTTCGAGGCTGTGGGCCTCACGGTCAGTCGTCTGATCCGTGTGCGCTATGGCGCCATCGTGCTGCCGCGTGGCCTCAAGCGTGGTGTCTGGGTTGAGTTGGGCGAGTCCGATGTGCGGGCCGTCAAGAGCATGGTCGGGCTGAATGGCAACCGCCAGGGTGGTCGTCAGGGTCGTCAGCAGCAAGGCGGCAAGGGCAACAACAAGCCCCAGCAAGGTCGCAACCGCCAGCAGCAGGGCTTCCAGTCCGGCGGCAACCAGGGCGGCAACAATCGCCCGCCGCGTGACCAGCGCCCCCCTCAAGGTGCGCCGCGTGCCGCTCAGTCGGATTACGACGACGATCAGGACCACATCGGGCCTATTCCGAATCCATTGGAGCAGACCTTTGACAAGCGTTTTGCCAAGGGCTCCAAGCGCATCAGTCAGGGCTTTGGTCGTCCGGATCAGGACAGCAACCGGACCTCGTCGGATAACCGCAAGGGCGGTCCGCGTCAGCCTGATCCGATGCAGACGTCGGTCGGCTATATCGGGGCGGACGCGTATTTCAACACCCGCTCGGGCGGCGGTGGCCGTTCCGGTGGCGGTGGTGGCCGACGCGGTCGTCGCTGATTTCAGGTTTTAACTTCAAATTGAAATGACCCGGCGATACAATGCCGGGTTTTGTCAAGTCTTTTGGACTCAGGAGAAATTACAAATGGCTATCGAACGCACCCTGTCGATCATCAAGCCCGATGCTGTCGCCAAGAACGTGATCGGTCAAATCATCAGCCGCTTTGAAGGCGCTGGCCTGAAGGTTGTGGCTGGCAAGCTGGTGCAACTGTCGCGCGGTGAAGCCGAGCAGTTCTACGCTGTGCACAAGGAACGTCCTTTCTTCAAGGATCTGGTGGACTTCATGGTCTCCGGTCCTGTGTTCGTGCAAGTGCTCGAGGGTGAAGGCGCCATCGCCAAGAACCGTGATCTGATGGGCGCTACCGACCCCAAGAAGGCTGCTGCCGGTACCATCCGTGCTGACTTCGCTGACAGCATCGACGCCAACGCCGTGCACGGTTCGGATGCCCCCGAAACTGCCGCCGTTGAAGTGGCTTTCTTCTTCCCCGCCATGAACGTTTACAGCCGCTGATCGGCGGTTGAACGGATTCAGCTGAAGAAGTATGAGCGCTGTCAATCTGCTTGATTTCGACCTCGAGGGGTTGGCGGCGTTCTGCGAAAAACTGGGTGAGAAGCGGTTTCGCGCCACCCAGTTGTTTCGCTGGATACATCAGAAGGGAGCGACCGATTTCGAGCAGATGTCGGATCTCGCCAAGTCCCTTCGTGGCAAGCTGCAAGGCTTGGCTACACTGACACCTCTGAAGGTGATCAGTGAACACGTTTCCTCGGATGGCACCATCAAATGGCTGTTCGATGTTGGCGGTGGCAATGCCGTCGAAAGTGTCTATATCCCCGAAGATGACCGGGCCACGCTCTGCGTGTCTTCCCAGGCTGGCTGCGCTGTCGGGTGTCGTTTCTGTTCGACGGGTCACCAGGGTTTCAGTCGCAACCTGACCACCGGTGAAATCATTGCGCAACTCTGGTTTGCCGAGCACAGCTTGCGCAAGCGTCTGGGCACCTCTGATCGCATCATCAGCAATGTGGTGATGATGGGCATGGGCGAGCCCCTGCAGAACTACAATGCACTGATTCCAGCTTTGAAAATCATGCTGGATGACCATGGCTATGGGCTGTCGCGTCGCCGTGTGACGGTATCGACCTCTGGCGTGGTGCCGATGATCGAGCGCCTCAAGACAGATTGCCCTGTGGCGCTGGCGGTGTCGTTGCATGCACCGAACGACCCGTTGCGCGACGAGCTGGTGCCGCTCAATCGCAAGTACCCCATCGCCGAGTTGATGGCCGCCTGCAAGGATTACCTGCAAGCGGCACCTCGCGATTTCATTACCTTCGAATACTGCATGCTCGATGGTGTCAATGACACAGACGAGCATGCGCGGCAGTTGATTTCCCTTGTCAAGGGAAAGGTGCCGTGCAAGTTCAATCTCATTCCATTCAATCCGTTTCCGCAGTCTGGACTGCATCGCTCCAAACATGAGCGTGTCCTGGCCTTTGCGCGGCTGCTGGCAGATGCTGGTATCGTCACCACCGTCCGGAAAACTCGGGGTGATGACATCGATGCCGCATGTGGTCAATTGGCAGGAGAGGTTCAGGATCGAACCAATGCCAATCAGCGCATGACCCGCCAGCCCATTGCCGTTCAGGTGGTGCGCCTTGAGGTCGGTGGTGGGTCTACAACGGGTTGAATGGCTGTATCCAACGCGCAAGGAGACTGAGGCATGAGGATTTTGAGCAGTCGGATGTCTGGTGCATCACTGGTGCTGATGGCCATCCTGTCGGTGGTGCCCGTGTTGCCCGGTACGGTCAAGGCTGCACCCTTTGGTGCTCGTTCTGATGACCTTGCAACCCAGTCCGATGACACGCCTACGCGCAAGCGGGCACGGATTCGTCTGGAGTTGGCGGCCGCATATTTCTCGCAAGGCAACTACCCAACTGCTTTGGACGAAGTCAAGCAGGTCATTGCAGTAGATGGCAGCCTGTCTGAGGCTTATGAGTTGCGTGGCCTGATCTACAGCGCCATGACCGAGCCCAAGCTCGCAGAAGAAAGTTTCCGATACGCCTTGCAATTGGATGGGGGCAACGGCAGTGCCATGCATAACTATGCGTGGATGCTCTGCAACCAGGGCAGGTTCGCGGAAGCAGATGCGTTGTTTGCCAAGGCCGTTAATTACCCGAAGTCCATTGATACTGGCAGGACGACGCTGGCGCGTGGTGTCTGTCAGACCAAGGCAGGCTTGTTGCCGGATGCCGAGAAGACGCTTCAGCATGCGTTCGAGTTGGCTCCCGCCAATCCCGCTGCTGCATACAACATGGCCAACGTGCTCTATTTGCGCGGTGACTATGACCGTGCCCGTTTCTATATCCGCCGAGTCAACGACGTGGCTGAACGTGTGACGCCCGATTCCTTGTGGCTGGGAGTCCGTATCGAGCAGAAGCTGGGCAATGCACCTGCCCGTGACGAGCTTGCTGCCACCTTGCGCAACCGCTTCCCGAACTCCCGTGAAGCCATTGCCCTCGAACTGGGTCGATTCAATGACTGACAGTGTTCAACCTGATTCATCTGCTGGCTTGAGTGCAGGCCAGATCTTGCGTGAGGCCCGTATACAGCAAGGGCTTGCGGTCGATGTGCTGGCTGCGCAAATCAAAGTGGCGCCGGGCAAAATCACCGCGCTGGAAGAGGGGCGTCTGGATCAACTGCTGGATGCCAACTTTGCGCGGGCATTGGCCATGACCGTGTGTCGCGCCTTGAAGATCGATCCTGTCCCTGTGCTGGCGGCGCTGCCTGCTGCCAAGGCCATGCCGCTGGTGTCTGACAAGCCGGCTTTGAATCAGCCTTTCAAAGAGTCTTCGCGCAGTGCCAACCTCAGCTTTGATGGTGGCTGGCATCTGGATCTCAAGTCGTTCCTGCGGCCGCAGTGGCTCGCTCCGCTGGGGCTGTTGCTGGTAGCCTTGATCATCTACCTCCTGCCAGATTCGATTCAGTGGCCGCACCTGGGGGCGCCGACAGCCGCATCCGCCGCCTCTACCCCTGCGATGCCTGCTTCAGTGCCGCTGGTGTCGGCGGCCTCTGCGCCAGATGCCGTTGCTTCAGAGTCGCAGGGTGCGAGCGCGCCCATGGCTGAACCCGTGGCCAGTGCAACCGAGTCGGTTGCTGTCCCGTCTGCGCCTGCACCTGCACCCACCCCTGCAGCCTCTGCTGTGGTCACCGGCAACGCAGCAACGGCAGCCCCCCTTGTCCTGCTCGCCAAGGACCCGGCATGGGTCGAGGTGAAAGACGCACAAGGTCAGAAGCTCATCTCCCGTCGCATCACGGCGGGTGAAACAGTCGGCATCGATGGTCAGGCCCCGCTTCACCTGCTGGTTGGTAACGCCATGGGCATGCAGGTTTCCTTCCGTGGGCAGACCGTTGATCTGACCCCCTACACGCGCAATAACGTGGCGCGAATTGAACTGAAATGAGTCAGGCTTTGTCAGACGGATTGCCGATTCCCATCGCCAACCCAGCGCCACGGCGCTCTCGTCAGGCGCGTATTGCCTGGGGTGATCATGTCGTGACCGTGGGAGGGGATGCCCCTGTCCGTGTTCAATCCATGACCAATACCGACACGGTAGATGCGGTCGGTACCGCTATCCAGGTCAAGGAGTTGGCGCAGGCCGGGTCGGAGTTGGTTCGCATCACGGTCAACACGCCAGAGGCAGCCGAGGCTGTGCCTTACATACGTGAGCAGCTCGACCGAATGGGGGTGAACGTGCCCCTGGTGGGTGATTTCCATTACAACGGCCATCGCCTGCTCACAGACTACCCGGCATGTGCCGAAGCGCTCTCGAAGTACCGCATCAACCCTGGCAATGTCGGCAAGGGTGAGAAAAAAGATCGCCAGTTCGCACAGATGATCGAGGTGGCGCTGCGCTATGACAAGGTGGTGCGCATCGGGGTCAATTGGGGCAGCCTGGACCAGGAGTTGCTGGCCAGCCTGATGGATGACAATGCACGCCGTCCGCAACCATGGTCTCCGCAAGAGGTCATGTATCAAGCGTTGGTCGACTCGGCATTGCAGTCTGCGCGGCAGGCTGAGGATCTGGGTATGCGGCCCGAGCAGATCATCCTGTCGTGCAAGGTCAGTGGCGTACAAGATCTCATCAGCGTTTATCGTGGCTTGGCGCAGCGGTGCGATTACCCCTTGCACCTTGGGCTGACGGAGGCCGGCATGGGCACGAAGGGCACTGTGGCGAGTGCAGCAGCCCTGTCCATCCTGCTTCAGGAAGGCATCGGTGACACGATACGTGTGTCACTGACGCCGCAGCCTGGCGAGGCACGTACCCAGGAAGTCGTGGTGGCCATGGAAATTCTGCAGGCCCTTGGCTTGCGGACCTTTGTGCCCAGCGTCACCGCGTGCCCAGGTTGTGGGCGGACCACCAGCACGGTGTTCCAGGAGTTGGCCAAGCAAATCGATGACTACCTGCGCGCCCAGATGCCAGTTTGGCGCGCCAGTTACCCTGGGGTTGAAAAACTCAAGGTGGCAGTCATGGGGTGCATCGTCAATGGCCCGGGCGAAAGCAAGCATGCTGACATCGGTATCAGTTTGCCTGGTACGGGTGAGGCGCCAGCTGCGCCGGTGTTCATCGATGGCGAAAAAGCCATGACATTGCGGGGCGAGGGCATCGCTACCGAGTTCCAGCAAATCGTGCAAGACTACGTCGAGCGGCGGTTTGCGGGAGGTCCCCGCAGCTGATCCGGAGGCCGGCCAATAGCCTGCCTTCTTTGTTGATTGACCTGGCGGGCTGGTCCCGCCACTCTTTTTCTTGTTCACATGGCAGAAACGCTGCAGGCCATCAAAGGCATGAATGACATCCTGCCGCCGGAATCGGCGCGCTGGGAATGGTTCGAGGAAACCGTGCGCAAGCTGATGCGTCGCTACGGATACCAGAACATCCGTACGCCCATCGTCGAGCCAACCGCCTTGTTCGTGCGCGGCCTTGGCGAGGTAACGGACATCGTTGAAAAGGAAATGTATTCCTTTGCCGACAGCCTCAATGGTGACCAACTGACACTGCGTCCTGAAGGTACGGCTGGTGTCGTGCGCGCCATCAACGAGCACAGCTTCCTGTATGAAGGTGGCAAGCGGCTGTACTACATCGGACCCATGTTTCGGCATGAGCGGCCTCAAAAGGGGCGCTACCGCCAGTTCCATCAGGTTGGTGCCGAAGTCCTCGGGTTTTCGGGTCCTGATGTGGATGCCGAGCTGATCCTGATGACGGTGGCCCTGTGGCAGGACCTGGGGCTCAAGGTGGGCGAAGACGTCAAGCTTGAGCTCAACAGCCTGGGGCAGCCGGACGAGCGTCGGGCACACCGTGAGGCCCTGATCAAGCACCTGGAGGCACATGCGGACTTGCTGGACGAGGAAGCTCGCCGACGGCTGCACAGCAACCCGTTGCGCATCCTTGACACCAAGAATCCCGCCATGCAAGCCGTGGTGGAAGCTGCACCCAAGTTGATGGATTTCCTGGGGGAAGCCTCGCTGGCGCACTTCAACGCGGTGCGTGCGGTGCTGGGTGCCGCCGGGGTGGCCTACCGGGTCAACACCCGTCTGGTGCGGGGAATGGACTACTACAACCTGACTGTTTTCGAATGGGTCACGGAGCGGCTGGGTTCTCAGGGAACGGTCTGCGGGGGCGGGCGCTACGACGGTCTGATCGAGCAGTTGGGCGGCAAACCTGCCCCAGCAGTTGGATGGGGCCTGGGTATGGAGCGCATGTTGCTGCTGTTGCAGGAAGTGGGGATCCAGGCTCCTGTGCGGACCCCTGATGCTTTCGCTGTCGTGATGGCGGGAACGCCGCTGGCCCCTGTGATGGTGGCCATCGAGTCGTTGCGTCGTTGTGGTGTGACGGTGCAACTCAATCCCGCCGGCAAGGAGGGCCCAGCCAGCCCCAAGTCTCAATTCAAGAAGGCCGATGCCAGCGGTGCCCGTTTTGCATTGGTCTTTGGGCCCGACGAAGTGGCTCAGGGGCAAGTGTCGGTCAAGCCCTTGCGAGACAATGGCGAGCAGACGCAACAATCTTTGCAGGATATCGGTGCCTGGGCAGCGATGTTGCAGGTTGGTAGCCCGTCATAATCTCAATCTCATACAAAACAAACGCACTATCCATGGCGACATACGATCTGGAACAGCAGGAGCAGCTTGAGGACGTCAAGCACTTCTGGAAAAAGTACGGCAACCTGATCACCTGGGTTTTGATTCTGGCCTTGGCTGCATACGCTGGCTGGACTGGCTACCGCTACTGGCAGCAAAAGCGCGGATTGGCCGCAGCAGGCCTGTACGAGGAGCTTGATCGTGCTGTTCAGGCTGGTGATGCGGCAAAAGCCTCCAAGGCATTTGACGACATCACGGCGAACTATGCGGGTACCACCTATGCCGAGCAGGGCGCACTGCTGGCGGCGCGTGCCCAATTGGCTGCCAGCAAGGACGATGCGGCCCGGGCCGCCCTGCAATGGGAAGTCGAGCATGGCAAGAACAAAGACCTGGTCGCGATTGCCCGCCTGCGTCTGGCCGGACTTCTCATGGATGCCAAGCAATATGATCCGGCCTTGAAGGCGCTGGAGGCTGATATGCCGGCCGGGTTCAAACCCTTGGCTGACGATCGCCGCGGTGATGTGCTGATGGCGCAGGGTAAATCTGCCGAGGCCATCAAAGCCTACGAGGCGGCCTGGAAAGACATGGCCCCCACCGTCGAATACCGTCGCTTTGTCGAAGGCAAGCTGATCGCTCTGGGCCATGCGCCACAGGCTTCTGCTGCGGCTTCGAACTGAAGTTTTTCAAGTTCATGAACCTGTTTCCCATCATGACCAGCTCTGCCATCGTTTCTGCCGTTCGCCGTTCGCAACGCTCCCTGATCAGTGCTGTTGCGCTGGGGGTGGTGGCTGCGGCCTTGACTGCTTGTGGCTCGACCAAGCCGCAGCCTGCTCCGCTGGAAAACCTGACACCGACTCAGAAGGTGTCGGTACTCTGGAGTCAGCGCATTGGGTCAGCCGACGGCTTCACCAATCTTGCCGTGACTGGAACAACCGTGGCGTGGGCGACAACTGACGGTCAGGTCGTGTCACTGGATGCGACCACCGGCGCAACCCGCTGGCGTGGTCAGGTCGACGCGAAAGTGGCGGCTGGCGTGGGCAGCGACGGTCGATACGCCGCTGTGGTGACCACTGAAAACGAATTGGTAGTCATGGATCAGGGCAAAGTGCTCTGGCGTGATCGTCAGCCGGGGCGTGTGATCACCGCCCCCCTGGTCGCCGGCGAGCGTGTCTTCGTCCAGGGTGTGGATCGCTCCGTGCGTGCGTATGACGTCAAGGATGGGCGTTGGCTCTGGCAATACCAGCGCCCCGGCAGCGACCCGCTGTCCTTGTCCGCCCCTGGTCTGCTTCAGCCCTATCGCAATACCCTGGCTGTCGGGCAGGGTAGTCGCCTGGTCGGGCTGGACCCCACCCGCGGCAGCGTGTTGTTTGACTTGAGCCTGGGTACGCCCCGCGGTACCAATGAGGTGGAGCGCCTGGCTGATCTGGTGGGCCCGGGAGCCCGCGTGGGTGACAGCATTTGCGTGCGCGCATACCAGTTGTCCGTTGGTTGTGTAGACATGTCTCGCGGGCGCTTGGTGTGGACGAAGCCTCAGACGGGGGCTGCTGCCGTGGGTGCGTCTGCTAGCCTGGTGGTTGGTGCGGACAGTGCCGATCGCTTGTCCGCCTGGCGTACCGACAGTGGCGACGTGCGCTGGCGTGTCGACCGTTTCCAATATCGCGGCTTGTCCGCGCCTACCGTCTGGGGTGAACTGGTTGCCGTGGCTGACCACGATGGCTATCTGCACGTGCTGTCTGCTGCGGATGGCCGCACGGTAGCGCGTATCTCTCTCGACAACACGCTGAGTGCCGCACCGGTGCTGATCGACAACATCCTGATCGTGGCGACACGATCGGGCACGGTGTACGGCCTGCGTGCCAACTGATTTCTCTGGAGTTTCATGAAACCTGTCATTGCCCTGGTCGGACGACCCAACGTCGGCAAATCGACGTTGTTCAATCGCCTGACCAAGAGTCGTGATGCCATCGTGGCGGACTACGCGGGCCTGACACGCGATCGCCACTATGGGGAAGGCCGAGCTGGTAGTCGCGAGTTCATCGTGATCGATACCGGCGGTTTTGAGCCTGATAGCAACGATGGCATCTTCAAGGAGATGGCCAAGCAGACGCGTCAGGCTGTTGCTGAAGCCGATGCCGTGATCTTCGTGGTCGACGTGCGCGGCGGCCTGTCGGCGCAAGATCAGGACATCGCCAACTACCTGCGCACAGCCAACAAGAAAGTCATCCTGGCTGCCAACAAGGCAGAGGGCATGAAGGGTGGCGTGCAACTGGTCGAGTTCTTTGAGCTGGGCTTGGGTGAGCCCGTTCCTGTTTCTGCAGCGCATGGTCAAGGTGTGCGCAGCCTCATCGACATGGCGTTGGAGGGCTTTTTCTCAGATGAAGAAGACGAGGAAGAGCCTGGTGAAGAGGTCGAGCGCACGATCCGCCTGGCGGTGGCCGGGCGGCCCAATGTTGGCAAATCGACGCTGATCAATGCCTGGCTGGGCGAAGAGCGCCTCGTGGCTTTCGACATGCCCGGGACGACCCGTGACGCGATCAGCGTGCCGTTCGAGCGTGATGGCAAGCGCTTCGAGTTGATCGACACGGCTGGCCTGCGTCGCAAGGGACGTGTTTTTGAGGCCATCGAAAAATTCTCGGTGGTCAAGACACTGCAGGCCATCTCTGATGCCAACGTGGTGCTGTTGCTGCTGGATGCAACCCAGGGGGTGACTGACCAGGATGCCCACATTGCTGGTTACATCCTAGAAAGTGGACGCGCCGTGGTGCTCGCTGTGAACAAGTGGGATGCAGTGGACAGCTATCAGCGTGAGATGCTGAACCGTTCAATCGAATCTCGCCTGGCTTTTCTGAAGTTCGCGCCTCTTATCCATATTTCTGCCAAAAAGCGGCAGGGATTGGGGCCGTTGTGGAAAGCATTGATCGATTCCTGGAATGCGGCAACCTGCAAGATGCCGACGCCTGTTCTGACCCGCCTGCTTCAGGAAGCTGTTGAATTCCAGCAGCCGAAGCGGGCTGGCATGTCCAGGCCCAAGCTGCGCTACGCCCACCAGGGTGGTCAGAACCCGCCCATCATCGTCATCCACGGCAATGCCCTGGAGCATGTCACAGATGCCTACAAGCGCTATCTGGAAGGCCGCTTCCGTACGCACTTCAAGCTGTTTGGCACGCCCCTGCGCATTGAGATGAAGACGTCCCACAACCCGTTTACCGACAAAGAATAACCCCTTTGCCGTAATTCACCGCACTCTTGCAGCGCAGCCCCAGCGGTGCTGTGTTAAGGTGCGGATTCTCTAACTTTTCAACACGGAGCATATCGTGAGCAACAAAGGGCAACTCCTACAAGACCCGTTTCTGAACCTTCTGCGTCGAGAGCACGTGCCGGTTTCGATCTACCTCGTCAACGGCATCAAGCTGCAGGGCCACATTGAGTCCTTCGATCAGTATGTTGTGCTGCTGCGCAACACGGTGACCCAGATGGTTTACAAGCACGCGATTTCCACCGTGGTGCCAGGCCGCGCGGTGAATTTCCACGCGTCCGATTCGCCTGAAGAAACCAACTGAGTTTCCTTTTGGCGCTTTTTGTCACTTCAGCCTGAGCTATCACAGACACTTTGTCCCAGTCCACATCGTCCATTCAGCCGGAGCGGGGCGCTCCGCGCGTGGTTCTCGTTGGGGTCGACCTTGGCCCCGGTTCATCTTTTGACCCCACGCTGGACGAGCTGGCCTTGCTGGCTGAATCAGCCGGAGACTATCCGGTTGAAAAAGTCATTGCCCGACGCAAGGCACCGGATGCGGCATTGTTTGTGGGCTCAGGTAAAGCAGACGAAATCAGAGACATCGTCACGCTGCATCAGGCCAAGGCGGTCCTTTTTGACCAGGCCTTGTCGCCTGCGCAGCAACGTAATCTGGAGCGCCACCTGGGTGTAGAGGTGCTGGACCGTACGGGTCTGATCCTCGAAATCTTCGGGGCTCGCGCGCGCAGCCATGAAGGCAAGTTGCAGGTCGAGCTCGCTCGCCTGCAATACCTCTCAACGCGTCTCGTACGTCGTTGGAGCCACTTGGAGCGGCAGCGCGGTGGTGTCGGCCATCGGGGTGGTCCTGGCGAGCGTCAGCTCGAGCTTGACCGCCGCATGATCGACCAGCGCATCAAGTCGCTCAAAGCTCAGCTCATCAAGGTCAAGCGTCAGCGCAATACGCAGCGGCGGGCGCGGGAGCGTACCGGTACTTACCGCGTTTCTCTCGTCGGGTACACCAACGCGGGCAAGTCGACACTGTTCAATGCTTTCACGAAGGCGGGTTCGTATGCGGCAGACCAGTTGTTTGCCACCCTCGATACCACCACGCGTCAGTTCTATCTAACCCAGGCGCAGCGCAGCATCACCTTGTCTGATACGGTGGGTTTCATCCGTGATCTGCCCCACAGCCTGGTGGAGTCTTTCGAGGCCACCTTGCAGGAGGCGGCCGAGGCCGACCTGCTCTTGCATGTGGTCGATGCGGCCAGTCCTGTGCTGCTGGAACAGTTGGAGGAAGTGATCCGGGTGCTGGGCGAAATTGGCGCAGCAGACATTCCCCAGGTTCTCGTCTTCAACAAGTGCGACTGCCTGGGGCCCCACCAGCAACCCCGCCATCAACTGGACGTTTACGAGTTGCCGTCCGGGCGTCGGTGCCTGCGCGTTTTTGTCAGTGCCTTGAAGGGGCAGGGGCTGGACGTGTTGCGAGGTGTCATCGCCGAGACGGCATTGAACGGTATACCGGAAGATATCGGAACCTTTCCGGGTTTGGCTGGCTCATTCACCATGCACAATCCCGACCAATCTCAACCAGTCGTCGTGCAGCCCGATGTGCTGGATGTCTCGACATCAGTTTGAACATGAACATGCTCAATCAGGAACCTGGCGCTCAGCCAACCCGATCGCATCCCCTGCCATTGAAGCAGGTGGCCGTCGCCGTCGCCGCATTTGCAGCAGGCGCATTGCAACGCGGAATTTGGCGCTCTGGCCGGATGCTGCGGCAGGCTTTGCCGTTTCCTCAGGGGGCGCAGGTGACCCTCAACAATGGTCGGCAGGATGGCCCGCCCGACCTGGATGAGTTGTATCGCGATCTGAATCGCAAGCTGCGTGGACTCTTTTCAGGGCGCGGCGGTGATGGCGGTCCACAAGGTGGGATGCCGCCGTCGGACAGTGGCGCTGGTATCGGCCTCGGTCTGCTAGGCGGGTTGGTGGTGCTGGTATGGCTGGGCAGTGGCTTTTTCATTGTTCAGGAAGGTCAGCAGGCCGTCGTGACGTCATTTGGGCGCTACAGCCACACGGTTGATGCCGGATTCCAGTGGCGCGCACCTTACCCCTTCCAAAGCCACGAAATCGTCAATGTGACGCAGTTGCGTTCAGTGGATGTCGGCAGCAACTCCGTGATGCCGGCGACGGGTCTGCGTGACTCCTCGATGCTGACGCGTGACGAGAACATCGTGGACATTCGCTTCACGGTGCAGTATCGCTTGAGCGATGCG
Source organism: Aquabacterium sp. (assembly GCF_041909175.1). Taxonomy (GTDB): domain Bacteria; phylum Pseudomonadota; class Gammaproteobacteria; order Burkholderiales; family Burkholderiaceae_C; genus Aquabacterium. The sequence continues at coordinate 212,413 of NZ_JAYRDZ010000006.1, read as the reverse complement.
AGGCAGTATTTGTTCGAGAACCGCAGCTCTGACGAGGCTGTCATGCAGGCGGCGGAGTCTGCCGTGCGTGAAATCGTGGGCAACAGCACCATGGATTCCGTCTTGTACGAGCAGCGTGACGCCATCGCCGCAGAGCTGGTGAAGTCCATCCAGTCGCAGCTCGACAAGCTGAAGGCCGGTGTGGTCGTTCAAAACGTGAACGTGCAGAGTGTGCAGGCGCCCGAGCAGGTGCAGGCGGCGTTTGATGACGCCTTCAAGGCCGGTGCGGACCGTGAGCGCTTGAAGAACGAAGGCCAGGCCTATGCCAACGATGTGATCCCCAAGGCGCAAGGTACCTCAGCTCGCTTGCGAGAGGAGGCCGCGGCCTACTCTGCCCGGGTTGTTGCACAGGCTGAAGGCGATGCGCAACGCTTCAAGGCCGTGTTGGCCGAGTACCAGAAAGCGCCGGGCGTGACCCGTGATCGCCTGTACATCGATACCATGCAGCAGGTCTACTCGAATGTCACCAAGGTGATGATCGATGCGCGCTCTGGCTCCAACCTGCTGTATCTGCCGCTTGACAAGGTGTTGCAGGCAACCAGCGGCAATGGCTCGACCTCCGCTGCACCAGCTGCTGGAGCAGCTGCTTCCTCGGCGGGTGAGGCCACTTCGAGCGCATCAAGCAACAACTCGGGTTCATCGTCTGATGCCCGTTCACGTGACAACCTTCGCAGCCGCGACCGTGACGGACGCTGATCGACAGAGACCAGGAATCTGACCATGAATCGCATTGCAACCATTCTCATCGGGGCAGTCCTTGCGCTTGTCGTACTGTCCTCTTCCATGTTTGTTGTTGACCAGCGACGTTTTGCCGTTGTGTACGCACTTGGCCAGGTCAAGGAGGTCGTCAGCGAGCCGGGCCTGAAGTTCAAGCTGCCAGCGCCCCTGCAGAACGTGGTGTTTCTGGATCGCCGCGTTCAGACGCTGGACAGCCCCGAGTCGCGACCCATCTTCACTGCTGAAAAGAAGAGTCTGGTGATCGACTGGCTGGTCAAGTGGCGCATCCGTGATCCACTCCAGTTCATTCGCAACACCGGCACGGACATTCAGAGCGTGGAAACCCGTCTTAGCCCGATCGTTCAGGCTGCTCTCAATGAAGAGGTCACCAAGCGCACGGTGGGTGCGGTCCTGTCTTCGGAGCGCGAAAAGGTCATGCGTGGCGTGATTGCCCGCCTGGGCGATGACGCCAAGGCCTTTGGTATCGAGGTGGTCGATGTGCGCATCAAGCGCGTTGACTTCTCTGCCAACATCACCGACTCCGTCTACCGGCGCATGGAGTCCGAGCGCAAGCGCGTGGCCAACGAACTGCGCTCTCAGGGCTCTGCCGAGAGTGAAAAGGTTCGGGCTGATGCCGATCGCCAGCGCGAAGTGATCATTGCGGAAGCCTACAAGGATGCGCAGAAGATCAAGGGCGAGGGGGATGCCAAGGCGTCCGTCATTTACGCAGAGGCGTTTGGTCGCGATCCTCAATTTGCCCAGTTCTACCGCAGCCTGGAAGCCTATCGCAGCACCTTCCGTAGCAAGTCTGACGTGATGGTGCTCGATCCCAACACCGAGTTTTTCAAGGCGATGCGCGGTGCGGGTGTGGCGCCAGCCGCCAAGTCATCTCACAAGTAAGGGATGTCTGTCAGCCTCTGGCAGGCTCTGGCCCTCGTTCTGGTGATTGAGGGCCTGTTGCCCTTCTTCAACCCGGAAGGCTGGCGTCGGGTGTTCGAGCAGGCGCTTCAACTGTCTGATGGTCAGCTGCGCTTTCTCGGTTTGATCAGCATTGGTGTGGGGTTGGTGGCCCTGTTCTGGGCCTCCTGACCCCGTCGCCGAGCCGCGAATTTGCCGAGGATCACCGCCCAGATTCGGCTGGTGAGTAAATTTGCTCCGCCAACTGGGGCCAGACCCCGGTAAAATCCCATTTTTAACCCCCCTCTGATTTCTTATGTCGTCTGCTTGGCTGTTGCCAGAGCACATTGCCGATGTCTTGCCCGCGCAGGCGAGACGCCTGGAGGAGCTGCGTCGCGTGTGGCTGGATGCCTCGCGTGCCTGCGGGTACGAGTTGGTGATGCCTCCTTTGCTCGAGCACATCGAGTCCTTGCTGTCGGGTACGGGGCATGCCCTTGATCTCAAAACATTCAAGCTGGTCGACCAGCTGAGTGGCCGCACCCTGGGCATCCGTGCAGACAGCACGCCACAGGTTGCACGCATTGACGCCCACTTGCTGAATCGCCCTGGTGTGACCCGTCTGTGTTACTGCGGTCCGGTGTTGCATACCCGTCCGGCGGGCCCCCATGCCAGTCGTGAGCCGCTTCAGTTTGGCGCCGAGCTCTTTGGCCACGCCGGTATTGAGGCCGATCTCGAGGTGCAGGAGCTTGCGCTGGAGGGGCTGAAAGCCACCGGTGTCAGCGGTCTCGTGTGTGATCTGGCCGATGTCCGCTTGCTCGACGGCGTTCTGGCAGGTCTGGGTGTGGCAGATCAGCTGTCTGTTGCGTTGAAGAGCGAACTGCTGATTGCGCTGGCTGCCAAGGATGCCGCCACCATTCGCGAGTTGCTTTCAGTGCTCCCGTCCGGCGTTGGTGAGACGCTGGCGGCATTGACCACCATGTACGGTGGCGATGAGGTGCTGGTCCGTGCCCGCTCCATTTTGCCCGCGCACCCGCTCGTTGAGCAGGCGCTGACCGAGCTGGCGTGGCTGGCGGCGCAACTGCGTGCCGCGCACCCCGAGGTCCGGATCGGCTTTGATCTGTCTGACCTGAGCGGCTACGCGTACTACAGTGGCAGCCGGTTTGCTGTTTATGCGCAGGGTTGTTCGCACGCTGTGCTGCGGGGTGGCCGATACGACGAAGTGGGCGCCATCTTCGGGCGTCGTCGTCCAGCGGTTGGCTTCAGCCTTGATCTCAAGGTGGTGGCCGAACTGCTGGCAGGGCAATCTGATGCGCCTGTCGAGGACGCCATCCGTGCCCCCTGGGCTCAGGATGCATCCCTGCGCCAGGCCATCCGTCAACTGCGGCAGCAGGGCCTCACGGTGGTGAGTGTGCTGCCCGGACACGAAGAAGAAGTCCAGGTGTTCAACTGCAACCGGGAACTGGTGCAGGTGGATGGACAATGGACGGTTCGAGCCCGCTGAGGCTCGTCTGTCCGACAACGATTTGGATACAGGATTCAGTCATGCAAAGTAATCCCGCGTCGGCTCGTACCAGTACAGCCTCGGTTGGCCGCAATGTTGTGGTCGTGGGTACCCAATGGGGTGATGAGGGCAAGGGCAAAGTCGTTGACTGGCTCACTGACCACGCCGCTGGTGTGGTGCGATTCCAGGGTGGTCACAACGCTGGCCACACCCTGGTCATCAATGGCAAGAAGACCGCTCTCCAGCTGATCCCGTCGGGCATCATGCGCGATGGCGTGGCCTGCTACATCGGCAACGGTGTGGTGGTTGATCCCGAGCACCTGCTGACGGAAATCAAGCGTCTGGAGGCGGCTGGCCTGAACGTGCGCTCTCGTCTGTTCATCAGCGAGTCCTGCCCATTGATTCTGCCGTTCCACGTCGAAGTGGACCGTGCCCGTGAGGCACTGCGCGAGTCCAGCGGCAGTGGCAAGATCGGCACGACAGGCAAAGGCATCGGCCCCGCCTACGAAGACAAGGTGGCCCGCCGCGCCCTGCGCGTGCAGGACCTGAAGCATCCTGACCGCTTTGCCCGCAAGCTGCGTGAATTGCTTGACCTGCACAATTTCGCGTTGGCTGGCTACCTCAAGGGTTCGACGCTGGAATTCCAGCCGATCTACGAGAACGCCATGAAGGCCGCTCAGGAAATCCTGCCCATGCTGGCGGACGTGGGTGTACGCATTCACGAAACCAATCAAAAGGGTGGCAGCATCCTGTTCGAGGGCGCACAAGGCACCTTGCTGGACATCGACCACGGTACCTACCCGTTCGTGACGTCGAGCAACTGTGTCGCTGGTAATGCAGCGGCCGGCTCCGGTGTGGGCCCCGACAAGCTTCACTACATCCTGGGTATCACCAAGGCCTACACCACGCGCGTTGGCAGCGGTCCTTTCCCGACAGAGCTGGACATGGATGAGCCTGGCACCGTTGGCCACCATTTGTCTACGGTGGGTCAGGAGCGTGGCACGGTCACGGGGCGTGCGCGTCGCTGTGGCTGGCTTGATGCCGCAGCCTTGAAGCGTTCCGTACTGATCAACGGGGTGTCCGGTTTGTGTATCACCAAGCTGGACGTGCTGGATGGTCTTTCTGAAATCAAGATGTGCGTGGGCTATGAACTCAATGGCGAGCGGGTCGATATCCTGCCCCTGGATGCCGACGAGATCGCATCATGCAAACCCATCTATGAAACCTTCCCGGGCTGGGAAGGCACGACCTTTGGCCTGACTTCATGGGATGCGCTGCCAGCCAATGCGCGCGCCTATCTGGAGCGTGTGCAGGCTTTCATCGGTGCGCCCATTGACATGGTGTCTACTGGCCCCGACCGCGACCACACCATCCTGCTGCGTCACCCTTACAAGGGCTGATGGCGAGCGTATTCAATTCAAATCAACGACAACCAAGCCGGCAGGCTGTCCTGCTGGTTGCACCGAAGGAAGATTGGAGATCCCATGCTGACCGATGATGGCAAGCACCTGTATGTATCCTGGGACGAGTATCACAACATCACCGAGCGTCTCGCCCTGAAGGTTCACAACTCCGGCTGGCAATTCGATCAGATCCTGTGTCTGGCTCGTGGTGGTCTGCGTCCTGGTGATGTGTTGTCGCGTGTTTTCGACAAGCCTCTGGGCATCATGGCAACCAGCTCCTACCGCGCGGAAGGTGGCACCATCCAGGGGCGCCTGGACATGGCCAAGTACATCACGATGCCGAAGGGTGAGTTGGCGGGGCGTGTGTTGTTGGTTGACGACCTCGCTGACTCCGGTGTGACGCTGGCTGCCGTTGTGGAGCGACTGCGCAGCATGCCGGCTATCACCGAGTTGCGTTCCGCTGTCTTGTGGGTGAAGGGTATTTCCACCTTCACGCCCGACTATTACGTCGAAACGCTGCCGACCAGCCCCTGGATCCACCAGCCGTTTGAAGAGTACGACACGCTGCGTCCCGAAGGGCTGGCCAAGCGCTTTGCTGTCTGATTGGCGTTTTGCGCCTGTCTGCCAAAGGCAACATCCCGCAAGGGGGTTGCCTTTTTTATTGTGTAGACACGATGGCTGACCGTTTGGCCAAGAAAAAAGCCGCATGATGTGACTCATGCGGCTTTTCTTGAATATGGTGCCCAGGAGAGGACTCGAACCTCCACGGAGTTACCCGCTAGTACCTGAAACTAGTGCGTCTACCAATTCCGCCACCTGGGCAGGTACTGATCTTCAAAAGACATCCATGTTGCGTTGCTTGGTGCCCAGGAGAGGACTCGAACCTCCACGGAGTTACCCGCTAGTACCTGAAACTAGTGCGTCTACCAATTCCGCCACCTGGGCAAGCTTTTTTAGTCAGCTTGTAGGCCTTTCGGCCCGCCCGCAACTTGGTTGTCTTGCTGTCGTCAACAAATTTGTTTTGTTGTCAGCAGCGAAGAATTGAATTCTAGCATCAAAATCAAGCTTATGACAAGCACCACACCACATTTTGTGAATTTGATGAGCGAGATCGTCGGCGAAGTCCAGGGCCACCGTGACGGGCATGGCTTTGTTGTGTCTGACGATGGAGCTGTCAGCATCTATCTGTCTCCCCAGGAAATGCGCAGCGTCCTGCACCGTGACCGCGTCAAAGTTCGGGTGTTGCGTTTTGACCGCAGAGGGCGACCCGAGGGGCAGGTTCTTGAAATCATGGAGCGTCGCAAGACCCCGATCATCGGCCGTTTGCTGAATGAGGGTGGGGTCTGGCTCGTGGCGCCAGAAGATCGCCGGTTTGGTCAGGACATCATCATCCCGGCCAAAGGCATCGCCAGCGCGCAGCCTGGGCAGGTTGTTTCCGTCGAGTTGACCGAGGTGCCTTCCTTGCATGCTCAGCCTGTTGGTCGGGTTGTCGAGGTGCTGGGCGGGATTGACGACCCCGGCATGGAAATCGAGATTGCCGTGCGCAAGTACGAGGTCCCGCATCGATTCAATGACGACGTGCTGGCCCAGGCGGCCAAGCTGCCTGAAAAATTGCGGCCTGCCGACAAGCGCAACCGCATTGATCTCACCGACGTGCCGCTGGTGACGATTGACGGGGAGGATGCCCGCGATTTCGACGATGCGGTTTACTGCGAACCTGCTGTGGTTGGTCGTGGCAAGAAGCCCAACGGCTGGCGTCTGATTGTCGCCATTGCGGATGTCAGCCACTACGTGAAGCCTGGTGATCCGCTGGATCGCGATGCCTACGAGCGCGCCACATCGGTTTATTTTCCCCGCCGCGTCATTCCCATGCTGCCGGAGAAGTTGTCCAACGGGCTGTGCTCGCTGAACCCCGAGGTCGAGCGCCTGTCTATGGTGTGCGACATGCTGATCTCCGCGGAAGGGGAGATCCATGCTTATCAGTTTTATCCGTCGGTCATCTGTTCGCATGCCCGCTTGACGTACAACGAGGTTGCCTCGATTCTTGGTAACACGCGCGGGCCGGAAGCGCTGCGGCGCGCTGCGGTAGTGCCGCATCTGCTCGATCTGCACGATGTTTATCGCGCCTTGCTGAAGGCGCGGGCCAAGCGGGGGGCAGTTGATTTCGACACGACTGAAACGCAAATTGTCTGTGACGAGAATGGACGCATTGCCAAGATCGTTCCGCGTGTCCGCACAGAAGCCCACCGTCTGATCGAGGAGGCCATGCTGGCTGCCAATGTGTGCTCGGCAGATTTCATCATGCGCGCCAAGCAGCCCTCGCTGTTTCGGGTGCACGAAGGGCCGACGCCGGAGAAGCGATCCACCCTGAAAAACTATCTGAAGGCTCTGGGGTTGGGCTTGAGTCTGAGTGAAGAGCCCACGCCAGGCGAATTCCAGGCGCTGGCGGAGGCCAGCAAAGGCCGCCCTGATGCGCAGCAGATTCATACCATGCTGCTGCGCTCTATGCAGCAAGCCATGTACACCCCGATCAACAGTGGTCACTTTGGTTTGGCCTACGAGGCCTACACCCACTTCACCAGCCCGATTCGGCGGTACCCGGACCTGTTGGTGCACAGGGTGATCAAGGCCTTGCTTGGTAGCAGCCGCTACATCCTCAAATTGCCACCGGTGCAATCTTCTGTGGGGACATTCAAGGGGCGGCCTGGTTCGAGGGGTGGTCAAAGCAAGGGCTTGCCGCCGGCGCCAACGAAGTCAACGATGCGGATCAAGTTGCCGCCGGAAGAGGTTGCGGCCTGGGAAACAGCCGGGATTCATTGCAGTGCCAATGAGCGTCGTGCCGACGAGGCGTCTCGTGATGTCGAGGCGTGGCTCAAGTGCATGTACATGCGTGAGCGTCTGGGTGAAGAGTATGGTGGCACGGTCAGCGCGGCAACCAGCTTCGGTTTGTTTGTTCAGTTGGACAGCTTGTATGTCGAGGGGCTGATTCACATCACGGAATTGGGTGGGGAGTATTTCCGTTTTGATGAGGCTCGCCAGGAGTTGCGAGGCGAGAGAACCGGGGTGCGTTATGGCGTGGGCACCCGTGTGCGCGTACAGGTCAGTCGCGTCGATCTGGATAGCCGCAAGATCGATTTCCGCCTGGTGAAAGAGGGGGAGGGTGGCTCGACTCAGGCATCATCCGCGTCCTCGGGCCGCAAGAAGCCTCGCATGTTGAATCCTGAGTGGGATGGCGCTGGCAGCCCGCAGGACGAGTTGCTGGAGGTTCAGCGTACGGACCGGGAGGTCAAGCGCGCAGCCAAACGCGCGGCGAAGAAAGTGCCGGCTCGATCGTCCGGCGGAAGTTCACCCAATGCGGCTGGCGCGAAGACGTCCACAGGCAAGGCGTCGGGGCGAAAGTCAAGCCGCAAGCGGTAAAGGCTCGCTAACGTGCTACAATCTTTAGGTTTGACCGAAATGGTTCGGCCAAATTAATCGCGAAGCCGGCACGACCAAGGTGTTGCAGCGTTCAGCTGCGATATTTGCCGGACTTCTAGACCAAACCTCTGGAGCAAAAAAATGGCAGTGTCCATGCGTGAAATGCTGGAAGCTGGTGTGCACTTCGGCCACCAAACCCGCTTCTGGAACCCCAAGATGGCCCCCTTCATCTTCGGGCATCGCAACAAGATTCACATCATCAACCTCGAAAAGACGCTGCCCGCGTTTGAAGAGGCCATGAAGTTCGTGCGCCAGCTGTCGGCTCGCCGCGGCACCATCATGATGGTGGGTACCAAGCGTCAAGCACGTGAATTCGTCGCTGCAGAAGCTCTGCGCGCTGGCGTGCCTTTCGTTGACCAGCGCTGGCTGGGTGGCATGCTGACCAACTTCAAGACCGTCAAGGGTTCCCTGAAGAAGCTCAAGGACATGCAAGCTCAAGTTGAAACCGGTCTGGAACAACTGAGCAAGAAGGAAGGCCTGCTGTTCCAACGTGAACTGGCCAAGCTGGAAAAGGATATCGGCGGCATCCAGGACATGGCTGCTCTGCCGGACGCCCTGTTCGTGATCGACGTTGGCTATCACAAGATTGCCATCGCTGAAGCCAAGAAGCTGGGCATTCCCGTGATCGGCGTGGTGGACACCAACCACTCGCCCGAAGGCATCGACTACGTGATCCCTGGCAACGATGACTCCGCCAAGGCTGTGGCTCTGTACGCCAAGGCTGTGGCTGACGCCGTGCTGGAAGGCCGCGCCAACGCCGTCAACGACGTGGCGCAAGCCGCTACCGGCGACGACGAGTTTGTGGAAGTCAACGAAGCGGCCTGATCGCCTCTGAGCCACACACACAGGGGGCTGATTCAGCCCCTTTTTTACAACAAATTCTGAAAATGTCGCGGTGATGACACCGCGCCTGAACTAAACGGAGAAAGTTATGCCCGCAATCACCGCCAGTATGGTTGCCGAACTGCGCGCCAAGACCGACGCACCCATGATGGAGTGCAAGAAGGCTCTGACGGAAGCCGATGGCGATTTCGCCAAGGCTGAAGAAATCCTGCGCGTCAAGCTGGGTAGCAAGGCTTCGAAGGCCGCTTCCCGCGTGACGGCTGAAGGTGTGGTGGCTTCCACGGTGGACGGCGCAACTGGCGCCCTGGTCGAAATCAACTGCGAAACCGACTTCGTGTCCAAGAACGATTCGTTCCTGGCTTTCGCCAAGTCGGTCGCTCAGTTGATCGCCCAGAACAACCCTGCTGATGTGGCCGCCATCGCTGATCTGCCGCTGTCGCAAGACGGCTTTGGCCCGACCGTGGAAGAAGTCCGCAAGGGTCTGATCGGCAAGATCGGTGAAAACATGTCGATCCGTCGCTTCAAGCGTTACGCTGCTGGCGGCAAGCTGGCTACTTACCTGCACGGTAGCCGCATTGGCGTGATCGTCGAGTTCGACGGTGATGATGTGGCTGCCAAGGACGTGGCCATGCACATCGCTGCCATGAAGCCGGTTGCACTGTCCTCCGCTGACGTGCCTGCCGATCTGATCGAGACCGAGCGCAGTGTCGCTACGGCCAAGGCTGCCGAATCTGGCAAGCCTGCTGACATCGCCGCCAAGATGATTGAAGGCGCTGTGCAGAAGTACCTGAAGGAAGTCTCTCTGCTGAACCAGGTCTTCGTGAAGGCTGCAGACGGCAAGCAATCCGTCGAGCAATACCTGAAGGGCGCCAACACCGCCGTGAAGGGCTTCACCATGTTCGTGGTGGGTGAAGGCATCGAGAAGAAGCAAGACGACTTCGCTGCTGAAGTGGCCGCCACCATGGCCGCTGCCAAGGGTCAGTAAACCCGATGGTTGCGCGGGAAGGGAACTTCCCGCGCGGCTTTGCCTCTCAAGCAGGCGCATCGAGCCACGTTCATGCGCCCACAACAATAAGCTGCAAGGACGATCGCATGCCAGCCTACAAGCGCATTCTGCTGAAACTCTCGGGTGAGGCCCTCATGGGCGACGATGCATACGGCATCAACCGTGCAACCATTGTTCGCATGGTCAAGGAGATTCAGGAGATCACGGCGCTGGGTTGTGAGGTCGCGGTCGTGATTGGCGGTGGCAATATCTTCCGTGGTGTGGCTGGCGGCTCAGTCGGTATGGACCGGGCCACTGCCGACTACATGGGCATGCTGGCGACGGTGATGAACTCGCTGGCTCTGGCAGACACCATGCGCCAGGAAGGCATGACCGCTCGCGTGATGTCTGCCATCAGCATCGAGCAGGTTGTCGAGCCCTATGTGCGGCCCAAGGCCTTGCAGTATCTGGAAGAGGGCAAGGTGGTCATCTTTGCCGCAGGCACAGGCAATCCCTTCTTCACCACGGATACCGCGGCTGCCTTGCGTGGCGCGGAAGTCGGTGCGGAGGTGATGCTGAAGGCCACCAAGGTCGATGGGGTCTATACCGCCGACCCGAAGAAGGATCCCGAGGCTGTGCGCTACAGCTCGATCACCTTCGACGAAGCCTTGATCAAGAATCTTCAGGTTCTGGATGCGACGGCATTTGCCCTGTGTCGCGATCAGAATCTGCCCCTGAAGGTGTTTTCCATCTTCAAGCCCGGCGCGCTCAAGCGCGTGGTGATGGGCGAAGATGAAGGCACCCTGGTTCACGTGTGATCCGGAGCACTCCATGAGCATTGCAGACATCAAGAAAACCGTCGAGCACAAGATGCTCAAGTCGGTTGAAGCGTTCAAGAATGAACTGGCCAAGATCCGCACGGGTCGGGCCCACCCCGGCATCCTCGATCAGGTCCACGTCGAGTACTACGGCTCGATGGTGCCGGTCAGTCAGGTTGCCAACGTGACCCTCATCGACGCGCGCAACATCAGCGTGCAGCCATGGGAAAAGGGTCTTGGCCCGAAGATCGAGAAGGCCATTCGAGAATCCGATCTGGGCTTGAATCCGTCGGCTCAAGGTGACCTGATTCGTGTCCCGATGCCGCCGCTGACCGAAGAACGCCGTCGTGACCTGACCAAGGTGGTTCGGGGTGAAGGCGAAGATGCCAAGGTGGCGGTGCGCAACCTGCGCCGCGATGCCAATGAACAGGCCAAGCGTCTGCTCAAGGACAAGGAAATCACTGAAGACGACGAGCGTCGTTCTCAGGATGACATCCAGAAGCTGACCGACCGTACCATCGCCGAGATCGACAAGCTGGTGCAAGGCAAGGAAGCTGAAATCCTCGCTGTCTGACCAGGTGTCGGCACATGTCACCGCGTTGGGGTTGCTGCCGGGATGCCGGTGTGTGACTCCACGCGTCAGGAGGCGGATCGTCCGCCTCTTTTTATTTCTGTAATGTCTTAGACCATGGCTCAGCCCCCAACATTTGAGACCGTTCCCCGTCATGTGGCCATCGTCATGGACGGTAACGGCCGATGGGCGCGCAAACGCATGATGCCGCGCGGCGTGGGGCACAAGGCTGGCGTGGATGCGCTGGTTTCGGTTGTGCAAGCCAGTGTCGACCGCGGTATCGAGTACCTGACGGTGTTTGCATTTTCTTCCGAGAACTGGAAGCGACCAGAGGAAGAGGTCTCCGGCCTGATGAGTCTGTTGTTGGTGGCCGTTGCCAAGCACCTCACGAAGCTGTGTGCCGATGGCGTGCGGATTCGCATCGCGGGCGATCTGGAGAATGTGTCGCCCAAGATTCGCGATGCATTGCTGGACGCTCAGGCCAAGACTGCGGCCAATTCCAGATTGACCTTGACCGTGGCCTTCAATTACGGCGGGCGCTGGGACATCGTGCAGGCATGCCAGAAAGCGATGCGCGACGGCCTGGCTGCCGCACAGTTGGATGAGGCGGCCTTGTCCTCCTATATGACGATGGCTTATGCGCCAGACCCTGATCTGCTGATTCGCACCGGAGGCGAGGTGAGGCTTTCCAACTTCCTGTTGTGGCAGTCTGCGTATGCCGAGCTGTATTTTTCCGACTGTCTCTGGCCAGACTTTGACGCCAGCCAACTTGATCAGGCGCTGTCGACCTTCGCGCAACGCGAGCGCCGTTTTGGCGACGTTGGCGAGTCAGGGCAGGGGGCTGGCGCACTGGGTGGGGCAGTAGGCTCAACCGATCAACCTTCAGGGCACTGAACGACATGCTCAAACAACGCGTCATCACCGCGCTCATCCTGGTAGCCATCTTGCTACCCTGTCTCGCTGTGCAAGCGCTCTGGCCATTTGCGCTGCTGAGCCTGCTGTTCATCAGCGCGGCTGGCTGGGAGTGGGCTCGACTCAATGAATGGCCGGGTGTGAGGGCTTGGTGGATGGCCGTTGTGGTTGCTCTGGCGGCCAATGCGCTGGCCCAGTCGTCGCATCTGGACCCCTGGGGCCTGGGTGCGTACGGCCCGGCTGAGCAGGCTGCAGCGCCTCATGTTCACCTGTCCGGGCTGCCGCTCGTCGGCTTCGTTGTGCCGTCGGTGGTTTGGTGGGTCGCTACCGCACTGTGGGTTTTGGGTGGTGCGGCCATGCTGCGCTTCGGTAACTCACACTGGAAGTGGGTCGCTTCCTCGTGGCGCGCGGTGCTCGGGGTCTGCATATTGACCATGGCGTGGTTGGCTCTTGTTGAGAGCAAGGCGCAAGGGCTCAATTTTCTGTTGTCGGTGTTTTGCCTGGTCTGGGCAGCCGATATCGGTGCCTATTTTGGCGGGCGTGCATTCGGAAAGCACAAGTTGGCGCCGACCATCAGCCCAGGCAAGAGTTGGGAAGGGGTGTGGTCGGGGATGTTGGCCGTGATGCTGCTCGCTTGTGTGTGGATCTGGATAGACCGCCATGTGGGCGTGGATTCGCCCAGTCTTTACAGTCATTTGCTCGCTGGATTGAATTGGTGGGGCATGATCGCAGCCTTGCTGGCTTTGACGGGCATGAGTGTGGTGGGTGATCTGTTTGAATCATTGGTCAAGCGACAGGCCGGCGCAAAAGACAGCAGTCAATTGCTGCCCGGGCATGGTGGAGTTCTGGATCGGATCGACGCACTGCTGCCTGTCTTCCCGATGTCGTTGGCTTTGATGTCTTTGTGTCATGGTTGAACTGAAGTCTCCCCTCCCGGAGGTGGCGCGCCAGCGCATCTGTGTGCTGGGATCGACTGGCTCGATCGGAACGAACACGCTGGATGTCTTGTCTCGACATCCAGGGCAATTTGAAGTGTTTGCACTGACGGGTGCCAGTCGTGTTGACGAACTCTTTGCGCAGTGCGTGCAATGGAGACCTCGGTTTGCGGTCATGCCCGACGTGACCCGTGCACGGGAACTGCGCAAGCGCCTGAGCGAGCAGGGATTGCAGACGGAAGTGCTCGATGGTGCCAAGGCGCTGTGCGAGGTGGCTGCGCACCCGGATGTGGATGTGGTGATGGCTGCCATCGTCGGGGCGGCCGGTCTGGCACCGTGTCTGGCTGCGGCACGCGCAGGCAAGCGTCTGCTGCTGGCCAACAAGGAGGCCTTGGTCGTAGGCGGGGCGTTCTTCATGGATGCCGTGACCCATTTCGGCGCAACGTTGCTACCTATAGACAGCGAGCATTCAGCCATTTTTCAATGCCTGCCCCAGGACCCGTCGACCTGGTCCGCACGCGTTGACCACATCATTCTGACCGCGTCGGGTGGTCCTTTCCGGCAGCGTGACCCGGCGACATTGTCCTCGGTGACACCGGAGGAGGCCTGCGCCCACCCCAATTGGGTCATGGGGCGCAAGATCTCCGTCGATTCAGCCACGATGATGAACAAGGCGCTTGAAGTCATTGAGGCGCGCTGGCTCTTTAACCTGGAGCCTGAACGCATCAAAGTGGTGTTGCATCCGCAGAGCATCATCCATTCGATGGTGGTTTGCCGTGACCATTCGATTCTGGCGCAATTGGGTACGCCCGATATGCGTGTGCCAATTGCCTACGGCCTGTCATGGCCGAATCGCATCGAATCCGGGGCGGATGTCCTCGACTTCTCCAGACTCAGCGCACTGACATTTGAAGAGGCTGACGCAACTCGCTTTCCAGGTCTGCAGTTGGCTTGGGCGACCTTGAAGGCCCCTGCGGGGTCGACAGCCATCCTGAACGCCGCCAACGAGGTCGCCGTAGAGTCGTTTTTGAATCGGCGTATCCGCTTCGACCAGATCCATGAGCTGAACGTCCGGACGCTGGATGCCGTTCATGCAGCTGCGGGCGAGTGTGCTTCGGTGCACGGTTTGCTTCAACTGGATGCGCGGGCACGCCGAGAAGCGGCCCGTCTGGTCTCAACCATGGTAGCCTGACGGCCGCTGTGTCGAACAGAGTCTGAGTCATGCTGTTAACCGTCCTCGCATTTCTGGTCACCATCGGTGTACTGGTGGTCATCCATGAATATGGCCACTACCGCGCCGCGGTGGCCTGCGACGTCAAGGTGTTGCGGTTTTCCGTCGGCTTCGGGCAGGTAATCTGGAGCCGCATGCGAGGTGAAACGGAATTTGTCGTGTCAGCCTTGCCTTTGGGCGGTTACGTCAAGATGCTGGATGAGCGTGAGGGCGCCGTCGCTCCCGCGGAGCGGGCTCGTGCGTTCAATCGCAAGACGCTCTGGCAGCGGGCGTTCATCGTGGCTGCGGGGCCCTGTGCGAATTTGTTGCTGGCTGTCTTGTTGTATGCCGGCGTGAACTGGGCTGGCGTGGACGAATTGCGTCCATGGTTGGGGCAACCTAAATCTACTTCCCTGGCGGAACAGGCTGGCCTGCGGGCTGGCGACGAGGTGTTGGCAGTAGCCAGGGTGCCGGCTGGTGCAGCCAGTGGTCATGAGCGAGAGTGGGAGCGTATTCGTTCCATCAGCGATCTGCAGTGGCAGTTCACCCAGGCTGCTTTGGATGGTGTGGATCTCGAACTGGATGTGGTGGCGGGGCGTGCTGACGAGGCCAGCCCGGCTGTTCAAGGTCATCGCATCCTGCGTTTGCGTACCAGTAGCATCCCCGCCGCAGAGGTGGACAGTCGACTGCTGGATCGGCTAGGGCTCAATGGCCCTTACGCTGAGCCTTTGATTGCCATGGTGCCGGCAGAAGGTCCTGCTGCGCAGGCTGGTCTGCGCGAAGGTGATCGCGTGTTGCAATTGAATGGCCGTATTCCGGTCGATGCCTCGCAATTGCGCCAGTGGATACGCGAAAGCCAGGATCATGGGCAAGCCAAGCCCGTCGACTTGCTCATTGAGCGCGGTACCCAGCGCTTGAACGTGACGGTGACCCCGGTGATCAAGACCATCCTGGGTGAGCAGATGGCTCGCATCGAGGCGGGCATTGGCGCACAGCCAGCCATCGTCAAGGTGCAATACGGTCCCATCGAAGGGGTGACCCGCGCCGTCAGGAAGACCTGGGATGTCTCCGCGATGAGCTTGGGCATGCTTGGCAAAATGCTGATCGGGCAAGCTTCCTTGAAAAACCTGTCGGGTCCCTTGACGATTGCAGATTATGCTGGGCGTACTGCTGAACTCGGGTGGGTGCATTATTTGGGGTTCCTGGCACTGGTGAGTGTCAGCCTCGGCGTATTGAATCTCTTGCCTTTGCCGGTGCTCGATGGTGGGCACCTCATGTATTATCTTTTCGAAGGATTGACTGGTCGGCCCATTTCACCGATGTGGCTGGAAAGACTGCAGCGTGGCGGCGTAGCCGTGATGTTGCTGATGATGTCCCTCGCTATTTACAACGACCTGGCTCGCTTGCTGGCCTCGCATTGATTTCTGCATGCAACTCCTCTCTTCGAACGTATTTCGGCTGAAGCCGACTCTGGTTGCCGCGATGGCCGCGGTGTCCATGTTCCACACCGCTGCCTTTGCGGTTGAGCCGTTTGTTCTCAAGGACATTCGGGTCGAAGGGCTGCAGCGTGCAGATGCCGGGACGGTGTTTGCATCGTTGCCGTTCCGTGTGGGCGACACCTACACGGACGACAAGGGCTCAACGGCGCTGCGCTCGCTGTTTGCAACAGGCCTTTTCAAGGATGCTCGCATCGAGATCGATGGCAAAGTCATCGTGGTGATCGTTGAGGAGCGTCCGGTGATCGCGAAGGTGGACTTCGTCGGCACCAAGGAATTCGACAAGGAAAATCTGGTCAAGGCCCTGAAGGATGTGGGTATCGGTGAGGGCCAGCCTTTCGACCGTGCCCTGGCAGATCGTGCCGAAACAGAGTTGAAGCGCCAGTATTTGTCGCGTTCGCTCTATGGCGTGGAAGTGGTCACCACCATCACGCCGATGGAGCGCAACCGTGTCAACGTCACTTTCACAGTGAACGAAGGCGAAACGGCCAAGATCAAGAGCATCCGAATCACGGGGACCAAGGCCTTCCCGGAAAGCACCTTGGTGTCCCAGATGGATCTGCGCACCGGTGGCTGGCTGACCTGGTACACCAAGGCAGATCAGTACGCGCGAGCCAAGTTGAATGCCGATCTGGAGCGCGTCAAGTCGTACTACATGAACCGTGGTTACCTCGAGTTCAAGATTGACTCGACACAGGTGGCGATTTCACCAGACAAGCAGGACATCTCGATCACCATCAATGTGACGGAAGGTCCGCTGTACACCGTCACTGGTGTGAAGCTTGACGGCGACTACCTGGGTAAGGATGATGAGTTCCGCTCGCTGGTGACAGTTCAGCCTGGCGAGGCCTATCGTGCAGAAGATGTGGCGTCGACCACCAAGGCATTCACGGACCGTTTCGCTGCATTCGGCTACGCCTTTGCACGTGTTGACTTCCGCCCGGAGATCAACCGGGAGAAGGGTACCGTCGTAGCCGTGTTCAACGCAGTCCCTCAGCGCCGTGTGTATGTGCGTCGAGTGAACGTGGCCGGTAACTCTCGGACGCGCGATGAGGTCATTCGCCGGGAGTTCCGTCAGTTCGAGTCGGCCTGGTATGACGGTCAGAAGATCAAGTTGTCGCGCGACCGTGTTGACCGCCTGGGCTACTTCAAGCAGGTCAGTGTCGACACGGTTGAAGTGCCTGGGACCCAGGATCAGGTCGACCTGACCGTGACAGTGGAAGAAAAACCAACCGGCAACCTGATGCTGGGCGCGGGCTTCTCCAGTTCGGAAAAGGTGTCGCTGACAGCCTCGATCAAGCAGGACAACATCTTTGGTTCGGGTAACTCGCTGGGGCTGGAAGTCAATACCAGCAAATACAACCGCGCCATCGTGCTGAGCACGGTCGACCCGTACTTCACCGATGACGGTATTTCTCGGTCATTCGACATCTTCTATCGGACGTCCAAGCCGCTGTCGAGTCAAGGTGGTGACTACGAAATCGAAACACCCGGTGTGGCCCTGCGTTTCGGGGTGCCGTTCACCGAATATGACACGGTGTTCTTCGGTATCGGTGCGGAACAAACCACCATCAAGGGCGATGTGGGCTTGCCTGAGAACTATCGCCACTACCGCGATCTGTTCGGCTCCACCAGTTCGTCCTTGCCTTTGACCGTGGGTTGGGCGCGTGACTCGCGCGACAGCGTGATCACACCGACACAGGGGCGCTATCAGCGCTTGAATTTGGAGTTGGGCGTCGCACTGGACACCCGCTACTTCAAGAGCAGCTACCAATTCCAGCAGTACATCCCATTGGGTGGTCAGTATGCCTACGGCTTCAACATGGAGTTGGGGTACGGCAAGGGGCTGGGGGGCAAGGAGTTCCCTGTTTTCAAGAACTTCTATGCCGGTGGCCTGGGCTCGGTGCGCGGCTTTGAGCAAAATACCCTGGGCCCCATGGACTTCAACGGCACCAGCGTTGGTGGCAGCCGCAAGTTCACCATGAACAACGAGTTGTATATTCCGTTCCCGGGGGCCGGTAATGATCGCTCCCTGCGGTTGTTCGGCTACTTTGATGCCGGTAACGTCTGGAACGACGAGATTGAAGACGAGCACAAAGGCTTGCGTGCTTCGGTCGGTATGGGCATCAGCTGGATCTCGCCAGTCGGGCCTCTCAAGCTGAGCTGGGGCCAGCCTGTGGTCAAGTACAGCACCGACAGCATTCAGAAGTTGCAGTTCCAGATTGGTTCGACGTTTTGATCCTGACTATGAAATTCTCTTTGAAGACTCTGTTGCCGGCAGCGGCCTTGCTGCTGGCTGCGGCCTGCGTGCAAGCACAGGATCTGAAAATCGGCTATGTGAATCTGGACAAGGTCTTGCGTGACTCTGCGCCCGCCAAGGCCGCTCAGGCCAAGCTGGAGCAGGAGTTCAGCCGTCGAGAGAAAGAGCTGGTTGACGGAACCCAGCGTCTGAAATCGGCATCGGATCGCTTTGACAAGGAAGGCCCGGCGCTGTCCGAGGCCGAGCGTGCCCGCCGTCAGCGCGACTTGGTTGAACAAGACCGTGAGATCAAGCGCAAGGGCCGTGAGTTTCAAGAAGATCTGGCTCAGCGCAAGAACGAAGAACTCAATGTGGTGCTCGATCGTGCCAACCGGGTGGTCCGACAGATATTCGATCAGGAGAAGTATGACCTGATCGTGCAGGAGGCTGTCTTTGCTGGCCCTCGCGTGGACATCACCGACAAGGTGATTCGAGCCCTGAACGGCGCAGGTAAGTGACCATGACCTCGCAGCAGCCCATGGGCAGCGGCGCCCTGGGGGCTACGCTGGGTGAGATTGTTTCGGCTTTGGGTGGTGAACTGGTCGGTGCGGCAGATCTGTGGGTCGCCACCATGGCTCCCCTGGAGACAGCCGGGAGCCAGAGCATCGCTTTTCTGGCCCACCCCAAGTACCGATCGCAACTGGAGTCGACACAAGCTGCTTGCGTGATCGTTGCTCCGGCACTGAAAGACGCCGCATGTGAGCGTGGCGCAGCGATCGTCACGCCTGACCCCTATCTTTACTTTGCCAGGCTGACCCAGTGGTGGGCGGCGCGAACTCGACCGGCGCCCAGTTGCGAGATCCACCCCTCCGCGGTCGTTGACCCCACCGCCGTGATTGGCGAGCGCGTCACAGTGGGCCCCTTGGCCGTTATCGAAGCCGGTGCGGTGATCGGTGATGACGCTGTGATCGGTCCGCACTGCGTGATCGGTCGCCATGCGCGGATTGGCGCATCGACCCGGCTGTCCGCCCATGTGGTGATCGGTTTTGATTGCACAGTTGGTGCCGCTTGCATTTTCCACAGCGGGGTCGTGATCGGTGCCGATGGTTTCGGTTTCGCACCCCATGAGGGCCAGTGGGTCAAGATCGAGCAGTTGGGTGCGGTTCGCATCGGTGACCATGTCGAAATCGGCGCCAACACCTGCATCGATCGAGGTGCTCTGGACGACACGGTGGTTGAAAACGGTGTCAAGCTGGACAACCTGGTTCAGATCGGCCACAACGTTCACATTGGCGAGCATGTAGCCATGGCCGGCTGTGCAGGTGTGGCCGGAAGTGCGAAAATCGGTGCCCATTGCACGGTGGGTGGTGCGGGCATGGTGCTGGGGCACCTGACGCTGGCCGAAGGCGTGCATGTGTCGTCCGGCACCCTGGTTACCCGTTCGATTCACAAGCCAGGGCTGTATACCGGTGTGTTCCCGTTCGACGAAAACGCAGCATGGGAAAAGAACGCCGCCACAGCTCGTCATTTGTATTCCATGAGAGATCGCTTGCGGGCGATCGAAAAACAGCTAAAAAACCATGACAACGATGGACATTCACAAGATTCTTGAAAAGCTTCCGCACCGTTACCCCATGCTGATGGTGGATCGGGTGCTGGAGATTGAAAAGAACGTTCGCATCCGGGCCATCAAGAACGTGAGCATCAATGAGCCGTTCTTTCAGGGGCATTTCCCTGGCCGTCCCGTGATGCCGGGTGTGATGATGCTGGAAGCCCTGGCGCAGGCTGCGGGCATTCTGGTGTTCGACGGCATGGGCATCAATGCTGACCAGAAGACCGTCTACTACTTCGTCGGTATCGATAACGCCCGCTTCAAGCGCCCGGTTGAGCCCGGTGATCAGCTGATCCTTGATGTCAAGGTCGAGCGTGCGAAGGCTGGCATCTACAAGTTCTCGGCCAAAGCTTTGGTTGGCGACGAGGTGGCTGTCGAGGCGCAGTTGATGTGCACACAGCGTACGGTGGGTTGAAGGGGGTAGCCATGGCTCAAATCCACCCGACGGCGCTGGTCGACCCAGCTGCCGAGCTGGGCAATGATGTGTCGATCGGTGCCTACACGATGGTGGGTCCCCATGTCCGTATCGGCGACGGAACCGTTGTCGGGCCGCATTGCGTGATCGAAGGCCACACGACGATCGGGCGCGAGAACCGGATTTTCCAATTCGCGTCCGTGGGTGCAGACCCCCAGGACAAGAAATACAAGGGTGAGCCGACGAAGCTCATCATTGGTGACCGCAACACGATCCGGGAGTTCACGACGTTCAACACAGGTACGGTCCAGGACAAGGGCCAGACACAGATCGGGGATGACAACTGGATCATGGCCTACGTTCACGTGGCGCATGACTGTGTGATCGGCAATGACAACACCATTGCCAACTCGGTGCAATTTGCTGGACACGTCACGGTGGGCCATCACACCCTGATTGGCGGCATGAGTGGCATCCACCAGTTTGTGCGCGTGGGTGATTACGCCATGCTGGGCTTCCAGACCCGTCTGTCTCAGGATTTGCCACCATTCGTGATGGCTGCGGGCAACCCTGGGGAAGTTCAGAACGTGCATCAGGAAGGCCCGCGTCGGCACGGCTACTCCGCAGAGCGCCTGAGCATGCTCAAGCAGATGTACAAGCTGCTGTACCGCAAGGGTTTGACGCTGGACGCGGCCAAGGCCGAAATCGAAGGGCTGCGCGGGCAGACGCCGGAGGCAGATGTCGATATCGACAACATGCTGACCTTCCTGGCGGAAGCGTCTCGCGGCATCGTGCGCTGAGCGGGTGATGCAAGCAAGGGATCCTTCCGGGGGGGCTGGGGCAACTCAGTCACCCCGTGTCGCCATGGTCGCGGGTGAGGCATCAGGTGACTTGCTTGCCAGCCTGTTGCTTGGTGGCATGAACGAGCGCTGGCCGGGGCTGCAGGCTGCGGGCATTGGTGGGCCGAACATGGCCCGGCAAGGCTTTGATGCCTGGTGGCCGCATGAGCGGCTGTCCGTTTTCGGTTTCGTGGATGCGTTGAAGCATTACCGCGAGATTGCCGGGATCCGTGATCAGCTTGCCCAACGTCTGCTCGATAGCCCTCCTGACGTTTTTGTCGGGGTGGATGCCCCGGACTTCAATCTGGGCCTGGAGGCGCGCCTGAAGTCGCGGGGTATCAAAACGGTCCATTTCGTCAGTCCTTCCATCTGGGCATGGCGGGGAGGGCGCATCAACAAGATCGCGCGCTCCGCGGATCACATCCTCTGCCTGTTCCCCTTCGAGCCGGAGATCTACCACGCCAAGGGCATTGCAGCGACTTATGTAGGGCATCCATTGGCTGATGCGATTCCGTTGATCCCGGATAAAGAGGGGGCCAGGCAGCGCTTGGGCTTTGCCGCGGCAGATCAAGTCGTGGCGGTGCTGCCAGGCAGCCGCCGTTCTGAAATTGCGCACATCGCTCCGACGTTTTTGCAGACTGTCGCGCTATTGAGTCGCCAGCATCCAAACCTGCGTTTTGTGCTGCCGGCGGTGCCCAGCCTGCGGAGCATGATCGACCCATTGGTGGCTCAGTACGCGCCAGATGCACCTCTGGCGGTTGTAGAGGGGCAGTCTCATGATGCATTGGCCGCTTGCGATGTCACGTTGATCGCCAGTGGCACGGCCACGCTGGAGGCGGCGCTTTTCAAGCGCCCGATGGTGATCGCCTACAAAGTGAGCCCACTGAGTTGGTTGCTGATGAAAAACCTGGGCTATTTGCCCTGGGTGGGCTTGCCGAATATCTTGCTGCGTGATTTTGCGGTGCCTGAGCGGCTGCAGCATGCAGCAACTCCAGCGCAGCTTGCGGCAGATATCATGGCCTGGCTGAATCAGCCTGAGCACGTAGCGGCCTTGCAGGTCCGCTTTGAGGCGCTGCATCACACTTTGCGCAGAGACACCGCTCGGTGCGCCACGGACGCCATTGCAGCGCTGCTTGGTGGAGGTGCGCATGTCTGAGCAAATGGGGTTGTCGTGGCAGGTTCATGCCCTGATGGCCGGTGTGGATGAGGCGGGGCGCGGGCCCTTGGCTGGGCCCGTGGTGGCTGCCGCCGTCATACTGGACGATCAGCAGCCCATTGCGGGGCTGGCTGACTCGAAGAAGCTGAGTGCCCGCCAGCGCGAGCGGCTGTTCGATGAGATCAGGTCCAAAGCCCTGTGCTTCTGCATTGCCGAGGCCTCGGTGGAGGAAATCGATCGCCTCAATATTCTGCAGGCGACCATGCTGGCGATGCGCCGCGCGGTGGAGGGCTTGAGACTCAAGCCCGGCATGGTGCTGGTCGATGGCAATCGCATTCCGGTGCTCAAGATCCCCGCTGAGGCCATTGTGAAAGGCGATGCGAAGGTGCCTGCCATTTCTGCAGCATCCATTCTGGCCAAGGTTCACCGTGACCGTTGGTGTGATGAATTGGATCTCGCTCATCCTGAATATGGCTTCGCAACCCACAAGGGCTACCCCACAGCAGACCACCTGGCAGCCTTGCGTGAACATGGACCGATCGCAGCCCACCGCCGAAGTTTCGGGCCGGTGAAGGCGGTGCTGAAGGACCCTGTTTGAGCCTCCCCGGATTTCGAAGAATCAGATGACTTCAGTTCAGCTCATCACGTCGCGAGACAACCCGACCATCCAGCGCCTGCGCAAGCTGGCCCAGGATCCGAATGCCTACCGCAAGCTGGGTGAAGTCTGGCTGGAGGGGGATCACCTGTGCTCTGCATGCCTGGAGCGGGGGCAGCAGGTGCCCGTGGCCGTCATTGCCGATGTGGCCTGGCTGGGCGAGCATGGTATGGGTAGCGGGGTAGACCCGCTGGCGGTCCGGTTGACCGAGTTGGCCCGGCAGGCAGCCAGGGTGGTGGTCGTGCCTCAGGCACTGTGGGCCACATTCTCTGGCCTGGAGTCTCCCGCGCGTCTGGGCTTTTTGCTTGCGCGCCCTATGGATGAAGCCCACTCCAGTTTGTTGTCCGGTGTGGCGACGGTGGTGTTGGACCGGGTTCAGGATGCGGGCAATGTGGGCAGCATCCTGCGCAGTGCTTCGGCCCTGGGTGTGAGGCAAGTCGTGGCCATGAAGGGCACCGCAGCGCTGTGGTCACCTAAAGTGCTGCGCGCTGGCATGGGGGCCCATTTTGC
This sequence comes from Aquabacterium sp., assembly GCF_041909175.1. Classification (GTDB taxonomy): domain Bacteria; phylum Pseudomonadota; class Gammaproteobacteria; order Burkholderiales; family Burkholderiaceae_C; genus Aquabacterium. The sequence goes on along the minus strand of NZ_JAYRDZ010000006.1, from coordinate 189,183 downwards.
GTTGCATCTGGTGGAGCAGGTGCAGCCAGAAGATCTGGTCAGCCTGGGCGTGCAGATGATCGCCACCAGTTCCCATGCGGATCATGAACTGCACCAGGCGCCGTTGGCTGAGCCTTGCGCCTGGGTCATGGGGCATGAGGGGCAGGGCGTTGGCGAGGCATTGATGCGCCAATGCGCCTATACCGTGTCCATTCCCCAGCCGGGCGGAGAAGAGTCCTTGAATGTGGCGGCTGCCGCCGCCATTTGTCTTTACGAATCGCTGCGACGACGTCTGTCCTGATGAGTTGTCGGCGCGAACCAATTGCATTGTTTGGACTCATAGAAAGCATGAGTCGTCTGATCTGAAAGGAGTCTGTATGGATCGGTCAATGAAGCCCCTGGATGTCGTGTTCGGTGGCGCGTATGCCCAGCAGCGTCAGCGCGTGCTACGCAACACCTATGCGCTGCTCGCGCTGTCGATGGTGCCCACTGTGCTGGGGGCCTGGCTGGGCGTGGCGTTCAATTTCAGTCTTTTCTCTGGCAGCCCGCTGATTGGTTTCATGCTCTTCATGGGCATCTCTTTTGCCTTTTTCTTTGGCATTGAGAAATACAAGAACTCTGGCGTGGGTGTGCTGCTGCTGCTGGGCTTCACCTTTTTCATGGGGCTGATGCTGTCGCGCCTGATTGGCGCGGTGCTGGGCTTCAAGAATGGGGTTCAGCTGATCTCTCTGGCATTTGGTGGTACGGCCATGGTGTTCGCCGCCATGGCCTCGCTGGCATCGACCATCAAGCGTGATATTTCCAGCTGGGGCAAGTGGCTGTTCATGGGCGTTATCGTGCTGTTGCTGGCCGGTGTGGCCAACATCTGGCTGCAACTGCCGGCGCTCATGCTGGCCGTGTCGGCCATGGCAGTCGTGATTTTTTCAGCCTTCATCCTGTTCGATCTGAAGCGCATCGTGGATGGCGGCGAAACGAACTATGTGACCGCGACGCTGGCGGTTTACCTGGATGTCTACAACGTGTTCCAGTCGCTCTTGAGCATCCTTGGCGTGCTGGGCGGTGAGCGCGAGTAAGTGTCAGCTTGATCGCCCGTTGCCAGGTTCGGCGGCGGGCGATACCGAAAAGGCCGGCGAAGATCAGTATTCGTCTGAGCCGTAGCTGCCCGGCGCCAGGTTCTCGAATCGCGTGTTGGCCTTCATGAACCCAAGGTGAAGGCTGCCCACGGGGCCATTACGCTGTTTGCCGATGATGATCTCGGCCGTGCCGGGCACTTTGGACTCTTTGTTGTAGTACTCGTCCCGGTAGATGAACATGATGACGTCGGCATCCTGTTCGATGGCCCCAGACTCGCGCAGGTCGGACATCATCGGGCGTTTGTCCGGTCGTGTTTCCACCGAGCGGTTCAGCTGAGACAGGGCAATCACAGGGCACTGCAACTCTTTGGCGAGTGCCTTCAGCCCCCGGGAGATTTCACCGATCACCGTGGCACGGTTTTCTTCGCTGCTGCCGCCAGAGCCGCTCATCAGCTGCAGGTAATCGATGATGATCAGACCCAGCGTGCCGCCAAACTGGCGGGCCAGACGCCGGGCTCGGGATCGCAGCTCGTTGGGCGAGAGTGCCGGTGTTTCGTCGATGAACACATTGGCCTGCTGCAGCTTTTCAACCGTCTCGCTCAGGCGGCTCCACTCGTCGTTGGACAGATTGCCGGTTCGCAGGTTCTGCTGGTTGATGCGGCCGATGGAGCCGACCATCCGCAACGCTAACTGCGAGGCACCCATTTCCATGGAGAACACGGCGACGGGCAGCCCTTCGTTGACTGCGACGTTTTCGCCGATGTTCAGGGCAAAGGCTGTTTTACCCATGGAAGGGCGTGCAGCCAGAATGATCAAGTCGCCTTTTTGCAGGCCCGCGGTCATTTTGTCGAGATCGAAAAAACCGGTGCGCACGCCGGTGACATCTTCCGCGCCGTTGTCGGCCAGTTCCTGAACGCGATCAAGCAGGTCGACGACCAGCGAGGGCATGGCATGGAAGCCTGAGCGGCCCTTGTTGCCTTCTTCGCCAATCTTCAGGATCTTGCCTTCGGCTTCGTCGAGGATGGTGGAGACGTCCCGCCCTTGCGGATTGAGAGCGGAGGTGGCGATCTCGTCGCTGGCCGATACCAGTTTGCGCAAAACCGAACGCTCACGGACGATTTCCGCATAGCGGCGCATGTTGGCGGCGCTGGGAACCGATTGCGCCAGTGCGTTCAGATACGTCAGCCCGCCGACCTCTTTGTCCTTGCCCAGGGACTGCAGGTGCTCGAACACCGTGATCACGTCCGCAGGGCGTGAGGCGTTGACCAGGGTCTGGATGGCGGCGTAGATCAGTTGGTGCTCATGGCGATAGAAGTCGCTGTCATTGAGCAGGTCGGCCGCACGATCCCAGGCGCTGTTGTCAAGCAGCAGCCCCCCCAGAACGCTCTGTTCAGCCTCGATGGAATGCGGTGGCAGGCGCAGACGGGCCACTTCATCTTTGCTGAGATTGGCTGTGGCAGAAGGAAGGTCGGGGAAGACGGCAGACATACAGCGATGATACGTGGGCTAGCGGGATCCGCCTGTGGATAAGGCTGTGGGTAGCCGGGGGAAATGCTGGGGATCTGCGTGGACAACTTTCACGCGGCCCCAAATGAACAAAGCCGGCATCGGCCGGCTTTGTGTGCATCATCCGGGCAAGAAGCCCGGTTGAGCGTTGTCGATCAGGCGTGTTCGCCGATGACGGTGACGTTCACGTCAACGACCACGTCAGTGTGCAGAGCCACTTGAACGGTCGATTCGCTCACGGTCTTGATCGGACCGAAAGGCATGCGAACTTGTTGCTTGGCCACGTCGTAACCAGCAGCCTTCAGTGCGTCAGCGATGTCGTGGTTGGTCACGGAGCCGAACAGGCGACCGTCCACACCAGCCTTCTGGGTGATGCTGACCGACTTGCCGTTCAGGCGCTCGCCCAGGGCTTGGGCAGCAGCCAGCTTCTCGGCTTGAGCCTTTTCCAGCTCAGCACGACGGGCTTCGAATTCCTTGATGGCAGCAGCGGTGGCGCGACGAGCACGGCCCGATGGGATCAGGAAGTTACGAGCGTAGCCGTCCTTCACCTTGACGACATCGCCCAGGTTGCCCAGGTTGACAACTTTTTCGAGGAGGATGATTTGCATGTCGATGACTCCTTAGACCTTGTGCTGATCGCTGTAGGGCAGCAGTGCCAGGAAGCGGGCGCGCTTGATGGCGGTCGTCAGTTGACGTTGGTAGATCGCGCGGGTGCCGGTCAGGCGGGCGGGGATGATCTTGCCGTTTTCAGAGATGAAGTCACGCAGGGTGTCGACATCCTTGTAGTCGATTTCTTCGACGCCAGCCACGGTGAAGCGGCAGAAACGCTTGCGACGGAACAGCAGCGACTGCGTGTTGCGCTTGGTCTTGCGGTCCTTGGAGAACTTGCCGTTCTTGGAACGAGAGATAGCCATGATGACCTCTTTGTGTCCAGATAGATTCGTTAAATAGATTCGTTGAGTTCGGTGATGTGCAGCAGCACGCCACGTCCAGCTCGAGACATGCCCAGAAAACCTGTGACCCCGATGGGGCTACCGATTTCCATCTTGTTCAATTGCAGTGCAATCGGACCGATGGCCACTGACCTGATTTCCAGTGTCACCTTGCGGGAAGACTGGGCCTCTGTGACTTCAGACTCGTTTTTGAGTACGAGATCCAGGGCGGGTAGGCCGGCGGGGGTGTATCTCAGTGCCTTGCGTTCAATGATCTGGGCTGACAACAGCACGCGGTTCATGAACTGCAGACGTTACGGCTGGATGCCTTGCGGCATCAATCAGGCAGCAGCCTGCTCCTGCTGAGCAGCCTTGCGGGCCTCTTCACGCTCAACTTGCTTCATCATGATCGAAGGATTGGTATCAGCCTTCGACTTCTGGACCGTCAGGTGGCGCAGAACGGCGTCGTTGAACTTGAAGCCGGTTTCGAGCTCGGCCAGAACTTCCTTGGTCGTCTCGATGTTCAGGCACAGGTAGTGAGCCTTGGCCAGCTTGTTGATCTGGTATGCCAGTTGACGGCGACCCCAGTCTTCAACGCGGTGCACCTGGCCACCGTTGGAGGTGATCAGGGTCTTGTAGCGCTCCAGCATGGCCGGAACTTGTTCGCTTTGATCCGGGTGGATCAGCAGCACGATTTCATAGTGACGCATGGAAACTCCTTGTGGATTCCAGTTGATGGAAGCCGCCGCGAAGCGTCAAACCCGCAGACGGCAAGGGGACTCTTTCCACCCGAAAGTCATTAACTGACGGGTGAAAAGCTTTCGATTATATTACTTTTTTGCCAGTCGTTGCCAAGTGTCGTACACGGTGTCCGGATTCAGCGAGATGGACACGATGCCTTCGTCGGCCAGCCAGTCAGCGAAATCAGGGTGATCGCTGGGGCCTTGACCGCAGATGCCGACGTATTTGCCGGTGGCGCGGCAGGCTGCGATGGCGCGCGAAATCATGGCCTTCACGGCCGGATCACGCTCGTCGAAGTCTTGTGCCAGCAGTTCGAGACCGGAGTCACGGTCGAGGCCCAGTGTGAGCTGGGTCAGGTCGTTCGAGCCAATGGACATGCCGTCGAAGAACTCGAGGAACTGCTCGGCGAGGATGGCGTTGGAGGGCACTTCACACATCATGATGACGCGCAGGCCATCTGCGCCGCCCTTGGCGCCACGGATCAGACCGTGGTCGGCCAGCATGTTGGTCACACGCTCAGCCTGCTTCAGGGTGCGCACGAAGGGCACCATGATCTCGACGTTGGTCAGGCCCATGTCGATGCGCACCCGCTTGAGGGCTTCGCATTCCATGGCAAAGGCTTCGCCAAAGTCTTCGCTGATGTAGCGAGACGCACCGCGGAAGCCCAGCATGGGGTTTTCTTCCTCGGGCTCATAGCGCGAGCCACCAATCAGCTTCTTGTACTCGTTGGACTTGAAGTCGGACAGGCGGACGATGACGGGCTTGGGCCAGAAAGCCGCAGCGATGGTCGCGATGCCTTCGGCCAGCTTGTCGACGTAGAACGCGCGGGGGCTGGCATGGCCACGGGCCACCGACTCGACGGCTTTCTTCAGGTCGCTGTCGACATTCGGATAGTCGAGGATGGCCTTCGGGTGCACGCCAATGTTGTTGTTGATGATGAACTCGAGGCGAGCCAGACCCACGCCGCTGTTGGGCATCTGGGCAAAGTCGAACGCCAGTTGGGGATTGCCCACGTTCATCATGATCTTGACGCCGACGTGCGGCATTTCGCCACGAGTCACTTCGGTGACTTCGGTTTCCAGCAGGCCGTCGTAGATGAAGCCGGTATCGCCTTCAGAGCAGGCCACGGTCACCAGGGCGCCGTCCTTCAGTCGCTCGGTTGCGTCGCCACAACCTACCACGGCAGGGATGCCCAATTCGCGCGCAATGATGGCGGCGTGGCAGGTACGACCACCGCGGTTGGTGACGATGGCACTGGCGCGCTTCATCACGGGTTCCCAGTTGGGGTCCGTCATGTCGGTGACCAGGACGTCACCAGGTTGCACGCGGTCCATTTCGGTGATGGAGTGCACCAGACGAACAGGGCCGGTGCCGATCTTTTGACCAATGGCGCGGCCTTCGGCCAGCACGGTGCCGGTGCTCTTGAGCTTGAAGCGCTGCTCGGACTGGCCGGTTTGCTGGCTCTTCACCGTTTCAGGGCGTGCTTGCAGGATGTAGAGCTTGCCGTCGATGCCGTCCTTGCCCCACTCGATGTCCATCGGGCGGCCATAGTGCTCTTCGATGATCAGTGCGTACTTGGCCAGCTCGGTGACGTCGTCGTTGGTCAGGCTGTAACGGTTGCGTGCTTCGACCGTGGTGTCGACGGTCTTGACCAGCTTGCCGGTGGCGGCCTTTTCTTCCGGGGTGCTGAACTCCATCTTGATCAGCTTGGAACCCAGGTTGCGGCGGATGACGGCTTGCTTGCCGGCTTTCAATGCTGGCTTGTGAGCATAGAACTCGTCAGGGTTGACGGCACCTTGCACCACGGTTTCACCCAGGCCGTAGCTGGAGGTGATGAACACCACATCGGGGAAGCCCGATTCGGTGTCGATGGTGAACATCACGCCAGCGGCGCCCAGGTCCGAGCGCACCATGCGCTGCACACCGGCAGACAGGGCTACCACGTCATGGGCAAAGCCCTTGTGCACACGGTAGGAAATGGCGCGGTCGTTGTACAGCGAGGCGAACACTTCCTTCATCTTGTGGAGGATGTCTTCGATGCCGACGACGTTCAGGAAGGTTTCCTGTTGGCCTGCAAACGATGCATCGGGCAGGTCTTCTGCGGTGGCCGACGAGCGCACTGCAAAGGACGCTTCGAGGTTGTCGCCTGCGAGCGTGACGAAGGCGTCGCGGATGGCTTTTTCCAGATCGGCAGGGAAGGGCTGTGCTTCAACCCAGCCGCGGATTTCTGCACCAGCGGCAGCCAGGGCGCGGACATCTTCGGTGTCGAGGGTGGCCAGACGTTGGCTGATGCGGTCCGACAGGCCGTCGTGCTTGAGGAACTCGCGGAAGGCGTGAGCCGTCGTCGCAAAACCTGTAGGCACACGTACACCGTTGGGCAACTGGGAGATCATTTCACCCAGGCTGGCATTTTTGCCGCCGACGACTTCGACGTCGGACATGCGCAATTGTTCGAAGGGCACGACCAAAGCGGTCGGCTCGAAGCGTTGAGACATTACAAACTCCAGATAGTAAAAAATTCGGGTTGGCTGACGGAGTCGACTGGGTGTTGTTGTTCTGGTCGACGGTGTCTGGCTGCAACGATTGGCGAGGATTTTAGGCGCAAGGCGGGCCTGGCGGTGGTCATGGGCTCGTAAAACCATGTCATCCGGGGTTTTCGGACGAATTGCCCTCGTGCTGGCAGGGTTTTATGGGTGCGATCTGCGCCTGAGTTCGATCTTGTTTAGCATTTCCATCAATTCAATTGTACACAATTGAATTGATGGAAAGTCAAATGAAAGGTACTGACATGAGCACCCCAACGATTCTCAAGCAAGTCATTTACACCGCCCACGCAACCGCTACCGGCGGACGTGACGGGCGAGCAGTGAGTAACGACCGTCGACTCGATGTGGCTCTGGCTCGCCCCGTCGAAATGGGCGGCAAGGGCGATGGCACAAACCCTGAGCAATTGTTTGCTGCAGGCTACGCAGCCTGCTTCATTGGCGCAATGGGCTTTGTGGCTGGCCAACAAAAGAAGTTGTTGCCGGCAGGCACGCAGATCCAGTCTGCCGTGGGCATCGGCCCGACGGACAAAGGGTTCGGCATTGCCGTGACGCTGAATATCCATGTCCCCGAGTGGCCACGTGACGTCGCAGAAGCGCTGGTGGCGGCCGCGCATCAGGTCTGCCCCTACTCGAACGCAACACGGGGCAATATCGAGGTGACATTGAACCTCGTTTGACCTTCAGGCAGTGTTCTTTGGAGAGACAATCCGGCCATCACAGGTTTGAGCCGGCCGTGCCGGATTTGTCTCCATGTCTGATCGTTCCGTATTCTTCGTGTCGGATGGCACGGGCATCACTGCCGAGACACTGGGCAACGCCATCATGGCCCAGTTTGCTGTCAAGGCACGTCACATCCGTCGCCCCTTCATTGATACCGTCGACAAGGGGTTCCAGCTGGTTCGCGAGGTCAACGGTGTGGCTGAGCGCGAGGGCAAGCGCCCCATCGTGTTCACCACGTTTGCGAACCGCGATGTGCTGGACATTGTCCGCACCTGTCAAGGCAAGGTTTTTGACCTGATCAAGACCTTTGTGGAGCCACTGGAGGAGGAGTTTGGCCTGCCCTCCAACCACAAGGTCGGCCGATTCAGCGATGTGTCGAAGGATTCGGAATACAACAGCCGCATCGACGCCATCAACTTCGCCCTGGAGCATGACGACGGTCAGTCAGCGCGTAACCTGGAAATGGCCGATGTGGTGCTGGTGGGTGTGAGTCGATGCGGCAAGACGCCCACATCGCTGTATCTGGCCATGCAGCACGGCATCAAGGCGGCCAATGTTCCCTTGATTCCTGAAGACTTCGACCGGGGCTTCCTGCCGCCGATGCTCAAGGCGCACAAGAAAAAGTGCTTCGGTTTGACGATCGACCCGGTACGGCTTTCGCAGATCCGCAATGAGCGCCGCCCAGGCAGCCGCTATGCCAGCCTGGAAAACTGCCGTCATGAGGTATCGCAGGCCGAGGCCATGATGCGCCGTGAAGGCATTTCATGGCTCTCGTCCACCCACAAGTCGATTGAGGAGATCGCCACGACCATCCTCAATGACTTGAAGCCCGAGCGGCTGACTTACTGAGCGTAGTCGCTGACCGGCACGCAGGAACAGAACAGGTTGCGGTCGCCGTAGACGTTGTCGACGCGGCCGACCGGCGACCAGTACTTCTGCTGGCGCAACGCAGCCACCGGGTAGGCGGCAGTTTCGCGGCTATAGGGGTGTGCCCAGTCGCTCGTCATCAGGCTGGCGGCCGTGTGCGGAGCATGCTTGAGCGGGTTGTCATCCTGCGGCCATTGCCCTTGCTCGACCTGGCGAATTTCCTCGCGGATGGCGATCATCGCGTCGCAGAAGCGATCCAGTTCAAAACGGGATTCGCTCTCGGTTGGCTCGACCATCAAGGTGCCGGCAACCGGGAAGCTCAGCGTCGGAGCGTGGAAGCCATAGTCGATCAGGCGCTTGGCGACGTCTTCGGCGCTGACACCGCTGCTTTCCTTGAGCGGACGCAGATCGAGGATGCACTCGTGTGCCACGCCACCGCCCTTGACGGTTTGGCTGCCACCACTGAAGTGGATGTCGTAGTGGTCTGCCAAGCGGGCAGCCACGTAGTTGGCATTGAGGATGGCCACTTCTGTGGCGGCCTTGAGGCCCTCGGCGCCCATCATGCGGATGTACATCCAACTGATGGGCAGCACGGCGGCGTTGCCCAGCGGGGCTGCGGAAATAGCGCCCACTTGCACATCGGTGCCCAGGCTGGCCGAGCGGTGAGCGGGCAGGAAGGGGACCAGGTCTGCGGCCACGCAGACAGGGCCGACACCTGGCCCGCCACCGCCGTGGGGGATGCAGAAGGTCTTGTGCAGGTTCAGGTGGCTGACATCACCTCCGAATTGACCCGGTGCAGCCAAACCAACCAGTGCATTCATGTTGGCGCCGTCTACATAGACGCGACCGCCATGTTCGTGAACCAGCTTGCACAGTTCGGTGACGCGTGTTTCGAACACCCCGTAGGTCGATGGGTAGGTGATCATGACGGCCGCGAGGTTGGCACTGTGCTGTTCGCACTTCGCGCGCAGGTCATCCAGATCCACGTTGCCGTCGGCATCACACTTGGTGACCACCACCTTCATGCCCGCCATGTGGGCGCTGGCGGGGTTCGTGCCATGCGCCGATTCTGGAATCAGGCAGATGTCGCGATGGCCTTCGCCGCGCGATTCGTGCCACGCCTTGATGATCAGCAGGCCGGCGTATTCGCCCTGTGAGCCGGCGTTGGGTTGCAGGCTGATGCCGGCATAGCCCGTGGCTTGAGACAGCCAGGCGCACAGTTCTTCATTGAGCAGGTCGTAGCCCTTGAGTTGTTCACGCGGTGCGAAAGGATGCACGTGCGCGAACTCCGGCCAGGTGATGGGGATCATCTCGCTGGTCGCATTGAGCTTCATGGTGCAAGAGCCCAGCGGGATCATGGTGCGGTCCAGCGCCAGGTCCTTGTCAGACAGGGCGCGCAGGTAGCGCAGCATCTCGGTTTCGCTGTGGTGGCTGTTGAACACCGGGTGCGTCAGGAAGCCGCTTTCCCGGCGCAGGCCAGCTGGCACGGCGAGCGCAATGCCGTTGTCGAACGCGGCGAACGAGGGCAGGGCCTTGCCACCGGCAAAGACGGTCCACAGATCGATGATGTCGTTGCGGGTGGTGGTCTCGTCCAGCGAAACCGAAATGGTGTCGATGCTGGCGCGGCGCAGGTTCATGCCTGCCTTTTCCGCAGCGGCGATCACGGCATCCGCATCGTTGGCGAGCACCTGGATGGTGTCGAAGTAGCTGTCATGCAGCAGCTCGCGACCGAGTGACTTCAGGCCTTCGGCGAGGATGGCGGTGTAGCTGGCCACCCGCTGCGCAATGCGCTGCAGCCCTTTGGGGCCGTGGTAGACCGCGTACATGCTGGCGATGACAGCCGGCAGCACCTGGGCAGTGCAGATGTTGGATGTCGCCTTTTCGCGGCGGATGTGCTGCTCGCGGGTTTGCAGGGCGAGTCGGTAGGCCGGGTTGCCGTGGCTGTCGACGCTGACACCGACCAGGCGGCCTGGCATCGAACGCTTGAACTCGTCCTTGGTGGCCAGATAGGCCGCGTGAGGACCCCCATTGCCCATGGGCATGCCAAAGCGCTGGGTGGAGCCCAGGGCAATGTCCGCGCCCAGTTCTCCCGGTGGCGTGAGCACAGTCAGCGCCAGCAGGTCGGCGGCAACAATGGCCAGTGCACCCTTGGCGTGCAGCGCGTTGATCAGCGGGCGCAGGTCGCGGATCTGGCCATTCACGCCAGGGTATTGCAGCAGCGCGCCGAAGCACTCGGTCTTGTCGAGGTAGGTCGGCAGGGCGCTGGCGTGGACCACGTCCACCGTGATGTCCAGTGGACGAGCACGGGTCTGGATCACTTCCAGGGTCTGTGGCAGCACGTCATGGCAGACCACAAAGCGGGTGCTCTTGCTTTTACCAGCCCGGGCCGCCAGGGTCATGGCTTCCGCTGCAGCGGTAGCCTCGTCCAGCATCGAGGCGTTGGCCATGGCCAGGCCGGTCAGATCGGTCACCATGGTCTGGAAGTTCACCAGGGCTTCCATGCGCCCTTGGGAAATTTCGGCCTGGTATGGCGTGTAGGCGGTATACCAGGCTGGGTTCTCAAGGATGTTGCGCAGGATGACGCCCGGCGTGTGTGTGCCGTAATAACCTTGCCCGATGAAGTTGCGCATCAGCTTGTTTTGCGATGCGATGGCCTTGAGCTCGGCGAGTGCCTGGGATTCCGTCACGGGCGCAGGCAATTCCATTGGCGCAGGGCGACGGATGGAAGCGGGAACGATGTCTCGGATCAGGGCTTCGCGGCTGGCGGCGCCAATGGCGCTCAGCATGTGAGCCTGGTCTTCGGCACCGGGGCCGATGTGGCGTTCCTGGAATTCGGCGGCGTTCTCGAGTTGGGCGAGCGTGGGCAAGGTGATGTTCGGCATGGTGTTCGGCGGCGGCAGGACAACAGGGGGGAGAAGGTCACCTCAAGAGGCGACCTTCTCAGGCGCGTTCGCTCAGGCGTTCTTCAGCAGATCGTCGTAAGCGGTGGCGTCCAGCAGGGCGTCGATTTCTGCCGGGTTGGCCAGCTTGACCTTGAAGAACCAGCCTGCACCGGTCGGGTCCGTGTTGGCCAGAGAGGGGTCATCGCGCAGGGCTTCGTTGACTTCCACGATGTCGCCGGTCACAGGCATGTACACGTCTGCAGCCGCCTTGACTGACTCGACCACACCAGCCACATCCTTGGGCTGGAACGAAGCGCCCACGGCGGGCAGGTCGACGAACACCACGTCACCCAAGGCGTCTTGCGCATGCTGGGTGATGCCGACGGTGGCCGTGCCATCGGCGTTGATCTGCAGCCATTCGTGATCGGGCGTGTACTTGATGGTCATGATGGACATCCTGAAAAAATGAAATTGAATTGGTTTTGCCGAACGGGCGTGAGTATCTCAGCCCTGAGCCGTGACGGCGTGGTGAATCAGCCGCGGTAGTAGCGGTTGGGCACGAAAGGCAGGGTGGTGACTGTCATGGCCACACGTTTGTCGCGCACCACAGCAAAGACTTCGGTGCCGACCGCGCTCAGCTTGCTGCTGACGTAGGCCAGGGCAATGGGTTGGCCCAGGCTGGGGCTGGGGGAGCCGCTGGTGACCACGCCGATGTCGGTACCATCGGCAGTGATCACCCGGGAGCCTTCACGAACGGGCATGCGCTCGGAGCTGATGAGGCCCACGCGTTTGCGTGACGCGCCTTGGGCCAGCTGGGTATCGATCACGCTGGCACCCGGGTAGCCGCCCGCACGGGCGCCGCCAGCGCGACGCACTTTCTGAATGGCCCAGGTGATGCTGCCCTCCACGGGGGTGGTCGTGGTGTCGATGTCGTGGCCGTAGAGGCACAGACCGGCTTCCAGGCGCAGGGTGTCGCGTGCACCCAGGCCAATGGGCTTGACTTCGGGTTGTGCCAGCAAGGCGCGGGCCAGTTGTTCAGCCTTGTCTGCCGGCACGGAGATTTCGAAGCCGTCCTCACCGGTATAGCCCGAGCGTGTGACGAAACAGTCGATGCCATCCAGCGTGACGTGGCCACCGGTCATGAAGACCAGGGTCTGCACGCCTGCATTCAGCCGGGCGAGGGCGGTGACGGCCTGTGGGCCTTGCAGCGCCAGCAGGGCCTGGTCTGGCAGAGGGCGCACGGTGCAACGCGACCCGATGTGTTGCTGCATGTGGGCGATGTCTTGCGCCTTGCAGGCAGCATTGACGACCACGAACAGATCATGGTCGCGGCGGGTCACCATCAGATCGTCAAGGATGCCGCCCTGGTCATTGGTGAACAGGGCATAGCGTTGCTTGAATTTTGGCAGATCGATGATGTCGACGGGGACGATGGATTCCAGCGCGGCATCGGCACCTTCACCCTGCAGCAGGACCTGCCCCATGTGGGACACGTCAAACAGGCCAGCGGCCGTGCGGGTGTGCTTGTGCTCGGTGATGATGCCGGAGGCATATTGCACCGGCATGTCATAGCCGCCGAAAGGCACCATCTTGGCACCGAGTTCGATGTGCAGGGCGTGCAGCGGGGTCTTGAGCAGTTCAGCAGACATGAGCAAAGCTGGCCTTGTGAGACCAGGGAGGGCAATCGTTGTGATCCACCTGCTGGAAACGGATTTCCACACAGATAGGCTGCCCTCGCTGTCCGCTTTACCTGAGAGATTGACCCATCATGCTGCCTGGCAGCATGGTGCGGGCTTGCCCCTTCGGTGGTCAGGCTGCTGTCAGTTTGACGTGACCTGACTCTCTCCAGTGAGGATCATGGTTGCAATCAACCATGTCTGCCAGTCCTTTTGCCTGAGCGTTCGGGTAGTTGCATGCACCTGACCCTGCGCCTTCGGCGGCTGCCTCAAAGGCAACTCTCTCCTAGCGAGCCGAATTGTATGTCAGGCCTGACGACCATGACCAGAAAAAACAACGCCCCGGAGGGCCGGGGCGTTGCGAGTTCTGCACGAGATACCGGGGCGTGACCGGAATCCCGTGTTCAATGAACGGTGGACAGGAACGCCATCAGGTCAGCGGACTCCTGTGGGGTCAGCTTGCCATCGAACTTCATCTTGCCACCTGGAACGACGCTCTTTGGGCCATCGATGTAGGCCGTCATCTTTTCCGGGGTCCAGGTGATGCCACTTTGCTTCATGGCCTCAGAGTAGACATAGTCGGGAACCGTGCCGGCCTTGCGTCCGATGCTGGCAAACAAGCTTGGGCCCTTCTTGTTTTTGCCCGACTTGAGGCTGTGGCACTCCGCACATTGACCGTCGAAGACATCACCACCACGCTCGATGCTGGGGGCCGCGTGCGCAAACGGGCTCAACACCGTCAGCATGCTGGCCGACAGCAGTGCCATGACATGTGATTTCATGTTGTGTACTCCTTGTCCCGATCAGAATGAAGTCCAGGCAAACAGGTACAAGGTGTTCTTGTCGCTGGCCTTGAACTTCGTGCCTTCTTCGGTGTAGCTGTTGTAACCCACGTATTGGGCGCCCAAGCGCAGGTTTGCCCATGGCTCAGCCCAGGAAGACTCCTTGCCCCAGGGGGTGAAGTCGCCTTGCAGGATGTAGCCGCTGTTCTGGTTCTGGTGATCCGAGGCCGTGGCCTTGAATAGGCCCAGGGTTGCGCCATAGGTGTTGCGGTAGACGTATGAGCTGGTCAGCTTGTAGTCGTTGGTGTTGACGCCACTGACGGAGTCGTGCTCGCGGATGTAGCTGCCATTCACGGTCACGATGTGTTCACGGGTGCCCAGCAGTTGATAGCTGGCATCGACACCGATGTCCGAGAAGTTGCTGAACGTCGTGTTGCCACCGCGGTCCTTGATCTTGCCGTCGAAGCCGACCAGACCAACCGACCAGGCGCTGGTGCGCAGATCCTGCATGTAGCCCAGGCGCCAGTAGAGAGCGTTGTTGAGACGGCCGAAATCAATGGCGTCCTGCAGGGATGCAACGCCGGTCTTCGACTGCACGGTGGGGGAGAGGGTGTTGTAGAGGCCCAGCTCGCCATACACCGCGTTGTCCCAGATGGTGTAGACGTTGGCGCCGATCACGTTGCCTTCCAGTCCGCCCAGGCCGGCACGTTCGGCACCAACGGCATTGCCACCGTGGCTGGGCTGATAGGGGAAGCTCCACGGTGACAGGTTGTTGAACGGATCCTGAACACCGGGGTTGTTGTTCACCGACAGGCCCACGATGCTGTCCTTGCCCGCCAGGGTCAGCGGCACCGCGTAACGGATGTCGACCTGATCCAGTGCAGTGTGGTGGTCTGCTGGTTCGTTGGTGATCTGGATGAAGGTGCCGAGTTTGTCGGCCAGTCTGCCTGCTACAAACAAGGAAGCTTCATCGAGGGCGCTCTTGCGGCCGGCGTCAGCAGTCTTGTCCTTGTTGTTGGTGTAGGAGGCCGCGACCATGCCGGACAGTGGCACTTTGCCATCCTTGCCGTCGGTGTCGGTGTAGCCGCCCAGCTTGAACTTGATGCCATAGGGCGTCAACTGAGGTCCGAAACCACCAATGTGGCAGGCGACGCAGTCCTGTCCGGTTTGGCGGGCGTAGCTCGGAACCGCTTGGGCCGCTTGGCTGAAGGCCACGGTCACCACAGTGGCCACGACCCAGCCGATGTGGCTTTGCAGGGTTTGTTTGAGGGACATGGGGGGTCCTTTTCGGTTGGGGAAAATCAGTTCAGTCGGGGGCGACTGCCCAGCATGCTTTTCAGCACGTTGTCCTTGACAAAGAAGTGGTGCCATAGCGCCGCGGCAGCGTGGGCGCCAATGAGCCCCAGCATGGTCCAGCCGATGACGCCATGGATGGTTTCAATGGTTTCGGCCAGATCCCGGTTGCGGGCGATCAGAACGGGCAGGGGCATACCGAGGAAATCGACCTTGCCCGTTCTGGCGCAGACCAGTAAATAGCCGATCACCGGCATGGCCAGCAACATGAGGTAGAGCAGGCCATGTACGGCTGAAGATACTTTTCTGGCCATCGCACCTAACTCATGGTCGGGTGCATCGGCCATGCTTCTGAGCGGGATGCGTGCCAGTGTGATGAGCCACGCTGCCATGCCTGCGTAGCGGTGCCATTGCAGCAAGGGGGCTTGCAGATCATCGTCATCAAGAAACTCTCGACCGAGAATCAAAGCGAAGGTGGCCAGGATGACCATCACCGTGAGCCAGTGAAGTGCGCGGACGGTCTTGGGCCATGCGGTTGGCGCAACTGCCCCATAAGCGTTGGATTTCATATTCAAAAGTGTAACTTGCACATTTTGACGGAAGTGTAGCGCGTTTGTGTTTTTAGGTAACGCACAGGCGAAAAAAAACGCCGACAGCCATGGAGGCATGTCGGCGTGAATTCGAGGGTATGTCGCAGCTTATCGGCCCAGCATCTGCGGCAGCCACAGTGACAAGCCTGGCCAGTAGGTCACCAGCATCAGGAAGCCCAGCATCGTGAGCAGCCATGGCCAGACCGCCACGGTCAACTCGGTGATGCCCATCTTGGTGATGCCAGATGCCACGTAGAGGTTCAGGCCCACAGGCGGGTGGCACATGCCCACTTCCATGTTCACCACGATCAGGATGCCGAAGTGCACTGGATCGATGCCCAAGCGCATGGCCACCGGGAACAGGATGGGCGCCATGATCAGCACGATGGAAGAGGGTTCCATGAAGTTGCCGGCCACCAGCAGCAGGATATTGACCACCAGCAAGAAGGCGATGGGACCCAGGCCCATGCCAACGAGCCAGTCAGCCAGATGCTGAGGGATGTTTTCGTTGGCCAGAACGAAGCTGAACAGCACCGCGTTGGTGATGATGTACAGCAGCATCGCACTCATGTTGGCCGAGCTCAGCAGCACACGGGGTACGTCCTTCAAGCGCATGTCCTTGTAGACAAACACCGCGATGAAGAACGCATACACGGCGCTCATGGCTGCGGCTTCTGTGGGCGTGAAGATGCCGGTGTAGATGCCGCCCATCACGATGACGATCAGCAACAAACCCCAGATGGACTCACGAAGCGCCTTGGCGCGCTGGCCCCAACTCGCCTTTTCCATGCGCGGGTAGTTGAACTTCCGAGCGCGCCACCAGGCGGTGAGCCCCAGTAGGAAAGCCAGCAACAGGCCCGGGATGACACCAGCCATGAACAGCGAGCCCACCGAGGTGTTGGTCGATACGGAGTACATCACCATCACGATGGAGGGCGGGATCAGGATGCCCAGCGCACCGGATGTGGTGATGATCCCGGCGCCAAAGCGCTTGGGGAAACCAGCCTTTTCCATGGCAGGCAGCAGGATCGAGCCAATGGCCACCACGGTTGCCGGAGACGAGCCTGAAACAGCAGCAAACAGTGCACAGGCAACCACGCCAGCGAGACCGAGGCCGCCATACCAGTGACCCACCATGCTGGTCGCGAAGTTGATCATGCGTCGGGCAACGCCGCCATGGGTCAGGAAGTTGCCGGCGAGAATGAAGAACGGGATCGCCATGATCTCGAACTTCTCAATGCCTGTGAACAACTTCAGTGCGACGGATTCCACCGGCACCTGCGTGAAGCCGAAAATGAAGGTCAGAACGGTCAGGCCCAGCGAAATGGAGATGGGCATGCCCGTGAGCATGAGGGCCAACAACAGCCCGAAAATGATGATTCCACTCATGTTGAGGCTCCTCAGGTGCTGGCTTTGGCTGGTTCGTCGTCGTCCAGACCATCGACGTGGCCGTGGTCGTGGTGCGGCAGTTCACCGCCTCGGGCGAAGTTCCAGGCGACCTGCAGGAAGCGGAAGCACATCAGCGACGACCCCAGCGGAATGGCCAAGTAAATGATCCAGGTGGGCCACTCGAGGTCTGGGGTGGTCGGGCCTTCGATGAGCTCGCTGGTGTCCATGCCCATGGCATGGTGGAAGGCGAAGTCTGCCCCGTTGTGCCACACGAAGCCCGCGCCCATGGTGGCGATGGCACCAGTGAACAAGGCGCCTGCCAGCAGGCCGAACAGCACGAAGAAGCGACGCTTCCCCGGCTCAAGTCGGTTGATGAGTACGTCGACACCGACGTGGATGCCGGTGCGGACACCGTAGGCCGCCCCGAACTTGGCCATCCACACAAACAGGTAGATGGTGGCTTCTTGTGCCCAGGCCATGTCGATGCCCAGCAGCCAGTTTTGCAGCGGCGATGAGAAGCCGACTGCATAGCGGTGCACAACTGCGATGAAGGTGATGAGCGTCGCGGCGCCCATGAAGGTGGCAATCAGCCACTCTTCGAGATGATCAAGCCATTTCATGGCTGTGTCTCCTCAGTAGTTTTGAATCTGCTCAGACCATAAAAAACCCACGCCGGGGCGTGGGTCTGAGTGGTCAACCCACATCGATCACAGCTTGGTGGGATCGAAGTTGGTTTCCTTGTAGATTTCCTGGATGATGGACTCGCCAATGCGCGACGACATTTGCTTGTGCACGGGGATCAGGGCCTTCTTCAGCAAGAAACGTTCGCCGATCGTGGGTTGGTAGATCGTGGTCTTGCCTGAGGCCTTCACCTTGGCCAGTGCGTCCTGGTTGTCCTTGAAGGCGGCGTCATTGCCTACCTTGGTGGCCTCTGCCATCGCCTTGGTCAGCGCAGCGCGGATGTCAGCCGGCAGCCCATCCCAGAACTTCTTGTTCACCACGACGGCATAGCCCAGGTAACCGTGGTTGGTGACACTCAGGTACTTCTGCACTTCGTGCATCTTTTGGGTGTACAGGTTGGACGGTGGGTTTTCGGTGCCGTCGACCACGCCAGTCTGAAGGGCTTGGTAGGTCTCGGAGAAAGCCAGCACCTGAGGCAGGGCGCCCAGCGCACGCATCTGGGCATCGAGTACCTTGGAGGACTGGATGCGCATCTTCAGGCCACGGTAGTCTTCCACGGACTTGAGTGGCTTGTTGGCAGACATGACCTTGAAGCCGTTGTCCCAGTAGGCCAGCCCGGTGATGCCGCGGGTTTCGAGCTTCTTCAGCAGGCCTTGGCCAACGGGGCCCTGGGTGACCTTGTGGAGATCGTTGTAGTCATCGAAGATGAAGGGCAGATCGAAGACTTCGAATTCCTTCACGCCCAGCGGTGCAAACTTGGACAGCGAGGGGGCCAGCATCTGGACCGAGCCCAGTTGCAGGGCTTCCAGCTCTTCCTTGTCCTTGTAGAGCTGGCTGTTCGGATAGACCTCGACCTTCACGCGGCCCTTGGTCAGTTCAGCGGCGCGCTTGGCGAAAAAGTCGGCAGCCTTACCTTTTGGGGTGTCGGCAGCAACCACATGGCTGAACTTGATGACAATGGGCGATTGGGCGAACGCCGCAGGCACCAGCGCAGCGGATGCGGTCAGGGCCAGCAGGCTGCGTCGCAGAAGAGAGGTCATGGTCAGTCTCCTAGTGTTGGTATGTGTCGGATTGTTCCGACCCCTTCGTTTGACCGGAATTGTGGAGTTCCACATACGTGCACGGTGTTGATGTGCGCTGTATGTGCTGGCCCATAGACTTGATGCCTGATGACCACACCGATTGCCCCACCGCCGCGACCAGAGTTGCCCGATTCCGGTCAGAGTCGCAGCCCCTGGCACCACGCCATGCTCGTCAGCATGTGGGCGTGGCCGCTGGTGTTGTCCCTGCTGTTCGTTGGTGGGGTGATGTTCTGGCTGCGGTCTGTCGAGGTGGGCGAGCGTGAGGCGCAACGCGCGGCAATGATCACGGATGCGCTCTCACTCGAGTCTCAGTTGAGCAACCGGATCGAGGCCGAGGGCGCCCGCCTCAAGAGCCTGGCCGACATCATCGGTGCAGGCCGGGTGGATGCCCGCAGTTTTGCTGAGAACGCCCTGGTACTAGACGGTCTGAGGCGCTTCTGGGTGAGTGTCACGTGGA
This sequence comes from Aquabacterium sp., assembly GCF_041909175.1. Classification (GTDB taxonomy): domain Bacteria; phylum Pseudomonadota; class Gammaproteobacteria; order Burkholderiales; family Burkholderiaceae_C; genus Aquabacterium. Next base: position 169,987 of record NZ_JAYRDZ010000006.1, on the reverse strand, counting down.
TCGACGGCTCAGGCCGGATTGTCTCGCAGGTGCCGGATGACACCTTGCCGGCCAACTCTGCCGCACGGTCCTTGGGTGATGACGGTGGCTTGTCCGGGCATTTGTCGGCAACGGTGGCCGGCAAAGATGGCAAGCCGGCCGGTATTCTGGTGGCGCGCTATTCTGCTGTGGCCGTTTTGAGACAGAAGGTGCCGTGGTGGCTGGCGCGCAAATACGAGGTCCGCTTGGTGGACGAACTGGGGGAGGTCATCGCCTCGACCTCCGACGGTGCCAGGCAGAAGGACCTGGCTTGGTACCGTGTTGCCTTGGGGCCGTCGTTGCCGCAGGCTTTTCTGGAGCTCACTGCGCGTGAGCAGATCCAGCCCTGGTGGCGCTCGATGCCAGTTGCCCTCATGGCCGGCTTCGTAGGCCTGCTCAGCGTGGCCAGCTGGATGCTGCGGCGCCAGATGCGCGTCGTCTCACGAGCCGAAATGGGTTGGCGAACCGAGGTGGCCTGGCGGACGGCGATGGAAGACTCGCTGGCCGTGGGCATCCGCGCACGTGATCTGCAAGGCCGGCTGGTTTACGTCAACAAGACGCTGGCCGACATGGTCGGCTTCAAGCCAGAGGAGCTGGTCGGTTTGATGCCGCCCATGCCGTATTGGGTGCCCGATGACCTGGATCAGATCATGCGTCGTCACCAGAGGACGATGGCCGGGCAGGCCATCCGTGGCGGGTATGAGTCACGCTGGTTGCATCGGGACGGTCATGTGGTGGATGTCATGGTCTACGAAGCGCCGCTGGTCGATGCCGCAGGCAAGCACATTGGCTGGATGGCTTCCGTCATCGATGTCACGGAGCGCAAGCGACTGGAAGAGCGGGAGCGCAAGCAAGTCGAAGCCATGGCCCACCACGCACGGCTGACGATGCTGGGCGAAGTGGCGTCGACCCTGGCTCATGAACTCAACCAGCCGCTGAGTGTGATCATCAGCTACAACACCGGTTTGCTGAACGCCCTGCAGCGCCGGCATGAGACCGATGCCCAGTTGCTGGGTGCCCTGCAGCGCATGGGTGAACAGGCTGCGCACGCTGGCCGCATCGTCAAGCGCATTCGGGAGTTCCTCACGCGGCACGAGCCACAGCTGGAGGCCTGCGACCTCAATCCTGTGGTCGAGTCCGCCGTGGCCTTGCTCAAGCGCGATTTCGCGCGACAGCAGGTCGATTTGATCTGGGCGCTGGATCCTGGCATCCCGAAGGCCATCATTGACCCGGTCTTGATCGAGCAGGTGGTGGTCAACCTGGTTCGCAACGCCTGCGACGCCTTGTCGGGCTTCATCGGCCAACGTCGCTTGACGGTGTCGACGTCTCTGGCCATGGGTGACCGGTTCGTCAAGGTGTCCGTCACGGATAACGGGCCGGGTTTGGGCGGCAAGTGCGTCGAGGAGCTATGCGAGCCGTTCTTTTCCACCAAGGATGAAGGGATGGGGATGGGCTTGGCCATCTGCCGCTCCATCATCGAGTTGCACTATGGTGCCTTTGATGCCGAGGACATGCCTGGGGGCGGCGCCTGTTTCTCCTTCACCGTGCCCCGTGACGGCGCGGACCACGATGAGCAAGTAGAAAGGGAAGAATGAAGCTCGATGACATCCACACCGGGGTGGTGTATCTGGTTGATGACGAGGCCGTGGTACGGGAGGCATTGGCGTTCCTGTTGGGGTCTCGCGGGCTGGTGGTGCATTCGTTCGAGAGTGGGCTCGCCTTGCAGTCATTCCTGTCGCGCATGCCCAAGCCCGTAAGGGGGGTGTTCTTGCTCGATGTGCGCATGGAGCCCATGTCGGGCCTGCGCCTGCAGGAGCAACTGGTGGAGGATGGCATTCGCAACCCAGTGCTGTTCCTCAGCGGTCACGGAGATATTCCAATGGTGGTCGAAGCCCTCAAGAAAGGCGCTTTCGATTTCCTCGAAAAACCCTATAGCGACAACACCCTGGTGGACCGCATTGAGCAGGCTTTGGCTGTCGAGGCAGCCATGCACACCCAAGACACGCAGGCAGCTGAACAGTCTGCCCGTCTTGCCAGCCTCAGCGAGCGCGAGCGAGAGGTCATGGTCAGGGTGGCAGCGGGCAAGCTCAACAAGGTGATTGGCGATGAATTGCACATCGCGGTGCGCACGGTGGAAGTGCATCGGGCCCGCGTATTTTCCAAGCTCGGCGTGCGTTCTGCAGCAGAACTGGCTGGTTGGCTGAGTCGAATTAATGCCCGCTGAATGCAAGCAGGTCGACTTGCGGCTAACATTGCACCCCCCGCTGATGCGGGATGAGGATGTATTTCATGTCGCCGGAGACCCCACAGCCGTCCACCGTCGCCTACGCAGGCGACCCCGCGCCCAAGCCGACCGCCCCCGTGGTCCAGGCTGCCGAGGCGCGCCTGCCTACGCCTGATGGCACCTTTACCCTGAAAGTGTTCAAGGAAGAGGGCACTGGCAAGGAGCACCTCGCGCTGGTGATGGGTGACATGGGCGAGAACGTGCTTGTGCGCGTGCACTCCGAATGCATGACGGGTGATGTGTTCGGGTCACTGCGTTGTGACTGCGGTCCCCAATTGAATCTGGCGCTGGAGCGCATTGGCCAGGAGGGCCGTGGGGTGGTGGTGTACCTTCGTCAGGAGGGCCGGGGGATCGGTTTGCTGAACAAGATCCGGGCCTATCAGTTGCAAGACGATGAAGGGCTCGACACCGTTGAGGCCAACCACCGCCTGGGTTTCCCGGCCGATATGCGTAATTTCGATGTGGCAGCCCGCATCCTGGAGTTGTGTGGCGTGAAGTCGGTCCGGCTGATGACCAACAACCCGCGCAAGGTGACGACCCTGGAGTCGCATGGGGTCAAGGTGACAGAGCGGGTGCCGGTTCGCAGTGCCACCCAGTCTGAAAACGAGCGCTACCTGGCGACCAAAGCCAGCAAATTGGGACACCAGATCGACTGGATCTGAGCTTTTGCACGGGCGCAGATGCCCCCAGGCCCCCGCAATGAAGGTGTTTTCCCCGACAATGTCGGGCTATGACCTCATTGCCATCTTCTGCGCAGGCCGATCAGGGCGCTGCCAACTCTGTCACCCCACCCAAGATCGGGTTCGTCAGCCTGGGATGTCCCAAGGCGCTGACCGACTCGGAACTCATCCTGACCCAGTTGCGCGCGGAGGGCTATGACACCTCCAAGACCTTTGCCGGTGCGGACCTGGTCATCGTCAACACCTGTGGCTTCATTGACGATGCTGTCAAGGAAAGCCTGGACACCATTGGTGAAGCGTTGGCGGAAAACGGCAAGGTCATCGTCACCGGGTGCCTGGGTGCCAAGGCCGGGGCAGAGGGGGGCAACCTGATTCAGGAAGTTCACCCGAGGGTGCTGGCGGTCACGGGCCCCCATGCCACCCAGGAGGTGATGGATGCCGTGCACCTGCACGTACCCAAGCCGCATGATCCGTTCATGGATCTGGTGCCAGAAGCGCGCGGCGTGGCCGGCATCAAGCTCACCCCGAAACACTATGCCTATCTGAAGATCAGCGAGGGCTGTAACCACCGTTGCGCTTTCTGCATCATCCCCAGCATGCGCGGTGACCTCGTCTCACGTCCGGTGGGCGAGGTGCTCTCTGAAGCGCGGGCCTTGTTCGAGTCGGGGGTCAAGGAGCTGCTGGTTATCAGCCAGGACACCAGCGCCTACGGTGTGGACGTCAAGTACCGCACCGGTTTCTGGGACGGCAAGCCGGTCAAGACCCGCATGTATGACCTGGCCGCTCAGTTGGGTGAGATGGCCAAGGCGTATGGGGCCTGGGTGCGCTTGCACTATGTGTACCCCTATCCCCATGTGGACGAGATCGTACCGCTGATGGCTGAAGGCTTGATCCTGCCGTATCTGGACGTGCCGTTCCAGCATGCGCATCCCGATGTCCTCAAACGCATGAAGCGCCCAGCTAGCGGCGAGAAAAACCTGGACCGCCTGCTGCGTTGGCGCGAAATCTGTCCCGAAATCGTCGTTCGCAGCACCTTCATTGCCGGTTTCCCGGGTGAAACAGAAGACGAATTCCAGTATCTGCTGGATTTCATGCGTGAAGCGCAAATCGACCGCGCCGGTTGCTTCGCCTATTCGCCGATCGAAGGGGCGCCCGCCAATGCACTGCCCGGGGCCTTGCCGGATGAGGTGCGGGAAGAGCGCCGCGCCCGCTTCATGGCCGTGGCGGAAGAGGTGTCCATCACCAAGTTGCAGCGCCGTGTAGGTGCCACGATGCAGGTGCTGGTGGACAGCGCACCGGCGCTGGGCCGTCGAGGTGGGGTGGGGCGTACTTATGCCGATGCGCCCGAAATCGATGGCACCGTGCGTTTGTTGCCGCCTGAAAAGGCCAGCAAAACCCTCAAGGTCGGTGAGTTCACGCGTGCCCGCATCGTCGCCGTTGAAGGGCACGATCTGGTCGCGTTGCCAATCTGATTCACGTGCGACACCACCATAGCCAGCCATGAGCAAGACGAAGTCGGAGCCAGCGAGCGCCACCGAGCTGATTCACCATCCCTATCTGCCGCCGGGTGGGTTTGAGTCTGTTCAGCCTGGCGTGTTCAAGGCATCGACGGTGATCTTCGAGAACACCCAGGCCTTGCAGACCCGGCAGTGGAAGGACAAGAGCGGCTATACCTACGGCCTGCATGGCACGCCGACCACGTTCACACTGGAAGAGCGGCTGGCGACGCTGGAGGGCGGGCTGCAGACCTTGCTCGCGCCTTCCGGCCTGGCCGCCATTGGCCTGGTGGCGCTGTCCTTGCTGCGCACTGGTGATGAGGTCCTGATTCCGGATAACGCCTATGGCCCGAACAAGGACCTGGCGCGGGGTGAGCTAGCTCAATGGGGCATTACCCATCGCTTCTATGATCCGATGGACCCTGATGCACTGGCGGGGCTGATCACCGAGCGGACCCGGCTGTTGTGGCTTGAGGCGGCCGGCTCCGTCACGTTGGAGTTCCCCGACCTGACGCGCTTGCTGCAGGTGGCCCGTCAGCATGCTGGTCTGACCATCGCGCTCGACAACACCTGGGGTGCCGGTCTGGCCTTCAATGCGTTTGATCTGGGCGTGCCGGGGCCAGTAGACACGGCCGGTGTGGATCTGACGATCCATGCATTGACCAAGTACCCGTCGGGCGGTGGAGACATCCTCATGGGCAGCGTCGTGACACGTGATCCTGCGCTGCACCATCGACTCAAGATGACGCACATGCGGTTGGGAATCGGTGTGGGTGCGAACGATGCCGAGGGCATCCTGCGCGGGCTCTACAGCCTGCATGTTCGTTATGCCGCACACGATGCGTCTGCTCGGCAGGTGGCTCAGTGGCTGTTGACCCGTGATGAGCTGGCAGCCGTGCTGCACCCGTCGTTGCCTGGCTCCCCCGGGCACGAGGCCTGGAAGGCGCAAGCACACGCTGCGGGCGGACTGGTGTCTTTCGTGCTTGATGGGGCGCGCTGGAGCGAGGCACAGGCACACGCTTTGGTGGATGCACTCCAGCTTTTCCGCATCGGTTACTCCTGGGGCGGGCCGGTCAGCCTGGTCATGCCTTATCCCCTGAAAGGCATGCGCCAGTTCGGCCGTTTCGCCCAGCAGAAACAGGGAACGCTGGTGCGGCTGGCCATCGGGCTGGAGCGGGTGGACGATCTGATCTCTGATCTGGCTCAGGCCTTCAACAGCTTGTCACGTTGACGTCTTTCCGGACGGTTTAGACTCGCCGCATCAGTCTAAAAATACCGTGTCGGGGGGAGTTCATGAGCGTACGCGCATCATTGGCGAAGCTGTGTCCGCGTGAGCGTGTCACGGCAGGGGTGGTCGGCTCGCTGCTGGCCATGTGGATGTCTGGTGCTTTGGCGGTCACCGTCCAGCGAGCCAGCCCCCAGGGTGAAGTGGCCCAGGTGCGGCAGATCACGGTGGTGTTTTCACAAGCCGTGATGCCCTTGGGCGATTTGCGTCAGCCAGACCCCTTCACGGTGAACTGCCAGGGTGAGGTACCTCGCGGGCAAGGCCGCTGGTCAACCGACAAGGTCTGGCTGTATGACTTCGAGGAAGATCTCGGGCCCGGTGTGCGATGCAGTGTCGAACCACGCAAGGCCTGGGCTCCCAAGCTCGAAGCCGCGGGTAGCTTGCAGGCGCAGGCCTTCCGTTTCCAGACCGGCGGTCCGGCGGTTCGGCAGGTTTGGCCTTATGCCGGCAATGACATCGAAGAAGATCAGCATTTTCTGTTGATGCTCAATGGCGCCGCCAATGTGGCGAGCATCGAACGTCAGGCCTATTGCCAGGCCGAAGGTGTTGGCGAAACCTTGCCGGTCAAGGTGGTCACTGGCAGGGTGCGCGACGACCTGCTGAAAGAGCGCAGCATCAAAGGTGTACAGGCCGAGCGCAGTGTTTTGCTGAGTTGCCAGCGCCCCTTGCCGAATGGCGCGCGTGTCAAGCTGGTCTGGGGCAAAGGTATCGCCGCGAGGGCGGTCTCGCAGGTGGTCACCACCGTGGTGCAGACCTTTGACTTCAAGGTTCGCCCAGCTTTCACGGCCGAGTTCACCTGTGAGCGTGAGCGTGCACAGTCGCCCTGTCTGCCGCTGCGTCCCATGACAGTCCGTTTTTCTTCGCCCATCAGTCGCAAGGATGCGGGAAAAATCCGCCTTGCCCCTGACTCGGGGGACTCGGTCAAACCTTTCTTTGACAAGGATGATCGCAGCGAAGAGGTGACGGATGTGACCTTCATGCCGCCTTTGCCAGAGTCGACGGCCATGCGGGTGAAACTGCCAGATGGCTTGCGCGACGTGACCGGCCGCAAGTTGGACAACGAGGGCGCCTTTCCTCTGAAGGTGGGGACGTCTGCTATGCCGCCGCTGGCCAAATTCGCTGCGGCACCGTTTGGCGTCATCGAGTTGCTGGCCGAGCCTGGCCAGCCACCCATGGTGCCCATCACGGTGCGGCATGTCGAGAAGTCGCTGGGCGTCAAGGGGCTGGATGCGGCAGCGGTGCGGGCCAAGACCATTCAGCAAGATGGGGACATCCTCAAGTGGATGTCGAAAGTGCGGCGTTTCCACGAGACCAGTTTCACGGCCCGCGAGCTCGGCTATCCGGCATCGCAATGGCAGGAGTGGGTGACGCAGGAGGACGAAGACGGCACACGCCATCGATTCCAGCGCGAGCGGCTGGTTGGCAGCCGAGAGATCTCGCTGCTCAACAAGGAGTCCAGTGCCAAGACCTTGAAGGTGCCGGCGGCCGATCCGAATGACCCAAGACCGTTTGAGGTGGTGGGTATTCCGGTTGATGGACCGGGCTACCACGTGATCGAAGTCGAATCGGCCCGCCTGGGCGCAGCCTTGCTGGCCCATCCGGCGCCCATGTATGTGCGCACCGGCGTGCTGGTGACCAACATGGGCGTGCACTTCAAGCTTGGCCGGAGCAACTCGCTGGTGTGGGTGACCTCGCTGGACAAGGGCAAGCCTGTTGCTGGCGCCGATGTGACGGTCAACAACTGCCGAGGCACGAAGCTGTGGTCGGGCAAGACCAATGAACAGGGTTTGGCCCGCATTGATGCCGAGCTGGCTGTCGAGCACAGCAACTGCCTCGTGTCTGACGGGCTCTTTATCACGGCCCGCAAAGCGGTGATGGACGGCCCGTACAAGGGCCGGACTGACCTGGCATTTGTTTTCACGGATTGGCAAAAGGGCATCGAGTCGTGGCGCTTCAACCAGCCGACGGCTTCACCTTCTTATGGCGGCGAGCAAGATGACTTGCGCGCTCACACGGTGCTGGACCGCACCTTGTTCCGCGCGGGGGAAACGGTGTCGATGAAGCACCTCATCCGCAAGGAAACCATCACCAGCCTGGGCGCGTGGCCCGCTGATCAGCTGCCCGACAAGGTGCGCATCACCCATGTGGGCACGGGCACCGAATACAGCCTGCCCGTGCATTGGGATGGCGGTCGCCAAGCGCTGTCGAGCTGGACCATTCCCACCGAGGCCAAGCTGGGCTCCTACGATGTCGAGCTGGAAGGCCCCGGTGGCCGCCATGGGGGGCGTCGCAGCTACGCCAGTGGCAGTTTCCGCGTGGAAGAGTTCCGCCTGCCGCTGGTCGATGCGCGGCTGAGCCCGCCCAAGGGAGCGCAGATTGCGCCCAAGGAGTTGGCGCTGTCTGCCCAGTTGCGCTATCTGGCGGGCGGCGGCGTGGCCCAGACCCCGGTTCAGGTGACGGCGGTGGTGCGTGACCGCTTGCCCCAGTTTGCTGGCTATGACGAGTTCAGCTTTGCGCCACCTCGTGCCGTTCGTACGACTTCGAGCGAAGACGATGGTGAAGCACCACAGTCAGGTGGGGCGGATCAGGTGGTGGCTGACAAGCTGTCTGCCGTGACTGACCGTGAGGGCGCAGCCACCATCCGCGTCAAGGCACTGAGCAATTCGGATCGCCCACGCGACATGCATGCCGAGATGACTTTCACGGACCCGAATGGTGAAGTGCAGACGGTATCGACCCGGGTGCCCCTGTGGCCCAGTGCCGTGGTGCTCGGTATCAACAGCACCCGCTGGGCGGGCACGGGTGGCAGCAATCAGGGCAAGGTGAAATTCCAGGTTCTGGCGCTGGATGTGCAAGGCAAGCCGCTGGCCTCACAAGCCGTGGAGGTACAGGCGCAACTGGCCCAGACCTTCAGCACCCGCAAACGGATCGTGGGCGGCTTCTATGCCTATGACAACCACACCGAAATCAAGGATCTCGGCAAGGTGTGCAGCGGCAAGACCGACAACCGCGGCATGCTGCTGTGCGAAACCGTGCTCGACCAGGCCGGTGAGGTCGAACTGGTGGCCAAAGCCAAGGATGGCGACGGTCGTCTGAGTCAGGCTGCCACCCAGGTCTGGGTGACACGCCAGGGCGAGTTGTGGTTCGAGCAGGACAACGATGACCGCATGGATGTGTTGCCTGAAAAGCGCAGCTATGAACCGGGTGAAACCGCTCGGCTGCAGGTGCGCATGCCGTTCCGTGAGGCGACAGTCCTGGTCTCGGTCGAGCGTGAGGGCGTGATCGATACCCGGGTGATGACACTGCGGGGCGATGACCCGGTCATTGAGTTGCCCATCCCGCGTGCGACCAAGGGGCCGGATGGCGAAGTGCGCAGTTGGGCGCCCAATGTCTATGTCAGCGTGATGGCCCTGCGGGGGCGCATTCGCGAAGTGCCTTGGTACAGCTTCTTCACCTGGGGCTGGCGCAGCCCTGTCGAGTGGTTCAAGGCCTTTTGGTACGAAGGTCGCGAGTACCAAGCGCCTACAGCCATGGTGGACCTCTCCAAGCCCGCCTACAAGATCGGTGTGGCCGCACTGCGCATCGGCACAGCCGAGCATGCGCTGAAGGTGGAGGTGGTGCCCGACAAGTCGCAGTACGCCATCCGCCAGACGGCCCATGCGCGCGTCAAGGTGACACAGGGAGGGCAGCCTGTGCAAGGTGAGTTTGCCTTTGCCGCTGTCGACGAAGCCTTGCTTGCCTTGTCTTCGAATGGCTCCTGGGATGTGCTCGATGCCATGCTGCAACCAAGGCCGTGGGCTGTCGAGACCAGCACCGCTCAGAATGAAATCGTGGGGCGACGCCACTACGGTCGAAAAGCCATTGCCGCTGGCGGCGGCGGCGGCATGGGCTCATCCAGAGAGCTGTTTGACACCTTGCTGACCTGGAAGGGCAGCGTCCGGCTGGACGCGCGCGGAGAGGCCACAGTGGATGTGCCGCTCAACGACTCGCTGACCAGTTTCCGACTGGTGGCCGTGGCCACCTCGGGCTTGTCGCGTTTCGGAACCGGTGCGGCCACGATCCGTGTCTCACAGGACCTGCAGATGCTGCCGGGCTTGCCACCGCTCGTGCGAGAAGGCGATCGCTTTGAAGCCATCTTCACGCTGCGTAACACCACGTCCAAGCCGATGAAGGTACAGGCCATGCTCAAGGGCGTCGCCACACCGCAGACGGGCTGGGCAGGTGTCGAGCTGTCTGGCGGACCAATTGAGCTGGCCATGGCGCCGGTTTCAGTGGATGTGCCGGCCGAGGGCGCCAAGGAGATCCGTTGGCCAATTGACGTGCCTGCGGGCATCAGCAGCATCAAGTGGGAAGCCTCGGCGCAAGCTGCTGGCGCCAGTGACCGCGTCAAGGTTGACCAACAGGTTCGCCCGGCCGTGCCGGTGCGCGTCTTGCAGGCCACGCTCAGCCAGTTGGCCGGTAGCCAGACACTGCAGGTGGCCCCTCCTGCAGACGGGCTGCTCGACCGTACACCGCAGGGGCTGCGTCCGCGTGGCGGTGTTCAACTGGGCCTCCAGCCCCGTTTGACCAGTGCCTTGCCTGGCATTCGCCGCTACTTCGAGACCTATCCCTTCATCTGCCTGGAGCAAAAGACCTCGAAAGCCGTCGGCCTGCACGATGCCACGCTGTGGGACGCCGTCGCGCGCCAATTGCCCAGCTACCTGGATGCCGATGGCCTGGCTTCGTATTTCCCACCCATGGCAGGAGAGGGCGCACATGGCAGTGATTACCTCACGGCCTATGTGCTGGCGGCCACGCATGAGGCGGGTTTCGAGTTGCCGCCGCAGGCTCGCGATGCCATGCTCAGCGGCCTGACGGCCTTTGTGCAGGGGCGTATCCAGCGGTCGACCTGGTCTCCTCCTGGTCGTGCGCAGAACCTGATGCTGGATGTGCGCCGCCTGTCGGCTATCGAGGCCTTGTCGCGCTATGGCCGTGCCGAGCCACGCATGCTGGATGCCATCACGCTGGCGCCCAATACCTGGCCGACTGCGGCAGTCATCAACTGGTACAGCGTCCTGCAAAGGCTGCCCGGTGTGGCGGATCGCGACAAGCGGCTGGCCCAGGCCGATCAGATCCTGCGGTCGCGGCTTACCTTTGCCGGGACCACCATGAAGTTCTCCACCGAGGAGGATGACTTCTGGTGGTGGCTGATGGACAACCCTGATGCCAATGCCGCCCGCCTGATCCTGGCTGTGATGACCCAACCTGCCTGGCAGGAAGACCTGCCGCGCCTGGTGGTGGGTTCCTTGGGCCGTCAGCGGCATGGCGCCTGGATGACCACCAACGCCAACCTCTGGGGCTCCCTGGCTCTCGATAAATTTGCGGCCCGTTTCGAGAAGGTGCCTGTAGCGGGTGCCAGCACGGCGGTGTTGGGCAACACCCAGCGCACACTTGATTGGGGCAAGTCTGCTGATGGTGGTGTCTTGCAACTGCCTTGGCCTGTGGCCATAGCAGGGGCCAAGGTGCCGGCCATCTCCGGTTTGAGCGTCACGCACCAGGGCGCTGGCAAGCCCTGGCTGACCACACAGGTGCTGTCTGCCGTGCCACTGAAGAGCCCGCTGCGCGCAGGCTACGCTGTGACTCGCTCGGTCACCATCAAGGATGGTGAAGCCACCGTCAATGTCGGCAAGGGACCGCTGGCACGTGGCACCGTCCTGCGGGTGCGTCTGGAGGTCGACGCCCAAAGCGACATGACCTGGGTCGTGGTGAGCGATCCGGTCCCGGGTGGTGCAACCATCCTGGGCAGCGGCCTGGGTCGTGACTCGGAACTGGCCACACAAGGCGAGCGCAGTGAAGGCTACTGGCCGATCTACGTCGAGCGTGCGTTCGAGGCCTATCGCGCGTACTTCGACTATTTGCCGAAGGGGCATCACGTCATCGAGTACTCGGTGCGTCTCAACAACCCCGGGCGCTTCAACCTGCCGCCCACAAGGGTTGAAGCCATGTATGCGCCAGAGAGCTTCGCTGAAACCCCGAATGCCCTGGTCGAGGTGGCGCCCTGATGCGTTCCTGCCGCAACGGCCGGCCGCTCGCCCTTGGGCTGTCGGCGCTGCTTCTGATCGTTTCACCCGGCGCGATGGCCGTTGCCTCCTTTGCGGAGGTGAAGTCCGTCTTCCATCCGAGCGACATCGAGATCCTGGACCGTCACGGTGAGGTGGTCCAGAGCATCCGTGTAGACCAGGGCGCTCGTCGTTTGCCCTGGGTGCGGCTGGAGGACGTGTCGCCCGCCATGCGCACGGCGATCGTGTTGTCGGAAGACCAGCGTTTCTGGCAACACAGTGGGGTGGATTGGCAAGCCGTCGCGGCCAGTGCCTGGGCCAATCTGTGGAACCGCAAAACCCGTGGTGCCAGCACGGTGACCATGCAGTTGGCCGGGTTGCTCGCCGATGACCTGTCAAGGCCATCGGGCCGGCGCAGTGTGGTGCAGAAGGTCAGTCAGGCCTGGATGGCCGGCCGGCTGGAGGCCGCTTGGCGCAAGAGCGACATTCTGGAGGCCTATCTCAACCTGGTTCCCTTCCGGGGCGAACTGGTGGGCTTGCCGGCCATGACCCAAATGCTGTTTGGGAAGTATCCGGACGGGCTGGACGCCCGCGAAGCGGCGATTGCTGCAGCGTTGGTGCGGGGGCCCAATGCAGCGCAGCCGACGGTGACGAAGCGCGCGTGTCAGGTTCTGACCTTGCAGCGTATCCCCTGTGCAGGCCTTGAAGCCGTGGTGCAGACAGCGCTGACACGGCGAGGGGGCGCCCCCTTGGGCCAGCAGATCGCGCCACACTTTGCACGGCAGGTGCTCAAGCAAGTGTCTGCGAGCTTGCCCAAGGGGCAAGTGCCCCCGCCACGTGTCATGACCACGCTGGACGCCCGTTGGCAACGCCTCGCCATATCCTTGCTGCGTCAGCAGTTGAGCGAATTGAGCGGGCGTGAGGTCGAGGATGGTGCGGTGCTGGTGCTGGACAACCAGAGCGGCGACGTGCTGGCCTGGGTCGGCAGCAGTGGCGGGCTGTCTGACACGCCACATGTCGACGCCGTGCTGGCGCGCCGGCAACCTGGTTCCACGCTGAAACCCTTCGTCTATGGTCTGGCCTTCGAAAAGCGTCTGCTGACGCCGGCCAGCCTCCTGTACGATTCACCCGTTCAGTTGCCAACGGGCTCCGGCTTTTATGTGCCGCAAAACTACGACCGTCAATTCAAGGGTTGGGTCAGCGTCCGCACAGCACTGGGCAACAGCCTCAACGTGCCGGCGGTGCGGGCTGGGGCCATGTTGGGTGTGGACGCCGTGGCAGATCAGCTGAATCGCCTGGGGCTGGCCCTGCAGCAGCCAGCCGGCTTCTATGGGCCAGGGCTCGCCTTGGGCAGTGCCGAGGTCACGCTGAGGGACCTCTCCAATGCCTACCGCAGCGTGGCGAATGCCGGCTGGTGGTCGCCGGTCCGCCTGTTGCCGGGCGGGGGCAAGCAGCCGCGCAGCAAGGTCATGTCTGCGGCTGTGGCGTCTCTGTTGTCAGACATCCTGTCTGACAACACGGCGAGATCACTGACCTTTGGCCTCGACAGCGTGCTGGCCACCCGTGGGTTCGCCGCCGTCAAAACAGGCACCAGCAAGGACATGCGCGATAACTGGTGCATGGGCTACACCAGCCGCTACACGGTGGGCGTGTGGGTAGGCAACACAAGTGGCAGCCCCATGCATGACGTCAGTGGCGTGTCTGGCGCAGCGCCGCTGTGGGCCGCGCTGGTGCGTGAACTGCACCGCAGCCAGCCTTCGATTACCCCAGCCTTGCCTGCAGAGGTTGTACGCCTGCCGGTGCACTTTGAGCGCCAGGGGAATGAGCCACTGGACGCTGACCGAAGCGAGGTATTCCTGCGCGGGACGGAGATGGCCGTCTGGCGCCTGGCCCCTGGGGGCGGTGCCACAGCAGAGCGCACCATCCACTCGCCGCAAGATGGTGCCATCTTTGCCCTTGACCCCGACATGCCCGTTCATGTGCAGAAAATCGCACTGCAGAGCAATCAGAGCGGGGGGGAGTGGTGGCTGGACGGGCGCAAGCTGTCGTCCCGCCAGCGGGACTGGTGGCAGCCCTGGCCCGGCCGACACGAACTGGCGTGGCGCAAACAGGGCAGGGTGGTCGACACCATCCGCTTCGAGGTGCGAGGGGCCGGCCTGAAGGTGTCATCTCCCGCTGCAGCCAAGGCCGTGGGGCGAAAGCCTGCCGGCCGATGAGTGCGTTCAGTCCTTCGGGCCCGACGACACCTTGTGGCGCATCAGGCGGCCCTTTTCGCGCTCCCAGTCGCGTTCCTTGATGGTTTCACGCTTGTCGTGAGAGGCCTTGCCCTTGGCCAGGCCGATGTTTACCTTCACTCGGCCATCCTTGTAGTGCAGATCCAACGGCACCAGGGTGTAGCCTTTTTGCTCGGTCTTGCCAATCAGGCGGCGGATCTGCTCCTTGTGCATCAGCAGCTTCTTGATGCGATCGGCATCCGGTCGCACGTGCGTGGAGGCTGAGCGCAAGGCGTTGATGCGCAGCCCCACCATGAACAATTCCCCGTCGCGGATATGCACATAGCCATCCGTGAGTTGAACCTGGCCATCCCGGATCGCCTTGACTTCCCAGCCTTCGAGCACGATACCGGCCTCGAAACGCTCTTCGATGAAATAGTTGAAATGCGCTTTTCTGTTTTCGGCGATCGTCATGATGTGGTGAACAAGAGGGTTCAGCTTCCCTAAAATGGCGACATTCTATGAAGCAAGTCAACAAGTCAGTCCTGCTCTGGTACTCGCCACGTCAGATGTATGACCTGGTTACCGCAGTTGAGGACTATCCAAAATTTCTGCCCTGGTGTGAAAAAGGCGAGGTGCTTGAGCGTCATCCAGACGGGATGACCGCCCGCGTCCACCTGGCTTTTGCAGGCATCCGTCACGCTTTCACCACACGCAATGTCAATGTGGAGGGCAGAGAGGTGCATCTCAAGTTGGTGGATGGGCCTTTTTCTCAATTGGAAGGCAGCTGGATTTTCCACCCTTTGAGCATGCCTGGGGCTGCGGCGGCACCAGATACCGAGCCAACAGCCTGCAAGGTGGAGTTCTCGCTGCGCTATGCCTTCGCCAGCAAGTCGCTGGCGCTGGTCATCAGTCCAGTTTTTGATCGCATTGCCAATACCTTTGTGGATGCCTTCGTCAAACGCGCGGAGCAGGTTTATGGCCCACGCTGATCAGGCCGTCGCCGCTTCCATCATGGTCGAGGTTGCATTCAGCCCCGAGCCAAGAGTGGTTGAATGTGCGCAAGTCCAATTGAGCGCCGGAGCCAGGGTGCAGGACGCTTTGCACGCCTGTGGCCTGTTTGGGCAGGTGCCATCCTTGACGTGGGATGCCATTCACAGCGGTGCGCTGGCCTTGGGCATCTGGGGGCGTCGCGCTACGCTGGACCAGGGCCTGCGAGACAAGGATCGGGTCGAAATCTACCGTTTCCTGCGTGTTGATCCCAAGGAAGCCCGTCGCCAGCGCTACCGTGCACACGGTGAGAAATTGCCCAAGGGCATCCACCGACCGAAAGACCGATCCAACCCGGGTGACTGAGCACACCTGGGCTGAATCAGCCTGCAGCCGTCACTTGCAGTTGCTGGAGATCGCTTCCTGGGTGCGCTGCATTTCTTCTGCGCGGCCCTTGTCATCCAGGATCTCGCGCTCACCAGCGGCATTGGTGCGCGCAATGCGGATGCCGTCATTCAGTGTTTTCTGATACTGGCGGGCACGCTGGCAGTTATCAGCTCGGGCCTTGGCATTCTTCTCTTCTTCAGCCTTGCGCTTGGCCTGCTGCTCTTCTTCAGCCTTGCGCTTCTTGGCTTCGAGCTCTGATTCGGCCTTGGTCGGAGCGGGCTTGGCTACCGGTGCTGAAGCCGCGTCGGCATCGGACGCCACAGGTTTGGGTGCTGCTACAGGCCGCGGTGCATACGGGCGCTGCAGGATGGCCGATTCCGGCACACCAGCTGGCGGGGGGCGGTCGCTGTACTGGATGGCGCCACTGGCATCACGCCATTTCCATTGCGCGTGCGCGGCAGGGGCATACAACAGGGCCGTCAGGCCAAGCCACGACAGCAACAGGGCGGGGACAGTGCGGGACATTTTCATAGTCATCAGTTTAGTGTGCAGTCATGCTGGCTGGATGACGGGAAAGTGCCGATTCGTAACAAATCCCACGCATCGCCCGATCTCAGGCTCCCGGTTTTCGTATAATCCGCTTTTGCGTCTGGAGCCTGTTCATGCGCCTGCTTGGTAAAGCACTCACGTTCGACGACGTGCTGCTGGTGCCCGCGTTTTCCAAAGTGTTGCCCCGTGACACTTCGCTGGCCACTCGTCTGACCCGTAATATTCAACTGAACCTGCCCCTGGTCTCTGCGGCCATGGACACGGTCACCGAAGCCCGCCTGGCCATTGCCATGGCACAAGAGGGCGGCATCGGGATCATCCACAAAAACCTGACCCCGCAGCAGCAAGCTGCCGAGGTCTCGCGCGTCAAGCGCTTCGAATCCGGTCTCTTGCGCGACCCGATCACCATTTCGTCGGGCGTGCGCGTTCGCGACGTGATGGCCCTGTCGCAGCAGCATGGCATTTCCGGCTTCCCCGTGGTGGACGACGGCAAGGTGGTCGGTATCGTGACCGGCCGTGATCTGCGCTTCGAAACCCGCCTGGATGCACCCGTTCGCGAGATCATGACCCCGCGTGAGCGTCTGATCACGGTCAAGCAGGGTGCGTCGCTGCTGGAAGCCAAGGAACTGATGCACAAGCACAAGCTGGAGCGCGTGCTGGTGGTCAACGATGCCTTCGAGCTGTGCGGTCTGTTCACGGTGAAGGACATCACCAAGCAGACCACCTTCCCGAATGCGGCCCGTGACCCACAAGGCAAGCTGCGTGTCGGCGCTGCCGTGGGCGTGGGTGAGGGCACCGAAGAGCGCATCGAGTTGCTGGTCAAGGCCGGTGCTGACGTGCTCGTGGTCGATACCGCGCACGGTCACAGCCACGGCGTGATCGAGCGCGTGCGCTGGGTCAAGAAGAACTTCCCGCAAGTTGACGTCATTGGCGGCAACATCGCCACGGGTGCCGCCGCGCTGGCGCTGGCTGAGGCTGGTGCAGACGGTGTCAAGGTTGGTATCGGCCCCGGCTCCATCTGCACGACCCGCATCATTGCTGGCGTGGGTGTGCCGCAGATCACAGCCATTGACAATGTGGCGACGGCCCTGGAAGGCACTGGCGTGCCATTGATCGCTGACGGCGGTATCCGCTACTCTGGCGACATCTCCAAGGCCATCGCGGCAGGTGCCAGCACGGTGATGATGGGTGGCATGTTCGCAGGCACCGAAGAAGCCCCTGGCGAAATCATCCTGTACCAAGGCCGTAGCTACAAGAGCTACCGTGGCATGGGGTCGATCGGCGCCATGAAGGCTGGTTCTGCCGACCGCTATTTCCAGGAAAACGACGAAACCACCAATCCGAATGCCGACAAGCTCGTGCCGGAAGGGATTGAAGGTCGCGTGCCTTACAAGGGTTCGTTGCTGAGCATCATCACCCAGATGGCGGGTGGTTTGCGGGCCTCGATGGGCTACTGCGGTTGCGGCACCATTGAAGACATGCGCAACAAGGCCGAGTTCGTCGAGATCACGGCTGCGGGTATTCGTGAAAGCCACGTCCACGACGTGCAGATCACGAAGGAAGCACCCAACTACCGCATGGAGTAATGGGAGCGACTGGCCGCAAGGCGGCCATGCCCTTCATCATGCTGACGGTGCTGATCGACATGATGTCGATCGGCATCATTGCGCCTGTGCTGCCCAAACTGGTGGGCGGCTTCATGGGCAGCGCGGCCGATACCTCCTTCGCCTATGGCGCTGTGCAGGTGGCCTACGCGCTGGCCCAGTTTTTCAGCGCCCCTGTGCTGGGGGCGCTCTCCGACCGCTATGGCCGGCGACCCATCCTTTTGCTGGGTTTGTTCGGCATGGCCATCAACTTTTTTGTCACAGCGCTGGCGACCGCCTTCTGGACACTGTTGGTGGTGCGCATGGTGGGCGGCATGCTGTGCGCCAACGTGGCGGTGGCCAATGCCTACGTGGCCGACATCACCGAAGCCAAAAACCGGGCACGCAACTACGGCATGCTGGGCGCCATGTTTGGCCTCGGCTTCATCCTGGGGCCGGTCACCGGTGGGCTGCTGGGTGACCATAACATCCACTGGCCCTTTTTCGCCGCGGGTGCTTTGGCCCTGTTGAATGGCCTGTATGGCTATTTCATCCTGCCTGAATCCCTGCCACAAGAGCGCCGCCGCACGTTTGATCTCAAGGGCGTTCATCCGTTTGCCGCGGTGGCCCGTTTGCGTGAGTTCAAGGGTGTCGAGTCGCTGATCTGGGTGATCGGTTTGTCGACCCTGGCGCAGTTCATCCTGCACACCTGCTGGATGCTCTACACCGAGTTCAAGTTCGGTTGGTCCCCGCGAGACAACGGCATGTCGCTGTTCGTGGTGGGGCTGATGGCCGTGCTGGTGCAAGGTGGTTTGATGCGTCAGTTCCAGAAGTACATCCCTGCACCCAAACTGGCCAGCATCGGGTTGATTTCATCCACGTTGGCGTTCATCGGCTACGGTGCAGTTCCGCACGGCTGGATGATGTATGTGGTGGTTTGCGCCAACCTGTTTGGCTATGCGGTCAACCCGACCATCCAGGCCATCATTTCGAATGCGGTAGACCCCAAGCGGCAAGGTGAGAGCATGGGTGCCATCTCGTCGATCAACAGCGTGGCTGCCGTGTTGGCCCCCTTGCTGGGCGCGCCTGTGCTGGCTACCGTTTCGCACTATCCGCAAGGTGACTGGCACATCGGCATGCCGTTCTTCCTCTGCGCTGCACTGCAGGCCATCGCGGCCTGGGTAGGTATTCGCTATTTTGCGCGCCAGCATCCGCTGAGCGCTGCAGCGGCCTGAGCGTCGCCGCTGTTGTTTCGCCTTCTGACTTTCTGACTGGTCTCGATCATGCACGACAAGATCCTCATCCTCGATTTCGGCTCACAGGTCACGCAGTTGATCGCCCGTCGCGTGCGTGAATCGCACGTCTATTGCGAAATCCACCCCAATGACGTGTCGGACGACTTCATCAAGTCGTTCAACCCCAAGGGCATCATCCTCTCAGGCAGCCACGCCTCCACCTACGAAGACCACCAACTGCGTGCACCGCAGGCAGTGTGGGATCTGGGTGTGCCCGTGATGGGCATCTGCTACGGCATGCAGACCATGGCCGTGCAACTGGGTGGAGAAGTGAGCTGGTCGGATACCCGTGAGTTCGGTTACGCCGAAGTGCGGGCTCACGGCCACACCAAGCTGCTCGACGGCCTTGCCGACTTCACCACCGCTGAAGGCCACGGCATGCTCAAGGTGTGGATGAGCCACGGCGACAAGGTCACCAAGCTGCCCGAGGGCTTCAAGCTGATGGCCTCGACACCGAGCTGCCCGATCGCTGGCATGGCCAACGAAGAGAAGGGCTACTACGCTGTTCAGTTCCACCCGGAGGTGACCCATACCATCCAGGGACAGGCCATGCTTACCCGCTTCGTGCGCGAGATCGCTGGCTGTCAGGGCGACTGGATCATGGGCGACTACATCGAAGAGGCTGTGGCCAAGATCCGCGAGCAGGTGGGTGACGAAGAAGTGATCCTTGGCCTGTCGGGCGGTGTGGACTCCTCGGTGGCTGCTGCGCTGATCCATCGCGCCATTGGTGATCAGTTGACCTGTGTGTTCGTGGACCACGGCCTGCTGCGCCTCAACGAAGGCGACATGGTCATGGACATGTTCGAAGGCAAGCTGCACGCCAAGGTGATTCGCGTGGATGCCTCCGAACTGTTCCTGGGGCAACTGGCCGGGGTGACTGACCCAGAGCGCAAGCGCAAGATCATTGGTGGCCTGTTTGTGGACGTGTTCAAGGCCGAGGCTGAAAAGCTCAAGGCCAGCGGCCAAGGCCACAAGGGCGCAACCTTCCTGGCGCAAGGCACCATCTACCCTGACGTGGTGGAGTCTGGCGGCACCAAGACCAAGAAGGCCACCACCATCAAGAGCCACCACAACGTGGGTGGCCTGCCAGAACAGCTCGGTCTGAAGCTGCTGGAGCCGCTGCGCGAACTGTTCAAGGACGAAGTGCGCGAGCTGGGCGTGGCGCTGGGGCTGCCGCCCGAGATGGTCTACCGTCATCCCTTCCCTGGCCCGGGTCTGGGCGTGCGCATCCTGGGCGAAGTGAAGAAGGAATACGCTGACCTGCTGCGTCGCGCCGATGCCATCTTCATTGAAGAGCTGCGCAACACCATCGACCCGGCCACCGGTAAGAACTGGTACGACCTGACCTCGCAGGCCTTCACCGTGTTCCTGCCGGTCAAGAGCGTGGGCGTGATGGGCGATGGCCGCACCTATGACTACGTTGTGGCTCTGCGTGCCGTGCAAACGTCAGACTTCATGACCGCCGACTGGGCGGAGCTGCCTTACAGCATGCTCAAGCGCACCTCCGGCCGCATCATCAACGAGGTGCGCGGCATCAACCGCGTGACGTACGATGTGAGCTCGAAGCCGCCCGCCACCATCGAGTGGGAGTAAGCGGAAAGGGGGCGTGAGCCCCTTTTTTCATGTCAGCGCCGCAGCCTCCTGGCGGCGGTTGCGACTTTCGGTTTGAGGCCCAAGGCCGCACGAGCCAGCGTGTCCGCTTCAGCATTGCGATGGCGAGGCACCCAGACCCACTGGATCGACTCAAATTCGGCGCTCAATGCCCGGGCCTCCTCAATCAGAGCGTCCAATCGGGCCAGGGACGCCGAGGTGGCTTGGGAGAGTTGCTCGATCAGAATGCTGCTGTCACTCTGGATGCGCAACTGCTGTGCGTGCTCTGACCGGGCCAGCTGCAAGGCGGCAATCAAGGCTCTGATTTCCGCTTCGTTATTGCAGCCATGACCAGGGGCGGTACAGGACAGGCGGAAGACTCTTCCATCCGGTGCCTGGAGCACAGCGCCCAGTCCCATCTTGCCTGGGTTGGGCTGCGCACTGCCGTCACAGGCGATGTGCCAGCACAGATGATCTGCAGGTATCGATTTTGGTGAAAGATGGGGCATGAGGCTGCGTTGAGCGAGGCCCCGCGTTGCACAATAGCGCGGCCCGCCGTGGCAGCATTGTCATGGGTTTTTCGGTGCAGCGGATGCTGCGTCAATCCATCACGCGAAACATCATGAGAGCACTGAGCCTGTTGTCCCTTGTCGTTGTGCTGGCCATCGTGGCCATGCTGGTGCGCACCCAGTTGCGGGCCAGCCATCAGGTGGAAGGTGCGGCAGCACCAGCCAGTGCGACGGCATCACTGCCAACACAGATTCAAACCGATCTCAACAAGATGATGGATGCACGTCCTGAGCAGCTCAATCGTGAAATGAAGGATGGTCAGCCTTGAGCGAGCCGATTTCCCCTCAGCAGGATGAATTTGCCATGCGGATCGCGCTGGATCAGGCTCACAACGCCTGGTTGGCGGGCGAGGTGCCTGTGGGCGCAGTCATCATGCGACATGGGCAGGTGATCGCAACAGGCTACAACCGACCGATCACCACGCATGACCCGACGGCTCACGCCGAAATCGTGGCATTGCGACATGCCGCTCAGTTGCTGGAAAACTATCGGCTTCCCGAGTGTGAGCTCTATGTGACGCTGGAGCCTTGTGCCATGTGCGCCATGGCTCTGATGCATGCGCGTCTGAAGCGTGTGGTGTTCGCTGCGCATGATCCCAAAACGGGTGTGGCGGGTTCGGCGTTTGATCTGTTTGGCATGCGGCAACTCAATCACCACACGGTGGTGTCCGGTGGGGTGTTGGCGGATCCCGCCTCACGCCTGCTGAAGGAGTTTTTTGCCGAGCGCCGTGCGCAACTGAAGGCAGAGCGGGATGCCGTCAAGGCTTTGGGTGGCATCGAGGAACCTATCCCGGTCGGATTGGTTATCGAAGAGCCGCCTCAAGACGGCTGACCGTCGAGCCCGTCAGACCAGGCCATGAAAAAGGCGCCTCAATGGGCGCCTTTTTTGATTGCCCGATGCTGGTCTGGATCACAGCTTGCGGATGATCACGCTGCCAATCGAGTAGCCTGCGCCAAAGGAGCAGATCACGCCCAGGTCACCCTTGGCCAGATCCTGGCTGGCATTGTGGAATGCGATCACCGAGCCGGCCGAGGAGGTGTTGGCGAATTCGTCGAGGATCAGCGGCGCCAGATCGGGCGTCACTTCACCACCAACAAGCTTCTTGATCACCAACTGGTTCATGCTCAGGTTGGCTTGATGCAGCCAGAAGCGACGCACCTGCGTAGGCTCGATGTCCACCGACTTCAGGTGGGCTTCGATGTGGGCAGCGGCCATCGGCACGACTTCCTTGAAGACCTTGCGGCCTTCCTGGCGGAAGGTCTTGTCGCGCGCGTCTGCAGGGG
Source organism: Aquabacterium sp. (assembly GCF_041909175.1). Classification (GTDB taxonomy): domain Bacteria; phylum Pseudomonadota; class Gammaproteobacteria; order Burkholderiales; family Burkholderiaceae_C; genus Aquabacterium. Next base: position 147,726 of record NZ_JAYRDZ010000006.1, on the reverse strand, counting down.
TGTCTTCGCAACGGTTCATGTAGCCGAAGTTGTTGCGAATGTGGTTCGAGAACTGGGTGGCCAGCTTGGTGCCCAGCACTTCCCACTGGACCGCACTGGTTGCGGTGTCAGCCAGCTCCATGATGACGGCCGTGCATGCATCACCAAAGATGAAGTGGCAGTCACGGTCGCGCCATTCCTGGTGACCGGAGGTGATTTCGGGGTTGACCATCAGCACGCAGCGAGCGCTGCCCGAGCGCAGGGCGTTGACAGCTTGCTCGATACCGAACGTAGCAGACGAGCAGGCCACGTTCATATCAAAGGCATAACCGCCTGCGCCGATGGCGTTCTGGATCTCGACCGCCATGGCCGGGTAGGCGCGCTGCATGTTGGAGGCTGCACAGATGACAGCGTCGATGTCCTTGGCTTCCTTGCCGGCAGCTGCCATGGCTTCTTTGGCAGCCTTGACGGCGATTTCGGCCATCAGGGACAGTTCGTCATCGCTGCGCGGTGCCAGCTTGGGATACATGCGGCTGGTATCCAGCACGCCCGTCTTGTCCATGACGTAGCGCTGCTTGATGCCGGAGGCCTTTTCGATGAATTCGACGCTGGATGGTTGCAGCGCTTGCAGTTGGCCGGCTTCGATCTCGGATGCGTGCCGAGCGTTGTACAACTCTACGTAGCCGTTGTACGACTCAACCAGTTCAGCGTTGGTGATGATGTCGGTGGGCTTGAACAAGCCAGTCCCGCTGATGACGACTTTTGTCATGAATGCTTCCTCGCGAGGTCTGATTCCGCGTCATGACGGGGTGCGGTCAGGCGCGGATGCAAAACCGCGCCCGAGTAGGGCGCGGAAAAGAGGGCATTTTACATGCTGCCGTAGTTCGGGCCGCCGCCACCTTCCGGTGTAATCCAGACGATGTTCTGGGTGGGGTCCTTGATATCGCAGGTCTTGCAGTGCACGCAGTTCTGGGCGTTGATCACCAGGCGGTCGCTGTTGTCGTCGTTCTTCACGAACTCATACACACCTGCCGGGCAATAGCGCTGCTCGGGGCCGGCAAACTTGGCCAGGTTGACGTTGACTGGCACCGAGGCGTCCTTCAAGGTCAAGTGAGCGGGCTGGTGCTCTTCATGGTTGGTGTTCGAGATGAACACCGAGCTCAGGCGGTCGAAGGAGATCTTGCCGTCCGGCTTCGGATAGTCGATCTTCGGCATCGATGCAGCAGGCTGCAGGAAGGTGTGATCGGCTGCGGCGCGGTGGATCGTCCAGGGCGGCGACTTGAAGCCCAGGCGGGGCAGCAGCCACTGTTCGATACCGGTCATCAGCATGCCGATGTACATGCCCTTCTTGAACCACTGCTTGAAGTTCTTGGAAGCGTTGAGCTCTTCCTTCAGCCAGCTGTTTTCGAACGAGGCAGGGTAGGCCGCCAATTCGTCGTGTTGACGGTCGGCGCTCAGCGCCTCGAAGATGGCGTCGGCACACAGCATGCCGGTCTTCATGGCGGCGTGCGAGCCCTTGATGCGTGCGGCATTCAGATAGCCGGCATCACAGCCCACCAAAGCGCCGCCCGGGAACACCGTCTTGGGCAGCGACAGGATGCCACCGGCCGTGATGGCGCGGGCGCCATAGCTCAGACGCTTGCCGCCTTCGAGGAACTGCTTGATGCTGGGGTGAGTCTTCCAGCGTTGCATTTCTTCGAACGGGCTCAGCCAGGGATTCTTGTAGTCCAGGCCAGTGACAAAACCCAGCGTGACCTTGTTGTCTTCCAGGTGATACAGGAAGCCACCACCGTAGGTCTGGGTGTCCATCGGCCAGCCTGCGGTGTGGATCACCAGGCCAGGCTTGGCCTTGGCCGGATCGATTTCCCACAGTTCCTTGATACCGATGGCGTAGCTTTGCGGGTCCTTGCCTTCGTCCAGCTTGAACTTGGCGATCAGTTGCTTGCCCAGGTGACCACGGGCGCCTTCGGCGAAGATGGTGTACTTGCCCAGCAGTTCCATGCCCAGCTGGAAGTTGTCAGTGGGCTCGCCCGATTTGTCGATGCCCATGTTGCCGGTGGCCACACCTTTGACGGAACCGTCGTCGTTGTACAGCACCTCAGCCGCAGCGAAACCGGGGAAGATTTCTACGCCGAGAGCTTCGGCCTGCTGAGCCAGCCAACGCACCACATTGCCCAGGCTGATGACGTAGTTGCCATGGTTGTGGAAGTTGTTCGGGATCAGGCCTTGAGGGGTGGCGTGGGCACCGGTTTCGGTCAGCACCAGCACCTGGTCTTCCGTCACGGCCTGGTTCAGCGGCGCGCCCAGTTCCTTCCAGTTGGGGAAGAGTTCGGAGATGGCGATGGGGTCCATCACGGCGCCGGACAGAATATGGGCGCCGGGCTCGGAACCCTTTTCCAGCACGACAACGGAAATGTCCTTGCCAGCCTTTTCGGCCAGTTGTTTCAGGCGGATGGCAGTGGACAGACCAGCAGGGCCGGCGCCAACGACCACGACGTCGTATTCCATCGACTCGCGCGGGCCAAACTGCTCAAGGATTTCCTGGGGCGTCATCGTGCTTCCTTCTCGGATCGGGAGGTTATTCGGGGCTATTCTTTTAGCAAGTGCGCGATTCTAAAACGCGTCTGGCCCGCATTCTCTCGCAAAAAACGAACGACCGTTCGAAAATTTGCTTTGAATCTTGGGATATCGGACAAGCTGAGGCATGCCTTGACCCGTCAAGCGATGGCGCATGCTAATGTCGCGGCGTTGAGGAGCAATCTGAAGAGAGTATTCGAGCATGAGCTACACCATCGATCTGTCCGGCCGCGTCGCCTTCATCACTGGCGCTTCCAGCGGCCTGGGTACCCAATTTGCACTGACACTGGCTGAGGCCGGTGCGGCCGTCGTGCTCGCAGGCCGCCGGGTCGAGCGACTCAAGACCTTGCGCGCCGAAATCGAAGCCAAAGGCGGTGATGCCCACGTGGTGAAGCTGGATGTCACCAGTATCGACAGCATCAAGGCTGCTGTGGCTCACGCAGAAACGGAAGTGGGCCCGATCGACATCCTGATCAACAACTCGGGCGTGAGTGTGTCCGAGCGACTGCAGGACGTGTCACCCGACAGCTTTGACTACATGTTCGACACGAACGTGCGTGGTGCTTTCTTCATGGCGCAGGAGGTAGCCAAGCGCATGCTGGCTCGTGCCAAGGGGGCGGCACCCGGCACCTTTGCTGGCGGTCGCATCGTCAACATCGCCTCGGCAGCGGGGTTGCGTACCTTGCCGATGATCGGTGTGTACTGCATGAGCAAGGCCTCGGTGATCCACATGACGAAGGTCATGGCTGCTGAGTGGGGCCGGTTCGGTATCACGACCAATGCCATCTGCCCAGGCTACATCGAGACCGAGATCAACAGCGATTACCTGCGCAGTGAAGCCGGGCAGAAGCTGGTCAACCTGTTGCCGCGCAAGCGTGTCGGGCAGCCCAAGGATCTGGACTCGCTGCTGGTCACCCTGTGTGCCCCCCAAAGTGACTTCATCAACGGATCGATCATTTCGGCCGACGATGGCGTCGTGGCGGCTTGAGGCCTGCAGGTCTTGAAATCGACGGACAGGGTCCTATCTGGGTGCCATGAGACTCGACATCCCTGAACACAAGATCCTGGTCCACGAAGTGTCCTTGCCGGTGTGCTGGGGCGACATGGACGCGCTCGGTCATGTCAACAACACGGTCTACTTCCGCTACATGGAGCAGGCCCGCGTGTCGTGGATCACGACCATTGGCGGGCCTGTCACCAACGGCGCGGATGGCCCGATCATCGCCAACACCTTCTGCAATTTCTATCAGGAACTGGTGTTCCCGGCAGATTTGCGTCTGAAACTGTATGTGGCCAACCCCGGGCGCACCAGCATCGACACCTTCGTGACGATCGAGCGTGCCGATGAGCCTGGTGCCATTTGTGCTGCGGGCGGTGCCACCCTGGTCTGGGTCAGCGGGCACTCTGGCCGACCGATTCCCTTGCCGCCCCATATCCTCGGTCTGGCTGGCCAGAAGGCTCTACCCGCCAATGAGCCACCACCCGCCTTGCCGGGTTGACGCCGGCTCACTCCTTGCTAGTTCACCAGTCGCGACACTGCATTGCGTATCTGCCCTAGGGTTGCCATGAGGGCTTTTCGGCCCACACCTTCGAATTTCTCGACGCATTCGGTGTAGGCTGGTAATGTTGCAGTGCAGCGAAGCGGCTTGCCAGTTTCGGCAGGCGAGTGCAACTCATGCGCAAGGAGTGATTGGATGAACAAGGTCTATCCCGATGCCGCCAGCGCGTTGGCTGGGATTGTGAAAGACGGCCAGTTGCTGGCCGTGGGAGGCTTCGGCCTGTGCGGTATCCCGGAGGCGCTGATCGACGCGCTTCAAGCCACGGGGGTCAAGGATCTCACCGTCATCTCGAACAACGCCGGGGTGGATGGGTTCGGCCTGGGCAAGTTGCTCAACACCCGGCAGATCAAGAAAATGATCTCCAGCTATGTGGGCGAGAACAAGGAATTCGAACGCCAGTATCTGGCAGGCGAATTGGAGCTTGAGTTCACGCCACAAGGCACGCTGGCGGAGAAGCTGCGCGCGGGTGGTGCTGGCATCCCGGCCTTTTTCACCAAGACGGGTGTGGGCACCATCGTGGCTGAAGGCAAGGAATTGCGCGAGTTCGATGGTGAAACCTATGTGATGGAGCGTGCGCTGGTGCCCGAGGTGGCGCTTGTCAAAGCCCATATTGCCGACAAGTCCGGCAACCTGATCTTCCGCCGCACGGCACGCAACTTCAATCCTGCTGCAGCGATGGCTGGCAAGCTCACCGTCGTCGAGGTGGAGCAGATCGTGGAAACAGGTGAACTGGATCCTGACGCCGTCCATCTGCCGGGCATCTTTGTGCACCGCATCGTGCACAACCCGAACCCCGAGAAGCGCATCGAAAAGCGCACCATCACCGAGAAGGCAGGAGCTTGACCATGGCATGGACGCACGACGAGATGGCAGCGCGCGCTGCCAAGGAGCTGCAGGACGGCTTCTATGTGAATCTGGGGATTGGCCTGCCTACCCTGGTGGCCAACCACGTGCCTGCGGACATGGAAGTGTGGCTGCAGTCTGAAAATGGCATGCTGGGCATCGGTCCGTTCCCAACCGATGACCAGGTCGATGCCGACATCATCAATGCAGGCAAACAGACGGTCACCTGCCTGCCGGGCTCGTCCATCTTTGGTTCGCACGAGAGCTTCGGGATGATCCGTGCAGGCAAGATCAACCTCTCCATTCTGGGCGCGATGCAGGTGTCCGAGAAGGGGGACCTCGCCAACTGGATGATTCCCGGCAAGATGGTCAAGGGCATGGGCGGCGCCATGGACCTGGTGGCCGGAGTGAAGCGTGTGGTGGTGCTGATGGAGCACGCGGCCAAGAATGGCGAGCACAAGCTGCTTCAAAATTGCACCCTGCCACTGACCGGCGTGGGCGTGGTTGACCGGATCATCACCGAGCTGTGCGTACTGGATGTCACCCCGGAAGGGTTCAAATGTGTCGAGTTGGCACCTGGGGTGACGCTTGAAGAAATTCGCGTCAAGACGGGCGCGCACGTTCACCTCTCACATCTCGAAGCCTGATCCTGGTCACTGGACGGCCTGGTACACAGCAACCGCCTTCGGGCGGTTTTTTCTTGCCTGCGCGCTCTGAGACAATCCAGGCATGAACTCGATCATCGTCGCCTTGCTGGCGCTCAATCTGCTGTTGTTGCTGTGGCTGTCCTGGCGGGCCCTGTCGTCGTCAGGCGTACCGGCGGGGCTGCAGAGCCTGTTCGATGAACTGCGGGGCAGGGCGGAGGAACAGCGCCAGCGTGGTGAACAGATGGGGCGGGAGCTGCGGGACGAGCTGGCACGCAGTGCCACGGCCGCACGTCAGGAGTTGTCCGGCAGCATGGCCCTGTTTCAACAGACTGTGCTGACCCAGCAAGGCGATGCCACGCGGACCCAGAACGAGCAACTGGACAGCTTTCGGGTACAGCTGGCCGCTACCCAACAAGCCCTGACAGACAGCCTGCGTGATGCGGCGTATCAGCAGGCCCAGCAGTCAACATCCTTGCGTGAGGCGCAGTCACAGGCGCTGGCGCGCTTCAATGAAGCCCAGGAAGCAGCCCTGCGACGCATGGGCGAGGGGGTTACCGAGCAGCTTCGCCTGCTGTCGGAGGCCAATGACAGGCGCCTGTCTGAAGTGCGCACCACGGTTGAGACCCGTCTTCAAGCCTTGCAAGCCGACAACGAAAAGAAGCTCGAGCAGATGCGGCAGACCGTGGACGAGAAGCTGCACGCCACGCTGGAGGCCCGTCTGGGCGAAAGCTTCAAGCAGGTTGCAGAACGGCTGGAGCTGGTGCACCGTGGGCTGGGTGAAATGCAACGCCTGGCCAGCGATGTGGGCTCGCTCAACCGCGTGCTCAACAATGTCAAGACCCGCGGTATTTTTGGCGAGGTGCAACTGGCGGGACTGCTGGAGCAGGTATTCACGCCTGAGCAATACGGTGTCAATGTGGAAACCGTGCCGGCGAGCGGTGCGCGTGTTGAATTTGCAATCCGTCTGCCAGGGCAGGGCGGGCAAGACAGTGCACCGGTATGGCTGCCGATTGATGCCAAGTTCCCGAGGGAAGACTACGAGCGTTTGCTCGATGCCCAGGAGGCAGCCGATGCGGCGGGGGTCGAGCAGGCATCCAAGGCCATTGAACAGCGCCTGCGACTGGAAGCCAGGAGCATCCGTGACAAATACCTGGCGCCGCCCCACACGGCCGACTTCGCGATCCTGTTTGTGCCCACAGAAGGCTTGTATGCAGAGGCCTTGCGGCGCCCCGGGCTTGTCGAGTCCATGCAGCGTGAATACCGGGTGATGCTGGCCGGGCCCACGACCCTGCTGGCAACCCTCAATAGCCTGCAAATGGGCTTCCGGACCTTGGCGCTCGAAAAGCGCTCGTCCGAGGTCTGGCAGGTGCTGGGCGCTGTCAAGACCGAGTTTGCCAAGTTCGGCGACGTGCTGGCCAAGACCCGCAAGAAGCTGGACGAAGCCAGCAACACGATCTCGTCGGTCGAAACCCGCACCCGCGTCATGGGCCGGGCGTTGAAGCAGGTGGAAGCGCTGCCGGAAACTCAATCGCAAACGCTGCTGCCACTGGATGCGGCCAACAGCGATACGGACATGGACGCTTGAGGTGGGGTGATCAGGCTGGCACGGTGCTGGACTGCGTGGGCCAACCATGCAGGTGCGACTCGACCAGCGAGGCCAGCGCGCGGATCCAGTTCAGGTCATCGTTCAGGCAAGGTACGTAGTGAAATGCCTGGCCGCCTGAGCTCAGGAAGGCATCGCGGCCCTCCATGGCAATTTCTTCCAGCGTCTCGATGCAGTCGGACACGAAGCCCGGGCACAGCACATCCACCCGGGCAACGCGTTTCTTGCCCAGTTCGCGCAGACTCGGTTCGGTATAGGGCTGCAGCCAGGTGGCTTTACCGAAGCGGCTCTGGAAGGTGACCAGGTAGTCTTCCTTTTTCAACCCCAGGCGCAAGGCCAGCAAGTCTGCGGTTGCAAGACATTGGGCTTGGTAGGGGTCGCCCAGTTTGGCGGTACGTTCCGGCATGCCATGAAAGCTCATGAGCACCTTGTCAGGATGGCCGTTGCTCATCCAGTGGCGGCGTACAGACTGGACCAAGGCGTCGATGTAGCCCGCATCCTGGTGAAACTCGTTGATGTGACGAATTTCGGGGATGAACCGGGTGTGCTGTGCCCACTCATAGACCTTGTCCATCACACTGGCGGTAGTTGCGCCGCAGTACTGGGGGTAGAGAGGCACCACCAGCACCCGATGCACACCACAGGCCTTCAATTCGGTCAGCTGGGAGGCCAGGCTGGGGGAGCCATACCGCATGGCGTGGCGGATCACCACCGAGTGGCCGCGCTCGCCCATGAAGCCTTCCAGCAGCGTGGTCTGCTTTTCAGTCCAGGCGCGCAGCGGCGAACCCTGCTCGGTCCAGATGGATGCATATTTCTGTGCAGACTTGGCTGGACGCACCCGCAGGATGATGCCGTGCAGAATCGGCCACCACAATGCCTTCGGTAACTCGACCACCCGCGGGTCGCTCAGGAATTCAGCCAGATAGCGGCGCAAGGCTGCCGGCGTCGGTTCATCAGGTGTGCCGAGATTGACAAGCAGGATGCCCGTGCGACCGCTCTGTCCGGCTGCCAGTCGTGGTTCAGTGAGAAAGCTCATGGGTGCGCATTGTCGCGCTTTGCAGCCAACCCGCGAAGAATCGTGGTCACTTCCATGATGTCTATAGGCTTGGTCCAGTAGCCTGTGAACCCTGCAGCTTTGGCTCGGGCCAGATCGTCTGGCATCGCATCAGCGGAGCACATGAAGGCTGGCTTGCCGATCAGCGATGGGATGTCTCTACGCAGGGCATCAAAGACGTCGAAGCCACTCATTCCTGGAAGGTGGGCATCCAGTACCAGAACATCGGGCTCATGGGCTTGGGCCATCGCCAGGGCGGCCTCACCATCCTCGGCCACTTCCAGACAGATCTCGTTATAGGGACGCAAGGCCTCTTCAAACAGCATCGCGTTGATGCGGTTGTCTTCGACATAGAGGACGCGCAGGGCTTGAGTCATGTTGGGCGAAGCTGAGTGGACTGAGCTGGGCTCCATGGGCTTGGACGCTGGCTCCTGAAATTTCAATGAAACCAAGTCTGGGTGACGCTGCGATGATGCCAGTGGCAGGGCCACGGTTACCGAGGTGCCGTGGTCCACGGCGCTCTGGATTTCCAAACTGCCACCCATTGCCTCGACCAGCGAGCGTGTAATGATAAGACCGAGTCCGGTTCCTTCGACGGACGAAGTCTCTCGGCCAAGCCGCTCGAAAGGCTGGAAAAGACGAAGCAGGTCATCTGACGAGATGCCGTGCCCTGTGTCACTGACATGCAGCTGCAGGACATGTGGGCTGCTCGCCGCATCGACGTGGAAGTGCACCGTTCCGGAGGGGCGGTTGTATTTGATGGCGTTGGAGCCGAGGTTGACCAGCACCTGCCGCAGACGTTGCCGGTCTGCTATCACGGACAGGCCGTCAGGTACGTCGTTGTGCAGCACGACCTGCTTTTGGTCGGCCATCGGTTTGAGCATCCCGATCGTCTGCCTGACCTCGTCTGCCAGTTGCATCGGCTCCATGTGCAGCGTCAGCACACCAGCCTCTACTTTTTGCAGGTCGAGTACGTCGTTGATCAGCGCCATCAGATGATCGCCCGCCTGCAAGATTTGCTCGACAAACATCTTCTCTTTGGGCGACGCGCGCTCGCTGTCTTGCTTCAGTTGCAGCAGCTGGGCAAAGCCGGTGATCGCGTTGAGTGGTGTGCGAATCTCGTGACTCATGCGCGAGAGAAACTCGCTCTTGGCCTTGCTGGCCGCTACCGCCATTTGTTTGTCACGCATGACCTGTTCGGCCTGCTTGAGCAACGTGATGTCGGTGTGCGTCCCCACCACACGCAAAGGCCGGCCATCGCGGTCGCGGTTCATGATCTTGCCCCGCGACAGGATCCAGAGCGTCCGACCGTCCTTGTGCCCCATCCTGAATTCAGCCTGAAACAGGCCTTCACCGCGGGCGAGATAAGCATCCATTTCGGACAGGACGGCCGATTTGTCGTCTGGATGAATCAGCGATATGACCTGATCCAGTCGGCCGCCAATCTCATCATCCTCATAACCCAGCATGGCCTTGCCGCGGCTTGAGTAGTACATCTCGTTGGTGGCAACGTCCCAATCCCATACGCCATCACCGGCACCCTCGAGAGCAAATTTCCAGCGTTCTTCGCTCTGGGCCAGCGCCTGACTTGCACGGTGTGTCTGAGTCACGTCGCGGAAGGCCACCACGGCAGCAAAGGCCGGAGCGTCAGGACTGATGCGCAACAAGTGAGTTGATACGGTCACCCACAGCTGATCACCATCGGTTCGCCTCAGTGGATGAAGCTCGCCGTGGATGGCCTGGCCGGTGCGGATCGTCCGCATCAGAGGCCATTCATCCTTGGGCAAGGGCGTCACCAGGTCATCCTGAAGCAAGGGGTGATTTTCGAGGTCATCCATGGTGAGTTGCTCACCATCATTGGCTTGTACGCCCAGGATCTGGCAGCCGGCTGGGTTCAGCGCCACCACCTTGCCATCGAGCTGAACGACCATCAGGCCGTCGCTGATGGACGATGCCACCGACCTGTACAGCTCTTCGCTGACCCTCAACTGCTCGGCGGCCTCCATCCGGTCGGTCATGTCCCGGGTCAGGAAGAGCGTATGCCGGTCGGGCATGGGCGCAATGCGGGCCTCAAAGCGTCGGTATGAGTTGTCCTGTACGGTCAGGCTGTACTCGATGACCTGAGGTTCGCCTGTGGCATGCGCTTTCTGTATGGCTTGTCGGCACAGGCGCCCCACCTCTGGCGGCACCTCTGTCTCCAGTGGCTGCCCAACCAACTCTTCAAATGGTCTCACTAGCATGGGGTGGCCAACGTGACCTTCTACGTAGGTGCCTTCTGCGTCCAGCACAAACCACAGGTCGGGCAGGGCAGACAAGACCGCAGTGAGGCGACCTTGCGACTCCTGCAGGGCCTGCCGTTGCAAGGCCAGCGCCACCGCATTGCGCTTGCTCTCTGTGATGTCGATGAAGAAGTGCGACACGCCACCATCCGGCAGGCGTTGGTCGAATGCCAGGACCCAACCATCCTTCAACTGGATTTCATGAGCGCCAGGGTCGTCGACCATGTTCAAGCGCCATGCCAGAAATTCGGCCTCTCGCCCTTTCGCTTGCGGGTAAAGCCCGTTGGCAATGCAACGCTGGAGAATGTCTGGCCAGATTGTCTCCTGGGGATGGATGGTTGCACCAAACCTCTCCCGCCAGATGCGGTTGCACAAGGTAATTCGACCTTCAGCGTCCGAAATCATGACGCCGGCATGAAAAGACTCAATGGCCTGCCGGAGAATCAGATCAGCTTGTCGCCGTGATTGCTCCGCCAGATAAGACTCTGTGATGTTTCTGCTGGAGCCTCGGTAGCCTTTGAACTCGCCGGCTGTATTGAAAACAGGGGTCCCGCTGATATTGACAATGATGGGGCCACGAGACGTTTCGCGGTTCGCTATGGCATCACGAAACGGCTTCCTGTTGATGAATGCGGCCAGCCCCCTGTCCCACGATGGCTGGGTTTCGTCCTGCCGGCCGCGGTAAATGTCGGTGGCGTGCCTCCCCAGTTCGGCTTCGGGCGGTTCTCCGGTGTGTTGCAGCAAGCTGGTAGACACCCAGGTCACGGCGTTGTTGGTGTCCGTCTCCCACAGCCAGTCGGAACTGGTCAAACCGGCGGTTCTCACCCGTGCTTCTTGTGTACGGTGGCGCTGGATGCTGAGTTTGGCCTCGGCCAGTGCGCTGGCCATGCGCGCGAAGTCGTTCAGAACAGACTCCTCGGCATGGCTCAGTGTGCGCGCGTGGGTATCCACCACACAGACCGTGCCCAATGCATGGCCCTCAACCATGATGGGGGCGCCTGCATAAAAGCGCAGATTAAGAGGGGGTTGGGCCGCAGGGAAGGTGCGAAAGCCTGGGTCGTTCTGGGTGTCACCGATACAGAACGGTGCCCCTCTGGCTACGGTGGTAGCGCAGAAGGCCTCGCTACGAGGTATCTGCTTGAAGTCGGCGCCCGTTGCTGCCAAGACCCAGACCGTGTTTTCTGCGACCAGATTGACCATGCCAACCGGACAACCTAGCCGATCAGCCAGTTGCCTGGTCAGCGCCAGAAATGCGGGATCTACCTCTGCGTCGAGAAGTCGCGTCGCGAGCAGGGTAGATAGTCGCTCCTGTTCGTCGGGTGGCAGTGGGACGGCACTCATGCTGGAGGTTATCGGCATTTAGCGAGTGCACTGTACCTGATACAGGACAAGTACGGTATCCCGCTCAACACTGCGGCAGCGTATCCGAAAAGCTCAGCACTTCAAACTGAATTTGTGTCGCGGTCGGGTCGCTAGGAGGCGCACCCATGGATATCACCCCGCATCCATGCAGGGTGCAGGTGCCTCTGCGCAGTGTCAGGATCTGCTCGTCATGTTCGAACTTGACGTGCGTACCGTTGTAGCTCAGGTCTGTCAGGTAGATGTGGCCACTGTGCGATTCGATGCGTGCGTGAGAGCGAGATACCCTGGAGTCACTCACACAGAAAGAGGCCTGAGGGCTGCGCCCCAGCACCAGGGGCATGGCTGCTGTCGAAAAAATGCGTTCGTTGCCCAGCCAAGTCAGTCGAACCCCATCAGGCACGTCGGTCAGGGCCTCTTCGCCCATCATCATGGTCGACTCGGTGTCGCCAAAACGCTGGCTGTCCATGCGCAGCACGGGAACGGGATCCTTGCGGCCGCGCAGGTGCAGCCGATCCAGGCTACGGAATCGTTCCTGCTGCTCTGATGGCAGCTCCCGGATCAGGGGGCCGGTAGCCAGGGTCTCGTTGTCGCTGGCCAGGTCAATCAGGCGTGCAGCCACATTGACGGCATCGCCGAAGCAGTCGCCGTCCACCTCGACAATTTCGCCCCATGACAGCGCGACCTTGAGCTTCAATGCGGTGGCCTTGGTCGGGAGTCCCTCGCGCGGCAAAGGTGCCAGCTTTTCGAGGGAGTCCTGGGCACTGATTGCGGCGTCGACCGCGTACTCAGCCTGCTCAAAGACAGCCATCAACCCATCACCGAGTGTCTTGACAACCCGACCACCCTGGCGCGCTACGATCTGGCCGAGCAGGGCCAGGCTGTGGGTGACCACAGTGGCAGCTTCGCTGTTTCCCAGTCGCAGATACAGTGCGGTGCTGCCCCGAAGGTCGGCAAACATCACTGCACGTTCTTTGGTGTTTCCCATGGGGGCTATCTTGGCTCAGTAGAGGCCGGTCGGCGTGAAGAAGTGCACGTAATTCGGAGTGTATTTGCTAACGTATAAAAAAAGACAGCCCGGCGTGACCGGGCTGTCTGATTAATGAGACTGTAGCTAATGCTTACAGATTGTCGAGGTAAGTACGCAGCTTATCCGAGCGGCTGGGATGCTTGAGTTTGCGGATGGCCTTGGCCTCGATCTGACGAATGCGCTCACGCGTCACGTCAAACTGCTTACCGACTTCTTCCAGCGTGTGGTCGGTCGACATCTCGATGCCGAAGCGCATGCGCAGTACCTTGGCTTCCCTCGGGGTCAGGCTGTCCAGGATGTCCTTGACCACATCGCGCAAACCGGCCTGCATGGCGGCTTCGATGGGCGCGGTGTTGTTGGTGTCCTCGATGAAGTCGCCCAGGTGGCTGTCGTCGTCGTCACCGATCGGTGTTTCCATGGAGATCGGTTCCTTGGCGATCTTCATGATCTTGCGGACCTTGTCCTCCGGCATTTCCATCTTGGCAGCCAGCGTCGGGGCATCCGGCTCATAGCCGAATTCCTGCAGGTGCTGACGCGACAGGCGGTTCATCTTGTTGATCGTTTCGATCATGTGAACCGGGATACGGATGGTACGGGCCTGGTCGGCGATCGAGCGCGTGATGGCCTGACGGATCCACCATGTGGCGTAGGTCGAGAACTTGTAGCCGCGACGGTATTCGAACTTGTCCACTGCCTTCATCAGGCCGATATTGCCTTCCTGGATCAGATCCAGGAACTGCAGACCACGGTTGGTGTACTTCTTCGCAATCGAGATCACCAGACGCAGGTTGGCCTCGATCATTTCCTTCTTGGCGTCACGCGAGGCCTTTTCGCCCTCGTTCATGCGCTTGTTGATCGACTTGAGGTCTTCAATGGGCACAACGGCCTTGGCCTGCAGGTCGATCAGCTTTTGCTGCAACTCCTGGATGGCTGGCAGGCTGCGCCCCATCACGGCAGAGTAGGACTTGCCTGCGGTGGCTTCCTTCTCGGCCCACTTCAGGTTCAGCATGTTGGGCGGGAAGTTCTTGATGAACTGATCCTGGGCCATGCCGCACTTGTCGACCACGATCTTGCGCAGTTCGCGCTCGTAGCGACGCACGTCATCCACCTGGGAGCGCAGTACATCGCACAGGCGCTCAATGGTCTTGACCGTGAAGCGGATGGTCATCAGCTCGTCGCTGATGGCTTCCTGGGCCTTGTTGTAAGACGCCGACTTGTAGCCGTCCTTCTCGAAGGCCTTGGCCATCTTGTCGAAGTTGGTGCGCAAGAGGTCGAACTTGGCCAAGGCCTGGTTCTTCATCTCTTCAAGCTTCTTGCTCAGCGCCTTGGAGCCGCCTGCGCCGTCGTCGTCATCTTCTTCGTCGAATTCGTCGAAGTCTTCTTCAGCTACGTAATCGTCAGCTTCGTCTGCTGCGACAAAGCCATCCACCACGTCGGAGATCGGCAGTTCACCCGAGCGAATCTTGTCCGACAGCTCGAGGATTTCAGCGATGGTGGTAGGGGAGGCCGAAATCGCCAGCATCATGGCCTGCAGGCCACCTTCGATGCGCTTGGCAATTTCAATTTCGCCTTCACGGGTCAGCAACTCGACGGTGCCCATTTCGCGCATGTACATGCGCACCGGGTCGGTCGTGCGGCCGAATTCGGAGTCCACCGTGGACAGTGCGGCTTCAGCGGCTTCTTCGGCTTCTTCTTCGGTGGCCGTCGACTGGGCCGAGCCGGAAATCAGCAGCGTGGCAGCGTCAGGTGCCTGCTCGTACACGGCCACGCCCATGTCGTTCAACATGGAAATGATGGCCTCAAGGATTTCGGCTTCGACCAGCTTTTCGGGCAAGTGATCGTTGATTTCCTGGTGCGTCAGGAAACCACGCGTCTTGCCCATCTTGATGAGCGTCTTGAGCTCGTTGCGGCGTTTGGCCACTTCCTCTTCGGACAGGGCGGTTTCGTCGATGCCGAATTCGCGCATCAGTGCGCGTTCCTTGGCACGCGACACCTTCATGCGCAGCGGCTTGGCCTTGGGCTTGTCTTCTCCGCCTTCGTCGGCAGCATCGACCTCAGGCGATTCCGCTTCGCCTTCCAAATCGGACTCGATGTCGCCCATGTCGTCCTCGTCGAACGACTCCTTCTTGGCATCCTTCTTGGTCGTCGTCGTGGTCGTGTCTGCAGCCGCCTTGGGCTTGCGGCCGCGCTTCTTGGGCTCGGCAGGCGCACCCTCAGTGGCTTCAGCCTTGGCTACGCGGGTCTTGGCAGCCTTCTTCTCGCTGGCCTTGTCAATGGCGTCGCCAGTCAGTTCAGCGGTATCTGGGGTGCTTTTCGCGGTTTTCTTCGCGGTCATGCGGGTCCTCGAAAGATGGCAGGGAGCTTGTCGAACCCTCCATTATCCCTTAAAGATGGAGTGATCGTCAAAAATGAGCCTCATTTCGGCTCGATCAGGCTCCCAGGCCGGATACAGGGCGCATCCGGCTGATTTCCAGTTTTAGATTCAATGATTGCCGAATGAGTTCCCGTTTGCGGGCTTCGGCCGCTTCAGAAAGCTCCCCCGACTGGGTGAGCAGCTCCAATTCGTCGTTGAGCGCCTGGAGTTCAAATGGGCGGATCAGCCCGATCAGGTCGGATACTGATTCCTGCCCGGTCAGCACATCGTGAAACTGTTGAACGCGCTGCAACAGCGGGGCAAACCCTTCCGGGTCATCAAGCTCGGGCATGTCGGGCAATTCATCTTCGTGTGGCTGCGTACTCTCCTGCATGGCCTGGATCAGCTCGGGCTGTGCCAGAGGCCCCTGGTCGTGGATGAGCCGATCAAGCCAGCGGAAGAAGTCGCCATGGATGCCAGATTGCCCGCACAGGAGATCATGCAGGGCAGAAGGCAATTGCTCCCACAACTCACTGCGTGCCGTCAACATCCAGACGATGCGATCCATAGGGCGGGCTGCCTGCGGAAGCGGGCGTTGGGGCAGGGGGCTGCCTTTGCCTCGCCAGCGGTCTTGCCGATTCCATTTGCCCCCACCTTTACGCCAGCCTTTCTTGCCGCCACTGAAGCTGGAGGTGTCGCCATGGTCGATCGGTTCATAACTGCCACTGTCCGGTTCGCCATAAGGATAATCACCCCAATCCGGCTCTGTCCGTTCGTCGTGGGCCCGCTCTGCGCGGGCGTGTGCTGTCTGTGGCGCCCCACCGCGCAGGCGTTTGTGGACGTCGTCGTGTGACATGCGCGTCATGTCAGCCAGTTCATTGGCGATCTGGTCTCGCAGCACGCCTTCCGGCAGCAGTGCAATCAGAGGCAGAGCCTGCGCGAGCATTCGAGCACGGCCCTCTGCCGTATCCAGGTCACAGTCGCCCTTGGCATGTTCCAGCAGTTGTCTGGACAGGGGGACGGCTTTTTGCACACAGGCTTCAAATGCCTCCGGCCCGAACTCGCGGATATAGGAGTCCGGGTCGTGCTCAGCCGGCAAGAACAGGAAACTGACTCGGCGGGTATCGGTGGCATGGGGGAGGGAGGCTTCCAGGGCCCGACCCGCCGCACGTCGGCCGGCAGCGTCGCCATCAAAGCTGAACACCACTTGCTCAGTGAAGCGAAAGAGCTTGTGCACATGGTCCGCAGTGCATGCGGTTCCGAGTGTCGCCACCGCATTGCCAAACCCCCATTGCGCCAGTGCCACCACGTCCATATAGCCTTCGGTGACGATGGCGTAGCCTTTGCTGCGCAGGGCCTGACGTGCCTCGAACAGCCCGTAAAGCTCCCGCCCTTTGATGAAGACAGGTGTTTCCGGCGAGTTCAGGTATTTGGGTTCACCTTTGTCCAGTACGCGGCCGCCAAAGCCGATGATGTCCCCCTGCGGATTGCGAATGGGGAACATGATCCGGTCACGGAAGCGGTCATAACGCTTCGTTTCGCTCTCGTCGTGGCCCGGTTCGGCCTCGTGAACGATCACGAGGCCTGACTCAACCAGCAAAGGATCGTCATAGCGAGGAAAGACACTGGCCAGGCCACGCCAATTGTCCGGGGCGTAGCCCAGGGCAAAGCGGGCAGCAACCTCACCGGTCAGGCCTCGGCCTTTCAGATACTGGACAGCACGGGCACTGCCCTTGAGCTGCTTGCGCCAGTGCTGGCTGGCCTGCCCCAGTACATCGGTGATGGATCTTTGCTTTTCTTTCTGTATGCGCGCTTTTTCTCGATCCTCGGCCCGGATGTCATCATCAGGAACCTGCATGCCCTGCATCTGGGCCAGTTCCTTGACGGCTTCGACGAAGCCCAGGCCTGCATGTTCCATCAGGAAGCCCACTGCATTGCCGTGCGCGCCACAGCCGAAGCAGTGGTAGGTCTGCCGGCTGGGGCTGACGATGAAGCTGGGGGATTTCTCCCCGTGAAATGGGCACAGCCCCTTGTAATTGATGCCTGCTTTTTTCAGGGTGACATGGCGCCCAACGACATCAACGATGTCGCTGCGAGCCAGCAGATCCTGAATGAATGACGGAGGAATCACAAGGCAACAACACAGAGGAAAGACAACGGCCCCAACGCGATGGCGGTGGGGCCGTGGGTTTGCCAACGCGCCTGTGCGCGTCGGCCGATCAGGCTTGCAGGGCGCTCAGTGCTCGGGTGGTGATGTCATCCACCGACCCCACACCGCTGATCTTGGCATATTTTGGTGCAGCAGCGTCACCGGTTTCAGCCCACTTGGAGTAGTAGTCCACCAGCGGACGGGTCTGGCTATGGTAGACCTCTAGGCGCTTGCGGACGGTTTCTTCCTTGTCGTCGTCGCGCTGGATCAGTGGTTCGCCAGTCACGTCGTCCTTGCCTTCTGCCTTGGGCGGGTTGAAAACAACATGGTAGGTACGACCCGAAGCCACGTGAACACGGCGGCCGCTCATGCGTTCGATGATGGCGCTGTCCGGCACATCGATTTCCAGGACGTAGTCCAGGTTCACACCAGCAGCCTTCATGGCATCGGCCTGGGGAATGGTGCGGGGAAAACCGTCAAACAGGAAACCGTTGGCGCAATCAGCTTGGGCAATACGTTCCTTGACCAGGCCAATGATGATGTCGTCGCTGACCAGACCGCCAGCGTCCATCACTTTCTTGGCCGCGACGCCAAGTTCCGTGCCGGCCTTGACGGCTGCACGCAGCATGTCACCAGTCGAGATCTGCGGGATGCCGTATTTCTGGCACAGGAAGGTGGCTTGGGTGCCTTTTCCGGCGCCCGGTGCGCCCAACAGAATCAGTTTCATGGTTCTCCTCAATGTCCAACAGGGCCCTGCGCGCGGGGGGCGACCCAGGGCAATACAACCGTGGAGGATAGCACGCGCGTTACAAACGGTTCCGCAGGGCTTGTCCGCTTTACTGAACAGTTTTGACGTGTTAGGGTTTTCGCGTAAGGGTTGAGTCAGGGCTGTCAGCGGGCTGCAGCGATGATGGCGCGTACGCGCTCCAAGTCTTCGGGGGTGTCTACGCCGGGGCCGGGTACGGATGCCGATACATGGACAGCGATGCGCTCACCATGCCATAACACGCGCAGCTGCTCGAGTGATTCCGTGCTCTCCAGCGGGCTGGCAGACAGCTGGGGGAATTGGCGCAAGAAGCCAGCCCTGTAGCCATAAATGCCGATGTGGCGCAGTGGCGTGCCTGAGCCCGAGGCAGGGGTGCCTGGTACGGGCGCATCCCGCCACCATGGAATGGGGGCGCGAGAGAAGTACAACGCCCGACCGAGCGCATCCGTGACAACCTTCACCACGTTGGGGTTAGCAAAGTGTTCCGGTGCTTCGATGGCATGGGCGGCCGTGCTCATGACACAGTCAGGGCGCTCAGCCAGCGTGTCAGCGCAGGCATTGATGAGGCCTGGGTCCATCAGGGGCTCATCCCCTTGGACGTTGATCACCATGTCCTGCCCGTCCAGGCCAAGCTGCGCGCAGGCTTCTGCCAGGCGATCACTGCCGGTAGGGTGATCGGCACGGGTCAGCACACATGCGACACCGTGCGCGCGGCACGCATCCACAATGGCCGGCGTGTCGGTCGCCACGACCACTTGACGGGCCTTGCTCAGTGCTGCCCGCTGCGCTACGCGCACGATCATGGGCAGTCCGCCAATGTCGGCCAATGGCTTGTTGGGCAGGCGAGTGGAGGCCAGGCGCGCCGGGATCAGAACAGTGAAAGTCATGCGCGATCTGCCCCGGGTGCTGCAGGCTCGGCGGGCTGGCCGCTCAACAGTGCGGCAGCAGGCACGGCGTCATCTTGGTCCTCAATCTGGATCGCTTCGGCTTCCAGCATGATGGGGATGCCATCACGAACGGGAAAAGCTAGGCGGTCCGCGCGGCAAATCAGGCTGCTGCCTTGCGGGTCTCGCTGAAGCGGGCCCTTGCACAGTGGGCAAACGAGAAGTTCGTTCAATCGGGTATCCATAAGGTGTCTTTTCAGTGGTGTGTGCGACGCGGCAGGCGAGCCAGCGCCGAATCGAGTGCCTGCCAGAAACGGCTGTCAGGCTCCAAGTCTAGTGTGGCGACCCATATTTGGGTCATCGGCCTTTCCGCAGCCATCCGCGCAGGTTGAAGCTTGATGGCGTCCTTTTCCGTCACGATGAGGTGCTGCACCGTTGCCGGCCAGGGCAGGTCGGCAAAGTCTGTGTGATCGGGGCATGCGACCCCGTGCACACGGAAACCGAGTTGCGTCAATTGGTTGAAGAATTTAGGGGGGTGAGCAATACCAGCTACAGCCCAGACCTCTTCCTCGTGCGGCGGGCTGGCTGCCGCCGACCTGCCCGAAGACGTGTGGGACGGATACCACCATTCAGCCAAAGGTATGAAGCTGCCCAGCTTGCGGCTGGAGCCATAGCCGGTCAGGCCCGTACTCGGCTTGGTGGCGTTGTACAGAACGATCGGATCACAAGCCAATCCGTCAAGGGCGGCGGGCGAGAGGGGTTCCCGCAGGGGCCCTGCGGGCAGGAGCCAGCCATTGCCGGCACCACGCTCGTCAAAGACCACCACCTCTATGTCGCGGTGCAGGCGCAGGTGCTGGAGACCGTCATCACAGATCAGGATGTCGATGTCCGGATGGCTTTCCTTCAGCGCCTTGCCTGCTTGCACGCGGTTGCGCCCGATCATCATCGGCGCCTGAGTTCGGCGCCAGATCAGCATGGGTTCGTCGCCAACTTGCTCTACGCCCAGTTGCGACACCGTATGCTGATCAAGCAATGTCAGCTCCGACTGGCTTGCTGCATCACGACGGTAGCCACGGGTGAGCACCCCAGGATGCCAGCCCAGATCGCGCAGGTGCTGGATCAAGGCAATGGTCGCCGGGGTTTTGCCCGCGCCACCGACAATGCGGTTGCCCACGACCACCACCGGCAGGCCGGTATGGCCGGAGGTCAGCAGGCCCAGGCGAAAGGCCTGCCGTCGAAGCGTGACCAATGCCCACATCAATACAGAGAATGGTGCGAGGCACCAAGCGAGAGGCCCACGCCGCGACCAGCTGGAAACCAGTCGATCAGTGACGCCGCTCATATGGCCGGTGATGCGTTCAGGGTTGGCCCGTCACCGAAGCGCGGTCGTGCGCCTGGGTGGCGAATGTCAACTGCGTCAGCCCTGCACGACGCGAAGCGTCCATGACGTTGATCACGCTTTGATGGGTTGCCGAGGCATCGGCACTGACGACCACGACCACATCGGATTTACCCTGTGCACCGGCTTGCAGTGCAGCAGCCAGCAACTCGACGCTGCGTCCCTCGATGGCTTGGCCATCGACCAGATAGCGTCCATCTGCAGAAACGATGACCACCATTTCCTTGGGGCGCGCCTGAGGGATCTGCGCATTGGCCACGGGCAGATTGATCTTGATCTCGGTGAACTTGGCGTAAGTGGTCGTCAGCATCACGAAGATGAGCACGACCAGCAGCACGTCAATGAACGGAATCAGATTGATTTCGGGCTCTTCGCGCTGCCTGTCTCGAAAGTTCATCGCCACGATGCGTACTCCTGTAAACGTGGCATCTCAGCGACGTGCGCCGAGCAAGCGCAGGATGTGCGGCACCATGCGTTCGGCCGCTTGCTCCAGCCCCAGCGCATAGGCATCGACCTTGGCGCGGAAGTGGCGATAGAACGCCAGCGAGGGAATGGCCACAATCAGGCCGAACGCGGTGTTGTACAGCGCAACGGAAATGCCATGCGCCAATTCGAGTGGATTGCCGCCAGCGGTGCCGGTCGATGCACCCGAAGCACCGAAAATCTCGATCATCCCAACCACCGTTCCCAGCAAGCCCAGCAGAGGCGCTGCCGAGGCGATGGTGCCCAGTGCGTTCAGGTTGCGTTCCAGGTCATGAACCGCCTGGCGTCCGGAGGTTTCAAAGGCGCCGCGCAGATTGACTTCGGTGATTCGGTTGTCAGACGTGGCTGCGCGCAGACCGTCAGCCAGCACGGTACCCAGTGTGGAGTTTTCGGCCAGCTTGTCGATGGTGTCAGCAGGCGGCAACCCGGTTCGGGTGACCGTCATGACCTCTTCAAGCAGACGCGCTGGGGCCACGCGAGTTGGGCGCAGGGACATGAACCGCTCGATGATCAAGGCCAGGGCAACAATGGAGCAGATCAGGAGGGGCCAGATGGGCCAACCGGCCGCTTGTAAGATCGACAGCAACGAAAACTCCTGTGAACAACCCAAAAGGGGCTTGATGAAGGTCCTGCAAGTCTTTGATTATGGCTTTGAAAATGGCTATTTCAACGGCTGATGGCCTTGGGTTTGTATCAGGGTTTTCTTTGCGGGTTGTGCCAGCAGTCATCCACTGAATCTGTGGATAACTTTGTGGGTAAGCGGGTGAACGGCCTTGCGGAGCCCCGGAAAATCACGTGCTTCTACAGTTTGCTCAAATTTTGAGCAGAAAAAATACCAATAAAATCAATAACTTATGACATTGTTAAGGCTTTGTGACGTGGTTGTGGGCTGTTTGGGCCTGTATTGGCGCGCTTGTGGACTTCGCGCAGGCCGCTCAGCCTTGGCTGGCGCTGGTTTGCGCCTCACGAGGGGGGCAGCATGACAGCTTGGCGCGATGGAGGGCAGGGCGCCTCGGCGCGCGTGTGGGGCGTTTCGGCGCTGGTGCATGCCATTTCCGACAGTCTGGCCGTCAGGTTTTCCGACTGTGTCGTCCGCGGCGAAATCAGCGGTTTTACCCGTGCTGCCAGTGGGCATGGTTATTTCACTTTGAAGGATGCCCATGGCAATGCCTCCTTGCGGTGCGCCATGTTTCGCAGAGCGCTGTCTTTGGTGGATTTCCGACCAACTGAAGGCATGCTGGTGGAGGCCCGCGGCAATCTCGGGGTCTATGAGGCCCGGGGCGAGTTGCAGTTGGTGGTCGAAGAGCTGCATCAGGCGGGCGCTGGTGCCTTGTTCGAGCAGTTTCTCCGACTCAAGGCCAAGCTCGAAGCTGAAGGTTTGTTTGACGCTTCGCGCAAACGTCCGATACCACGCATCCCCCTCCGCGTGGCGGTGGTGACATCGCTGGGGGCTGCAGCACTGAGAGACGTGCTCACGGCTTTAGGTCGACGGGCGCCTCATGTTGAAGTGGTGGTCTTTCCGTGCTCGGTGCAGGGTGTCGAAGCGCCCGCCCAGATCGTTGACGCCATGGCCTCCATGGCTGCAGCGCATCGGGCCGGTCTGCCTTTCGATTCAGTCATCGTTTGTCGAGGTGGGGGCTCGATGGAGGACCTGTGGTCTTTCAATGATGAGCGTGTTGTGCGGGCCATCGTTGGGTGTCCGGTTCCCGTTGTCTGTGGTGTCGGGCATGAAACCGATGTAACCCTGGCTGATTTTGCTGCCGACTTGCGCGCCCCCACGCCCACTGCAGCAGCAGAATTGGTGGCGCAGGACCGTGCGCAATGGCTTCAAGCGCTGGAAGCCGCGGCGCAATTGATGTCCCACCGCGTCGGTGCGCGGCTGGACGGGCTGGCTCAGCGACTCGATCAGGTGGCCATGCAGTTGAGTCGACCGGCGCAGGCTGTGTCTCGGCATCGTCATGAGCTGGCGCTGGCGGAGCGACGCATGCATGGTGCCTGCTTGCGTCGCATCAGTCTGGCAACGCAGTCCACGAGCGCTCAGCAGGCCCGCTTGTGTCGCGCCGCGCCCAGCCGGGTTAATCTGGCCGAGCAGCGATTGGCCGGGTGGGCTGGTCGCCTGGAGGCGCTGTCGCCACAACGGGTTCTCGAGCGAGGCTATGCCTGGCTCAGTGATGACGCAGGGCAACCTATCTGCAGTGTCACGCAAGCGTCGGTGGGGCAGGGCGTGCAAGCCGTGCTGGCAGATGGTCGATTGGGTATGACGGTGTCGCGGAAACCCGACGAGGATGGGATCAAGGGCGGTTGAGCACCCTTCGGTCCAGCTTGGTTTTTCCATGCTTGCGGCGTGGATCAATAGCTCGTGCCTACAATCAGATCGGTTTCTTACCCATTCCAATCAACAGGATTCGCACCATGGCACATACGCTTCCTCCTCTGCCTTACGCACAAGACGCACTGGCCCCCCACCTGTCGAAGGAAACTTTCGAGTACCACTACGGCAAGCATCACCAGGCTTATGTCACCAACCTGAACAATCTGATCCCGGGCACCGAGTTTGAGAACATGGCCCTTGAAGACATCGTCAAGAAGTCCAGCGGCGGTGTCTACAACAATGCAGCCCAGATCTGGAACCACACTTTCTTCTGGAGCTGCATGAAGCCCAACGGTGGTGGTGCACCCTCTGGCGCCCTGGCTGACGCCATCAATGCCAAGTTCGGCAGCTTCGATGCCTTCAAGGAAGCCTTCACCAAGTCTGCTGTCGGCAACTTCGGTTCTGGCTGGACGTGGTTGGTCAAGAAGGCCGACGGCAGCGTGGACATCGTGAACATGGGCCCTGCAGGCACCCCGCTGACCACCGGCGACAAGCCACTGCTGACCGTCGACGTGTGGGAACACGCCTACTACATCGACTACCGCAACGCTCGCCCCAAGTTCGTTGAAGTTTTCCTTGGCAGCCTGGTCAACTGGGCTTTTGCCGAACAGAACTTCGCCTGAACGCGGATCCAGCCGCAATCAGATAAAGCCGGGTTTGTCCCGGCTTTTTTCTTGTCCGAAAAGGTGGCACACCTCATCCAATGGGCAGGTTTGTCCCACGAAATCCGATGGCATCGGCACAAAAAAGGAATCGGTGGTAAAGTCCAGCGTGTTTGTTACGTACCGTTGATGAGCGAGCTGACGCATCGGCTTGGGCTCATTGAGGTCGTCGCAATCCGCTAATCGGTGAAGCCGTGTCGCGGAAGGTTTATCAACCAGCCAATACCCTGGGAAACCCGGGAGTGAGGTGAGCGAAATGATGCAGCAATTCAGGTCGAACTCGTACCTGTTTGGGGGTAATGCCCCGTATGTCGAAGAGTTGTATGAGTCCTATCTCAACAACCCAGGCTCGGTCCCAGACAACTGGCGTGCCTACTTCGATGCCCTCCAGAACGTACCCGCAACGGACGGCACTGACCACCGAGATGTCGCTCACGCGCCCGTGATCGAGTCCTTTGCTCAGCGCGCCAAGGCCAACGCCTTCATGGTCAAGACCAGCTCCGCTGATCTGGCTGTGGCCCGCAAGCAGGTTCACGTCCAGTCCCTGATCGCTGCCTATCGCTTCCTCGGCTCCCGCTGGGCTGACCTTGACCCGCTCAAGCGCACCGAGCGTCCCAAGATCCCCGAACTCGAACCCTCCTTCTACGACTTCTCCGAGTCGGACATGGAGATCACTTTCAGCGCCACCAACACCTACTTCACCAAAGCGGAGCACATGACGCTGCGCGAAATCGTGAAGGCGCTGCGTGAAACGTACTGCGGCAGCATTGGTGCCGAGTACATGCACATCACCGATCCGACGGAAAAGCGCTGGTGGCAAGAACGCCTTGAGAGCGTTCGCTCCAAGCCCACTTACACGTCGGACAAGAAGAAGGCCATTCTGGATCGCCTCACGGCAGCCGAAGGCCTGGAGCGCTTTCTCCACACCAAGTATGTGGGCCAAAAGCGCTTCTCGCTGGAAGGTGGCGAGAGCTTCATCGCCGCCATGGACGAACTGATCCAGCTGGCCGGCATCAAGGGTGTCCAGGAAATCGTGATCGGCATGGCCCACCGCGGTCGCCTGAACGTGTTGGTCAATACCCTGGGCAAGCAGCCCAAGGATCTGTTCCAGGAATTCGAGCACACCGCACCGGAAGACCTGCCTGCTGGTGACGTGAAGTACCACCAGGGCTTCAGCTCCGACGTGACGACAGCCGGCGGCCCTGTTCACCTGTCGCTGTCTTTCAACCCGTCTCACCTGGAAATCGTGAACCCGGTGGTGGAAGGCTCGGTCCGTGCCCGTATGGACCGCCGTGGCGACCACCGCGCGGATCAGGTTCTGCCTATCCTGGTGCACGGCGATGCGGCCTTTGCCGGTCAAGGTGTCAACCAGGAAACCCTGGCGCTGGCGCAGACCCGTGGTTACACCACGGGCGGCACCGTGCACCTGATCATCAACAACCAGATCGGCTTCACGACGTCGGACCCTCGCGATCTGCGCTCCACGCTGTATTGCACCGACATCGTCAAGGGCGTGGAATCGCCCGTCCTCCACGTCAATGGTGATGATCCTGAAGCCGTGGTCTTCGCGACGCAGCTGGCCTTGGAATACCGCATGGCCTTCCGCAAGGACGTGGTGGTGGACATCGTCTGCTTCCGCAAGCTGGGCCACAACGAGCAGGACACCCCGGGGCTGACGCAGCCGCTGATGTACAAGAAGATTGGCATGCACCCTGGCACCCGCAAGCTCTACGCAGACAAGTTGAGCGCGCAAGGTCTGGGCGACACGCTGGGCGACGACATGGTCAAGGCCTACCGTGCAGCCATGGACGAAGGTCGCCACACCATCGACCCGGTGCTCACCAACTTCAAGAGCAAGTACGCGGTTGACTGGACCCCCTATCTGGGCAAGAAGTGGACGGACAGTGCCGATACGGCCATTCCGTTGGCCGAGTGGAAGCGTCTGTCCGAGCGCCTGACCACGCTGCCTGAGTCGATCACGCCGCACCAACTGGTCAAGAAGGTGTATGCCGATCGCGCTGCGATGGGTCGTGGTGAGATCAATGTGGACTGGGGCATGGGCGAGCACATGGCATTTGCTTCGCTGGTCGCCTCCGGTTACCCGATTCGCCTGTCTGGTGAAGACTGCGGTCGCGGTACCTTTTCCCACCGCCACGCCGTGATCCACGATCAGAACCGCGAGAAGTGGGATGAAGGTACCTACATCCCGCTGCAGAACGTGGCTGACAACCAGGCTCCGTTCGTCGTCATCGACTCCATCCTGTCTGAAGAGGCTGTGCTGGCATTCGAATACGGCTATGCTGGCTCCGACCCCAATAGCCTGGTGATCTGGGAGGCGCAGTTTGGTGACTTTGCCAACGGCGCCCAGGTCGTGATCGACCAGTTCATCGCCTCGGGTGAGGTGAAGTGGGGCCGTGCCAACGGTCTGGTCATGATGCTGCCGCACGGCTATGAAGGCCAGGGCCCGGAGCACAGCTCGGCTCGTCTGGAGCGCTTCATGCAATTGGCGGCCGACAACAACATGCAGATCGTGCAGCCGACTTCGGCCAGCCAGATCTTCCACGTGCTGCGTCGCCAGATGGTTCGCATGTTCCGCAAGCCGCTCGTGCTGATGACGCCCAAGTCGCTGCTGCGTAACAAGGACGCCACATCGCCGATTTCCGAGTTCACCAAGGGTGAGTTCCGCACGGTGATCGGTGAAGTGGACGAAACAATCGACGCATCGAA
This sequence comes from Aquabacterium sp., assembly GCF_041909175.1. Classification (GTDB taxonomy): domain Bacteria; phylum Pseudomonadota; class Gammaproteobacteria; order Burkholderiales; family Burkholderiaceae_C; genus Aquabacterium. The sequence continues at coordinate 121,002 of NZ_JAYRDZ010000006.1, read as the reverse complement.
GGTCAAGCGTCTGGTGGCCTGCTCGGGCAAGGTCTATTACGACCTGGTCAAGAAGCGTGCAGAGAAGAAGGCAACCGACGTGGCCATCGTCCGTGTCGAGCAGTTGTACCCCTTCCCGCACAAGGCTTTCGCCACGGAATTGAAGAAGTATCCCAACCTGAGCGAGTTGGTGTGGTGTCAGGACGAGCCGCAGAATCAGGGTGCCTGGTTCTTCGTTCAGCACTACATCCACGAGAACATGGTTGAAGGGCAGAAGTTGGGTTATGCCGGGCGCCCCGCATCGGCATCTCCTGCAGTGGGTTACGCCCACCTGCACCAGGAGCAGCAAAAGGCGCTGCTCGACCAAGCCTTTGCCAAACTCAAAGGCTTCGTTCTCAACAAGTAAAGGTCATTGCAGACCCTGCCGGTCTCATTGACTGGTCGCGAGCGGAGGGCGCAGCCCTCCAGCCCGACCGGCTTGTGAAGGCAGGGACTGCTCCAGGAGATACAACATCATGGCAATCGTTGACGTCAAAGTTCCCCAGCTGTCCGAATCCGTGGCTGAAGCCACCTTGCTGCAATGGAAGAAAAAGCCCGGCGAGGCTGTTGCAGCGGACGAAATCCTGATTGAAATCGAGACCGACAAGGTCGTGCTCGAAGTGCCGGCGCCCAGCGCTGGCGTGCTGTCCGAGTTGGTCGTGGCTGACGGTGGGACCGTTGTGTCCGACCAGGTCATCGCCAAGATCGATACCGATGGCAAGGTGGGTGCCGCCGCTGCTCCGGCAGCTGCAGCAGCACCGGCTGCTGTGGCGGCCGCTGCCCCTGTTGCTGCGCCAGCTGCTGGCGGCAACAAGGGTGATATCGCGATGCCTGCAGCCGCCAAGCTGCTGGCTGACAACGGTCTGAGCGCCTCGCAAGTGGCTGGCTCCGGCAAGGATGGCCGCGTGACCAAGGGTGACGTGCTGGCTGCGGTGGCAGCGGGCGCCACCAAGCCTGCGGCCCCCGCTGCAGCCATCCCCACGGGTGTGCCGACTACGTCGCTGCCCGCCGTTGACGCACCGGTTGGTGGCACCAACCTGGCAGACCGTCCGGAACAACGCGTGCCCATGAGCCGTCTGCGTGCGCGTGTGGCTGAGCGTCTGCTGCAGTCGCAAGCGACCAACGCCATCCTGACCACGTTCAACGAAGTGAACATGGCGCCAGTGATGGACATGCGCAAGAAGTTCCAGGAAAAGTTCGAGAAGGAACACGGCGTCAAGCTGGGTTTCATGAGCTTCTTCGTGAAGGCCGCCGTGCATGCGCTGAAGAAGTACCCCGTGCTGAACGCATCGGTCGACGGGAATGACATCGTCTACCACGGCTACTTCGATATCGGCGTGGCTGTCGGTTCTCCTCGCGGTCTGGTGGTGCCTGTGCTGCGCAATGCCGACCAAATGACTTTCGCCGAAATCGAAAAGAAGATTGCCGAATTTGGCGTGAAGGCACGTGATGGCAAGCTGGGCATCGAAGAGATGACTGGCGGTACCTTCTCCATCTCGAATGGCGGTGTGTTCGGCTCCATGCTGTCCACCCCCATCATCAACCCACCGCAGTCGGCCATCCTGGGCGTTCACGCCACCAAGGAACGCCCTGTGGTTGAAAACGGTCAGATCGTGATCCGCCCGATCAACTACCTGGCCATGTCGTACGACCACCGCATCATCGACGGCCGCGAAGCCGTGCTGGGCTTGGTCGCCATGAAGGACGCGCTGGAAGATCCGGCTCGCCTGCTGTTCGACATCTAAGCACAACAGTTTTTTGCGGCCGGGCGGGCCTCACAAGGGCCCGTTCGGACCAGCAATTTGACCGAAAGTCCACACCATGCCCCTGGCCGATGAGCTCGAACGCCTCAATGCCCTGCGACAGCAGGGTGCATTGACGGAAGACGAGTTTCAGCAAGCCAAGACCCGGTTGTTGCAGGGCACCGAACTCAGCGGTGCTCTCAGCCAGGTCAACCGACTCCGTCGTTCAAAAGGCGACCGGTGGGTCGGAGGGGTTTGTGGTGGGGTCGCCCGCTTGACGGACATCGAGTCCTGGGTGTGGCGTCTCGCTTTCGTGTTGTTGGCCTTGTTCTGGGGTTCAGGTTTCCTGCTCTACATCCTGCTGTGGATCTTCGTGCCTGACGAGTGATTCCGGTCTAACTGTCCAATACCATCATGTCCAATCAATTTGACGTCATCGTCATCGGCGGCGGCCCCGGTGGCTACATTGCAGCCATCCGCGCTGCGCAACTGGGCTTCAAGGTGGCCTGTATCGACGAATGGAAGAATGCCAAGGGCGGCGCGGCCCCCGGCGGCACCTGCACCAACGTCGGCTGCATCCCATCCAAGGCTTTGCTGCAATCCTCGGAGCATTTCGAGCAGGCGTCGCATCACTTTGCAGACCATGGCATCACCGTGGAAGGGCTGCAGATGGATGTGGCCAAGATGGTTGCCCGCAAAGATGGCGTCGTGAAGCAGAACAACGACGGCATCCTGTACCTGTTCAAGAAGAACAAGGTGACCTTCTTCCACGGCCGTGGCTCGTTTGTCAAAGCTGCTGATGGTGTGTACGAAGTGGCCGTGGCCGGTGAAAAGGCCGAGTCGCTGACAGGCAAGCACATCATCGTGGCGACAGGCTCCAGCGCACGTCAACTGGCTGGAGCCGAGTTCGACGAGAAGCAGATCCTGTCGAACGAGGGCGCACTGAACATCGATGCAGTTCCCAAGAAGCTCGGCGTGATTGGCTCTGGCGTGATCGGCCTCGAAATGGGCTCGGTCTGGCGTCGCCTGGGCTCGGACGTGACCATCCTCGAAGCCATGCCGGCTTTCCTCGGCGCGGCAGATGAGCAGGTGGCGAAAGAAGCTCAGAAGCAGTTTGCCAAACAGGGTCTGAAGATCCAGTTGAGCGTCAAGATCAGCGACATCAAGAAGGCCAAGAAGGGCGTGACCGTGGCTTACACGGATGCCGCTGGCGCAGAACAGAAGCTCGAGTGCGACAAGCTGATCGTCTCGATCGGCCGCGTGCCCAACACCACCGGACTGAACACCGAGGCCGTTGGCCTCAAGCTGGATGAACGCGGTGCCATCGTGGTGGACGGCGAGTGCAAGACCAATCTGCCCAATGTGTGGGCCGTGGGCGACGTGGTGCGTGGCCCGATGCTCGCGCACAAGGCAGAAGAAGAGGGTGTGGCCGTGGCCGAGCGTATCGCTGGTCAACATGGTCACGTCAACTTCGACACCATCCCTTGGGTGATTTACACCAGCCCGGAGATCGCTTGGGTCGGCAAAACCGAACAGGCGCTGAAAGCGGAGGGCCGGCCCTACAAGGCCGGTTCCTTCCCCTTCATTGCGAACGGCCGCGCCCGTGCGCTAGGTGATACCACCGGTTTCGTGAAATTCATTGCAGATGCAGCTACCGATGAAATCCTCGGTGTGCATATCATTGGCCCATTCGCCAGCGAATTGATCTCCGAGGCTGTGGTGGCCATGGAGTTCAAGGCGAGTGCCGAAGACATCGCCCGCATCTGCCACGCTCACCCAAGCCTGAGCGAAGCCACCAAGGAAGCAGCGCTCGCGGTTGACAAGCGCACCTTGAACTTCTGAGTCTGTTTTCTGGCAGACTGCGACACCCTGGGGGGCGGCTTGGCTGCCCCTTTTTCTTTGTGACTTGAACAAACCGGTTGTGAACCATGCCTGTTGATGCCCCCATCTCTGTGACCGAGCTCTACCAGCAGCGCCTGGCCGACAAAGGCTACAAGGCGGATGAGGCCCAACTTGGGGGTATTGCCGCGCTGCAGCGCTGCCAGGATGAGTGGACAAACTACAAAGGGCAGCGCGCCAACGCGATTACAAAAATGCTGCGTTATCCGGCATTGCCCAAGGGCGTTTACCTTTATGGTGGGGTGGGGCGGGGCAAGAGTTTCATCATGGATTGCTTTTTTGACGCCTTGCCGCTGGAGCGCAAGACGCGGCTGCACTTCCATGAGTTCATGCGCGAGGTGCATCGTCAACTGCACACGTTGAAAGGCACGGCAGATCCGCTGGATGTGCTTGCCAAGCGGATGTCGCGCAAGCACCGCCTGATCTGTTTCGACGAGTTCCACATCTCTGACATCACCGATGCGATGATGCTGTACAAGTTGCTGGACGCGATGTTCCGCAACCGCATGAGCATCGTCACGACATCCAACTTTCACCCGGACGGCCTGTACCCGAATGGCTTGCACCGAGATCGCATCCTGCCCGCTATCGAGTTGATCAAGCAGCAGTTTGAGGTGGTGAACGTTGATGCCGGCACCGATTACCGTCGCCGCACGCTGGAGTCCGCACAGATCTACCTGCACCCCTTGGGCGCCGAGACCGATGCCCGGATGCACGCCTTGTTTGACCAGTTGGCGAGTGGCCCGGATGAGAACCCGGGGCTGGAGATCGAGCAACGGGAGCTGAACGCCCAGCGCGTGGCGGGCAGTGTCGCCTGGTTTGACTTCCACACCTTGTGCGGCACGCCACGTTCGAAGAGTGATTACCTGGAATTGGCCAATCGCTTTCAGACCATCTTCCTCAGTGAAGTGCCGGTCATGCCGGTGAAGATGGCATCCGAGGCGCGCCGCTTCACATGGTTGGTCGACGTGTTTTACGACCGGCGAGTCAAGCTGGTGATCTCCGCGGAAGATGCGCCGGAAGCACTCTATGTGGAAGGGCCCCTGGCGCATGAGTTCCCCCGCACGGTGTCGCGACTCAACGAAATGCAGTCGAAGGAATACCTGGCCGAGGAAAAGCGGGACGTGGATACCTCACTGACGGATTGAGTCAGGCGAAGTAACGCTTGAGGCGGAGAAATGGCAACTCGTAGCAGTGATAGGACACGATAGCCAACCCGAGTGAACTCAGGGTGATCACGGCGACGTGCGCGATGGCTATCCCGGCAGAGTTGGCGGGCGTCAGTCCCAAGCGCTGCATGACTGCGGCACTGTAGACCTCGTGCAGCAGGCGGTGGAATACATACATGCCATAGCTGTAGCGCCCGACGAAACGCAGCGGCTTCATGTGCCAGATGCTTCGACATGGCGCATGGGCCGTGTCATTCAAGGTGGCTGAAAGCACCAGTCCGCAAAACAGCAAAGCCAGCACGCTGTAACCCCAAGTCTGGTCAGCCACGCCGACGCGAGGAAACCCACGCGTCAGCACAAAGGCCACCATGCTGCCCCCCCATAGCACGGACAACCAGGCGGCTCGGTGCTGAACAAGCCACGCGCGCCAATGTGGCACACGCATGGCCGCCGCAGCTGCGCCGCCCAGCGCAAGCGCATCCATGCGGCACGGTGTCCAGCTGTAGATCATCTGTGCAGAGAAGTGATGATTGGCCATCCAGATTCTGGTCAGAATCCCCCCGGCCGCCACCAGCAGCGACCAGAAGAAGACGGACGCTGGACGCGGTCGCCAGAGGATCAACAGGGGCCAGATCAGGTAGAACTGTTCCTCGACAGCCAGGGACCAGAAATGGGGGACGGATGCCCCTCCGAGCCCCCACGACTCTGTCCAGTTCGACAGGTACAACCAGAGTGCCCACTGTTTGCTGTTGTCTTCTGCGAATACCTCAGGCTGAATCGACAGTGCGGGTAAAACAATGAACAGAAAGGCCAGCGTGCCGTAGTACAGCGGGAAGATGCGCAAGACCCGCCGAACCATGAAGTTACGCCACCAGTGCGCATCACATCGGGTATCGAGGAGGATGCCTGTGATCAGAAAGCCGCTGAGAACGAAGAATAGCTGGACGCCCATCCAGCCGAAGTTGAGAAAGTAGAACACCAGCGAGTTGCCCAGCCCTGGCGGGGTGGGTTCGAACATCTGGGTGTTGTGTGCGATGACAATGAGAACCGCCAGCCCACGCAGGCCATCCAAGGCTGGAAAGTGGGCCCGCATCGTGCCAATCAGGGTCGGGCGAGCCATGCGGGACCAGTTGGTCAGTTGGATGGTTCGACGCGCACCAGCGCCAATGACAGATTGTCGCCACCTGACCGCGCGCGGTGTCGGGCTTTGCCAACCAGCATCTCTACCGCTTCACGTGGTGCCAGGGTGTGCACGATGGCGCCGATTTCTTTCGGGGTGAAGTAGTGCCACAGCCCGTCACTGCAGGCCAGCAAGGTGTCGCCAACAGCCAGTTGGTTGATGAAATGCAAGGCGACAGGGGGGTCCTGCTGGGTGCCCAGGCAGCCGGTCAGCAGATTCGACTGCGGGTGAACGTTGGCTTCTTCCTCGGTGATTTGCCCTTCGCTCACCAGTCGCTGCACGTAGGAATGGTCCAGTGTGCGGTAGAGCATTTCCGGCCCGCGGAAGTGGTAGATGCGGGAGTCACCGGCGTGAACGATGGCGGCAGACAGATCGGGGTTGACGATATAGGCAGCGATGGTGCTGTGCGGCTCTTCCTCGAAGGCGATGGCCGTCAGCTTGATCATCAGATGGGACTCCTGCACCAGTTGCTGCAGGGTGACCGCCGCATCCTCCTTGGAGGGCACATACCGGTCGAAGGTCTGGCGGGCTGTCAGGATGACCTGATCAGCTGCCTTGCGGCCGCCACTTTTGCCACCCATCCCGTCGGCCACCACCGCCATCAGGCAACCTTTTTCCCGTGGATGCGGAATGATCTCCACCTGATCCTGCTGATAAGCACGATCTCCACGGTGCAGACCTGTTGAGGCAACAAGGCGATAACTGGATGGGGTCGACATCATTGGAAAACTATAATGCCTAATTGGGATTGCGCCGTATGCAGATGTATATCGGGTGATCCCGCAGTCAGGCGGCTTTGGCCGTCACCAACATGGCGTCAAGGATGGACGAAAACCTTCATTCACCGCATCGTCAGCTGATCGAGTTGCGCATGGAGCATGCCGATCTCGATAACCTGATCGATCTCGCCTCCGGGCAACAACCGGTGGATGAGCTCGCCTTGCGTCGGCTCAAGAAGCGTCGCCTGCTTTTGCGCGATCAGATCGCGAGCCTCGAGTTGTTGCTGGACCCCAAAGAACCCGCCTGATCCGGGCTCTTCGGTTGGAGATCAGGCCGCCACGGCCTCCAGCAACTGCTTTTCAATTTCGAGCTGCACCTTGTCCTGGCGCAGGCTGGGGCCTGTTACCAGAAAGGTGTCTTCCACGCGTTCACCCAGGGTGCTGATTTTCGCCAGTTGCACATTCACGTTGTTGCTGGCGAGCACGCGTGCGATCACGTAGAGCAAACCGGACCGGTCACTGGCCGACACACTCAAAAGCCATCGCTGTGCACGTTCATCTGGCCGCAGGCTGACGCGGGGCTGGATCGGGAAGGACTTGACTCGTCGTGACTGGCGGCCTCGACTGGGTTCGTGCAGGGGCGTGTCTGCAGCGGCCGCATCACGCAACTGGGTCTCGACCAGGGCGATCAGGTCGCGGTAATGCACGCCTTCGTGCAGCGAACTGGGTGCCGAGGTGATCTGGAAGGTGTCCAGTGCATAGCCAGTGCCCGTGGTGTGGATCTTCGCGTCCTGAATGGTGAAGCCGGCCCGGTCGAAATAGCCGCAGACCCGCGCAAAGAGGTCAGGACGGTCAGGGGCATAGACCAGTACCTGCAAGCCTTCACCTACGGATGACAGTCGAGCCTTCACGATCGGCAGTGGGGTGTCGACCAACTGCCAGAGGCAGCGGGTGTGCCAGGCAATGTCTGCCGCATCGTGCCGGGCGAAGTAGCTCATGTCGAGCGTCTTCCACAGGTTCTCTTCGATGCCTCTAGGCAGGAAGTAGAGCGCGAGCGAGTGGCGCGCGTGCTGCTTGCGGTTTTCAATCTCGGCATCCATGTGCGGGCGGGAGCCGCCCAGCGCACGCAAGGTGAGCTTGAAGAGGTCTTCCAGCAACTTGCCTTTCCACGCATTCCACACTTTGGGGCTGGTGCCGCGGATATCTGCCACGGTCAGCAGGTACAGGCCGGTCAGATAGCGCTCGTTGCCGACACGACGCGCAAAGGCCTGGATGACATCCGGGTCGCTCAGGTCTTCTTTTTGCGCCACCCGCGACATGGTCAGGTGCTCGGACACCAGGAACTCGACCAGCTTGCTGTCTTCTGCGCTGATGCCGTGCTCCTTGCAGAAGGTGCGCACTTCCTTGGCACCCAGCACGGAGTGGTCGCCCCCGCGGCCCTTGGCAACGTCATGGAAGAGTGCCGCGATATAGAGCAGCCACGGCTTTTCCCATTCGGATGCCAGTTGGGTGCAGAAGGGGTATTCGTGGGCATGCTCGGGGATGAAGAAGCGCCGCATGTTGCGCATCACCATCAGGATGTGCTGGTCCACGGTGTAGACGTGGAACAGGTCATGCTGCATTTGCCCAACGATGCGCCGGAACACCCAGAGGTAGCGACCCAGCACCGAGGTCTGGTTCAGCAGACGCAGGACACGGGTCTGACCTTGAGGCTCCTTGAGGATTTCCATGAAGGTCTGGTGGTTGGCCGGATCGCGTCGGAAGGTGCCATTCATCAGATCGCGCGAGTTGTAGAGCGCGCGCAAGGTGCGAGCTGACAGTCCCTTGAGGGTGTTTTCTCTGACGAAGGTCAGGAAGGTTTCCAGAATGGCATGCTGGTCACGGCGATAAAGGTCGTCGCAGGCCACCTCGAGGAAGCCGCCCCGATCGAAGAACTTGTCGTTGATGGGGCGCATCGGGTCGTCTTGCGAGCCGTGAATGCGCTCCTCGATGTTCTGCATCAGGATTTGATTGAGCTGCGTCACCGCCTTGGCCGCCCAGTAATAGCGGCGCATGAGCACTTCGCTGGAGCGCAGAGCCTTGGTGTTGGTATAGCCAAAGCTGTCCGCCACGGAGGTCTGCAGGTCGAAGATGAGGCGATCTTCACGCCGGCCGGCAATCTGATGCAAGCGCGCCCGAATCAGCTTGAGGACACCTTCATTGCGCTGCAACTGGCGTGCTTCGAACGGCGTCACCAGGCCTTTGACGGCCAGCTCATGCCAGTTCTTGCCCAGTCCGGCAGCACGGGCCACCCACAGCACCACCTGCAGGTCACGCAAGCCCCCGGGGCTCTCCTTGCAGTTGGGCTCAAGCGAGTAGGGCGTGTCTTCGTACTTGATGTGCCGCTGCCGCATTTCCAGCGTCTTGGCCTGGAGAAACGCCACCGGGTCCATGTGCTTGGCGGTGGCCTTTTGCAGTGCGTCGAAACGGGCCCGCGATCCGCAGATATGACGCGCTTCCAGCAGCGCGGTCTGGATCGTCACATCCTTGCCTGCCTCGTCAGCACACTCTGAAACAGTGCGGACGCTCGAGCCGATTTCCAGACCAAGATCCCAGCAGGAGCCGATAAAGGCCTCGACTGCCCGCCCTGACTCGGTACCGGCGCATTCGGTGGTCGTGCCCGGCAGCAGCACCAGCACGTCGATGTCAGAGTAGGGGAACAGCTCTCCCCGTCCGAAACCACCTACGGCGACCAGCGCAGCCCCTTTGGGCAGACCGTGTTCGGACCAGAGTTGCTCCAGCGTCTGATCGACCAGTTTGGCCAGGCTGTGCAGCAGCTTTCTGGATGCCGCAGCCGTCGGGCGGCTTTGTGCAAACTGGGTCAGCAAATCGGCCTTGGCCGAGCGAAATTGCGAGCGTAACGCGGACAGATCGAAGGCCATGGTGGTCAATCAGGGGCGGTAAAACAATGCCTCAGGCTGATGGGGTGGCGCCTTGGACGAAGTCGGGAATCGGGGGGCTGCCTGCAGACAGGGTCAGTACCTCGTAACCGGTTTCCGTCACCAGCACCATGTGCTCCCACTGGGCTGACAAGGAGCGGTCTTTCGTGACCACCGTCCAGCCATCGCCCAGGGATTTGATGTCACGTTTGCCCGCGTTGATCATGGGCTCGATGGTGAAGATCATGCCTGGCTTGAGTTCCAGCAGGGTGCCTGGACGGCCGTAGTGCAGCACTTGGGGCTCTTCGTGGAACTCCTTGCCGATGCCGTGGCCACAGTATTCCCGGACGATGGAGAAACCCTGGTTTTCGGCAAACGTCTGGATGGCGTGACCGATGTCGCCCAGATGAGCGCCCGGACGTACCTTTTCGATGCCTTTCCACATGGCTTCGTAGGTGATCTTGCACAGGCGCTTGGCCGCGATCGAGCCTTCACCTGCGATGAACATGCGGCTGGAGTCGCCATGCCAGCCGTCCTTGATCACGGTGACGTCGACATTGACGATGTCACCATTCTTCAGTGGGCGGTCATTGGGAATGCCGTGACACACCTGATGGTTGATCGAGGTGCAGATGGACTTCGGATAGGGGTCGTGACCACCCGGAGCGTAATTCAGCGGAGCAGGGATGGTTCCTTGCACATTGACCATGTAGTCATGTGCCAGCTTGTCGATTTCCTCGGTGGTGACACCGGGTTTGACGAATGGGGCAAGGTAGTCGAGGAGTTCGCCGGCCAACCGGCCAGCCACGCGCATGGCGTCGATCTCGGCGCCCGTCTTGATATGGATGCTCATGGGGACACGATTATCCCGATTTCGGGAGGCACTGAGTGCGCAATGGGCTCTTCGGGCGCGTGGAAACGGGCATTCGCCGCTTAAAATCTACAGTTTGCTGCCTGGCAGCTTCCAGAACGCCCATGACAGCCCCGCTGAGGGGTCAAGACGCCGTGACCGATCGCACCCACATTCTGATGCACTTCGAGGGCGGCAATGCCCTGGCCCCCCACCAAGTCCAGGCGCTGCTGCCCAAGCTTCAAGCCATCAATCCGCGCATTGCCGGTGTCCATGCACGCCATGTGCACTGGGTTGCCATGGAGCAAGCGCTGGAGCCGGCCGAGTTGGACAAACTGGCGGCCCTCCTGACCTATGGTGATGCCTATGAAGGCCCCACTGATGGCGATTTGATCGTGGTGGCGCCCCGTCTGGGTACAGTGTCGCCCTGGGCGTCCAAGGCCACCGACATTGCGCACAACTGCGGCTTGGCGATTCGCCGTGTCGAGCGCGTGACCGAGTACCGCCTGACGGTGAAGGCCGGTGTGATCGGCGCGCTGATGGGCGGCGCCAAGGGTTTGGCCGCGGAAGACCTGCAGGCCTGCGCTGCCTTGCTGCACGACCGCATGACCGAGAGCGTGATGCTGGCGCGTGACGAAGCGCGCCACCTGTTCGACGAGAAGCAAGGCGCCCCGATGGAGCACGTGGATGTGCTGGGCCGTGGCCGGGCTGCGCTGGAAGAGGCCAATGTGACCTTTGGTCTGGCCTTGTCGGACGACGAAATCGAATACCTGGTCAACGCCTTCACCGGTTTGAAGCGCAACCCGACCGACGTGGAGCTGATGATGTTCGCCCAGGCGAACTCGGAGCACTGCCGCCACAAGATCTTCAACGCCAAGTTCACCGTGGACGGCGTGGAGCAGGATTTGTCGCTGTTCGGCATGATCCGCAACACCGAAAAGCTGAACCCGCAGCACACCGTGGTGGCTTACGCCGACAACGCGTCCATCATGGAAGGCCACACCATCGAGCGCTGGATGCCCGATGGCTACACCAACGCGCCTCAGTACAAGGCCCGTGAAGAGTTGGCCCATGTGCTGATGAAGGTGGAAACGCACAACCACCCCACGGCCATTTCGCCTTTCCCCGGCGCATCGACCGGTGCGGGCGGTGAAATCCGTGACGAAGGCGCGACCGGCCGAGGCTCGCGTCCCAAGTCGGGCCTGACTGGCTTCTCGGTGTCGAACCTGCACCTGCCGGGCACCAACGAGCCTTGGGAGCAAAACCCCATCGGCAAGCCTGAGCACATTGCCAGCCCCTTGCAGATCATGATCGAAGGCCCCTTGGGCGGTGCCGCGTTCAACAACGAATTCGGTCGCAGCAACCTGGGCGGTTACTTCCGCGTGTTCGACCAAAATGTGGGCGAAGGCGACCAGGCCATCCGCCGCGGTTATCACAAGCCCATCATGATTGCTGGCGGCTTGGGCACCATCGACGCCACGCAGACCAAGAAGATCGTGTTTGGCGCGGGCACCTTGCTGATTCAGTTGGGCGGCCCTGGCATGCGCATTGGCATGGCCGGCGCGGCGGCTTCGTCCATGGCGGCGGGCACCAACTCGGCGGCACTGGACTTTGACTCCGTGCAGCGCGGCAACCCCGAAATCGAGCGCCGCGCGCAAGAGGTGATCAACCACTGCTGGGGCCTGGGTGCGAAGAACCCGATTCTGGCCATCCACGATGTGGGTGCCGGTGGCATTTCCAACGCCTTCCCCGAGCTGGTGGACGGCGCAGGCAAGGGCGCGCGTTTCGATCTGAGCAAGGTGCCGCTGGAAGAGTCCGGCATGGCGCCCAAGGAGATCTGGTGTAACGAGAGCCAGGAACGTTACGTTCTGGCCATTGCGCCCGAGTCGCTGCCCATGTTCACCGACATGGCCAACCGCGAGCGTTGCCCTTTCGGCGTGATTGGCGTGGCCACTGATGCACTGGAGTTGGTGCTGGAAGACACCAGCAAGGCCGATGCAGACAAGGCCGTGGACATGCCCATGGAAGTGCTGCTGGGCAAGCCACCCAAGATGCACCGCGATGTGAAGCGCGTGCAGTGGGATGGCGGCAAGCTGGACCTGACGGGCGTGTCGCTCGACACCGTCGCGCTGGACGTGCTGCGTCATCCCACCGTGGCCAGCAAGCGTTTCCTGATCACCATCGGTGACCGCACCGTGGGCGGCTTGAACCACCGCGACCAGATGGTCGGCCCCTGGCAGGTGCCCGTGGCCGACGTGGCGGTGACCCTGGCTGACTTCAAGGGCTTTGCCGGCGAAGCCATGGCCATGGGCGAGCGCACTCCGCTGGCCTCGGTCAACGCACCCGCATCCGGCCGCATGGCGGTGGCTGAGGCCATCACCAACCTGCTGGCCGCGCCCATCGAGCTGTCGCGCGTGAAGCTGTCGGCCAACTGGATGGCCGCCTGCGGTGAAGCCGGTGAAGACGCTGCCTTGTTCGACACCGTGAAGGCAGTGGGCATGGACCTGTGCCCGGCGCTGGGCGTGTCCATTCCTGTGGGCAAGGACTCGCTGTCCATGCGCACCAAGTGGTCCGACAACGGCCAGACCAAGCAGGTGACTGCGCCCGTGTCCCTGATCGTGACGGCGTTTGCCTCGATTGCGGATGTGCGCGGCACACTGACCCCGCAGCTGGTGACGACTGAAAACGGCCAGCCACTGGACACCAGCCTGATCCTGGTGGACCTGGGCGAAGGCAAGAAGCGCATGGGTGGCTCGATGCTGGCCCAGGTGCTGAACCAATTTGGCAACGCGGTGCCCGACTGCGACAACCCCGAGATGCTGAAGGCGGCCGTGAATGCTGTGAACGCCCTGCGTGCACAAGGCAAGCTGCTGGCCTACCACGACCGTGGTGACGGTGGGCTGTGGGCGACCGTGGCTGAAATGGCCTTTGCTGGCAACACCGGTGTGAGCCTGAACGTCGACATGCTCGTAACCGAAAGCACCGGTGTGGACGACAGCCGTGCTGACTTTGGTGACTCGAAAAACTGGGCGAGCCAAGTGGGCGAGCGCCGCAACGAACTGACTCTCAAAGCCCTGTTCAACGAAGAGCTGGGGCTGGTCCTGCAAGTGCGCACCGCTGACCGCGACGCCGTGCTGCACACCCTGCGCGAGCATGGCCTGAGCAAGCACAGCCACGTCATCGGCAAGCCCAACACCAAGCACACGCTGGAAGTGTGGCGCGATGCCAAGGCCGTGTTTGCCGCGCCCGTGGAGCAACTGCACAAGACCTGGGACGACGTGAGCTGGCGCATTGCGCAGCTGCGCGACAACCCTGCTTGCGCCAACAGCGAGCACGAAGCCATTGGCCAGGCCGCTGACCCCGGCATGCACGTGGCCTTGACGTTCGACCCGATGGAAGACGTGGCCGCACCGTTCATCAACAAGGCGCGCCCCAAGGTCGCCATCCTGCGTGAGCAGGGCGTGAACTCGCATGTGGAAATGTCGTATGCCGTGGCCCAAGGTGGATTCGACACCTTTGATGTGCACATGAGCGACCTACAAGCTGGCCGTGTCAGCCTGGATCAGTTCCAGGGCTTCATCGCCTGTGGTGGCTTCAGCTACGGCGACACCTTGGGTGCTGGCGAAGGCTGGGCGCGTTCGATCATGTTCAACCCCAAGCTGGAAGAGCAGTTCCTGGCCTTCTTCGGTCGCCAGGACACCTTCGCACTGGGCGTGTGCAACGGCTGCCAGATGCTGGCGGCGCTCAGCCCCATCATTCCGGGTGCGCAAGATTGGCCCAAGTTCACGCACAACCAGAGCACCCGCTTTGAAGCCCGCCTGAGCTTGGTCGAAGTGCTGGAGAGCCCGTCCTTGTTCTTCAAGGACATGGCAGGTAGCCGCATGCCGATCGCTGTGTCGCACGGTGAAGGTTTTGCCAACTTCTCGCAGCGTGGCGACATCGCCAAGGTGCAGCAAGCCCTGCGCTACGTGGACAACACCGGGGCCGCCACCGAGGTGTATCCGTTCAACCCGAACGGCTCGCCTGGCGGCTTGACCGGCGTGACCACGGCCGATGGCCGCTTCACCGCCATGATGCCGCACCCTGAGCGCGTGTTCCGCAACATCCAGATGAGCTGGACCAGCGGCAACCCGAGCGATGCCAGCCCTTGGCTGCGCATGTTCCGTAATGCCCGCAAGTGGGTGGGGTAATCTCTCGACAACTGTTCTGCGTTGAACAAAAAAAGGCACCAGAAGGTGCCTTTTTTCATGGGGCTGACGAGTTGCGGGGGGAGCGCTTCAGCTGCCTTGCAGGGCCGCAATGCCGCTGCGTGCATTGGCTTGTGCGGCCAGTTGGCGTTCTTCGCCGGAGGCGTAATCGCGATCCCAGGCTTGTACTTTGGGCGTCATGAGCTTGTGCCACAGCGGCGGGATCATCGCGACCATGATGGTGGTCAGGTAGCCGCCAATCATCATGGGGGCGTCAGGGAAGGGCTTGAGGTCCTGGTAGGGCACTTCGCCTTGGGCGTGGTGGTGCGAGTGGCGGGTCAGGTTGAACATGGTCCACGAGCTGATGCGTTTGTTGGTGTTCCAGGAGTGGCGGGGTTGCACTGGCGTCGCAGGGTTGCGCACCATGCCGTAGTGCTCCATGTAGTTGACGATTTCCAGCAGCGACTTGCCCCACAGTGCACACGCCACAAAGAAGCCTGCTGCCGCCCATCCCCCCATGGCATAGGCCACCCCGACCAGCAGCACGCTCATGAGATGCCCGCGGATGACCGCGTTGTGCCAAGAGAACAGGGCTTGCCCCTTGCGATTCAATCGCTTGGCTTCAATGTGCCAGGCACTGATGTTGCCCTTGATCGTGGACGCCACGATGTGAACGTAGACGTTGCGGCCACGAGGTGCGGTGGCAGGGTCATCGATGGTCGACACATATCGGTGGTGGCCGTAGACGTGCTCGATGGAGAAGATGGTGTCAAAGCTGAAGGCCAGTAACCACCGCCCGATGAACATCGATACCGGGTCCCAGGTGCGGTGTGTGAGCTCGTGCGCCGTGATGGTGCCTACCATGCCGATCATCAGCCCCGTGATGATGAAGGCCGAAACATGGTGTGGCCAGGACGTAGCCTGCCGGGCCGATAGCACGTCGTAGCCAGTGAACTGTGTCACCCGGGCACCGAAACCCAAAGGGTCACCGGCACAAAGCGTCCAGACTGAAGCAAACACGATCAGTATGAGCAGCGGCAGTGCCAACCACAGCTGGACCGTGAGGATACCGGGGTGTTTGAAGTGAGGGGTGGACGTGTCATCGCCGCAAATGGCGTCACCCAGCAGGTAAATCGCCAGCACACCGATCAGCCCCATCGTGGTGTAGTGGCCGCCGGCCAGAATGGCGGCCATCGAGAGCAGGCCAATGGCATGGAAGAGGAAGTACTTGAGGTAGTGAAAGATGATCATGTTGTCTCTGGCGTTGTTCTTGTAGGTGGCCTCAGGCTGCGGCGCTCACGGCGTCGCGCACGGAGGTGAATCGATCGGTGAACATCTGATCGGCGGGGACACCCAGTTGCCGCAATGCCTGCGCAGCGGCATCGACCATGGCCGGCGGGCCGCACAGATACGCCTGTGGTGTTGGCGTGAGTTGGTTTGCCAGGTGGGCGGTGACCAGGCCGCGGGCACCAGACCATCCTGAGTCGGGTTCCGGCTCTGACAGGACCGGGATAAATTCGAATGCGGCGGCCCAGCGATCAGCCAGCGCATGGATGTCTTCCAAGGCATACAGATCACGCTCGCTGCGGGCACCAAACAGCAGGCGCACAGGGCGGGGCACCTGGTCATTCACGGCCCCTTGCAAGATGGCCAGAATGGGGGCCAAACCACTGCCACCGGCCACCATGAGCAGTGGCGTCGTGTCCGCTCGCAACGTGAATTGCCCCAGCGGGCCATCTACCACCACGGTCTGCCCCGCCAAGTCATGTTCATTCACGAGCGTGGAAAACGCCCCGCCAGGAACCTTCCTGATGAAAAAATGAACCTGCGTATCGGCACGCATCGGGGTGGCAAACGAGTAGCTGCGTACCAGTTCAGGCCGTGATGCGAATGCAATGTTGGCGTATTGGCCAGCCTTGTAGCTCAGTGCTTCGTCCAACTGGATACGCAGTCGGATGGTGTCGTGTGTCAGGCGATCCTGCGCCAACACCCGTCCCTGAACCTGACGGCGTGCTTGCTGGGCTGACAGGTCCACAGCGATGCGAACATCCGTGGTCGGGACGCTTTGACAGGCGAGGATGTAGCCTCGGTCCAGGTCTTCGTCCGAAAGGATGTAGCTGGCTTCGGTCAGCTCCTTGACGCGCCCCTCAATCAGGCGGCATTTGCAACTGGCACAGCCTCCGACGCGGCAACTGTGCGGAAAGTCGATCCCTTGTCTCAATGCAGCCTGCAGCACAGTCTCCCTGGGCTGTACGGTGATGCGTTGCCCGTTGATCTCGGCCTCAGCCGATTTTTTCTTGGATAGGAACGAAAACATGTGTTCTCCGGCATGGACACAGACAGGTCAGGTCAGTGCAGGCATCGTAGAAATCGCAGGCCTCTCAGGGTAGGTCGCAGATTGACACCCATGGGTCATTTATTGACAATCCGCGGCCATGCACGAGCCTGACTTCACCATTCCCATGCAGTACGTGCGTCAGATTGGCGACGTGCTACGGGGGCTGACGGTCGATGTGCCCGCCTGGCTGGCACGCAGCAACTTGAGCGAAGGGGACCTGCAGGACAGCCAGCGAGCTGTGTCGTTTGATCAGGCCTACCGACTGATCATCGATGCACTGGCCAGCTCAAGAGAGCCCGCTCTGGGCCTGCTCGTAGGCGAGCGATTGGTCGTGAACACGCATGGCATCCTGGGCTATGCGGCCATGAACAGCGGCACGCCCCGCCAGGCACTTGACCTGTTCGAGCGCTATATCGGTGTGCGCACGAGCCTGCTGGCTGTCACACACGAGATCCATGGCACATCGGTACGGGTGCTGTTCAAGGAGCCCATCCCACTAGGAGACATCCAGCGCACGGTGCTCGAAGCCATCGTGCTGACTGTGAAGAATGTGCTGGACTACATCACCATGGGTTCACGCCATGTACGGCAGGTGTCGTTTCCCTTTGCGCGCCCTGAATATGCAGCATTGGCGCAAGACCTGTTTGGCTGCGAGGTGCATTACGGGCAGGCATGGGCCGGGTTCACGATTCCGACAACTGTGCTGGACCAGGCTTTGGGCATGGCCGATGCGGCGATGTTTGCGCAAGCGGCCGCCATCTGTGAGCGGGAATTGGAGAAAGTCCAGCACAGCGCATCGGTGGCCAACCGGGTGCGGCGCATCATGCTGGAAAAGCAGAACGGGTTTCCCTCACTGCAAGTGACTGCGCGGCTGTTTCACATGACGCCACGAACCTTGCACCGACGCTTGCAGGAAGAGGGCACATCCTACAAGGACATCCTGGAAAGCGTGCGACATAAACTGGCTGTCGCGCATCTGAGGGCAGGGCATTTATCAGTACAGGAGATTGCCTACACCCTGGGCTATACCGATATGGCGAATTTCCGCCGTGCTTTCAAGCGCTGGGAAGGCGTTGCACCCTCCCAGTTTGATCGGAGCGACCGAGGATAAGGACCCAGGCCCGGCTCCGGTTTGCGGCGATCAGGCCTTGATCAGTTCGACGGAGAAGCCCGCACCCGTTTCGATGACGGTCAGCAGCCGGTCGATATTGGGGTGCTTGCCCGGGTTGGCCCGAGAGTCAGCCGTGTGCTCGGCATAGATGTCCAGCCCTTCCTGGGCTGCAGCCACATTGATGCCGCCATGCTTGGCGGCCAAGGCTGCGTAAACCGCCAGCGAGCCTGCCTGCCCGGGCTTGTTTTCAATGGTGGCGGCAACCTGACCCTGGGCGTCAATCAGCTTGAGTGCGGCCAGGTGAGAAACAGGAGGAAGTGCCTTGAGATTGTCTGCAAACGCCATGTCGTACGGAATTCAAAGATGGAAGGGGGAAACGCCTCAACGACCGATCCTGGTAATCAACAGGATGGGTTGATGACGCTCGTGACTGTAATAGAGGTAATAACCGACCAGGTCCAACCAGACGCCTGAGCCTTCTGCCTGTTTCAAGTCGGGCGCAGCGCGGTCATGCACATAGGCCGTGACAGTTTGCCCTTTGCGACTACGCAGTCGAACGCAGAAGTTCGTGTTGGCGATAGGGTCGACCAAAGCGGGCTGATCGCGCATGAAGCGCTTGAGCGCCCCCGTCTTGCAGCGATACACATCACCATGAACCACGGCCTCAACTGCGACCAGGGGCGAGGGGCTCATGACTTCAATGCCCTGGTCCATGAAGCGTCCGCTCGGATGCTCCTGGGCGAACATGTCGTCAAAGTTCCGGCGCTGAGGCACTTCGGCCGTCGATTGGGCGTAACCCTGCCCGATCATGAGCGAGAGCGCCAGCAAGGCCGTCCATCTGGGAACACTGTGCAATCTCATGCCTGAAGTGTACCCACGTTGTGGCCCGTGACAGGCTCAGTGCATCATGGTCACAGCGTTGCGGCCATTGCTCTTGGCAAGATAGAGCCCGTTATCGGCTTGTTTGAGCCAGGCCGCCACGCTCTCGCAATCAGAGAAGGCTACGCCAATGCTTACCGACAGTGGAATCTCGTGTTCACGGTAAGCGAAGGCGCTGGATGCGATGTCCTGCCGCAGGCGCTCTGCCAGCGCCTGCGCAGCATGCGGCTCTATCTGGGGCAGGATGGCCACAAACTCTTCCCCGCCAAACCGGCTCAGTGCGTCAATGCGCCGCAGTCCGTTCTTGAGCACATTGGCCACATGCTGGATGGCGACATCGCCGGCTTCGTGACCGAAGCGGTCGTTGATCGACTTGAAGTGATCAATGTCGATCATCAGCAAGGCGCTGTGCGTACGGAGTCGGTTCGCACGCAGCCATTCCGTGAGGATGATCTCATCGGCACTGTGCCGGTTCAGCAAACCCGACAGCCCATCGTACCTGGCCAGCTTTTCCAAGCGCTGGTTGGCCCGGTGCAGGTCCCACAGCAAGGACATGGACACCTTGCGCGAGTTGGCGAACAGGCGGTAGCAAAAGAGCGCATTGAACAGGATGATCAATGCAAACGTCCAGTAAAACACCCATGCCGTCTGCGACAGTACATTGACCCGGTCGGGCCGTGGCATCAGGTCGTTGGGTGTTTCGCCCTGCAGTTGGGCGTTGGCCAGCCACAGGGTGGTGGCGCCATATATCAGCACACCCACCGTCACCATGGCCAGCAACTTCAGAACCGACTGAACCATGTCGGGACGACTGCTGGACAGCACAGCCGCATGCCGTAGCTGCCAGCGGGCCACGCGTGGCCATACCAGCCATAGCACCGGCCCGACGAACAAGCTGGACTGGATCACGTCGCCAAGCCACCACCCTTGCCAGACGGACAACAGGGTTGAAGAGTCGACTTGGCCAACATAGGCCCATATCAGTGCGCCGGATGCACTGTAGATTGAAGAGACAAACACCAGCATCACAAAATACAAGGGCGCGGACCAACTGCGAAACCGCCGCCCCCGTTCATTCACCTGGTAGCCTAGCGCCGCCACGCCCAGGCCCAATGGGTCGGCACAGGCGAATAACGCAGCCCAGGCCCAGGGCATGCCGGAGGACAGCCCGATCGCCAGCGTGGCCGCATAGGCGGGTACGGCACCCCACACCCATCCAAAGGTCAGGGTCCACAACAGATTCAAGAGCAGGGGAGGGTACAGCGTGATGCGGACCTCGGCTCCTCCAAAC
The DNA here is from genome assembly GCF_041909175.1 of Aquabacterium sp. Taxonomy (GTDB): domain Bacteria; phylum Pseudomonadota; class Gammaproteobacteria; order Burkholderiales; family Burkholderiaceae_C; genus Aquabacterium. The sequence goes on along the minus strand of NZ_JAYRDZ010000006.1, from coordinate 100,701 downwards.
TGCAGCGGCAAGGCAACCCAGTACTGCTGTGTGGCCAAGACCCCCAGGTAAACCGATAGGACCAAGGAGCCAAGCCACCACATCAGGATGGTCAGGCGCCGGGGACGGTCGAGCTGACGCCACAAGCGGGTTGGCGACACCCAACCCAGGCGCGGACGCCCATTGCGCCTGGGCGCAAGGAGGCTACGGCGCAAATCGGTGCGGGTTTCGGGGCCAGTCATCGCAAAAGCTTCTCGGATGACCGGAAAACCCCGGCCTTGGGTCAATCCGACAGCTTAGCGCATGCCAACATCTTGTAACACCTTCGGGTGCACTTCAAACGTGGGGGGTCAGACGGCGATTCCGAACACCTTGCCAATGAGCGTGGTGACCAGCATCGCCGCGGCACCCCAGAAGGTGACACGCAGGGTTGCCGTTGAAATGGGAGCTCCACCAGCGCGGGCAGACATGGCACCCATCACCGCCAGGGTCAGCAAGGATGTGCCAGCGATGGCATACAGCATCCAGTCAACAGGGCTGAAGGCCGCCACGAGCAGGGGCAGCAGTGCCCCGGCAGAAAAGGATGCAGCCGACGCCAATGCCGCTTGCAGTGGCTGGGCAGTGCTCATCTCGGAAATACCCAGTTCATCGCGGGCATGGGCACCCAAGGCATCGTGCGCCATCAACTGTCGCGCCACCTCTTCAGCCAGCTCGGGGTGCAAGCCACGGCCAATGTAAATGCCCTTCATCTCAGCCAGTTCATGCACCGGATCAGAGGCAAGCTCTACTTTTTCACGCTCGATATCGGCGCGCTCGGTATCGGACTGGGAGCTGACGGATACATATTCCCCGGCCGCCATGGACATGGCTCCGGCCACCAGTCCGGCCACCCCTGCGATCAACACGGCCTTGGTATCAGGCTGGGCTGCTGCAACCCCCATCAACAAGCTGGCGGTCGAGACAATGCCATCGTTGGCGCCGAGTACGGCGGCACGCAGCCACCCCACCCGGTGCAAAAAGTGACCTTCACGGTGTTTCATTGGACATCCCTGTCAGGATGTTCAATCTTGCGGCATCCCGTCAAAGAAGTCGACCATGCCGGTTTCAAGCGAGTACTCCGCTCCGACAATCAACAGCTTGCCGTCATCAACGAGTTCCTCGATCAATGCCGAACCATGGCGCAACTGGTTGGCAGAAGCTCGGACGTTGGCGCGAATCGCATGCTCCACCAGCGCATCGTGGTCATGGCGGAGATCCGTTTCCATCAGGGTTTCGATGGAAGGCCGTACACGGTTGACGATGGACATCAGGTTGCGAGACTGCGGTGTAGGAGAAGGCCGCATCAACTCTTCCAGCGTGGCGTGCACCGCACCACACTGGGTGTGCCCCAACACCACGACCAGGGGCGTGCCAAACCGCGAGGCAGCAAACTCAACGCTGCCAATCTGAGAGGGCGCCACGATGTTGCCGGCAATGCGGATGACGAACAGATCACCCAAACCCTGGTCGAACACGATCTCGGCAGGTACGCGCGAGTCGGCACAACCCAGAATGATGGCAAAAGGCTCCTGGCCTTCAGTCAGTGCGCTGCGGCGACTTTGGTGGTTCAAGCCATCAAGCCGGCTGGTGCCGGATACAAATCGACGGTTACCTTCTTGCAGGCGTTGCAGCGCTTCCCGAGCAGTGATCATCAGAGGTCCAGCCCGACCAGGATGTCGGGCTTGTGTAGCGAGGACTGCAGTGTAGCCAATGTCCGGAAAACGTCGATCAGACGACGTCAAAACCCTCACCGGTGGCGAAGAAATGCCCTCCGGCTGCGTAGTGGATGGTGTGCCGATCGTCCGAGGGAAAGTGCCATCGTCCTTCGCTGAATACAGCCGGATCAGCCCAGGCTGCGACCACTTCTGCCAGGAAAAGATCGTATCTGTCCTGATTGGTCGGCTCTGGCAGGATTTTGCACTCGAGCCATGCCACACAGCCATCCAGCAGCGGTGCGGCAACGTGTGCCCCTGGGGCTGTACTCAAGCTGAATTGCTCAAACTTGTCCTGATCTCGTCCACTGTGAGAGCCCACCGCCAGAACCTGAGATGCCTGGGACCGCGCCGGGATGTTGAGAGCGAACTCGCCGCTTTGCTCCATCAGGGTGCGGGTGAGCGTATGGCGGTCGACGACAACCGCCACCTTGGGCGGAGAAAAATCCAGGGGCATGGCCCACGACGCGGCCATGACATTGCGTTGTGCGCCATGTGCAGAGCTGACCAGCGTGACCGGGCCATGGTTGAGCAACAGATAGGCTTTGGTCAGGGGAACGGCTTGACGTGGTGTGGTCATGGTGCTGAGGCGGGTGAGGATGCAGCCGAGGAGGCCACTTTGGGTTCAGTCGGCTCGAACAGGGTCCAGACACAGGCCTGGGGTGCGCCAATGCCCTTGAGGAAAGCACGGCGAACCGCTCCGGCCCGAATGGATGCGGCGACTTCCTTGGAGCGTCGTTCGGCACCAGTCAGCTTGCGCACCCAGCTACGAAACGGAATGATGCCCTCCGTCGTGCGTTGCAGCGCACCGATCGCTGAATCTTCTGCGAGATCGCTGCCTTGCTCGAGCAAACTCGGGTCAACCTTGTCCTTGTTCTTATCCACATCTGGCCCAAGCGCCTCATTGAGCAGGGTGATCTCTGCATCCAGCGCAGCGCAACTGGTATCGGTCGGGGGACGGTAGGGATGCTTGCGCGCCTGCTGAAGCACGATGGGAATGTCATCGCCCCACAGGTTGAGGTCACTCAGGGGTGCTGTCGCCGCATTGGTGACCTTTTTCTGTGTCTTGGACGCACAGCCTGACATGACCAGCGCGGAGGCTGTCAACAACAGGTACAACACGAACCGTGTGGGCGCGATCATGAGAGAAGTGGTCATCATGAGCTGAATGGATCACAGCATGTTAGCGCCTGCCCCCATTGGTGTCACACCGCCATGCTGAGACATCAACTCTGTGCCTGAAGGAAACGATCCGCCTCGGCCAAGGTCAACTCATCGAAGACAGCCACGCCAGCGCGACGCAGCGCGGCCGCAGTGACGCCATTGCCTGGCGTCAACACCCCGGCAAACCGGCCGTCATAGATGCGTTCATGCCCGCAGGAAGGGCTTCGCGACTTCAATACAGCCACCTTGATGCCATGCTCCAGGGCCAGGTCCACAGTCCGATGTGCACCAATGAGGAAAGGCACGGTCCAATCCCGCCGATCGCGATCCAGCACCTGTGCACAGCCCGTCCACACATCCACGCCTGATGCACCCGGGGTGATTTCTGCCGGTGGGCGAGGCGCTGGCAATCCACCAGCCATCTCGGGGCACAGGGCCAGAATGCGTCCCGCTTGTCGCCAGCGCGTGAGGATGTCGCTGGAGCAGGGGACATCCTTGCCGTCATATCGGACAGGCGCGCCGCACAGGCATGCGCTCATGAGCACGGGGGCAGGCGTGACAGGCACATGAGCGCCACGGCTGCGTGCAGCCAACTGTCGACGGACCTCCATCAAGGCAAACCCCATGAGATTGCGGCCGGGCCACAGAGTCGGGTTGGTCGCATCGGGGTGGCCCCATTCGAGGCCGGTTCCCCAGACCAGGTCCATCGGTTCGGCCAAAGCCAGCACGGCTGCTCCGGTGTTGATCAGCTGTGCGGCCAGATGAGGGTGTTGCTCGAACTTGGCCAGACTGGCCTGCACACAAAGGTCATACCTTGCGCGCGCCCACTTGCCCTCGTCACCGGCGTCAGCAGCCGACTGGTGCGCCGACAAGCATGGCAGCACACCCTCATGGCGCTGTCCCTGGAACAGAAACGGTGCCTCGGGCAGACTTGTCTGCCTGAAAAACTCGAATGCCAGCGTTGGGGCTAAGGCACGCATTCAGGAGATCACGCCAGCACGGGGCTGTGAAGGACAGCGAGACAGTCTTGCGGATGGCTGGTCACCATGGCGTGGCTCGCGTCCTCGATGGTGAACTTCTCCGCTTGGGGTATGGTGGCCACCAGGTGGTCTGCGATGGCATGGGCGACGCTGTTGGAGCGGCTGCCACACACCACGCGGGTCGGCATGGGCAAGGCCTGCAAGTCCTCGCGGGCATACCGAGATCTCGTACAAATGGCCCAATGACGCAGGTTCTGCGCGGTCAGAGGCGCCATGGCGTCTTTGATGAAGTCTGGCAATTTGCTGAACTCATCGCCGCCTCCCCAGAAATCAATGACCTGGCCGCAGGCGTAAGGCACACCCGCTTCGGCATCGCTTCGGTAGGTCGATAGAAAGCGGTCCACCTCGGCCTGCATGACCTCGTCGCCCATCGCTGGCAGCACCCATGTGGCGACTGGCTCGAACAAGGTGAGTTGGTCTACTGGCAGGCTGCCCTTGAGCGCCAGCGCCAAAGCCACCACGCCACCATAGGAGTGTCCAACCAGATGAACAGGTCTGGCACCGAATTGCGACCGGACAGCTTCTTCGATGAGCTGCAATTCCGTATCGATGGTGGGCTCAGCAAGATCGTCGGGACCTGGGGCTCCACCATGGCCTGGCAGCTTGATCGACAGGCAACGGTGCGTCGCCTTGAGTTGCTCGACCATCTTCTTCCAAGTCGAGGTGGTGGCGTAAGAGCCATGCACGAACACGATGGGCGAACCGTCGCCATCAACGACGAAATGGGGCTGGGTGTTCATTAGCGATCAAGCGCCTGGGCGAGTCCGGTAAAACTGGATGGGGGAGGCCGGCAACTGGGTGAGCACGCTGCGCTTGATCTTGCCAACCACATGCATCTCGCATGGCTTGCAATCAAAACGCAGGGTCAGCTTTTCCTTGCCGTTAACCAGCGTCAGCGGCTCGGCTCGAACCGTTCCCTGTACACCGGTCACGCCCTTGGCCTGCTTGGGGCACAGGCTGAGGGAATAACGCACGCAATGCTTGGTGATCATCAAGCTGACCTCACCCAGCTCCTCGTGGCTCTCATAGGCCGCGTCGATCACCTTGACACCATGGCGGGCGTAAAAGTCACGGGCCTTGTGGTTGAACACATTGGCCAGGTAGCTCAAGGCATCGTCTGGATAGGCAACGGGTGGCTCGACTGCCGGGGCACGTTCGGGGCGCTGGTAGGCTGCCTGACGATGCGCCTCCAGTTGGACAATGGCATCCCGACGCATCGCGTTGAGCACCGAGGCCGGCACGAACCAGGGTTGCGTCAAACGAATCTGGATATCGTGAGCCTCGAAAATCGTGGTGCCCAGCTTGCTCAGGTTATCTCTGAGCGACTGTTCATGGCGCTCGACGTTCTGTGCCAGTTGATGGGCCTGCGTGACCGCAGCTCGCCCGACGCAGCCATCCTCATCCGTCACGGTCAAGGTAAAACCGTCCGCGGTTTCACCCAGCTCCAGCCAGACGGGAATGCGACGTTCGGCCGATTTCTGCGTCAGCGCCTGTTCCCATGCATGGTCGCCATTGCGGTTGATGAGGGTGTCGACCTTCAGGTCTTCCAGCGTGGCCATGGGTTCATTCGGGAAGACACGCCACAACTGACGACCTGGTTTGCCCACCGGTTCCACGCGGTTGGCACGGAAGCCAACCGGATCGCGCTTGCGGTTGACATAGTTCAGCCCGTCCCCGTTGACCATGGGTTCGTCAGCCTTCATTTCGAACCAGCTGGGCCCGATCTGGGTGACATGGCCAAGCGGCAGCCCAACGAACTTCGGGCTGGCAAAGGCGCCGATGTCGGCCTGCCGGCCATTGACAAAGTAGTCGGTGCTGCCCCGGTTGAAATTCTTGTCCGGGTTGGGCGTGAAGAAAAACACACTGCGTCCCGAGGACGCCCGACGCAACTCGGGACGCTCCTCCAGGATGCCATCCAGCAGTTGCCGGTAATGGGCGGTGATGTTCTTCACATAGCCCATGTCCTTGTACCGGCCTTCGATCTTGAAGGAGCTGACACCCGCTTCAATGAGCGCGCGCAGGTTGTCACTCTGGTTGTTGTCCTTCATGGACAGCACATGCTGGTCAAACGCCACGACTCGGCCCTGATCATCGACCACGTTGTAGGGTAGGCGGCAAGCCTGCGAGCAGTCTCCGCGGTTGGCACTGCGTCCGGTGTGGGCATGGCTGATGAAGCACTGCCCGCTGTAGGCCACGCACAGCGCCCCATGGATGAAGAACTCGATGGCACAGGTGGTCTGGTCCGCCACGGCCTGAATCTGTGGCAGCGTCAGTTCCCGCGCCAGCACGATCTGGGAGAAGCCCACATCTTGCAGGAAACGCGCCTTTTCTGGCGTGCGGATGTCGGTCTGGGTGCTGGCGTGCAGTTGAATGGGGGGCAAGTCCAGCTCGAGCAAGCCCATATCCTGAACAATCAGCGCGTCAGCACCGGCCTCATAGACCTGGTGGATGATCTTGCGAGCGGGCTCCAGCTCGTCATCGCGCAAGATGGTGTTGAGCGTGATGAAGATCTTGGCATTGAAGCGGTGTGCATGCGTGATGAGCCGTTCGATATCCCGGATGTCGTTGTCGGCGTTGGCGCGTGCACCAAAGGCCGGCCCACCGATGTAGACGGCGTCAGCCCCATGGTTGATGGCCTCGATGCCGATATCGGCGGTCTTGGCAGGAGCGAGCAATTCGATTTCGTGGCGGGACAGGGGCATGGAGGGCGGGCACAGGGACATCAAGAACAGCATCGCCTTGTCACAGAGGCGAGTGCAACAGCGCCGATACTATCGTCATGCGCACGTTTTTGCAGAAAACCGCCCGTTTTGACCGCCTGGATGCCCTGCGTGGGCTGGCGCTGCTCTGGATGGCGAGCTTCCATTTCAGCTTCGATCTTGCCAATTTCCGCCTGACAAACTGGAATTTCTACGCCGACCCGTTCTGGACCACGCAACGCACCTGCATCCTGTCGATGTTTCTGCTGTGTGCCGGGGCTGGTCAGGCCATTGCCACCAGACAAGGGCAGACGTGGCAACGATTCTGGAAACGCTGGGCCCAGATTGCAGCTTGTGCCGCCCTGGTGTCGCTGGGTAGCTGGTTCATGTTCCCCTCCAGCTATATCTATTTTGGGGTGTTGCACGGCATGGCGCTCATGTTGATCGTCGCGCGCCTGACTGCCCCGTGGGGCGGCTGGCTCTGGCCCTTGGGGCTGATCGCCATGGCGCTCCCGCAGTGGGTTCAGCACCCCTTTTTCGACACCCGGTTCACCGACTGGGTGGGCTTGGTGACCCATAAGCCCATCACCGAAGACTATGTGCCGGTTCTGCCCTGGCTTGGCGTGATGTGGTGGGGGCTGGCTGCCACCCAGTGGATGCTGGCCAATCGACCTGGCTGGCTGAGTCGTGGGTCAGAGTCAGGTGACAATGGCGACTGGTTCGCGACCCTGGGTCGCTGGAGCCTCACGTTTTACATGGTCCACCAGCCCTTGCTGATCGGATGCCTGCTGGCATGGATGTGGTTGACCGGTCGCCCGATGCCTTGAGGCGCTTTTTTGACGAGACAGACAAGATGACACAAGACGAACTGAAAACCCTGGTGGGCCGTGCCGCCCTGGACTACGTGCCGGCTGGCTCGATTGTGGGGGTTGGTACCGGCTCCACCGTTGACAAGTTCATCGATGCGCTGGGCGAGGCATTGAAGAGCGACCCGCAGCGTGTTGCTGGCGCGGTTTCCAGCTCGGTCCGCAGCACGCAACGTCTTGAATCCCTCGGCGTGAAGGTGCTGCCAGCGGAAACCGTGACCGGCCTGGGCGTCTACATCGATGGCGCCGATGAAATCAACCACGCTGGCGACATGATCAAGGGGGGCGGTGCCGCGCTGACCCGTGAAAAGATCGTTGCGGAACTGGCCGAGCGTTTCATCTGCATTGCCGATGAGTCGAAGCTGGTCAAGGTGCTGGGCAAGTTTCCTCTGCCAGTGGAGGTGATTCCTATGGCTGCGGCACAGGTCATCCGTGCCTTCGGCCCGCTGGGTGGCGTGGGCAAGGTGCGTGAGGGTGTGACGACCGACAACGGCAACCTGATCGTGGATGTCACCGGCCTGCAAATCACTGAACCGGCGCGCTTCGAGGCAGATGTCAACCAGTGGCCTGGTGTTGTGACCGTGGGGGTGTTCGCCCGCAACAAGGCATCCGTCTGTCTGCTGGGCACCGCTGACGGTGTGAAGACGCTTCAGTTCTGAGCACCACGTTCGACCGACTGGCAACAGCCCAGGTCGGGCATGAAAAAAGGCAGCCAAGGCTGCCTTTTGTTTTGGGGTGATGCCCCCACAAGCCGATCTCAGAAGCGGAAACCCGCCGGCGCGTTACCCGAGGCGGGGGCCGGCGATGGTGCACTGCTCGGCGCAGTTGACTCGGCACGCGAGGCTGCCGCAGAGGCAGGCGTTGCAGCAGGCGTCAACGGCGTCGCGCCACGCTGTTTGTAATTGGCCGGCAGGCGCGACTGCGCGGGGTAACCTGCAGCGTCCAGGTAACTGGCCCATTCGCTTTGCGCAAAGCCCAGCAACTGCTTGGTGCCGACTTTCAGAACCGGTGTCTCATTGACGCTTTCCTGCTTGGAAAGTGCCTTGATATCGGCGTCGGTGCTCACCGTCTTTTCGGTAAACGGCACGCCACGAGCCTGAAGGTAACGACGACCGGCGTCACATGGTGCGCAATTGGACGACGTGAACAACGTGACGGGATACTTGTCCACTACCTTTTTCAGGTCATAGGGCAGGTTATCCGTGCCCGACGTGGCGCCGTTTGACTTGAGTGTCACCGCATTTTGGTCAACAGGCGGACGATCGGTATAGGTGACCTTGCCATCCGGCCCGACGACTTTATAGAGGGCCCACGCAGGGGTCCCCACCAGCATCGCCAGAGGCACTGCACAACGCAGTATCGAGATCAGCGAAATGTGACGGCTCATCTTCAACTTGAACATCCTTCAACTCATGCCTTGATGACGCAACAAGGCATCAATACTGGGCTCTCGACCACGGAACGCCTTGAAGTTGTCCATGGCTGTCCGGCTGCCGCCTGCCTCCAGAATGGATTCGCGATAGCGCTGTCCCACATCCGTGTCGACCACGCTGCCATGTTTTGCGGCAGCAGCTTCCTCAAAGGCCGCATAAGCATCGGCAGATAGTACTTCAGCCCATTTATAACTGTAATACCCGGCTGCGTAGCCACCTGCAAAGATATGTGAAAAGCTGTGCTGGAAGCGGTTGAAAGCGGGCGGGATATTGACCGCCACCTCCTGACGGACCTCGTCGAGAAGGGGCTGAATACGTTGCTCCTGGCCCGGTTCAGCATGCAGCCGCATGTCGAACAAGGAAAACTCGATCTGGCGAACGGTCATCATGCCGCTCTGGAAGTTCTTGGCAGCGATCATCTTGTCGAAGAGATCGCGTGGCAGGTGCGCGCCTGTCTCGACGTGGCTGGTGAGTTGCTGCACCACCTCCCACTCCCAGCAGAAGTTCTCCATGAACTGGCTGGGCAACTCGACGGCATCCCACTCGACCCCGCTGATACCGGCCACGCCGATGTCATTCACCTTGGTCAGCATGTGGTGCAGACCATGGCCGAACTCGTGGAAGAGGGTGGTGACATCGTCATGGGTGAGCAGTGCTGGCTTGTCACCCACACCCTTGGCGAAATTGCAGACCAGATGCGCGACGGGTGTCTGGGTCTGATGGTTGTCCGGGCGCGTCCAGCGTCCACGCACATCGTCCATCCAGGCGCCAGGACGCTTGCCAGGCCGCGCGTAAGGGTCCAGATAGAACTGGCCGACCAGCTCACCACGGCGCTCGATGCGGAAAAAGCGCACCGACTCGTGCCAGACAGGCGCACTGTCGGGGCGGATGACCACGTCAAACAGCTTTTCGATCAAACCAAACAGACCTTTGAGGACCGTAGGCTCGGTGAAGTACTGCTTGACCTCCTGGTCGCTGAACGCGTAACGGGCTTCCTTGAGCTTTTCACTCACGAAGGCCACATCCCAGGCTTGCAGGTCGCTCAGCCCCAGTTCGTCTTGGGCAAACTGCCGCAGCTCGGTCATGTCCTTTTCTGCAAAGGGCTTCGCTCGGCGGGCCAGGTCACGCAGGAAATCGGTGACCTGTGCCGGGGTGTGGGCCATCTTGGGCACCAACGACACCTCGGCATAGTTGGCGTACCCCAACAAGCGGGCTTCTTCCTGGCGCAGGGCCACGATTTCCTGCATCAAGGGGGTGTTGTCTCGCTCGGCGGCCCCGAACTCGCTCGCCCGCGTGCTGTAGGCCCGGTACAGGGTCTCACGCAATGAGCGGTTGGTGGTGTACTGCATGACGGGCAGGTAGCATGGCATGTGCAGCGTCAGCTTGTGACCAGGCTTGCCCTCTGCTTCAGCTGCGGCGCGTGTAGCGTGCAGCACATCTTCGGGCACGCCTGGCAACTCCGCAGCCTCAACGTAGTTGGCATAGGCGTCCGTCGAGTCCATCACATGCTCGGAGAAGGCCTGCGACAGCGCGGCCATGCGCTCCTGGATCTCGGCATAGCGCTTGCGGGCCTCGCCCTGCAACTCTGCGCCACCAAGGACAAATCCGCGCAGGGCATTGTCCAGCGCGCGATGACGGGCCGCAGGCAGGCTCTGCCCCTGGGGCGTGGCAGCCAGCGCCTTGTACTTGGCATACAGTCGCTCGTCCGCACCCAGACGGGTATAAAACTCGGTGATGCGAGGCAGGTTTTCGTTATAGGCCGCACGCAACTCGGCCGTATCGGCTACCGAGTTCAGGTGACCGACCGCTCCCCAGGCTCGCCCCAGTCGCTCGGTGCTGACGTCCAGCAGCAGGGACAAGGCATCGTAATCAGCCGGAACGTCGGGGCCGACCACCTTCTCGAGCGCAGCGTCGGCGTCGGCCAGCAGCACGTCCATGGCGGGCGTGACTTGTTCCGGGCGAATGGCGTCAAAAGCGGGCAAGCCGCTCATGTCAAGCAAGGGATTGTGTTGGCTCATGATGCGAAGTGAAGCAAGGATCGTGACAAACCGGTCTCGACCAGACCTCAGGCCTGCTGCGCCGCAACGCGCTCAGCCGACTCGATGGTGTTGACCAGCAGCATGGTGATGGTCATCGGGCCTACGCCACCGGGCACCGGCGTGATCCAGCCGGCCACTTCCTTGACGCCTGCAAAATCGACGTCACCACACAACTTGCCTTCATCATCGCGGTTCATGCCCACATCGATCACGACGGCCCCTGGCTTGACCATGTCCGCAGTGAGCACATTGCGCTTGCCAACGGCAGCCACCACCACGTCGGCCTGACGGGTGTGATAGGCCAGATCAGCCGTGCCGCTGTGGGTGATGGTGACGGTGGCATTGGCCTGCAGGAGCATCATGGCCATGGGCTTGCCTACGATGTTGGAGCGACCGATGACCACAGCGTGCTTGCCACGCAGGTCTTTCATGCCGATGGATTCGAGCATCTTCATGCAACCGTAGGGCGTGCAGGCCTTGAAGCCTGGCTCGCCCACCATCAGGGCGCCCGCGCTGCTGACGTGGAACCCGTCGACATCCTTCAGCGGCGAAATGGATTCGATGACCTTGTGGTCGTCCAGATGCTTGGGCAGGGGCAATTGAACCAGGATGCCGTGGATGGCTGGATCATTGTTCAGTGCCTCGACACGTGCCAGCAACTGCGCTTCGGTCATGTTGGCTTCGTACTTCTCGAGTACCGAGTGCATACCAGCCTCTTCACACGCCTTGACCTTGTTGCGCACATAAACCTGACTGGCAGGGTTGTCGCCAACCAGAATCACGGCCAAACCCGGCTTGATACCCTTGGCAGTCAATTGCGCAGCGCGTTGGGCGACTTCAGCGCGGAGTTGTTTGGACAGGGCATTTCCGTCAATCAGTTGGGCAGTCATGATCTTGATATGGGGATATTCAAAAAGGACAAAAGGCCGCACATTGGCGGCCTTGCAGCAAATAGCTAAAGAAAATCAGCCTGCTGCTTATTTCGTGGCGGCCGGCTGACCACTGGCACCCAGTGCGATCTTGAGCAGGTCGGCCACCGTGTTGGCATTGAGCTTTTCCATGACGTTGGCACGGTGTGCTTCAACGGTCTTGATGCTGATGCCAAGGTCGTCGGCGATCTGCTTGTTCAGGCGGCCGGCAACGATGCGCTCGAGCACCTGTGCTTCACGGGTGGTCAGGCGGGCCAGCAAGGCCTCGCGGCTGGCGGCTTCCTGCGAGCTGGAGAAGGCCACGCGGGCTTGTTCCAGCATGCGCTCGACCAGACTCACCAGGGCGTCTTCCTTGAACGGCTTCTCGATGAAGTCCATCGCGCCTTTCTTCATGGTGTTCACCGCCATGGGCACGTCGCCGTGACCGGTGATGAACACGATAGGCAGCGGCGACTTGCGCTCGAGCAACTTGTCCTGCAATTCCAGACCGCTCATGCCATCCATGCGGATGTCGGCGATCAGACAGGCAACCTCACGCGGGTCGAAACGAGCCAGGAAGGACTCGGCCGAATCAAAGCAGCGCACCCGGTAGTCCTTGCCTTCGAGAAGCCATTGCAGTGAATCACGTACAGCTTCGTCGTCGTCAACAACGTACACAGTGCCTTTTTTCGGAATCAGACTCATGGATTATCTGCAAGCAAGTCGTTGGAGGGAGGGGTAACCGTGTCCGAAAAATCGGTATGGTCGCCACTTTCTACCGGGAGGGTGAAGACAAATCTGCACCCGACAACCGTACCTTCATTGTAGAGGTTCTCTGCGGTAATACGACCGTGGTGAGACTCAATAATTGACCTGCAAAGACTTAGGCCTATCCCTAATCCCTCGGCCTTTGAAGAATGAAATGCTTCAAAAAGTCGACCCAGCATGTCTTCCCGCATACCCGGCCCGGAATCGGTCACTGAAAACTCGATGACCAGGCCTTGGTCATCTGTCTTTCGCTGTTGCACACGCAAGTCGACATGACGCCGCGATTGGGGCATGTGGGCAGAATCAATGGCCTCTGCCGCATTTTTGAGCAGATTCAGCAGCACCTGCTCGATCAGGATGGGATCGACCATCAACGTGGGCAGGCGCTGGCTGACGGTGCTGTTGAGGGTCACGCGGCGACGGCGCATCTCGAAGCCTGCCAGATCGAGCACGGCTTCGACGATGTCCCGTGCTCGGGCAGGCTGGCGCTGCGGCTCACTGCGTTTAACGAATTGGCGAATGCGGTGGATGATCTGGCCAGCCCGTTGTGCCTGCCGGGAGGTTTTGTCCAGGGCCTCGACCAGGGCTTCACTGGAAATGCTGCCAGCCTTGATGCGGCTCACCATGCCGCTGCAGTAATTGGAGATGGCGGCCAGGGGTTGATTGAGTTCGTGTGCCACGGTCGACGCCATTTCCCCCATGGTGATCAGGCGGCTGGTGAACTGGGCCTTTTCAGCCTGTCGTGCCGAGGCCTCGTCTGCTGCGCGGCGTGCGGTGATGTCGGTGGCGATCAGCATTTGCGCCAGATGACCATCCGTCCACTGGATATAGCGCGCCCGCACGTCAAACCACTTCTGGACCGAATCCATGTAGATTTCACGGGCATCGACGCCCGCACCGGTCAGGGCTTGCGTGGGCAGTCCGCCGAAGTTGTCGACGGACTCGTCGCTGTCCACGCCGCCCACCGGGGCAATCTCGCCGCCCGTCAGGTCCGAGTGGGCGGTCGGGTTGGCACCGAACCACAGCCGATAGGAGCGGTTGGCGAACAGCAACTCGCCGCGGTGAACGGACATCACCGACACAGCGGCATCCAGCCCCTCCAGCACGGTGGTGAAACGCTCATGCGCAGCCGTCAACTGGTCGCGCACGCGCTTGGCTTCGGTGATGTTGGTGATGGAGGTCATCCACCCGGTCTGGTTGCCGTCGGAGTCGATCAGCGGAGACACGTACATGCGGGCATCAAACTGCGTTTCGTCGCGCCGCTGCATGACCACTTCGATCCCGCCCATGGGGCTGCGCCCCAGCAACTCCTGCTGGAACATGCGGTTGAACTCGTCGAGGCGGTCCTTGGGCCAATAAGGGTAGGGCGGCACACAGCCGATGAGCTCGTCCTCGGCAAACCCGGTCATGGCGCAGAAGGCCGGGTTCACATAGGTGATGCGCCCCTCCAGGTCAATGGTTCTCATGCCGGTGAGCATGGAGTTTTCCATGGCCCGCCGGAAGTTGGTTTCCTGTACCAGGGTTTTCTGAATGTCGGCACGGCGACGCATGTGCCGCAGGGTGCCCACCAGGGTCCAGACCGTCAGCGCGGACAGGGCCACCACCATCCAGAACAGGGTGTTGCCGACCAGCTTGGTCGAGGTACGGAAACCCATGCCCCGCAGGATCAACCCATTGCCGACCGGCGTGACGATCACTTCATGCACGAAAGTGGGCTTGGCCGCATCTTCCAGCCCGGCATTGACGGTATTGGTCAGCACGGCCCCACCGATCCGCACCAGGCTCATGGCATGGCGTCCGCTGACCTCGAGCGGCACGACGTAACGCATCAGGGCCTCAAGCGAATACTCGGCCACGACCGTGCCCATGAAGCCGTTGCGGTCTACCAGGGGGATATGCACCTGGATCACGCGAACCGACATCGCATTGGTATAGGGCAGCGAGTAAACAGGCTGGCCCTTTTCCTTCGCCAGCCTGAAGGCGTCTTGCGACTCACGTGCCTCATGCAAGGGGTCGTAAGGCGATACCTGGTTGCCTGAAGGGTCGAGATCGAGCGGGGCCGTGGACTGGTAAGGCAGGCTCAAAGACGTGTGCGTAGCGCGCACGTTCTGATTGGCCTGGATCCACGACACGCTGATGACCTCGGGGCGCGTGCGGACGAAATCTGCAGCCTGATGCAGGAATTGCTCCGGCGTGATCGCCTTGATGCTGACTTCCCTGCCCAGGCGAACCAGTTGCTCCTGGCTTTCAACCATGCGGAGCCGGATTTGCTGCTGAACCACTTCCGTGTCGCGTTTAACCGACTCCTGCTCGCGCTCCAACTCCTCATTGCGGAGATACCAGAATGCCGCGATGATGGCCGCAAGGAACAGAATAACGGACACGAGGGGCCCCAGGGTCGCGTAGCGATCCTGTTGACTGGGTGACTGCTTACCCCACCACTTCCTGAACAGGCGGTGTGGGGTTTCCCCTTGGGAGGCAGTTGTTTGAAAGACCTTATTGGAGACAGAAGGAGGCATACCGGGATTATCAGTGTGGCATTCCACAATCTGTAATCATGGAATCAGCACCTACATTTTCAGCGCATATCCGCCTTTAGGCGTTCAATGAAACCACCCCGTTGACAGGGTGCTTCACACATACTCAGGGAAAAATTCCTCACAACCAACTGGAGACTCTCTTATGTCAGCTGCCGATCCGCTGTCGTCTGGCTCGATCGATCTCGACCCAGAAGAAACACGCGAATGGCTTGACGCCCTATCCGGCGTCATTGATAAGGAAGGCCGAGTCAGAGCCCACCAATTGCTCGAGACTTTGCTGGATCATGCCCGTCAAACCGGGATCGACTTGCCGTTTTCTGCAAACACCGCGTATGTGAACACCATCGCGCCGCAGGATGAGGCGTCGTTCCCAGGCAATCTGGACATCGAGGAGCGCTTGCGCGCCTACATGCGCTGGAATGCCATGGCCATGGTCGTCAAGGCCAACCGCCACGAACCACCGGACGGTGGGGACCTGGGCGGGCACATTTCCTCGTTCGCTTCGCTGGCCACCATGCTGGGCTGTGGTTTCAACCACTTCTGGCACGCGCCAACCGAGAACCACGGGGGCGACCTGCTGTACATCCAGGGGCATTCCGCACCTGGCATCTACGCACGTGCGTTCCTGGAAGGCCGCATCACGGAGGAGCAACTCGACCACTTCCGGCAGGAAGTCGGCGGCAAGGGCCTGTCGAGCTACCCGCACCCCAAGCTGATGCCGGAATTCTGGCAGTTCCCCACGGTGTCGATGGGCCTGGGCCCGATCATGGCCATTTACCAGGCGCGCTTCCTGAAATACCTGCACGCCCGCGGTATTGCCGATACCTCCAACCGCAAGGTCTGGGTGTTCTGTGGCGACGGCGAAATGGACGAGCCCGAATCGCTGGGCGCCATCAGCCTGGCTGCGCGCGAGAAACTCGACAACCTGATCTTCGTGGTGAACTGCAACCTGCAGCGCCTCGATGGCCCGGTGCGTGGCAACGGCAAGATCGTCCAGGAACTGGAGGGTGAATTCCGAGGCTCCGGCTGGAATGTGATCAAGGTGTTGTGGGGCAGTTATTGGGACCCGCTGCTGGCCCGTGACAAGGACGGCACCCTGCGCCGCATCATGATGGAAATGGTCGATGGCGACTATCAGGCCTGCAAAGCCAATGATGGTGCCTTCGTTCGCAAGCACTTCTTCGGGCGCGACCCCAAGACGCTTGAAATGGTCTCGCACATGAGTGACGACGACATCTGGCGTCTCAACCGTGGCGGTCACGACCCGCACAAGGTCTATGCGGCCTACCACGAGGCGGTCAACCACAAGGGCCAGCCCACGGTGCTGCTGATCAAGACCGTCAAGGGCTTCGGCATGGGCAAGAGTGGTGAAGGCAAGAACACCGCTCACCAGACCAAGAAGTTGACGGACGAGGACATCAAGGTCTTCCGTGATCGTTTCAACATCCCGGTGCCCGACGAAGACATCGCCAAGCTGCCTTTCATCAAGCCGGCTGACCACACGCCGGAAATGCAATACCTGCATGCCCGTCGCGAGGCACTGGGCGGCTACCTGCCGCAACGTCGCCCGAAGGCTGAAGAGCATCTGCCGGTGCCCGAGTTGTCTGCGTTCCAGAGCGTGCTGGAGCCCACAGCCGAGGGCCGTGAGATCTCGACAACGCAGGCGTTCGTGCGCTGCCTGACCCCGTTACTGCGGGATGCCAACCTGGGCCCACGCGTGGTGCCCATCCTGGTGGACGAAGCTCGTACCTTCGGTATGGAAGGCCTGTTCCGTCAGATCGGCATCTATGCGCCGGAAGGGCAGAAGTACACCCCGGTCGACAAGGACCAGGTCATGTACTACCGCGAGGACAAGGCCGGGCAGATTCTGCAGGAGGGCATCAACGAAGCCGGTGGCATGAGCTCGTGGATTGCTGCGGCCACGTCGTACTCGACGAACAACCGCGTCATGATCCCGTTCTATGTGTACTACTCGATGTTCGGCTTGCAGCGCATTGGCGATCTGGCCTGGGCCGCCGGTGACATGCAGGCACGCGGCTTCCTGCTGGGCGGCACGTCCGGCCGGACCACGCTGAATGGTGAAGGCCTGCAGCACGAAGACGGACACAGCCAGTTGGTGGCATCGACGATTCCGAACTGCCTGAGCTACGACCCGACCTTCGCACACGAAGTGGCCGTGATTATCCAGAACGGTCTCAAGCGCATGGTCGAGCAGCAGGAGAACGTGTTCTATTACCTGACCCTGCTGAATGAAAACTACGCTCAGCCGGGGCTGCGTCAGGGCACGGAAGACGAAATCATCAAGGGCATGTACTTGCTGCAGGAAGGTGCCAAGAAGACACCTCGCGTCAACTTGATGGGTTCTGGTTCCATCCTGCGTGAGTCGATCGCGGCTCGCGAACTGCTCGAAGCCGACTGGGGTGTCGCTGCCAATGTGTGGAGTTGCCCGAGCTTCAACGAACTGGCGCGTGATGGCCAGGAGACCGAGCGCTGGAACATGTTGCACCCGACCGACGCACCCCGCGTGCCGTTCGTGGCGCAGCAACTGGCTCCGCATGCCGGCCCGGTGATTGCCTCGACTGACTATGTGAAGACGTACGCGGAACAGATCCGTGCCTACCTCCCGAAGGGACGCACCTACAAGGTGCTGGGTACGGACGGCTTCGGGCGCAGCGATTTCCGTTATCGCCTGCGCGAGCACTTCGAGATCAACCGTCACTACATCGTGGTGGCGGCACTCAAAGCGCTGGCCGAGGAGGGGACGGTGCCTGCCACGCAAGTGGCCGAGGCCATCGCCCGCTACCAGCTCGACGCCGACAAGATCAATCCGCTCCATGCGTGAGCAAGCCTGAGGCAATGACGCTATGGCACTCGTTCCATTGACTGTTCCCGACATCGGCGACATCGCCGATGCCGCCATCATCGAAATCCTGGTCAAACCGGGAGACGCCATCCGCCCCGAACAAAGCCTGATCACCCTTGAGTCCGACAAGGCCTCGATGGAAGTGCCGGCTTCGCAAGGGGGGGTTCTCCAATCTCTGAGCGTGAAGCTTGGTGACCGTGTCGGCACCGGCGCGGTCATCGGGATGCTCGACGTGGCGCAAGACGCTGCGGCCGCCCCCTCGGCTGCTGCGCCGGCACCCGCGGCCGCCATTGCTGCCGAGCCGGCCATCGAGCCGGCGCCTGTCCCCGCAGCTTTGAAGGAGGCGGAGCCGACCGAGGCGCCGCCGCCGCATGTGCCGCCCACGGCCGATCTACCCCCTGTGGGGGACCCTCAGCCTGTGACGCTGGCCCATGCCTCGCCATCCGTGCGCCACTTTGCGCGCGTGCTGGGGGTGGACCTGCTCAAGGTCAAGGGCTCGGGCCCGAAAGGGCGTGTCACGCAGGCAGACGTCGAAGCCTTTGTGCGCCAGGCCTTGCAGCAGGGCAGCACCCCAGCAGCCGCAGCCCCCGTGGCTGGTGGCGAGGGGCTGAGCCTTCTGCCCTGGCCGAAGGTGGACTTCGCCAAGTTCGGACCGATCGAGCGGCAGCCGCTGTCTCGCATCAAGAAGATCTCGGGCGCCAACCTGCATCGCAACTGGGTTCGCATTCCTCATGTGACCAACAACGAGGAAGCCGACATCACCGAGCTGGAAGCTTTCCGCGTGAAACTCAATGAGGAATATGCCAAGGCAGGCGTGAAGTTCACACTGCTGGCTTTCCTGCTGAAAGCCTGTGCGGCAGCGCTCAAGAAGTTTCCGAACTTCAATGCATCGCTGGATGGTGACGACCTGGTGCTCAAGCAGTATGTGCACATTGGTTTTGCCGCTGACACGCCCAATGGGCTGGTCGTGCCGGTGGTGCGTGATGTGGACACCAAGAGCATTTCGCAACTGGCGCAGGAAACGGCCGCACTGGCAGCCAAAGCCCGTGATGGCAAGCTGACGCCTGCGGAGATGCAAGGAGGCAACTTCTCGATCTCGTCCTTGGGCGGTTTCGGTGGCACCACCTTCACCCCGATCATCAACGCCCCGGAAGTGGCCATTCTGGGCGTTTGCCGCTCGGCCATGAAGCCGGTGTGGAACGGGTCGGAGTTCGTGCCGCGCCTGATGCTGCCGCTGAGCTTGAGCTACGACCACCGTGTCATCGATGGTGCTGCAGCTGCCAAGTTCAACGCCTATCTGGCTGCGCTGCTGGCGGATTTCCGTCGCGCCCTGGTCTGAGGAGGCGAACATGGCACTGATTGACATCAAGGTCCCCGACATCGGGGACATCGCCGACGCGGCCATCATCGAGATCCTGGTCAAACCGGGTGACAGCATCCGCCAGGAGCAAAGCCTGATCACACTCGAGTCGGACAAGGCCTCCATGGAGGTGCCTTCGACTGACGCGGGCGTGGTCAAGGAGATCAAGGTCAAGCTGGGTGATCGCGTTGGCGAGGGCGCCATCATCCTGACGCTGGAAACAGCAGGCGCTGCCGAGGCGGCGCCCGCACCGGTGGCAACGGCTCCTGCGGCGGCTCCGGCTGCGGCTCCACAGGTGGCCGCACCGGCCGCAGCACCCATTGCGACGAGCCCGGCTCCGGCCGAGACCGACTGCGACGTGCTGGTGCTGGGTGGTGGTCCCGGCGGCTACAGCGCGGCCTTCCGCGCTGCAGACCTGGGGCTGAAGGTGGTCCTGGTCGAGCGTTATGCAGAGCTTGGCGGTGTCTGCCTGAACGTGGGCTGCATTCCGTCGAAGGCGCTGCTGCATGTGGCCGCCGTGATGGACGAGGTCAAACACTTTGACGCACTCGGGGTGAGTTTCGGCGAACCCAAGGTGGACCTGGACAAGCTGCGCACCCACAAAGCCGGCGTGACCCGCAAGCTGACAACCGGCTTGGCCGGCATGGCCAAGGCACGCAAGGTGACCCTGGTTCGCGGTTTTGGCTACTTCGTCGATGCCCACCACATCAAGGTGGAGTTGACCACCGGCACTGGTCAGGACAAGACGGGCGAGGTTCAGACCTTGAGCTTCAAGCGCTGCATCATCGCAGCAGGCTCGCAGGCTGTGCATCTGCCTTTCCTGCCTGATGACCCTCGTGTGGTCGATTCCACCGGCGCGCTGGCACTGCCCAAGGTGCCTCGCAAGATGCTGGTGGTCGGTGGCGGCATCATCGGGCTCGAAATGGGTACGGTGTACTCGACACTGGGTGCCCGCATCGATGTGGTCGAGATGAGCGATACGCTGATGCCTGGGGCTGACCGGGATCTGGTCGGCGTGTGGCAGAAGTTCAATGCCGCCCGCTTCGATCGCATCATGCTGGGCACCAAGACGGTATCGGCACAAGCCACACCGGAAGGCATCCAGGTCAGCTTCGAATCGGCCAAGCCTGGGGTAGAAGCCCCGGCCACCGAGACGTATGACCTGGTCCTGCAAGCCGTGGGGCGCAGCCCGAATGGCCGCAAGATCGGGGCAGAAGCCATCGGTCTGACGGTCAACGAGCGTGGTTTCATCCCGGTCAACCTGCAGCAGCGCACCAACGTGCCGCACATCTTCGCGATTGGCGACATCGTGGGCCAGCCCATGCTGGCGCACAAGGCCGTTCACGAAGGGCATGTGGCCGCCGAGGTCGTCGCGGGCGAGTTGTTGGGTGACCAGGCATTGGCCCGTACGGCCTTCGATGCCCGCGTGATCCCGAGCGTGGCTTACACCGACCCGGAAATCGCCTGGGTGGGGCTTACCGAAGAGCAGGCCAAGGCGCAAGGCAAGGCGGTTCGCAAGGGGCTGTTCCCCTGGGCAGCTTCTGGCCGTGCATTGGCCAATGGCCGCTCGGAGGGCTTCACCAAGCTGCTGTTCGACGCTGAAACCGGACGCATTGTTGGTGGCGGCATCGTCGGCACCCATGCGGGCGACCTGATCGGTGAGGTGGCGCTGGCCGTCGAGATGGGCGCAGACGAGCTCGATATCGGCAAGACCATCCACCCGCACCCCACGCTGGGTGAGAGCGTTGGTCTGGCTGCCGAGGCCGCACACGGCAGTTGCACCGACCTGCCGCCAGTTCGTAAGCGTCAACCTTGATTTGACCGCTTTCATACACTCAAGTGGGGCGACTGAACTACCGATAAGCCTCTGACAATTTCCTATGTCAGCTTGGTCTTCAAGGGTGTTCATGCGTCCCACTTCTGCTGTATCTCAAGCAAATCCACCTCTCGGTCAGACCATGCACGATGCGCATGTCAGTGACGAACACGGTGGTTTTTTCACGTACCACGGCATTTGGGCCCCGGGGGTGCGGCTTTTTCGCAATCTCCGGTTCCGAGCCAAGGCCAGCATCATCTGCCTGTGCTTCTTGATGCCGATCGGCCTGTTGTGGGCCGAGGTCTGGCGCAAGTCACAGCACGATGCGCACTTCATGAGCCTGATGGTGTTGACGGGGCTGTTCCTGGCCATTGCCGGCTATCTGTTTTTCAGCTTCTACCTGGTGATGGGCGGAGGCTTGCGTGAGGTGCGCCGGCACCTCAAGGCCATGACCGATGGAGACTTGACCCAGTCGCCGTCACCGTGGGGCCACGATGAAATGGCCACGCTCATGTTGTCGCTGACCACCATGCAAGACAGCATGCGGGTCATGGTGGCCAACCTGCGCTCGGGCTCGGACAACATCATGTACAGCAGCAGTGAAATCGCGGCTGGTGCGCTCGATCTCTCTGCCCGCACCGAGCAGACGGCCGCCAATCTGGAGCAGTCTGCTTCGTCGATGGAAGAGGTGTCTTCGACCGTGCAGCAGACAGCCGGCCACGCCAAGGAGGCCGCCAGCATTGCAGACCAGAACGCGGTGGTGGCAGCCCGGGGCGGGCAGATCATGGAGTCCATGGTAGCCACCATGGATGGAATCCACCGCTCGTCGAGCAAGATCAGCGAAATCATCAGCGTGATCGACGGTATTGCCTTTCAGACCAACATCCTGGCGCTCAATGCCGCAGTGGAAGCGGCACGCGCCGGTGAGGCCGGGCGAGGTTTTGCCGTGGTGGCCTCCGAGGTTCGCAGCCTGGCACAGCGCTCCGCCGGTGCCGCCCGCGAGATCAAGACCTTGATCACCGAGAGCGTGGAGAAGGTGGAAACCGGCAGTGCCGTGGTGGCCGATGCCGGCAAGACCATCGGCGAGATCGTCACGGGGGCCCACCGGATCAATGACCTGCTCAACGAAATTGCCTCGGCCGCCCAGGAACAAAGCCAGGGCGTCAGCCTGATTGGCCAGTCGGTCAATGATTTGGACCACAGCACGCAGGCCAACGCTGCGCTGGTGGAGCAAACCGCTGCGGCGGCTCATGCCATGCAGGATCAGGCCAAGACCCTGGCCGAACAGGTGGCGCGCTTCCGCTTGCCGGCGGGTGTGCAGGCCGGTGGATCGGCACAAGCAGCCGAAGCCATGACCGGCTTCAACTTCGATCAGGCGATCGAAGCTCACCGTCAGTGGAAGGTCAAGCTGCGTGCGGCCATCGACAAGCATGAGAAGCTGGATGCCGAAACCATTTGCCGCGATGACTGCTGTGCGCTGGGCAAGTGGCTGCATGGCCCCGGCGGCGCCCAATGGGGCAGCAAGCCCGCGTTTGTGGCCCTGGTAACCAAGCACGCTGGTTTCCACAAGTCGGCAGGCGAAGTGGCACGCAAGATCAATGCGGGCTCTTATGCGGAAGCCGAGCGCCTGATCGGTGGCGGTTCAGAGTTCGCGCTGGCTTCCACTGAGGTGTCGATGGCATTGACCAGGGCCAAGCGCGGCTTGTGATCAATGAAAATCCCTGCTGCGGGTGCCCAGGCGCCCCAGCAGGGGTGTCATGTCCTTGAGGTGCTGGGCAATGAGGTGGCACACCTCACCCTCGCGTTGCCAGACCCCATAAACCGCCAGCAGGCGGGCGTGCAGCAACTCATGCCGCTGGCGCTCACGCAGTTGTTTCCAGACGATCACGTTGACCGTGCCCGTCTCATCTTCCAGTGTCACAAAGACCACCCCGGCTGCGGTATCGGGTTGCTGGCGTACGGTGACAATGCCGCAGGCACGCGCCAATCTGCCGTTTTCCAGTAAACCCAGTTGAGCTGCGCTGCAGAGCCGCGCCTTGTCGAGTCGGGTGCGCAGCAAGGCCAAAGGGTGTCTTCGCAAGGTCAGGCCCGTGGCCGCGTAATCGAAGACGATTTCTTCGCCCTCCGGTGCTTCGGGCAGGCGCAACTCATCCTCCTCGACCACGGTGTGGCGCAGCAGGGCAGGGGGGCGGTGCAGGGCGCTGGCCGCCCAGACCTGCTGGCGCCGGTGACCAGCCAGGCTGGCCAGGGCATCGGCTGCGGCCAGGTGCCGCATGTCGGCTTGCTCCAGGGCAGCTCGGCGTGACAGGTCCTCCGCATGCAGCCAGGGGCCACCAGTCAGGCGGGCCTGCACCAGACGATGTGCAGCGTCTCGCCCCAGCCCGTTGACCAGACGCAAGCCCAGCCTGACGGCCGGAGGCTCATCGTTGCCCATGGCCACGAGGCTGCTGTCCCAGGCGCTGTGAGAGACATCCGGCGGCAGCACCGCCACCCCGTGGCGTCGGGCATCCTGAACCAGTTGGCTGGGTGAATAAAAACCCAGCGGTTGGGCGTTGAGCAAGCCCGCCAGGAAGGCGGCTGGCTCATGACACTTGATCCAGGCGCTGGCATAAACCAGCAAGGCGAAGCTGGCCGCATGCGACTCTGGAAAACCGTACGAGCCGAAGCCTTCGATCTGTTTGAAGATGCGCTCTGCGAACTCGACCGGATAGCCGCGCGCGGTCATGCCCCCCACCACCCGGGCGTAGAATTTGTCGACACCGCCTTTACGACGCCACGCCGCCATGGCTCGGCGCAAGGCATCTGCTTCGCCAGGGGTGAAGCCGGCTGCAATGATGGCCACCTGCATCACCTGCTCCTGGAAGATGGGCACCCCCAGGGTTCGGCCCAGCGCCTCCTCCAGTCCACGCGGGCAATCATTGGCTTCCACATCCTGTCGGCGCCGCAGATAGGGGTGCACCATGCCGCCCTGTATCGGCCCGGGTCGCACCAGGGCCACCTCAACCACCAAGTCATAGAAACACCGTGGGCGCAAGCGGGGCAGCATGCTCATCTGCGCCCGGCTTTCCACCTGAAACACGCCAACGGCATCGGCCTTGCACAACATATCGTAGGTGGCTGGGTCTTCAGCCGGGATGTCCTGCATGCGAAAGGGCCGCCCGAGCCGCTGGCTGATGAAATCGAGAGCCCGCCGCAGGGCGCTGAGCATGCCCAAGGCCAGCACGTCCACCTTCAGCAACCCAAGGGCGTCCAGGTCGTCCTTGTCCCACTGGATGACACTGCGCCCGGGCATCGATGCGTTCTCGATGGGGACCATCTGGCACAGCCGGCCACGTGCGATGACAAAGCCGCCGGTGTGCTGGCTGAGGTGTCGAGGGAAGCCCATGAGGGTGCGGGTGAGCTCCTGCCATAAGCGCATGCGTCGCGATTGCGCATCCAGCCCTTGTGCCTGCAGACGCTGCTCGGATAGCCCCTTGCCATCCCACCAGTGCTGGTCGTGCGCCACACGCTCGATGGTGTCCATGTCAAAGCCCAGTGCCTTGCCGACATCTCGCAAGGCACTGCGGGTGCGGTAGGTGATGACCGTGGCCGTGAGCGCCGTGCGATCGCGGCCATAACGGGCATAGATGTACTGAATGACCTCTTCGCGGCGCTCGTGTTCGAAATCGACATCGATGTCAGGCGGTTCGTTGCGCTCCTTGGAAATGAAACGCTCGAACAGCACCGAGGTGCGGGCCGGGTCCACCTCCGTGACGCCCAGGCAATAACAAACGGCCGAGTTGGCCGCACTGCCACGTCCCTGACACAAGATGCCTTTCGAGCGGGCGAAGCGCACGATGTCATGCACGGTCAGGAAGTACTTCTCATACCCCAGATCGGCGATCAGGCTGAGCTCGTGCTCAATCTGTGCCAGAACCTGATCGGGCACCCCCTGGGGAAACCGCAGGGCCGCACCTGCCATGGCCAGCTGCCGCAGATGGCCGGCTGGTGTGGCTCCGTCGGGCACCACCTCGTCCGGGTATTCGTAACGCAACTCATCCAGGCTGAAATGACAACGCGCCAGAATGGTCTGTGTGGCAGCCAGCAGGTCGGCCGGATAACGGCGAGTCAACTGCAAGCGGCTGCGCAGATGCTGCTCGGCATGGCGGTGCAGCTGCAGGCCACAGGCCGACAAGGGACGGCCCAGCCGTGTGGCGGTTAGTACATCGTGCAAGGGCTTGCGTGAGCGCACATGCATGTGTACATCGCTGCTGGCCACCAAAGGCACACCACTGGCCAGGCTGACTGCCCGCAGCTCGTGCAGCCACCAGGCATCGTCTACCTCATTGAGCAGTTCGACAGCCAGCCAGCATCGTCCGGCGAACTGCTGCCGCAGCCATTGCACCTGGTCAAGCAGGCTCGCCTGACGCAGCGCCATGTCATCCATGCTTCGTCGCGCGGCCGACCGGTCGGGCAACATCAGGACCAGGCAGTCAGACAAGGTTGGCCCGTCAACATCGGAGCGCAGCCAGGGAGACGCGGCCTTGCCCTCCGTCGCCCGGCGCAAGCGGGTGATGCGTTCACTGAGCTGACCGTAGCCAAGGCGGTTGCACGCCAGGACGACCAGACGGAAGTTGCCATGGAGCGGATCTGCCACGGCCAGCTCGCTGCCCATGATCAATTTGAAATCATCGGCTCCTGGCTGCCCTGACTGTCTGGCCTGCCGCAAGGCCAGGTGGGCTCGCACGACACCAGCCAGGGAGCAGTCATCCGTGATGGCCAGGCCGTTGTAGCCAAGTGCCAAAGCCCTCAGCAGCAACTCCTCGGCGTGAGAAGCGCCTCGCAAAAAAGAGAAGTTGGACACACAGTGCAACTCGGCATACGCAGGCAATCGGTCAGTCTGTGTCGCTGGCAAGACCCCACTCATGCAAATAGCCCCTGCAGAAACCAGGGGCTACCCTGCAATGCCTGAGCGCCACGCAGCCGAAAGACCCACAACAAACCAGCTCGGGGCGAGCGTGCGATGTAATAGTCGCGTGCCACCATGGGGACCTCCCCCTCGGCCCACCAGCCCGCCTCGATGCGATGCGGTCCGGCCAGCAATTGCAGGCTGCCGTGGTACTGCGGCAGCTCACGGGCGCCGGCAGCATCTCGGCTCAAGCCCAGCGGCAGGGGCGCAGGCAGCAGCCAGCAGGGTTGAGGCAGCACATCGGTCTCGATGGCCCGGGCACCTGGCGGTCTGGCGGGGTTTTCAATGTTTTGCCAGATCTGGGTGTGCTCCGGGCGGTGGTCTGCGCAAACTTGCACTTGCTGCACAGATTCCGGTCCCAGCCGCACACGCAGGCGGGCCAGCAAGGTTTGCATGGCTTCGCGCTGCTGCCGGTCTGACAAGGGGTCTACCCCTGTGTGCGCAAACAGGCTGTCACTCAGTGGGGCCAGCGGTGCCACGTCATCGGCGCGAAGCCAGAGCTCGTCAACCGGTGCAGGCAGGCTCAGATGGCACAGATGCTCTTTCAGCAAGCGGTGCAACAAACCGGCATCACGAGCCGGTTCGGCCAGTTTCAGCACGCACTGCCTGGCACCGTCCAGGTCCTGACGATGGCGATCAAAGTGCCAGCTCAACGTGAACTGGCGCACGCCCGCCTGTCGGGCCCCCAGCCACAGGCACAGCGTGCGCAACATCTCCGCACTGGCCTCACCGATGGCTGCTGCGTCATCAAGCCGATGCGGCAAGATCACGTGGAGTTCGAATTGCTCCGGGCTGGTCAACCAGACGTGGGCTTCTGGTGCCTGGCCATAGGCTTGATCCAGCGCCTGCAACATGGCTGAACCGAACCGTCGGCTGACACCACCACGCGGCAGGCGCCGAACATCCCCCAGGGTGCGGCAGCCCAGTCTGGATAAAGTGGCTTCATGCGCGGACACAGTACTCAGCGCCGACAAGGGCAGGGGGTCCAGCCGTGAAGCGATGTGGTCTGGCACCCCGTCCACCCAGGTCAAGCTGTCGCCATCTGGCTGTTCGAGCAAGGCGGCACGCAGCAGAGCCAGCGCGGCCATGGCACTGGGGGCACAAGCCAGCGGCGCAGCGCACCAGGGCGCTGCCTCTTGAACCAGCCGCTGCATCAGTGCCATGCGACCGCCAAACAAGCGATGGCTGGCTGACGTCTCCATGACCAGCGCCTCTTCTTGCCATGCCACCCGTGGGGAATACTGCAGTGCCCACCAGACCAGCGGCGCGGTATCAGAGCTGGACGACGCCGGGCCGAGCAAGCTGACGGATGGCAGCAGGGCGATCCAGTGCAACATGGTCATGTCTGGTGGAAGGGGTTGGCACAGGTGCCGAGACCTGGCGCTGCAAAGCCTTGCTCACCAGGGGGTGGACATGCGAGGGCCAGGCCTTGAGCAGCGTCATCGCATGCAGTTGCGCAGGGCCTCGCCGCTTGAACACACACACCTGCACATCCTGACTCTGTGCGTCGAGCGAGAGCGTCAGACGCAAGGGGGCCGCTGAGGGCTGGGCCTGCGTCGCTTCGGGTCGAAACAAGAAAATGGGCCCTGCGTGGCGCGCGGCACAACTCTGCAAGCGCCGCAAGGCCGCAGGCTGGACGTGCGGAGGCAACCAGGCCAGCACCGCCGTGGCCGCCCCAGCCTTGAGCACCTGCTCGGTAGACCAGACCACATCGGATTCGGCCGGCGGGCTGATACACACCCATTGCTGTTCAGCCAGCCCGGCTTGCCGCAGCCCCACTGCATGGGGTTCGTACGGCGGGTTGATCAGCATGATCACCTGCCCCTGGGCTACACAGATGCGCAAGGCCGGTGACAGCAAGCGCCACTCGGCATGCATGGCCGGTGCTTGCAGGATCTCGGTGAGACTTTGTCCGGGCCAACCGCCACCTGGCAAAAGCGCATCCAGATCGACATACCCGGAGGACCAGACAGGCGCATCGTGCCGCCCCAAGGCATGCCCCCGCCACAGGGCCATGGCCACATGTGGTGGAAGCTCGGCTTCGGTAAAGGGACTGGCAGACATGGAACGCTACGATACTGTTTATTTATCCAGTATCGTAGCGTGAGGTGTGGCAGCTGTCTAGTGGAGTTGCCCGTGCAGTTTGGCGTGAATGCGCTGGGTGGCTTTCCAGACACCGAACATGATCACGGGGATCATGCCGCCCGCCAGCAACTCGGGTTGAATGGGCAGCCCGGCCAGCTTCAAGGCCTTGCCGACATACAAAATGAGGCTGACCATGTAGTAAGAGATCGCGGCAATCGACAGTCCTTCCACCGTGGTTTGCAAGCTCAGTTGCAACTCTTGCCCGTGTGTCAGCTTGGCCAGCAGTTGGTGGTTCTGGTTCTCGGTGGCAATGTCGACCCGGGTGCGCAGCAGGGCGCTCGAGCGCTCGATCCGCTGCGACAGCGATGCCAGGCGTTGCGAGGTGGCGGCCACCGTCGCGATGGCCGGAGACAAGCGGCGCTGCATGAACTCGCCCATCGTCTGGGTGCCTGGAATGGGCTTTTCCCGCAATTCGTTGATGCGCTGACGAACCAGGGCGTCGTACGCATGCGTTGCAGAAAAACGGTAAGCGTGTTGCGCCGTGGCGCGTTCCACGCCGGCCGCCACGTGAATCAGCCGGTCCAGCAACTCGGTTTCCGAGACCTCCCGGGCCTCCAGCCGTGCGGTGACATCTGCCAGTTCGGCCTCGGCTTCGGCCAGACTGGGCGACAACTGCTTTGCCACTGGCAGGCCACGCAAAGCCATCAGCCGGTAGATTTCCATCTCCAGCAAACGCTGCGAAATCCGGCCGGCCCGGGTAGGTGAGGTGTCATGTGGGGCGAGCACCAGAATCCGCTCGAACCCATCTGGCTGCAGTTTGAAGTTGGTCACCGCAATCGAGTGGCCATTGCCCATCATCGAGGCGACCACCGTACGTCCACCAAACCACTGCTGCCCCTTGGCCAACGCCGCATGGGGGTCGTCAATGTTTTCATTGACCATGACCAGTTGGATAGCTGCGACGGTCTTGCCCGGAATGGTACGCAACCAGGCAGGGTCAAGCACCAGCCCCTGCAGCAGGTCAGGCTTCACCGCATCGGGCCATACCTTGTCCGGCAGCGGCTGAACCAGCACATAGCGGGTGAACTCGCTGTGACGCTCCCATTTCAGCGTGTGGTCGGCAAAGCGCAAGCGCAGGAAGTTGTCACGCAGGTCATCCAGCGTCAGGCCGGATTGACCTGGCAACTGCTGCAAATGGGCCCACTCGTCCGCACGACTGACCCCCTCGTTGAGCACGGCCACCAGCATCACCAGCGCAGGCAGACGGATCCGGGCAGACGGGCGCGCATGCACCTCGTTATGCAGCACCTCACGGAGTTCATCGTCTGGCGGCAGGGCTTGGATGACAGCAGTCTGGTCGGTCATAGGCGATACGGCAGGGGAATGGTTTCAGGGTTTGTTAAGGTAGCTTCGCTATCATTCTCATACAGCAATTGGCATTTCAGGACACGAATCCGACCTTTTCCATGGATCTGACACCACGCGACGACCCCGAACAAGACAGCCCCGAACGACAGGCTGCCGCCACGAAGAGCACCCTGGTCAGTGTGGGGGTGAACCTGGTGCTGACCACCGCACAAGTCCTCACCGGGGTGCTGGCACACTCCCAGGCACTGATTGCCGACGGCATCCACTCGCTGTCCGATTTGATCGCCGATTTTGTCGTGCTGCTGGCCAACCGCCACAGCCACAAAGAAGCCGACGACGACCACCAATATGGCCATCACCGCTATGAAACAGCGGCCTCGCTGGCACTGGGTGTGTTGCTGCTGGTTGTGGGCATCGGCATGCTGTGGAGTGCCGTCCACAAACTCACGACGCCCGAAGACATTCCCCGCGTGCAAGCGGTCGCACTGTGGGTTGCAGGCCTGGCCCTGGTTTCCAAGGAATTCCTGTTTCGCTACATGCTGCGCATTGCAGAACGCGTGCGCTCCAGCATGCTGGTTGCCAATGCGTGGCATGCCCGCTCGGATGCCGCATCCTCCCTGGTGGTCGCACTGGGCATCATCGGCAACCTGCTCGGGTTTCCGCTGCTGGACCCCGTCGCCGCGCTGGTCGTCGGTTTGATGGTGACCAAGATGGGCTGGGAGTTCGGCTGGGATGCCCTGCACGACCTGATGGACCGCTCGGCCTCGCAGGAACAGATCGATCAGATCATCGACACGATCAAGCAGACGCCAGGCGTTCGCGGTGTGCACGACGTACGCACCCGCAAGATGGGCGACATGATCCTGGTGGATGCCCACATCGAGGTCGATGGCAACCTCAGCGTGAAGGCAGGGCATGACATCGCAGCCACGGCCCGCGACCGTGTCATGAAGCTGCTGCCAGTCCTGGATGTGATGACCCATCTGGACCCGGTTGGCGACCCTCACTGAACCCGGCGTCGACCACCGCCACCCGGTTGCGCCCTGAGCGCTTGGCTTCATAGAGCGCCTGATCAGCTGCTGCGATCAGGCTGTGCGGTGAGGCACCTGGCAGACTGGCCAGAACCGTTGCGGCACCAATGCTGGCTGTGACCACCTGGGCGGTCGATGACCGCTCATGCGGCAAACCCAGCGACTCAACGGCAGCACGCAGGCGCTCGGCCGCAGCCAAAGCGGTATCCAGATCCGCATGCGGCAACACGGCAATGAATTCTTCTCCGCCATAGCGTGCGACCAGGTCACCGGGGCGCCTCAGGCTGCGCTGCATGGCGTCAGCCACCTGCCGGAGGCAGGCGTCACCACGCGGGTGCCCATAACAGTCGTTATAGGCCTTGAAATGATCGACATCCATCATGATGATGCTGATGGCAGCCCCCTCCAACCGGGCGCGTGACCAGCATTGGTCCAGGTACTCATGCAGGTGGCGCCGGTTGTAGAGCGCCGTCAGCACATCGACGCGCGACAGTTGCTGCAACTGCTGGTTGATGACCGCCAGCTCCTTGCTGAGCTCTTTTTCATGCTGGGCCAACAGAAAGCGCCGACGCTCATCGCGCTCCATCACATAGTTGGCATACAGAGAAAAGCCGACCATGGTCAGCATCAGCAGGGTCATGGGCCACAGGACCCGATTCATCGCATGCGGCAGCCACAGCAGGCAGCCCAGCTGGATGAATTGAAGGATCACGGAAAAAGCCAGTGCGGCGTTGAAGCGCAGTCGCTGAACCTGGTTGCCATACATGACGACCACTGCAAAACCAACCTGATAGAAATCCCGCCAGGGGCCTGATGCATTCACCAGAATGACCAGCAGTGAAACGGCTGCCAGCAAGCCGCTGCCCAGCACCGCCAGATCCAGCCATTTCGGGTCTCGCCAAAAGGCAGCATGGCGGAAATGCCAGATCATCAGCAAACCGAACAGGCTCAGCGGAGAAAACAGCAGTACCCGCAACTGCACGGACAGCCAGAACACATCCGGCATCATCAGGTAGTCAACGATCAAGAAGCCGTTGTAGACCAGCAGCGACAAGAAGCCACTGAAAAAGAACTGCCGCAATCGTGCGGGGGTCGACTCCAGCAAAAAACCGCGTTCCAGCTCGGCGGGAAACCGCAAGCCGGGAAAACCGAACTCCAGCAGGTGCTGGATCTGTTCCAGACGGGTCGAGGAACTCATGCAGACACCTCGTCTCGCCAGAGGCACACGCGGTTGCGGCCTTCAGCCTTGGCCTGGTAGAGCGCATCGTCCGCGCGGGTCACCAAAGTCATCTGCGATGACAAAGGATCGTGCGCAGTCATGCTGGCCACGCCAATGCTGACCGTCACCACCTGCGCCGTGGTGGAGCCTGCATGTGGTTGAGCCATGCGCTCAACTGCCTCTCTGACCCGCTCGGCTGCCTGCTGCGCCGTTTCCAGCGTCAGCCCGGGCAGCACGGCTACAAACTCTTCCCCACCAAACCGGGCAACCAGATCCCCTGGGCGACGCAACCGGCGCTTGAGCGTGCTGGCGACCTGTCTCAGACACTCGTCACCCACGGGGTGGCCATATCGGTCATTGAATGACTTGAAATGGTCCACATCGATCAGCAACAAAGCCACCGGGCTGCCGTCTCGGGCTGCTCGGCCCCAGACCTGTGTGAGGAATTCATCGAAGTGACGGCGGTTGGCCACTTGCGTGAGCAAGTCTGATCGCGACAGCTTGTCGAGCCGCTCATTGGCATCCTTCAGTGCGCTCGTCAACGCCGCTTCGCGCGCTCGGTGCAACCAACTCAGGCGCTCGTCGCGCTCGACGGTATAGCAGCCATAAAGGTTGAAGGTCATGGTGGAAAGGATCACCAGCAACACCGGCACCATGATGGCCAAAGGGAAGGGCGGCACGAAGAGGAGGGCGGTGGCAAACAGCATCAGGACGATGACGTCCATCACCAGCGCAAACCAGAAGCGCATTTGCACCACCGCATGCAGGAACATGACCGTGTTGGCCAGACACACCAGGTAAGGGCCGGCCATGGCGTCTCGACTGATAGACGGCATGTACACCGCGACGGCCGCACCGGACAAGCCCCCCAGCATCAGCATGAACTCGCGCAGACGTGGGCGGCGGATCTTGTTCAGCAGGTAAATCATGATCAGGCAACCCGGCGTGAAAACGCCCAGGCGGATCACCAGCGCCTCATGAAAGACGTCCGGGATCATGTACCAGTCGGACAGGAGGTAGCCATTGAACAGCACGATGACCAGCAACATGCTGCCGACCATGACGCGCAATCGGTCTGCCGCGGTATCGTGCAGAAAGCGCTGCTCCAGCGCTCCGGGAAACACCAGAGAGGGACAGCCGGATTGGATCAACCGCTCGATCTGGGCGGTCGAATCGATCGATACCGGGCCCAGTTCCGGCTGCGGGGGAACAAAGTCCGTGGGCGCGCCCCATTCCGACACAGCGGGGTAATTCACTGCTTCGCTCATGCCTGAACTTCCTGCCCCTTCCTCTCCTGAAACCACACTGTAATCACCCCCCTCAAACTCGAAAATGCAGCGAAATACCGCTTGTTTTTTCCCAGTTTTACAGGCTCATTTCAATCCATAGTCCCATTGACCCCTATGGCCGGCCGACCTTGCTTTTCCTGAGCGTCCAACCGGCATTCCAATCAAAGGATTGCGGACATGAAATGGAAAGACCTGCCGATCGGCACACGCATTGGTGCACTCTCTGCTTTGCTGAGCCTGTTGTTGATCCTCATGGGGGCGCTCAGTTGGCGCGCCATGAGCACTGATCGAGCACAACTCGACAACTTGATCCATCAGGCTGAAACCTCCCAGCAGGCCGTTGACAAGGCCCGTTCAGCACAGGTTGCCTTCAAAATCCAGGTTCAGGAATGGAAGAACACCCTGCTTCGAGGTGGCGACCCCACAGCTTTTGCGAAGTACCGTGACGGATTCCTCAAAGAAGGCAAGGTCACACAACAACATCTGACCGAGTTGCTGGAACTGGTCGATGCAGCAGGCGGCTCTCGTGGCGATGTCACCGAGGCCTTGCAGGTGCACCAACAGTTGATGGAAAAGTACCTGGCGGCACTCGCCAAATATGATCCAGCCACACCGGATCAGAGTGCCCATGTGGTCGATGCTGCCGTCAAGGGCATTGACCGTGCCCCGACCGCGAAGATGGATGCCATCGTGGCCACGCTGCAAAAGAGCATGACGAGCCACATGGCCGAAGCGCACGAAGATGCAAGCAGCCGAATCAACCGCGCACTGGGCATGATGGTTGCGCTTGTTGTGGTTGCCTTGTGCGTTGCTGCGGTCGCATCGGTGGTTGTCATGAGAGGCATCACCACCCCCTTGCATGAAGCCGTGCAAGTGGCCACACGTGTCGCTGATGGGCGACTTGATGCCGACTTCAAGCATGTCAGTGACGATGAAACCGGGCAGGTCATGACGGCATTGCAGCGCATGAACACGAACCTCAGCCAGGTGGTCACCCAGGTCCGTCAGGCCGCAGACATGGTGGTCCACGCCTCATCGGAAATTGCCTCCGGCAACCAGGACCTGTCCAACCGAACGGAAATCCAGTCCTCCAACCTGCAGCAGACCGCGTCGACCATCGATGAGCTGACATCCGGGGTTCGCAACAATGCCGAAAATGCCAACCAGGCCAACACGCTGGCCATCAAGGCTTGCGAAGTGGCGGAGCAGGGCGGGCAGTCTGTTCAAGACGTGGTGCACACCATGAACGAAATCCATGAGAGTTCCAAGAAGATCGTGGACATCATTTCGGTCATTGACAGCATTGCCTTCCAGACCAATATCCTCGCCCTCAATGCCGCGGTGGAAGCCGCCCGGGCCGGCGAGCAAGGTCGCGGTTTTGCAGTGGTGGCATCGGAGGTACGGGCACTGGCGCAAAGAAGTGCCAACGCAGCACGAGAAATCAAGGAGTTGATCACCAACAGCGTTGATCGGGTTGAGCGTGGATCGTCCCTGGTCGGCGAGGCGGGTTCCACCATTTCGGCCGCAGTGACCGCCGTCAAGCAGGTGCGCGATGTCATTTCCGAAATTTCAGTAGCCGTTCGCGATCAGGCTGAAGGGATTGCTCAGATCAGCGAATCGATTGGCGTGATCGACAGCACCACACAGCAAAATGCAGCGCTGGTCGAGCAAGCCGCCGCCGCCGCCAGTGCACTCAAGCAACAGGCTGAAGATCTGGTCCGCTCCGTCGCATTTTTCTCAATGACCTCATCCACACGCACGTGACGGCTTTCCTTCAGAATACGCGGGCTTTGATCATGTTTGTAGTCAGAACAGGAACTCGCGGTGGAAGGAAAGCCTCTTGCAGCAGGCAACGTTGCCGGCAATGCCCGGGAACATGAACGCATCAATGTCAACTGGAGAGCCCGTATCGTCGCGGGCCCCAGCCAGTATCTGGACGCGAAGGTCATCAATGCATCCATTGGCGGGGTGTGTTTCGTTGGTGACCATCCATATCGCCAAGGCACAGAGTTGCATGTGGCGCTGGCGATCCCCGCACCAGAAGACCGTACCAAACTGCACTACGTTCAGGTGCGAGGCAAGGTTGCCTATCAGGTCATGAACAACCACATGTTCAAGATTGGCCTGCAGTTCACGGCGGTCGACGAGACCACCGTCAATCTGATCAAGAAGTGGGTATGGAGTTGAGCGTCGAAAGGCTTTGCCTTTCTCGTGCACCGGATGGTTTACATAATATACATTGTGGATGATTAATTATCGACGCACCGGTGCCAGCAGCGTGTTTTTTTGAACGATCCATTTCGTGATGTCCGGCCAGAACTCACGCAAGGTACGGCTCCCCATGAACAAGCCGATGTGCCCACCGGGTGCCAACAACTTGAGGATGTCGGCTGACGGTGTACCCAGGAATTTGTCCGCGTTGAACACCTGCTCCTTCGTCGTGATGTCGTCTGACTCACCAGCCAGCAAGGTCACCGGGCACCGGATGTCCTTGAGTGACAGCTTCTTGCCAAGCCCTACGAACTGGCCCTTGGCCAACCGATTCTCTTTGAACAGTTGCTCAACGGCCTGCAGATACCAGCGCCCCGGCAAGTCGATCGGATTTTCGTACCAAGCTTCAAATGTTTCGCTTTTGCGGACGTAGGCCGGGTCATCAATGTGCTCGTACAGATCAACGTACTTGCCAAAGTACTGCACATCGGGGTGCATGTTCTTCCATGCGGCGAGCATGAAGCGCCCCCGCATGAATCCGCCTCCCAGTTCTACCAGTTTGTGGAACTCGTCCATGGGCAGGCTATGAGCCATGTCCCTGATCGACCCGTGACCCGCATCGGTGTCGATCGGTGATCCGGCGAGCACCAGGCTGGCAACCTTGTCAGGAAACCGTGCCGCATACATGGCAGACATCCAGCCACCTTGACACAGCCCGATGAGGTTCACTCGACCGCCAACCTGATCGACCACCACATTGAGTTCGGCCAGATAGTTGTCGATGTCGTAATCCTTCATGTCGGGTGTCGCACTTTTCCAGTCCGTCACATACACCCGCTTCAAACCATGGGCCTGCAGTGTCTGAACCAGACTTTGTCCCTCGGAGAAATCAGCGATGGATGACGGGTGCCCGGCATATGGCGCATCCACAATGGTGGGGATCTCGACATCAGAAACCGTTGCTGGAGAGAAATCCCGGAACCGCATGGTGTGCAGATCCAGCAGCACCTTGTTGGGGGTGGCAAAGGTCGGCGTCAGCCCGGTATCGAGCTTGACAGCCTCCGTCACCGTCTCCACCCCGCGCAAAAAACTCTTCCATTCTTCCTGCGTCACGGCAGACAGGAACTCAACGGGCCAGAACCACGGAACGCTGTTTTGCGTTCGGGCCTTGTGCTTGCTTGCAGTAGACATGGTGCATCCTTCTTCAAATCTGTGAACGTGATTTGCGACCCAGAATAACATTTGGGCAATCACATATGCGCGTAGACCCAGCTGCCGCCTGAACAAACCAGCAGCGGCCACCGCCATGCGATTCTGCAGCACTTATGCAACTGACACCTGTATCTACCTCGCTCAACCAGGATCCTCTGTCCATGCGATTCCATCCACGGCACCACATCGCGGCTCTGCTGATACCGCTGTTCGCTCTGAGCTTCAGTGCACCCGCCTCGGCCGGTCAAACCCTGGACGCGGTCAAGCAGCGCGGCATGCTCCGCTGTGGCGTCAGCACCGGCGTCGCGGGGTTTTCTGCCCCCGATGCCAAGGGGCAATGGCAAGGGCTGGACGTCGATGTGTGTCGGGCCGTGGCTGCTGCCGTGTTGCGTGATCCATCCAAAGTCACGTTCACGCCGCTCAATGCTCAGCAGCGCTTCACATCCCTGCAGTCTGGCCAGATCGACATCCTGTCGCGCAACACGACCTGGACCCTGACGCGTGACGCCTCCATCGGGATGCACGTGGCTGCTGTCACGTATTACGACGGGCAAGGCTTCCTGGTCCCCAAGAAACTCAAGATCACCAGCGCCAAGCAATTGCGCAACGCCCAGGTATGCGTGCAGGCAGGCACCACCACGGAAAAGAACCTGGCTGACTACGCCCGGGCGCACGGTATCCCGATGAAGCCCGTCGTGTTCGACACCTTCGAGGGGGCCTTCAAGGCGTTCTTTTCAGGACGCTGCCAGGCCTACACCACGGATGCATCAGGCCTGGCCAGCGTGCGCAACAAGGAAGCGAGCAACCCGGATGACTATGTGATCCTGCCGGAACTGATCTCCAAGGAACCATTGGGCCCGATGGTCAAGCGTGGCGATGACGACTGGCTGGCCATCGTCAAATGGAGCGTGTTCGCGCTGATTGAAGCGGAAGAGCTGGGTATCACGCAATCCAACATCGATGCTCAACGCAAGAGTACCGATCCGGCCATCCAGCGCTTTGTCGGTACCGGCGAAGACATGGGCAAACTGCTTGGGTTGGACAAGGACTGGGCCTACCGCATCGTCAAATCGGTGGGCAACTACGGTGAAGTGTTTGACCGGAATGTCGGGGCGAAATCGCCTCTCAAGCTGCAGCGCGGCCTCAACCGGCTGTGGAATCAGGGTGGCATCGTTTATGCACCACCCATTCGCTGAACCAACCGAGCGATCCCCCTACTCTCCACATGCTGGATTTCCTGAGCCAACCCGCCGGCTTTGACATTGGCGAGACGGGCCTGATGGTCTATGACGCAAGTCAGCCCCTGTGGCGCGCCCTGCTGGTCGGGCTGTCCAACACGCTCCGCGTCGCCCTGCCCGCCATCGTCGCCGCAACCGTTGTCGGGCTGTTGCTGGCACTCATGCGGCGCTCGCGCCATATGGGGGCCCGCAGCCTCGCCACCATGGTGGTGGAGCTCATCCGAAACGTGCCCTTGCTGCTGCAGTTGTTCATCTGGTATTTCCTGCTCGTGGAGTGGCTGCCCGACACCCAGGATGCCCTGCAGTTGCTGCCGGGGGTCTGGCTGAGCAAGGGCGGGCTCGCCTTTCCCTGGCCCGAGCTGACAGTCCAAGGCTTGCACTGGCACGTTCCGGCCCTGGATGGTTTTGCCATCGCCGGCGGTGCCGCCGTGACACCTGAATACCTGGCTCTGTTTGTGGCACTGGTCGTCTACACGGCAGCCTTCATGTCGGAGATCATGCGTGCCGGTCTGGAAGCCGTGCCGCACTCTCTGGAAGAGGCCGCGGAAACCCTGGGCGCGACCCCATCACAGATTTTGCGCAAGGTGGTGCTCCCTCAGGCTTTGCGCACCATCGTGCCGGGGCTCACCAACCAGTACCTCAACCTCATCAAGAATTCATCGCTGGCTGTGGCCATCGGGTACCCCGATCTCGTTTCGGTGGGCAACACCACCATCAACCAGACCGGCAAAGCTGTCGATTGCATCGCCGTCATGATGCTGCTGTATCTGGCCTTGTCCCTGGCCACATCGGCCGTGATGAACTGGTTCAACCTCCGGTACGCCATCAGGGGGCAGGCATGACGTCGCGTCGATGGCCCGCACTGGTTGGCACCCTGGTCTGGTGGGCCTTGTGCGCTCTGCTCGCATGGCAGTTGGTCGACTGGGGCATCTTGAAAGCGGTCTTTGCCCCTGACGCCGAGGCCTGTCAAAAGCTGGCTCACCATGGCGCTTGCTGGGGCGTGGTCGCTGAAAAATTCCGCCCTCTCCTGCTGGGTCACTACCCCTATGAAGATCAGTGGCGTGCTGCCACGGCGACAGGGCTGCTGCTGGCGGGTTCTGCCGGTCTGCTGCTGAAGCGACACCAGACGCCGTGGCTTTGGCCAGCCTCGTTCGCTGGGGCAAGCCTGGTATCCGCCCTGTTGCTGATGCGCGGAGGGTTGTGGGGCTTGCATGTGGTCGACCCCGCTCAATGGGGCGGCCTGCCACTGACCTTGCTGCTCTTCTGGTGCAGCCTGGTCCTGTCTGCCCCGCTCGGTATTGTCCTGGCCTTGTGTCGCCGATCACGTTTCAGATGGCTCAGTTGGCCTGCACGCAGCGTGATCGAACTGGTACGAGGGCTGCCCCTGGTCATGCAACTGTTTATGGCAGCCTTTGTGCTGCCGATCATGCTCGGTGGGGTAGAGCTGGCGCTGTTGTGGCGGGTAGGCCTGGTGCTCACGCTGTTTTCAGCGGCCTACCTCGCCGAAGTCGTCCGCGGAGGGCTGCAAACCATTGGCAAGGACCAGCAAGACGCAGCCCAGATGCTGGGAGGAAGCTACTGGCAGGCCCAGACTCGCGTGGTCTTGCCTCAGGCGCTCAGGGCGGTGCTGCCCGGGCTGGTCAACCACGCCATCGGCTTGCTGAAAGATACCTCCCTGGTCGTGGTCGTGAGCCTCCACGAACTGACGGGCTCACTGTCTCTCAGCCTGGGCGGAGACCCTGTATGGCGGCCCTACTACTTCGAAGGCTACCTCTTCGTGGGTGCCATTTATGCGGCCATGTGTCTCTCACTGGCCTGGACCGGGCGCCGACTGGAACGGCATTGGATCGGCGCCACAGCCCAGCAATAGCGGCTCAATCGTTGCCGATTTCAGGCTCGATGTCGGGCGCATCATCGACTTCGTGATCAAAGGCGTCGATGTCTGCGCTCACGTGCGGAATCAGCGGCTTGTCCAATGGGCGGCAGACCCGGCTTTGCAGTCGGTTCAGACGGTCGGAGCGCTCAATGGCCTGCAAAACTGCCTCAGGGTCCATCATCAGGGCGAAGGGATTGGTGTGCAGACTTTGCTTTTGCATGATGCCTCCGGTGGGTGTTCCGATGCCGTTTGTGATGGGATCACTGTAGGCTCGACGGCCGGAGTACGTAAGTCACCGCACATCCAAACCGCGTGTCAGAAATTTTCTGACACGCTGTCCGAAAAAAGATGGGGTCTTGGCCGCTATTCAGGCCTTGATCGCAAACAATTGCTCGAAGTTCGTCGAGGTCACCTGCCCGATCTCCTCAGGGGAAACCCCTTTCAACTCTGCCAGTTGCTTGGCGACGTAGGGTACGTAGGCGGGTGAATTGGTTTTCCCACGATAAGGTACCGGTGCCAGATAAGGGCTGTCGGTTTCGATCAGGCAGCGGTCCAGCGGCACCATGCGTGCCACCTCACGCAGATCAGCAGCATTCTTGAAAGTCAGAATGCCTGAAAACGAGATGTAGAAGCCCAGGTCCAGCGCGGCACGGGCCACCGCTTCGTTCTCGGTGAAGCAGTGGAACACCCCACGCGCACGCCCTTGCCCACTTTCGCGCAAGATGGCCAGTGTGTCGTCGCTGGCACTGCGCGTGTGGATCACCATGGGCAGATTCGTTTCCAGAGCAGCTTCGATGTGCACACGGAAGCGATCACGTTGCCAGGCCATATCGACCACGGAGCGGTCTCCAAGGCGGTAGTAATCCAGACCCGTCTCACCAATGCCCACCACTTTGGGAAGCCCGGCCAACTCGATGAGTTGCGCTGTGCTGGGCTCTTGCACCCCTTCGTTATCCGGATGAACGCCCACGGTCGCCCAGAAATTGTCGAACCGTGCAGCCAATGCCTGCACGGCGGGGAACTCTTCCAGCGTCGTGCTGATGCACAAGGCACGATCAACCCCGGCCGCAGCCATTTCCGAACGAACGTGATCCAGGTGGTCAGCGTATTCGGGGAAATTCAGGTGACAGTGGGAGTCGACAAACATGATTCAAGCGATTCGGGCAATGGGAAACCCGAGATCTTGCCTGAAACTCAAAGTGTTTGCGTGGGCTTGCTGCCAGACAGCGAGGTGCCCAGCAACTGCTCGATCTTGATGCGCAGCAGGCGGGTCTTTTCATCAGCGGGAAAGCGCACGCCTACGCCCTGGGTGCGACCACCAGAGGCATTGGCCGGCGTGATCCAGGCAATCTTGCCTGCCACCGGGTAACGCTGGGACTCATCAGGCAATGACAGCAGCAGATAGATGTCTTCGCCCAGCTTGTAGTCTCGTGTGGTCGGGACAAACAGACCACCATCCGTGAAGGAAGGGATATAGGCCGCATACAGGGCCCCCTTCTCGCGGAAAACCAGCTGGATCACACTGGGACGTGCACCCGCTGCAGCCGCAGCACCGCCCGCAGCTGCGCGCGCTCCACCGTTGGCGGCGAGCGCAGAAGGCATGGCGGTAGTCTGGAATTCACTCATTGTTGGAACAGTTTAGCGGTGCGACGTTTGAATGAAACGTGAAATTACCCGCAAACAGAGTCGACTTTACGTTTGGACACGTCCGCAGGCGCTCAACGTCGCCTCAATGCAACCCTAGCTTGCTGCAGCAGAGCCTCCATCCGCAATCCCGGGTTCCAGGGATGTTCAGCATGCCGTGCCGCCTTGCGCAACTCGGCAGCCCAGCTAGTCAGGCGGGTGAGATCCCCCCCGGCTTGAACCGCTTCCACCGGGAAATAGCGTGGCTGTCCGCCTGCGGCCACGCACGACAGGTCATGACAGACCTTTTGCAGTGTCTCGACAACCAGCGGAATGGGCCAACCCGCAAACACGGCCACATTGCCATGCGCCACTTCCTTGGGGATTTGCGGCCAGCGGGTCGCATCCAGGCCCAGTGCATAGCGGTCACGGGCGGTCAGAGGTTGGCCACCCGCCGCGTGCAGCAAGGTCAGCGCTGCATCCTGGTTCAGACCAGGTATTTCAGAGGCCAGCCATTGCACCGCCCTCGCCTCATCAGGCAAAGGCAAACGCCAAGCCTGACATCGGCTGCGCACGGTGGGCAGGATCTGATCGAGCGAGCCGGCACTGATGACGAAACGCACCATGCCAGGCGGCTCTTCGAGCGTCTTGAGCAAGGTGTTGGACGCAACGGTGTTCATGCGTTCGGCCGGGTGGATCACCACCACCTTGGCTCGACCACGCGATGCCGTGTTCTGGGCAAACTGCACAACCTGGCGGATGGCCTCCACCTTGATGTCCTGGCTGGGCTTGCGCGTTTTGCTCCCTTTTTCAGCGCCATCGGCAGCCTCATCAGACCCATCACCCCAGCCCAGGGCAGCTTGCAAGGCTTCCGGCACCACCACCACCAGGTCAGGATGTGATCGCGCAGCCACCAGATGACAGCTGGGGCAACGGCCACAGGCGAGCCGGGGCGCCACTCCTTCAGGCTGGGCTTCGCACAGCCACGACTGCGCCAGCGCCATGGCGAACTCGAACTGCCCCACCCCTTCCGGGCCATGAACCAGGGTGGCGTGACCTCTGACCTGAGCCAGCGCATCCGTCAGGGAATGCTCCAGCCAAGGCAAGGTCTGCAATGAAGATGGCGTAGCGTCACTCATGCGCGCACCCAACCCCGGCTCAGCAATGCCCCATGAACCTGCTCGCCCACCTCATCAGGTGTCCTGCTGGCATCAATGAGCGCGAAGCGCTCCGGCATGGCTTGCTGGCGGGCCAGATAGCCAGCGCGTACACGCTCGAAAAAGGCTCGGTCTTCCGATTCGAAACGATCCGGGCTGCGCGCGGCAGCCAGCCGTTGAGCCGCCGTTTCAGGAGGCAAGTCAAACAGGAAGGTCAGTTCGGGCTGTCGCCCTGCCTGCACCCACTGCTCCAGGGTCTGCAAGACCCCTTGGTCAAAACCACGGCCACCACCCTGGTAGGCAAAGGTGGCATCGGTGAACCGGTCACACAATACCCAGGCGCCACGGGCGAGTGCCGGCTCGATCACCCGAACCAGGTGATCCCGCCTGGCAGCGAACACCAGCAGTGATTCGGTCAGTGGGTCCATCGAATCATGCAGCACCGACTCGCGCAGCTTCTCAGCCAGTGGGGTGCCGCCTGGCTCACGGGTACGGACCACGT
The DNA here is from genome assembly GCF_041909175.1 of Aquabacterium sp. Classification (GTDB taxonomy): domain Bacteria; phylum Pseudomonadota; class Gammaproteobacteria; order Burkholderiales; family Burkholderiaceae_C; genus Aquabacterium. The sequence goes on along the minus strand of NZ_JAYRDZ010000006.1, from coordinate 57,716 downwards.
CCAGGCCAGCAGCGCGCAATTGCGCCTCCATGGCATTCAGATGGCTGGTCTTGCCTGCGCCATCAATGCCTTCAAAGGTGATGAAGCGGCCCTGGATGCTGCTCACAAATGCGCTGACTTGCGCGGGCGTATCCTGGCTCATGGCTGCTTCTGTGGATTGCGTTGGAATTGGTTCACCGCCCGATTATGCTCAGCAAGCGACTCACTGAACGCACTGCTGCCGTCACCTCTGGCCACAAAATACAGCGCCTTGCTTTCGGCCGGATGAATCGCTGCCAGCAGGGATGCCTTGCCCGGCATGGCGATCGGGGTAGGCGGCAAGCCCGCACGGGTATAGGTGTTGAAGGGCGTATCCGTCTGCAGATGAATGCGTTTGAGATTGCCATCAAAGCGGTCGCCCAGACCATAGATCACGGTCGGGTCGGTCTGCAGGGGCATGCCAATGCGCAGTCGATTGCAGAACACCGCAGCGACCATGGGCCGGTCAGACTCCTTGCCGGTTTCCTTTTCGATGATCGACGCCAACACCAGCAGGTCTTGCGGCGAACGCAAAGGACTGGATGGCGACCGCGCTGCCCAAGCCTCATTCACATGCTTCAGCATGGCGCGGTGAGCCCGTTGTAAAACGGCCAGATCGGTGCTCCCTTTGGCATAGGAATAGGTATCCGGAAAGAACTGACCTTCCGGTGCAAGGCCCGGGCTGCCCAGTTCGGCCATGAGTTGGGCATCGGTCATCTGCGTCGTGATCTGCTTGAGCCCATCTGCCTGAGACAAGGCGTCGCGGAATTTGCGGTAGCTCCAGCCTTCGATCAACCGAACGGTGGCCAGGTGCTCATCGCCCTGCACCATCATCCGCAACAGGGATCGCGGTGTTGCGCCAGGCTCCAGCAGGTAACTGCCCGCCTTGATGTTGCGTGACTGGCCAGACCAGCGGAACCATTCGTACAGGGTCCATGGGGGGGCGTCAATCCCCGCCTGAACCCAACCGCGGGCGATTTCGCGTGGCGTGGTGCCAGGCTCAATGGCCAATTCCACCTCATTGGTCCGCAAAGACAGGGGTTGGTTGGCCCACCAGAACACCGCACCGCCCAGCATGGCAGCCAGCAGCGCCACCAGGGACAACAGGCTGCGCAGCGCGCCACCATGCTGCACGCAAGGTGTTGGCCGCATAACCCTACGGCAGCGCCGTACCAAGAAAGTCAGGAACATGCTGTTTTGATTGAGATCTCGTTGACCGTGATGATAATGAGCCCCATGCACGCATCTGCCACCCCCACCCCAGATATCGCCGTTTTCAACGGTGCCGTCCTGCTGGACCAGACCGGTGTCATATCGGCTCAGGGGGCGGATGCCGCCACCTTCCTGCACGGGCAGCTCAGTCAGGACATGAACTCCCTGACAGCCAAAGAGGCGCGTCTGGCGGCCTTTTGTTCAGCCAAGGGGCGCATGCAGGCCAGCTTCACGGTCGTGCGCCCGGACAGCGAGACATTCTGGTTGCTGACAGATGCCGGTGTGTTGCCCGCCATCGCCAAGCGCCTGAGCATGTTCGTGCTGCGCAGCAAGGTCAAGGTGCTCGATGCCCGGGCTGATCTCGCTGTGGTTGGTCTGTTGGGGGCTGCGGCACAGACAGCCTGTGAGGCTGCCACAGTGGGTACCACGCCCATGGCATCAGCTCTCCACGCATCCGGGCAAGGCGTGCTGATCCGACTGTCTGATGCCTACGGCGTTCAGCGCGCGCTCTGGGTGGGCCCTCGCTCCGCCCTGGAGGCCGTCATGCAGGGTTTGCCTGCGGTGAGCGCAAACCAATGGGCCTGGCTGGAGGTGATGAGTGGTGTCATCCGCATTGAGCCTGCCACGGTCGAGCAATTTGTTCCGCAGATGGTGAATTACGAGCTCGTCGGCGGGGTGAACTTCAAGAAGGGCTGCTACCCCGGACAAGAGGTGGTTGCCCGTAGCCAGTACCGTGGCACGCTCAAGCGCCGAACCTATCTCTGCCATGCCGATGCACCCATGCAGGCTGGGCAAGAGGTTTTCTCTGCTGCTGACCCAACGCAACCTGGTGGCATGGTCGTGAATGCGGCCCCCAGTCCGGATGCGTCGGGCACTTACTCGGCTTTGGTCGAGTTGAAGATCCAGGCGCTCGACACCCCCTGGCATGTGGGCGCTGCCGAAGGCCCTGCCTTGCGGCTTGCTGAACTGCCCTACGCCCTGCCTTCAGCCGAAGACAACGCGTAAGGATTTGTTTCCTGCCTGAAATCCGGCAATTTGTGGCCGGCTGCCCTGCTGCCATATGCTGCGTTGCGGCATATGCCCTTGCTTCGGCGCTCCGTACGGGTAACCTATGGGGGTTCCTTCCTGAACCCTAACTGATTGCAACCCGTGTCGCTGCTTCAGCCTTCTTCACGTGCAGTTTCCGGCGTGGCCCTGTTCACCTACTACAAGGTAGATGCACACCACGCCGAAGGATTGGCCACCGCCACTCGCAAAATGCAGGCCGATTTGATGGACAAGTATCCGGGCCTGAATGCCAGGCTGTGGATCAGGACCGACGCGCTGGGTGAGCAACAGACCTGGATGGAAACATACGAACACCCAAGAGGTGTGACCCGGGCGCTGCGGCAGGCCATTGAGCACGCTGGTGCTACCTTGCCAGCCGGGCGTGTGGGTGAACGACACACTGAATCATTTGTGGGTGCCTGACCGCACCCCGCTATTTCGAGGACAAGACATGTGCCTGGTAGCCCTGGCGCTGGATCAAAGCAGCCGTTTCCCATTTGTACTGGCCGGTAACCGCGACGAGTTCTTCGAGCGGCCGGCCGCGCGACTCAGCTGGTGGCAGCCAGAACAGGGGGGCGCTGCAGTGTTGGGTGGACGCGATCTGCAAGCTGGCGGCACGTGGCTCGGCCTGACTGCGGCTGGCCGCCTGGGTGTGGTGACCAATGTGCGGGACCCTTTCAAGTTGGATCCGGATGCTCCATCGAGGGGCGACATCGTCCCGCAATGGCTGAACGGCAATGTGAGCATGGACCGGCTCTGGCCACAGTTGGCCATGACCGGCTACAACGGCTTCAACCTGCTGGCGCTCGATTTCGCCATGGGTGAGTGTTATTGGGTCAACAATGGTGCCCCGTTTCCCCGACGGCTTGAAAAAGGCCTTTTCGGACTGTCGAATGGTCTGCTCGACACCCCCTGGCCGAAGACGCTGGCGTTGAAAAAACGCATGAAGGAGGCCGTTCAACACGCCGCCGATGTCGACGCACTCAGCATGCAGCTGTTCGAGGCCCTCACCGACCCACGCCAATATGCCGATGAGCACCTGCCAGCAACGGGGGTGTCACTCGAGTGGGAGCGATTGCTGTCATCGGCGATGATCAAGTCGCCAGATGGGCGGTATGGCACGCGGTGCTCTACCCTGATCATCACGGAACGGGTGAACAAACGCCTGGTGACCCATGTGATGGAACGCACATACTCACCCAGCACCAGCGTGGCGTTGCTGCGGCGGGTCACACTGAAGAACTGGCCACCACGTCACAGCGAGGCCACCAATGCGGCCATGGATGAATTCGAGAGCAGTGCCGTGTCGGAGCAAGATGGTCACACCTTGACGACCACAGCTGCTCAGCCCATCAAGAAGAGCCGGGCACGCAGCTTGATCAAGGCGCTGTGAGCGCCATCTGCATCATCACGTGGGGGATACCCACCTCATCGAACTCATCCCCCTCTGGCACGAACCCTGCCCGGGCATAAAAGCCCTGGGCACTGGTCTGAGCATGCAGGCTCAGTTGGGTGATGCGCTGCCTGCGGGCTTCGTCGATCAAGGCTTGCAACAGGCGCTCGCCCAAGCCGACACCACGGCTGCTGCGAATCACAGCCATGCGACCGATCTTGGCATGCCCTGGCGCCAGACCATGCGTGATCAAGCGCGCCGTGGCCAACGGCAAGCCTGCAAGGTTGCTCACCAGGGCATGACAGGCAGTTGCATCCTCATCGTCCCATTCTTCTGATTCGGGTATGGCCTGCTCTTCGATGAACACGGCTCGCCGAACAGCCTGCGCCCCCGAACACAGGCTGCTCCAGTCGCCCAGCTGCACCACATGAACGGGCTGACACCGCGCGTGCGCCTCGATCTGCGTGCGCACAGCGTCGGGCTCCGCCATGGGCTTGCGAGTAGCCAGGTCGGTCATGACGTAAACCGTCTCGCCGGACACCAGCAGGCGACCGCCAGAGCGGATCTGCCAGGCAAACGTCATGGACGTGCGCCCCATGCGGTCGCAACGGATGGCCACATCCAGCCAGTCATCCTGCCGAGCCGGTGCGTGGTATTCCAGCTCATTGCGCCGCACCAGCACCTCGCCACCGAAATGCGCGAGCCCCTCTGGAAAAGGCAAGCCAACCGTCCGCCAGTACTCCGTTACGGCCGTATCAACGTACATCAGGTAGTGTCCGTTGAAGACCACCTGCTGTGCATCGACCTCAACCCAGCGCACACGCAAGCGGTGGTGGAAGGGAAACGGTGCGGGAGACAGACTCATGGTGGATAGAGGGTTACTTGCCGTCCCTCAATTCTCGTCGAAGGATCTTGCCGACCGGTGACTTCGGCAACTCGGCGTCGCGGAATTCAACAATCCGCGGAATCTTGTACCCCGTCAGATTGGCTCGGCAATGCTCGATGACCGACTCCTTGGTCAAGGCAGGCGTGCGCGGCACGATGATCACCTTCACACGTTCACCTGCAACTGGGTCCGGTACGCCAATGGCCGCCACTTCCTTCACGTCCGGATGGCTGGCCAGCACATCTTCAATTTCATTCGGGTACACGTTGAAGCCCGACACCAGGATCATGTCCTTCTTGCGATCGACGATGCGGATGAAGCCCTCATCGTCCATCACGGCAATGTCGCCAGTGGCAAGCCAGCCGTCTGCATCGATGACCTTGGCCGTTTCTTCCGGGCGCCGCCAGTAGCCCTGCATGACCTGTGGCCCACGCACGCACAGCTCGCCCGGCTCACCAAGATCGGCCCACGTGCCGTCCTCTCGGCGCATGCGCACTTCGGTAGAAGGCACGGGCAGCCCGATGGAGCCCGTGAAAGTCGGCATGGGGCGAGACACATCAACCGGGTTGATCGTCACGATCGGCGAACACTCGGTCAGGCCGTAGCCTTCGACGATGGCATTGCCGGTCACCTCTTTCCAGCGCTCTGCCACCGCGCGCTGCAAGGCCATGCCGCCGGCCATGGTGAGCTTGAGGTTGGAAAAGTTGCGTTTGCGGAACTCCGGGTCATCCAGGAATGAAGCAAACAAGGTGTTGACGCAGGTGATGCCGCTGAAATTTTCCTTCTTCAGGATCATCATCACCCGCTTGGTGTCACGGGGGTTGGCAATCAGGATATTGCGCCCGCCCATGCCCATGAAAATCAGGCAGTTCACCGTGAGCGAGTAGATGTGATACAGCGGCAAGGGTGTGACGATGGTTTCCGTCTCACCGGTGAGTTGCCCTTCCGACCAGGCCATGGCCTGCTGGCAGTTGGCCAGCACATTGAGGTGCGACAGCATGGCGCCCTTGGCCACCCCGGTGGTGCCACCGGTGTACTGCAGGAAGGCCAGATCCTCAGGCAACAGACGCTCCTTGCGCACCTTCACCTTGGCCCCGGCCTGCAGCACATCGCGCATCCACAGTGCCCCAGGCAACTGATAGGCGGGGACCATCTTCTGCACCTTGCGGATCACCAAGTTCAGCAGTCGGCCCTTGAGGTTCAGCATGCCGTCGGACAGCAAGTCCCCAATCTGCGTCAACACGATGCGTTTGACCTGCGTACCAGGCAAGGCTTCCTGCAAGGTGCTGGCAAAGTTCTCCATCACCAGAATGGTTTCCGCACCACTGTCTCGCAACTGGTGGTTCAGTTCACGCGCCGTGTAGAGCGGGTTCACATTGACCACCACGGCACCCAGGCGCAACACACCAAACAGTGCCACGGGATACTGAAAGGTGTTGGGCAGCATGATGGCGACGCGGTCACCCTTCTTCACCCCCTGGCTTTGCAACCAGCCCGCAAAGGCCAGCACGAGCCGCTCCAGACGGTCGTATGACATCTCCGTACCGATGCTGACAAACCCCGGACGCTGACGGTATTTGTTGATGCACTCATCGAAGTAGTCGTTGAGCGACTGGTACTTGTGCAGATCGATTTCGTGGGGAACACTCTCCACGTAGGACTTCAACCAGATGCGGTTGGTACTGCCGTCCGGCTTGACCAGAGGGGTGCGCATCGGTTCGGCTGCGAGGGCTGCTGAGCTCATGGGGGGTCTCCTGAATGGTTGTCAGACAGCGCGCCTCAGCGCTCAATGATCGCGACCACGCCCTGGCCGCCTGCGGCACAGATGGAGATCAGCCCACGACCGCTGCCTTTTTGCGCCAACATCTTGGCCAGGGTGGCCACGATACGGCCACCCGTCGCTGCAAACGGATGCCCTGCTGCCAGCGAACTGCCGTTGATGTTGAGCTTGCTTCGGTCGATGCTGCCAAGCGGCTTGTCCAGCCCCAGTCGCTCCTTGCAGTAGCGAGGGTCCTCCCAGGCCTTCAAGGTGCACAACACCTGCGCTGCGAAGGCTTCGTGAATCTCGTAGAAATCGAAGTCCTGCAGGCTGATCCCGGCGCGTTGCAGCATGCGGGGCACGGCATAGGCCGGCGCCATCAACAAGCCTTCCTTCTTGTTGAAGAAGTCCACGGCAGCCACTTCACTGAATGTGATGTACGCCAGGACCGGCAAATTGCGAGCCTGGGCCCACTCCTCGCTGCCCAGCAACACGGCCGATGCCCCATCTGTCAAGGGCGTCGAGTTGCCCGGGGTCAAGGTGCCCTGCCCTGGCGCGACCTTCTTGTCGAAGCAGGGCTTGAGCGAACGGAGCTTGTCCAGTGTCAGTTCCGCACGCAGGTTGTTGTCCTTGCTGACACCCTTGAACGGCGTCATCAGGTCGGCAAAAAAACCATCGTCATAGGCGCGCGACAGATTTTTGTGCGACGCATAGGCCAGTTGATCCTGGTCTTCCCGGCTGATGCCCCACTCGCGCGCCATCAACTCGGCGTGCTCGCCCATGGAGTAACCGGTACGCGGCTCACCGTTGCGGGGAATCACCGGCTTGACCAGCATGCTGGGGCGGATTTTCGACAGCAAGGCCAGGCGTTGGCTGGTCGTCTTGGCGCGGTTCACCTCCAGCAGAATCTGGCGCATCTTTTCGTTGATGCCGATGGGAGCATCAGAGGTGGTGTCCACCCCGCCGCCAATGCCGCATTCGATATGCCCCAGCGCAATCTTGTTGGCCACCAACATGATGGCCTCCAGGCCAGTACCGCATGCCTGCTGAAGGTCATATGCTGGGGTTTCCGGTGCCAAGGTGGTGGACAAGACCGATTCGCGCACCAGATTGAAATCACGCGAATGCTTCATCACCGCGCCAGCCGCCACGTCACCAAGACGTTCGCCATGCAGATTGAAGCGATCAACCAAACCCTGGATGGTCGAGGTCAGCATGTCCTGGTTGGACACATGCGAATAGACCGTGTTCGACCGGGCAAACGGAATGCGGTTGCCGCCGATGATGGCGACGCGACGGATGGTGCTCATGCTCTGGGCCTTGCAGGAAGAAATGGGTAAAAGAACAGCGTTGAATCGAAATCAGTAGGTCACGCGTCCACGCACATGTGGCTTGTCGCCCTTGGCGTTGCGCACCTCAAACAGCGCACCGTCGTCTCGACGTGATGACCACAACGAGGCTTTGGATGGCAGATAAAGCGGCGTCTTGAACTCCGCGATCACCTCGGCCTGGTCGATCACGTCACGTGGCAGCAACGTCGCCAGCGCCTTGGCCTTGGTCCACATGCCATGTGCAATGGCCCGTTTGAAGCCAAAAACACGCGCCGTGATCGCAGAGAGGTGAATCGGATTGATGTCGCCCGACACATGTCCATATGTGCGACCAATGCCAGCCGAGGCCACGAAATCGGCCTGGTGCGACAAGGGTGTAGGGTCAACCAAGGCCGAGACATAAGCCTCGCCGCGTGGCTGACGTGCGCCTACGCGCAGCAGAAATTGCTCGCCCTCCCAGACCAGATCGTCACCACGCAACACGCGCATGTCGAGGCGGTAGACCTGCCCCTTTTCGTGGGACAACAAGGGCCCCGTGCTCAACTCCACGCGCACCTCGTCACCCACATTCAGATGGCGATGTTGCCGTATGCAGTTGCCCAGATGGACCGTGCCCATGGCCGGCCAGGGATTGAACTTCGACCCGAAAAACGTCATGGCCAGTGGAAAGGCCAGCATCTGCGGGTAGGTAATCGGCACGCCATGCACCTTGCAGAAACCGCAGACCCGAGCATAAGCCGCGACGTGAGCCTCTTCCAGGCAGACCTTCGGCCGCACCAGCGTTACCTCTGGCAAAGCGTCCACAGCCCCCGGACGCTTGCTGCTGGACTGCAATGCCCCCAGATACAGCGAGACCGGACTCGCCAGCTTGTTGATCTCGATGGTGTCCATCGCTGATCAGGCACCCAACAGGCTCTGACCACACACCCGCACCACATTGCCAGTGATGGCGCTCGAAGCCGGGCTGGCAAACCACGCAATGGCCTCGGCCACATCTTCAGGCTGCCCGCCCTGGTTCATCGAGTTCATGCGGCGGCCTGCTTCACGGATCGCAAAGGGAATGGCCGCCGTCATCTGCGTTTCGATGAAGCCCGGCGCCACCGCATTGATGGTGATGCCCTTCTCGCTGAACACCGGCGCCGAGCTTTGCACCATCCCGATCACACCGGCCTTGGAGACCGCGTAGTTGGTCTGCCCCATGTTGCCGGCGATACCGGAAATGGATGACACGCACACGATGCGGCCGCCCGGACGGAGGGCCCCAGAGGCCACCAGCGCCTCGTTGATGCGCTCCTGTGTTGACAGGTTCACGTTGACTACCAGTTGCCACAGGCTTTCCTTCATGTTGGCAATGGTCTTGTCACGGGTGATACCGGCGTTGTGCACCACCACATCCCAGCCACCCTGGGCCTGAGCGGCATCCACCAGCTTCTGTGGCGCATCGGCCGCGCCAATGTCCAGCGCAATGGCCTGGCCACCGAGCTGTTTGGCGACCTCGTCGAGGGGTGCTTGGGCCTGGGGCACATCCAGGCAAATGACTTCTGCACCATCGCGCGCCATCACAGCCGCAATGGCAGCCCCAATACCGCGAGACGCCCCCGTCACCAGAACCTTCTTGCCCGCCAAGGGCAGGCTCCAGTCGGCCGGCGCCACCACAGCGCCCGTGCCCACCCCAACGCGAATGACCTGCGCCGAGACATAAGCCGACTTGGGGGAGAGCAGAAAGCGCAAAGTGGACTCGATGTGCGCCTCGGCGCCTTCGGCTACATAGACGAGCTGCGCATTGACGCCCTTTTTCAACTCCTTGCCCAGCGAGCGCACCAACCCTTCCAGTGCGCGCTGGATGGTGGCCTTGCGTGGGGAGGCGCACAACTCAGGCGGACGACCCAACACAATCACCCGGCCACAAGGCAGCAGGGACCGCACCGTTTCGTGAAAGAACCAGTACAGCGCATCTGACTGCGTACTGTCGTCCAGCCCCGTGGCATCGAACACCAGGGCCTTGACCTTCTCGCCCGGCTGCCCGTCATGACCCCAGCGTCCGGTTGTCAATCCTGCCTTGTTGGCAACAGCCACCCATTGCGGAAGGCGCGCATGTGCCAGCGTCTGTGCACCGATGGACTTGAAAACCGATGCCAGGGCCTCCAGCAGTTGCGGTTTGTCCCCACCACCGACCAGCACTGTCCCCTGGATGACCGGCTGCCCCTGCTGATACCGCTCCAGCGGCATCGGCTTGGGCAGACCCAGGGCGTTGACGAGCTTGGCCCCCATCGGGGAATTGGCAAAGTCGAGGTAACCGTCTTTCATGCTGATACGTCGCTGTGGGTGATGCCTGTGCCGGGGCACGGCGAGGTTGAAACAGGAGGTGAAGATGTCAGGCGTCAGCCCAACGGGCCATTGAGTGGCATGCCCGGGCTGTTGAGGATGGCGCCAAAGACACGGGACTGCACCGCATCTGGCAAGGGGGCGTTGAGCGCAGCCACCATGAGCGAGGACAAGCGCGCGAGGATGAGCGCCTCGTCATCCCCCTCACCTCTGGTGAAATCACGGATGAGACGCTGGGTTTCACCACCAGCCAGGATGCCCGACAGCGCGCCCAGCGCGAAGTGCAGGCGGAACCCGAGTTCATCGCGACTCAGGCTGGGCAAGGTGCGTTGAAAGGCGAAGAAGAAGCCTCCCAGCGTTTCGATGTAGCGGCTGTTGATGTAGTCGCGCACCACCGGCGAGGGATCGGTGTAGGCCCGCCCGATGAAATGCAGATAGCGCTCGGCATGTGGGCCATCACCCCTGAAAATGCGCACGGCCGGCAGAAACAAGGCGACCAGTACATGCTCGCAAGTGAGCTTGTCGCCCAACTCCTTGTCGAACCACTGCAATAATGCGACACGGTGCTCGTTCAAAGGGTCGAGTTGTCGGGCCAGTACGGCCTGAATGAGTGCATCCTTGCTGCCAAAGTGATAATTGACTGCGGCTAGGTTGACATTGGCCGATGCGGTAATCTGCCGCATCGACATCGATTCATAGCCGCCCGTGACGAACAGGGTCTCTGCTGCGTCAAGGATGCGGGTCTTGGTATCAGCCGGTACCAGGCGGGTGACTGAAGAGGTGGTCAATTGCTGCTCCGAATACGAACGTTTCAAACGTTCGTTTTATCCATCGAAGCGTATGGTAGGTCAAGCTTTTTGATGTGACACCCTGTTGCACGCTCTTTTTTTAAATTACCCCCGAATAACGGGGGTCGGCATGCAGGGTAAGTACCTAACTCAAGTGGCGATACGATGCAGCGGACCCACATTCAGCCGCATCAGACCATGTCCACCATCCTCTACCTGACCCAAATCCAGTTCGACTTCGGTGCCATTGCGACGCTTCCAGCGGAGTGCGAACGGGTTGGCATCCGCCGCCCCATGGTGGTGACCGATGCTGGCGTCAAGGCCGCTGGTGTCTTGCAAACAGCGCTGGACCAATTGGCTGGATGGCCGGTGAGCATCTTCAGCGACACCCCATCCAACCCGACAGAAAGAGCCGTGCTGACGGCCAAGGCAGCCTATATCGCAGGCGAATGTGATGGTCTGATCGCTGTAGGGGGAGGCTCAGCCATCGACCTGGCAAAAGGGCTGGCCATCGTCGCCACCCACGAAGGGCCACTGACACGCTACGCCACGATCGAAGGTGGCTCGCCACTGATCACACCACATGCCGCCCCGCTGATCGCCGTGCCCACGACCGCAGGTACCGGCAGCGAAGTCGCGCGGGGCGCCATCATCATCGTGGAAGATGGACGCAAGCTCGGGTTCCACTCCTGGAACCTCATGCCCAAGGCCGCGATCTGCGACCCCGAACTCACCGTTGGGCTGCCATCGGCGCTCACTGCGGCAACCGGCATGGATGCCATCGCCCATTGCATGGAAACCTTCATGGCGCCGGCCTTCAACCCGCCTGCCGATGGCATCGCGCTGGATGGTCTGGAGCGCGCCTGGCACCACATCGAACGGGCGACACGAGATGGTCAGGATCGAGAGGCCCGACTGAACATGATGAGCGCGTCCATGCAAGGCGCGATGGCTTTCCAGAAGGGATTGGGGGCCGTACACAGCCTCAGCCACAGCCTCGGCGGCATCAACCCCAAGCTGCACCACGGCACGCTCAACGCCATGTTCCTGCCCGCCGTGATCCGATTCAATGCCGAGGCCGAATCCATGCGCAAAGACTGCCGACTGGACCGCATGGCGCGTGTCATGGGCCTGCCATCGGGTGAACTCATTCCGCAGGCCATCCGCGACATGAATGCCCGGCTTGGTCTGGCTTCCGGGCTTGAACAACTCGGCGTACAGCGTGACTGGTTTGACCAGATCATCAAGGGCGCGTTGGCAGACCATTGCCACAAGACGAACCCGCGCACGCCCTCGGCGGACGACTACAGGGCTTTGCTCGCCGAATCCATGTGAGCCTGCTGCGCGGCCCCGCCCGGACCATCCGGACCGCTGCGCAGGCGGGTCACCATGACCTGGTCAATCTTGTGGCTGTCGACGTCCATCACCTCAAAGCGATAGCCACCCCACTCCACTGCATCGGTCCGGCGGGGAATGCGGCGCAGCATCACCATCAGGAAACCTGCCAGGGTCTGGTAGTCATCCTGATGGGGCAACCCATCGAGTTCCAGCGCGCGCAACACATCCGGGATGGGGGTCACGCCATCGATCAGCCAGGAATCGGCATCCCGTTGAACAATCTGCTCTTCATCAAGCGGACTGACCAGCCCGCCCATCACGGTGTTCATCACGTCATTGATGGTGATGATGCCCACGACCAGACTGTATTCATTGAGGATGACAGCGATGTCTTCGGCGGCCTGCCGGAACTGGTCCAGCACCTCGGACAGGGTCAGACGGTCGGGCACCATCAGCGCCTTGTGCACCAGGCCCTCTGAGCGCAGCGACAAGGGTTGCCCTTTCAGCACGCGGCTGAGCAGGAACTTCGAGTCGACATAGCCGACCACATGGTCGATGTCGCCATCGCACACCAGGTAGGTGGAATGGGGGTACTGGTCAATCCGGGCCTTGATCAGCTCGTCACTGTCATCGAGCAGAAAGTAGACGATGCGCTCCCGACCGGTCATGGCACTGGTCACCGTGCGGGTGTCCAGCTCGATCACGTTTTCGATGACCTCGTGCTCGCTGGCATCGAGGATGCCCGCCTCAGCCCCGGCTTCGGCCATGGCCAGAATGTCGTCCGAGGTGATGGTGTCATCACGCCGTTGCGGCAGGTTCAACAGCTTGAACAAGGCATCGGTGAGCCGACTGAAGAACCACACGATGGGGTGGAAGACTGCCAGAAAGAAGTGCATCGGGCCTACCACCCGCACAGCGACTTGTTCCGGTGCAACCATGCCCAGACGCTTGGGAAAAAGGTCTGCCAGCAGAATGAACAGACTGGTTACCACCACGAAGGACGTCAACACCCCGGCGGTCTGTGCAGTCTCCATCGCCACGCCCACGCGCAACAACAGTTGCTGGACAAAAGGAGACAAGGCGCCCTCGCCCACGATGCCACCCAGAATGGCCACGCTGTTCTGCCCGATCTGGATGACAGTGAAGTAGTCACCAGGCTCTTCCTGCACCTTGAGCACCGCCTGGGCCCGGTACTCGCCCTGGTCGAGCAACTGACGCAGACGCACGCGACGTGATGCCGCCACAGCGAGTTCCGCAGTCGAAAAGAACGCGCTGAGCGCAATCAGAAGGGCAATCAGCAACAGGCTGACAGAGGTATCCATGTCTGCAGTGTAGTGGCCTCACAGAGGCTGAATCACCTCAACAGGGCACCCTTTATCCAGCCACATCTGCCATTCATCAGCCAGGCGTGCACTTTCAGCGACAGCCTTGGTCCAGTCACGGATGCGCTCGGCTTCCCCCAGCGCCTTGAAATCATTGCGGTCTGGCAGCTTGCCATTGGGCAACGACGCCACCCATTCCGGATTGGGAACCAGTGTCACCACGTTATCCAGCCCGGGAGTGGGTCGATGACGCGACTTGAACACCTTGTCGAGCCAGCCCGGCACGATGGTTCGCTGAAAGTGGGGATACAGCACCAAGCCGGCAGGCATGCCTGCGTAATCCCAGTGCAGGTGATAGTCGATGAGCCCACCGTCCCAGTGAGTGGCACGGCGCGTCCCCGGGATGTTGCGAACACCATCCAGCACGAACGGAATGCTGCAGGAGGCTTGCACGGCCGGCAGGAAATTCGCCTCGGTCAGCGTGATGTGCCGTGTAGGCTGATCATCGAGCGCAATCGGCAGCCGATCACCTGGCGTGGAAAACACATGCCGCTCAAGAAAAGCCCCGACGCCCCGACGCGACACAGCATTAGCCAGCACCAGCCCTGCAAAGCCAAGCGGAGCACCCACGCGCCCACCCGCGCGCAGCACATGCCGCCCTCGCGAGGTCAGAACATGCAGACGGCGCGTCGGATGATGCAGTACGGACTGCAGGTCACGCTCAAAGAAGGCGCGCAGCGTCTCTTCAAACCCGCGGCTGACGCTGGCAGGCGTGGGCATCTTCTTGCCCGGTTCAAGGTCGTAACGCTGGGAGATGTAAACCTGCGCCAGGTCTTCAAACGCTTTGACCGGGTTGGGCATCGCCGCAGCCGCCATGCGCCATGCCCCGATGGACGCACCCACCAGATGCAAAGGGTGATCGACCTCGTTGAACCAGCTACCAAACAACTGACGGTCGATGTGCGAAAGAATCAGGCCCTTAGGGCCTCCGGCTGCGGCGGGGACCAGGGCCACGTCGGATGGACGCAGCCCATGCTGTTCAATGTGACGACGGGCAACCGGCCCGGCATGGATGTGCAACGCTTTCATGGTTCAACGACAAAGCGGCCAACAGGCCGCGATGCATTGAAGGATACCGGACAGCAGCCAAACGTGCAGCGCGTCAGCCAAGTACCTGGTAATCGCCAAGATCAGCCCGACGCGTCAGCCAGCGGTAGCTGAAGGTGAAGCCTGGCCAGTTGGTCGGGTTGACGCCGTCACGGGTCTGATACCAGCTGGAGCACCCTGCGGCCCAGACCGTGCGCTTGAGTCCGGCAGTGATGCGGTCATTGAACTGGTCGAATCGGGCGCGTGGAACCTCAATGGCCTTCACGCCCTGGTTGCGCATGGCTTGCATGCAGCGGCTGATGTGTTCGATCTGGCTTTCCAGCATGTACACGATCGAGTTGTGTCCCAAATTGGTGTTCGGTCCATACAACATGAAGAAGTTGGGGAAGCCCGACACGGTCATGCCGAGGTAGGCCTGCGCACCACGCTTCCAGACGTCGTGCAGGTCGAGCCCATCGCGCCCAGTCACTTTCATGGGGGTCAGGAACTGGGTTGCTGCGAAGCCCGTGCCGTAGATGATCACATCCGCCGGATGCAACTGACCGCCCGCCGTGACCACGCCCTCGGGGACGACGCGGGTGATCGCATCGGTGACCAGCTTGACGTTCGGGCGAGACATCGCCGGATAGAAGTCATTGGATATCAGCACCCGCTTGCAGCCCACGGTGTAGTCGGGCTTGAGCTGGGCGCGCAACAAGGGGTCAGGCACCTGCTGCCTCAGGTGGCGCAGAAATGATTGCTGCACAAACCACATGGCCTGCGGCACATGGGTGAACGCCAGCGCACGCGCCTCATGTGTCAGATAAATCCAGGCACGGCTGAGTGCCTGCAGCTTCGGCCACCGGGTGAAGCGCGCTGTTTCTGAAGGTGTGTAAGGGCGATCATCCTTCGGGATCACATAGGGCGCCGAGCGCTGGTACACGGTCAGCTCGGCCACCTTGGGGGCCACCTCGGGGATGAACTGGATGGCACTCGCCCCGGTACCGATCACCGCCACCTTGAGCCCGTCAAGTGACAAGCCATGGTCCCAGTGGGCCGAGTGAAATTGAGGGCCCTTGAAGGAGGACAAGCCTTCGATAGCAGGCAACTGGGGCGTGCTGAGCTGGCCACAGGCCGAGATCACGAACTGCGCATGCAGCACCTCGCCTTGCGACAGCGTCACCTCCCAACCGTCCTCCACGCCAAGGAAACGCAAAGAGGCCACCTCCGCCCCAAAGCGGATGCGGTCCATGAGCCCGTATTGGCGAGCGCAATGCTGCAGATAGGCATGGATCTCGGACTGTGGGGCGTACTTGCGGGTCCACCGCGGATTGGGCTCGAACGAGAACGAGTAGAGATGGGAAGGCACATCGCATGCGGCCCCCGGATAGCTGTTTTCACGCCAGCAGCCGCCCACATCCTGGCTTTTTTCCAGGATTAGCACGTCGTCGAACCCGGCCTTCTTCAAGGCGATGGCCATGCCCAGCCCCCCGAAGCCGGCACCAATGATGACCGTGCGACCAGGTCGCGTCCGCAAATCTGAAGTACTCATGCTGGGGATTCCTTGGGTAGCACGGGAGTGCATCGTGGTGATCAAATCTGAATACACATGGTGTCAGGAAGACTGTTTTCCCACCATTCGGACAAATCCCTGAGTTCCTGTTTGAAACGGAGACCCTCGTGGCCCATCACCTCATCACCGGCGCAGCCAGCGGCATCGGCTTTCTGATTGCACAAACCATGCTTCGCCGCGGCGATCACGTCTGGGCGGTTGACCTCGATGTCGCAGGCTTGAGCAAACTGCAGGTGCACGCATCCAGTCCCGCTCATTTGCGCACGGGTGCGCTGGATGTGCGCGACGCCGAAGCCTGGGAACGCCTGATGGGTGACATCGCCGCTCAATGGCCCCAACTCGATACGGTCATGAACGTCGCGGGCGTGCTTCGCCCCGAGTATGTCGGGCAAACCTCCACAGCCAGCATCCACCTGCAGATCGATGTGAACACCAAGGGGCTGATCTTCGGGACCGAGGCTGCCGCACGCCTGATGGTGCCACGTCGCCATGGCCACATCATCAACATCGCGTCGATTGCCGGCGTGTCGCCCGTACCAGGCTGTGCGATCTATTGCGCGAGCAAGTTCGCAGCGCGTGGCTATTCCCTGAGTGTGGCGCAGGAGTTGCGCGCACATGGCGTGAAGGTCACGGCCATTTGCCCGGACGCCGTGGCCACCCCCATGCTGGGGCCAGACAACCTGCGCCCGGAGGCGGCCATGATCTTTTCCGGCTCGGGGCCAATGCCGCCGGACAAGGTCGTTCAAGCCGTTCTGAAGGCCATGAACAAGGCACCGGTGGAGATCATCCTGCCTGGTTGGCGCGCCCTGCTGGCCAAAACTGCCAGCCTGGCACCCGGCCTGACCAGTTCGGTCTTTGGGTTGATGATCTGGTTGGGGCGGCGTCGGTTGGCTCGCACCACCGGCCACACGCCCCACTGAGGCTCAACGCTTCGTTTGCAGCTTGGCAAACGCGGCGGCCATGGCCGACTGCGCTGGTGCTGCCTGCTGCCCTCGCTGACCGCCCCCAGCCCGCTCATTGCGCGCTGCCGGGCGGAAGCCGTTGTCCCGCCCTGCCCCTGCAGCTTTGGGTGCGGCTGCAGCATCCAGTTTCATCGTCAGCGAAATTCGGCTGCGAGGCAGATCAACCTCCAGCACCTTCACCTTCACGATGTCACCCGTTTTGACCACCTCGCGGGCATCGTTGACGAACTTGTTCGCCAGTTGGCTGACATGCACCAGACCATCCTGGTGGACACCCAGATCCACAAACGCCCCAAACTGCGCCACGTTGCTGACCGTGCCTTCCAGCACCATGCCTTCGCGCAGATCCTTGATGTCTTCAACTCCGTCATTGAATCGGGCCACCTTGAAGTCCGGACGCGGATCGCGGCCCGGCTTTTCCAGTTCCGCCAGGATGTCCTTGACCGTGATGACACCAAACTTCTCATCGGCAAACACTTCCGGCTTCAGCGTGCGCAGCACCTCGGCACGCCCCATCACCTCGCTGATTGGCTTGCCCACGGCAGCCAGCATGCGCTCGACAACCGGGTAGGTCTCAGGGTGCACACCCGACACATCCAGCGGGTTGTCACCCTCACGAATACGCAGAAAACCGGCGGCCTGCTCGAAGGTTTTGGCACCCAGACCGGCCACATCCATCAGCTGCTTGCGGTTGCGGAACGCCCCATTGGCATCACGCCAGCGCACGATGCTGTTGGCCACCGCCGTGCTCAGCCCCGATACCCGAGACAGCAACGGTGCCGAGGCGGTGTTCAAATCAACGCCCACCCCGTTCACGCAATCCTCGACCACGGCATGGAGGGTGCGCGCCATGTCACTCTGGTTGACGTCGTGCTGGTACTGCCCCACCCCGATGCTCTTGGGGTCGATCTTCACCAACTCGGCCAGCGGATCCTGAATGCGCCGTGCAATCGACACCGCACCACGCAGGCTGACGTCCAGCTCGGGCAACTCCTTGCTGGCGTACTCCGAAGCCGAATAGACCGACGCACCGGCCTCGGACACGACCACCTTGTCGATCGGTGTGCCCGGAGCCAATTGCTGAATGCGTTTGATCAAGTCGCCTGCCAGCTTGTCGGTTTCGCGGCTGGCCGTGCCGTTGCCAATGGCGATCAGGTTGACGCCATGGCTGGCGCAGAGCCGGCCCAGCGTGTGAATCGAGCCCTCCCAATCGCGCTTGGGTTCGTGCGGATAAATCGTCGATGTGTCCAGCACCTTGCCGGTTTCATTGACGACCGCCACCTTCACGCCGGTGCGGATACCGGGGTCCAGCCCCATGACCACACGCTTGCCAGCAGGCGCAGCCAGCAGCAAGTCACGCAGGTTTTCAGCAAACACCTTGATGGCGGTCTTTTCAGCCTCTTCGCGCAGGCGTGCAAACAGGTCACGCTCCAGGCTCAAGCTCAGCTTGACCTTCCAGGTCCAGGCAATCGACTTGCGAATCAAGTCATCTGACGGACGTTTGGCATGGCTCCAGCCCAGGTGCCGGGCTATGCGGCCTTCGGCCATCGACGGCTGCCCAGGAACCAGTTCCTCATCCAGCGCCAACTTGGCATCCAGGATTTCCTGGGTGCGCCCGCGGAACACAGCCAGGGCGCGGTGCGAGGGCACCGTGCGAATCGGCTCGTCGTAGTCGAAGTAGTCGCGGAACTTGGCCACGTCAGGGTTGTTCTCATCCTTGCCGGCCATCAGACTGGAGCGGAACAACCCATCTTCCCAGAGCCACTCACGCAGCTTGCCAACCAGCGTGGCGTCTTCTGCCCAACGCTCGGACAAGATATCCCTCACGCCATCCAGCACGGCCAAGACATCGCCAAAGCCTGCTTCGGCGTTGATGAAGCTCGCCGCCTCGGCCTGCGGATCCAGCGATGGGTCGGCAACCAGCTTGTCGGCCAGCGGCTCGATACCCGCCTCGCGGGCGATCATTGCCTTGGTGCGCCGCTTCTGCTTGTAGGGCAGATACAGGTCTTCCAGATCCTGCTTGGTTGGGGCGGCCTCGATGGCTGCGCGCAATTCCGGCGTCAGCTTGCCTTGTTCGTCGATGCTCTTGAGCACCGCTTCGCGCCGATCTTCCAGCTCACGCAGGTAGGTCAGGCGCACTTCCAGTTCACGCAGCTGCGCGTCATCAAGCCCCTCGGTGGCCTCCTTGCGGTAACGCGCAATGAAAGGCACGGTTGCCCCACCATCAAGCAGCTCCACAGCTGCATTCACTTGTGCAGGCCGAACCTTCAGTTCAGCCGCCAGTTGCATCAGGATCTTGTTCAAGCTTGCGCTTTCATCGGCTGTCGGTCGACACAAAAACTGATCGCGCCATCAGCCGCGCCGGCGACGATCAGGGCGCGCAGTTTGCCACAGCCCGGCACTTCACAACCGTACATGAAGGGCGCTGCGAATGAGGGACAATACGAGGTTGCGCCGGCCTGTTCGCTGGCATTGAAGAACACCCCAACCGGTCATGTCCCTGATCCCCTACGCCCTGCCCCGCTCGATTCTCTTCAGCCTGGACCCCGAGCTCGCCCACGAACTCACCATGGGCGCCCTGGCCCGATTCCAGAACACCCCGCTCGCCTGCGCCTGGGGTGCCAAGCGTGTGGAAGACCCAGTGGAGCTGGCTGGCATCACCTTCCCCAACCGCATTGGCATGGCCGCAGGCCTGGACAAAAATGGCCGCTGCATTGACGGACTGGGCGCACTCGGCTTTGGTTTCGTCGAGGTGGGCACCGTGACCCCCAAGGCGCAGCCTGGCAATCCCAAGCCGCGCATGTTCCGCCTGCCTGAAGCCAACGCACTGATCAACCGCCTGGGCTTCAACAACGACGGCCTTGATGCCTTCGTGGCCAATGTGCGCAAGGCGCGCTTCCGTGAACAAGGCGGCATCCTCGGGCTGAATATCGGCAAGAACGCCACCACCCCCATCGACAATGCGGTGGATGACTACCTTGCCTGCCTGAACGGGGTCTACCCATGGGCCGATTACGTCACGGTCAACATCTCGTCGCCCAACACCAAGAACCTGCGTGAGTTGCAAAGCGATGAAGCCCTGGACCGCCTGCTGGGCGCCCTGCAAGCGCGCCGCGTGACCCTGCAGGCTGAACACCATCGTCAGGTGCCGATCTTCGTGAAGATCGCACCGGACCTGAGCGAAGCCCAAGTATCCGTGATTGCTGCCACGCTGCAGAACAATGGCATCGATGGTGTCATTGCCACCAACACGACCATTGGCCGAGATGCGGTCAAAGGGCTGCAACACGCCGAAGAAACCGGCGGGCTCAGTGGCGCCCCGGTATTCGAGGCCAGCAACATGGTGATCCGTCAGCTGCGCGCCGCACTGGGGCCACGCTTCCCGATCATTGGCGTCGGTGGTGTCATGAGTGGTGCTGATGCGCGAGCCAAGCTGGATGCGGGCGCAGACCTGGTTCAGATCTACACCGGCCTGATCTACAAGGGCCCGGCCCTGGTCACCGAGTGCGCCAAGGCACTCAAGGGTTGACGTTGTTCAATTGAATCGGTGCATCGACCAGTCGGATCGATGTATCGAGCACTTCCTGACACTCTTTCGCATGCAGATTCAGCGCCCGCGCGTAGCGGGTGGTGCAATGATGAATCACATGCTGCTGCTTGGCGGGGTCCATCCCGATCGCGTCGGCCAACTCGTCAGCCAGGCTGGCCACAGCACGGAGCGTCTCGACAGCGTCATCGGGTTTGCGTACGGCAAGGGTCCGATTAAGCGGCCGTGCCGCGTGCTGCAAGCGGTCATCCATACCCCAATGCCGCATGACGGCCACTGACAGTTCAGTCAGATCAATGCCCAGCACCGCACCCGCTGCAGCTTCCGCTGACATGCCTGGCGTTGGTGTTGTATTACCCGGCTGCGGGGGCCCAGGCTGCATCAGACGCTCGATCTGGGCAGCTTCCTCTGGGAAGTGATACAGCACCAGCAACTCACCCAGCCGTTGTGACATGGCCGCCACCAGCGACTCTTCATCGCTGATGGAAAAAGGTGCGAGCAACCTGGCCATCTGGCCAGATATACAAGCCCTGCGCAAGGCCTTGCCCAGCGCGACTTGCGCTGAACCCGCCTCCAGCCCTGCCGTCTGGCCGGCTATGGCCAGTGCACCAGGCCAGGGCCGCAAGCTGCCCAGCACGCGCCGCAGCCCCTGCTGGCCCAACAGCACAATCGCCCGCGTGATCGTGGTCACCCGATCTTCGCCCGTGCCGTTCTGAAACCGCGCGGTATTCACGCTGCGCAGCAACTCCCAGACCAGGCCGGGATCGCGTGTGATGACCTCGACAATGTCATCCACCCGCATCAATTCCTGACCAAGCGACTGCAACAAGGCCTTGTCAGCACGCGGCCGACTGGGCAGATTGCCGACCGTGTTCAGGCGATCCAGCAGCAAAGCCAATGGCCCGCCGGACTCCTCTTCGTTGGTCTTGATCCAACCCTGCAATGCCGACAGCAAGGTGCGGGCATTCAGGTAGCGCTGACGTTGTTGGCGGTCCGTCGCGCGGTTGACGATCGCGCGCAAGGTATCCGGTATGGGATGGGCACCACTCCAGGGCAATCTGACAATTTCAGGCCCAACACGCTGTGCTGCACTACCCAGGTCAGGATCATCCAGAGCCGGTTGACCGACCAGCAAACGATGAAGCAGCAAACCGGCCATGAGCACATCGCGCTCGGCCTCTTCACGCACATGCTGCCGCACTGGGGCACCACGCGGTCTTCCCGGCGTATCAGCCATCAGCCCGACAGCCAACCCGGCCATACTGACACGCCCTGTGCTGTCGATCAGCAAACTGTGCAGGCCAATATCACGGTGCACGACCCCAGCCTCGTGGGCATAGGCAAGCCCTTCCAGGGCGTCAGACATCCATCCAGCAGCCTCTGCAGGCAATGGCACCCCGTTTTGAGCCAAATGCTCCTGCAGCGTCAATCGCCCGTCACGGTGCGCGCTGGCATAAGGCCAGCCCTCGTGCACGCCCGTTTCCAGAACCTCCACCAAGCGCGGATGCTGCAACCTCGCTCCAGACTGGACATCCTGCAGCCACTCGTCCAGATCCCGCGGTGAACGAGGCTGAACCCGGGGCACATACAGCAGCACATCCAGACCCGCGCGCGGGTCAAACGCCAACCAGGTGCTCGCAGCCAAGGTACGGCACAACATCTGCCGCAACTCATAGCGACCGAACCGAGAGATCACCTGCGGTGGATTGGGGGGCGCGACTGCGGTCATGAAAGCATCAACGAGGAAATCTGGCCTCAAACCCTTGGGGGCACGTACAGCAATAGTCGCTATTGGAACGCATTTGTAACCATGCGATCCATCAACTACAAGCCGGAATCGTCCTTATTTTTCTAAAGGTAAAGCGATTTAGAGCATCCTGTGTCATCCAGTCATCAAACACGGCTATGACACTCATAGCAAAAATGGCTCTTGAACTCGCCTGCAGAGTGGTCATCTTCTGTGTCAGAATCTTCTCAACGTGCCCCGGACACCCCCTTGGATGTACAAAGACCGGCGGCGTTACCTAGGATATTTCTAAATGAGCAGCGACCTGATCAAGCACATTACCGACGCCTCGTTCGACGCAGATGTTCTGCAGTCGGCCACCCCCGTTCTGGTCGATTACTGGGCCGAATGGTGCGGCCCATGCAAGATGATCGCCCCCATCCTGGACGAAGTGGCCAAAGACTACAGCGGTCGTCTGAGCATCGCCAAGATGAACGTTGACCAAAACCGTGAAGTGCCGGCCAAGTTCGGCATCCGCGGCATCCCCACACTGATGATCTTCAAGGGTGGCCAACTGGCCGCCACCAAGGTCGGGGCGCTCTCGAAGGCTCAATTGACAGCCTTCATTGACGCCACCCTGTAATTTCCAGGGTTTTTCACACCTATAATCACCTAACTGGCTGAAAAACATCGGCCAGTCAGCGTCACACCTGACGGCCCAACAGCCCAATGGTGGAGCAACAGTCAACGCTCATGAATGGCTCTCCGTACATGAGCGGATCACCCAGACTGCCGGCTCCCGACAAAAGCGTTTGACCTCCGGTCATTTTTTGTCCACCCCTCGACACCCGATTGCCTGACTGTTCAGGGCTTGCTCCGCACGCCAGCCGATATGGGTTACGCACAGGGTCACTATCCATGCACCTTTCCGAACTGAAGGCACTGCACATCTCGAAACTGGTCGAGATGGCTGAAGGCCTGGAAATCGAGAACGTCGCTCGCATGCGCAAGCAAGAGCTGATGTTCGCGATCATGAAAAAGCGCGCCAAGGCGGGCGAACAGGTCTTCGGCGACGGCGTCCTCGAAGTGCTGCCTGACGGCTTCGGCTTTCTCCGCGCGCTGGATGCCAGCTTCCTGGCCAGCACCGACGACATTTACCTGTCGCCAAGCCAAGTGCGCCGCTTCAACCTGCACACCGGCGACATGATCGAAGGCGAAGTGCGCGTGCCCAAAGATGGCGAGCGCTACTTCGCACTGGTGAAGGTAGATCGCGTCAATGGCCTGGCTCCTGAGGTGAACAAGAACAAGATCATGTTCGAAAACCTCACGCCGCTCTTCCCTGACGAGCAGTTCAAGCTCGAACGCGAGGTGCGCAGCGATGAGAACATCACGAGCCGCATCGTTGACCTGATTGCCCCGATCGGCAAAGGCCAGCGTGCGCTGCTGGTCGCGCCACCCAAGAGCGGCAAGACGGTGATGATGAAAAATCTGGCGCACGCCATCACCGCCAACTATCCCGACGCGCACATGATCGTGCTGCTGGTCGACGAACGCCCGGAAGAAGTGACGGAAATGCAGCGCACCGTGCGAGGCGAAGTCATCAGTTCCACTTTCGACGAACCGGCCCAGCGCCATGTGCAGGTCGCAGAAATGGTGATCGAGCGCGCCAAGCGTCTGGTCGAACTCAAGAAGGATGTGATCATCCTGCTGGACTCGATCACCCGTCTGGCACGCGCCTACAACAACGTCCTGCCCAGCTCCGGCAAGGTGCTGACAGGCGGCGTGGACTCCAACGCCCTGCAACGCCCCAAGCGCTTCTTTGGCGCCGCCCGTAACGTGGAAGAAGGTGGTTCTCTAACCATCATCGGCACCGCACTGGTCGACACTGGCAGCCGCATGGACGAAGTGATCTACGAAGAGTTCAAGGGCACCGGCAACTGCGAAATCCACCTGGATCGCCGCATGTCGGAAAAGCGCGTGTACCCGTCGATTCTGCTGAACAAGTCGGGCACCCGCCGTGAAGAGCTGCTCCTGAAGCCGGAGATCCTGCAAAAGAGCTGGATTTTGCGCAAGCTGCTCTATCCCATGGACGAAATCGAGGCGATGGAGTTCATCCTCGACAAGATGAAATCCTCGAAGAACAACCACGAGTTCTTCGACATGATGCGCCGCGGCGGATAAGTGCTATAATCTGAGGTTTTTCAGGCTGTCGGAAAGTGCGAGCGCATAGGGCGCACGTGGCTTCCACGTCAAAAATTCACAGCAAAAGGTTCGAGATGAAACAAGGCATCCACCCTGATTACCGCGAAGTCTGCTTCGTTGATCAATCCAACGGCTTCAAGTTCGTGACCCGTTCTTGCGCCCCCACCAAGGAATCGATCAAGCTGGAAGATGGTCGTGAGCTGCCCCTGTTCAAGCTCGAAACCTCTTCTGAATCGCACGCTTTCTACACCGGCACCCAAAAGAGCGTCGACTCGCTGGGCGGCCGCGTCGAGAAGTTCCGCAACAAGTTTGCGCACCTCAAGAAGTAATTGGTCGGCTAGGATGTGCGCCAAGCACGCCTGCTGAATCAATCACACTGATCAAAAGGCAGCCTCGGCTGCCTTTTTGTTTTGCACCTGCCGATGCCCTCCACGTTTTCCGTCATTTCTCCCGCCCTGGTCACCCAGAAAGCGGTTCGGCGACTGCCTCGCTGGGCTTTGCTGTTGTTCTGCGCGGCCTATGTGCTGCCGGGGCTATTCGGCCGCGACCCCTGGAAAAATGCGGATATCACGGCCTTCGGCCACATGTGGAGCATCGCGCTCGGGCAGGCCTCCTGGCTGCACCCGAATATCGGTGGCGTCCTGCCGTCGGGCGGGGGCATCTTGCCGTATTGGCTTGGTGCAGCATCCATTTCACTGACCAGCCCCTGGCTGGACCCGGCTCTCGCTGCGCGCATTCCATTTGCGTTCATTCTGGCCGCAGTACTGGCCTTGACCTGGTACACCTGCTATTACCTGGCCCGTACAGATGCCGCGCAACCCCTGCCT
This sequence comes from Aquabacterium sp., assembly GCF_041909175.1. Lineage (GTDB taxonomy): Bacteria > Pseudomonadota > Gammaproteobacteria > Burkholderiales > Burkholderiaceae_C > Aquabacterium. The sequence continues at coordinate 32,374 of NZ_JAYRDZ010000006.1, read as the reverse complement.
CTGGCCTTCGGCGGCGAAGCCCAGCCACAAGACTATGCGCGAGCTGTCGCGGATGGCGCGCTGCTGGCGCTGATCGCTACCCTGGGCTTGCTGTTGCTCGGGCATGAAACGACCCCCGAGCTGCTGCAGTTGCTCGGCAGCACCATGTTCCTGTTCAGCCTGGCCGTCGCACCTGCCAAACCACTCGCCGCCAGATTGACAGCATTGGGCGGTCTGGCATGCATGGCCTTGAGTGGCAGCCCCACGGTGGCGGTGTTGCTGGGCGTAGCAGGCACGGCAGTGTGCAGCCTGTCTCATGATGACGGCATGCACCACCATCGCATCTGGGTGGTCGGCGCAACCCTCCTCGCAGCCGCCTTGGCAAGCTGGTTGACCTTCGCGGGTCTGTCAGGATGGCAACTCCGGGTGACCTTTGGCCTCCACCTGGCGGACCTTCTGCGACTTGCAGCCTGGTTTGCCTGGCCTACCCTGCCCCTGGCCACACTGACCGTATGGCACTGGCGCCGCCAGGTGCTGCGCCGGCACATTGCCGTGCCGTTGTGCGTGGCGCTCATCGCCATGGTGTCCAGCCTGGCCATGGGCGCCAGTGATCGTGCCTTGTTGTTGGCCCTGCCGGCCCTGTCCATCCTTGCCGCATTCGCGCTGCCCATTCTGCAACGCAGCCTGGGTGCGGCCCTCGACTGGTTCTCTGTCTGCTTCTTCACCGCTGGCGCCATCCTGGTCTGGCTTACATATGGCGCGATGTTCACTGGGCGCCCAGCACAGATGGCCGCGAACGTCAGCAAGCTGGTACCCGGCTACGTGAACGACTTTTCCATCGTGGCCTTGTTCGCTGCGCTGCTTGGCTCGGTCCTGTGGCTGGCACTGGTGCGTTGGCGCACCTCACGCCACACCCACGCTCTGTGGAAGAGCCTGGTGCTGCCCGCTGGCGGCGTTGCGCTGTGGTGGCTTCTGGCCATGACGTTGATGCTGCCACCGGTTGACCAGGCTCGCAGTTACCGTCTGTTCATGACCCGCGTGCAGACCTACATTCAGCCCAAAACGTGCGTTGCCGCACCCGAGGCATCGACCGGCTTGCTCACGGCCCTGGAATATTTTGGCAACTATGAAGTCAATGGCACCTGGGCCATCAACGATGTTCCTGCTCGCTGCGGCACCCTGATGATCACGTTGCCGGCCAAGGCCCGCTCACCTGAAGTGGCTGGCTGGACGCTGGTTGCGCGCGTCAACCAGCGGACACGCAACTCCGAGTCGGTGGCCATTTTCCGGCGCGCCAATTGATCCCACTGGTAGCCGGCTCTTGCAAGCCTTCTTCAATGCGCCTTGACTCGGGCTGCAGGCACTTGAATTGAAAAGGTGGAGCCCCGGCCAGGTTCACTGGTGATCCGCATCTCACCACCATGGCGCTGAACCACGTGCTTGACAATAGACAAGCCCAGACCGGTTCCCCCGGTCCCACGTGAACGGCTGCTGTCGACCCGATAGAAGCGCTCAGTCAATCGAGGAATATGCTCCGCCTCGATGCCAATGCCCCCATCACGCACGCTGAACTCGCCCCCACCTTCAGGCAGGCATGCCCAGCGCACATCGACGCTGCCCCCATCCGGGGTGTAGCGAATGGCGTTGGAAACCAGATTGCCCATGGCACTGATCCATTCACTTTCCACACCAGCCAACTCCACCTCCCTGCCCTGACTGTCTATCGTGAACGTCAGGGGGTGACGGCCGCGGGACAAGCCCTCTGCATCGACCTGCAGGCGACGCATCAAACTGGCGATGGGTGTCCACCGGTCAGATGCGGGCCGAGGGCTCCCCTCGATCTGAGCCAAGGTCAGCAGATCCGCCACCAGCGTCTGCATGCGATCAGCTTGCTGCGACATCAAACCAATCACCTTGGTTCGCTCCACCTCGGTCAAAGGCAGTGAAGCGAGCGTCTCGATGAACCCGCTGAGCACAGTCAGCGGCGTGCGGATTTCGTGCGACACATTGGCCACGAAATCGCGTCGCATGTTGTCGGCGCGCTCTCGCTCGGTGATGTCTTGCGACAGGATCAGCGTCTGCCCATCGCCATAGCGCCGAGCCTGCACCGATATGAAGCCTTGCATGCCACGCGGCATCAGACATTTCACCGGATCTTTGTAGTCGCGAGACTGCAGGTACTGGACAAATGCCGGCTGGCGGATCAGGTTGGTCACGCGCTGACGCAAATCGCGAACGGGATCGAGACCGAAGTGATCTGCCGCGGCATCGCTGATCCAGGTGATGTGTTCGTTCTCGTCGAGCAACAACAGGCCATTTGGAGAGGCCTGAATGGCTGACAAAAATTGCTGGAGCCGCCGCTGCTCCTCAGCCAGTTGCATGTCCTTGTTGCGCAGGACACGGTAGATGCGGTGTCCAACCTCGCCCCAAAGACCAGGCAGATTTGGGGTCTCTGCCTCGGGGGTGCGCAACCAGTCAAGCAGCTTGTAGCCTTTGAGCGTGTCAAAGACCGTGAGCGACAGGACCGCGGCAGCCCCTACAAACACACTGGTGGTCGCTGGATAGCCAATATGCGTACCAAACCACCATCCCAGTCCGCCCCCCAGCAGGGCCGTGATCAAACGGGCGCTGACACGGGACAGCAGCCAGGAATTTGTCGTATCTACCATCGAGAGGGCGTTCAATCAGGCGACGTTGCTCACCTGCTGGGTCAAGCGATAGCCGGCACCACGCACTGTTTCAATCAACTGCGAGCGATCCACTGGTGCGAGTGCTTCACGCAGACGCTTGACATGCACATCCACCGTACGCTCTTCGATGAACACATGGTCACCCCAGACCCGATCCAGCAACTGGGCACGGCTGTGTACCCGCTCAGGATGCGTCATGAAGAAGTGCAGCAGCTTGAACTCGGTCGGACCGATCTTCACTTCCTGATCAGAGCGAGACACACGGCGCGTAGCGGGGTCCAGACGCAGACCTGCGACCTCCACGGCCGAATCAAGAGCCTGGGGCGCCTTGCGACGCAACACCGCGCGGACCCGCGCCATCAACTCATGAGTTGAAAACGGCTTGGTCAGGTAGTCATCAGCGCCCGCATCCAGGCCAGCCACCTTGTCCACCTCTTCCGCGCGCGCCGTCAGCATGATGATGGGCAGATCCTTGGTCCGCGCCTCGGTACGCCAGCGCTTGGCCAGCACCAGCCCGGATTGACCCGGCAACATCCAGTCCAGCAACACCAGGTCCGGCAGGACGCGGTCGATCTCCAACTGGGCGGAATCGCTGTCGGGGGCGACGGTCACCTCAAAGCCGGCATGGCGCAGATTCAGCGCAATCAGCTCTGCAATGGCCACCTCATCTTCGACAACTAAAACTCGGCTCATGGGTCTCCTCCCGCTTGTCTTTTTGACTTATTTGATGATGGACTCCACCGTCGCTGGGGAGTTATGACGCACGTCCGTTCCCTTGACGATGTAAATCACCTGCTCTGCCAGGTTCTTGGCATGGTCACCCACACGCTCGATGGCCTTCGCCACAAACACCAGGTCAATGGCCGTCGAGATGGTGCGGGGGTCTTCCATCATGTAGGTGATGAGTTTGCGCATCAGCCCATCAAACTCGGCATCGATTTCGTTGTCCGCCTTGATGACTTCCACCGCAGTCTGGGTATCCAGGCGGGCAAAGGCATCGAGCGACTTGCGCAGCGACGATGTCGCCAGATCAGCCTCGAAGGACACATCCGACACTGGCAAGCGCAAGCGGCTGGACACACCCATGTTGATCAGGCGTTGCACGGTACGGGCGATGCGAGCGGCTTCGTCGCCCACACGCTCCAGGTTACCGATGGTCTTCGAGATGGCGATCAGCAGGCGCAGGTCGCGGGCGGTAGGCTGACGGCGGGCGATGATGGCCGACAAGTCAGCGTCAATGTCCACTTCCATCTGGTTCACACGCTCTTCAGCCTCCAGCACCTGGCTGGCAGTCTCGCCACTGAAATGGGTCAAGGCGTAGATGGCCAGCGCCACTTGAGATTCGACCAGGCCGCCCATTTCGAGCACTCGGGTCGAAATGCCGCTCAGCTCCATGTCGAACTGGCTGGACAAGTGCTTTTCCGTCATGTGGATCTCCGTCTGAGATAGATGTGATTCGAGTAATGCAGGTGAGGAATCAGCCGAAACGACCCGTGATGTAGTCTTCGGTTTCCTTCTTGGTGGGCTTCATGAAGATGTCCGTTGTCGGACCGAACTCGATCAGCTCTCCCAGGTACATGTAGGCGGTGTAATCCGAGCAACGCGCAGCCTGTTGCATGTTGTGGGTCACGATCAGCACCGTGTAATCGTTCTTCAGTTCGTGGATCAGCTCCTCGACCTTGCCTGTCGAGATGGGGTCCAGCGCCGAGCACGGCTCATCCAGCAGCAGCACTTCCGGCTTGATGGCGATACCACGGGCAATACACAGACGCTGCTGCTGACCACCGGACAGACCGGAACCACTCTGGTTCAGCTTGTCCTTGACCTCATTCCAGAGTGCCGCCTTCTTGAGCGCCCATTCGACGCGCTCATCCATTTCGGAACGAGACAGGCTTTCAAACAGACGCACGCCAAACGCGATATTTTCATAGATCGACATCGGGAACGGCGTCGGCTTCTGGAACACCATGCCGACCTTGGCGCGAATCAGCGACACATCATCCTTGCTGGACAGGATGTCCTGACCATCCAGGAGGATCTGACCTTCGGCACGCTGCTCGGGGTACAGCTCGAACATGCGGTTGAAGGTACGCAGCAAGGTCGACTTGCCACAACCAGAAGGACCGATGAAAGCCGTGACCTTCTTGTCCGGCAACTCCATGTTGACGTTTTTCAGCGCGTGGAACTTGCCGTAGTAAAAGTTCAGATTGCGCACGGCCATCTTGGCCTGAGGGGTGACGGGGGTTTGAACCTTCGCATCCATGTCGGAATCTCCGGATATTCAATACATGCCAGGCGGGATCAGCGCTGGCGGAACAGCGTGCGCGCAATGATGTTGAGCGCCAACACACCGATCGTGATGAGGAACACGCCAGCCCAGGCCAACTGTTGCCAGTTTTCGTAAGGGCTCATGGCGAACTTGAAGATCGTCACCGGCAGGCTGGCCATAGGCTGCCCCAGATCGGCAGACCAGAATTGGTTAGACAGGGCCGTGAACAGCAGCGGCGCGGTTTCACCGGAAATCCGGGCGATCGCCAGCAAGATCCCTGTCACCACACCGGCTCGGGCAGACTTCAGCGTGATCGAACCGATCACGCGCCATTTCGGCGTACCCAGCGCATAGGCGGCCTCACGCAGGGCATTGGGCACCAGCACGAGCATGTTCTCGGTCGTCCGGATGACCACAGGGATCACGATCAGCGCCAGGGCCAGCACGCCGGCCCAGCCCGAGAATGTCTTCATGCGGGCGACGACCACTGCATAGATGAACAGGCCGATCACAATCGACGGAGCTGACAGGAGAATGTCGTTGATGAAACGCGTGACACTCCCCAACCAGCCGCGCTGACCATACTCGGCAAGATAGACGCCGGCCATGACCCCGATGGGCGTACCGATCAAGGTCGCCAGACCGACCATCATCAGCGAGCCCACCAGGGCATTGGCCAGACCGCCGGCTTCTTGAGGAGGCGGCGTCATCTCTGTAAACGTGGCCAAGGCCATGCCGCCCAGGCCGAGCCGGACGGTTTCAACCAGGATCCAGATCAACCAGACCAGGCCAAAGGCCATGGCGCCCAGCGACAGGATCAAAGCGATGACATTGGTGCGAGCACGACGCTTGTACTTGGCGACGCGCATGGCTTGCAGCGCAGCAGAACTCATGAACGAGCTCCTTCATTCTTTTGCAGACGGGCCAGCAGAACCTTGGAAAAGGCCAGCACGACAAAGGTGATGAAAAACAGCACCAAGCCCAGGTAAATCAGCGAAGCCTGGTGCAGCCCTTCGCCTGCCTCGGCAAATTCGTTGGCCAGCGCCGAAGTGATGCTGTTGGCAGCCTCGAACAAGGACAAGGAATTCAACTGGTTCATGTTGCCGATCACGAAGGTGACGGCCATCGTTTCACCCAGCGCACGGCCCAGCCCCAGCATGATGCCGCCCACCACACCCGTCTTGGTGTATGGCAGCACGATCTTGGACACGACCTCCCAGGTGGTCGAGCCCAGACCATAGGCCGATTCCTTCAGCATCGGGGGCGTCACCTCGAACACATCACGCATCACCGATGCGATGAAGGGAATGATCATGATCGCCAGGATGATGCCGGCAGACAGGATGCCGATGCCAACAGGCGGGCCAGAAAACAAGGCACCGATGTACGGAATGCCTGCTGTCAGACCTTGCAGCGGCTGCTGCACATAGGTCGACAGGATCGGGCCGAAAACCAGCAAGCCCCACATGCCATACACGATGGATGGCACAGCGGCCAGCAACTCAATGGCAATACCCAGGGGACGCTTCAGCCAGTTGGGAGAGAGCTCCGTCAAGAACATGGCAATGCCGAAGCTCACCGGCACCGCAATCAACAAGGCAATCGCTGAGGTCATCAGCGTGCCGTAAATCATCACCAAACCGCCATAACTATCCTGCACAGGGTCCCACTCGCTGCGCCACAGGAAACTGATCCCGTATTCACGAATAGCAGGCCAGGCGCCCACAATCAGGGAGCCAATGATGCCGAGCAGCAGGAGCAACGTGATCACGGCAGACGCGCGCGCGGCGGCTGCAAACACCCAGTCAGCCCAGGGTTTGGTCACAGTTCTTGGGGGGGGATTGGTCATGGGATTCGGCTTGGCCTTGGATAGAGAAACAGCATCTCGATCGAGAGATGCCGGGAGTATCGCAGTCATATCAACAAGCCTCCATCCCGGTAACAGCTTCAAACTTCATTCAACCGACAAACAGCCGGACGCCCACTGGACGCCCGGCCTGGCACTTCAACTGGTCAAAGTGCAGTACTTATCTTGCTTACTTGTAGGACACAGCCTTGCCAGAGGCATCGGCGATGTGAGCCCACTGCTTGCGGATCAGGTCCTTCACCGAAGCAGGCAGCGCGACGTATTCCAGATCGGAAGCGGTCTTGTCGCCGTTGGTGTAGGCCCAGTCAAAGAACTTCAGAGCTTGAGCGGCCTGGGCGGGCTTTTCCTGGGTCTTGTACATCAGGATGAAAGTGGCGCCGGTCAGAGGCCAGGCTTCCTTGCCAGCCTGGTTGGTCAAAACCTGGTAGAAGGTCTTGTTCCATTCAGCGCTGGCTGCTGCAGCCTTGAACGTAGCGTCATCAGGCTGCACGAAGGTGCCAGCGGCATTCTTCATGGCAACGTGAGACATCTTGTTTTGCTTGGCATAGGCGTACTCGACATACCCGATCGAGTTCGGCAGGCGCTGCACGAAGGCCGACACGCCTTCGTTGCCCTTGCCACCCGCACCGGTAGGCCAGTTCACAGCCGTACCCTCACCCACCTTGGTCTTCCACTCGGGGCTGACCTTGGACAGGTAGTTCGTGAAGATGAAGCTGGTGCCAGAACCATCGGCGCGGCGCACCGGAGCGATCGGCGCATCAGGCAACGGCACACCGGGGTTCAGAGCGACCAGAGCAGCATCGTTCCACTTGGTGATCTTGCCCAGATAGATGTTGGCCAGCACTTCGCCAGTCATCTTGATCTGACCAGGCTGAATGCCCTTGATGTTCACAACAGGCACCACACCGCCGATCACGGTCGGGAACTGCATCAGGCCATCCTTGCTCAGGTCTTCGTCCTTCAGGGGCATGTCCGACGCACCGAAGTCAACCGTCTTGGCCTTGATTTGCTTGATGCCAGCACCAGAACCAACCGACTGATAGTTGATACGCACGCCGGTTGCCTTGTTGAAGGCGTCAGCCCACTTGGCGTACACCGGAGCCGGGAAAGTCGCGCCAGCACCCGTGACATCCTGAGCCATAGCCAGGCCAGCAGACAGAGCCATGGCAGCAGCCACCGTGGCGCGAATCATCTTGAATTTCATGAGTTTGCCTTTCGAAAAGACCTGTGAGAGACAGATTTCACACGGCGAACTGTAGAAGTCCATTGTGACGACTCTATGACACCTTTGGGGCAAGCTGTCATAAATCTATCGGGCATCCATATATGACTATTTGGTCACTGCGCGGTCACGCGAATGTCATATTCGCTTTATATCGTGCGCGACAGTGTCCACGGAAGGTCCGTGGATCGAATCTCGTCGTAACCCGGAGACCTACAACATGACCATCCGCAGCACGTCTACCCGCCTGCTGGCCACCGCCGTCTTCAGCGCCATGCTGACCCTGGCTGGCTGCGCCACCAATGTCGCCACACAACCTGCTACCGTGGTGGCCGCCGCCGCGCAGGCCCCCGAGCTGTCTACTTTCTACGCACTGGTCAACGAAGCCGGTCTGGCTGACACTCTGAAGGGTGCGGGCCCCGTGACCGTGTTTGCGCCCAGCAATGAAGCCTTCCAGGCCCTGCCCGCCGACAAGCTGGCTCACCTGAAGAAGGACCCTGCCGCCCTGAAGGCAGCCCTGAGCTTCCACGTTGTGAACGGCAAGCTGACCGCCGCTGACATCAAGGAAAACGTGTCGGTGGACAGCCTCAACGGCGCCAAGCTGAACATCGCCAAGGCAGGCGACTTCATCACGGTCGAAAACGCCCTGGTGACCAAGGCCGACATCAAGGCTGACAACGGTGTCGTGCACGTCATCGACACGGTGCTGTCCGCCCCCAAGAAGTAAATAAGAAGCCCCATGTTCGCGGCAACCGCCGCGAACCGGCGCAAACGCTGTCATCAAAAAAAGCCGGTCTGGTTGCCCAGCCGGCTTTTTTTATTTCAAGGCTGCACTCAGCTGGTAACCGCCTTGGCCAACTGCTCTGCACAACGCTGGGCGAGCTCGAGATCCTGCGCCTCGACCATCACACGCAACAAAGGCTCCGTACCGGAGGGTCGGATCAGGACACGACCACGACCCAACAATTGCTTTTGCACCGACTCCTGGGCGGCCGACAGTGCCTGACTGGACTTCCAATCCTGACCAGGCTGCAGCTTCACATTGATCAGGCACTGGGGAAACAGGTGGACGCCATTGAGCCAGTCAGCCACGCTCCGGCCTGAGCGCACCACAGCCTGCAACACCTGCAGCGCACTGACAATGCCGTCGCCAGTGGTATGCCGATCCAGCGCGATCAGATGCCCCGAGCCCTCACCGCCCAATTGCCAACCACGACAGATCAGCTCTTCCAGCACATAGCGATCCCCCACCTTGGCACGCACGAATGACACGCCGCGGTCTTGCAGCGCCAACTCAACAGCCATGTTGGTCATAAGTGTGCCCACCGCGCCGGGAACCGCCTGGCCGCGCTCCAGCCGGTCAGCGACCAGTACATACAGCAGCTCGTCCCCGTTGAACAGGCGCCCGGCACGATCGATCAACTGGAGGCGATCAGCATCCCCATCCAATGCGATACCGTAATCGGCGTTATGGGCCTTGACCGCCTCGATCAATGCAGCAGGATGGGTGGCGCCAACGCCATCATTGATGTTCAAACCATTTGGCGCACCGCCAATGCGGATCACCTCTGCGCCCAATTCGTGAAACACCTCAGGCGCCACCTGATAGGCTGCACCATGAGCCGAGTCGACCACGATCTTGAGCCCACGCAGGGACAGGTCATTGGCAAACGTGGCCTTGCAGAACTCGATGTAGCGACCTCGTGCGTCCTCCAGACGGCGCGCACGTCCCAGATCCGTTGAGGGCACCCAACTGGGCGCCAACTCCAGGGCAGACTCGACTTCAAGCTCCCATTCATCAGGCAGCTTTTCACCATGCGCCGAAAAAAACTTGATCCCGTTGTCGCCGAAGGGGTTGTGGGACGCGCTGATCACCACGCCCAGACTCAGGCGCAAAGCCCGTGTCAGGTAGGCCACCCCTGGCGTAGGCAGAGGCCCGGTCAACAACACATCCACGCCAGCTGACGCAAAGCCAGCTTCCAGGGCAGATTCCAGCATATAGCCAGAAATGCGGGTGTCCTTGCCGATGAGCACGGTAGGACGCGCCTGGGTGCGCTTGAGCACCTGACCCACTGCATGCCCCAGGCGCAGCACGAAATCAGGCGTGATTGGCGACTGGCCCACCGTACCGCGGATGCCATCGGTACCGAAATATTTTCTAGTCATTTTTTTCCTTCTTCTGCCACGGCATACATACCTGCGGCTTGCCAGACCTTCAATGCATCCACGGTCTCGGCCACGTCATGAACGCGCACCACATGTGCGCCGCGCTGAACACCCGCCAAAGCTGCAGCCAAGCTGCCCGCCAGACGTTGCTCGACGGGCTTGCCTGTGACGTAGCCAATGGTCGATTTGCGAGACCAGCCAACCAACAAGGGCCACCCCAGACTCAGCAGATCCGATTGTCTTCGCAGAAGGTCAAGATTGTGCTCAGGCGTCTTGCCAAAGCCAACCCCCGGATCAAGGCAGATGCGATCCCGCACCATCCCGCCATTCAGCAGCTTTTTTGCACGCGCTGACAAATACGTGCGCACCTCGGAGACCACGTCCCCGTAGTTTGGCTGCTCCTGCATGGTGGCTGGCACACCCAGCATGTGCATCAAACACACGCCGCAATGACCATGCTCGAGCACCACCTGCTCGGCACCTGGCGCCTCCAGAGCACGGATGTCGTTGATGATGTCCACACCCAGATCCAGGGCGCGCGCCATCACCTCGGTCTTGCAGGTGTCCACCGAAACAGGCACCCCGAGCTTCACGGCCTCGGCGAGCACATCAGCCAGTCGAGCCCATTCCTCATCGGGTGCCAAGGTAGGTGAACCTGGCCGGGTGGACTCACCACCGATATCCAGAATATCTGCGCCGTCACGGATCAGTTGCTCGCAGTGCTGCAACGCAGACCGCACCTCCGCGTGCTGACCACCATCCGAGAACGAGTCTGGCGTGACGTTCACGATACCCATCACCTTGGGCCGTGAGAGGTCGATTGCGAAGCGTGTCGTTTGCCACTTCATCGAATCCTGCTCCGAAAACAACAACGGGGCCAAAGCCCCGTTGCATGTTGCATGAAGAACTGCTTGTCAGGCCGTTGCCGGAGCGCCATCAGCGCTCATCGGTGGCTTGGTACCGCCTCCAGGCGTAGAGCGCGAGGTCCAGTCCTTCGGCGGACGGGGCTCACGGCCGGCCATGATGTCCTCGATCTGCTCGGCATCGATGGTTTCCCACTCCAGCAGCGCCTTGGCCATCACGTGCATCTTGTCCTGATTGTCTTCGATGAGCTTGCGTGCAACGCCATATTGCTCATCGATGATCTTGCGGATCTCCTTGTCGACCTTCTGCATGGTCTCTTCAGACATGTTGGTCGTCTTGGTGATCGAGCGCCCAAGGAACACTTCGCCTTCGTTGTCGGCATAGACCATGGGGCCAAGCTCATCTGTCATCCCGTAGCGGGTGACCATGTCGCGGGCGATGGCCGTGGCACGTTCGAAGTCGTTCGAGGCGCCGGTGGTCATCTGATCCATGAACACCTCTTCGGCGATACGGCCGCCGAACAGCACCGAGATGGTCGACAGCATGCGGCCCTTGTCCATGCTGTAGCGGTCACCTTCCGGCAACTGCATGGTCACACCGAGGGCACGGCCACGCGGGATGATGGTGACCTTGTGGACCGGGTCGGTCTTGGGCAGCAGGCGTGCCACCAGAGCGTGTCCGGCCTCGTGGTAGGCCGTGTTCTTGCGCTCTTCCTCGGGCATGACCATGGACTTGCGCTCAGGGCCCATCATGATCTTGTCCTTGGCCTTTTCGAAGTCGACCATTTCGACCACACGACCATTGCGTCGCGCAGCGAACAGCGCCGCTTCATTGACCAGGTTGGCGAGATCTGCCCCGGAGAAGCCAGGCGTACCGCGGGCGATGATGTCAGGCTTGATGTCCTGGCCAACAGGCACCTTGCGGATGTGCACGTTCAGGATTTGTTCGCGACCGCGCACGTCGGGCAAGGTCACATAGACCTGGCGGTCAAAACGACCTGGGCGCAGCAGGGCCGGATCCAGGATGTCGGGACGGTTGGTCGCCGCAATCACGATCACACCCAGGTTGGTCTCGAAACCATCCATCTCGACCAGCATCTGGTTGAGGGTCTGCTCGCGCTCGTCGTTACCGCCGCCCAGGCCGGCACCGCGGTGGCGACCAACGGCGTCGATTTCGTCGATGAAGATGATGCACGGTGCATTCTTCTTGGCTTGTTCGAACATGTCACGGACGCGCGAAGCGCCCACACCGACGAACATTTCCACGAAGTCGGAACCCGAGATCGTGAAGAACGGCACCTTGGCTTCGCCCGCAATGGACTTGGCCAGCAGCGTTTTACCGGTACCCGGAGGGCCAACCATCAGCACACCACGGGGAATGCGGCCACCCAGCTTCTGGAATTTCTGGGGATCACGCAGGAAGTCGACCAGCTCCTTCACCTCTTCCTTGGCTTCATCGCAACCTGCGACGTCTGCAAAGGTGATGGTGTTGTTGGTCTCGTCCAGCATGCGGGCGCGGCTCTTGCCGAAGCTGAACGCCCCGCCCTTGCCGCCGCCCTGCATCTGGCGCATGAAATAGATCCAGACGCCGATCAGCAGCAACATCGGACCCCACGAGACCAGCAGGCTCATAAGCAATGAGGGCTCTTCACGGGGCTTGACGTCGAACTTGACACCGTTGTTGATCAGGTCACCGACCAGACCACGATCCAGATAGGTGGCGGTGCTGTGCAGACGCTTGTCATCAATGGTCGTGGCAATGATGTCCGTACCACTGTTTCCCTCTTGCAGCACCACATTCTTGATGCGCTTGGCTTTGACTTCCTGAAGGAAATCAGAGTAACCAATCTGGTTGCCAGAGGTCGTGACGCGGTCGAACTGCTTGAACACGGTGAACAACACCAGTGCCACAACCAGCCAGACAGCAATTTTGGAGAACCATTGATTGTTCACCGCGGCTCCTTCTTCCTAACGCTTTGCAGATGATTGGTGCCCATGCACCCGGTGGCCACCTGCAAATTATGAAAAATTACCAAGCCGGCCTTGCAGCCACACTGGCAATCTTCGCGGTACATGGGGATGATTCTATGCGAGTCAAGCCCCCACGTGCTTGTCCGATTCCATAAGCCGTCTGAGGATTTACGCCATTAAACACGGCGTCCTCGGCTTTTCAGACGTGGATCAGGTTTTTTTCAGGCCAATACCGACCAGAAAAGTCTCTGATGAACGGTCTCGGGAGGATTTGGGCTTGATCGGCTTCACCACACGGAAATGTTCGCGGAACAACTCGACGAGCTGGCTGTAGCCACTCCCGTGAAACACCTTGCAGACCAGGGCACCATCGGGTTTCAGGTGGTGTGTCGCGAAATCGATGGCCAGCTCGATCAGGTGCTCCACCCGGGCCGCGTCCGACGACTCGATGCCACTCAGGTTGGGGGCCATGTCCGAGACGACCACATCGACCGGGCGTCCGGCCACCAATTCGTCCAACTGCGCAAGCACGCCGTCTTCGCGGAAGTCGCCTTGAATGAAGCTGACGCCCTCGATCGGCTCCATGGGCAGCAGGTCCAGCGCAATGATGGTGCCGTTGAGATGGCCAACTGCCGCGCCGCCAATGCCGGCCTCCTTCGGGGCAAAACGCCGGCGCAGATACTGGCTCCAGGCACCAGGAGCGGAGCCCAGGTCCACCACAAGCTGCCCCGGGCGGATCAGATTCAAGGTTTCGTCGATCTCCTTGAGCTTGTAGGCAGCACGGGCGCGATAGCCCTCTTTTTGCGCCATACGCACGTAAGGATCGGTCACATGGTCATTCAACCAGGCCTTGTTGACCTTTTTACTTTTCGTTTTGACTTTCATGGCTCGATAATAGAGGGATGCCTGCTATTGAATTGACTACAGCCCAGCGTAAGGTCCATCGCGCCGACGCTCACCACCTCGATCCCGTCGTCATGATTGGGAACGATGGCCTGACCCCTGCCGTCGTCAAGGAGACCGACGCTGCCCTGAAGGCCCATGGCCTGATCAAGGTGCGTGTTCTCGGTGATGACCGCGAGGCCCGAAACGAGATGTTCGTGCAATTGTGCGACCAACTGAATGCAGCGCCTATTCAGCACATTGGCAAATTGCTCGTGTTGTGGCGCCCTATTCCCGAAAAGGACAAGTCCGACAAGGATGAAGACAAGGGTGCCGGCACCCGTGTCGTGAAGATCCTCAAGTTCTCCAAGAGCGGCACGCGCCGTCCGGAGATCAAGAAGGTGACCGTGATGGGTAACCAGCGTGTGACCGCCGGCGGCCTGATCAAGCGCGCCAAAAAGCGCGTCACCAGCGTCAAGAAAAAAGGCGGCTGATCAGCCGCCATCCGCTGGTTGAAGCCAGAACGGGTCAGCGCTGCTGGCCCGTCAGGCGCCACGCCAGCCACGTCACCAGCACGGTTTTCACCCAGTACATGGACGCAGAGATGCCGTGCAGCGCGCCAAATGACAGCGCAGTCGGCTGCCCAGCTTTGGCCGCCTCGATCATCGGGTGCAAACCAAACTCGCCAAACACGGTCAGGAACAGCACCGCCAGCACGATCAACAGGTTGCCAGTCATCACCGACTGACTGCCAGACGCCTCGGCCTGATCTCGGACTCGGCGGCGCTCGGACAGGAACATCAGCATCGCAAAGGCCAGGGACACCTTGGCCTCGATCGAGAAGATCTGCCCTGCACCCTTCCCCGCCAGCTGCCTGTCAAGCACTGCAAACAGGCTGGGCGCGGCGATACCCCCGATAGCCAGCAAGGCACCCGCCCAGAGCCCGGCGAGCCAGGATTGGAAGCGAAGCAGCTTCATGGGGCAGCCCTGATCAGATGTAGCGAACTTCAACGATTTCGTAGTTGCGCACGCCACCAGGTGCCTGCACGGCAGCCAGGTCGCCTGCCTCCTTGCCGATCAGCGCACGCGCGATCGGGGAGCTGATGGAAATCAGCCCATGCTTGAGGTCGGCCTCGTCTTCACCCACGATCTGGTAGGTCACGATGTCGCCCGTGGCTTCGATTTCCAGTTCAACGGTCGCACCAAACACGACACGGCCACCGGCGTCCAGCGACGAGGGATCGATGACCTGGGCTGCAGACAGTTTGCCTTCGATTTCCAGAATGCGGCCTTCGATGAAGCCTTGCTTGTCCTTGGCAGCATCGTATTCGGCGTTTTCAGACAGGTCACCCTGGGCGCGGGCTTCCGCGATGGCCATCACCACTGCGGGCCGCTCGACGTGCTTGAGGCGATGCAGCTCTTCCTTGAGTTTTTCAGCACCGCGCTTGGTCAGAGGAATGGTCGACATGGTTGTCTCTCAGGGTTGTGTTCTCAAAAAAACGGAGCCGCTCCCTGTAGCCATCGAAGATGGTTGCCGGGGGCGGCCCGCGTGATATGTGAAAGCGGCCGACCTGTTACAGGTCGACCGGAGCGCACAGTTTAGTTCAACTTGGCGTGCAATTCCTGCAGTGAATACACCACAAGCGCATCCTGATGCTTCAGGGCTTCGACTGCCGCTTCGCAACCTGCCATGGTGGTGTAGTAGGTCACACGGTTGGCCAGTGCAGCCGTACGGATGCTGCGCGAATCAGCGATGGCCGTACGCGTCTCTTCCACGGTTGTGAATACCAACTGGATTTCACCAGCCTTGATGGCGTCAGCAATGTGCGGGCGACCGTCCTTGACCTTGTTCACCGGCTTGACCGGGATGCCGGCTGCGGCGATCGCGGCAGCGGTACCCTTGGTTGCCACCAGGCTGAAGCCCAGGGTCACCAGGTCCTTGGCCACGGCCACGGCACGGGCCTTGTCGCTTTCCTTGACGGAAATGCAGACCGTGCCCTTGCTCGGCAGGCGCGAACCAGCGCCCAGCTGCGACTTCAGCATGGCTTCACCGAAGGTATCGCCCACGCCCATCACCTCACCGGTCGAACGCATTTCAGGGCCGAGGACAGGGTCCACACCCGGGAACTTGTTGAACGGGAACACGGCTTCCTTGACGCTGTAGTACGCAGGCACGACTTCACGCGGTGGCTTGCCGTCAGGCGACTTCTGGTTGACCAGCTTCTGACCAGCCATGCAGCGGGCTGCGATCTTGGCCAGCGGCTGACCGGTTGCCTTGGAGACGTAGGGCACCGTCCGCGAAGCGCGGGGGTTCACTTCCAGCACGTAGACCGTGCACTTGTCGAGCCCCTGGGTCACATCACCCTGGATGGCGAACTGCACGTTCATCAGACCGACCACATTGAGGGCCTTGGCCATCAGGGCCGTCTGGCGACGCAGTTCGTCTTGCAGCGTTGCGCTCAAGGTGTAAGGAGGCAGCGAGCAGGCCGAGTCACCCGAGTGCACACCAGCTTGCTCGATGTGTTCCATGATGCCGCCGATCATGGTGTCGGTGCCATCGCTGATGCAGTCCACGTCCACTTCGACCGCGTCATCGAGGAAGCGGTCCAGCAGCACAGGCGACTTCTCGGAAACACGGACGGCTTCGCGCATGTAGCGCTCCAGGTCCTTGTCGCCGTGCACGATTTCCATCGCGCGGCCACCCAGCACATAAGACGGGCGAACCACCAGCGGATAACCGATTTCCTGCGCCAGTTGCAGCGCGGCTTCTTCGGTACGAGCAGTGCGGTTGGGCGGCTGCTTGAGGCCCAGCTTGTGCAGCAGCGCCTGGAAGCGTTCGCGGTCTTCGGCGATGTCGATGCTGTCAGGCGTGGTGCCGATGATGGGCACGCCATTGGCTTCGAGGTCCAGCGCCAACTTCAGCGGGGTCTGGCCACCGTACTGAACGATCACACCAACCGGCTTTTCCTTGGCCACGATTTCCAGCACGTCTTCCAGCGTCACGGGCTCGAAGTACAGGCGATCCGAGGTGTCGTAGTCGGTCGACACGGTCTCGGGGTTGCAGTTGACCATGATGGTCTCGTAGCCGTCTTCGCGCATGGCGAGCGCGGCATGGACGCAGCAATAGTCGAACTCGATACCTTGACCAATCCGGTTCGGGCCACCGCCCAGCACCATGATCTTCTTCTTGTCGGACGGTTCGGCTTCGCACTCCTCGTCGTACGTGGAGTACATGTAGGCTGTCTGCGTGGCGAACTCGGCCGCACAGGTGTCGACGCGCTTGTACACAGGGCGCACACCCATGGCGTGACGGGCCTTGCGCACGGCGTGCTGGTCGGTACCCAGCAGCTTGGCCAGGCGGCGATCCGAGAAGCCCTTCTTCTTCAGATAACGCAACTCGTCGGCCGACAGGGACTCCAGCTTGCGGGCATTGACCTGACCTTCAATCTTGATCAGCTCTTCGATCTGGGCCAGGAACCAGGGGTCGACCTTGGTTTCCTCAAAGACCTCTTCCAGGCTCAGGCCGAGGCGGAATGCATCACCCAGGAACAGGATGCGCTCAGGGCCAGGCGTACCGATTTCTTCCAGCACTTCCTCGCGGTCGTTGCTGCGTTCGGTCAGGCCGTCAATGCCGGTTTCCAGGCCACGCAAAGCCTTCTGGAACGATTCCTGGAAAGTGCGGCCCATGGCCATCACTTCACCCACCGACTTCATCTGGGTGGTCAGGCGGTTGTCAGCCTGAGGGAATTTCTCGAAGGCGAAACGCGGGATCTTCGTGACCACGTAGTCGATCGACGGCTCAAACGAAGCCGGGGTGGCACCGCCGGTGATGTCGTTCTTGAGCTCATCGAGCGTGTAGCCGACCGACAGCTTGGCTGCGATCTTGGCAATCGGGAAGCCCGTGGCCTTGGAGGCCAGCGCGGACGAACGCGACACGCGGGGGTTCATTTCGATCACGATCATCCGGCCGTTGTCCGGATTGATCGAGAACTGCACGTTCGAACCACCGGTTTCCACGCCGATTTCGCGCAGGATGGCGATCGATGCATCACGCAGCAACTGGTATTCGCGGTCGGTCAGGGTCTGGGCCGGCGCCACGGTGATGGAGTCACCCGTGTGCACACCCATGGGGTCCAGGTTCTCGATCGAACAGACGATGATGGCGTTGTCCGCTTTGTCGCGAACCACTTCCATTTCGTACTCTTTCCAGCCGATCAGAGACTCTTCGATCAGCAGTTCGCTGGTGGGCGACAGGTCGATACCGCGCTTACAGATCTCTTCGAACTCTTCCGGGTTGTAGGCAATGCCGCCGCCCGTGCCACCCAGCGTGAAGCTAGGACGGATCACCATCGGGAAGCCCGAGCCGCCAATTTCAGCCTGGATGCGCTTTTGCACTGCCCAAGCTTCTTCCAGCGTGTGGGCAATGCCCGACTTGGCGGAATCCAGACCGATCTTGGTCATGGCTTCCTTGAACTTCTGGCGGTCTTCGGCCTTTTCGATCGCGTGCTCGTTGGCACCGATCATCTCGACCTTGTACTTGTCCAGCACGCCATGCTTGTGCAGGTCCAGAGCGCAGTTCAACGCGGTCTGGCCACCCATGGTCGGCAGGATCGCGTCCGGACGCTCCTTGGCGATGATGCGCTCAACCACTTGCCAGGTGATGGGCTCGATGTAGGTGACATCGGCCGTGTTCGGGTCGGTCATGATGGTCGCAGGGTTGCTGTTGACCAGGATGACCTTGTAGCCCTCTTCACGCAGAGCCTTACAGGCTTGGGCGCCAGAGTAGTCGAACTCACAGGCCTGACCGATGATGATCGGGCCGGCACCAATGATCAGGATGCTTTTAATGTCTTGACGCTTAGGCATTCTTCTTCTCCATCAATGCCACGAAGCGATCGAACAGATAGCTGATGTCATGCGGTCCGGGCGAGGCTTCAGGGTGACCCTGGAAGCAGAAAGCAGGTTTGTCGGTGCGGGCCAGGCCTTGCAGCGTGCCGTCGAACAGCGAGATGTGCGTGGCGCGCAGGTTGGCGGGCAGCGTCTTTTCATCCACTGCGAAACCGTGGTTCTGGCTGGTGATACTGACGCGGCCGTTGTCGAGGTCCTTCACCGGGTGATTGCCACCATGGTGACCGAACTTCATCTTGAAGGTCTTGGCGCCAGAGGCCAGGGCCATGATCTGGTGACCCAGGCAGATCCCGAAAGTGGGGATGCCGGTTTCGATCAATTCCTTGGCGGCGGCAATCGCGTAGTCGCAGGGCTCCGGATCGCCAGGGCCGTTCGACAGGAAGATGCCATCAGGGTTGTACTTCAGCACGTCGGCAGCCGGCGTCTTGGCAGGCACCACAGTGACCTTGCAGCCACGCTCGGCCAGCATGCGCAGGATGTTACGCTTCACGCCGAAGTCATAAGCCACCACGTGGAACTTGGGCGCCGTCTGCTTGCCGAAGCCCGGCTTGCCGTCCAACTCGGTGTTGGCCAGCTTCCACTCGGTCTCGTCCCAGACGACCACGTCGGACCGGGTCACCACCTGTGCCAGATCCTGGCCCGCCATGTTCGGCGCAGCCTTGGCCTTGGCCACCGCGTCGGCCACGATGGCGTCAGTGATCGCCTCACCCAGCGGCAGTGCAACGATGCAGCCATTCTGGGCACCCTTGGTGCGCAGCAGACGGGTCAGCTTGCGGGTATCGATGTTGGCAATGCCCACCGTGCCTTCGGCCTGCAGATACTGGGACAGCGTTTCGGTCTGGCGGAAGTTGGAAGACAGAACAGGCAGGTCCTTGATGATCAGACCAGCGGCATGGACTTTCGACGCTTCCACGTCCTCACGGTTGACGCCGTAGTTACCAATGTGCGGATACGTCAGGGTGACGATCTGGCGAGAGTAACTAGGGTCGGTGAGGATTTCCTGGTAGCCAGTCAGCGAGGTGTTGAACACCACTTCGCCGACTGTGTGACCGGTGTGACCGATCGACGCGCCGAAAAAGACCGTGCCGTCTGCGAGGGCCAGAAGAGCTTGGGGCAGTACGGGCAGCACGGGTGAATTCTCCGTTTGTTGTGCGCGCCAAGCTCTACCCGCGCTCGTGTTGCAAATAGGCTGCAAACAGTGGAGCGAGATTGAATCCGGTTGAGGAAACAGATCGGGTTTCGCTAGGCGGGGTTGGTTGCGGGTAAACCTGTAAAGTATAACCTATGCTGGCCTAGTTCACCTAAGCTGGCATCTCCCCTAACCGAAGAACAAGGAGCTCCCATGAAAGGCGACCCCAAAGTCATCACCCTCTTGAACGCCCAGCTCAAGAACGAACTGACCGCCACGAACCAGTATTTTCTGCACTATCGCATGCTGAAGCACTGGGGGCTCGACAAGCTTGCCCGCAAGGAATACGAAGAATCGATTGGCGAGATGAAGCACGCCGACAAGCTCATGGAGCGCATTTTCATGTTGGACGGCCTGCCCAACCTGCAGGACCTCGGCAAGCTGCTGATCGGTGAAGATGTGCCGGAGATCCTCCGCTGCGACCTCCAGCTCGAAACCGCAGCTCAAGCCACGGTCAAGGAAGGCATCGCCTATTGCGAATCGGTGCGTGACTACGTTTCGCGCGATCTGTTCCAGATGATTCTCGACGACACCGAAGAGCACATCGACTTCCTGGAGACGCAGATCGATCTGGTCGACAAGGTTGGCATCCAGAACTACCTCCAGTCGCAGATGGGTGAACCGAGCTGATTCCGGCCCCATAGCCGCAAGCCCCTGACAGGCATCAGGGGCTTTTATTTTCCCCATTGACCGCGAATCGTTCTCATTTAGAATGGCAACAATACGTTCAACGGGTTGCCATCATGATTGTCTGTGTCTGCCAAAGAGTCTCTGACCGCGACATCCAGCGTCACGCCCAGGCTGGCTGCTCCTCGTTTGACGATCTTCAGTTTGAAACCGGTGTCAGCACCTGCTGTGGACGCTGCCACGACTGCGCCAAAGCAGAGTTCCACCGCGCACGCCATGCCGTGGCGCCGTCCAACGAGATCACCGTGGCTGCACCGGCCATGATGCCCGCCTTTGCCTGAGCCAGACGGAAACCCGCAAACCCCGGAATACTTGGCAGGAATGCCCCCGTTTTCCCATCAAGTCCTGCGTTAATCGGACGATAGTCTTCCCATGCCGTTGCTCGACCAACGGCGAAAGGGACAGACATGGCTTCTTTTTTCCAGATCCACCCCGCCTCGGATGCACGCCATGCTGCTGATGACGAGGACATGCATTGGCTGGAAGTCTGCCCCCCGACCCTGTCGACCCGCACCACCCCCATGTGGCGCAAAACGATGCAGCGCCTGTGGAACTGGCTTTGGGATCTGGATGTGAGCGCTGAGGCATCGCCATCCGCAAGAGCCGTCGGGCTCGATGCCATCAAGGATGAATTCTGCAGAGCACTGTGGGATCTGCACTCCCCCTCCGCAACCGTCGCACGCGATGCGGTCCAGCGCGCCAACTCGCTGCGAGAGTTGTGGCACTTGCGCGCAGACTTGTTCAATGTGGTTGCCATGCACCGAGGTCAGGCCATTGCCTCTGCCCGCCTGGACATCCTGAACGCCCACTTTCCCGTACGCATTACAGCCAGGAGCACCGAGCAACGGTCGTCACACACGACGCAATGGTGAAGCAAACAGACACACCCGCTCACCCGGTACACGTTGCAAAATAGAGGGCTTACTGCGAACCGCCCTCATGAACATCATCATCCTGGACGACTACCAAGACGCCGTCCGCAAACTGAAGTGCGCATCCAAGCTGGATGGCCTCAATGCCAAGGTCTACACCAACACCGTCAAGGGCATTGGGCAGTTGTCTATTCGGCTGCGAGACGCCGAAGCCCTGGTATTGATTCGCCAGCGCACGCAGTTCCCGCGCGCCCTGCTTGAAAAGCTCCCCAAGCTGAAACTGATCTGCCAGACCGGGCCGGTTGGCAACCACATCGATGTCGAAGCCTGCACCAAGCTGGGCATTGCGGTGGCACAAGGCGTAGGCTCGCCGGAAGCACCCGCCGAACTGACCTGGGCACTGGTGATGGCCGCCATGCGCAGGTTGCCCCAGTACATTGGCAACCTCAAGCACGGGGCCTGGCAACAGTCTGGCCTGAAGTCGTCGTCCATGCCCACCAACTTTGGGCTCGGCATGGTCCTCAAAGGCAAGACGCTGGGTATCTGGGGCTATGGCCGTATCGGGCAACTCGTTGCGGGTTACGGCAAGGCCTTTGGCATGGACGTGCAGATCTGGGGTAGCGAGGCTTCTCGCGCCAAAGCAGAAACAGACGGGCTGCGCACCTCCCCCAGTCGGGAAGCCTTCTTCGAGACCAGCGACGTGCTGTCGCTGCACCTGCGCCTGACGGATGACTCTCGTGGCGGCATCACTCTGGATGACCTGAGCCGGATGAAGCCAACCGCCTTGCTCGTCAACACCTCACGGGCCGAACTGATCGAAGAAAATGCCCTGGTCACCGCACTGAACCGCGGGCGCCCCGGCATGGCCGCAGTCGATGTGTTTGAGAGCGAACCGATCCTGCAAGGCCACCCATTGCTGAGGCTCGAAAACGCCGTCTGCACGCCCCATATCGGCTTTGTCGAGCAAGACAGCTACGAGCAGTATTTCAGCGCGGCTTTTGACAACTTGCTGAACTACCTCAACGGCCACCCGACCAACATCGTCAACCCCGAAGCCCTGAGCGCCCAGCGCTGAGCCCGTAGACGATGGAAGTAGAGCGAGCCCGGTCTGCCCATGACATGAGCATGGCCCGTTGGGCCCTGCTCTTTGGCAATTTCGTGATTGGCTGCGGCGTCATGGTCGTAGCCGGCACACTCAATGACCTGCTTCATGACCTGCGGGTGTCCGTACAACAAGGTGGGCACCTGATCGCCATTGCTTCGCTGGTGATGGGCATTGGTGCCCCGGTGATGGCGGGCATGGTGGGCCGCATGGACCGCCGGCGCCTGCTCACGATCACCATGACCTGGTACGGCGTGGGTCACATCCTGTGTGCGGTGGCCCCCAACTACGAGTGGTTGCTGCCCTTTCGTGCGCTGACGGTGCTCTCTGCCGCCGTGTTCACACCACAAGCTGCTGCAGCCATGGGCTTCATGAGTACACCGGCGCACCGAGGGCGGGCGATCACGTTTGTGTTCATGGGCTGGTCCATCGCATCGGTGGCCGGCATGCCGATGGCGGCCTGGATCGGTGAGCATTTCGGCTGGCGAACCGCCATGGCGCTGGTGGCTGCTGGCGGGTTTCTGTCGGCCTGGGCTGTGCACCACAGCATGCCAGCCGGCATCAAGCCCCCTGCCATCTCATCGCGATCATGGAAAAAGGTGTTCTCCAGCCCGATGCTGATCGGCCTGGTGGCCATCACCGCGCTGCAAAGCTGTGGGCAGTTCACCATCCTGGCCTACGCCGCCCCCTATTACAAGGACGGCTTTGGTGCCAGCACCGAACAGATCAGCTTGCTGTTTGCCTGGTTCGGCGCCCTGGCGCTCAGCGGCAACCTGGTGCTCAACCAGATCATCGACAAGGTGGGGGCGCCCAGGGCGGTCACCATCACGCTGGCGATGATGGCCATCAGTCTGCTGGTGTGGCCGCTGGCCACCTCAGTGATCGGCCTGGCTGTGGTTTTGATTCCCTGGGCGCTTGGCGGCTTTGCGACCAACTCAGGTCAACAGGCCCGCATGGGGGGCATTTCGCCGCGACTGGCCCCTGCCCTGCTCTCGCTCAATACATCAGCCATTTACATGGGCCAGGCGATGGGCGCAACGGGCGGCGGCTGGCTGATTGCACGCTCGGGCTACACCCAACTTCACTGGCTGGCCCTGCTGTGGCTCGCCCTGGGCTGCGCCATCAGCTTTCAGATCTGGCGCGTCCAGGACACCATGGAACAGCGCCGGCATGCCCGGCTGGCTGTTCCAGAGTGATCAGGCACCGCGCTGGCGCAGCGCCTCATACAGGCAGACTCCGCTGGCGACAGACACGTTCAGACTCTCGACGCCACCCATCATCGGGATGCTGACCAGCTCATCGCAATTCTTGCGGGTGAGCTGTCGCATGCCAGAGCCTTCCGCGCCGAGCACCAGCGCGGTGGGTCGACGCAGATCAGCGCCGTAAAGGGTCTGGGGTGCGTCGTCTGAAGTGCCGACCACCCAGATATCGCGTTCCTTGAGCTCCTTGAGCGTGCGGGCCAGATTGGTCACCATGAAATAAGGCACCGTTTCAGCCGCACCACTGGCCACCTTGGCCACCGTGGCATTGATCCCCACGGCGTGATCCTTCGGTGCGATCACGGCATGTGCGCCAGCGCCGTCGGCCACCCGCAGGCAAGCACCCAGGTTATGGGGATCTGTGACCCCATCGAGCACCAGCAGCAGCGGCGGCTCCTCAAGGCTGTCCAGCAAGTCGTCCAGCGACTTCACCTGAGGCAGGCTTTCGACCTTGGCCACCACACCTTGGTGGCGGTGGTTGCCGCAGAGCTTTTGCAGCGCGTCATCGTCAGATTCGATCAGGCGCAGCCCGGCCTCGGTTGCACGCTCGACAAACTGGCGCATGCGTTGATCGCGGCGCGAAGCGTCCACATGCACTTCACGAATGGTTTGGGGCGCCACTTTCATGCGCACCGACACGGCATGGAAGCCGAATAGTGGTTTGAGACTCATGCCGGGATCGTACCTGAGCCCAGCTGGTCTCGGCGCGCTTCTTCGCTCAGCCGGCCCTCATCGATGCGGAAAATGCGCTGACACAGTTGCGCCAGTTGCATGTCGTGGGTCACCAGAACCAGGGTCGTGCCCTGCTCCCGGTTCAGATCGAACATCAAGGACATGATCGTCTGGCCTGTGGCGTGGTCCAGGCTGCCGGTTGGCTCGTCCGCCATGAGGATCTGTGGCCGAACCACAAAAGCCCGAGCCAAGGCCACGCGTTGCTGCTCGCCACCAGACAAGGTCGTCGGCCGGTGGTGCAGGCGGCCACCCAGCCCGACACGCGCCAGCATCGCCTCGGCCTGCGCGCGTGCATCGCGCACACCACGCAACTCCAGCGGCAGCATCACGTTTTCCAGCGCGGTCAAATGGCTGAGCAGCTGAAAGCTCTGAAAGACGAAACCCACATGCAGACTTCGGTGAATGGCGCGGGCATCCTCATCCAGATCGAACAGCGACTGCCCGCACAACACCACCTCGCCCGCGCTGGGAACATCAAGCCCCGCCAGCAAGGACAGCAATGTGCTTTTGCCTGAACCAGAGGCGCCGACAATGGCTGCCGTCTCCCCTTGCAACAGCGTGAGATCAATTTTGTGCAGAATCGTCAGCGGCCCCGAGGAGTCTTCGACGGTCTTGGCCAAGCCCGACGCGGTCAACACAGGCTCCGTACTGGCCACCTTCACTGGTATTGCTGTCATGAACAAGATGAAATCAGAAAAGCACGAGCCCGACTTTACGCGACGCCGCCTGATCGCGCTGGCTGCAGGGTTGAGCACCGCCTTGCCTGTGCTGGCGTACGCAGCCAAACCCACCGGCGTCACCCAACCGGCTCGCATCCTGGTGCTCGGTGACAGTCTGTCTGCCGAATTCGGGCTGGCCAGAGGTACGGGCTGGGTCGCCTTGCTGGACAAGCGGCTTCATGATGAAGGCATCGCAGCCACCGTCGTCAATGCCAGCGTCAGTGGTGAAACCACTTCAGGCGGGCTGACACGCCTGCCTGCCCTGCTGAAGCAGCACCGCCCTACCCATCTGCTGGTTGAACTGGGCGCCAACGATGCCTTGCGCGGCCTGCAGTTGAGCAGCACGAAAGACAACCTGAACCAGATCATTCAACTCGGACAGACCGCTGGCGCGAAGGTGCTGCTGATCGGCATCCAGGTGCCGCCCAATTTTGGCAAGCGCTACAGCGATGACTTCGCAGCCATCTTTCCTGCCGTGGCCAAGGCGCGCTCATGCGCGCTGGTGCCTTTCCTGCTCAAGGGCGTGGCAGACCGGCCCGACGCCCTCAACTGGTTTCAGGCAGACGGCATTCACCCACTGGCCAAAGCACACCCACAGATGCTGGACAACATCTGGCAGGGTTTGAAACCCTTACTTCTTGGGCGTCAGCGTTGAGGCCAGCCCACCCATCAGGGTTTCGGCCTGCTTGCTCATTTGTTCCTGCATCTGAGAAAACATCTGGCGGGACTGCTCCACGTAGCCCCCCATGAAGTTCTGCATGAGCGGCGCCTGCAGGTTCACCACGGAGTTTTCGGTCAGGCGCGACTGCAGATCGATGAACGACTGGATGTTCTTTTCCAGGTAGCTGCCCATCAAGCCCTGCATGGTGTTGCCGTAAAACCGGATGATCTGTGCCAGTGCCTGCGTCGAGAACATCGGCACACCGCCAGTTTCCTCCTCCAGGATGATCTGAAGCAGGATGCTGCGTGTCAGATCCTCACCCGTCTTGGCATCAACAACCACAAAGTTTTCGCACGCCAGCACCATGGCCTTGACATCAGCCAAGGTGATGTAGCTGCTGGTCTGTGTATCGTAGAGACGACGATTCGGGTACTTCTTGATCGCCCGCACGCCCGTAGGAACCGGCGCATCGGCCTGCTCGGTCTCCTGCTCTGGCACAGCGTTTTCAGTCTGGGCAGACGCGGCTGCACGAGGAGAGCGGCGGGAAGTACTCATGTGAGGCTCTGTTCAATGGCTAGTGGTTCATTTTAGGCACAGGCCTTGCCATTAGGCAAAGGCTATCCACACAAGTCGCCACGACATACAAGCAATCCACTGACACCTTTCGTACAGTTGCAAACCTCAAGCATCCATTGCGGATGCCGAAAATAAGCACAGCGGTATTCCCTTATGTCTGTGGGGCGGGAATGGTCATGCCCCTCGGATACGCCATCAAAACAAGTCGAACGGATGCCCTGTGAGCCTGGAGAATGAAGCAGTGAGTGGTAAAGCAGAAGGCAGTGATCATTTCATCACGCCGAGTCAGTTGCGTGTGGGCCTCTACATCCACCTGGACCTGACCTGGGTCGAGCACCCCTTCACTTTTTCAAGCTTCAAGATCAAGAACGAAGAGCAGATCTCGACCATCCGGGCGCTCGGGCTGGAGCGCATCCGCTTTTCGCCATCCAAAAGCGATGTGGAGCCACTGCCGCCGCCTGCTCAAGAGCCGCCACCACCAGAAGTGCCTGCCGTGTCTCACGAGGACGACCCCGCTTACCAGGCCAAGCGCGAGCGGCTGGAGCGGTTGGCGGCCCAGCGCGCCAAGGTGTCTGCCTGTGAAAGAGAGTTTCTCTCCACCACCCGCACCATCCGGCTGATCAACCAGAACGTCTTTGCTCAGCCGTTTCAGGTGAAGGAGCAGGCAACGGAGTTGATCAACTCCATGGCGGACTCGATGCTCGTTGACGCCGACATCGCGATCCAGTTGATGGCAGACAAGATTGGCGGCGAAGACGTCTACCACCATTCGCTGAACGTCACCCTGCTGTCCATGATGCTGGCCAAGGAAATGAAAGCGCCCGCGGCGGCCATCAAGCTGCTCGGCCTGGGTGCTTTGTTCCATGACGTGGGCGAGCAGGAAATCCCGGATCGCATCGTCCGCAAGCTGGAGCCCATGAACCGGGCGGAACTGGCCCTGTTTCAGCAGCACTGCATGTACGGCGTCGACATCGGCAAGAAACTGGAGTTGCCGCCCGAATCGCTGCTGGTGATTGCCCAGCACCATGAACGCACCGATGGCACCGGCTACCCGCAAAAGCTGCTGGCGCCGCAGCTGTCCTTGCTGGCCCGCATTGTGGCGCTGGTGAACGCCTACGACGAGTTGTGCAACCCGCCCAACCCGGCCAAGGCGATGACCCCTCACGAGGCACTGTCGATCTTGTATGCGCAACAACGCATGCATTTCGACCCCATGGCCATGACCACGTTTGTGCGATGCATGGGCGTCTACCCGCCAGGCACCATCGTCGTGCTGTCCAACGGCGCACTGGGCATGGTGGTATCGGTGAACAGCAGCCGGCCCCTCAAGCCCACCCTGCTGGTCTACGACCCGGCTGTGCCAAAAGAAGATGCCATCCTCGTGGACCTGGAGCAAGAGCCCGATGTGGTGGTCAGCAAGACCATCAAGCCGACCCAATTGCCGCAAGCCGCCTACGACTACCTGGCGCCACGCAAGCGGCTGTCGTACTACTTCACGACAGAGACGTCCATGGCGATGGCGGCTTGATTCCGCACAAGGCTTCCGACATAATCCGCCGCTTCTCAACTTGACGGCCAAAGCCATGAACCCAGCCCCTAGTCGCTGGCCTTTGCCGTCCAGTCTGTGAGCACGTCACCAAGACGTGTTTGACAGAACCGGACGGTGAAGGTCTCGCCCTCACCGTCCGGGAAACCACACAGTGGTTTGTTGCGCCAACGCGCGATCCCGGTATGACAACACATCAGCCCACACCCACATGTGGGCACACGGCGCTTTTGCCCAGGACACGGGCGCCGTCGGGAGCACCCCATGCAAGAACGTTTCGCCACGAACCCCATTCTGGCTCGTGCAGTGGCCTCTGCACGCCGCAATCTGCCGCAAACCAAAGCCTTCGCCAACCGCCTGGGACCGGGTCTGATCACGGGCGCAGCCGACGATGATCCCAGCGGCATCGCCACCTACTCGCAGGCTGGGTCTCAGTTTCGATTCAGCCTGGTCTGGACGCTGCTGCTGACCACGCCGCTGATGATCGGCATCCAGATGCTGTCAGCCCGCATTGGCTGGGTCACAGGCCGCGGGCTGGCTGCCAACATTGCACGCGTGTGCCCGCGCTGGCTGTCGCTGATGCTGGTGTGCCTGCTGGTGGTGGCCAACACCATCAACATTGCGGCCGACGTGGGCGCCATGGCCGAGGCGGCTCGCCTGCTGACCGGGGGCCATGTATGGCCCTACATCGTCGGCTTTGGGCTGCTGAGCATGCTGGGGCAGGTGTTTTTCTCGTACGAACGCTCGGTCCGCATCCTGAAATGGCTCACGCTGGCGCTGTTTTCCTATGTGGCCGTGATCCTGGTGGTGCATGTGCCCTGGCAACAAGCCATGCGGGAATCGATCCAGCCATGGCATTTCATGCCCGCCGGCATGTCGATCAGCACCTATGCCAGCATGGTGGTGGCCATGCTGGGCACCACCATCAGCCCCTACCTCTTCTTCTGGCAGGCCGCTCAGGAAGTGGAAGACGCCCGGCGCCGCCCGGACACCGCCGCCCTGCACCATGAACCGGCCTATGCAGAGGAGCATTTGTCTCGCATCCGGCAGGACACCTTCGTGGGCATGCTGTTTTCCAACCTCATTGCCCTGTGCATAGTGCTGGCCACCGCCGTGACGCTGAACATGCATGGCATCAGCGACATCCAGACCTCGGCCCAGGCTGCCGAAGCGCTCCGCCCTGTGGCGGGCGAATTTGCCTTCATGCTGTTTGCCCTGGGGGTGATCGGCACCGGCATGCTCGCCGTGCCCGTGCTGGCCGGGTCAGCAGCCTATGCCGTGAGCGAGGTGTTTGACTGGCAGGCCGGCTTGTCGAACGGCTTTCATGAAGCACGCGGCTTCTACGGCATCATCGTGGCGGCCACCGGTATCGGCACCGTGCTGAGCATGTTTGAGGTGGACCCCATCAAGGCCCTGGTGTGGAGCGCCATCGTCAATGGCGTGATTTCTGTGCCCATCATGGTCGTGATGATGTGGATTGGCCAGTCTCGCGACATCATGGGGCACTTGACCATCTCGCGCCTGCACCGCGTGCTCGGCTGGGCGGCCACCGGCGTGATGGCCATCGCGGTGGTGTTGATGGCGTTTACTTCGTAAGCCTGTTGTCCTTCTTTGGCTTCTTGACCATCTTGTGGCTGTGGCCCTTTTTTTACGGCGCAAAAGCGGAAAAGAGCGCGCATTGAAAGCGCGCTCTTGCCCATGATTCAGTCAGTAGACGAGGTTGACTGAATTGGAGATGGGACGCTTGACTGGTCCGTCTGTGCGGGCTGGGCCTTGCGCTGAGCTTTCTCAGCCTTTTTCTGCTTTTTCTGCTGCTCGCGTTGACGCTTTTCGAACTGGTAATTTGGCTTTGCCATTGCATGCTTTCTCTTTGGTTTGCTGCCACCTTACCACCGGAGCGGGGACGCTGGATTTTTATTAGCCAAACGTTTGACGCAAGCACCGGCAACAGCAGTCCAGCCCTGCTTGAGCCAACGCGAGAGCATGAAGGGGTGAATGCAAAGGAAAGCAGCGACGTTTTCGATCAAGAAACGGACGGGTCGCTCATGGAGACAGCCTTGAGCTTGAAGTCAACCTGAATATCGGCCGACGAGTTTGAGACCTATTTTTAGGCCATAGGGGACATTCTCCGTTAGGTCTAAATGTCCACAAAAGTCAGACAAGCTTCGCGTCCGCGTTGAACGACGCTTTAGGCTGGGGTGCGAAGGATGGGGTGTCGAGAACACACAAACCCCTGCGGTGTTACTCTTGATGCTTGAATCTAGGCTAGTGATGGATTGGAAGCAAGCCATATGTTTACCTGTGCTCATCTTCATGATGTAAGCAACTCTTCTTCAGTCACTGCAAACACATGGCGGTGAGCGTTTGCAATGACCCTTCTGTTTAACGATCCCACAAGTTGAGTAGAGGCTTGAATGTGAAGACTGTTCCCGATTTCGGGATCGTTTCCAATGAGAATAGCCTTTGCAGGAGAGATAGGGTAGTAGAGCGCAGATTGAGTCGGTGGCGTATCAGGAGTTTCAGGATTTGCCAGTGTGTTGAGTACGGGCTGATCAGCAGTCAGAAAGCTTATGCCAGTAGCATTATGAATGACGCGCAGTGGCTGCTCTTTACGGTTTACGTACATAGACCACGCGATGTTGGTTACGAGCATCTGTGATACCAGCGGCCACGTTCTGCGAATTCTGTTTGGGTCAATAGGTGATTTTGGATGAACTACTGCATCGCGATGCTTCTGCGTCCTTAGGTGCTGTGCGGCCATGAAGGTTGCAAAATCGATGCATGCGTCGCTGTTTTGGTAGAAGGTGGCATCGCCCTCTTGCAAGCAAGCTAAATGTGTAATAGCTCTGGCCTCAATTTCGGCATGCCAATCTTCGAGGTAGTTGCACTCTAGTACTTTTGCGGCATGGTCGATGCTCTCGATTTGGCTGCGGGCGGACTCGGATTTGACAAGAGCATGCTGCGCATTGAGATACTGATTAAGTGTGCGTTCGTGAAGTGGGCGTAGGCCGGGAATTGCCTGCTCAACAACGAGTTTCCGCACAAAATCTATATCCGCTTGATCAAGGTGGCGAAATTTGTAGAAGTCTCGCTCTTGAGCAATGTTCATTAAATTCGGGTTTGCAGTGGCACGGTTGGTCAGGCACCATATTTTTTCCGATTTAGCCCAAGCGCGAAGGTATTGCCTCCAAACGTAGTGATGACGATGCTTTGGCTGGGCGGTTTTCTGGAATGTGCGCATATCGATAAAGGCCCAACGCCCTAATTAACCGGCGCCGGAGCGCGAAGTGCGGAGGGTACCGTACAGGCCATGAGAATGCCGAAGGCATGGCCTGTAGTGGCGTCCGCGCTGAACGACCAGTTAGACATCGCTGGCGCAGGTAAATTACTCTTCAATAGAAAAGAAATCCCGTGCTTTTGTGCCGACATACCAGGTCAGACCCTTGTTCGCGCTAAACCCTATTACCACCCCAATCCCAAAAGGGATAGCTTTCTCCAGCGCTTTTCTGGAAAATGTGATGCCAACCCGTTTGAAAATTTCTTTGACTGCCTGAAGTGTTGCTCCCTTAAGATTTTCTTGAACCAACTTCACGAATGCCTTCGAGCCTACACTTTTGCCCCCTTCTTTTGCTGCCTCACTAATGGCACCAAGTCCGGCGACAATAAGGCAGAGCCTTTTTTCTTCCTCAAGCAATATGTCGTGCCCGTAGACAGTGGCTAACGCCATCGTCATTTCAATCTGAAATTTCATTGAAAGTGCGGCATCAGCCGTGGCGCCACCAAATGTTGCAATTGCGGTTCCCAGCCCAGGGATAACGCCTGTAAGCGCTGTAGCGCCTCCCGAGAACGCTGCATAGTAACTGTAGTTGGAGATGACTTTCTCCGAAGCGATCTTCCTAACTTCTTTGTTGCTCTTGCTTGGGTGTGCAACTTTGATTTTTTCTAGTAGACTGATTGTTTCTTGCTTGATATTTTTAGGATCGGCCAATACCAGTTCGATCGCTTTAAGTAGAGTTGGCTTCTCTTGTTCAACCACGGCGTTCATGGGCCCTCCAGGTAAGTAATTTTGCGCTTGGAAATGCGATGTCTAACGAATGAAAGGGACTTCCCCGTCCCGAACTAGCCAAGGGTGAGCTTGGCAACCGGTCTGAAATGACCAAGATGGGAAGTGCGAATAACTCATCTGTTTTTCATCCGGAAGGGGAAGTCCATGG